>NZ_JAHBZK010000004.1 GCF_019635465.1 Hydrogenophaga sp.
GCGCGCCTGCGCCGCGGCCGACCGCACCGGCCACGCCATGCTGCACACGCTGTACCAGCAGAACGTGGCAGCCCGCACCACCTTCTTCGTCGAATGGATGGCGCTCGATCTGGTGCGCGATGCCGAGGGCGACGTGGTCGGTGTGACCGCACTCGAGATGGAGACCGGTGAGGTCTACATGCTCGAAGCCAAGACCACGTTGCTGGCCACCGGCGGCGCGGGCCGCATCTTTGCGGCCTCCACCAACGCCTTCATCAACACCGGCGACGGCCTGGGCATGGCGGCACGCGCCGGCATCCCGCTGCAGGACATGGAGTTCTGGCAGTTCCACCCCACCGGCGTGGCCGGTGCTGGCGTGTTGCTGACCGAAGGCTGCCGTGGTGAAGGTGCCTTCCTGGTCAACAGCGAGGGCGAGCGCTTCATGGAACGCTATGCCCCGACGCTGAAGGATCTGGCACCGCGCGACTTCGTCTCGCGCTGCATGGACCAGGAGATCAAGGAAGGCCGTGGCTGTGGTCCCAACAAGGACTACGTGCTGCTGAACTTCAGCTACCTGAGCGCCGACACCATCCACAAACGCCTGCCCTCGGTGTACGAGATCGGCGTGAACTTCGCCAACGTCGACATCACGCGCGAGCCGATCCCCGTGGTGCCGACCATCCACTACCAGATGGGTGGCATCCCGACCAACGTGAATGGCCAGGTCGTCGTGCCCGATGGCGCGGGCAGCCAAAAGGTGGTCAACGGCCTGTATGCGGTGGGCGAGTGCTCCTGCGTGAGCGTGCACGGCGCCAACCGCCTGGGCACCAACTCGCTGCTGGACCTGCTGGTGTTCGGCCGCGCGGCCGGCAACCACATCGTCCAGTACAACGACAAGAACAAGACCCACAAGCCCGTGCCCAAGGACGGCGCAGACTTCACGATGTCGCGCCTGGCCCGCCTGGACAGCACCACCAGCGGCGAGTACGCGCAGAACGTGGCCAACGACATCCGCGCCGCGATGCAACAGCATGCGGGCGTGTTCCGCACCCAGGCCGGCATGGACGAAGGCGTGCAGAAGATCAACGCCATGCGCGAGCGCGTGGCCGGCATCGAACTCAAGGACAAGTCCAAGGTGTTCAACACCGCGCGCATCGAAGCGCTGGAGGTCGAGAACCTCATGGAATGCGCCCAGGCGACCATGACCTCGGCGGCAGCCCGCAAGGAATGCCGCGGCGCCCACACGGTGTACGACTACGAGCGCCCCGCCGACGACGCGCAATACCCGCTGGGCCGCAACGACGCCGACTGGATGAAGCACACGCTTTGGCACAGCGCCGACAACTCGCTGACCTACAAGCCGGTGAACCTCAAGCCGCTGACCGTCGAGTCCGTGCCGCCCAAGGTCCGCACGTTCTGAGCACGCCCCGGAGAAGAACATGGCACTTCGCACTTTCAAGATCTATCGCTACGACCCCGAAAAGGACGCCAAGCCCTACATGCAGACCATCCAGGTCGAGCTCGACGGGCACGAGCGCATGCTGCTCGACGCGCTGATGAAGCTCAAGGCGGTGGACCCGTCGATCTCGTTCCGCCGCTCCTGCCGCGAAGGCGTGTGCGGCTCGGACGCGATGAACATCAACGGCAAGAACGGTCTGGCCTGCCTGACCAACATGAACACGCTCAAGGGCGACATCGTGCTCAAGCCCCTGCCCGGCCTGCCGGTGGTGCGCGACCTGATCGTCGACATGACGCTGTTCTTCAAGCAGTACCACAGCATCAAGCCCTACCTCATCAACGAGTCGATCGCACCCGAGAAAGAGCGTCTGCAGTCGCCCGAAGAGCGCGAAGAGCTCAACGGCCTGTACGAATGCATTCTGTGCGCCAGCTGCTCGACCAGCTGCCCCAGCTTCTGGTGGAACCCGGACAAGTTCGTGGGTCCGGCCGGTCTGCTGCAGGCCTACCGCTTTATCGCCGACAGCCGTGACCAGGCCACCAGCGAGCGCCTCGACAACCTCGAGGACCCGTACCGCCTGTTCCGCTGCCACACCATCATGAACTGCGTCGATGTCTGCCCCAAGGGTCTGAACCCCACCAAGGCCATCGGCAAGATCAAGGAAATGATGGTGCTGCGCTCGGTCTGAGCACCATCCCAGAGCCCATGAACGGCGGCGACAACGCCCTGCTGGACGAACGCGGCTTGAGCAAGCTGCGCTGGCGCTGCCGTCGTGGGCTGCTCGAGAACGATCTGTTCATCGAGCGATTCTTCGAGCGGCACGCATCTTGCCTGACCGTTGGGCAGGCCAATGCGCTGGGCGCGTTGATGGACCTGTCCGACAACGACCTGCTGGATCTGCTGCTCGGCCGCAAGCCCCTCGAGGGCGAACTCGCACGCGACGACGTGCAGCGGGTCCTTGACCTGCTGCGCGGCGTCAGCCCAACCACCAGTACCGAGGAACCTGCATGAAACCCGTCGACAACAAAGCCACCCTGACGTTCTCCAACGGCAGCCCCAGCGTCGAACTGCCCGTGTATGGCGGCAACATCGGCCCGGACGTGATCGACATCCGCAAGCTGTATGCGCAGACGGGCATGTTCACCTACGACCCGGGCTTCCTGTCCACGGCGTCGTGCCAGTCGGCCATCACCTACATCGACGGCGACAAGGGCGAGCTGCTGTACCGCGGCTACCCCATCGAGCAGCTGGCCACCAACTGCGACTACCTCGACGTGTGCTACCTGCTGCTCAAGGGCGAACTGCCCGACGAGACGCAGCGTACCGAGTTCCACAAGCTCGTGACCAACCACACCATGGTCAACGAGCAGATGCAGTTCTTCCTGCGGGGCTTCCGCCGCGACGCGCACCCCATGGCCATCCTCACGGGCCTGGTCGGCGGCCTGTCGGCCTTCTATCACGACAGCACCGACATCAATAACCCGGAGCACCGCGAAATCGCCGCGATCCGCCTGATCGCCAAGATGCCGACGCTGGTGGCACTGGCCTATAAGTACAAGATGGGTCAGCCCTACATGTACCCGCAGAACAGCCTGTCCTACGCAGGCAACTTCATGCGCATGATGTTCGGCACCCCGTGCGAGGACTACGTGGTCAACCCGGTGCTCGAGCGCGCGCTGGACCGGATCTTCATCCTGCACGCCGACCACGAACAAAACGCTTCCACCTCGACCGTGCGGCTGTGTGCTTCGTCGGGCACCAACCCGTTCGCGGCCATTGCCGCGGGCGTGGCCTGCCTGTGGGGCCCTGCCCACGGTGGTGCCAACGAGGCCTGTCTGAACATGCTGGAAGACATCCAGCGCGACGGCGGCGTTGCCAAGGTCGGCGAGTTCATGGAGAAGGTCAAGGACAAGAACTCCGGCGTGAAGCTGATGGGCTTCGGTCACCGCGTGTACAAGAACTACGACCCGCGCGCCAAGCTCATGCAGGAAACCTGCAACGAAGTGCTGCAGGAGCTCGGTCTTGAGAATGACCCGCTGTTCAAGCTGGCCAAGCAGCTCGAGAAGATCGCCCTGGAAGACGACTACTTCGTGCAACGCAAGCTGTACCCGAACGTGGACTTCTACTCCGGCATCGTGCAGCGCGCCATCGGCATTCCGGTCAACCTGTTCACCGGCATCTTTGCGCTGGCGCGCACGGTCGGCTGGATCGCCCAGCTCAACGAAATGATCGGCGATCCTGAGTACAAGATCGGCCGTCCACGTCAACTGTTCACCGGCTCGCCGCGCCGCGACGTGCCGGCCGCCGCCAAGAAGTGATGCTGAACTGCGCAAGCTGACACTTGCAAACACCCGCCCAGGCGAATGCCTCGGCGGGTGTTGTCTTTCTACAGCCCGTAGAATCGTCGACCGGCCCACGAACGACCGATCAGAGACAAGCCATGGCCCGCACGCTGTACGACAAGATCTGGGACGAACACATCGTCCATACCGAAGAAGACGGCACCGCCGTTCTCTACATCGACCGCCATCTGGTGCACGAAGTCACCAGTCCGCAGGCTTTTGAAGGCCTGCGCGAACAGGGCCGAAAGGTCTGGCGCGTCAGCTCGGTTGTGGCCACCGCCGACCACAACACACCCACCACCGGCTGGGAACGCGGCTATGACGGCATTGCCGACCCGATCAGCAAAGAGCAGATCACCACGCTGGACGCCAACATTGCCGAATTTGGCGCGGCAGCGTTCTTCCCTTTCCTGTCGCAACGACAGGGCATCGTGCACGTGATCGGTCCCGAGAGTGGCGCCACGCTGCCCGGCATGACCGTTGTGTGCGGCGACTCGCACACCAGCACGCACGGCGCCTTCGGTGCCCTGGCCCACGGCATTGGCACCAGCGAAGTCGAGCACGTCCTCGCCACCCAGACGCTGCTGGCCAAGAAGGCCAAAAACATGCTGATCAAGGTGGAAGGTCAGTTGGCCAAGGGCGTGACCGCCAAGGACGTGGTGCTGGCCATCATCGGGCGCATCGGCACCGCGGGCGGCACGGGCTACACGATTGAATTCGCCGGCAGCGCCATCCGCTCGCTGTCGATGGAAGGCCGCATGACCGTGTGCAACATGGCCATCGAAGCGGGCGCACGCGCCGGTCTGGTGGCGGTGGACGACAAAACCATCGAGTACGTCAAAGGCCGTCCCCTCGCGCCGCAGGGCGTGGAATGGGATCAGGCAGTCAACTACTGGCGCACCCTGCATTCCGACCCCGGCGCTACCTTCGACACCGTGGTCGAACTCGACGCCACGAAAATCGTGCCGCAGGTGACCTGGGGCACCTCGCCCGAGATGGTTCTCGGCATCGATGCGCGCGTCCCCGACCCCGACAAGGAAAAGGACGCCACCAAGCGTGGCGCGATCGAACGCGCCCTGACCTACATGGCACTCGAACCCGGCAAAGCCATGAACGACATCTTCGTTGACAAGGTGTTCATCGGCTCCTGCACCAACAGCCGCATCGAAGACATGCGTGAAGCCGCCGCCATGGTGAAGAAGCTGGGCCAGCGAGTCGCCAAAAACGTCAAGCTGGCCATGGTGGTGCCCGGCTCCGGGCTGGTGAAGGCCCAGGCGGAACGCGAGGGTCTGCACGAGATATTCAAGGCCGCGGGCTTCGAATGGCGCGAGCCGGGCTGCAGCATGTGCCTGGCCATGAACGCCGACCGCCTGGAACCCGGCGAGCGCTGCGCCTCGACCAGCAACCGCAACTTTGAAGGTCGCCAGGGCGCTGGCGGTCGCACGCACCTGGTCTCACCGGCCATGGCCGCGGCCGCCGCCGTGCACGGCCATTTTGTCGACGTTCGCACCCTGGCCTGAGCGTCCCGTCCATCCGCCAAAGGAGATCCGCATGAAACGCATCCCATGGTTCATCGCCGCTGCGGCCGTGTGCGCCGCGCTTGCCGGTTGCAACACCTGGAGCGGCGTCAAGCAAGACGCCAAGGAAGTCGGTCAGGCCGCCGGCAAGGGCATTGAAAAGGCCGGCGAAAAAATTCAGGACGTGGCCAAGTAAGGCAAGGCGATGCAGAAGTTCACAGTGCACAAGGGGCTCGTGGCCCCGATGGATCGCGACAACGTCGACACCGACGCCATCATTCCGAAGCAGTTTCTGAAGTCGATCCGCAAGACCGGTTTCGGACCCAACCTGTTCGACGAGTGGCGCTACCTCGACAAGGGCGAACCCGGTCAAGACCAGACCAAGCGCAAGCCCAATCCGGACTTCATCCTCAATCTGCCGCGCTACACCGGTGCGTCGGTGCTGCTGGCGCGCAAGAACTTCGGCTGCGGCTCCAGCCGCGAACACGCGCCCTGGGCCATTGAGCAATACGGCTTTCGCGCGCTGATCGCCCCCAGTTTCGCCGACATCTTCTTCAACAACTGCTTCAAAAACGGCCTGCTGCCCATCGTGCTGCCCGAGGCCACGGTATCGCGCCTGTTCGACGAGGTCGCGGCGTTTCCCGGATACAGCCTCACGATCGACCTGGAGCGCCAGGTGATCGTTGAACCACAAGGCGGCGAGATCGCGTTCGACGTGCAGCCGTTTCGCAAGTACTGCCTGCTCAATGGCCTGGACGACATCGGTTTGACCTTGCGCCACAAAGACAAGATCACCGCCTACGAAGCCGAGCGCCTGGCCACCAAGCCCTGGCTCGCCCATACCCTCAACGGCTGACAGACAGCCTTGCCAAATGAAGATTGCAGTTCTCCCCGGTGACGGCATCGGCACCGAAATCGTTGCCGAAGCGGTCAAGGTGCTCCAGGCGCTGGACCTGTCGTTTGAGATGGAATCCGCCCCCGTGGGCGGTGCCGCCTACGAGGCACATGGTCACCCGCTGCCGGAATCGACGTTGAAGCTGGCGCAGCAGGCCGACGCCGTGCTGTTCGGTGCGGTGGGCGACTGGAAATACGACAAGCTCGAACGCGCATTGCGCCCCGAGCAGGCGATCCTGGGTTTGCGCAAGCACATGGGGCTGTTCGCCAACTTCCGTCCGGCCATCTGCTACCCCGAGCTGGTGGGTGCCTCCACCCTCAAGCCCGAGGTGATTTCGGGACTGGACATCCTCATCATCCGGGAGCTGACGGGCGACATTTACTTCGGCCAGCCTCGAGGCCGACGCACCGCGGCGGACGGGCACTTCCCGGGTGCTGACGAAGCCTTCGACACGATGCGCTACAGCAAGCCCGAGATCGAGCGCATTGCGCACGTGGCGTTTCAGGCGGCACGCAAACGCAGCAAGAAGGTGACCAGCGTTGACAAGGCCAACGTGCTGGAGACCTTCCAGTTCTGGAAAGACGTGGTGACCGAAGTGCACGCGCAGTACCCGGATGTCGAGCTGGAGCACATGTACGTCGACAACGCTGCCATGCAACTGGTGCGCGCACCCAAGAAATTCGACGTGGTGGTCACCGGCAACATGTTTGGCGACATCCTGTCGGACGAGGCCTCCATGCTGACCGGCTCGATCGGCATGCTGCCCTCGGCCAGCCTCAATGCCAGCAACCAGGGTCTGTATGAGCCCAGCCACGGCAGCGCACCCGACATCGCGGGCAAAGGCGTGGCGAACCCATTGGCCACCATCCTGAGTGCGGCCATGATGTTGCGCTTCAGCCTCAATCAGGCCCAGGCGGCTGATCGCATCGAGGCGGCGGTGAAGGCGGTGCTGGCCCAGGGACTGCGCACCCCCGACATCCACAGCGAAGGCACCACCAAAGTCGGCACCGCTGAAATGGGTGCCGCCGTGGTGAAAGCGCTGCGCTGACCGCTCGCCGGGCCTTGATCGGCCCGCGCTTGCACTACAATCCGCGACCATGTTTGCCGCCAGCCCGTTCCTGTTGAACACTGCATCCGCCGCCCTGGTGGGTGTCGCTGTGTGCGCAATCTCCACCAAAACCACGACCATTAAGGGCTGACACAGCCTGGTTCGTCGTGCGCCCTCCCCGGCCAGACGAGCCGGGCGAGTCGGTCTGGTCAACACCGGATCACTTCACTGAAAGGGCGAACTGCAATGAGCAAATTGGTAGGCTTGGTTGGCTGGCGCGGCATGGTGGGCTCCGTGCTGATGGACCGCATGGTCGAAGAAGGCGACTTCGACCTCATCGAACCCATCTTCTTCTCCACCTCCAATGCGGGTGGTGCAGCACCGGCCATGGCCAAGAACGAAGCCAAACTGCTGGACGCCAACAACATCGATGCGCTCAAGCGCTGTGACATCGTCATTACCTGCCAAGGGGGCGACTACACCACCGATGTCTTCCCCAAGTTGCGCGCGGCCGGCTGGAACGGCCACTGGATCGACGCCGCCTCTTCCCTGCGCATGAAGAACGACGCGGTCATCGTGCTCGACCCCGTGAACATGCCGGTCATCAAGGACGCATTGGCCAAAGGCGGTCGCAACTGGATTGGTGGCAACTGCACCGTGAGCTGCATGCTGATGGGTGTGGGCGCGCTCTACAAAGCGGGACTGGTTGAGTGGATGAGCACACAGACCTACCAGGCCGCCAGCGGCGGCGGCGCTCAGCACATGCGCGAGTTGCTCACCCAATACGGCACGCTCAATGCCGAGGTCAAGGCGCTGCTGGACGACCCCAAGAGCGCCATTCTGGAAATTGACCGCAAGGTGATCGCCAAACAACGCGCACTTTCCGGGTCGGACGTTGCCAACTTCGGCGTGCCGCTGGGCGGTTCGCTCATTCCCTGGATCGACAAGGACATGGGCAACGGCGTGTCCCGCGAAGAGTGGAAGGGCATGGCCGAGACCAACAAGATTCTTGGCCAGGGCGAGGGTTTCAACGCACCCGCCGTGCCAGTTGATGGTTTCTGCGTGCGAGTGGGCGCCATGCGGTGCCACTCACAGGCACTGACCTTCAAGCTGCGCAAGGACGTACCGCTGGCCGACATCGAGGCCATGATCGCTGCGGACAACCCGTGGGTCAAAATGGTGCCCAACACCCGGGAGGACACCATGCGCGACCTCACGCCGGTGGCGGTGACGGGCACCATGTCGATTCCGGTCGGTCGCCTGCGAAAAATGGCGATGGGGCCGGAATACCTCGGCGCCTTCACCATTGGCGACCAGCTGCTGTGGGGTGCCGCGGAGCCGTTGCGCCGCATGCTGCGGATTCTGTTGCAGGACTGAGTCTCACCCCGGGGGGTAGGTGCGAGGCCGTTCTCGTTGCAGGTGAACAACGGGAACGGGCCCCCTCGCAGTGACGAGCGGTAGCCTCAGAAACTCAAGCGGATTCTCAGCTTGTAACCGTAATCCGTTGATGTTAAGGTCAATTCTCGGTTTTTGACGTCGAGGTTCCAGTGCCATCCCCCACCCGCCACACCCCATCGCCCGCTGCCTCGTCCGTGTCGAAACACACGAAGCGAATGGGCTTTGCGGGCCTGCACGCCGTCGCGGCGGCGGCCCTGGTGTCGACCTTGATGCTTCACCCGGGCGACGCCAACGCGCTCGCACTGGGAAGAGTTGTTGTTCAGTCCGCCCTGGGCGAACCACTGCGCGCCGAGATTGACGTACCTGACATCAGTGCGACCGAACAATCCAGCCTCCGGGTGGGATTGGCGTCCGGAGACACCTACCGTGCCGCGGGCGTCGACGTCAGCCCAGCGCTCAATCAACTCGAAATCACGCTTCAGCGCCGTGCCGATGGGCGGGCCTTCCTCCGTCTTCGCAGCCCGAACCCGGTCAACGAGCCGTTCCTTGACCTGATCCTGGAAGCCAACTGGTCGACCGGCCGACTGGTGCGCGACTACACGTTGCTGTTCGATCCGCCCAGCCTGCGTGCCAAGGCGCCTGCGCCTGCACCCGTTGCGCCCATTGCCCAGGCCCCGCGGCCAGCGCCTGCACCGTCGGCTGCGCCAGCACCTGCTGCCGCACCGGTGAGCCCCGCACCAGCGGCGCCTCGCGCCGCCAGCGCAGAACCCGCGCCGGCCCCCGCACCCGCCGAAGGACCGCGCCAAGTCACCGTGCAACGCGGCGACACCGCAGGCGGCATCGCCGCCGCCAACCGGCCCTCCGGCGTGTCACTGGATCAAATGCTGGTGGCCATGTTGCAGGCCAACCCGAATGCCTTCGTTGATGGCAACGTCAACCGCTTGCGTGCGGGCGCCGTCATCGACCTGCCCAACCGAGATGCCGCCAGCGCCGTCAGCGCCAGCGAAGCTCGCCAGACCATCGCAGCACAAAGCCGCGACTTCGACGAATATCGCCGCCGCCTGGCGGGCGCTGTGCCCCAGGCCCAGGTCGAGGCAGCAGATCGCCAGGCCAGTGGCCAGGTACAAGCCGAGGTTCAGGATCGTGCGGCGCCAGCGCCGAGCACCGATCGTCTGACCTTGAGCCAACCCAAGGCGGAAGCCGGCGCCGAATCCAAGATCGCCGAAGAGCGCCAGACCAAGGACGCCTCTCAGCGAACTGCAGAGCTCTCCCGCAACATCGAAGAGCTCTCCAAGCTGGGCCAACAGGCGACACCTGCGCCGACCCCAGCGCCTGCGGCTGCCGCCCCCGAACCCGCTCCTGCCCCCGCGGCGGCGCCAGCGCCCACGGCAGAGGCGCCCGCGGCCCCGCCAGCACCTGCGCCCGAGGCTCAGGCACCCGCACCTGCCCCCGCAGCTCCGGCACCAGCCCCTGCCCCGGCCGTCGTCAAAGCGCCCACCCCGCCGGCCCTGCCCGCGCCCGCTGCGCAAGAGCCCAGCCTCATCGACTCCCTCAGCGAGAACCCCCTGGTGCTGCCCGTCGCTGGTGGCTTGCTGGCTTTGTTGGCTGGCTTCGGCCTGTGGCGCATGCGTCAACGCAAAGCCTCGGCCAACGTGGACAGCTCTTTCCTTGAAAGCCGCCTGCAACCCGACTCCTTCTTTGGCTCCAGCGGTGGTCAGCGCATCGACACCGCCGAGGCCATGGCGTCCGGCTCGTCCATGGTGTATTCGCCCAGCCAGCTGGACGCCGCGGGCGACGTCGACCCGGTCGCAGAAGCCGACGTCTACCTCGCATACGGACGCGATCTGCAGGCCGAAGAGATCCTCAAGGAAGCGATGCGCAGCACCCCGACGCGGGTGGCCATTCACACCAAGCTGCTTGAGATTTATGCCAAGCGCCGCGATGCGCGCGCATTTGAAGTCGTGGCCAGCGAAGCATTTGGCCTGACCCAGGGCGAAGGTGCGGAATGGGAGCGTGCCTGCGAATTGGGTCGCGAACTGGATCCCTCCAACCCGCTGTATCAACCGGGCGGACACCCGGTGGCCAAGGCCGTCGCGGGCACAGCACCTGGCCCCTTGCAGACCGCACCGTTCGGTCCGAGCACGGTCAACCTGGGCACCGGGCCCGCGACCGGCGCTGGCGCCCTGGACCTCGATCTTGACTTCTCGCTCGACGATGCGGCTGCCTCAGGTCCGGATTCGCGGCCAGTGGCACCCATGTCGGGGCTCGACGACCTCGACTCCACCGAAGCGCTCACCGCAAGCGCCAGCCCCGTCGATGCCCAGCCCTCTGGTGCCATGGACTTCGACCTGGACTTGCCCGACGAATCGCCGGCCGGCAATGTCGAGCGGGCCGAGACCGCACCGGTCACGCTCGAAGTGCCCAGCCTGGATCACGTCACGCCTGAGGCTGTGGCCGCACCCAGCTTCGACCTGGATCTGGGCAATCCGCCGGCGGTGCAAGCCCCCGCCACAGCAGACGCTGCTGCCTCCGGGATGATGGACTTCAACCTGGGCGACCTCAACCTCGACCTCGAGGGCGGTGCCGGCAAGACCGCGGAGGTAACGGCCGCCCCCACCCCGGCCGAACTCACCGAAGAAAATCCCCTCGAGACCAAGCTGTCGCTGGCGGAAGAATTCCGCGCCATCGGCGACTTCGAAGGCGCTCGATCGCTGGCTGAAGAAGTGCTGGCCGAAGCCTCCGGCCCCCTCAAAACCAAGGCGAGCACCTTCTTGTCCGATCTGGCCTGACGCCATCGCTTGACCGACCCCTCGCCCTCGCCCGACACGCCCAGCCCGATGCACCGCATCGCGCTGGGCGTGAGCTTTAACGGAAGTGCCTACGACGGCTGGCAAAGCCAACCCAGTGGCAGAACAGTCCAGGACCACCTGGAGCAGGCCCTGGCCAAGTTCTGCGCCTTGCCTGCCATCAACACCTTGTGTGCGGGACGCACCGACGCAGGCGTGCACGGCCTGATGCAGGTGGTGCACTTCGACGTGCAGTTACAGCGCACGGAGAACGCCTGGGTACGAGGCACCAACAGCTTTCTGCCCGCAGACATTGCCGTGCAGTGGGCGCGCGAGGTACCGCAAAACTTTCACGCCCGGGCAAGTGCCATCGCGCGTCGCTACGCCTACGTGCTGCTCGAATCGCCCGTGCGACCCAGCGTGGACCAGGGGCAGGTGGGCTGGGTGTTCAGGCCACTGGCTTTGGAACCCATGCTTGCCGCCGCGCAGGCCCTGCTGGGCGAACACGACTTCACCTCGTTTCGCGCGTCCCAATGCCAGGCCCACACCCCGGTCAAGACGCTTCGTCGTCTCGACATACAAAGGCGTGGGGCCTATTGGCGATTCGAATTCGAAGCCAATGCCTTCCTGCACCACATGATCCGCAACATCATGGGCTGCCTGATCGCCATCGGCAGTGGCAACCGCCCACCGGACTGGATGACACAGGTGCTGGCAGCCAAAGACCGTGACGCCGCGGCGCCCACCTTTTCCCCCGACGGCCTGTACTTTCTCGGCCCCGTCTACGATGCCGTCTGGAACCTGCCTGAGCGGACCGCCGCCTTTGACTGGCTGCCATGACATCCCACAGACGCACACGCATCAAGTTCTGCGGCCTGACACGCGAAAAGGACGTGGATGCCGCGGTGCAGCTGGGCGCCGATGCGGTCGGCTTCGTGATGTACGCCCCCAGCCCCCGCTTCGTGACGCCCGAGCGGGCCGGCGCCCTGGCGCGACGTCTACCGGCGTTCGTCACCCCGGTTCTGCTGTTCGTCAATGCCAGCGCCGAGGCCATCGCGCAAGGGCTGACCGCGGTGCCGCAGGCGGTGCTGCAGTTCCACGGCGACGAGTCTCCCGAAGAATGCGATGCGGCGAAGCACCCTTACCTGCGCGCGGCCCGCATTCCGACAGGCGACGCCGGCAAGGGATTTGATCTTCTACAATTCGCGAACCGCTTCGCCACCGCCCAGGCCATCCTGCTGGATGCCCACGTTGAGGGATTTGGCGGCGGCGGTCAATCCTTCGACTGGACAGCATTCCCTTGGTCACATCCTCGACTAAACGCCAGCTCTCGCCTCGTTTTGTCTGGTGGACTCACGCCTGCAAACGTGACCGATGGCATTCACCTCGTACGGCCCTGGGCCGTTGACGTGAGTTCCGGCATCGAGGTGTCCAAGGGCATCAAGAGCGCCGAGAAGATGCAGGCCTTTGTGGCCGCCGTGCGCGCCGCCGATGCGACGCCACCGCCCCCGCAGTCCCCCTGAGCCAATGCCGGGTCTTGCTGCGGGCCATCCATCGATCAGGATTCCCGACCATGCAGACCCCCTACCAGCAACCCGACCCGCGCGGCCATTTCGGCATCTACGGTGGCAGCTTTGTGAGCGAGACGCTCACACACGCCATCAACGAGCTCAAGGCCGCCTACGCCAAGTACCAGCACGACCCGGAGTTTCTCGCCGAATTCCGGTACGAACTGGCACATTTCGTGGGCCGGCCCAGCCCCGTTTACCACGCTGCGCGCACCAGCCGCGAACTGGGCGGCGCGCAGATCTTCCTCAAGCGCGAGGACCTCAACCACACCGGCGCCCACAAGGTGAACAACACCATCGGGCAGGCCATGCTGGCGCGGCGCATGGGCAAGCCGCGCATCATTGCCGAGACCGGCGCGGGCCAGCACGGCGTGGCCACCGCCACCATCTGCGCGCGCTACGGCCTCGAGTGCGTGGTGTATATGGGCAGCGAAGACGTCAAGCGCCAAAGCCCCAACGTCTATCGCATGAAGCTGCTGGGCGCCACTGTGGTGCCGGTGGACAGCGGCAGCCGAACGCTCAAGGACGCGCTCAACGAAGCCTTGCGTGACTGGGTCGCCAACGTCGACAACACCTTCTACATCATTGGCACGGTTGCCGGCCCGCACCCCTACCCGATGATGGTGCGCGACTTCCAGAGTGTCATTGGCGAAGAGTGCATCAAGCAGATGCCGCAGATGCTCAAGGAGGCCGGCTGCAAGGGCAAACAGCCCGACGCGGTGGTGGCCTGCGTGGGAGGTGGCAGCAACGCCATGGGCATCTTCTACCCCTACATCGGCCACGAGCGCACCCGCCTGATTGGCGTGGAGGCGGCCGGTGAGGGTCTGGACAGTGGCAAACACTCGGCCTCTCTGCAGAAGGGCAGCCCCGGCGTGCTGCACGGCAACCGCACCTACGTGCTGCAAGACGACAACGGGCAGGTCACCGAGACACACAGCGTGAGCGCCGGGCTGGACTACCCGGGCGTGGGACCGGAGCACGCCTACCTCAAGGACATCGGCCGCGCCGAGTACGTCGGCATCACCGACACCGAGGCACTCGAAGCCTTTCACCACCTGTGTCGCACCGAAGGCATCATCCCGGCGCTCGAATCGAGCCACGCGCTGGCGCACGCCATGAAACTGGCCAAGACCATGAAACCCACCCAGTCCATCCTGGTCAACCTGTCCGGCCGTGGCGACAAGGACATCGGCACCGTGGCCGATCTGTCCAAGGCCGATTTCTATTGCCGCCCCAGCTGCCGCGGGCAGTCGGTCAAAGGCGGCGACGCGACGATCGAGGTGAAACGATGAGCCGCATTGAACAAACCCTGACCGCGCTCAAGGCCGAGGGTCGCAAGGCGCTCATCCCCTACGTGACCGCCGGCTTCCCTTATGCCGACATCACCGTCGACCTGATGCACGGCATGGCCGAGGCCGGTGCCGACATCATCGAGCTGGGCGTGCCATTCTCCGATCCGTCCGCAGATGGCCCGGTGATTCAGAAGGCCGGCGATCGCGCGCTGGCGGCTGGCGTGGGCCTGGCTCAGGTCATCGCCATGGTCAAGCGCTTTCGCGAGCGCAACCAGAAGACGCCCGTCGTCCTCATGGGCTACGCCAACCCGGTGGAACGCTATGACCAGAAGCATGGCCAGGGCGCATTCGTGAAGGACGCGGCCGAGGCCGGTGTTGACGGCGTGCTGGTGGTCGACTACCCACCCGAAGAGTGCGAAGACTTCGCCAAGGCCTTGCGCGCACGCGACATGGACCTGATCTTTCTGCTCGCGCCCACCTCCACCGACGAGCGCATGGCGCAGGTCGCGCAGGTGGCCAGTGGGTACGTCTACTACGTCTCGCTCAAGGGAGTCACCGGTGCTGGCACGCTCGACGTCTCGCAGGTCGAGGCCATGCTGCCGCGCATCCGCCAACACGTGCACATCCCGGTGGGAGTCGGCTTCGGCATCCGCGACGCCGACACGGCACGCGCGATTGGCAAAACCGCCGACGCCGTGGTAATTGGCAGCCGCTTGATCCAGCTGATCGAGAACGAACCCCACGAGAAGGTCGTGCCCATCGCTGGTCAGTTCCTGCGCACCATCCGAAAGGCGCTCGACGCATAATCCCGCCTCGCGCCCGTACACCCCCGGAGAACCGAATGTCCTGGCTGGAAAAGCTCCTCCCCCCCAAGATCTCCCCGACCGACCCCACCGAGCGCCGCAGCGTGCCCGAGGGCCTGTGGGTGAAGTGCCCTAGTTGCGAAGCCGTTCTCTACAAGAACGACCTCGAAAAGAACCAGAACGTCTGCCCGCACTGCGCGCACCACCACCGCATCGGTGCGCGTGCGCGCCTGGACGCGTTTCTGGACGCGGAGGGTCGCTATGAGGTCGCGCAAGAAGTGCTGCCCGTCGACGCCCTGAAGTTCAAGGACAGCCGCAAGTACCCCGAGCGCCTGAAAGAGGCGCTTGAGACTACCGGCGAAACCGACGCGCTCATCGTCATGGGCGGCGCCGTCAAAGGCATGAGCCTGGTGGCCGCCTGCTTCGAGTTCGACTTCATGGGCGGCTCGATGGGTTCGGTGGTCGGCGAGCGCTTTGTGCGAGGCGTCGAAGAGGCCATCTCGCAAAAGGTGCCCTTCGTGTGCTTCACCGCGACCGGCGGTGCGCGCATGCAGGAAGGCCTGCTGTCGCTGATGCAGATGGCCAAGACCAACGCGGCCCTCACGCGCCTGGCCAAGAAAGGCCTGCCCTACATCAGCGTGCTGACCGACCCCACAATGGGCGGCGTGAGTGCCGGGTTTGCGTTCGTGGGCGATGTGGTGATTGCCGAGCCCAAGGCGCTGATCGGCTTTGCCGGCCCGCGGGTGATTGAGAACACTGTGCGCGTGAAGCTTCCCGAAGGCTTCCAGCGCGCCGAATTCCTGCAGACCAAGGGTGCGGTCGACTTCATCTGCGACCGTCGTGAGCTGCGTGGGCAGGTGGCCAGCATCCTGGCCATGCTGCAACGCCAGAGCGCCGACGCGGTGGTGAACGATTGAGCAACGCCTCCGCTGCCGACACGCTCAAGCTGACGCAGCTGCCACTGTTCCCGCTGCAGACCGTTCTGTTTCCGGGCGGCTGGCTGCCGCTGCGCATTTTCGAAGTGCGCTACCTCGACATGATCGGCCGCTGCCACAAGGCGGGCGCACCTTTCGGGGTGGTCTGCCTGAGCCAGGGCATCGAGGTACGGCGCGTCGATCCGAATGCGCCACCTGGCGGCGACGGCTTCGCCAAGGAGGTTTTTCATCCGGTGGGCGTGTTGGCGCAGATCGAAGCACTTGAACGACCCCAGCCCGGCCTGATGATGATTCGTTGTCGTGGCATGCAACGCTTTCAGGTCACGCGCCGCAGCCAGTTGCCACACGGCCTGTGGGTGGCCGATGTGGACTTGCTTGCCGCAGACGCGGCGGTTGCGCCGCCGCCGGACCTGCTTTCCACGGTCGAAGGGCTCAAGCGCGTATTGGCCAACCTGACGGAGCGCCAGGCGGGCGCCACCGAGCAGTTGCCCATTCAGCCGCCCTATCGGTGGGACGACGCCGGGTGGGTGGCGAACCGCTGGGCAGAATTGCTGCCCGCGCCAACCGACTTGAAGCAGCGCTTGATGGCGCTCGACAACCCCCTTCTGCGGCTGGAGTTGGTAGCAGACCTGCTGGAAAAACTCGGACTGGACCGCGCTGAACCCTGACGATTCAGGGCAGCAAAGTCAGCGCGTGCATGTAGCGCGCCTGCACCATCAAGGCATCCCAATCCGGCCCGGCAGACGCCGGCAGCAAGCCAAGGCGACGCTCCTCGCTGGCCAGAGATGGCCGCCATTCGCCGTGAACAGCGGCGCGCGAGAGCGCCTCAATGGCATCGTCGATGGGTGCACCCTCATCAACCACGCTCTGGTTGCACAACAGCACCATGTCGCAACCGGCCGTCAGCGCGGCCAGGGCCGCCTCGCCGAACGCAACGGAATGGCCTTCGATCTGACGCGCCGCTGCCATGCCCAGGTCATCGCTGAACACCGCACCCGTGAATCCCAACCGGCGCCGCAACACGTCCTGCAACCAGCGCGATGAGAAGCCGGCCGGGCGCCGATCGACCTTGGGGTAGATCACGTGCGCGGGCATCACCGCCGACAGGCTCGCGCTCAACCATTCGTAAGGTCGAGCGTCTTCGGCCAGGATGGCGCTCAGCGTTCGAGGATCACGCGGAATCTCGACGTGCGTGTCGCCGCGCACAAAACCATGCCCCGGAAAGTGCTTGCCGCAATTGGCCATGCCGCTCTGGCGCAGGCCGTGCATGAGTGCCTGGGCCAACATGGCCACCACCCGCGGATCGCGGGCAAATGCCCTGTCACCGATCACCGAGCTGCCGCCATGGTCCAAGTCGAGCACGGGCGTGAAGCTGAGGTCAATGCCGCAGGCCCGCAACTCGGCACCCAGTACGTAGCCCGCCGCTGTGGCGGCGTCCATCGCACGCAGCGCGCCGGAGCCGTCCGGAGACCCGTCCGCCCAAAGGGCACCCAAGGCAGCCATCGCCGGCAGGTGCGTGAACCCGCCACTGCGAAACCGCTGGACCCGGCCACCCTCGTGATCGACCGCAATCAACAGATCGCCACGCACGGACTTGATCTCCGCGCACAGGGCACTGAGCTGCAGCCTGTCACGCCAATTTCGGCCAAACAGT
The DNA here is from genome assembly GCF_019635465.1 of Hydrogenophaga sp. Lineage (GTDB taxonomy): Bacteria > Pseudomonadota > Gammaproteobacteria > Burkholderiales > Burkholderiaceae_C > Hydrogenophaga. The sequence continues at coordinate 17,674 of NZ_JAHBZK010000004.1, forward strand.
ATGACCCCGCCCACCACCGGGTGCGCAAGGCGCTGTCGATCCGCCTCGCTCAGCGATTCGCCGGCAACGTCGATGATGAGCGGAGCGTGAATGGTCATGGTGTCGCCTTGGTTGGGGGGACTTGCTCCACCACGACGAAGCTCGCGGCGTAGTCGGTCTCGTCGGTAACCGTCACGTGGGCGCTCAGGCCGCGCGCTTCAAACCAGACTTTCAGTTCGTCGTGAAGAACGATCACGGGTTGCCCGCTTGCGAGGTTGGCGATTTCGCAGCGGCGCCAGGTCATGGGCATGCGCATGCCCAGTCCGATTGCTTTGGAGAACGCCTCTTTGGCAGAGAACCGCGTGGCCAGGTAACGAAGACCACGCTCGGGCCAACGGCCCTGGCGACGGACCCAGATTTCAAGCTCAGCGTCGCTCAACACCTTGCGCGCAAAGCGATCGCCTTGGCGCTGGAGCACGGCGGCCACCCGCCTCACATCACAGATGTCGGTGCCGATGCCGTAGATCATGTGAACGCCAGATCAATGCAGCGGTTGTAGGCGCGAATGGTCCGCTCGTAGCCCATTTCAAGCGCGTCGGCGATCAGGGCATGGCCGATCGATACCTCGCTGACGCCTGCGACCGCGCGCAGAAACGGCGTGAGGTTGTCGCGGTTGAGGTCATGCCCGGCATTGACCGCCAGACCGGCCCTCTTGGCCGCACGCGCCGCAGCAGCAAACCGCTGCAATTGCTGACCTTCCTGCGCAGTGCCGAAGGCAGCGGCATAGGGCTCCGTGTAGAGCTCCACCCTGTCGGCCCCGACATCCCGTGCGGCCGCCATCTGATCGGCGTCGGCGTCCATGAACAGACTCACGCGCACGCCCAGATCGCGGCACTCGGCAATCAGAGGGCGCAGGCGCAAGGCATCGTCGGGAAACTGCCATCCGTGGTCACTGGTGAACTGCCCTTCGGCATCGGGCACGAAGGTCGCCTGGTGCGGCCGTACCTGGCGGATGAAATCCATCAGGTTGTGAAACGGGTTGCCTTCGATGTTGTATTCGCAAGCCGGCCAGTCCTTGAGCAAGGCGGCCAGGTCGTGCACATCCTGCGCGCGGATATGGCGCTCATCGGGCCGGGGATGCACCGTGACGCCTGCGGCACCGGCGCCCAGGCACAGGCTCGCTGCACGGGTGACGGAAGGAATGCCAAGGTGGCGGGTGTTGCGCACCAGCGCGACCTTGTTGAGGTTGACCGACAAGGCGGTGCGAACGGATGACATGTCAAGCCTGGGAAGATGAAGTTGGGCCCTGTCGACGACGACTCAGGGCCTGCATGTCGTGCAACAACTGGCGGGTGCGAAAGGTATGTACGCCCGCATGGTAGTGCAGCAGATTGCGAAGCGGGATACGCAGGGTGGGCGCGAGGTCGGCGCAGGCGCGCATGGTCGGCACGAAGGGTGCCGCCTGGTCGACGGCACTTTGCAACCCTTGCCACCGCGCGCCGGCCACCACGTGGTGATCGTCGTCGTGCGCCTTGCGCAAGCCTGCATCGGGAAGGAGAACGTAGCCGTGAGCGGGGTCCAGTGTCGCCAGCGTGTGGCCCTCGCTGGCCAGATCGGGCAACAAGCCGGCATCCTTGAGCAACAGCAACTCGAAGGCCCTCACCACCAGCGACTGTGTTTCGGGTTGCTCGGCCAGCAGTTGCACAGCCAGCGTGTAATGGTCATACAGGCGAGGGTGCGGATCGTCACGGGCCAGCAGTCGCATCAGGAGCTCGTTCAGATACGCACCTGCCAACAGGGCGTCGCCGGTGGGCATGACATGCCCGCCCATCCATTGCGCCGACTTGAGCGTGCGAACCTCTGCGTCTCCGCCCCAGGCAATCTGCAAGGGCTGCATCGGCAGCAGCAGTGCCCGAAATTGTGACGTCGGGCGTTTGACACCTTTGGCCACCACCGCCACACGGCCGTGGTGCCGCGTCAGCACCTCGAGCACCAGGCTGGACTCGCTCCAGTCGTAACGGTGCAGCACGAAGGCTGGCTCGTCGACGACGCGGCGTGTGCTCACTCGTACCCGAAGGAGCGCACCCGGGCGTCGTCGTCCGCCCAGCCTGAACGGACCTTGACCCAAAGCTCAAGGAACACCTTGCCACCCCAGAGCTTCTCCAGCTCCACGCGCGCTTCGGTCCCGATGCGCTTGAGCTTTTCGCCCTTGTCACCGATGACCATGCCCTTGTGCCCATCGCGCTCGACCACGATGGTCGCCGCGATGCGTCGCAACTGCCCCTCTTCCTCGAACCGGTCGATAACCACCGTGGAGGTGTAGGGCAGCTCATCACCCGTGAGGCGAAACAGCTTCTCGCGCACCATCTCGGCGGCCATGAACCGCTCGCTGCGATCGGTCAGTTCCTCTGCTGAATGAATCCAAGGTTGCTGGGGCAGGTAGCGCTCGCAGATGGCAAACAGCCGCTCGATGTCCTTGGCTGCCTTGGCCGACATGGGCACGTACTCGGCAAAGGGGTGGCGCTCCTGCATGCCGCGCAACCAAGGTGCGAGTTCGCCGCGGCGATGCACCTGGTCCAGCTTGTTGGCCAACAAAATGACCGGCACATTGGGGGGCAGCAGCGAGAGCACTTTGGCGTCGGCCAGGTTGAAGTGGCCCGCTTCGACCACAAACAGAATCAGATCCACATCGCTCACCGCCCCCAGAACCGTCTTGTTCAAGGAGCGGTTGAGGGCGTTGCCGTGCCGGGTCTGAAACCCAGGCGTGTCGACAAAAATAAACTGTGCCGCCCCAACCGTGCGAATACCGGTGATTCGATGGCGTGTGGTCTGCGCCTTGCGCGAAGTGATGCTGACCTTCTGACCGACCAGCGCATTGAGCAAGGTGGACTTGCCCACATTCGGCTTGCCGACGATTGCGACATAGCCACACCGCTGCGCGCTGGCATCCGTGGCGTTGGATGCCGCAGGCGCGCCGGCCTCGTCCTTGCCCAGCGCTCGCGCGAGCATGGCCTCCAGATTGGCGTCGGCAGGTTGAGAAGATGGGTCCTGCGCCATGTGATCCTCACGCGCCATGGGTGGCGAAATGCTGCAGCATGGCGGCGGCCGCCGCCTGCTCTCCTGCCCGCCGCGACGCACCGATGCCGCGCTCCGCGTGCCCCGATTCCTGAACCAGACATTCAACGTCGAACGTCTGCTTGTGCGCTTCCCCCAGGGTCGCGACCACGCGGTACACAGGCAACTTCATCTTGCGCGCTTGCAGCCACTCCTGCAACTCGGTCTTGGGGTCCTTGCCCAATGAACGCATCTGCGCATTGAGTTCGACGTCGGCGTAAAGGCGCCGCACCAATTGCGATGCAGGTTCAAAGCCACCGTCCAGGTAGACCGCACCGATGACCGCTTCCAATGCATCGGCGAGTATGGATGGGCGCTTGTGCCCGCCAGAGCGCTTCTCGCCATCGCCCAGGCGCAAACAGGGCGACAAACCCAGGCCTTGCGCGATGTCGAACAGGGTGTCTTGCTTGACCAGGTGGGCACGAACGCGTGACAAGTCCCCTTCGGGCATGTTGTCCAAGCGTTCGTACAGCAGACTCGACACCGCCAGATTGAGCACCGAGTCACCCAAAAACTCAAGGCGCTCGTTGTGGTCCGCGCCGAAGCTGCGGTGCGTCAACGCGCGCTCAAGCAATCGAGGGCTGGCAAATCGGTGCTGCAGGCGGCTCTGCAGCGCAACAAGTTCAGGGTTCAATGTGGCCAGTGCGGCCCGCTCACTGCGAGCGACCCTTGTACTTCATCACCAGCCACGCCGGGCCAGTCAAGTGGATCTCGCGCACGTAGTCGTACGACACGACCACCCGGTCACCTTCCTTGCCAACGGTGAGATCCTTGCCGGTGATGGTGGTGATGTCATCGATGGTGGCCGCCTTGTCGAAAATCGAGCGCACCTCGGCGACCGTGGATCCTTGCGCCGCCTTGTCGACCGCCTTCTGCACCGCCAGGTACTCGATGTAGGTGGGAAACACCTGCGCAGCGACCAGACCGGCCAGCGCCAGCAGAACGCCGACGATAACGAGGCCTACGAACGTCAAACCCTGCTGTTGCCGCTTGAGCTTCATTCATGTTCTCCAGATACGCGCTTGATCACTGGAACGAGCCAATCCGGCCCAGATCGCCGAAATTCATCCAAACAAAGAACGCTTTGCCGACGATATTCGCCTCGGGCACAAAGCCCCAATACCTAGAATCAAGCGAATTGTCGCGATTGTCGCCCATCATGAAGTAGTGGCCCTGCGGCACCTTGCAGACGACACCCTCCACGCTGTACCTGCAATTGTCAACAAAGGGGAACTGCGACGCGCCCGGAACAAAGGCCGGACGGTCCCCGTCGGTGAGCGTGTGGTAAGTCTTGCTCCCCAACTGCTCCTGCCACTGCTGCGAATAGCGCATCGAGTCCTTGTCAAAGAACTCCGGTTGAGCCGCCCTCGGAACCGGTTGCCCATTGATCGTCAGTTGCTTGTTGAGGTAGGCCACCTCGTCGCCTGGCAAGCCCACCACCCGCTTGATGTAGTCGAGGCTGGGCTGAGGCGGGTAGCGAAACACCACGACGTCACCGCGTTCGAGCGCATGGTTGTCCCAGACCTTGGTGTTCACAACCGGCAGTCGAATGCCGTAGTGGAATTTGTTCACCAGGATGAGGTCGCCGATCCTCAGGGTGGGAATCATCGAGCCCGAGGGAATCTTGAAAGGCTCGAACAGGAATGAGCGCAGCAAGAAGACGGCGCATATCACCGGGAACAATCCGGCCGTCCAGTCCAGCCACCAAGGCTGCGCCAGGATTTTCTGGCGGGCGTTATCGATGTCGCCTTCGATCTGGCTGAAGCCTTGCTTCTCCAGCGCTGCCTTGCGCTGATCATGTTCGGCCAACAGGCGATCTGCGGCGCGCCGACGCTGGGGCAGAAAGTACAGGCGCTCGGCCACCCAATAGGCGCCCGTCACTGCGGTGGCCAGCAGCAACAGCAGCGCAAAGTTGCCCTCGACGTAGCCTGTGTACCAACCGAGCCCGTATGCCAGAAACGCGGCCAGTATGGCCCCGGTGATCGCACTCATGGCGGCTTGCATCAGTCTTGCACCTGGAGAATGGCCAGGAACGCTTCCTGGGGAACTTCGACGGAGCCGATCTGTTTCATGCGCTTCTTGCCTGCCTTTTGCTTCTCGAGGAGCTTGCGTTTGCGGGTGATGTCTCCCCCGTAGCATTTTGCCAGCACGTTCTTGCGCAAAGCCTTGATGGTTTCTCGCGCGATCACGTTGCCACCGATGGCCGCCTGAATCGCCACATCGAACATCTGGCGACTGATGATCTCGCGCATCTTGGCGGCCACCGCCCTGCCGCGGTATTGCGCCTGGCTGCGGTGCACGATGATCGACAGCGCGTCCACTTTCTCGCCGTTGAGCAAGATATCGACTTTGACCACGTCGGACTTACGGTACTCCTTGAACTCGTAGTCCATGGACGCGTAGCCACGGCTGACCGATTTGAGCTTGTCAAAGAAGTCCAGCACGATCTCGCCAAGCGGCAGGTCGTAGGTCAGCATGACCTGCTTGCCGTGGTAGGCCATGTTGAGCTGTACCCCGCGCTTCTGGTTGCACAGCGTCATGACCGGGCCCACGTAGTCCTGCGGCATGTACAGGTGCACGGTGACGATGGGCTCGCGAATCTCCTCGATGCGGCCCACGTCGGGCATTTTCGAAGGGTTCTCGACTTTGAGTACCTCCCCGTCACCCTTGACCACTTCGTAGACCACGCTCGGTGCCGTGGTGATCAGGTCTTGGTCGAATTCACGCTCCAGGCGCTCCTGCACGATTTCCATGTGCAGCAAGCCCAGGAAGCCACAACGAAAGCCAAAGCCCAACGCCTGCGACACCTCGGGCTCATAGTGCAGCGAGGCATCGTTGAGTTTCAATTTCTCAAGCGCGTCGCGCAAAGCGTCGTACTGGTTGGCCTCTGTGGGATACAAACCCGCAAAGACCTGGGGCTGAACCTCCTTGAAACCCGGGAGGGCAGTGGTCGCCGGTCCAGCGTTGTTGGGCAACTTTTTCTCGAGCGTGATGGTGTCGCCAACCTTGGCGGCCGTCAGCTCTTTGATGCCCGCGATGATGTAGCCCACTTCGCCGGCCTGAAGACTGTCGCGCGCCTCGTTCGCGGGCGTGAACACACCCAGGTTGTCGGCGTTGTAGACCGCGTTGGTGGCCATCATTTTGATGCGCTCACCCTTGCCCAGGCGCCCGTCGACCACTCGCACCAGCATCACGACGCCCACATAGGCGTCGTACCAACTGTCGATGATCATGGCTCGAAGTGGCGCTTCAGCAGCGCCGCGGGGAGACGGCACTCTGGCCACAACGGCCTCCAGGATGTCTTCGACACCCATACCCGTCTTGGCCGAACACGGAATCGCCTCTGCCGCGTCGATGCCGATGACGTCTTCGATCTCACGCTTCGCGTTCTCTGGATCGGCGTTCGGCAGATCCATCTTGTTGAGCACCGGGAGCACCTCGACGCCGAGGTCCAAGGCGGTGTAGCAGTTCGCCACCGTCTGGGCTTCCACCCCCTGGCTCGCGTCCACCACTAGCAGCGCACCCTCACATGCCGAAAGCGAGCGACTCACCTCGTAGCTGAAGTCAACGTGCCCCGGCGTATCGATCAGGTTCAGGTTGTAGACCTTGCCGTCGCGGGCGGTGTACCTGAGTGCAGCTGTCTGGGCCTTGATGGTGATGCCGCGCTCCTTCTCGATATCCATCGAGTCAAGCACCTGCTCACTCATCTCTCGGTCTGACAGACCTCCGCAGCGCGAAATGATGCGATCGGCCAGCGTGGACTTGCCATGATCGATGTGCGCAATGATCGAAAAGTTGCGGATGTGATTCATCGAAAGGAGCGACGCATCGTGCGTACTGAGCACACGGACTACTCGCTTGAGAGAGCATAAAAAAGGGCGCGTCAGCTGCTGACGCGCCCGTAACCAACAATCAATGGCAACTGCGATAGTTGGAGTTTCATTGTAGGCAAAAAGCCCCGTCCGCACAGCCGCCCGACCCACCAAATGCCTTGTCGCCGGGCCGCAACAAGGCAAGTTATTCACAACTTGCTCACAAAGTCGGTGGACTTCCTGTGAACCGCCTGTGGACGCCATAACGACCGCTCATTTCATCTTCCATATCGTGAACTACGAGGGTCAAAGATGCAGGCAATCGATCATCAAGGCGCCGCATTTTAGCGAATCTGGTCAAGACTCCAGACAAAAAAGTCCGTAACCACTAACTTCGAAACAATCAACAGGCCACGCCCCTCCAGGAGACCTGTGTCGCGAATCGGCGACCGACGACAGACGGCACCGATGCCCTATCAGCCAACGGGGGTTTTCGTGACGGAAGCGCCCGGTTCGGTCTAGCGCGCCGGGCGCACCACCGCGTACTGGGCCCACTCGCCTCGCCGAAGCAACAAGGTGATGGAGCGGGACTTGTCACTCTTGGCCAATGCCGCTTCGACGTCGCGCGCGGATGAAACCTCGGTATTGCCCACAGCCATGATGATGTCGCCCTCTCGCACGCCAGCGCGAGCAGACGGCCCAACCGCGCCCATGACCCGTACACCGCCACGAAGGCTCAGCGCCTTGGCCTCTGCCGCACTGAGTTCGGCCAACGTAAGACCCATGGCCTGCACTGCGCCGCCGGCCGGCGCAGGAACTGGCGACGGTGCTTCTGCACGGGCTTCGGGTTGCTCGGGCACCAGTTCGGCGACCACGATGTTCAAGTCGCGCTGGCTGCCTCGGCGCAATACAGTGAGCGTGCTGCGCGTTCCGGGTTTGGTGTTGCCAACCAGGCGGGGCAGATCCACGGATTTGTCGATGGTGCGACCATCGAACTTGAGGATGATGTCGCCAGGCTCCACACCGGCCTTCGCAGCGGGCGATTCGGGTTCGACGCCCCGCACCAAAGCGCCCTTGGGCTGGCCCAGCCCCAATGACTCAGCCACATCCTTGCTCACCTGGTCAATGCGCACACCGATCCGCCCACGCGTGACCTTGCCGTTTGCGCGCAGTTCATCCGAGACGCGAACAGCCTCGTCGATCGGGATGGCAAAGGAGATACCTTGGAACCCGCCTGAGCGAGAGTAGATCTGGCTGTTGATACCCACCACCTCACCGCGCATGTTGATCAGCGGACCGCCAGAGTTGCCCGGGTTGATCGCGACATCCGTCTGAATGAACGGCAGGTAGTCGCCGGTGTCTCGCTGCTTGGCACTCACGATGCCCGCAGTGACGGTGTTTTCGAGGCCAAACGGCGATCCGATGGCCATCACCCACTCGCCCACGCGCAGGCGACTTACGTCGCCGGTTTTGACCGGCGACAGGCCGTTCGCATCGATCTTGACCACGGCAACATCGGTGCGCTTGTCAGCCCCGATCACGCGGGCCTTGAACTCGCGTTTGTCCGCAAGCGTCACGACCAGTTCGTCTGCGCCATCGACCACATGAGCGTTCGTCATGATGTAGCCGTCGGCACTGAGCACGAACCCCGAGCCAACGCCTCGCGGGCGCGGTTCTTCGTCAGGCGTCTGACGGGGGGTTCGAGGCGTGGCGCCCGGAGGGATGGGAATCCCGAACCGACGGAAGAAATCCAGCATTTCTTCATCGGGACCGCCGCTTTGCGCCGAGGCGCCAGCTCGCTCCAGCGTGCGGATGTTCACCACCGACGGACCGACGAGGTCCACCAGATCCGTGAAGTCTGGCAGGCCCCGCACACTGGCCGCCGCAGGTGTCTGGCCCAGTGCGCTCATTGGAAGCAACACAACGCTGCCAGCGGAAATACCCAGAGCAATGGCGACAGAGGCGAGGGATTGAGTGACTGACTTGGACATCAATGACTTCCTATCAACTTGGGTGGCACGCCGTACTGTTCTTGAACTGGAAATCCAGACCACCTGGGGTGACCGCACCCGGCAGTCAGAGTTCTCAGGGCGTGCGCTCGAGAGACAAGGCAAAACGTTGAAGGGTTGCTGCAGGAACTTCACCCACCGCAGTGACCCAGTGGTCGCCAACACGGCGACTCACCGAATGGGTGGCGCCAAATGCAGTGCCCCCCTCCTCGCCATGACGCGACGGATCAAACGGTTCAACAAACAGCGACACCGAGGCCAGACCGTCCGAGAACACCCATTGCATCGGCGCCTGGCCTGGCACTTCCGCACCATCAACCGCCCGGGTATGACAACTCATGGATTCGAAACCAGGTACGGGCTCCTTCAGGCGCCAGCCTTGCGCCTGGGCAGTGGTCTTGCGCAGTGTCGGTTTGACCACCTCATAGCCACGGGTGTCCTTCATCAGGCGCGTCAGCTTTTCCATGCTGACTGGCGCGTCCAGCTGCAGTTCGGAGAACGCGACCTGCTCGATCACCCGCCCACCCTCGCCCAGGGTTTGCAGCTTGACCACCAACCCGGTTTTTTGCTCCGACCAGACCCGGTAGCCAAAACGAAGCTCATCCTTGGGTTGAATCTCGACCATGTCGGCCAAATGGCCCGCCACCCGCTGCACCCCCAGCGCCTTGGCACCGTAATGCTGGGCGATCACGTTCTGAGGCGTGCGCAACAGGTCGGGAAACAAGCCCAACGACTCGCGCGTCTCGACGATCGCCTGCCGGGCATCCGGCTCGAACGTGATCACCTCGTTGTTGCGCCGGATAGTGGTACGCGGAGCGCCAGTGAGGGTATCGACACGCTCCATTTGCTGTTTGCCATCGCAGACATGCCAGATTTTGGCGGCCGACATGGCAGGGCCTGCCGTGACCACGAGCGTGCCCACATAGGCGCGGTAGCGGGAAGCCTCGTGCATGCGCGACAACCAGTCGGTCACGCTGCGGGCAGGCACCGACGGTTCTTGCGCCCACCCTGCGCCGCCCAGTCCGGCCGCAGCACTGATCAGCAGGCCCGCCCCAAGGAGACGCACATGTCGGCTCCTGCCAAGCCCCCAACGCGCAGGCTGACGGCGCGAGCCAACGCGCGAGAGAAGGCATCGAGCGTCAGCGAGCATCTGCATCGTAGGTCGCGTTTCGAACAAAACCGGTGGAGGACTGGAAGGCCGACATGGCACCGTGTTGACGGTGTTCAGCCAGCAACCGTTCCAGCGCCGCATCGCGAATCACCTTGCCCTGCGGGGTCGCCACCAGCACAGGTTGCGGCGTGCGTTGGGCGACCGGAATCACCGGCGATTCGACAGTTGACACTGGAGCACCGCCTTGGGCCAGCTGGGTCGGCCCCGGGGCGCCTGTGGGCGCAATCGACAATACGTTCCAACCAATGGCCGCGATCGCCACCACGCTGGCCACCCCTGAAACAAGCTTCCAGCGAAACACAGGATCGTTGGCGGCCTGCACTTGCACATCCTGATGCATCGGCACCTGGGGACTTTCAGCGACTTGTGGCCTCGCCAGTTGCGCGCGAACGGCATCCAGAAACTCACCGGCACTCTGTCGCCCGCCAGGCGCAACGTATTGACCGCGCAATACATCGCCAATCAAGTGATAGTTCTGCCACTGCGCGTGCAAACCAGGATCGTCATCCATCGACGCCAGCAACTGCGCAAGCATGGCTTCGTCCAGAAAGCCGTCGCACAGCGCAGACAGCTGCTCGGCTCTGGGCATGACGGGTACGGAAGGATGCAACGTGTTCATGGCAGCGACCTATACAACCACAGCATCACCAGCGCTTGCCAGACTGCTTGTCCAGCAAGGGTTTGATGCGCGATGAAATGGCTTCGCGCGCCCGGAATATCCGGGAACGCACGGTACCGATGGGACATTCAAGTGCGGTGGCGATTTCTTCGTAACTCAGGCCCTCGATTTCACGCAAGGTGATGGCCATGCGCAACTCTTCCGGCAGGGCTTCCATCGCGGCGTTGACCGTCGCGGCGATTTCCTTGCTGGCCAACACCGCCTCGGGCGTCTCGGCGTCGGCAACGTGGGGGTTTAGTTCGCGCTCGGGGGCGGAAGTTTCATCGTCGTCGGACGATTTCAGCTGAGACTGATAGACCAAAGGGTCTCTTTTCAGCTCCAGCAGTTGCTTTTTGGCGGTATTCACCGCGATTCGGTAGAGCCAGGTGTAGAACTGGGCGTCCCCGCGAAACTGGCCCAACGCCCGATAGGCCCGAATGAACGTTTCCTGGGCAATGTCCTGTACCAGATCGGTATCGCGAACCATTCGCGCAATCAAACGCTCAACCCGCCGCTGGTACTTGATGACCAGCAAATCGAAGGCGCGCTGCTCACCGGCCAGGGTACGCTGCACCAGCATGGCGTCGCTGTCCGGCGGCGGCGGAGCGGTGTGGTCTTCCTGACTCATGCGCGCGGCACTATACCGGAACGCTCATCCGCCCCAGACCGGAGTGCGCCCCGGATGGCGCGACGCAACGGCAGCCAATCCTGTGGAGCCGACTCAGCGCTCACCCACACCCAGCGGGGAGCGCCGGACGAACCTCGCAAGCTGACAAGCAAGTGGCTCCGCAAATCAATCACGGCCGTCGGCGCGAAGCGCAAGGGAATGGCACGCTCATTGTCACCCCCTCGCCAAACCCACCCGCTATCCAGACCAGCGACCGTTGACGCAGCCGCTGCGGAATACACCAGCGATCCTTGATGGGACGCTTTGCCGCCGCGCCAAGCCAGCGCGCTCCAGACCACAACGCCAAGCCACCAGGCAGGCAGCCACGCGCCCTGCATGCGAGGCCAAGCCAGCAGGCCCACGCAAACAAGACAGGCGAAAAGACCGGCGCCGAGGCGCCATTGAAGCGCGCACTGCCCCACCGGGTAGCTCACCGATGGAGCACTGTTCATGCTTGCCAGGGCAGTCGATCAGATGCGTTTGAACACCAACGTGCCGTTGGTGCCGCCAAAGCCGAAGTTGTTCTTCAGCGCCACATTGATCTTGAGATCGCGGGCTTCGTTGGCGCAGTAGTCCAGATCACACTCGGGATCCTGGTTGTCCAGATTGATCGTGGGAGGAACTTTCTGGTGGTGAAGCGCCAGAACGGTAAACACGCTCTCGATACCGCCGGCACCACCCAGCAAGTGGCCGGTCATGGACTTTGTCGAGCTGACCACCATCGACTTCGCGCGCTCGCCCAGCGCAGCCTTGATGGCGTTGCTCTCGTTGACGTCGCCAAGCGGCGTCGACGTGCCGTGCGCGTTGAGGTAGTCCACCTCGTCTGCATTGACGCCCGCATTGCGCAGCGAATTGAGCATGGCGCGACGGGGGCCATCCATGTTGGGTGCGGTCATATGTCCGGCATCGGCACTCATGCCATAGCCAGCCACTTCGGCATAGATCTTTGCGCCGCGGGCTTTGGCGTGCTCGTACTCCTCGAGCACCATCACGCCCGCCCCTTCGCCAAGCACAAATCCGTCGCGGTCCTTGTCCCAGGGACGCGAGGCGGCGCCTGGGTCATCGTTGCGGGTCGACAGCGCACGCATGGCGGCAAACCCGCCGATGCCGAGCGGGGAGACGGTGGCCTCGGAACCACCAGCCACGATGATGTCGGCATCACCGTACTCGATCTTGCGAGCACCTTCACCAATGCTGTGCAGGCCCGTGGTGCAGGCGGTGACCACGGCGAGGTTGGGCCCTTTGAAGCCGAACCGCATCGACACATGCCCCGAGATCATGTTGATGATCGACGCAGGTACAAAAAACGGTGAAATACGCCGCGGGCCGCGATTGACCAGATCGGAGTGGGTTTCTTCGATCAACGGCAAGCCGCCGATGCCCGAGCCAATGATGCAGCCGATGCGCGTCGCCAGCTCCTCATCCAGTGCATCGCCCGTTGGCAATCCGGCGTCTTTGACGGCCTGATGCGCGGCAGCGATGCCGTAATGGATAAAGGTGTCCATCGTGCGCGCCTCTTTGGTGCTCAGATAGGACTCGAGATCGAACCCCTTGACCTCGCCGGCAATGCGGCAGGCCATGTTCGATGCATCGAACTTGGTGATCGTGGCGATGCCGGTGCGACCGGCAATCAGGTTGGCCCAGGCGTCAGCCACCGTGTTGCCCACGGGGCTGATGCATCCCAGGCCGGTCACGACAACGCGACGTCGGCTCATGGGTTTGTTCAAGCCTTCTGGTGCTTGACCGCGTAGTCGATGGCGTTCTGCACCGTGGTGATCTTCTCGGCTTCTTCGTCAGGGATTTCGATGCCGAACTCGTCTTCGAGGGCCATCACGAGTTCCACCGTGTCCAGCGAATCCGCGCCCAAGTCGGCAACGAAGGCCTTTTCGTTGGTGACTTGGCCTTCTTCCACGCCGAGTTGTTCGGCAATGATCTTCTTGACGCGTGCTTCGATATCGCTCATAGGTCCCTCAAAGGGTGGTTGGATTGCAAGCCCGGCATTTTAGCCGGGGGATGGGGTGGGTTCCCCAAGACGTTCATCGGCACTCAGGCCATGAACATTCCGCCGTTGACATGGAGCTCCTGCCCAGTGATGTACCCACCGCGCGGGCTGGCCAGAAAGCTCACTGCATGCGCAATGTCTGCCGGCTTGCCGAGGTGCCCCAGGGGAATCTGGCTCAGCAGGGCTTTCTGCTGTTCATCGGGCAGCGATGCGGTCATATCTGTCTCGATAAAGCCAGGCGCGATGCAATTGACCGTGATCTGGCGACTGCCCAGCTCTCGCGCCAGTGCGCGGCTCATGCCCGCCACCCCGGCTTTGGCCGCAGCATAGTTGGCCTGCCCGGCGTTGCCGGATGCACCAACCACACTGGTGATGTTGATGATGCGACCGTAGCGTTGCTTCATCATGGGACGCATGACTGCGCGACAGAGGCGAAAAACCGCCTTGAGGTTCGTATCGAGGACCGCATCCCAGTCCGCATCCTTGAGCCGCATGGCCAGCATGTCGCGCGTGATGCCGGCATTGTTCACCAGCACCTGCAAAGCGCCCTGGGTCTTCACGATGTCATCGATGAGTGCATCACAAGCGCCCGCGTCGTTGACATCAAGTACCACGCCTTTGGTGCCCGGTGCAGCACCATCGATGCCCTTGAGGGCCGCATCAAGGCGCGCAGCGCCCTCTGCAGAGGTTGCGGTGCCGATCACAGTCAGTCCCTGCTGAACCAAGTCGTGCGCAATGGCGGCACCGATACCGCGAGATGCCCCCGTCACCAAGGCCACCTGGCCCGCGAATTTGATCTCTGACATGTGTGCCTCTCGTCAAGCCAGCAAGGCCCGGGTCTCATCCAGCGTACCAGCGTCATGCAGCGCCGTACCGTGCAGATCGTGCTCAATGCGACGGGTCATGCCAGCGAGCACCCTGCCTGGGCCACACTCAATCACAACTTCAATGCCCCGAGCACGCATGGCCTTGACGCTCTCGACCCAGCGTACCGGTCCGAATGCCTGCCTGTACAACGCGTCACGGATGCGCATTGCATCGGATTCAATGGCGACGTCGATGTTGTTGATCAACGCAATCGAAGGCGCCTTGATGTCGACCTTCGCCAATTCATCGCGCAGACGTTCGGCAGCAGGTTTCATCAGGCTGGAGTGAAACGGCGCGGATACCGGCAGCGGCAGGGCGCGTCGAGCACCAGCGGCCTTGAGCGCTTCGCAGGCGCGCTCCACCGCCAGTTTGCTGCCAGCGATCACGGTTTGCAGCGGGTCGTTGTAGTTGACCGCTTCGACAACTTCGCCGGCACCTGCCGCAAAGCCGGTTTGGACCTCTTCGCAAACGGACCTCACCTTGTCCGCATCCAGCCCAAGGATCGCAGCCATGGCGCCAGACCCTACAGGAACCGCCTCCTGCATGGCCGCCGCCCGAAAACGAACCAAGGGCGCCGCCTGCGCCAAGGTCAGCGAATTCGCGGCCACCAAGGCGGTGTACTCACCCAGCGAATGGCCAGCCACCACCGAAGGCAGGGCACCACCTTCGGCAAGCCAGACGCGCCAGCAGGCCACACCGGCCACGAGCATGACTGGCTGGGTATTGGTGGTCAGAGCCAGCGCCTCTTTGGGGCCTTCATGAATGAGTCGCCCGACGTCTTCGCCCAATGCATCGGAGGCTTCTTCGAGGGTCTGTACCACTGCGGGATGGTCGCCCCACGCGTCAAGCATGCCCACCGATTGGGAGCCTTGCCCCGGGAACACAAACGCAAACGATTTCATGAATACGATGTCTCTCTTGTTGTCGTTGGTGGCACTGTCGAAACGCTCAGAAATCCAGCAGCACGGCGCCCCAGGTGAACCCGCCACCCACACCTTCAAGCATCAGCGTGTCGCCGCGCTTGATCTTGCCGGTGCGCACAGCATGGTCAAGTGCCAGTGGAATGGACGCGGCCGAGGTGTTTCCGTGTTCATCAACCGTCACCACCAGCTTGTCCAGGGGCAACTTCAGCTTCTTGGCCGTACCTTGCATGATGCGGATGTTGGCCTGATGCGGGATGAGCCAGTCGATGTCCGCATCCGAGCGACCTGCCTTGGCGAGAACGGTTCTGGCCGCATCCTCCAGGACGCCGACCGCCAGCTTGAACACCGCCTGCCCATCCATCTTGAGCAGGGGGTCGCCGAGAATCTCACCACCCGACACATGGCCAGGTACACACAGAATGCCGGCATGCTTGCCATCCGCATGAAGGTCGCTGGCCAGGATGCCAGGCGTCTCGGAAGCCTCAAGCACCACAGCACCTGCGCCGTCTCCGAAGAGCACGCATGTAGTGCGATCGTTGAAGTTCAGCAGGCGCGAAAACACCTCTGTGCCGATGACCAGCGCCTTGTGCGCACTGCCTGTGCGAATCATCGCATCGGCCACGGTCAGCGCGTAGACGAAACCGCTGCACACCGCCTGCACATCAAATGCGGGGCACCCTGCGACGCCCAGCTTGTGCTGGATGATGGCCGCCGTTGAAGGGAAGACCATATCTGGCGTGGAAGTGGCCACCACGATCAAGTCAATATCGTGAGCCTCACACCCCGCGGACTTGAGCGCCTCGAGTGCCGCTTGAGCACCCATGTCACTGGCGAAGACACCGTCTGCAGCGAAGTGACGCGCTTTGATACCAGTGCGCTCAATGATCCATTGATCGCTGGTTTCGACGCCACGCGGCGCGAGCATGGCCACCATGTCGTCGTTGGTCAGGCGACGCGGCGGGAGATGGCTGCCGGTGCCGGTGATACGAGAGTAACGGGTCATGCGGGAATGCGCGCTCAGATGGTCGGAATGTTGCCGAGCTCGCTCACGGTGTCCGGGGACAACAGCGGCTTGGCGTGCGCGATGCGCTGCCGAACGTTGTCGAGCAGGCCGCGAGAGGCCGCATCATAAGCGCGCGCCAACGCGTGCTCGAAGGCCAATGAATCGGCCGATCCATGGCTCTTGAAAACCAGCCCCTGCAGGCCGAGCAACGCGGCGCCGTTGTAGCGGCGGTGATCAACGCGATCCCGAAAGGCATTGATGATCGGCATGGCAAGCAAACCCACGAGTTTGCGCCACGGGCTGCTGGTGAACCCTTCGCGCAAAAAACCGGCAATCATCGACGCCAGTCCCTCGCTGGCCTTCAAGGCCACGTTGCCCACGAATCCATCGCAGACCACGATGTCGGTGGTGCCCTTGAAGATGTCGTTGCCTTCCACGTTGCCGTGGAAATTCAGATCGCCAGCGGCGGCAGCACTGCGCAGAAGCTGGCCGGCCTGCTTGATCACCTCGCTGCCTTTGATGACTTCTTCGCCGACGTTGAGCAGCCCCACGGAAGGTTCCGCCTTGCCAGTGCTCGCAGCCACAAGTGCCGATCCCATGACGGCGAACTGAAGCAGGTGCTCTGCACTGCAATCCACATTGGCGCCAAGGTCAAGCACGGTGGTCGCGCCGCCCAGCGCATTGGGCAATTGGGTGGCGATGGCAGGGCGCTCGATGCCATCCAGGGTCTTGAGCAAATAGCGCGAGATGGCCATGAGCGCACCGGTATTGCCGGCCGAGACCGCGACCTGGGCGTGCCCTTCTTTGACTTGCTGGATCGCCACACGCATGGACGAATCCTTCTTTCGGCGCAGCGCGATTTCAATGGGGTCGTCCATGGTGACGACTTCGCTGGCCGGCACCAGTACGCAGCGCGAATCATCGAACACCCTGGGCCAGCCGCGCAACACGTCGGGGCGGCCCACCAGCAGCACCCGCGCGTCCGGGTGGGTCGCCAAAAAGGCCGTGCAGGCCGGCAACGTGGCAGCCGGTCCGATGTCTCCCCCCATGCAGTCCACAGCGACGGTGATCATCTCAACATCCCGGTCGGGCGCATGAATCGCGCGTTTTTGTAATGAAAAAGGCCCGCATGCGGGCCTGTCACAGCTGAAGGACGCCGGCGCCCCGAGAGGCTACCCGGCCAATCCCGCCGAGGCTCAGGCCTCGGACTTGTTCTTGAGCACCTGACGGCCGCGGTAGAAGCCGTTGGGGCTGACGTGGTGTCGAAGGTGCGTTTCGCCCGTGGTGGGTTCGACGGCAATGCCCGGCACCGACAGGGCGTTGTGCGAGCGGTGCATGCCACGCTTGGAAGGCGATTTCTTGTTTTGCTGGACGGCCATGATGGGCTCCTGGGAAAGATGGGTTGGGACCTAAGGGCGTTGGGGCCTGCCGCGGAATCAGTGCGGGCGCATGCCCTGCATCCGATGCCGACTGGGCCCTGCGAATGCTCCCGCATCCTCGGCCCGCCCTGGCGCAAAGCCAAGCATTATAGCCTGACTCCAAATGATCAACCAACAAGAGGCTCACTGCTTGCCTTTGAGTCGGGCCAGCGCTGCAAAGGGATTCGGCCGGCCGCCCATTTCGGTCGGCTCTTCGGTGCCTTCGGCTCGCGGAGGCGAGAGCGCTTCAGGGTGGTCCGGGCAGGTGTCGTGCATTGGCACAAGCGGCAGGCCCATGATCAGTTCGTCCTCGACCACGGCGAGAAGATCGGGCCGAGGTTCAATGGCGAGCAGGTCTTCGTCGCAGTCATCGTCCTGCGCATCGGCGGCGGCCTCATCGGCCACAAACCGGAACCAGCGATCGATCGGTATCGGTGACTGGACCGCGCCCAGGCATCGCTGACAGGTCAGAGGTACAGTTGCCTCCACCTGTAAATGCATCCAGCCCTGAGGTGCGCCACCAGCTCCCCCGGCACGCCATTCCCCTTCGGCAGACCAGCGAACCGCCACCGTGCGGTCAGCACCCTCTACTAGGTCCTCGCAGAGCCGCCGAAGATCGGCCAATGGCAAGGCACCTTCCAGAACCGCCCCTTCCTGAGCGAACCGGACAGCGTCAAGGCGTCGTGGATTGAAAACGCTGCTTGGAGACCTGGGGGCGGACGGCATCCGGCGATTGTAGAGAGCGGTCATCACAATAGCGCCATGAACCACGCACCGCCCGCCAGCCGCGCCCTCGTGCTCGGCTCCACTTCCCGCTACCGACGAGAACTGCTGTCGCGTCTGGGTCTACCGTTCGAGGTTGCAGCGCCCGATGTCGACGAAACGACGCTGCCCGCAGAGACGCCCGCGGCCCTGGCCACCCGGCTCGCCCTGGCCAAGGCCAGGGCCGTGGCGCAGCGCCACCCCGAGGCCATCGTGATCGGCAGCGACCAGGTTGCCGACCTGGACGGTGTGCCGCTGGGAAAACCAGGCACCCATGCACGAGCCGTCGAGCAGTTGCGCCGGATGCGGGGGCGCACGGTGGTCTTTCAAACGGCGCTGGCCGTCGCCTGTCAGGCCACAGGATTTGAAGCCCACGACCTGGCGGCCGTGCACGTCCGGTTTCGCGACCTGTCCGATGCCGAGATCGAGCGCTATCTGCTCGCCGAGCAACCCTATGACTGCGCCGGCAGCGCCAAAAGTGAGGGCTTGGGCATCGCGCTGCTTGATCGCATCGACAGCGACGATCCCACGGCTCTGATTGGTCTGCCGCTGATCCGCACCTGTCGCTTGTTGCGCGAAGCTGGCCTGGTGTTGCCATGAGAACGGGTCGACTGCTGTTGGTGCCCACGCCGCTGGACTTTGGCGCCGAGGCGCAACCCCTGGCCCATTCGCTGCCAGGCGACACCATCGCCACTGCAGCGGGGGTTTCCCACTGGATCGTAGAAAACGCCAAGAGCGCACGCGCCTTTCTCAAACGGGTCGACGCGCTGCATCCGCTGGATACCCCGCTTCAATCGCTCATGATGACCGAGCTGCCACGCCAGGCCCACAAGCGGGGGGACCATCAGGCTGGCGCCCTGGACGAAGCGGCGCGACCCCTGCTGGCGCCAGCGCTACAAGGCCATGACGTCGGGCTGTTGAGCGAGGCCGGCATGCCCGCCGTGGCCGACCCTGGCAGCAGCGTGGTGCGAGCCGCGCACGCGCTCGGCCTTGAAGTCGTGCCCTTGATCGGACCGGTCTCGCTCATGCTGGCATTGGCCGCCAGCGGCCTCAATGGCCAACGATTTGCGTTCGTGGGTTACGTGCCCCAGGACCCGGTGTCGCGCGCCCGGGAACTGCGCGACCTGGACTCACAAGCCACCCGCAGCGGCCAGACGCAGATCGTGATCGAGACGCCTTACCGAAATACAGCGCTGCTGCATTCGCTGGTCGACAGCCTGAACCCACGCACCCGATTGGCGGCCGCCTTCGCGCTGGGCGGTCCGCAGCAGACTGTTCGCAGCGCGCTGGTTTCCGAATGGCGGCAGGCGCCGCCATGGCGCAGCTCCTTGCCCATGGACCAACCCTGCGTGTTTCTATTTGGCCCCTGAGCCTGAGCGTCAGGGCGTCACTCGCTGCAAATGCGCCCGGACCGAAGCGCTGAGCTCCGGGTTGGCCAGGGCGAGATCGATCGTTGCCTCGAGGAAACCCTCTTTGCTGCCGCAGTCGTAGCGCTTGCCGTCGTAGCGGAAAGCCTGTACGCGCTCCTTGCCGATGAGGGCCGCGATACCGTCGGTCAATTGAATCTCGCCGCCCGCGCCACGCGGCTGACGCCGGATGCTGTCAAACACCGTCGGCGTGAGGATGTAGCGGCCAGCGACCGCCAGCGTCGAGGGCGCTTTTTCCGGTGCAGGCTTCTCAACCATGGCAAACACCTCGGCCAGCGGCGCATCGACGCCGTGCACATCCACCACCCCGTAGCGCCGGGTCTCGGAGCGCGGCACATCCTGCACGGCCAGCACAGTGCCTGGGCTTTGATCGAATGCCTTCACCATTTGCGCCAGCACGGTGTCACCGCCCTGCATCTGCTCCCGACCGATCATGAGGTCGTCGGCCAACAACACGGCGAATGGCTCATTGCCCACCATGCGCTCGGCACACAGCACCGCGTGTCCCAAGCCGAGCGCGCGGGGCTGACGCACATAGAAGCAGTCCATGTCGTCAGGCTTGATCGAATTGACCAAGGCCAGCAAAGCGCCTTTGCCGGCAGCTTCCAGTTCGGCTTCAAGTTCGTAGGCCACGTCAAAGTGGTCCTCGATGGCGCGCTTGTTTCGCCCTGTCACGAAGATCATTTCGCGGATGCCAGCGGCATAGGCCTCCTCCACCGCGTACTGCATCAAGGGCTTGTCCACGACCGGAAGCATTTCCTTCGGGATGGCCTTGGTGGCTGGCAGGAAGCGGGTGCCGAGGCCACCCACAGGGAAGACGGCTTTTCGGATCGTCATAGCGTGCAGAAGTTGGGTTTCGGTTGTCAAACTGACCGCCCATAATACCGATGGCCTATGTCGATGCACCGACATGTACCCAAGTGGCACCGCCAATCGCGGGCGAAACTCACACATTGCAATGAACATCACACCCGTCGTGCTTTGCGGCGGCTCGGGCACACGCCTGTGGCCACTGTCTCGCCAAAGCCTGCCCAAGCAGTTTGTGCCTCTGGTGGGCGACAAATCACTCCTTCGCCTGACATTGGAACGTTTGGCCTGGTGTGGCGCGCCGGCAGTGTGCGTGGCGTCTGAGGATCACCGCTTTCTTGTCGCCGACGAAATGGAACGTGCCCGGCAGCCTGGCACGGTCATCCTGGAACCGGTGGCTCGCAATACCGCGGCGGCCATGGCGTTGGCCGCATTGCACTGTGCCGACGATGCCCTGCTGCTGTTCTGTCCGTCCGACCACCACATCCCGGACGCCTCTGCATTTGCAGACACCGTCCGGCAAGGGGTGGCGGCCGCGCGGGCTGGTGCCATCGTCACCTTTGGCGTCGTCCCGACATTTCCCAGCACCGCCTACGGATACATCGAAGAGGGCGAAGTTCGCTCCGATGGCAGTCGCCGCGTGGCGCGCTTCATCGAGAAGCCCCAGGCCGCCGCCGCGCAGCAGATGTTGCTCAAGGGCGGTGTGCTCTGGAACGCCGGCATCTTCCTGGCCACGGCCTCCACGCTGAAAGGCGCATTGCGTCGCCACGCCCCCGACATCCTGTCGGTCTGCGAGCAAGCGATGGCCAATGCACGCACCGAATCGCTCTCCGGCCTGCAATTCGTGCGCCCGGATGCCGACACGTTCGGCGCCTGCCGGTCTCAAAGCATCGACTACGCGGTCATGGAGCCGCACGACAATGTGGCGGTGGTGCCGTTCCAGGGCCGTTGGAGTGACGTGGGCAGCTGGAACGCAGTGGCCGATCTGGCACCAGCCGACGGCGAAGGCAACCGCGTACGTGGCATGGGCCATGCGCTGCATTCGCGCAACACGTTTATCCACGCACCGCATCGCCCGGTGGTGGCACTGGGTACACAAGACTTGCTCATCGTGGACACGCCGGACGCTCTCCTCGTGGCCCAACGCGACCACGCGGAAAAGGTCAAGGACGTCGTGGCCCACCTGGCCAACAACGCCGTGCCCGAAGCCGCTACCCATCGGCGAGTGGCTCGCCCCTGGGGCTGGTACGACAGCATCGACATGGGAGACCGCTTCCAGGTCAAACGCATCGGCGTCAAACCAGGCGCCTCGCTGAGCCTGCAAAAACACCATCACCGGGCCGAACACTGGATCGTCGTACGCGGAACGGCCGAGGTCACGCGAGGAGAGGACGTCTTCCTGATGTCGGAAAACCAGTCCACCTACATCCCCATCGGCGAGGTTCACCGCCTGCACAACCCCGGGAAGATGGAGCTGGAGATGATCGAGGTGCAGTCTGGCGCCTACCTGGGCGAAGACGACATCGTTCGTCTGGAGGACCGCTACGGTCGCCAACCCAAAACCACATGAGCACCGCCACCATGAAAATCTTGCTCACTGGCGGCGCAGGCTATATCGGCAGCCACACCGCCGTTGCCCTGATCGAAGCCGGGTTTGATCCCATCGTCCTCGACAACTTTGCCAACAGCCACCCCGAGGTGCTGGCACGCCTGGCGCGCATCACGGGTCGTTCGCTGACCCTGGAACGCGGCGATCTGCTCGAGACCGCCTGGTTGACCGATGTGCTGCGCCGCCACGCACCGGTGGGTGTGGTGCACTTTGCCGGCGACAAGGCCGTTGGCGAAAGCGTGGCGCAACCCCTCAAGTACTTCCACAACAACCTCGGCGGCGCCATCAGCCTGCTGCGGGCCATGACCGAGGCTTCGCAAGACCTGCCGGCGGCCCCCACCCTGGTGTTTTCCAGCAGCGCCACGGTGTATGGCGACCCCGCAAGCGTGCCGATCACCGAAGACTTTCCCCGCAGCCACACCAACCCCTATGGCCACACCAAGCTGGTCATCGAGGACATGCTGAGCGCCCAGTTGCGCGCGCAGCCGCATTGGCGCATCGGGGTACTGCGCTACTTCAACCCGGTGGGTGCTCATCCGAGCGGCCTCATCGGCGAAGACCCGAACGGCATTCCGAACAACCTCATGCCGTTCGTGGCCCAGGTGGCGGTTGGCGTGCGCGACCACCTCAACGTGTTTGGTGACGACTACCCGACGCCCGACGGCACCGGCGTGCGCGACTACATCCACGTGATGGACCTTGCGCGCGGACACGTCGCAGCGCTCCAAGCGCTGCTGGGTCGCGGCGACAGCTTCACGGTGAACCTGGGCACCGGCCGCGGCAACAGCGTGCTGGAAGTCGTCAAGGCCTTCGAGAAGGCCAGCGGCCGCACCGTGCCCTACCGAATCGCGCCCCGGCGCGAGGGCGATGTGGCGCAATGCTGGGCCGACCCCGCGCTGGCCAAACGGCTGCTGGGCTGGCAGGCTGTGCACACGCTGGATGAAATGTGCGCCGACGCCTGGCGCTGGCAGAGCGGCAACCCCAGCGGCTATCGCAACTGAGGTCGCAACCTCAGTTGCAATGGAGCGGGCTCAGCGAAGCTGAAACCCTGCCGACTGGGCAGCGTGGTACATGCCCTCACCCACGCTGGCGCCGAAGCGACGCGCCAGCCGCAAGCCAAGGTTCTCGCGCTGGGTGTAGTCGACGATGTCGTCGGCCTTGACCACTTCGCGCGCCACATAGTCAAGATTGCCCAGGCCGTCGGCCAGCCCGTTCTTGACCGCCTGCTGGCCGCTCCAAACCAGGCCACTGAAGGTGTTGGCGTCTTCCTTGAGCCGATCGCCGCGACCCTTCTTGACCACCGCGATGAACTGCTGGTGGATCTCGTCGAGCATGGCCTGCAGGTAGGCCTTCTGCTCGTCATCCTGAGGGCTGAACGGATCGAGCAACGCCTTGTTGCGCCCCGCCACCATCAGGCGGCGCTCCACGCCCAGTTTGTCCATGAGCCCGGTGAAGCCAAAGCCGTCCATGAGCACGCCGATGCTGCCGACCAGACTGGCCTTGTCGACGTAGATGTCATCGGCGGCCGATGCAATGTAGTAGGCGGCCGAGGCGCAGGTCTCTTCCACCACCGCATAGACCTTCTTGCCGTGCAAGGCCTTCAACCGATGGATCTCGTCGTTGATGATGCCGGCCTGCACCGGACTGCCACCGGGGGAATTGATCAGCAACACCAGCGCCTGCGCGCCCTTGTCCTCGAATGCCGACTGCAGCGCCGGCAGCACGTTCTCGGCACTGGCTTCGGCACCGTCGGCAATCGTGCCCTTGATTTCGATCAGTGCGGTGTGGGGCGTCGAAGGCTGCGAGGTGGCGCCCCCCTCGGCCTTGAAGGCCAGCCAGACAATGGCACCGATCACCAGCAACCACGCCAGCCGGAAGAACAGGCGCCAGCGGCGCGCGGCGCGCTGCTCCTGCAACTGCGCGAACAGCAACTTCTCGATCGTGTCGCGCTCCCAGACAGGGCCGACCGGTCGCGGCGTGCCATGGGCATTGAAGTCATCGTTCATGGTGGTCTCGGATCAGAATTCGACGGGCTTGAGATGGTACTGCGAGCGCCAGTGCACCACGCCGTCGAACTCGACCAGTTCGATCTTGAACAAGCCGCCACGGCAGGGGCCCCCTCGGCACTCGCCGGTATCGGGCGCATAAGCCGCGCCATGCGTGGCGCACAGCAACCATTGGGCGCTGTCGTCAAAAAACTGGTCCGGCTGCCAGTCCAGCTCCATCGCCACATGGGTGCAGCGGTTCAGGTAGGCATGCGCCTCGCCGCGGTAGCGAATGGCGAAGGCCCGGCAGGTCTGCCCCGCGTAGTTCACGTCGAAGGACACGCCACGACCACCGTCGCTCAGATCGTCGCTGCGGCACAGCGGATGAAGGTCTGCGTCGCCAGCATCCATGGGCCCTCCTCAGGCGTTGTCACTGAGCCATTGATGCAGCTCGGCCACCGAATGCGCCACATGCAGGGGCGACAGTGCGTGAAACGTATCGGGCTCGTGGGCACCGTAGCTCACGCCCACACTTGCGCAGCCTGCGTTGACCGCCATCTGCAGGTCGTGCGTGGTGTCGCCGATCATGAGCGTGCGCTCTGGCTCGACACCGAACTCGCGCATCAGCTCATTGAGCATCACCGGGCTGGGCTTGCCCGCGGTTTCGTCGGCTGTGCGCGATCCATCGAACACGCCCTGAAGTGCCTGGAGGCGCAGCACGTCGTCGAGACCGCGGCGGCTCTTGCCGGTGGCCACGGTCAGCCAGTGGTGGCGCGCCTTGAGTTCTTCCAGCATCGGCAGCACCCCATCGAACAGGCTCAGATCGTTCTGGTGCGCGATGTAGTGATGGCGGTAGCGGTCGCCAAGGCGCGGGTACAGGTCGGGCGGCACATCGGGCGCCGCATGGGCCAGCGCCTGCATCAGGCCCATGCCGATCACGTAGCTGGCTTGTTCCCGGGTGGGGGGCTGGCCGCCAACATCGGCCACCGCCAGCTGAATGCAGCGGGCAATGACCGCGGTTGAGTCGTAGAGGGTTCCGTCCCAGTCGAAGGCAATGAGGTCGAAGCGTCGCGGCATGGGGCGATGCTACCGGGCCCGCGCCTCAGTCGACCTTGGCGCCTGCCAGAAACCACTGCCCGATGAGGGCACGCTCGTCGTCGGTGATGCCGGTGGCGTTGTTCAGCGGCATGGTGCGCGCCACGACAGCCTGCTGGTACACAGCCTGCGCATGGCGCTGCAGCTCAACGGGCGAATCCAGACGCACGCCCTTGGACTGCAAGGCCTCACCGTGGCACATGACGCAGCGCTGCGCGACCACGGCCTGCACGGCACTTGCCGTCACTTCCACCGGCACGGCCTTGGCCGTCACCGGCGCCGGCCGCAGCCAGGCGATGAGCGCGACCAACACCACCACACCTGCCAGCGCGTAGGGCCAGGGGTGGGCGTTGCGCCCGAGCTTGAAGCCGTGGCGCAGCACGAAGAACTGCCGGATGGCGGCACCGGCCACCATCATGCCGACCAGCACCCAGCCGTTGTGCGGGTGGGCGTAGGTGAAGCTGTAGTGGTTGCTCAGCATCGCGAACAGCACGGGCAGCGTGAAGTAGGTGTTGTGCACGCTGCGCTGCTTGGCGCGCTGCCCATGCACCGGATCCACCGGCTGCCCGCCCTTCAACGCGGCCACCACCTTGCGCTGGCCCGGAATGATCCAGACAAAGACGTTGGCGCTCATCGCGGTGGCCAGCATGGCGCCCACCAACAAGAAAGCGGCACGGCCCGCGAACAGTGTCGTTGCGAGGTGGGCGGCCAGCACGACCAGCACCACCACCGCGGCACCGACCTTGGCGTCGCCGTTCTTCGTCTGGCCCAGCGTGCGGCAGATCGCGTCATACGCCAGCCAGAACACCACCAGGAAGCCAACCGCCGAGGCGATGGCCGCCGACGGCGACCAGGCATGCACGTTCGGGTCGATCAGGTAGACCGTCGGACTCCAGAGGTAGGACACGGTGAACAGCGCGAAGCCCGACAGCCAGGTGGAGTAGCTCTCCCAGTAGAACCAATGCAGGTGCCCCGGCAATTGCGGTGGCGAGACCGCGTACTTGACCGGGTGGTAGAAGCCGCCACCATGGACGGCCCACAGTTCACCGGTGGCACCGTCGCGACGCAGGGACTCGTCCTCTGGCGTGGTGAGGCTGCTGTCGAGAAAGACGAAGTAGAAGGAGGACCCGATCCAGGCGATGGCGACGATCACGTGCAGCCAGCGCAACAGCAGATTGGCCCAATCGAGCAAATAGGTTTCCATGGCACCTCGTAGAGGGACGGCAAAGGCCGTCCGGCATTTCGACTCACCACCGCGGGCGCTCTGAGCCGACCGAGGGCCGCGATACACGGTGCGCCCCATGGGCATGCACACCGGCTCCGCTGCGACCACCAACGCCGCGCAGTGTATCGGCTCAGGCGCCCTGCGGGCGTCGGGATTCCTCCAGCAACAGTTGTGCCGCCACCGAGGCGGCGATCACGGCCGGGGCTTTGCCCACGATGCCAGGCATGCCGATCGGGCAGGTCACCCGCGCCAGCAACGGCTCGTCGTATCCGCGCGCCTCGAGCCGGTGCCGAAAGCTCGCCCATTTGGTGCGGCTGCCGATCAGCCCGATCAGGCCCAGGTCATCGTGCGCGCGCACACGGCTGAGGCAGGCGGCCACGATGTCGAGATCTTCGGCGTGCGAAAAACTCATGATCAGCACGTGCGAGCCCGGGGTCAGCGTCGCCACTGCGCCCTGTACCGGCGCGGAGTGCTCGGCAATCACGTTGGGGGGCAGCGGCTGGGGAAACACCTCATCGCGGCTATCCACCCAGGTCAGCGCGAACGGCAGCGGCGCCAAGGCTTGCACGATGGCATGACCCACATGGCCACCGCCAAACAGCGCCACGGGCGTGGCCATGGACGCCAGCCGGGCCGCCAGCCCGTCCACCGACGCTGCATCCACCCATTCGTAACGCAATGTCACGGCGCCCCCGCAGCATTGACCCAGCGAAGGACCAAGCGTGACCGATTGCACATCTGTTCCAGCCGTGCGTCGCGACAGCAGTGTGCGGGCGCGGCTTATCGCGTTCCATTCGAGCTGTCCGCCGCCGATGGTGCCCAGCGCACCGTGTTCGAACACCGCCATCCAGGTGCCTGCCTCCCGAGGCACCGACCCGCGAGACTCGATCACCGTGACCAGCACCGCCGGCGCCTCGCGCAGACGGCATAGAAAAGTATGCAGTTCAGGCGAGGCCTGTGGCGCCGACGACATGGAAGCTGTATGGATCTGTAAGAGGACTCAAGCGCCGTGAGTATCGACCGAAGCGACAGATGCACTGTGCGAAACCGCACATACACTGCATCCGCCGCGCGGTATGGCACCCCGGGGCACCGACCGACCTACTCGAGACGACGAGCATGACGACACGAGACATCCCACCCGCACCGCGGCCAGAAGGCGCCGCGAGCCGACTCCAGGCCCTGCGCTGGACCGGCGTGACCATTGCCGCGCTGCTGGCCGCTTGTGCCGCGCCGCTGCCACCCCCGCCGCCGCCACCGCCCCCACCACCGCCCATGCCCGCTCCCCCCCCGTCCAAACCGGTGAGCCGCGCGCCCGCGCCCAAGGACATTTCCGAGGCCGCCTCGCCGCTCGAGTACCGCAAGGACGGCGCACGCCACATCTATGCCCAGAACGGCAGCCGCATCTACAAAGGCAAGCTGCCGCCACTGCTGCACGCGGTGGGCGTGCTGCAGGTCGACGTGGACGACCGCGGCAACGTACAGAAGATGAACTGGATGCGCGCGCCCAGCCACGCACCCGACGTCATGCGCGAAATCGAACGCACCGTGCGCGCCGCATCGCCCTTCCCCGCGCCTGTGCGCATGGGCCACGTCACCTACACCGACGTCTGGCTCTGGGACAAGAGCGGCAACTTCCAGCTCGACACGTTGACCGAGGGTCAGCGCAGCAAATGATCTCCAGGGGGTTGAATGTTTGGGCCCGCTTCGGCGGGCCTTTCTTTTTTCCTCAGCTGCCGCGGTAGGTTGAGTAGCTCCAGGGGCTGACCAGCAGGGGCACGTGGTAGTGCTGCTCGGTATTGGCGATACCGAAGTCCAGCGCCACCCGGTCCAGGAACCGGGGTTCCGGCAGCGCCACGCCACGTGCGTCGAAATAGTCCTTCACGTCAAAGAGCAGCCGGTAGGTGCCCTGTTTGAGCGACGCGTTGTCGAGCAGCACGCCGTCGGGATTGCGCCCGTCGGCGTTGAGCACAAAGCGCTTGATCAGCGTCGCTTCATCACCATTGGTGCGAAACAGCGCCACTTGCATGCCCTCGGCAGGGCAGCCGTGCATCGTGTCCAGAACGTGGGTACTCAGGCCCATGGCGCCATCCTCTTCAAGTTTCAGTCGACTGAAAGTGTATACAGTTTGAGTCGATTCTGGCTATCATGCCGCGCATGGAAACCTCCAGCACGGCCCAGATCGTCGAGTCACTGACCCGGGCCATCGTCGAACACCGCCTGCGCCCCGGCACCAAGCTGGCCGAGCAGAAACTGGCCGACCATTTCGGCGTGTCACGCACCCTGGTCAGGCAAGCGCTGTTCCAGCTGTCGCAGAACCGGCTGATCAAACTGGAGCCCGCCAGAGGCGCGTTTGTCGCCACGCCGTCCGCCGACGAGGCCCGACAGGTGTTTCACGTGCGGCGCATGCTCGAACTCGAAATGACCCGCACCTTTGCGCGCCAGGCCACCGTCCCCATGCTGCGTGCGCTTCGCGAGCACATCGCGCAGGAGCGCGCTGCGGTGGACCAGCAGGACGTGCCCGGGCGCACCGAGCTGCTGGGCGACTTTCACGTGCGCATCGCCGAACTGCTGGGCAACCAGGTGCTGGCCGACCTGTTGCGCGACCTGATCTCGCGCTGCGCCCTCATCACGCTGATGTACCAGTCCAGCGAAGCCGCCGCCGACTCCAGCGATGAGCACACCACCATCGTCAAGGCCCTGGCGGCACGCGATGAGGCGCTGGCGGTCAGGCTCATGGAACAACACCTGCTTCATGTCGAAGCGGGCCTGGCCTTTGATCGCAAGGCGCCCGCCAACGATCTGTCTCTTGCCCTCGCGCCCTGACGGCGCCATTGCAGTGCCCACCACGCCATGACCTACGACGCCACAGCCCCCTACCCGCGCGATCTGCGCGGCCACGGCCGCAACCCACCTCACGCCCGCTGGCCCGGCGGTGCACACATCGCCGTGCAGTTCGTGCTCAACCACGAAGAGGGCGGCGAGAACAGCGTGCTGCACGGTGACGACGCCTCCGAGCAGTTTCTGTCCGAGATGTTCAACCCCGCGGCCTACCCCGCGCGGCACATGAGCATGGAAGGCATCTACGAATACGGCTCGCGTGCGGGGGTCTGGCGCATCCTGCGCGAGTTCGAGCGCCGCGGCCTACCTTTGACCATCTTTGGCGTGGCCAGCGCCCTGCAGCGCTGCCCGGACATCACCGCCGCGTTCGTCGAACTCGGCCACGAGATCGCCTGCCACGGACTCAAGTGGATCCACTACCAGAACGTGGACGAGGCCACCGAGCGCGCCCACATGGCCGAGGCCATGCAAATCATCAGCACCCTCACCGGCCAGCGCCCGCTGGGCTGGTACACCGGCCGCGACAGCCCCAACACGCACCGCCTGGTGGCCGATTTCGGTGGTTTCGAGTACGACGCCGACTATTACGGCGACGACCTGCCCTTCTGGATGAAGCTGCACAAGAGCGATGGCAGCGTGGCACACCAGCTGATCGTGCCCTACACGCTCGACTGCAACGACATGCGCTTTGCACTGCCGCAGGGCTACTCGCACGCCGACCCGTTCTTCCAGTACCTCAAGGACAGTTTCGACGTGCTGTACGCCGAGGGCGACCCGAACGGGCTGGACCGGCCCAGGATGATGAGCATTGGCATGCACAGCCGCCTGCTGGGGCGCCCAGGCCGCATCACCGCGCTGCAGCGCTTCCTGGACCACATCCAGTCGCACGACAAGGTGTGGATCACGCGCCGGCTCGACATCGCGCGCCACTGGCGCGCCCACCACCCGCAGCCGGAGTGACGCCATGGCTCTCACCCTCGATCAACTCAACAGCGCCAGCGTCGCCGAAGCGGTGCAACTGCTCGACGGCCTGTACGAGCATTCCCCCTGGGTGGCGGAACGCGCCATGGCGCAGCGCCCGTTTGCGACGCTCGCCGCCCTCAAATGGGCCCTGGTGACCACACTGGCCGCGGCCTCGCGCGGCGAGCAGCTGGGTCTCATCCGCGCTCACCCCGAACTGGCCGGCAAGGCCATGGTCGCGAAGTCGCTGACCGCCGAGAGCACTGGCGAACAAAGCCGCGCCGGCCTGACCAACTGCACCCCTGAAGAGTTCGCGCTGCTGCAACGCCTCAACACCGACTACAACGCGCGCTTCGGCTTTCCGTTCATCCTCGCGGTGCGCGGCCCGCGCGGCAGCGGCCTGTCGCGCCAGCAGATCATTGCGACCTTCGAGCGTCGGCTGCACAACCCCATTGACTTCGAGCGCGAAGAGGCACTGCGCAACATCCACCGCATTGCCGAAGTGCGACTGGCCGACAAGTTCAACGCCGAGCCCGCGCTGGGCCACCGCGTGTGGGATTGGCACGAAGACCTCGCACGCCACAGCGACCCCGGTTTCAAGGAGCAAGGCCAGCTCACGGTGACCTACCTCACCGAGGCCCACCTGGCCTGCCAGCGCGACCTGATGGCGCAGATGACCGCGCTGGGATTTGACGAGGTGAGCCGCGACGCGGTGGGCAACATCGTGGGCGTGTACCACGGCAGCGATCCCACCGCGCCGCGATTGCTCACCGGCAGCCACTACGACACCGTACGTAACGGTGGCAAGTACGACGGGCGCCTTGGCATCTTCGTGCCCATGGCCTGCGTGGAGCGACTGCACCAGGCCGGTCGCCGCCTGCCGTTCGGCATCGAGGTGGTGGCCTTCGCCGAAGAGGAAGGCCAGCGATACAAGGCCACCTTCCTTGGCTCGGGCGCGCTCACCGGTCACTTCAACCCCGACTGGCTCGCGCAGACCGACGCCGATGGCGTGAGCATGGTTGACGCGATGCGCAGCGCCGGCCTGCCGGCATCGCTCGACGCCATCCATGCCATCCAGCGCGACCCATCGCGCTACCTGGGCTTCATCGAGGTCCACATCGAGCAGGGGCCGGTGCTCAACGAGATGGGCCTGCCCCTGGGCGTGGTGACCTCCATCAACGCCAGCGTGCGCCACGTGGGCGAAGTCATCGGCATGGCCAGCCATGCGGGCACCACGCCCATGGACCGGCGTCGCGACGCGGCCTGCGCCGTGGCCGAACTGGCCTTGTATTGCGAACGACGCGCCACACAGGACGGCGATTCGGTGGCCACCATCGGCCTGCTCAACGTACCGGGTGGTTCGATCAACGTGGTGCCTGGCCGCTGCACTTTTTCGCTCGACCTGCGCGCTCCGCTCGACGCGCAGCGCGATGCGCTGGAGCGCGACGTGTTGTCTGAACTCCAGGCCATCTGCGAGCGCCGTGGCCTGGCCGTGAAGCTGGAGAAAACCATGGCCGCGTCGGCAGCGCCGAGTGCGCCCGAGTGGCAGGCCCGTTGGGAGCGTGCAGTGGCCGCACTCGGCCTGCCCGCGCACCGCATGCCCAGCGGCGCCGGCCACGACGCCATGAAGCTGCACGAGGTGATGCCGCAAGCCATGCTCTTCGTGCGTGGCGAGAACAGCGGCATCAGCCACAACCCGCTGGAGAGCAGCACCAGCGACGACATCGAACTGTGCGTGCTCGCCTTCGAGCACGTCCTGAACCAACTGGCGAACGAGACCCCATGACCATGACCCCCTACCAGACCCTCGACGCCTGGATCGACGCGCATTTCGACGAGCAGCTGGCGTTTCTGCAGCAACTGGTGCGTGTACCCACCGACACACCACCCGGCAACAACGCGCCGCATGCCGAGCGCACAGCCGAGTTGCTGGCGGCCATGGGCATGACCGCAGAGAAGCACGCTGTGCCCGCGGCCGACGTACAGGCCGCGGGCCTGCAAAGCATCACCAACCTGATCGTGCGTCGCCGCTTTGGCGATAGCGGCCCTGTCGTCGCCCTCAACGCCCACGGCGACGTGGTGCCGCCCGGCGAAGGCTGGACACACGACCCCTACGGCGGCGAGATCGTCGATGGCGCCATGTATGGCCGCGCCACCGCCGTCAGCAAAAGCGACTTCTCCAGCTTCACCTTCGCCTTGCGGGCGATCGAGGCGCTGGGTCTGCCGCTCAAGGGTGGTGTGGAACTGCACTTCACCTACGACGAGGAGTTCGGCGGCGAGCTGGGCCCGGGCTGGTTGCTCGACAAAGGCCTCACCCGCCCCGATCTGATGATCGCGGCCGGCTTCAGCTACCAGGTGGTCGTGGCGCACAACGGCTGCCTGCAGCTGGAAGTGACGGTGCAAGGCGAGATGGCGCATGCCGCCATACCCGACAGCGGCACCGATGCGCTGCAAGGCGCCACGCACATCCTCAACGCGCTGTACGCGCTCAACCGCGACTACCAGCAGGTGCGCTCCGAGGTCGAGGGCATCACCCACCCCTACCTCAACATCGGCCTCATCCAGGGCGGCACCAACACCAACGTCATCCCCGGCAAGGTGGTCATCAAGCTCGACCGGCGCATGATCCCCGAGGAGGACCCCGCACAGGTGGAGGCCGATCTGCGCGCCACCATCGAGCGTGCCGCGGCCAGCTACAACCCGCCGCGCGGCGGCAAAGCCCTGCAGGTGCAGGTGCGCCGAATGCTGCTGGCCCGCGCCATGCGGCCGCTACCCGGCAACGCGCCGCTGGTGAAGGCGCTGCAGACCCACGCGAGCGAGCTCTTCGGTGAATCCGTGCCCGCGGTGGGCACACCGCTCTACACCGATGTGCGCCTGTACGTTGAACGCGGCATCCCGGGTGTGATCTATGGCGCAGGCCCCCGCACCGTGCGCGAGTCCAACGCCAAGCGCGCCGACGAGCACGTGCGCCTTGACGACCTGCGCCGCGCCACCAAAGTGGTGGCCCGCACGCTGTTCGATCTGCTTTCCATGGGCTGATACCCCAACACGGGTCGGCGCGCCCGGTGCCAGAATCGTCCGGGCAAGGCCACACAACCAGACAGGAGACCACCATGACGCCCGCTGAACAGGCGCTGCGCGACGCCGCCTTCGAATACCACCGCTCGCCCCGCAAGGGCAAGATCGCGGTGGCCCCCACCAAGCCCCTGTCCAACCAGCGCGACCTGTCGCTGGCCTACTCGCCCGGCGTGGCCTACCCATGCCTGGCGATTCAGGAAGACCCCAACCTGGCGGCCGAATACACCAGCCGCGGCAACCTGGTCGGCGTGGTCACCAACGGCACCGCGGTGCTGGGCCTGGGCGACATCGGGCCACTGGCCGGCAAACCGGTGATGGAAGGCAAGGGCTGCCTGTTCAAGAAGTTCGCAGGTATTGACGTCTTCGACATCGAACTCGCCGAGAAAGACCCGGACAAGCTGGTCGACATCATTGCCGCGCTCGAACCCACGCTGGGCGGCATCAACCTCGAGGACATCAAGGCGCCCGAGTGCTTCTATATCGAGAAGCAGCTGCGCCAGCGACTGAACATCCCGGTGTTCCACGACGACCAGCACGGCACCGCCATCATCAGCGCCGCTGCGCTGCTCAACGGTCTGGAGCTGGTGGGCAAGGCGATCGGCGAGGTCACTGTGGCGGTCTCCGGCGCCGGCGCGGCGGCCATCGCCTGCCTGGACGTCATGGTGGGCCTGGGTGTCGCGCGCGACCGCATCTTCGTGTGCGACTCCAAGGGCGTTCTCTACCAGGGGCGCCCGGGTGGCATGGACGAGTCCAAGACCCGCTACGCCCAGGTCACCGACAAGCGCACGCTGGCCGACGCGGTCAATGGCGCCGATGTGTTCCTCGGCTGCTCGGCCCCAGGCGTGCTTACCGCCGAGATGGTCAAAACCATGGGCAGCCAGCCCATCATCCTGGCGCTGGCCAACCCCGAGCCCGAGATCCGGCCCGAGCTGGCCAAGGCGGTGCGCCCCGACTGCATCATCGCCACCGGGCGCAGCGACTACCCGAACCAGGTCAACAACGTCCTGTGCTTCCCCTACATCTTCCGCGGTGCGCTCGACTGCGGCGCCACCCGCATCACCGAGGAGATGAAGCTCGCCTGCGTGCGCCAGATCGCCGACCTGGTGAAAAGCGAGACCAGCGAGGAAGTGGCCAACGCCTACGCCGGGCAAGACCTCAGCTTCGGTCCCGACTACCTCATCCCCAAGCCCTTTGATTCGCGCCTGATCCTGCGCATCGCGCCGGCCGTGGCGCAAGCAGCGGCCGAATCCGGCGTGGCCACACGGCCCATCGCCGACATGGACGCCTACCGCCAGGAGCTGGGTCGCTTCGTCTACCAGACCGGCATCCTCATGCAGCCCATCTTTGGCGCTGCACGCGCGCAGCCGAAGAAGCAGCGCGTGGCCTATGCCGACGGCGAAGACGAGCGCGCGCTGCGCGCAGCGCAGATGGCCATCGACGACCGGCTGGCCCACCCCATCCTGATCGGCCGCCCGGCGGTCATCGAGGCGCGCATCGCCAAGGCCGGTCTGCGCATGAAGCTCGGCGTCGACGTGGAGAACGTCAACCCGGAAGACGACCCGCGCTTTCGGCAGTACTGGGAGCACTACCACCGCCTCATGGGTCGCCAGGGCGCCACGCCTGAGGTGTCCAAGGCCGCGGTGCGTCGCTCCAACACCATCATCGGCTCGCTCATGATCGCGCTGGGCGACGCCGACGCGCTCATCTGCGGCCTGGTCGGCAGCTACATGACGCACCTGGAGCGCGTCGACACCATCCTGGGCCACCGCGAAGGCGCACACCTCTACGCCGCACTCA
Organism: Hydrogenophaga sp.; assembly: GCF_019635465.1. Taxonomy (GTDB): domain Bacteria; phylum Pseudomonadota; class Gammaproteobacteria; order Burkholderiales; family Burkholderiaceae_C; genus Hydrogenophaga. Next base: position 52,883 of record NZ_JAHBZK010000004.1, read on the forward strand.
ACGCCCTCATGACCGATCGCGGCCCGGTCTTCATCGCCGACACCTACGTCAACGAAGAACCGAGCGCCGAAGACCTGGCCGAGATCGCCTGGATGGCGGTGCAGGAGGTGCAACGCTTCGGCCACCCGCCGCGCGTGGCCTTCCTCTCGCACTCCAGCTATGGCTCCAGCAAGCGCGCCTCGGCGCGCAAGATGGCGCAGGCCCGCGACCTGTTCGTGGCCGCGCACCCCGGCATCGAGTGCGACGGCGAGTTGCACGGCGACGCCGCACTGCAGCCCGAGATTCGCCAGGCCTACCTGGCCGAGGGCACGCTGCAAGGCTCGGCCAACCTGCTCATCTGCCCCAACCTGGATGCGGCCAACATCCTCTACAACGTGATGAAGACCACCACCAGCGGTGGCGTCACGGTGGGCCCCATGCTCATGGGCGTGGCCGGCGCGGTGCACATCCTCACGCCGGCGGCCACCGTGCGGCGCGTGCTCAACATGACGGCCCTGGCAGCGGCCCAGCGCTAAGCACCCATAGGGCTTCCCCGCGGTGGCGGCATGCACCACCGCGGGTAAAAAGCGAACCGAAACGGTGCGCACAGCACTGTGACCGTGCACCGTTTCAGGGTATGTCAGGATGACCGCCCCAACCCCCGTACGGACAATGTGTATACACATTCGGTGTGCAAAACACGAACCACGGTCCGGCATACCCCTGCCCGGTACTGGCACCGATGTTGCTAACTCAGTTGCCGTACGCCGCAACGACGGCGATGCCTCGCCGACCTTCAACACCCGCCAGCCCTGGAGAAACCATGATCAAACGCCGTTTCCTGCAGACCACCGCCGCGCTGGCCGCGGTTGCCGCCTTCTCGGGCGTTGCGCACGCGCAGACCCCCATCAAGTTCCAGCTCGACTGGCGCTTCGAAGGCCCCGCCGCCCTGTTCCTGCACCCCGCCGCCAAGGGCTATTTCAAGCAGGCTGGTCTGGACGTGACGGTGGACTCGGGCAACGGCTCGGGCGGCACCGTCACCCGCGTGGCCTCCGGCACCTATGACATGGGCTTTGCCGACATGGCCGCCCTGATGGAGTTCCACGCCAACAACCCCGACGCACCGAACAAGCCGGTCGCGGTGATGATGGTCTACAACAACACGCCGGCCGCGGTGCTCGCGCTCAAGAAGAGCGGCATCACCAAGCCCGCTGACCTGGAAGGCAAGAAGCTCGGCGCGCCGGTGTTCGATGCCGGCCGCAAGGGCTTCCCGATTTTCCAGAAGGCCAACAACATCAACAACGTGGCCTGGACCTCGATGGACCCGCCGCTGCGCGAGACCATGCTGGTTCGTGGCGACATCGAAGCCATCACCGGCTTCTCGTTCACCTCGCTGCTCAACCTCGAAGCGCGTGGCGTCAAGGCCGAAGACATCGTCATCCTGCCCTACGCCGACTACGGCGTGAAGCTGTACGGCAACGCCATCATTGCCTCGCCCAAACTCATCGCTGAGAACCCGGCCGCCGTCAAAGCCTTCCTCACCGCCTTCGCCAAGGGTGCCAAGGAAGTCATGGCTAATCCGGCCGTGGCGATCGAGTCGGTCAAGGCGCGCGACGGCATCATCAACGTCGGCCTCGAAACGCGCCGCCTGGCGCTGGCCGTGGACGCCGTGGTGGCCAGCCCGGACGCCCGCAAGGAAGGCTTCGGCCAGGTCGTGCCGGGGCGCCTGGCGCTGATGGCTTCGCAAGTCTCCGACGCCTACAACACCAAGACCCGCGTCGACCCGACCAAGATCTGGAACGGCTCGATGCTGCCCAGCGCCGCCGAGCTCAACGTGCTGCCGCCGGCCAAGAAGTAACGGCCCGCGCCCGCCACGATGTCAGCGACGAGGCCAGCTGCCCACCGGTAGCTGGCCTTTCTTTCAAGGGACGCCCATGAACACCCCCACCGCCGCCGCCGACGACGCGTTTGTCGATTTCGACGAAGTCTGGCTGGCCTACAACGAAGAGTTGCTCGCGAAGAATGTCTTCGCGGTCGAGGACATCAACCTCAAGGTCAAGCGGGGCGAGTTCATCGCCATCGTCGGGCCGTCGGGTTGCGGCAAGTCCACCTTCATGAAGCTGACCACCGGCCTGAAGATGCCGAGCATGGGCAGGATCCGCATTGACGGCCAACCCGTGACTGGCCCCTTGAAGATCTCGGGCATGGCGTTTCAGGCGCCGTCGCTGCTGCCCTGGCGCACCACCATCGACAACGTGCTGCTACCGCTGGAGATCGTCGAACCCTTCCGCCAGCAGTTCAAGGACCGCAAGCGCGAGTTCGAAGAGCGCGCGAAGAAGTTGCTGGCCAGCGTGGGGCTGGGCGGCATGGAGAACAAATTTCCCTGGGAGCTCTCGGGCGGCATGCAGCAACGCGCCAGCATCTGCCGCGCGCTCATCCACGAGCCCAAGATGCTGCTGCTCGACGAGCCCTTCGGCGCGCTCGACGCTTTCACCCGCGAAGAGCTGTGGTGCACGCTGCGCGACCTGTGGGAGGCGCAGCGCTTCAATGTCATCCTGGTCACGCACGACCTGCGCGAATCGGTCTTCCTGGCCGACACGGTGTACTGCATGAGCCGCAGCCCCGGGCGCTTCGTGGTGCGCCGCGAGATCGAGATCCCGCGCACGCGCGAGCTTGAAGTGACCTACACCCGCGAGTTCAGCGACATCGTGCACGAGCTGCGGGGCCACATCGGCGCCATGCGCCAGAGCGGCATGGTCATCAATCAGTGAGGCACACATGACTGGCAAACAACGCAAGAACATCGAACGCTTCTCGCCCTGGCTGCTGCTGATCGCGATCATCATCATCTGGGAGGTGATCACCCGTGGCTTCGGCGTCTCGGAATTCATCTTCCCCAGCCCGTCGCGCATTTGGGAACAGACGATGGAGCACCAGACCACCATCCTGGGCCACGCCTGGCGCACCTTCTGGGTCACCATGGCCGGCTTTGGCATCGCCATCGTGGTGGGTGTGCTGCTGGGCTTTCTGATTGGCAGCTCGCGCATCGCCTACGCGGCTGTCTACCCGCTGATGACGGCCTTCAACGCCCTGCCCAAGGCGGCCTTCGTGCCGATCCTGGTGGTGTGGTTCGGCATCGGCATCGGGCCGGCCATTCTCACGGCTTTCCTGATCAGCTTCTTCCCGATCATGGTGAACATCGCCACCGGCCTCGCCACGCTCGAGCCCGAGCTGGAAGACGTGCTGCGCGTGCTGGGTGCCAAACGCTGGGACGTGCTCACCAAGGTCGGCCTGCCGCGCTCCATGCCCTATTTCTTCGGCTCGCTCAAGGTCGCCATCACGCTGGCCTTCGTGGGCACTACCGTGTCGGAGATGACGGCGTCGAACGAAGGCATCGGCTACCTGCTGATCTCGGCCGGCTCGTCCATGCAGATGGGCCTGGCGTTCAGTGGCCTGCTGGTGGTCGGCGCCATGGCCATGGCCATGTACGAGCTGTTCAGCTTCGTCGAGAAACACACCACGGCCTGGGCGCACAGAGGATCACAGGGCTGATCGCTGCATGACGCCGGAACAGGTTGCGCGCCACCTGCGACGCGCCAACGATGTGGCGCGCCGGGCCGCTGCCATGGGGCGCCACCCGTTTGGTGCGCTGCTGGTAGCGCCCGATGACGAGACGGTGCTGGCCGAGCAAGGCAACATCGACACGGTCAACCACGCCGAGGCCACGCTGGCGCGACATGCGGCCAGCACCTACCCCGGCGCCTACCTGCGCCAGTGCACGCTGGTCACCACCTTCGAGCCCTGCGCCATGTGCGCCGGCACCATCTACTGGGCCGACATCGGGCGCGTGGTCTATGGCGCGAGCGAAGAAGCCCTGCTCGCGCTCACAGGCTCGCACGAAGAGAACCCGACGCTCTCGCTGCCGTGTCGTGAGGTGTTTGCGCGCGGGCAGCGGGCGGTCGAGGTGGTCGGGCCAGTGGCTGAACTGGTGGACGAGATGGTGGAACCGCACAAAGGGTTCTGGGCCTCTCGCTGAGGCGATCTCCGGGGGGCTGCGGTGGGCGGCAACCGCGATGTCCGGCTCCGCTCATGTCCCCCGCGAAGGGCTGCGCCCTTCGCTCCTCCTTTACTTCGCTGCGCCGGACACCCCGATCACCGCCCACCTCGTGGCACTCGTCGGGTGTCACGCCACCATCACTTCAGCCCGCGAGTGTGGGGTGCTCCACGCAGCGACATAAAGGAGGAGGACCGGGCTCAGCCCGGTCCGGGGGACAGTCGCGGAGTGGAGTACCCCGCGATCGCGAGCGTGCGAGCCGCGATGTGCAACGAGCGAAGAGCATCGCAATCAGCGATGCACCTCCACCTCCCCGGCAGAGGACAACATCGCCATCAAGCGCCGCCGGATCAGGATGCCGGGCCGATCGGAATCCATCGAGTACTCCACGCCGCGGCGGCGCAGGTCGACCACCGCGTCCGGGTCGGTGCTTTCCAGGATGTCCTTGTCCTCGCGCGTGATCTCGGCGTCAAAGTCGATCAGCATCTGTGCCGGGCAATCCTGCTCGGTGTCGTTGCGGAACAGCCATTGGCACAACTGGATGTGGCCATCGTCGATCGGTGTGAAGCAGTTGATGATCACGTGGCGCACACCGCCCGGGTACTCGATGTCGAGCCGGCGCGAGAACGGTTGCATGTAGGCGTTGCGCATGTGGCGCTGGGTGATCGCATCCTTGACGCCGCTGATGCGCTGAAATCGCTCGGGGTTGGCGGCGTCGATCACCGTCTCGGCGTAGAAGCCCTGCTCGTTCTCGACGATCTGATACTTGCTGGGCTTGGGTTGCGCCGCCACGCCAAAGGTGGCGCGGTGCACGAAGCTGAAGTGCGAGTTGTCGAATGAGTTCTCCAATGCACGCACCGGGCTGGTCTGCCAGGTTTCGTAGAACTGGAAGATGGTGCGCCAGCCCGGCGCGTCGAACTCGGGCATGGTGGGGATGTCGGCTTCGGGCTCCTCCAGCGCCACCCAGGCATAGCCGTAGCGCGCTTCGCAACGGTAGGCAGGCGTGCAGTAGTCCTTGGGAATCTCACGGTCAGCGCCGTACTGCGGGATCTCGATCACGCGACCGCTGCGGTTGTAGACCCAGCCATGGTAGCCGCACTGCAGGTTGCCGTTCTTGCACCAGCCCTTGCTGAGTTTGGCGGTGCGGTGGCAGCAGCGGTCCTTGAGCGCGGCAGGCGCGCCGTGCTCGTCGAGGAAGAGGACGATGGCCTCGCCGAGCAGCGTGAAGGGTTTGGGGCCGTCCTGCAGTTCCGTCAGTGGCATGACGGCGTGCCAGTGGCGGCGAAAGACGGCTTGTTGGGAGACGAGCATGGGGAAGCACTCCTGATGGAAACGGCTTGAACGTGGGGCTCAAGAGCAATTTCCTGCCCACCCTGGCGGTGGTTGAACGCTTCTACTCTCGCGCAGGAATGTAGCAAAACCAGGGCCACGCCGGTGTGCATCCCGTCGCCGCACCACAAGCGTGCAGCGCCGCTGGCACGGCTCCTGCGTCAGCGTTGCGCAGGAGTAGAAGCGTTCAGCGTCCCCGCAGTGGGACGCCCGGAAATTGCTCTGTCGATACCGACGCCGAACCAACGGCGCCGGACCGTTCAAGGCACACACCGGAGACCCGCCATGCAGCGCCGCCGCTTCCTCGTTCAATCCATCGCAACGTCCGCCGCCCTGTGCGCGCCCGCCATCTGGGCGCAAGGCAGCCCCAGGCTGCAACCCCTGAAGTTCACCCTCGACTTTCGCGTCACAGGCCAGACCTCGCCCTTCTTTCTGGCCCAGCAGCGCGGCTACTACGCGGCCGAAGGTCTGGACGTGAGCATCGACGTCGGCTCGGGCTCGGTCGCTTCGATCACGCGCATCGTCAGCGGCGCCTACCAGATGGGCCTGGGCGACATCAGCTCGCTCATCGAGTTTCAGTCGGTCAATGGCGGCACGCCGGCGGTGCAGGCCGTGTACCAGTACTACAACCGCGCGCCCTTCGCCATCATCGGCCGCAAGGACCGCGGCATCACCGATTTCAAGAGCCTGCAGGGCAAGAAGGTGGCCGCCGCCGCCGTGGAGTCGACCCGTCGTGCCTGGCCCATGGTGGCGCGCAAGCTGCGCGTCGAGGACGGCTATTTCCAGTGGTCCACCACCGACTTCTCCGCACGCGACAACGTCATGGTGCGTGGCGACGTGGACGCGGCCACCTACTTCCACGACTCGGCCGTGTCGCTGTTCGCGCGCATGAAGCCCGAGGAGCTGACGGTGCTCAAGTACACCGACGCGGGCGTGAACCTGTATGGCAACGCCATCCTCGCCAGCAACGCCATGATCACGCAGAACCCAAATGCGGTCGCCGGCTTCCTGCGCGCCACCAACCGCGCCATTCAGGACGCATTCGCCGACCCGGCCGCGGCGATTGCCGCCACCAAGGCACGCGAGTCCATCCTCAACGAGGCGGTCGAGCTGGAACGCTGGCGCATCACGCGCGAGTACATCGCCGCCGCCGACACGCGCAGCCATGGCCTGGGCGATGTGCTCAAGCGCACGCTGGAACAACAGGTCGACGAGGTGAGCGAGGTGTTCAAGCTCAAACTCAAACCGGGTGTGGAAGGTGTCTTCAACCGCGCCTTCCTGCCGGCCGCCAGCGAGCGCAGGGTGGCATGAGCAAGGAGCTGCTTGACGAAGTCGCGCTCGATGAGCGTGACGGGCGCTACCTGCGCCAGGCCATCGCCTGGTCGCAGGTGGCCCGCGATCGCGGCAACCGGCCGTTCGGTGCGGTGGTGATCGGCGAGGACGGTGCGGTGCTCGCCGAGGCCTGGTGCAACACCACCGAAACCGGTGACTGCACCGGCCACGCAGAAACCACCGCGGTGCGCCAGCTGGGCAACCGCTTTGCGCGTGACACACTGGCCCGCGCCACGCTGTACTCCTCGGCCGAGCCCTGCGTCATGTGCGCGGGCGCCATCTTCTGGAGCGCGATCGGGCGGGTGGTCTACGGCATCGACGCGGTACGCCTGCGCGACTTCCGGGGCGAGCGCACCGAGCAACGCGATGCCGAGCTGTCGTGCCGCGACGTGTTCGCCGCCTCACCGCACCCAATCGACTGCATCGGCCCCGCGCTCATCGACGAGGCCAGCGAGGCGCACCGGGGGTTCTGGAAAACGTGAGCGCGTGCCTTCAGCAGGGCGAGCCGGACTGTCCGAATGTGGCTGCGGCCCAGGGGCGTGCACCTACACTCGCGCCCATGCCCTGGCACGCTCACCTGCACCTGCACTACCAGTCCAATGCGGACAAGACCACGCTGCAGTTCCGCCACGACGGGCCGCTGCGCATCCTCAAGAGCCTTTACCCCGAAGGGCCTCGCGTCTGCCACAACGTGGTCGTGCACCCACCGGGCGGCCTGGTGGGCGGTGATGTGCTCGACATCGATGTGCAGGTCGATGCCGGCGCGCACGCGCTGATCAGCACACCCGGCGCCACCCGCTTCTACCGCAGCGACGGACCACAGGCCGCGCAGCAGGTGCAACTGCATCTGGCGCCCGGTGCGCGTTTGGAATGGCTTCCGCTGGAGACCATCGCCTACCCCGAATGCAATGCGCGCAATCAGCTGTCCATGACCCTGGACGACGATGCCGAATGCCTGGGCTGGGATGTCACCGCACTGGGTCTGCCCGCCGCCGACCAGGCCTTCGAGCGCGGCGTATTGCAGCAACAGGTGCAATGGCCCGGCGTGTGGCTGGAGCGCGCGCGCATCGACGCCAGTGACACCCGGCTGCTCGATGGCCCGGTCGGCCTGGCGGGCCAACGCGCCATGGGCACCTTGTGGCTGGCCAGTGGCACACCGCGCGACGACGCCACACGCGAGCGGCTGCTGGACGTCGCGCGCGACGCCCTGGGCGCGCCCGATGGCGTGGTCCACGCCGGCGCCACCAGCCCCGATGCGCGACTGGTGCTGGTGCGCGCGCTGGCGCCGCAGGTTGAGCCGCTGATGCAGGCGCTGCAGCGCGTCTGGGCCGCCTGGCGGGCCGCGGCATGGGCCATGGGCCAGCAGCCGCCGCGCATCTGGCGGGTGTAAACCCCTCTATTCGACGCTTAGGCGCGGGCGCGGGCGCCCAGAATCGGTGCACGGTTTTCACTGACCGTGCCCGAGCCATGTTTTTTGAAGACAACCCGCTGCACGAATCGCAAGCCCTCGTGATCGAGGGCAACGCACAGGCGCGCTCCATCATCGTTTCGCAGTTGCGCGAACTCGGTGTGGGCACGGTGGCGCAGTGCGCGCGGGCCCACGACGCGCGCCGCAAGCTCGAAGCGCAGCGCTACGACGTCGTCATCTGTGAACAGCAGTTCGATCGGGAAAGCTATTCGGGCCAGGAACTGCTCGACGACCTGCGGCGCAACCAGATCCTGCCGTTCTATACCGTCTTCATCATGCTGACGGCCGAGGCCACCTACAGCAAGGTGGCCGAAGCGGCGGAGTCGGCGCTGGACGCCTACCTGCTCAAACCCCACACCGGCGCCCGCCTGGGCGAGCGCATCTTTGCCGCGCGGGCACGCAAGCGCGCCCTGCAGGACATCTTCGAAGCGATCGACACGCAAGATTTCGAGCGCGCCACTTCCTTGTGCCTGGCGCGATTTGAAACACGCAAGGACTACTGGCTCTATGCCGCGCGCATCGGCGCCGAGCTGCTGCTGCGCGAAGGCCGTATCGAAGAAGCACGCGAGCTCTACCAGGCCGTCATCGAAGCCAAGACCCTGCCCTGGGCACGGTTGGGCGTGGCGCGCACACAGCTGGAAGGCGGGCAACCCGCCAAGGCCGTCAGCACGATCGAAAGCCTGCTGATCGACGACGACGCCTTTGCCGATGCCTACGACGTGATGGGGCGTGCCCAGTTCGAGCTGGGTCAGTTCGACCAGGCGCTGTCCACCTACGCCATGGCCACGCGGCTCACGCCGGGCTCCATCAGCCGCCTGCTCAAACACGGCATGCTGGCCTTCTTCAGCGGTGACCGCGCCGAAGGCGTGGAACACCTGGACCGCGCCGCCCGCATGGGTGTCGACTCCAAGTTGTTCGATCCGCAGGCACTGGTGCTGCTGGCTTTCGCCCGCTACGACAACAACGACACGCGCGGCCTGCAACGCTGTGTCGAGAGCCTGGCGCGCATCGCCGACCGCAGCTTCGAGCCCGAACGTCCGCGCCGCCTGCACTTGGTGGCCAACGCCATCAACGGCCTGCACAACAAGATCAACGCGGTGGCACTGGACGCGGCCGCCGAGCTGATGGGACAGGTGCTGGCCGCCGAATTCGACGTCGAGACATCCTGCAACCTGATCTCGCTGATGCTGCGCATGGTCGATCGCGGCGTGACGCCACCCGACGCCGACGCGGCCATCGATGCGATCGCCCTGCGTTTTGGTACCAGCCGCGCCATGAGCGAGCTGCTGGCCTGCGCGGCCAGGGGTCACAACACCTGGGAAGAGGTCCTGCGCAACGGCCACGCCACCATCCTCAAACTCTCGGAAGCCGCCATGCGCCGCAGCCTCAAGGGCGACCCGGCGGGCACCGTGGAGCAGTTGCTGGCAGAGGCCGACCGCACCCGAAACGCCAAGCTGATCGAGTCGGCCCACCAGGTGCTCAACCGCTACGCCGATCGCATCCCCGGCGCCGACGCGCTGCACCTGCGCGTGGACGCCATGCGCGACACCTATCGCCTGCGGCCCTTGCGCCTGGGCGACCAGACCGGCCACGGCGTCGGCGGCATTCCACTCTCGGGCGGCTTCAAGACGCCGCAACGCGACGGCCTGCTCGACGAACTCAAGGCCGCCTGAACGCCCTCGCAGGCGCCCGGGCATGCAGGCCCGGTCACAATCGCGCGCTCATCCATTGCGGAGATCGCGCATGACACCAGAAAAAGTCGCCGTCGTCACCGCCGGTGGCAGCGGCATGGGCGCCGCCGCCGCGCGCAAACTGGCCGCCGACGGCCATCGCGTGGCCATCCTGTCCTCCTCGGGCAAAGGCGAGGCGCTGGCCGCCGAACTCGGTGGCCTCGGCGTTACCGGATCGAACCAGTCGGTGGCGGACCTGCAACGCCTGGTCGACCTGACCATGGCTCGATGGGGCCGCGTCGACGTGCTGGTCAACAGTGCGGGCCACGGTCCCAAGGGGCCGCTGCTGGACATCACCGACGAGCAGTGGCACGCGGGCATCGACGTCTACCTGCTCAACGTGATCCGTCCAACGCGAATCGTCACGCCATTGATGGTGCAGCAAGGTGGTGGCGCCATCGTCAACATCTCGACCGCCTGGGCCTTCGAGCCCAGCGCCATGTTCCCGACCTCCGGCGTGGCACGGGCCGGGCTGGCCGCCTTCACCAAGGTGTTCGCAGACCAGTACGCCGCCAGCAACGTGCGCATGAACAACGTGCTGCCCGGGTGGATCGACAGCTTGCCGCAGACAGATGCGCGCCGCGACAGTGTGCCGATGCAGCGCAATGGCCGCGCCGACGAGATCGCGGCCACGGTGGCCTTCCTGGCCTCCGAGGGCGCGGGTTACATCACCGGGCAGAACATCCGCGTGGATGGCGGTTTGATGCGCTCTGTCTGAGGCAGGCGGCCAGAGCGGCCGACCGCTCAGATCGCCACCAGCTGGCGAATGCCCTTGTCCTGCATCTCGCTGCCGGGTCCGCTGGCGATCACCTCGCCACGCTCCATCACCAGGTAGCGGTCCGCCAGCGCCTCGGCGAAGTCGTAGTACTGCTCCACCAGCAGGATCGCCATGGGCTCGCCGTCCAGGCCCTTGTCGGCCAGCTGACGCAGCACGCGGCCGATGTCCTTGATGATGTTCGGCTGAATGCCCTCAGTGGGCTCGTCCAGGATCAGCACCTTGGGCTTGCTCGCCAACGCACGCGCAATGGCCAGCTGCTGCTGCTGCCCGCCCGAGAGGTCACCGCCGCGGCGGCCCAGCATCTGCTTGAGCACCGGGAACAGCTCGAACAGTTGTGGTGGCACCGGGGTGCCGGCTGGTCGCGTGGCCAGTCCCATCTGCAGGTTCTCCTGCACGGTCAGCCGGGCAAATATCTCGCGTCCCTGCGGTACATAGCCCATGCCCAGGTGGGCACGCACATAGGGCGCGGCGCTGTGCACCGTCTGGCCGTCGAAGGTGATGTCGCCGCTCTTGATGGGCACCAGGCCCATGAGCGACTTGAGCAGGGTGGTCTTGCCCACCCCATTGCGCCCCAGCACCACCGTCACTTCGCCCTTGTTGGCTTGCAACGAGACGCCGCGCAGGATGTGGCTGCCGCCGTAGTACTGGTGAACGTCCTTGACTTCAAGCATGGCGGAATCCGTTCAGGTCAGCGTCCAAGGTACACCTCGATCACGCGCTCGTCGGCCTGCACCTCGTCGAGCGTGCCTTCGGCCAGCACCGAACCATCGCAGAGCACCGTCACCTTCTCGGCAATGGTGCGGATGAAAGCCATGTCGTGCTCCACCACCATCAGCGAGTGCTTGCCCTTGAGCGTGAGGAAGAGTTGCGCGGTGCGCTCGGTTTCTTCGTCGGTCATGCCGGCCACGGGTTCATCGAGCAGCAACAGCTTCGGGTCCTGCATCAGCAGCATGCCAATCTCCAGCCATTGCTTCTGACCGTGACTGAGTTCACCGGCCTGGCGCGTCACGTGCTCGGTGAGGTGAATGGTCTGCAGCACCTCGGCCAGGCGGTCGCGCTGCTCACCATCGGGGCGAAAGTGCATCGAGGGCCAGACCCGCTTGTTGGTGGCCAGCGCCAGCTCCAGGTTTTCGTAGACGCTGAGTTGCTCGAACACGGTGGGCTTCTGGAACTTGCGCCCGATGCCCAGGGTGGCGATCTCGGCCTCGCGGTGGCGCAGCAAGTCGATGGTCGAGCCGAAGAACACCGTGCCTTTGTCGGGCCGGGTCTTGCCGGTGATGATGTCCATCATCGTGGTCTTGCCCGCACCGTTGGGGCCGATGATGCAGCGCAGTTCGCCCGGTGCGATGTCCAGCGACAGGCCGTTGATGGCCTTGAAGCCATCGAAGGCCACATGCACGTCTTCCAAGTACAGGATGCGCCCGTGCGTGGTATCGACCTCGCCGGGTACCACAGGTCGCGAGAAGCCGGCCTTGCGCCCGCCCGATTCGGTGTTGCCGGACGGCAGGATGCCGGCGTAGCGCTGCATGCGCTCGGCGCCGGCCTGCATGAGATCGGGCGTCATGCCTTGCCTCCCTTGCGCAGCTTCTTGACCAAGCCGACAACCCCCTGCGGCATGAACAGCGTGACAGCAATGAACAGGGCACCGAGCACGTAAAGCCAGAACTCGGGAAAGGCGACGGTCAACCAGCTCTTGCCGCCATTGACCAGGAAGGCGCCGACGATGGGGCCGATGAGCGTGCCGCGACCACCGACGGCCGCCCAGATGGCGATCTCGATGCTGTTGGCCGGCGTCATCTCGCTCGGGTTGATGATGCCCACCTGCGGCACGTACAAGGCGCCGGCGATGCCACACATCACGGCCGATATCGTCCAGATGGCGAGCTTGTAGGGCAGCGGGTCGTAGCCGCAGAACATGGTGCGGTTCTCGGCATCGCGGATGGCCTGCAGCACACGGCCGAACTTGCTGCGCACCAGCCAGCGCGCCATCAAAAAGAACCCCAGCAAGGTCAGCCCGGTCAGCACGAACAGGAACATGCGCATCTGCGGCGTGGCGATGGCGATGCCCAGGATGCGTTTGAAATCGGTGAAGCCGTTGTTGCCGCCGAAGCCGGTCTCGTTGCGAAAGAACAGCAGCAGGGCGGCGTAGGTGAGCGCCTGCGTGATGATGGAGAAGTACACGCCCTTGATGCGTGAGCGGAAAGCAAAGTAGCCGAACGCGAACGCCACGCCACCGGGCACCAGCACGATCAGGAACAGCGTGGCGATGAAGCTGTCGGACAGCGCCCAGTGCCAGGGCAGCTCCTTCCAGTCGAGGAAGACCATGAAATCCGGCAGGTCGCTCTGGTACTGACCATCGCGGCCGATCTGACGCATGAGGTACATGCCCATCATGTAGCCACCCAGCGCGAAGAACAGACCGTGCCCCAGCGACAGGATGCCGCTGTAACCCCAGATCAGGTCCATGGCCAGGGCGCAGATGGCGTAGCACATGATCTTGCCGAGCAGCGCCACCAGGTAGTCGCTCATGTGGAAGGCGCTGCCCTCGGGCACCAGCAGGTTGAGCACCGGCGCCAATGCGCACACCGCCAGCAACGCGATGAGAAAGGCACTCCAGCCGGCGCGGCTGAGCAACGGCGCACGTGCGGGCAGCACAACAGTGCCCACGGTCTGCGTCTGGGGCATCTGGCTCATGCCTCAACACTCCGGCCCTTGAGGGCAAAGATGCCTTGCGGGCGCTTCTGGATGAACACGATGATGAAGACCAGCACCGCGATCTTGGCCAGCACCGCACCGGCCCAGCCTTCAATGAACTTGTTGATCAGGCCCAGGCCGAGTGCGGCGTACACCGTGCCGGCGAGCTGCCCCACACCGCCCAGCACGACCACCATGAACGAGTCGACGATGTAGGCCTGGCCGAGGTCGGGACCGACGTTGCCGATCTGCGAAAGCGCGCACCCGGCAAGCCCGGCAATGCCCGAACCCAGTGCAAACGCCCAGGTGTCGATGCGCGCGGTGTTCACGCCCATGCATGCGGCAATGGGCCGGTTCTGCGTGACGCCGCGAACAAACAGACCGAGCCGTGTGCGCGCAATCAGCAAGGACACGCCAATCAACACTGCCGCCGCGAACGCCAGGATGACCAGGCGGTTGTAGGGCAGGTTCAGACTGCCCAGCAGCGTTATGCCGCCGCTCATCCAGCTTGGGTTTTCCACTGCCACGTTCTGCGCACCGAACAGGCTGCGCACGGTCTGCATGAGCACCAGCGAAATGCCCCAGGTGGCCAGCAGCGTCTCAAGCGGGCGACCGTAGAGAAAGCGGATCACCGTGCGCTCCATGACGGCACCCACCAGCGCCGAGGCCGCAAAGGCCGCCGGCATGGCCACCACGAGGTAGTAGTCGAACCACTCGGGCAGGTAGTGGCGGAACTGCGTCTGCACCAGCCAGGTCGCGTAGGCGCCGATCATGATCAGCTCGCCGTGCGCCATGTTGATCACGCCCATGAGGCCATAGGTAATGGCCAGCCCCAGTGCGGCGAGCAGCAGGATGCTGCCCAGGCTGATGCCGGTGAAGGCCTGACCCAGTCCGCTGGCCAGCGCCACCAGGCGATCGATGGACGCGAGCGACTTGGTCAGGGCGGCCTTGACCGCGTCGCTCGACTCACTCTTGATCCGCTCCTCGATCAGCGGGCGCACGATCGGCTGGCGCGCCTCACCCAGCTTGGTGGCCGCGGCCAGGCGCATGGCCTCGTCGTCACTGGCCAGCTGCATCGCGGCCTGCGCCAGCTCCAGCGACTGGCGCGCGTCGGGGTCGAGCTCGCCCGCCAAGGCCTTTTCGATGAGGGGCAGGCCTGCGGGGTCGGGGTCGTTGAAGGCGTTGCGCTGCAGACTGCGCGCGGCCTCACGCTGGCGCTCGGGGCCAGCGGTAAACAGTTCGATGCCTGCCAGTGCGGTGTCGAGCACCCCACGCAAGCGGTTGTTGACCATGGCGTCGCCGGCGCTGTCCGGCAACGTGGCGGCCTGGCCGGTCACAGCGTCGATGGCGTTGTCGCCTTCGACGATGTAGACGTGGTCTTCGGTGAGGCGCAGCGCCTCGTCGGCGAGCGCACGGATCAGTGCGTGCGCTCGCTGGTCGTTGGTACCGGCGAGCCGGTTGATGGCGGCGATCCGATCGTCCGTGTCACCTTGCGCCACAGCCAGGGCGTCCTCCACGGTCAGCGCCCTGGCGGGCATGGCCGCCAGCGACCCGAGGGTGGCCAGCAGCAGGCTGCACAGAACGATCAGTCGTCGCATCGTCATCGGCTCGTGAGTGCCTGGATTGGCTTACTTCGCCATCTTGGCGGGCACGTTCTTCTTGCCCTTGTTCTCGGCGATGTAGTCGCTCCACGGATCGGCAACGACCGGGCCGGGGGTCTTCCACACCACGTTGAACTGGCCGTCGGCGCGCACTTCACCGATGAACACCGGCTTGTGCAGGTGGTGGTTTTCCTTGTCCATGGTGGAGATGAAACCACCCGGGGCCGGGAAGGTCTGACCGGCCATGGCCACACGCACCTTGTCGACATCGGTGCTCTTGGCTTTGGTGACCGCCTGCGCCCACATGTTGAAGCCGATGTAGGTGGCTTCCATCGGGTCGTTTGTGATGGGCTTGTCCTTGTGGCCGGCGATGTTCTTGGCCTTGGCGTAGTCGCTCCACTTCTTGACGAAGGCGGTGTTGGCCGGGCTCTTGATGCTCATGAAGTAGTTCCAGGCAGCCAGGTGGCCCACCAGCGGCTTGGTGTCCACGCCGCGCAGTTCTTCTTCACCCACCGAGAAGGCCACCACCGGCACGTCTTTGGCCGACAGACCGGCGTTGCCCAGCTCCTTGTAGAACGGCACGTTGGAGTCGCCGTTGATGGTCGAGACCACCGCCGTCTTCTTGCCCTCGGACGCGAACTTCTTGATCTTGGCGATGATGGTCTGGTAGTCGCTGTGGCCGAAGGGGGTGTACTCCTCCATGATGTCGGCCTCGCTCACGCCCTTGCTTTTCAAGAAGGCGCGCAGGATCTTGTTGGTGGTGCGCGGGTACACATAGTCGGTGCCCAGCAGCACCCAGCGCTTGGCCGAACCGCCGTCCTTGCTCATCAGGTATTCAACGGCGGGGATGGCCTGCTGGTTGGGCGCGGCACCGGTGTAGAACACGTTGGGACTGAGTTCTTCACCTTCGTATTGCACCGGGTAGAACAACAGACCGTTGTTCTCTTCCACCACCGGCAGCACCGACTTGCGGCTCACCGAGGTCCAGCAGCCAAAGATCACGGCCACCTTGTCCTGCGTCAGCAGCTGCTTGGTCTTCTCGGCAAACAGCGGCCAGTTGGAAGCCGGGTCCACCACCACAGGTTCGAGCTTCTTGCCCAGCAGACCGCCCTTGGCGTTGATCTCGTCGATGGCCATCAGCACCGTGTCCTTGAGCACGGTCTCGGAGATGGCCATGGTGCCCGAGAGGCTGTGCAGCACGCCAACCTTGATGGTCTCTTGCGCGTGGGCGCTCAGGCCGGTGAAGCCGAGCGAAGCGACGGTGGCGGCGGCCGCCAGGGTCTTGAGCGTCAGGCGACGCGGTTGTGAGGTGTTCGACGACATGGCGCTTCTCCTGTATCCGGTGGATGGGTGTTCCGATAGGGCTTGTGTTGCCGTCTTCACGCTGCACAAAGCCCGTGAGATCGGTCGAAACGGATGCTAGGGAGATACCCCATGGGCGTATGTACGCCGGGTGGCGTATGCGACCTAGAAATGACGAATCGCTGAGGCGGTGGAACCGGTGATCGCCGTCGCCGACACAGGTGCGCGCCTTGTTCTTGAGGCGTCGTTCCGGCAACGTTCGACCGTTGCCCCATTTCTTTTCACCCCATGCAACGCGGACGACTCTCCCCCTCCCCTCATCGGCAGGTTCGCCCAGGCCCCATGCCCTTGACCACGAACACTCAGCGACCCTATGGGGATTCGCGGCCAGCACGCCTCGTGGTGGTTCATCTGGCGCCCGTTCTGTCTCCTTGCGGACAGGACACAGCCCATGTCTGGCGTGAGCGCATGTCCATCGCCGATGGACGCATCGAAGAATTCACGCTGGGCGACCAGGCAGAGGCCATTGAGCTGCTCTGCGACAAAATGGCCGAGTGCATTGATTCGGGCACGCGCATCGTGTTTGCCGAGCACACCGACATCGCCCCCCTTGCCTATGCGCAGCACCTTATGGGTGAGGTAACGAGTGGACTGGCACGGCGCTGTCCGGACTGGGCGAGGCGCCACAGCCTCGAACCCCTCCCGGTGACGCTGTGGTCGACCACCGCGACGAACGATCCGCCTGTGCCAGGCGCCAAGGCGCAGGAGGTAAGCCGCGCCAGCGCAGCAGAGCGAAACGCGGTGAAGTGGGCGTTCGGGCATCCAAACGACGCCGACTTCCTCGGGCTGGTGGTGATCAAACACGGTCCCCTCACCCCCCCGGAAGTCGACCAGCTCAAGGTTCTGCAAGCCGCCTTGCCTCCCGACAGTCTCCTGGTCGCTTCACTGGATGTCGATCATCCCGACGCAAAGACGCTGGCCGGGCAACTGCGGGGAAAGATCGCAGCCGATACGCCGATGGTGGTGATTCAGGGCCAGGACGATGGTGTCACGCTGTATCTGACTCGCAGCGTGGAACAACACATGGGCATCACGCCTGATATCCACCGTCCGACGGGCGAACGCTCCCTGATGGACATGCCGGGTTTGCTCGATCGCTGCAAGATGCATTGGGTGGTTCAGGTTCACCGTGCAGACGAACGCTACAAGGCGGAACTCGAATCGTGGATACGGCAGGAGGCGCAAGGCAAGTCATTGGAACAGGTGATGGAGATCGCCAACGATTTGCTTGCGGGAATCGTCTGGACGTCCCCGGGCGAAGCAAACCCCGCCGCAGTCACGCTGGACCTGGCGGGCATTGAGCGGCTACCACCATTTCCGCCGGGACGTGTGCACAAGCTCTCTCTGTTGAACTGCGACGTCGAGGACTTTCGGCACCTGCCCGCGTCCCTGACACACCTGCGGATCGTCAACCGCGCGCGCGCCAGTCTGGCGCTCGACGCCAGTCGCCTGCCCAGGTTGAACATCCTGTCGATCGAACACATGTCGCTGGAGGCCTTTCCCGACACCTTGCTGGCCTTCTCATGGATGACGCGAATTCACCTGCTGGACGTCAGGATGCCCCAGGCGCACCTGCTGCGGCTTCGAGAGACACAGGCCAGAGCCGACTACGACGGTCCGACCTTCCTCTGGCCCGGGCGCTTTGAACACCAGGACACATCCGGCTCGGACGACGATCAACCACCGACCCCGCACCTGAACAGACGCATTCCTCGAACCCACTCGGGCGACCTCGCCGACACGCAAGACACGCTACCGGGCCCTTCGGCAGTGGCCGTCGAAACGCCCTTGTGGACAGCCCTGCATGCCCTGATCGAAACACTGCCGGGGGAGGAGCTGACCGCATCCAGGCAGCACATCGAGGAGACCCTGGGCAACCCCGCCTTCGTGCAATGGGTGCAGCGCCTGAGCCGTCTGGCACCCAGGCAGCGCAACCGCGTTGTGCCGGGACTGGTCGACCTCATCACATGCAGCATGAAAGACGAAGATCTTCGCCACCACATGCTGGCAATCGTTGAAGACGCCAGCATCAGCTGCAATGACCGGATCACCTTGAGCTGGGAGCGGGTGCATCAGTTGCGTCAGTGTCAGAGCATCCGTCTCGGTTTGTACGATGGCCAGCCGTCGCACGTGCTGGCGCAGGCGCGTCAGGCCTTTCGGCAGGAGACCTTGACGCGCATTGCCATGGCGCACGTTCGTCAGCGGCGAACCAGCACGCCCGCAGATCGGACCAGCACGCAGGACATCGAGGAAGTGGAGATCTGTCTTGCCTTCAGCTCGCAAGCGGCGGGACCGCTGAACATGACCACCGAAATGGGCTTTGGCCTGTATGTGGGCGAGGCCATCTCTGGCGTCAGCCTGCTGGACGTGTCGCGCGCCATCAAGCAGGTACGTCGCGAGGAGAACGAGCGCTTCACCGACTTCCTGGCCCAATGGGACCCATGGCTGGCCGTGCTGCGTCGCCTCGCACCCGATGCCATGGAACAAATCGATGATCAGCTGGCCGATCTTGACCAGATCGAGCGTTGGCGCCGGGACATGGCGCAGCAGGCGGCCGAGAGCGGACTGATGGGCCGCGACCTTGAGAGCGCGGTCACCCGTGCCCTGGCGCAACGCGGCGCCGACGAACGCGTGGCGCGGCAACGGCGGCTGACCGAGGACACCTTGCACACGATGGGACTGACCCACCTGCTGCGGCCGGCCTGGCAAGCGCAGTAATCGCCTCAGGCGCTCGACGACTCCAGCAAGCGCACCCGGTTGATGGCCATGGCCGCGGCCGCCGTTCGCGTCTCCACGCCCATCTTCATGTGGATGCGCTCCAGGTGCTTCTTCACCGTGGCGGGGCTGGCACCCAGGATATCGGCGATGTCGCGGTTGATCTTGCCCTTGACGACCCAATAGAGCACCTCGGCCTCGCGCGCCGTGAGGCCGAACGCGTTGGTCAGCGCGGCCAGCACCGACTCGTTGGAGGTCTCCTGCATGACGATCAGCCAGTCACCCTGGCCTTGCGGATCGCCGTCCTCGTCGCCCACGCGCTGGTGCAAGCGGAAGGTCAAGCGGCGCGGGCCGTTCTCGATCGTCAGGCGCGGCGGCTCACGAAGGGCCTCGGCTTCGACCAGGTGGCGCCGCAGCCATTGCACCACCGCCATGGGCGCCACCGTGCCTTCGCAGGCGCAGTGCTGGCGCAGCAGCTCGCGTGCCAAGGGGGTCTGCCAGACCAGGCGGCCATCGAGCGCGCGCACCGTGATGGTGGCGTAGCCAAAGGCATCGAGCGCGTGCCGCTGCTGGCTGCGCTCGATGGCGCCTTCGCGCGCCTGGCGCGCCTGGCGCAGGTGCACGCCCATGCGCGCCATTACCTCGCGCGGTTTGATGGGCTTGGTGACGTAGTCGACACCGCCGGCGTCGAACGCGGCCTCCAGGTGCTCGGTCTCGGTCAGGCCGGTCATGAAGATCACCGGAATGCCCGCGGTATCGGCGTCGGCCTTGAGCCGGCGCGCCACTTCGAAGCCGTCGATGCCCGGCATCATGGCGTCGAGCAACACCATGTCGGGCAGCGCCTGTCGCGCGCGGCGGATGGCGCTCTCGCCGTCGAGCGCCACCAGCACGGTGTAGCCCGCGTCGTCGAGCGCGTCGTGCAGCGGCGCGACGTTGTCGGGCACGTCGTCGACGATGAGCACCACACGGTGCTCGCCGCGCGGCAGGCGTGGGTTGTCGTTGAGGGCAACGGGTTCAGACATGGCCATGGGTCAGTCGTTGTTCGATGGCGTCAAAACGGAACTCGCGCGCCAGTGCGGCCAGCGAGGTGGCCAGCACGGTGTGCTCGGGGCGACGGCGCACCCATTCGTCCAACCACTGCAGGATGCCGCGCGTATAGCCCAGGCGCACCAGCTCCAGCAAGGGCTCGATCTCCTCGCGCTCCGGCATCGACTCCACCGGTGCGGGGCTCGGCAGGTCGGGTGTGGCCTCGATCCATTGCAGCTCGAGACGCTGGGCCAGCCATTCCAGCAGCTCGTCACGGCGCACCGGTTTGACGATGAAGTCCTGGGGCAGCACGTTGTCTTCGCCGTCGAGTTCAACGTGCAGGCTTTTGTCGAAGGCATTGGCCGAGACGATGGCCAGGGGCACATCGCCCCAACCCAGCGAACGCAGACGTCGGCGCGTCTCCCACCCGTCGATGCCGGGCATGGCCAGGTCCAGGAACACGGCGTGCGGCGCCTCTTCGTCACCGGGGCTCAGTCCTTCGAGCAAGGACAGGGCGTGCAGGCCATTGGTGGCCATCACCACGTCGAAGCCCAGCGGCTCCAGCCAGCGCTGCACCAGTTCGCGATCGGCCTCTTCGTTGTCAACCACCAGCACGCGACGTCTCACCCCGTGGTAGCCCACCGGCTGCACCACCATCGGCCGCACCGGCAACGCACCGGTGAGCTCCGGCAGAAACAGCCGCACGGTGAACACACAGCCCTCGCCCGGGGCGCTGCGCACGGTGAGCTCGCCACCCATGAGGTCGGTGAGCATCTTGGCGATGGTCAGACCCAGGCCGGTGCCGTTGGCACCCGAGGCACCGTTTGCCACGCTGCCCTCGCCCTGCCCACGCGCAAACGGCTCGAACACCCGCTCGATGTCGGCCGCCGACATGCCCGGCCCGGTGTCGTGCACCTCGAACTGCGCCATCTCGCGCGCGTGGGTCACCCGCAGCCGCACCTGCCCGGCGCGCGTGAACTTGACCGCGTTGCCCAGCAGGTTGATGAGGATCTGGCGCACGCGCTTGTCGTCGGCGCGAACCACCTCGGGCAAGGGGCCGACCGGTTCGTAGATGAAGCGCAGCCCCTTGGCGGCCGCCTGCAGTTCGAACAGACCGGCCACCTCGCCCAGCGTGGCGGCAAAGGCCATCGGGCGCACATCGAGTGCGAGCTTGCCGGCCTCGATGCGGGCGATGTCGAGCGTGCCGTCGATGAGCGAGAGCAAGTGTTCGCCGCCTCGCTGGATCACGCGCAGCGCCTGTGCCCGGTGCGGCGGCAAGCCGCTGTCTTCCTGCAGCAGTTGCGCATAGCCCAGGATGCTGTTGAGCGGCGTGCGCAGCTCGTGGCTGATGGTGCTGATGTAGCGCGTCTTGGCGTGGTTGGCCTGCTCGGCCGCGCGGCGCGCCTGCTGCAACGCGCGGTCGGTGCGCTTGTGCGACTCGATCTCCTGCATCAGCAGCCGCGTCTGGCGGTTGGACTCTTCCTGCGCCACCACGCGGCTCTTGTGCGCCAGCACCAGCCACCAGGCCACCGTGGCCGCGATCAGCAGCAGCACCGCGTACACGCGCAGAAAGCCCGAGCGCAGCGCGGCATCGAGCAGCGAGGCATTGCCACCGGTGAGGTCCTGCGCGAGGCTTTGCACCTCCTGCCGGTACAGCAGGCCCAGCACCGCTGCCAGCACCGGCGCAATGACCACCATGATCAGCAGATAGTGTGCGAGCCCGGCGTCGAGGTAAGGCCACACGCGGCGCGGCATCAGCCGACGCAGGGTGGCCGTCCACTGCTCGGACAGGCGCGCGTGGGGCTTGCACAGGTCGCCGCAGCGCGCATCGAGCGTGCAGCACAGCGAGCAGATGGGACCCTGGTAGGCCGGGCAATGCGCCATGTCCGGGCCTTCGTAGTCGCGCTCGCAGATGACGCATCGGCGAATGCCCAGGCGTCGGTAGTTGCCGCTGCTCTGCGCCTCGTCGCTGCGCGCGATGTAGTAGCGCCCGCGCGTGAGCCAGGCAATCACCGGCGCCGCGACAAAGGCCGTGACCATGGCGATGATGGCCGAGAAGGCCTCGGCGGTCGGCCCCATCAGGCCCATGTGCGCGGCGATCGCCAACACGGAGGCGAGCGCCATGGCGCCCACGCCCACCGGGTTGATGTCATAGAGGTAGGCGCGCTTGAACTCGATGCCCGGCGGGCTCAGGCCCAGCGGCTTGTTGATCACCAGGTCGGCCACCACCGCCATGATCCAGGCGATGGCGATGTTGGAGTACACGCCCAGCACTTGGCCCAGGGCCTGGAACACGTTCATCTCCATCAGCATGAAGGCGATGAAGGTGTTGAACACCACCCACACCACGCGGCCCGGGTGGCTGTGCGTCAGGCGCGAGAAAAAGTTGCTCCAGGCCAGCGAACCGGCGTAGGCGTTGGTGACGTTGATCTTGAGCTGCGAAACCACCACGAACAGCGCCGTGGCCGCCACCGCCCAGCCGTAGTGGGGAAAAACGTACTCGTAGGCCGCGAGGTACATCTGGTTGGGGTCCACCGCGCGCTCGGGCGGCACCATGTGGCTGATGGCCAGGTAGGCCAGCACCGCGCCGCCCAACATCTTGACCACCCCGATCACCACCCACCCGGGCCCACCCCCCAGCACACCGAACCACCACAGGCGCTCCCTGCCTGGCTGCGGCGCCGGCATGAAGCGCAGGTAGTCGGCCTGTTCGCCCATCTGCGTGATGAGCGCAATGCCCACCGTCAGTGCGGCACCAAACAGGTGCCAATCGAACTGAACACCCAGGCCAGACGCACCACCGTAGTGCAACACGTCGGTGAAGGCCTGGGGCGACATCATGGCCACGGCCACAAAGGGCACCACCATCATCACCAGCCACAGGGGTTGGGTCCAGACCTGAAAACGGCTGATCGCAGACACGCCGTGGGTGACCAGGGGAATCACGACCAGGGCGCAAATCAGGTAACCCCACTCGGGCGGAATGCCCAGCGCCAGCTCGAGCGCGTAGGCCATCACCGCCGCTTCGAGCGCAAAGAAGATGAAGGTGAACGAGGCGTAGATCAGCGAGGTGATGGTCGAGCCGATGTAGCCGAACCCCGCACCACGCGTGAGCAGGTCCATGTCCACGCCATGGCGGGCGGCATAGACGCTGATGGGCCAGCCCGCCAGAAAAATGATCAGCCCGGTGACCAGGATCGCCAGCGCGGCGTTGATGAAACCGTACTGCACCAGCAGCGTGGCGCCCACTGCCTCCAGGATCAGGAACGAGGCCGCGCCGAACGCGGTGTTGGCCACCCGCCACTCACTCCATTTGCGAAAGCGCTGCGGCGTGAAGCGCAGCGCGTAGTCCTCCATGGTCTCGCTGCCGACCCAGCTGTTGTAGTCGCGACGCACCTTGATGATGCGCTGCGGGGCGTCGGCGGCGGAGGCACTGGAGGGCGTGTTCACGGCACTGGCGGTGCAGCTTTCATGCCATTACCCTCGGCGGGTATGGCTCTTGCTGACCAGCCACCCGAGGAGAACCGCCCGAATGGACCTGACCCCGCGCGAAAAAGACAAGCTGCTGATCTTCACCGCCGCCCTGCTGGCCGAACGCAGAAAAGCCCGCGGCCTCAAGCTCAACCACCCCGAAGCCATCGCCCTCATCACCGCCGCCGTGATGGAGGGTGCGCGCGACGGCAAGAGCGTGGCGCAGCTCATGAGCGAGAGCCGCAGCGTGCTCTCGCGCGCCGACGTGATGGACGGGGTGGCCGACATGATTCCCGACATCCAGGTAGAGGCCACCTTCCCGGACGGGACCAAGCTGGTCACCGTGCACCAACCGATTTCCTGAGGAGAACACGTGAAGACAACGACCTTGCTCAAGTCCGCCGGCCTGCTTGGCCTGGCGACCACCAGTTCCCTGGCGATGGCGCACGTGGGCGCCGACGGCGGCAGCCACCATGGCTTTGTCGACGGGTTCATGCACCCCATGACCGGCCTGGACCACCTGGCGGCCATGCTGGCCGTGGGTGTGTGGAGCGCGGCGACCACGCGGCGGTTCTGGATCGCACCGCTTGCCTTCGCGCTCACGCTGTTCGCGGGTGCGCTGCTGGCCCAGGGTGGTATCGCCTTCCCGGCCATCGAGCCGATGATTGCCGCCTCGATGCTGGTGGTGGGCCTGCTGCTGGGCGCACGCGCCCGCCTGCCCGAAGCCGCGGGCGCGCTGCTGGTAGGGGGTTTCGCACTCTTTCACGGTGCGGCGCACGGCCAGGAACTCACCGGCCTGACCGCGCTGCTGGGCATGGTGGCCGGCACAGCGCTGCTGCACATCGCTGGCCTCGGCCTGGGCCGTGCGCTGGTGCGCCACAGCGTCTGGTGGACACGCGCTGCCGGCGCGGCCGTGACCTTGCTGGGCTTGAACATGGCCTGGGGCCTGCTCGCAGGGTGATGCAGATGACCCCTGGCGAGTACCTCATCGACGACGGCGAGCACGCCCTCAACCCCGGCCGGCGTACCGCGACGGTGGTGGTGAAGAACACCGCCAACCGCCCGATCCAGGTCGGCTCGCACTACCACTTTGCCGAGACCAACGGCGCACTCGACTTCGATCGGGCCATCGCGCGCGGCATGCGACTGAACATCGCCAGCGGCACCGCGGTGCGCTTCGAGCCCGGACAACAACGCACGGTGGAGCTGGTGGACTATGCGGGCGACCGCGTGGTGTTCGGCTTCCGCGGCCTGACCCAAGGAAAGCTGTGATGGCGAGCATCAACCGACGCGCCTACGCCGACATGTTCGGCCCCACCGTGGGCGACCGCGTGCGCCTGGCCGATACCGAGCTGCTGATCGAGGTCGAGAAGGACTTCACCCTGGGCGCCGGCGGCTACGGCGAAGAAGTGAAGTTCGGCGGCGGCAAGACCATCCGCGACGGCATGGCGCAGTCGCAGCGTTCGCGCGCGCAGGGCGCCGTGGACACGGTGCTCACCAACGCACTCATCATCGACCACTGGGGCATCGTCAAGGCCGACATCGGCCTCAAGGACGGCCGCATCGCCGCCATCGGCAAGGCCGGCAACCCCGACACGCAACCCGGCATCGACATCGTGATCGGCCCCGGCACCGAGGTCATCGCCTGCGAGGGCATGATCGTCACGGCCGGTGGCATCGACAGCCACATCCACTTCATCTGTCCGCAGCAGGTGGACGAGGCCCTGGCCTCGGGCATCACCACCATGCTGGGTGGCGGCACCGGCCCGGCCACCGGCACCTTCGCCACCACCTGCACGCCCGGCCCCTGGCACATCGAGCGCATGCTGCAGGCGGCCGACGGTTTGCCCATGAACATCGGTTTTCTGGGCAAGGGCAACGCCAGCCGGCCGGACGCGCTGCGCGAGCAGATCGACGCCGGCGTGATCGGCCTCAAACTGCACGAGGACTGGGGCACCACGCCCTCGGCGATCGATCAGTGCCTGGCCGTGGCCGAAGAGACCGACACGCAGGTCGCGATCCACAGCGACACGCTCAACGAGTCGGGCTTCGTGGAGAACACGATCGAAGCCACCAAGGGCCGCACGCTGTGCGCCTTCCACACCGAAGGCGCCGGTGGCGGGCATGCGCCCGACATCCTGCGTGTGGTGGGCGAGAAGAACTTCCTGCCCTCCTCCACCAACCCCACCATGCCCTACACCGTGAACACGCTCGACGAACACGTCGACATGCTCATGGTCTGCCACCACCTGGACGCTGGCATCCCCGAAGACCTGGCCTTTGCCGAGAGCCGCATCCGCAAGGAAACCATCGCGGCCGAAGACATCCTGCACGACCTGGGCGCCATCAGCATGATGAGCAGCGACAGCCAGGCCATGGGCCGCGTGGGCGAGGTGATCCTGCGCACCTGGCAGACCGCCCACAAGATGAAGGTGCAACGCGGCACGCTGGCCGAGGACTCGGCCCGCAACGACAACGTGCGCGTCAAACGCTACGTGGCCAAGTACACAATCAACCCGGCGATTGCGCACGGCATCTCGCACATCGTGGGCTCGCTCGAGGTAGGCAAGTGGGCCGACCTCGTGCTGTGGAAGCCGGCGTTCTTTGGCGTCAAACCCTTCGTGGTGCTCAAGGGCGGCAGCATTGCGCTGGCCGCCATGGGCGACCCCAACGCCTCCATCCCCACGCCGCAGCCGGTGCACTTTCGCCCGCAGTTCGGCTCCTATGGCGGTGCGTTGGCGCGCAGCAGCCTGAGCTTCGTGTCGCAGGCTGCGCTCGACGCCGGCGTAGGCCAACGTTACGGCCTGCAGAAATCGCTGGCCGCCGTGAAGGCCTGCCGCAGCGTGAACAAGACGCACATGGTGCACAACGCCTGGTTGCCCAAAATGGAAATCGACGCGCAGACCTACGCCGTGCGCGCGGACGGCCAGTTGCTGACCTGTGAGCCGGCCACCGTGCTGCCCATGGCCCAACGCTATTTCCTCTTCTGATGTTGCAAGCCTCCAAGCTCATCGCCCAGGGCAAAGGCCTGGCGCCCGTGCTGCTCAAGCGCGCGCCCAGCACCGAGCTCGACTGGGACCTGCGGCAGAAGAGCCGCTTCGAAGCCAGCCTGAGCGACGGCCGCACGCTGGCGGTGTTCCTGCCCCGCGGCACGCAGTTGCGCGGCGGCGACGTACTGGTCACCGCCGATGGCGAACTCGTGCGCGTGGTCGCGGCGCCGCAGGTGGTCATGCGCATCACCGCCTGCCCCGACCACCCGGCGGCCGACCAGGCTTTTGACCTGATGCGCGCTGCGTATCACCTGGGCAACCGCCACGTGCCGATCGAGTTGCGACCCGATCACCTCAAGATCGAGCCCGACCATGTGCTGGGCGACATGCTGCGCGCCATGCACCTGACGGTTGTCGAGGTCAGCGAAGCCTTCGAGCCCGAAGGTGGCGCCTATGGCGGCGGGGGGCATGGACATGGACATGACCATGGGCATGGGCATGGGCATGACCACGGTCACGGCCATCACCACGATCACGACCACCCGCATGCCCACTGACGCGGCGCTGCTGCGCACCTTGTGGCTGGCGTCGCCCGCCTTGCCGGTGGGTGGCTTTTCGTACTCCGAAGGGCTGGAAGCAGCGGTCGATGCCGGCCTGGTGCACGACGAGGCGAGCGCCGCCCCCTGGCTGAGCGATCAGTTGCTGCTCGGCCCCGCGCGCAGCGATCTCGCGGTGGCGGCGCAGGCCATCACCGCCTGGCGCGCCAACGATCTGCCCCGCGTGCGCGCGCTCAACGCGTGGGTGCTGCACACCCGCGAGACCAGCGAGCTGCGCCTGCAGGCCGAGCAGATGGGACGCTCGCTGGTGGCCTGGGCGCAGTCCCTGGGCGACGTCGGCGAAGCGATGCTGGCACAGCTGCAGGACGCACAACTCGACCCGCCAACCTGGCCGGTGGCCAGCGCCTGCGCCGCCGCGCACGGCGAAGCGCCACTGCGCGAGGCGCTCGTCGGCCTCGCTTTTGGCTGGGCCGAGAACATGGTGCAGGCGGCCATCAAGGCGGTGCCACTCGGCCAGGGCACCGGGCAGCGCCTGCTCGCGCGTCTGGTGCAGGTCATTCCAGAAGCGGTGGACACCGCGCTCGCCCTGGACGACGATGCCCGCCAGGCCTTCACCCCCATGCTCGCCATCCTTTCGGCGCGCCACGAAAACCAGTACTCACGCCTGTTCCGATCATGACCACACCCCTGCACCACATCCCCAACCGCAGCAAGCCACTGCCCCCGCTTCGTGTCGGCATCGGCGGCCCGGTCGGCTCCGGCAAAACCACCCTGCTCGAGATGCTGTGCAAGGCCATGCGCGCTCGCTACGACCTGATCGCCATCACCAACGACATCTACACCAAGGAAGACCAGCGGCTGCTCACCGTCAGTGGCGCGCTGCCGGCCGAGCGCATTCTGGGTGTCGAGACCGGCGGCTGCCCGCACACCGCCATCCGCGAAGACGCGTCCATCAACCTCGAAGCCATTGACCGCATGCTGGAGCGTTTTCCCGAAGCCGACGTGGTCTTCGTCGAGAGCGGCGGCGACAACCTGGCCGCCACCTTCAGCCCCGAACTCAGCGACCTGACGATCTATGTCATCGACGTGGCCGCCGGCGAGAAGATCCCGCGCAAGGGCGGCCCGGGCATCACCAAGAGCGACCTCTTCGTCATCAACAAGACGGACCTCGCGCCGCACGTGGGTGCCGACCTGGAAGTGATGAAGGCCGACACCGCGCGCATGCGCCCCGACGCGCAACGTCGCCCCTGGGTCATGACCAACCTCAAGACGCTCGATGGCGTGGATGCGGTGGTGCGCTTCATCGAGTCGCGCGGTCTGCTGCAGCAAACCCAGGCCGCCTGACCTGAGCCGCCACCGCCCGCATGGCCTCGGCCATCGCGGCCGCTTCACGGGGCGCCTTGCCCTAGAATCCCACCCGCTGCGGAGACGTGGGAGAGTGGTTTAATCCAGCGGTCTTGAAAACCGCCGACCCGCAAGGGTCCGTGAGTTCGAATCTCACCGTCTCCGCCAATCGGCCGTCAGGCTTTGCTGCTGTCGCAGCGCATCCCACAGGGCCAGGAGTTCGGCCTCGGCACCGCCGTCCACCGGGCGCATGTTGACGGCGGTCTGCACCAGCACGAGTCGGGCGACCGGATCGATCAGCACAAACTGCCCCAAGACGCCACGCAGGGCGTAGTAGGGCGAGGCGCCGCCCGACAGCCAGATCTGGTAGCCATAGCTGGCGTTCACGGCACTGGCCGTGGTGGCTGAGGTGAGCCACTGACGGGAGACCACCTGGCGGCCATTCCATCGGCCATCGTGGGCCAGCATCAACCCGAGGCGAGCCCAATCGCGCAATCGGGCCACCACGCAACAAAAGCCCATGGCGTCACCCTTGGCGTCTTCGTCCCAGGCGGCAGGCGCTTCCGCTCCCAACGGCGCCCACAAGCGCCGACTGAAATAGGTAGCCAATGGCTCTTTCGTGGCCCGGCTGACCACCAGACCCAGCACCTCGGAGTCGGCACTGGCGTAGCTGAAGACCGTTCCAGGCTCGGCCACGCGCTGGTTGAACTGGCGCAGCGCCTCGACGGCGCCAGCCCCGTCGGGACGCATCAGCGCAGCCACGAGGTGCGCGATGTCGTCATCGGGCTGGTAGGTTTCCCGAAATCCCACGCCGGAGGCCATGGAGAGAAGGTCCTTGATGGTCGTTTCGCCATACGCCGTGCCGGCCAACTCGGGTACATAGGTTGCAGCCGTGTCCATCAGCGAGCGAATGGCCCCATCGTCCACAGCGGCCCCCACCAACAGCCCTGTGATGGTCTTGGCCATCGAATGCGACAGGAACCGGTCGCGCTCGTTGCGGCCGTATTGGTAGCGCTCTACAACAATCGTCTCGTCCTGCGCGATCAGCAGACCAGTGACCGGGTGTCGCTTCAGGTAGCTGTCGAGATTGTGGCGCGCGCCCTCGAAGACGTACTCGACGTCCAGCGCCTGATCGTCGCTCTCAAGTGCGGAAGGCGCAGACGAGGTGGGCACTTCGTGCAGGGCACGGAACTGGTCATAGCGCGAATGCAGGCCCACATAGTCGGCCTGCCGCAGTGCCTGCGAAGGCGTGCCGGGTGCGGGCACCGGGTAGCCTTGCGCCTGCCCGTATGCGATCGCGTCGGGCCCGTCGGGCGAGCTGATGGGACGGCCTTGCGCCGAAGTACAGGCAGCCGCCACGAGCAGCGCCAGCTTCCAGCGCCGCATTCCCGCCATCACGCGTACTTTCTGAGGTTCGCCCGGATCTCGCGAACCTCTTCCGAATAGCGCCCCAGCGCCTTCGTCAAGAACAGATTGACCCACCGGTACGGTAGCGGGAGTGGTCTCAGCACATCGACGATCAACACCACCCGGGTGCCCGAACTGAGGTTGGTGACCTCATGGTTCCAGCTGTCGTCAAATAGGATGCTCTGGCCCAACTGCCAGGTGTGGTGCTGGTCCTTGACGCGCAGCGAGGGGGGGTTGTCCCGCGGGACTTTCAGTGCCAGGTGGTATCGCAGGTAGCCGGTGTAAGGCCCATCGTGCGCCGGGATCGACTTGCCAGGGTCGAGGATGGAAAAGAACGCGCCCAGCAGATCGGGGACTTGGCGAAGCGCCGCCATCGTGTTGGGGCACCGGCTCGCATTGGCTTGCACTTCACCGTCCACGGTGGCCAGCATGAAAACCCGCCAGGCCTTGTCCGGGTTCACGGTTGCGGAGATGTAGGTTTCGGTGCTGGAGACGTCGTGGTAGCGCGGAATGCGTTCGCGCTCGTGCAACAGGGCATCAAGCTCCTGTGCGATGACGTCCTGCTGGCGGTCCAGTGCCCGCAGCGCCGGGAACGTGGCATCGATGTCGAAGAATGCCGGCCGCTGGTCGCCACCGGCTGGCCTGGTCAAAAAGGCATTGATTCGGCGAACCAGGGCTTGCTTTGTCCTCGACACGTCTGCTCCATGCGCCAGATCCATTCGGACGCTGCCGCAGATTATGTGGGGCAGTGGTGAGCATTCGCGCTCTTAGAACCCTGAAGTCAGCCCTTCCGTGCCGCCCTGCACGATCGAAAAAAAGGGTGGCCTTTCGACCACCCTTCAAACCTTGGAGACGGAAAACAGCAATCGATCAGTTGGCAACAGTGGCAGCGGCGCCTTGGGCGACCGCGTTGCCTTGCACGGCGCGCACACCGGCCAGACGCACTTGCTCAACTTGGGCTGCGGTCGGCACCGGCAGGATTTCGCCTTGGGCGACCAGGCCCAGACGGTAGGCTTCGGCTGCCTCGGCACGCACCTGGGCGACGCTCAGGTTGCTGGCGACGACGGTGGCCTGGTCCTGGCCTTCGCTGGCTTCGCCGCGGGCAATGACGTCGGCCTTGTAGGCCGGGGCCACCTGGGCTTGCACTTCAGCACGGGTCAGTTGCGATTGGAAATTGAAGACTTCGTTGCCTTCGATCGGGCCTTCGGCGAAGGCGGCACCAGCGGAGATGGCAAGAACGAGGGGGAGCAGAGCGGATTTCATGACGGTTCCTTTGAGACAAGACGTTGAGGGGGGAGACACACCACATGCCGTTTTGTGTCGGCATGGGAGAACTGTAGAAATCACGTCTGTCATTCGGCGAACGCCAGAATTACCGATCTGTAAGCCAACGCGGACACGCTTCGGGCGACAATTTCGCATCGCGCGATCACCGCGCCTCCTCCTGAAGCCACGCCGCCCGCAAGCCATGCGCATCCTGGTCATCGAAGACGAAGCCAAACTGGCCGACTACGTCAAACGTGGTCTGTCGGAGGCCGGCTATACGGTCGACGTGGCGCGCGACGGGATCGAAGGGCGCTACCTGGCCACCGAGGGCGACTACCAGCTCATCGTGCTGGACATCATGCTGCCTGGCATCGACGGCTTCGGTGTGCTGGCGTCGTTGCGCGAGACCCGCAACACGCCGGTGCTGATGCTCACAGCGCGCGACCTCGTTGAGGACCGCGTCAAAGGTTTGCAGGCAGGGGCCGACGACTACCTCGTCAAACCCTTCGCGTTCTCTGAGTTGCTGGCGCGCGTGGCCGCATTGTTGCGGCGTGGACCGGCGCACGTCGAATCGACCAACAGCAAGCTGGCCATCAGTAATCTCGAGATGGATCTCATCGGGCGCAAGGCCTGGCGCGATGGACAGCGGCTCGAACTCACCGCCAAGGAGTTTTCGCTGCTGGCCTTGCTGGCGCGTCGCAAGGGACAGATCCTGTCGCGCACCACCATTGCCGAACAGGTGTGGGACATGAACTTCGACTCCGACACCAACGTGGTCGAGGTGGCCATCCGCCGCCTGCGCGCGAAGATGGACGACCCGTTCCGGCCCAAATTGCTGCACAACGTGCGAGGCATGGGCTACGTGCTGGAGGACCGCACATGAACACACAGACCATCACGGCACCGGCCACCGATCTTGACGATCTGCGCACCGAGCCCCAACCGTGCACCTACTCAATCGGCAAGCGGCTATCGCTGCTGCTGGCGCTGCAGACCGTGATCGGTCTGGGCGTGCTGCTGGCGGCCATCTACGGCGTGACCTACATGCTGTTCAAGACCAAGCAGGAGGAAGAGCTGCGCAGCTACTCCGGCGTGCTGGTCGAAGTGCTCAAGGACGCCGACCTCAAGGGCGGCGAAGCCGAGATGCGGCACAAACTGGCCTGGCTGGCCGAGCGCCGCCCGGGCACCTTCGTGCAGGTGATGCGCGCCGACGGCAGCGAGCTGTACCGCGATCAGGCGCCGACCTTCGATGTGAACGCTGCGCCGTCCCGCGAGCAGCGCTTCGAAGTGGCGGCGGCCAACGGTGGCGCGCCCTACCGCGGACGACTCGTGATCGATTGCTCCCGCGATGCCCAATACGGCCAGCGCATTGCACTGCTGCTGGTGGTCTCGACGCTGGCGGGTGGTGCGTTCGTGGCCTGGGCCACGTTCTGGCGCGTGCGGTGCAGTCTCTCGCCGTTGCTGGATCTGGCCGCGCAAACGCGCGCCATCGACGTGCGGCGCCTGGATCAGCGACTGTCCCTGCCGGAGCCGATCGAAGAGCTTCAGCCCCTGATTGATCAGTTCAACGGGCTCATGAAGCGGGTGGAGCGCACCTACCTGCAGCTCGAGGGGTTCAACGCCGACGTGGCGCACGAGCTGCGCACCCCGTTGGCCAACCTGATCGGCCACACCGAGGTGACACTCAGCCGCCAACGCAGTGCGGGCGAGCTGGAGGACGTTCTGGTCTCCAACCTCGAAGAGCTGCAACGCATGGCCGGCATCGTCAACGACATGCTGTTTCTGGCGCAGGCCGACCGCGGCGTGAAGGCCCGGCGCGGCGCGCCGGTGAGTCTGGCGGAGCTGGTGCGCCAGGTGGTGGAGTTCCACGAAGCGCCGCTGGAGGATGCGGCGCTGGGCATCGACATCGAGGGCGACGCCATGCTGTCGCTGGACGAACCGCTGGTCAAACGCGCCTTGTCCAATCTGCTCGGCAATGCGATTCGCTATGCCGACAAGGGCACGCGTCTGTGCGTGCGCATCGTGCCGGAGGGCGAACAGGCGGCGCGCCTGTGGGTCGAGAACGAGGGCCCGACCATTGACCCGGCCCACCTGCCCCGCCTGTTCGACCGCTTCTTCAGGGCCGATGCCTCGCGCTGCGAGCTGGAGAAGCCGCACCACGGTCTTGGCCTGTCCATCGTGGCCGCGATCGCGCGCATGCACGACGGTTTTGCCGCAGCAGAGTCGGGCAACGGGCGGACCCGCGTGGGCTTCAGCCTGCGCAGCACCAGCGCTTGATCGTCGCCGCCTGAGGGGTTACTCGGCGGCCAGGAACAGCGATTGCAGATCGCTGAGGAAGTCGAATCCCCGCTCGCTCGGTCGCACAACGGCGCCGTCCTGCGTCAGCAGGCCACGCGCCAGACCTTCATCCAGACCCGACTGCACGCTGGAGAGCGGCAACCCGGTGTAGGCCTGAAAGTCGATCAACGAAAAACCGCCACGCAAGCGCAGAGCGTTGAGCATGTACTCGAATGGCAACTGCGTACGTGGCACTTCTTCCATGGATGACAAGGCATCGCCCGCGAGCGCCCGTTCCATGTACAGCCTGGGCTCGCGCACGCGCACTGTGCGCGCCACCCGGTGCGCGAAACTGAGCTTGCCGTGCGCACCCGCGCCAATGCCGAGGTAGTCACCGAAGCGCCAGTAGTTCAGGTTGTGGCGGCAGGCATGGCCTGCGCGGGCGTAGGCCGACACCTCATAGCGCGCCAGGTCCTGCGTCGACGTCAACTCGGTGATGCGGTCCAGCATGTCGTAGGCCGTGTCGTCATCGGGCACCCGGGGCGGGTACTTGGCGAACACGGTATTCGGCTCAAGGGTGAGGTGGTAGACAGACAAGTGCGGTGGCTCAAACGCCAGCGCACTGCGCACATCGGCTTCGCACTGCGCCACGGTCTGCCCGGGCAGGGCATACATGAGGTCGAGGTTGAAGGTGTCGAAACAGTGCGCCGCCTCCTCGACGGCCGCACGCGCCTGCGCTGCGTCGTGCACCCGGCCGATCGCTCGCAAGTGCTCGTCGTTGAAGCTCTGCACACCGATCGACAACCGCGTCACGCCGGCCTCGCGAAACGCCCGAAAGCGGTCGCGCTCGAAGGTGCCCGGGTTGGCTTCCAGCGTGATCTCGGCGTCGGCTTCCAGCGGCAAGAGCGCACGCACATCGCCCAGAAGGCGGTCGATCGCGTCGGGCGAAAACAGGCTGGGGGTTCCACCGCCTATGAACACGCTGTGCACAGCGCGCCCCCACACCAGCGGCAAGGACGCTTCCAGGTCGCGGCGCAAGGCATCGAGGTAGCGGCTCTCAGGCATGGCACCTCCCTGCTTACCCCACTCGTGCGAATTGAAGTCGCAGTAGGGGCACTTCTTCAGGCACCAGGGCAGGTGCACGTACAGAGAGAGGGGCGGCAGCGCCGAGAGCTGCAGCGTGCCTGGACGCATCCAGTGGCGCAGATCGTGCGCCGGCATTGGGGTGCCGCTCATGCCGTCGCAGCGAACCAGCGCTCTCGCATCAGGGCGAGCATGGCACGCGCCGCCTGACCGCGGTGACTGTGGCGGTTTTTCTCAACGGGATCCAGTTGGGCAAAGGTTAGGCCCAACGCAGGAATGAACATCACCGGGTCGAAGCCGAACCCCTGTGCGCCCACCCGCTCGCGCGTGATGAGCCCGGGCGCGCGACCGGTCGCCACCAGGGGTTCGGGATCGTCGGCGTGGCGCAGCGCGACCAGCGTGCTGACCAGAGCCGCTCGGCGGTCCTCGATGTCGCGCATCTGCGCCAGCAGCGCTGTCACGTTGTTGTCGTCGCCCTTGGGAAGACCGTGCTGCGTCGCGTAGTAGGCGGTGTCGACACCCGGCAAACCGCCGAAGGCCTCAACACACAGACCGGCGTCATCGGCGAGCGCGGGCAGCCCACAGGCGCGCGACGCATGGCGCGCCTTGGCCAGCGCGTTCTCGATGAACGTGCGGTGCGGCTCCGGCGCCTCGGGAATGCCGAGCTCGGACTGACGCACCAGCGTGACGCCCAGCGGCGCGAACAGACTTTGCAGTTCGGCCAGCTTGCCCGCGTTGTTGGACGCCAGAACGAGCTTCATGCGGCCAGCGCCGTTCGCTGCAATCCGACCAGCTCGCCGATGCCCTTTTCGGCCAGGGCCAGCAAGGCGTCCATTTCGCGCCGGGTAAAGGCCGCGCCCTCGGCTGTGCCTTGCACTTCGACAAAGTGCCCGGCACCGGTCATGACCACGTTCATGTCGGTATCGCAGGCCGAATCCTCGACGTACTCGAGGTCGAGGAGCGCCACGCCGTCAAGAATGCCGACCGAGATGGCGGCCACGTGGTCCTTGATGGGCGACGCCGTGAGCTTGCCCTCGGCCAGCAGCTTGTTGACTGCATCCTGCGCTGCCACAAAGGCACCGGTGATGCTGGCGGTGCGGGTGCCACCGTCGGCCTGGATCACATCGCAGTCAAGAGAGATGGTCCGCTCGCCCAAAAGCGTCAGATCAAAGACCGCCCGCAGCGAGCGCCCGATCAGGCGCTGGATTTCCTGGGTGCGTCCGCTTTGTTTGCCTTTGGCAGCCTCTCGGTCGCTGCGCGTGTGCGTGGCGCGGGGCAACATGCCGTATTCGGCTGTCACCCAGCCTTCGCCGCTGCCGCGTTTGTGCGGGGGCACCCGCTCCTCAACGGACGCGGTGCACAGCACCTTGGTGTTGCCAAACTCGATGAGGACCGATCCTTCGGCATGCATGGTGTAGCCGCGGGTGATGCGCACCGCACGCAAAGCGTCGGCGGCCCGCTGGCCTGGGCGGGAAGCAGTTGTCATGGAGAAACCTCGAAGGCGAGAAGCTCAGGAATTGCGCGCCGCGGCGCTGCGCTGGATGGCCTCGTTGATCTCGGCAATCGAGCGCTCGATGGCAGCGTCGTCCAGGTCTTCTGCGGTGGGGTCGGGCACGCCCGACTGGATGGTGGAAGCAAACACGCCGTCCTCGATGTCCTCGGTGGACACACGGGTGGTCTGGTACTCGTCGGCGGTTTCCCACTCCATGGCGAGCACCGTCACGTTGTCACAACGTGGCCCGCCACGGCGAAGCGCCGTCTCGACCAGTTCGGGAATGGACTGCTCCAGCGCATTGCTGGTCAGTTCATGCACGATTTCGTCGTCCTCGACGGTGCCCCAGAGACCGTCGGAGCACAGCAGGACACGGTCGCCCTGCATGAGTTGCACCGGGCCGGACAGGTCGTAGACCGGCTTGGCCGGCGAACCCAGGCAGGTGAACAGGATGTTGCGGTTGATGTGCTCGGTCGCACGTCCCAGGTGGGCCTGCTGCTCCATGTAGGAGTGGTCCCGCGTGCGGGTAAGCAACTGGCCGTCGCGCACGATGTACAGCCGCGAGTCGCCGCAGTGCACCCAATGGATGTGGCCACGCTCCATGACGGCTGCCACGAGCGTCGTGCGCGGCGTATCGAGCATGCCCTTTTCGGCCGCGTACCGGATGATCTGGTGGTGCGCAGCCATCAGCGCACTCGACAGGAACTCCGGCACCTCGCGGACCGTGGGGTTGGCCGCTTTCTGGAAATACGCGGACAGCGTCTGCAAGGCCAGCTGGGCGGCCATGGCACCTTCAGGGTGCCCGCCCATGCCGTCGGCCAGCACAAACAAACCGGACTCACGGGTGTAGGCATAACCCATGCGGTCTTCGTTGCGCTCGCGGCCACCTTGGCGACTGATCTGATAGACCGAGAATTTCATCGGAACTTGGTACCGACGTCCGTGGACTTGCGCAGCAACGACTTCTGCTTGTCAGAGACGATGTTGTCGAACTGCAGGCGCATTTTTTCGGCCACAGTGAGCTTGGTATAGCTGCGCTCGGTCTCGCGGCTCAACTCCTTTTGGAGAGCGAACACCGACTGCGGCCGGGACAGCGGATCAAGCGACATGCACCATTCCACCACTTCGATCAGGTTGTCCGAGTACACGCCGCGCAGGCGCGACAGCGCCAGCGACAAGCGGTCTTTTTCCAGGCGCTGCGGCGCATCGTTGGGTGGATAGCCCTGCATGCTGGCGTAGATGCAGGCGCCGATTGCGTAGATGTCGGTCCACGGCCCCATCGAGGAATCGCGGCGGTACATCTCGGGTGCCGCAAAACCGGGCGTGTACATCGGACGGATGAAGTTGCCTTCCTTGCTCAGCACTTCGCGCGCTGCGCCAAAGTCGAT
The DNA here is from genome assembly GCF_019635465.1 of Hydrogenophaga sp. Classification (GTDB taxonomy): domain Bacteria; phylum Pseudomonadota; class Gammaproteobacteria; order Burkholderiales; family Burkholderiaceae_C; genus Hydrogenophaga. The sequence continues at coordinate 90,226 of NZ_JAHBZK010000004.1, forward strand.
CAGGACGGCGCGATTGTCATCGGTGATGAAGATGTTGGCCGGCTTGATGTCCAAATGCAGCATCTTGTGCTGGTGCACGATGCGCAGGCCGCGAAGCACTTCGTCGTACAGCGATCGAATGGTCGACTCGCGAAACACCTTCTGCTTCTTGAGCTCGCGGGCCGTGATGATGAACTCCTGCAGGGACGAGCCCTCAAGGTAGTTCATGACCATGTATACGGTCTCGTTCTCTCGGAAGAAGTTGAGCACGCTCACCACCGACTGGTGAGAGATCTGTGCGAGCGCACGCCCTTCTTCGAAGAAGCTCTTCAAGCCAAGACGGTAGAGCGACAGCTTCTCGGGCTGCACCTGCGGCAACAACTCACCGGGAGCACGCGATGCCAGCGATGAGGGCAGGTATTCCTTGACAGCAACCTGCTGGCCCTCGGTGTCGACGGCCAGGTACACCACCCCGAATCCGCCGGCGGCGAGCTTGCGAACAATGCGATAGCCGCCGATGACCGTGTCGGGCGGCAGGGGTGCGGGTTTGACCTTTGACATAATTCGACCGGCTTCCGAAACGCCCCGTTTTGGACCACAACACCGACCGGCCCAGAGCGATGGCAGTTTACAGCATGACCGGATACGCCACGGCTCAGCGCAGGCGCACCGAAACACCGGCCGCAGGCGATTCGGGGCCGTCCGTCGGGGTCGAACTGCGATCGGTCAACAGCCGATTCCTGGACCTCTCCTTCAAGCTGCCCGACGACCTGCGCGCGGCCGAACCCGCATTGCGCGAGGCCCTGACCCAAACCCTCAAGCGTGGCAAGGTCGAGCTGCGCGGCTGGTTCGAGATCCCGGGTGACGCCGCCGCAAGGGCGCCTTCGTCCAGTGACTTGCAGCGACTGGGGGGGCTGCAGGACGCCGTGCGGACTTGGCTGCCGCAGGCTCAGCCGCTGAGTGTGGCGGAGGTCTTGCAGTTGACCACCCAGCGTGCCCGGACGCCAGAAGACCTTCATCCACTGCTGCTTGATGCGGCGCGTGGCGCCATCGACCACCTGCTGGAAGCGCGTGCCCGGGAAGGCGAACGCCTGGCGCAGAGCCTGCGCGAACGCGTGGCACTGCTGCGCGGTCATGCCGAGATGGCCGCCCCGCTGATTCCTCAACTGGTTGCCCAGCAACGTCAGCGCTTTCTGGATCGTTGGAACGAAGCACTCGGGATGGACGCGACCGGCCCGGCTGCGTCGAGCGACGCTGCGCAGGACCGCGCCTTGTCAGAAGCCACCGCCTATGCGATCCGGATCGACGTCGCGGAAGAACTGACCCGCCTGACATCACACCTGAGCGAGATCGATCGCCTGCTGGCGCGCGGCGGCGAGGTGGGCAAGCGCCTTGACTTCCTCATCCAGGAGCTGCATCGCGAAGCCAACACACTGGGCTCCAAGTCGTCCAGCCTCGAACTCACGCGCATTTCCGTCGATATGAAAGTGCTGATCGAGCAAATGCGCGAGCAGGTGCAGAACCTTGAGTAAGCAAGTCATGGACTACCCAGGCAATCTCTTCGTCGTAGCCGCCCCGAGCGGGGCGGGCAAATCCAGCCTGGTCAAGGCGCTGATGGAACTCGATGCACGGGTGCAGCCCTCTGTATCGCACACCACACGTCCACCGAGGGGACAGGAAGTCCACGGCCGGGAGTACTTCTTCGTCAGCAAGGAAACCTTCGATCAGATGGTTCTGCAGGACGGATTCGTGGAGTGGGCCCAAGTGCATGGCAACCGCTATGGCACGTCGAAGGTGGCGCTGGAGCAGCGCATGAAGCAAGGCGCTGACGTGGTGCTGGAGATCGATTACCAGGGCGCCATCCAGGTCAAGCGCATCTTTCCCAATGCCGTCCTCATATTCATCCTGCCTCCCAGCTGGGAGGAACTGCGCTCTCGCCTCGAGCGTCGGGCCGAAGACAGCGCGGAGGTCATCGAGGTGCGCCTTCAGAATGCCGCCACGGAAATGGCCCAGGCCCGCCAGTTTGACTTCGTTATAATCAACGAGCTTTTTGAACGCGCCTTGTTCGACCTCAAGGCTGTGGTTCATGCCCAGCGGCTCAAATACGCCGCCCAGCGCATTGCCCGAAGCGACACCTTTCGGGCCCTGAACATTCCCTGAACCGCCTCTGGAGATTCCCACATGGCCCGCATCACTGTCGAAGATTGCCTGGAGCAGATCCCCAACCGCTTCCAGCTGGTGCTTGCAGCCACCTACCGCGCTCGCATGCTCAGCCAGGGCCATGCGCCCAAGATCGAGAGCAAGAACAAACCTGGCGTGACGGCCTTGCGTGAGATTGCCGAAGGCAAGGTCGGCTTGGAGATGCTGAAGAAAGTACCGGTCTGAACGTTCCGCACACCCTCAAAGGGCACCGCAAGGCGGTGCCCTTTTTGTTTGCGAGGCTGATGCACGCCAAGCGTCACACCAAGGCTTAGGGCGAGGGGTCAAGACATCCCTGGGTGCATCGCGCTACATTTACACGATGATGTCCACCGAAGCCGGCCCTGTTGAGCCCGTCACCGCCGAGTCCGGCAGTGCGGCTGCCAGCGCGGCCGCGGCCAGCTTTGCAGCGCTCCTGAGCAAGATCGACTACCTCGGTCCGACAGACGTCGAGAACATTCGGCAGGCCTACCGCTTTGCCGACGAAGCGCACCTGGGTCAACTCCGCAAGAACGGCGATCCCTACATCACCCATCCGATTGCGGTAGCAGCGCAGTGCGCCGAATGGAAGCTCGATGCACAGGCCCTGATGGCGGCGCTGATGCATGACGCGATTGAGGACTGTGGCGTCACCAAACAAGAGATCGTCGAGCGCTTTGGCGCGCCGGTGGCCGAACTGGTCGACGGACTCACCAAGCTCGAGCGCCTTGAGTTCACCTCGCGCGAACAGAACCAGGCGGAGTCGTTTCGCAAGATGTTGCTGGCCATGGCCAAAGACGTCCGGGTCATCCTCATCAAGCTGGCGGATCGCACCCACAACATGCGCACCATGGGCGACATGCCTCGGGACAAATGGCACCGCATCAGCAGCGAGACACTGGAAATTTATGCGCCGATCGCGCATCGGCTCGGACTGAACTTCACCTACCGCGAACTGCAGGATCTGTCTTTCCGCTTTTTGCACCCCTGGCGCTATGAAGTCCTGGCCAGGGCCTTGGAGAAGGCCCGCGGCAGACGCCGTGACCTGATCGCCCGTGTGCAGCATGAAGTCGAAGACGCCTTCGCCCGCCATTCAATGCCGGTGCGCATTCTGGGCAGGGAGAAGACGCTGTATTCGGTGTACCGGAAGATGGACAGCAAGCACCTGTCGTTTGCCCAGGTGACCGACATCTACGGGTTTCGCATCGTCGTGCCCGAACTCACCGACTGCTACACCGCACTGGGTTTGCTGCATCAGCTGTACAAGCCGTTGCCGGGCAAGTTCCGGGATTACGTGGCGATCCCGAAAGTGAATGGCTATCAGTCGCTGCACACCACCCTCGTCGGGCCCTTCGGCACCAACATCGAGTTTCAGCTGCGCACGCACAGCATGGACGTGGTGGCGGAATCAGGTGTCGCCGCGCACTGGCTGTACAAGGCCAACGAACCAGGCAGCGACACCTCGCAGCGCCTGGGTACCCAGTGGCTGCAATCACTGCTCGATATCCAGCAGGAGACGCACGACGCCAGCGAGTTCTGGGACCACATCAAGATCGATCTGTTTCCGGACGCGGTCTATGTATTCACCCCAAAGAGCAAGATTCTTTCCCTTCCGCGCGGCGCCACCGTGGTGGACTTCGCCTATGCCATTCACAGCGATGTCGGACACCGAACTGTCGGCGTTCGGATCAATGGCGAGCAACATCCGCTTCGGACGGAGCTCAACAACGGGGATGTGGTCGAGGTCATCACCGACGACAAAGCCGAGCCCAATCCGGCCTGGCTGTCCTTCGTCAAGACGGGGCGTGCCCGGTCCAAGATTCGCCACCACCTCAAGGCCGTGGCACAGGACAAAGCCATTGAACTGGGTGAACGCATGCTGCGTCAGGCCATTCGGTCCGAGGGCATCGCCCGACTTCCCGACGAAGAGGGTGAACAGAGTGCGGTTTGGGACAAGCTGTTGCGCTTCACAGGCAACAAGAACCGGGTCGAGCTGTTGTCGGACATCGGCATGGGCAGGCGCATCGCCGGCATGGTGGGCAAAAAGCTGGCGGTGCTGCTGGGCGAAATCGGCGTGAAGCCGGACGCCGTGCTGATCAGTCGCGAGCGCTACAACGCCACGGGTGAAGAGTCGATGGCCCAAGGGGTCGTCACCCTCGACGGCAGCGAGGGCGTGTCGGTGCAGTACGCGTCCTGCTGCAAGCCCATCCCGGGCGACAAGATCGTCGGCTACCTCGGTCGTGGCGAAGGACTGGTCGTGCATGCCGAAGACTGTCCGACGGCCCGGCGCCTGATGGCACGGGACGCAGAGAGATTTATCGAGGTCGAGTGGGCGGATGAACCGGTTCGATCCTTCGAAACGGATGTGATCGTGACCGTGACCAACGGCAAGGGCGTGTTGGCAAGGGTCGCCCTGTCGATAGCGTCGGCCGAAGCCGACATCACCCATGTGAACATGGGCGACGAGCCGGCTCAAACCGCCACCGACATCCGATTCTCGGTGGCAGTGCGCGATCGACAGCACCTTGCGGATGTGTTGCGCAGCCTCAAGCGCACACCATCGGTGGTCAAGGCGCAGCGCTTCAAGGCTGCGCCGCGCAATTGATCAGGGCGCCGGATAGGTGACCGCAAGCACTTCCAGATCCTGACTGCCTCCAGGCACCGCCAGGCGCACCACGTCGCCGACCCGCGCCTTCAACAAGGCCCGCGCCACCGGCGACACCCAGCTCACCCGCCCAGCCAGACTGTCCGCCTCGTCGGTGCCAACGATCGTGACAGTGGTCTTCGCGTCCGATTCATCGATGTAGGTCACCGTCGCGCCGAAGAACACCTGCTCCCCGCCGTGGTGAAGCGAAGGGTCCACGACCTCGGCGATCTCAAGCCGCTTGGTCAGGAATCGGATGCGTCGGTCGATCTCGCGCAAACGCTTCTTCCCGTACAGGTAGTCACCATTCTCGGAGCGATCTCCATTGCTGGCCGCCCAGTGAACCACGTCCACGACCTTGGGGCGCTCAACGTCGATCAGCGTCATCAGCTCCTGCCTAAGAAGCTGGTAGCCGTCACGGGTGATGTAGTTCTTGGTCCCGGAAGAAGGGATCGACGGCGCTGACAGCTCTTCGTCATCATCCGCATCGCTTTCGCGTGTGAAGGCCTTGCTCATGACATCGCGCGTCCAAAAGGAAAAAGCCTGCAGTCATTGACTGCAGGCTTTTCTGTGGTGGCGCGGCTGGCAGGATTCGAACCCACGACCCCTTGGTTCGTAGCCACCGATTTAGCCGCAAGTTGTTGATTCATATAGATTTATCTGCGGGACTTTTTGGGTTCTTGAGGTGTTTTTCGACCCATTTCATATCTGAGTCCCGCAAAAGTCCCGCAGCGGTCTACGCGGCGGAGGGTCAGATCCACTGCCCTCCACCGCGCCCAAAATCTATCACCTTCGGACTAACGGTCTTCCAGCGACCGAGAAGACCCCTGGCTCCAAGGCTGCCAGCCATTGCTGCTTAACCTTAGAGGTCGAGTGGCAGCGATGCAGCGTTCTCGGACTCTGATTCGCCGAAAGTGAAGGACTCCTAACGGCTAGGAAACTGACATTCAAGCCGAGACGATAGCGAGCTAGCTTCTGTTGGGTCGTGCGCTTAACAATCTTGGGTGACCTAAACGTAGCCGGCAGCAGCGCATCGCTTCGGCGCGGCGTCACATGCCACTGAGCGGAACTGGGCGGGTTACGTAGCCGGTGGCAGTGGCTATAAGCAAGCACCCCAAATTCACGATCGCGTGTGCTGGAGTATCCGTTCGCAGGATGGAATAGTCGGGAGGGGCGCCCCCGATCTCACCGCGCAGAATATCGACAGGTCGATCGTGGGACCTATCTATTAGCAGACCGATCAGGTAGAGCCCACCCGCCAGTGCCGCATAAAAGAGAAATCGGGACGCAGGCTCGCGAAGAAAGATCGCGACAGTGGGCAGCAGAAACAGGATGGCTGTGAAGGGGCTGGTCTTGCTGCCGCCCGTAACCTGAATGAGGCGAAACGTGATCAGCAGATCTGCGACAAAGAGTACGAAGTAGGTCGTGTTCCTCGAAAGTCCACCTGAGAATGCGAGTTCGCCGAAAACGGGTGCGGACAGGCGATAGAGCTCATCTGAAGCGACGACGCACCCTACAGTAATGAGCGCCATCAGAAGCACTGCTCGGTCGCAGCGCGATCGCAATAGGACAAAGCCACCTTGCGGGAGTACACGATTCGTCAGTGCGATCAGTACGAGCAGGAATAGCTGTACCGCGAGAGTTGCTCCAATAAGCCCCACCGGTTGAACTTGCACTTTCGCCTCCCCGCGCACTTAAACAAGTCGTGCGACGGAGTGTAACGAAACGTAGAGGGGCGGGAGTGGGGGTATCCAAGGCTCACTGAGCCGCTGCGCGAGCAAGATCCGGCCATATCGCAGCCTTGATGACTTGTAGCTCCGGGCAGCCAAGGTGATTCGAGGAAGCCAGAAGAATCGCCTGCTCCTTGAGTTCTTTGTGAAGGAGGGATTTCAGCTCTCCGAGGACAATCTTGCCCCGGCGCCACCTGGCAGGGTCCCCGTCGTAGTCTGCGATTGCCTTCATCGCTAATTCGCCCGCGTTGTGCGCAGGTCCACCGTTGCGGTTGGCAATGGCGATCTGCGTCCTGATGTTTATCAGCGCGTTAACAGACTTGTCGCGCGTGTTGGTAGTGGCCTCGTCAATGAGTTGTTGCACCCTCTCAACCATCAGCGCTGGATTGAGGTGCGCGATGTGCGCGGCATTCAGGAAGTAGCCCTCTACGTCGCTGTGAGCTGTTATGAAGGCGTTCGCGTTCATGTCTGCAAAAGCGCCCTCCAGCTTCGCAACAGTGTCGTCGTCAAGGTAGTCTCGGTCCCTGTGCAGCAGGAACCTCACCTTCGGCGCTTTGTCGAGTAGGAAGTTCCGAAGCACTTTGGCCGCATCAAGCTTGGAGCAACCTGCGTAGGGTCGGACATCTAGCTCGTGAACGGGGAACCCATTGCTGCTCAGCAAAGCCTTCAGGGCATCCAACGATTCTTTCTTGCTGTCTTCTGTCGCCACGAGACATGTGAAGTGCCCCTTCGCAAAGTAGTCCACTGAGTCGAGAGCGCCGAGATCCATCAGCATCGCAGGCGTTGACACAGAGTCGTAGTCAACCTTCTTTCCTTCGCTGACCCAAACAACCTGCGCGCGATCTCGCAGTGCATCTAAGACGTGGCGTGAGTGTGTGCTGAATAGAACACGGAAGCCGCGCGTCTCAGCCAAGCTCGTAATCAGTTCACACAACGCACGTTGGTTATTCGGATGAAGGTGCGAATCAGGCTCGTCGAGAATGAGGACTTCGGGCTGGAAGAGAGTGATGTAGGCGAGGATCTGGCTTGCTTGCAAGATCGAAGTTCCCGCCGCGTCGATGGGCAGGCGCGGCATTCCAGGACGTGTAAAGTGGACTTGGATGTTCTCGTCTCTCTCCTTGTCGAACTCAATCTCAACCTTTATTCCTGGAAACAGCGCACCCATGTCAGCCTGAAAATGGTCGAGCGGCCCGCGCCACTTGTTGAACTCAACATACCAATGGGGGACAGCCTTCCCTTCGGCCTTCTGCCTATCGTGGCTTTCCTTCAACTTGCGCTGAATTTCAGTTCGTTGTCGAGAATGAGCATCAGCGATCATCAACAGGACGTTTCGCAGCACGAGGTTGGCATCGCCGCGGGCCACAATGCGCCTTACGACACCGGGCGACATATAGCGCTCCTCCTTAGCGATTCCCGCCAGGCCCGGCGCATACACCGTGAATGGGCGGTCAAGATCCATCAGCCGCTCGCCCACGAGTTTCCCGGCAAGGGATACCGCGATATTCCGGTTTCGCCCTCGTCTGACAGCGATCCGGCATGCGTTGCCGTCGGACATCACCACGTCGACTTCGATCTGCCCGATGGCGCTCTCATATAGCTGCCCGCCGTGGGCGAGAGAAAGGACGTCTGCGACGGGTGAGTAGAGCAATTGCGACGGGTTAAACGACAACTCGAACTTGTCGGCACCCCACTTAACTCCTTCGCCAACTAGCTTTGCAGTCTGCGCGACAGAGACAGCAAAGTGCAGGGCCTGCAAGGCGCTACTCTTTCCTGAGTTGTTGGCTCCGATAAGGACGGTGGTGTCAGTGAGATCAAGATCAAACTCCTTCAGCTGCTTGAACCGCTTCAGGGTCACTTTCGCAATCTTCGCCATCCCGCATCCTCGCCTAGTAATTTCCGATCGCTACTGCAGCTTCTTTGCGCGAGCTGCCGAGAAGTATTGCGATCGCTGTCTTCACAGCTACAGCCCGCCGGAGCATGCACTGGCGTCCGCTCGACTGCTCACATTGAAATCTGCATGATAGTGGGTCGAAATGAGCTACCGCCATGGATCACCAGCTAGGCGGCACAAAACAACGGACTTCACGAATTGGGATCCCGGATGTCTTGGCGGAGCGGACAACGCTGGAATACGTACCCCGCGAAGTGACGGCGCGGTACTCTTGGGCTTCTGCGTCAGTGTCGATCACAGGGGTCAACCTCCACCCCGCGCCCGTCAGCATCAGTTTTTTGGCGCTGCGCTCAATGGCGGCAAACGCTGCAAACTTGCCAATCGCGTGCAATAGCCGATTGACCGCCCCCAGTCTTGAGCCGACCTCGAAGCCCAGACTTCGGCTTCGCAGTGGTAGAAGCCGCCCGTCCATGCTTCCCGAATGACGGCTTGGGCGCGTAGGAGTCACTCGTTGTCACTGCAGGCTATGGCTGCCGAGATGGTGTCAACGCGACCGGCAGCAGCCCACGAGGTGTGCGAGGCTGCCAGGGAGCGCGGGTCGTGCGCTGGAACTGCCGCCACTCGTCCTGGCTCATGCAGAGCGTTCCTTCGGACCCGATCATCTCTATCTCCTGTTGCTCGGGGTGGTGGGAGTCTTGTTTTCCTGCTTTGCAGGCATCCTATAGGTACCCTGCGCCATTTCAAGCAGCCGAGCTTCGGGCGCGGATCCGGCTAGGTTCGGCCGCGGATGGCCGGATGGCCTCGGTGACTAATATTGGGCGCGCAATGCGCATACCAAGGGGGCGAGCATGAAGCACTTTTCATCGAGGGAGAGTAGGTGGACACTGCCTCACGGTGTTGTTCCGATTGCTGCAGTGTTGCTGGTCGTGGTTCTGGCTTCTGGCTGCAAGGACCAAGCCCTGGGCCGGGCTCCAGGCACGGCGGTGGCAGGTGCAACGCCGCCTGGTGTGGCCGCCCCCTCTGCCCCACCTGCACCACCGCTACTGGCAGCGGCTTCTCCCCAGGGGCCGATGCCGGATGGCTCCAGTACGCCGGCGGTGGTATCCGAAGTCACGGTTACTTTGGACGGCTTGCCGCCTCAGAGAGTGTCTGGAGAACTGTTCTCGTGCTACCCGACCGGGCAAGAAACCGAGGCTTCCGTGGCGGCGCTCTCGGACATGGTTGAGCGGGTGCGCTGCGTGAATAGGTTTCTCAAGTCCAACCCGTCAACCTCGCAATGGCGCGTTGCGTACGCGATTCGGGCTCGGGCCCTCAGGACTGCGGTGGCACTTGTGCAGCATCTGGAGGCGAGTCCTTCCGGTAGCGCCGGGCAAACAAGTGCTACCGACGCTCAGGCGATGCTCATGCAATCGCAGCAAGTTGCAGAGTTAAAGAGTCAAACCGAGCGGCTGTTTCAGGGGGCACTTGCAGAGGTGACCTCGGGGCTTCATCTTGGGGTCTACCAATCATTGAAAGGGAGAGGTCTCACAATGGGTAGCGCGGCGACGGCGATTGAGAGCGCTAACGTGAGTAGACGCCAGGTGGGCGTCTTTGCATTGGATTTCGACCAGGTGTTTGAGGACGGAAAGTTCGTTGTGGCTCGCGACGTGCTCAATACAGTGCCCTACTTTGAAATTGACGGATTCGGCTTAGTCGGCGCGCAACTCGCAGTAGGCAGCGATCCGTCTGGATCGGGAGACGACGGCGTCTTCGGTGCCAATTGCCTCGTTCGCGTGCGGGTTCTTGATAGCGAGTTTCCAGCCCCTTGTGCAGCCTACGTCGCGGGACAGGGAGTGGATGGGATGTCCGACTCGATTGTTGATTCGATCAGCAAGGCAGTGATGCGAAGAGCCTCTGGAAGATAGTTGGAGAGGCGTCGCAAGTCGGCGATGCACGCCTGGCCTGACCAGACGTCACTTCCTAGTAGCTGGCCGGGTGGCGCTGTAACGGATTCACCAGTGGTGGCGCAACCACTCAACCAGCTGGTAGTTGAGGAATAGGGTGACCAGGACCGCAACGAGCTCGACCCATTCCGGCAACTGATCCGTCAATGGCCTGACGCTTGGGCGTGCCATCAACCACGGCACCGCGAAGATGGGCCAGGACAACGGGATGAGCATCAACATGAGGAACATGAAGATGCCGTGGGTTGGGGGTCGGTATCGCTTGACCATCAGCCCATCGTATCGCCGCGCCAGGGGAATGTGCCCTCCGAAAAGGGTGTGATTGAGCTGATGGTCCAAACCTCTGAAATCGACCCCTCGCGGGCCGACACGAAGCATCCCCTGCGTGCGGCCACTTGGCAGTAGAGGGAAGCAATCGCTAGATTTCCGCAATCGGCTATGAGGGGCCGGAGGGTTGCTCCGGAGCGGACGTTCAGCTGCAGCGCGTCGGCGATCTGCTCCTCGCTGAATCGAGATTTTTTCATCGCTTATTCTTGACCTGGCGGGGTTCTCCGGGAGAACGCCAGGTCCAATGCGGATAGGATGCATCGCTGCTTCCTTGGGAGAGAACATGGGTCTTTACCAGAAACGTGCCGCCGCTTGCGCAACCGCATTGCTCCTCTGTCTTTCCATTGGGCATGCGTCTGCTGAACCTAGGCCAGCGCCGAAGGTCGAGAAGCCGCTTGAGGGGCCGGTGAAGATAGAAGCCATCCCCACAGCCAAGGCGCAGTGCATGACGACCAATTCCGTTCGCGCGCGCGGCGCGTGGCAAACACCCAAGACTTCGACCTCCAGGTCCGATCTCTTCGTGAGGAAAGAGTCGGGGAAAGTGGTCCTGGGCCTAGATGTCGCCGAGGGCAACATGATTGCCACAGTGATGTTTCCGATTGGGACAGACGGAGGCTTGGCTTCGGCCCCCCCAATCATCGACTCCAACAACAAAGAGCTGAAGGCAGCCCTTGAACAAATGGCTCCCACTTTCATGGATTCACTTGGTGGGGGCCTGCTAGGGACTACCTTCCCTCAAGGTAAGGCAATCGCCACAAACGTCGACCCATGCAAGCCACTGGGAGCGACACTGCGGCCTGGTGGTCAGATGGAGACCACCGCCGTGGGGTACGTAACGATGCAGGGGCGCCCAGGCCTGCTGCTGGAGCAAGTGGCCAACGCCTACTGCTCAACAAGCGAAGGAGTCTTCGACGTGAGGGGCGGCGGCTGGTGGGTTGTTGATCGAGCCTCAGGGCTGAACATGAGTTCCGATTCACTGTTCAGGTTGTCTTCCAGGGGAACGGTTCTCGCTGAAATCCAGTCGCAAGTGGACTGTGCGATTGTGTCGCAGTAGACCTTCAGAAACAGCATGCTGAGCCTGATCCGCATTCCGCGGACATAGATCCACGAAACCTATACGACTGCAACGGGCCCCTTGTAGACGTACCCGAGAGGTGTTCGAAACTTATGGGGGATGAAGTTGAAAAGTCGCAATTTCTTGATAGTGATTGGTGGTTGCCTTTGGATGACATCGTGTGTTGTAACGCCGTCGTACGTTGCGACGCGACTTGCTTGCGCCGAAGGTGTCCAACAGTTTGGCGAACTGGAGCGTGATGGCGATGCAGGCCTGACAGACTTTTCGCAAGACATATCAAGTGATACCTCCATGCGCCTGCTAGCCAGTCGAAGGGTGAGCTTCTTTGAGCAAGCAGCAAGCGGGCCAGTAGCGTCGACTTGGAATCTCCCACATGAAGCGCAGGGCACTTGGTTCGTGAGGCTCGCAACGGTTCAAAGCACTCCAAGCGCATGCCTTTCTGCCAATAGCGACTTGCGCTTCGGAGGCTTGTATGAACTGTACGTATACGGGTTAAAGCCAAGCGAATGCCTTCAGGCTTCCCGAGTTCCTCAACCCTCTGGCAGGTTCATCCTTCGAAAGGAGGTCGACACCATGCTGGGAGCCGCGGTTACAAAGTACCACCTTGTTGATCAAACCTCCATGGTCGATATGTCGACCATTACGTCTGCGCAGTCCCGCCGCTCACCACGCACATACGGCGGCGCGATGCTAGATACAGTTTCGCCTGCTCTTGTGGCGCGATGCCGATCCGACCCACAAAGCGTTGCGACGGCATTCCGCATATCTCCACAAGGCCAGAGTAATCAGCCGTTGCCCAAACTGAAGAAGCTTGTCAAGTCAGCAGCCGATCGCAACCTTCGGTTCACTCGATCGTCGCTATCGGAGTCGAACCTTCGATCGGTAGTTGACCAAGTAAAGCCACAGGCGACTGTCACCGCGAACAAGCAATACAGGTCGCTGATACTGCAAGGCTTAAAGTTCGTCGGCCATTGGGACCTTGACGCTTGGATTGGATGCGTGCCGACATTGATCCCACTCGAGGATGAGGTCCTTGTCCTCAGCTGGGAAGTAAGCGGCTTACACGTTTCCACGTTTGGTCTCAACGGCGATAACCAAAGAACTTTTGCGGCAAAGGTTGGCGATGGTTCTGAGAGTCTAGTTAGCTTCGGAGGTTGCGGCAGGGTGCAAGCGGCAGCTCTGAACGGACGCCTATACGTGTTTGGCTACCCAGGCGACGCAAAGTATCCTTTGTCCGCTACAGCTGTATTCGAGGCAAATCTGGTTGATCTAAAGCTCAATCACTAACGCGCAGGTGGTTCCTTGGAGGGAGGTCCAAGAAATTAGCATAGCGCGATGCCTCACCCTTCGCTCGAGTGGACGCGCATCGGCATGGCACGCGCCCCGCTGCTCAAACGTGGAACGGTTGCTTTCACGGATGCGTAAAGACCGCTTCTGGCCGATCGGTGCCGCTGATTCTCACTGCCGATACTTCTTCGGTATTGGATGTGTCCTGCAGTCGAAAGGGCCGTCCGAACCACTTCCGCGAATGCGGCTCTGAAAGAACTGACGTTTTGAGCTCGCGTGAAGGAGTGCCTGAACGGTAGCGGCGTCGATTTCGCAATAGTGGTAGTTCGTTGCCTTCAGCTGGATGATCATGTAGCGCTCAGCTTTGTCGTAGCAGATTCGGGAAACGTCGCTGTTCTCTCTGACATCCGAGCAGGCGAAAGAATCCAGTGACACTGCCCCGTGATACTTGACTTGGACGGTTTCCGCGGCTGCAACCTGGTAGAACGCGGCAATCGCAGCAACAACTAAGAATCTCATGAGGGCTCCCATCTCTTCAACGACGTTGAGCAACCATACCGTTTACTGGTTGAGCTGAGCAGACACTGTGGACGTATCTACGCAGATTGCCGATGGCAGGCATGCTAGCTCAGCAAGGACCTGCAACAAAACACCTTTTGGGGATTCCCGCGCCAAGGTGGTTCATGCTGCTCGCCCCTCAACTCGATGGGAGACCATCATGGAAGCAGCTTCATCGCTATTTCACGGCGAGCCGTGGAACAAGGGCAAGATCGTCGGCCAGAAGGCTCCCTTCAAACTGAAGGACATTTGGGCGCTGCGCGTGCGACTACAGATGGAAGGCAGGGTACGAGAACTTGCCCTTTTCAACCTGGGCATTGACAGCAAACTGCGAGGCTGCGACCTGGTTGCCCTCAGGGTGCGGGACGTATGCCATGGCGATCAGGTGGCAACGCGTGCGATCGTCCTTCAGCACAAGACCCAGCGACCAGTTCAGTTCGAGATCACCTCCGCGACTCGGGAGGCCTTGCAGATGTGGATCAAGAAGGCGGCCCTACGACAGGAAGACTACCTGTTCCCCAGTCGCATCCACGATTCCCCTCACCTTGGCACGCGCCAGTACGCCCGGATACTGGGGCGATGGGTCGATGAATTGGGACTTGACCGAGCCGACTATGGGACACATTCGATGCGCAGGACCAAGGCGACCTTGATCTACAAGCGGACCAAGAATCTGCGCGCAGTACAGTTGCTTCTTGGCCACTCGAAGCTGGAATCGACTGTCAGATACCTCGGCATTGAGGTCGACGATGCGCTGGAGATCTCGGAGCAGACAGAGATCTGATCCTTGCTCATTTGCGATCATGCCCGCCAGCGCTCCATGTTGTGCATGGCGGGCACTACAGAACTGCCTGGGCCAACGATCAGGTTCCATGCCCTCGGGGCGACCGGTATCGGGTGCAGCAGTCATTCACCGCGCGATGTCCGATTGTCCGAGATCAGTCTTGAGCCGACTTCTCCGCGCAGACTTCGATTTCGCAGCGACGGCTGCAGGCAAGGTCTTCACACCAGACCTGCATACTACGGCGTGTTGTAGTCGTTCGCGCCGCTGACGATCAGATCCACCTTCGCTCGTTATCTGATCGCAACTCGATTGCTAGCTGGAACAGGCTGGGAATGTGAGCAACAAACCGTCCTTGAGCCGCACAACGGCGTGCTTCTCACGCAACGCAAGCAAAGTGCCTTCTTCGTACGAGGACATGGGGATACCAACATCGTAGTCGCCGCCATAGCAGTTCGTTCGGCGCAGAAGGCTAGTCGCTGAAGTGGGAACGCGCATGGCGTCAGTTCTACCTTTTGAGAATAGCGTCAGGTCAAGGGCATCGAACATTGCATCGACGCCCATTGCGACTTGCTCCTTGTACAACTTGGCGTCGTCGGCGACCCAGTTCCGAATGGCTGCCTCCTTGTCCACACCAGCAATCGTCGCCGGAAGAAAGTAGTAGACCTCCTTCATCACTTCTTCGCCTTTTGCGTCGGTCACAACCGCCTGCATTTTCATCCTTACTTTCAACAGATCAGCAGAAAAGCTCTGTCGCAAATCAAGAACCAAGGCGGCTTGGTTCAAAGTTTGAGGTTTAGCTGCGCTGTCAGCAACATACCGTATGCCGGCGATCGGAATACTCGCCTGTACGCGACTTTGCGATTCAAGCTTCTGCGCTACGACCGATCGCAGGTAGCTTGGTGCGAACGCTTTCGCATTGTTCTGCAGCAACTCTTTGCTCTCGAGACGTTGTTTGGCCACATCGCCTCCGACTATCAAGTCGATGATCGACATCGCAACAACAGTGCCTACTACGCCCGCTCCGCTTGCGGCTTGAGAAGGCGTAAGGCCAGGCGCAGAAATACCAGGGACAAACGGCCCTTGGGGTTGGTTGGTGTTGGGAGTGCCGAGCGCGTTGTCGATCCCGGGAATCACAACCAGTACATCGAGGCCACGCAGAGCTTCCCTGCTTTCTGCTGAGATCGGCCTAGAGGCAGGGGCAGTAGCGCACCCCATGGTGATCGCTGCTACAAAAAGCGTTGCAGCCTTCATTGCAGCCGCCGAAAGCACTCTCATCTTTCCTCCCTCATTGGTCTAGGGGCACGACAGCCCGCTTCTTGCAGATCTCGGCAGTCTAGCCATGGCTTCGTTGCTCGCAAGCCGTCCATGCCACAGACCGGCATCCGAGAAACTGCGACGTGGCGTAGATCGGACATTCACGGCGCTGACGCGGATGGCCGCACCCAGTCTAGAGCCGACGTTGACTCTTGGTGGAGACATCGGCTGCACGGCACGTACTCTCGTCCACTTTCCACAGAGCTGCGCCAGCAGATGCGCAGCTCTGTGGATTTCGCGGATGTGAAGGACCTCAGCCACGCATGCGGCCAAGGCCTTGCGCCGCCCGGGCGCGGACCTCTTCGAAGCTGGTCTCGCGCAGGATGCGGCCGTTGCGGTAGACCGGCACGAGCAGGTCACCAGGCACCGCCTGGTCGGCGCCGCGGCTCACCGTGATGAGCTGGCCGTCGTCTTCCACCAGGGCGAAGTGGCCCTTCTTGGAAGCCTTGGTCGCGTCGCCGATCGGCTGCTTGTACACGTCTCGCCACTGGCCACCAACCTCCATGGCCGAGCATTTCATGGCGAAACGCAGGGTGTCGCGGTTGACCTGCTGCAGCAGCCCGCCGCCCATGCCAAAGGCGATGTTCTCGGCCGAGAAGCCATGCGCCTTCAGGTTGGCCAGGCACTCCTCGAGGGAGACCAGGTTGATACCGTCGCCCTGGATGATGCGCACGTGGTTCAGGACCTTGTAGCCCTTGGCGTTGGTCGTGGTGCCGAAGCGCTCACCCAGGATCTGGGCCACGCGCAGCACCACCTCGCGCGGCTCGCCCGAGTCGGGGCGGATCACCACGGTGGCGCCCGAGTCGATCACCGCCAGGCGCAGCTCCTGGCCCCAGATCTTGTCGCAGGCGTTGTAGATGTCGTAGCTGTCCGAGACGACGGCCACGATCGAGCCGGGCTTGGCGAATTGGCGAAGCATGTTCCGATAGGCCTCTGCCTCACCTTCTTTTCCCCAGCTCGTAATGGTGCTGTGCTCAGCGGCGGGGATCGAGAAGCCAGCCATCTGCGCGCCGTAGTACTTCCGAGCCGCCCGCAGGGCAATGACCGTGTCGGTACCGAGGAAGTTGACCAGGTGGGCCATGCCACCCAGTGCTGCGCTCTCCAGGCTTGAGACACCGCGCGCACCGAAGTCGTGGAGCTTGAAGCCAATCTGCCCGGCCGGGTCGTCGCAGGTCGTGTCCAGGTAGTCCAGGATCTTCAGTTTGGCAGCGGCCGAGAGGCTGGCCACCGTGGTGGGATACCAGACCGCCCGCAGGATCTCGGTCTCCAGGTAGCTGGGCAACCAGAAGAAGTCCGGGTCGGTGTTTTCGATGGTCAGCAGCGGGTTGCCGGTGGCCACCACCGTGCCTTCGGCGACCGAGCGGATCTCGATGGGCATGTAGCCACCATGGCGCTCGATGAGCAGGTCCCAGCCCTGGCGGTTAAAGGGCTCGCCGTGGGCGGCGAACATCTCTTCGGCCTCATCGACATGTTCCTTGAGAACGGGCTGGCTCAGGTAGTCCTTGAGGTAGGCCTGCAGGCCGAAGAAGACGGTTGCGGGGAAGGCGCCGCCGCGGGACTCGATGTAGCTGTGCACGCGCCCAGCGCCGGGCGGGTATTGAAGCCAGTGCGAGACCTTGTAGGAGTCGGTGCGCAGGAGGGGATTGCTCCCCAGGGAGGTGGTTGCAGTTGTCATAGTGAAGCTCCTTCACTGAAAGCCCCGTCAACCAGGGCCGTTACGAAAGCGGCTTAGGCGTACTGCGCGCCCAGGCCACCGAGAAAGTGGTTTGCGATGAAGTAGTGGTCCTCGTACATCAGCTCCTGCATGCGCAGGAACTCGGCGATCGGGAACCAGCGCGCCTGAGCGGCGTCGTCGGATCCCTTGACTTCAGACAGGCCCGTCCACTGGTTGTGGTTGAGCTCGAAGTGGAACGCGTGGGTGATGGTGCGGCCGCGCTGTGAGCGCGCGGGGGCGTCGAACACGTGCTGCCCCTTGATGCTGCCCTTGAGCACCGGCACCGGGACTTTGAGCCGGGTTTCCTCGCGCAGCTCGCGGATGGCGGCGTCGACCAGGAACTCGTCATGGCCGATGAAACCACCGGGGAGCGCCCAGGTGCCCTTGCCGGGGCTGAATTTGCGCTGAACGAGCAGGATGTGACCCGCTTCCACAACCACGGCATCGACCGTGGAGTAGATCGGAGGGAACTCGCTGCCGGCGTAGCGGTATTTGGACGCGTAGTCCTTCAGGAAAGCGTGCTCTTCAGCGATCGCCTGGTAGTGGTGGGTGGAGGCGAAGGTCGAGAGGAAGGCAGCGGTGCTGTCGGGCAGGACGTCCACCGAGAGCTGGCCGCGGTTTTCCGGGTCGAAATAGAGGTGGCGCACGTCGGTCGCGTTCATGCTCTCGACGTTGTCGATGGCCACAAACTGCCACTTCGGGAACAGCTTGAGGTAGTAGCTCGACGAGTCTTTGAGGTGCCCGACGATGGCGACGCTGGCGTCCTGGGGTGAGGCACCATCGGCTGAGATCAGGCGATCGACCCCGCTCTGGATGCCGGAGATCCAGATGTTGTCGTTGTAGGGGGAGTCTGCGACACCGATGACGCTGGTGCGACCCTGCTCTGTGTTGCGCAGGGAGCCGCGAATCATGCGCTCGCGCTCTTCGAACGTGAACGGGTTTTTGACGCTGCGGTGTTGCTTGTCGCTTCCGACGACGATGATCACGCGTTCAGCAGTGCGAAGCGCTTGCTCGACGAGGCGTTGATGTCCGAAGTGGAAAGGCTGGAAGCGTCCGATGAGGACGGCGTACTGATGCTTGCGGTTCATTTGGGAATCCCCCAAAGTTGAAGTCGATCAACTCGACTCGTTGTCTGCAATGTATCAGCGCCAGTCCCAAGACGCAACGGTCGTGCACTCAAAACTTGTATGACTGCAATAGCTACAGGACACACGAGGATCATTTCATCCTCTGCACTTCCTGACGTCTGTTGCCTTCAGGCAATCAGACCGCGCAACACGGCGCGTGCGATGCAAGCCATGGAGAAGTGCACCGATCAGAGTCCGCACTAAGGACAGCGAAAGATCTAGATCCGCGCAGAAGATTCCGGAAGCTCGTTTGAACCGGGACTTCTTCCTCCTTTGAGAACCTGGCGAGTCTGCGCATCATCCGCAGGCCCAGCCATTCGCAATGGAAGCACTTCCCTAGGAGAGCAGTCTATGAGAACGAATGCCCGCGCTGCAGCGTATGTCCGAATGTCCAGCGACCACCAGGACCTCTCCATAGGGCTCCAGATGGTGGCCATCCAAGCCTACGCCGATGACCATGGTTTCTCGCTCGTACACACCTACGAGGATGCGGCCAAGAGTGGGCTTGCGATTGCCAATCGAACAGGCATGAAGAGCTTGCTTCGCGATGTCATGGAGACGCCACGGCCGTTTGACGTCGTTCTCGTCTACGACGTGAGCAGGTGGGGAAGATTTCAAGACATCGACGCAGCGGCCTACTACGAGTACACCTGCCGAATGCACGGGGCGCGGGTGATCTATGTGAAGGAGATGTTTGGCACCACGCTCGACCCGATGACGGCGCTACTCAAGACGATGAAGCGGGCAATGGCGGCCGAGTACGCCCGCGAGCTGGGAGTGAAGTGTCGAGATGGGCAAGATCGGGCCATTCAACTTGGATTCCAGATGGGACCACTTCCGCCGATTGGGTTTACGCGAGTGGCTGTCGACAGAAGTGGCCATCGAAGACATTTAGGTCGCCATCAGCTCAAGGGTTCACAGAGTGAGCGAATCGCCTGGGTCCATGGCCCTCAGTGGGAGGTCGACCTGGTCCGCCGAATATTTCGTACGTATGCCGATGTCGGAGGTTCCATCAAAGGCGTCGCAAGGCAGTTGCGGCATGAGGAGGCCCTTACCGGGGACGGGAAGCCCTTCACGGAGGTCTCGGTTGGCACCTTGCTTCGCAATGAGGCATATGTGGGCAACTTCGTGTGGGGCAGGAGCGATCCGAACAGCAAGCGACCTCCTAGTCGCGCCGATGGCGTCATTGAACCCATCATCCCGCGTGACCTGTGGGAGGAGGTACAGAAAAAGCTGTGCAGGCGCCAGTATCGGCGGCGGACTCGAGCGCAGTTGATTCAGGCTCTTCGAGATCAACTGGAAGCCAACCCAACCCTTAGTCAGGTTGACTTGGAAGCCATTGGCATAGCCGCCAAGAAAACCTACTCCACTGAATTTGGCTCTCTTCGCGCAGCGCTAGCACTTGCCGGGCGGGATCTCAGCCTGGTGCGGGACCATCACAAGCGACGTGTCGAAGTTGGGCGAGCCGTGGGCGACCGCGTACAACGTGACGTGATCGGCCTTTTCCGTCGCCACGGCATCGACTGCACACCTCATCCGCGTAGCCGGATCATTCTCCTGTCGGGCGGCCGAAGATTACGACTTCAGCTCAGCTGGCCCCACGCTTCGCCGGAGGGCAAGCGCTGGCACGTTCTGAAAAAGACCCACCCACGAGCTGAACTGGTTCTCTTTGTCCAGATGGACGACGGCCCCTGTGCCCATTCGTTCTGCCTCCAGACTGCGGAGGAGTTCAGGCGGCTGCCCCCTTGGATGCCCGAAAAGCCTTCCAAGGCATTCGACGCACTCTATTCAGGTGAAGATGTAGTGAGTCGACTGGTGGCACTGCTTCCCCCGTAATCACGACCCCTCAACGCGTGGCTCAGACTTCTGCTCTTGCACGATTGCTAATGCGATCTGCAAAGCAACTTCTTCCGCGGCGCGCTGCCATGACCAGTCGGGCGGCATTGAGGATTCGTCTGTTTCCTCCAGTGCCAGCAGGACACGCTCCTCCATGAGGTCACGCAAAGCAGTGACGCGCTCTCGTTCAAGGGACAAGCCGCGGGCGATCCGGTGCGCCATCACAACGTCTAGCGCGAGACGCATGCTCTTTTGACCTGCCCCCTGTAGACGTACCAATGAGAAGTGGAAGTCCGCGGCGAAGGTTAATCGATGGTGTTGGGGGTTGATGGGAATTGAGCTGCATCGCCAGCGCGCTGGCGATGCAGCTCGGCGAAGCGTGCTGGTGGCATGCGACCCAGGCTGCTGTGCGGCCTGACCTCGTTGTAGTCCGTGCGCCAGGCAGCCACGGCCACTCTGGCCTGGTGCAGGGTCTGGAACCAGCACTCGTTCAAGTGCTCGTCGCGGAACTTGCCATTGAAGCTCTCGATGTAGCCGTTCTGCATGGGACGTCCAGGCTGGATGAGGATGTGGCGGATACCGTGTGCCTGCGCCCAGGCCATGAACGCTCGGCTGGTGAACTCCGGCCCGTTGTCGGTGCGAACCACCTGTGGATACCCACGAAACAGCGCAGCGCGGTCCAGCACGCGCGTGACGTACTCACCCGAGATGCCGAAGTCCACCGCGATCTCCACGCTCTCGTGGCTGAAGTCATCCGCCACCGTGAGGTACTTCAACCGCCGCCCGCCCGCGAGGCTGTCGCTCACAAAGTCCATGCTCCACACCTCGTTGACCGTGCGTGCCAGTTGCAGCGGCACGCGCTCATTGACGGGCCGCTTGCTCTTCTTGCGTCGGCGCACGGCCAAGTTGGCTTGCCGGTACAGGCGGTACACGCGCTTGTGATTGACGCCAGGAAACTGCGGACGCAACAGGTCATGGATGCGCCGATAGCCAAAGCGGCGGCGCACGTGCGCGATCTCCACGATCTTCTCGTGCAGATCCAGCGTGGCCTGGTCGGGCTGCGGTGGATGGCGGTAGCTGTCGCGGGAGAGCCCCACAAGACGGCACGCGCGGCGCTCGGACAAATGGTGTTCGCTCACCATGCGCCGCACCGCCTCGCGCCGCTCCTGTGGGGCTAGCGCTTTACCCCCAGAACGCTCTTGAGCGCGTGCATGTCCAGGTGTGCCTCGGCCAGCAGCCGCTTGAGCTTGGCGTTCTCCGATTCGAGCTCGCGCAAGCGCTGCGCTTCAGAGACCTGCATGCCGCCGAACTTGGCGCGCCACTTGTAGAAGGTGGCATCGCTGAAGCCGCCGTTGCGGCACAGCTCCTTGATCGGCATGCCGGCCTCGGCCTGCCGCAGGAACCCGATGATCTGTTCCTCGCTGAATCTGCTCTTCTTCATGTCCGTCATTCTCCTGGTGGTTGACGGACTTCACGAACTTCAGAATGGTACGGCTGGCGGGGGGCAGGTCACTTTCGCAGTTGCCCAGGGTCAATGCCGCTGGTATCCATGACTGGCATCATGCACTGATACGGTTGGTGGGGGGCAGGTCAAGCGCACCTTGCATGCATACTCGTTAGCCTGCAGGAAATCCAAGCTCTTTACTGAACTGAGCAACTGTGCCTACAAAGGCACTAGCGCACTGGATGGGCAGCATGTGTCCCGAATGTTCAAAGATGACTTCCTTGCATCCAAACTTGGAAGCAAGAGAGACCAACGTCTCCTCACGGACAGAAACATCTTTGCCTCCGCCGAGAACCATAGCAGGGCAAGTCACGTTTCCGGCTACTTTGGCGATCAGCTTGTCACCGGTCAGAGCCAGCTTATAGGCAGATATGAACTGCTCTTCATCATTGCGGAGGATCATGTCAATCAGGCGCTCCTTTAGCTCTTCGCGACTATCCAAGTAGCCCGACGGGAACCAGCGCAATACCATTGAAGGCGCCATCTCTGAGAGACCGTTCTCGCGGACTGCATCTATGCGAGTCGACGCCCTTTCGAGTTCGTCCCTCCGACGTGCGAACGGAACATTACTAAGGACAAGGCCACTTACCGCACTAAACCTCGCCGCCGACGCAGCAGTAGCGATTACTCCTCCCAGGGAAAAACCAACCAGCAGGCAGCGATCAATCCGGTTGAATGCCATGAGCTCATTTAATTGCTCAACGTACCCATCAATGGACGACGGAGTATTCGAAGCGGTTCGGCCGTGTCCACACAGATCGAAGGTCCACACAGGCCCTATGGCAGCTAGTCGATTCAATCCAGTCCACATGGTCAAATCGCAGCCGAGGCCATGCACCAGAACAATCGACGGGCCATCGCCCTGTCCAAAGCGCTCAAAGTAGGTGCCGCTCGGCGTACGGCCCGCAAAGAAATGAATCCGCGACGACATGTCCATTGGCATCACTCTCCATCATTACTGATTTGACCTTCAAACCACAGAACACTAGGGAACGAATGTGTCAGAGCAAATAAGTGACATAGCGCAGCAAATATATATTGGCCTAGTTACGGCTGGCATAACAGCAACGCTTGGCTTCACGTTCTCTCGCTTGCTGAAGTGGCATCGACTTCGGCATCTGGGTCATCTCAGGTCGGAAGGGAATAGAGTAAGAATAGTAATACCAACAATTCTCAAAGCCAGCTTCCCGACGGGTCACTTCTCTGCAGCCGCCATCATACCCGACAATATTCCGCTCATGCCAATGCCAGAAGGAAAAGGGCTCGCAATCCTTGTCGCCAGCATCGGCGACGCAATCCGTGGAGTTGAAATTGAACTAGTAGCACCTGCTGACTTTGTAGATGACGGGGCCACTCCCTTTATATCAATCGGAGGACCAAGCGTGAACTTGATTTCAGACAACATTCTGGCTTGCAGAGTCCCTAGGTTCATGATTCAATATCCGGAACATGTTGCGCGTTTCGGTTCGCTGACATTGTCTCCGCAAATTGAGGATGGGGTGCTGCAGGAGGACTTTGGGTTTTTATTCCAAGGCCGGAGTCGACTTGGCACTCGATGCGTAGTGGTTTGCGGAGTATGGGCTACTGGCACAGAGTTGGCCTGTGTCTCATATGCGGGCTCTGCTGAGAATGAAAGCGTGAAGAAGGTTCGTCGGCTGCTTCGCAAGAACTCGCAGATGTTTGTGGTGCTTAGATCGCCCGTGCAGAACTATCAGATCGGTGAGCCACGATTGATCGCGATTAGCGAGCGCCCAGACAGGCAGTCTCCCCACGAACTCAAAAGCTCGCACGACAGCTGACGACTTCAGCGAGATCGAATGTGTCATTGATTACCGTTCGGAATGGGTACGAAACGACAGATGGTCTAGCTGCCAGGGAGAATCTACATCGTGCATTCTCCGCTGGCGGCCAGAACTTTCGCGCGTGGGAATTGCAGTGTTTGAAATGGGTCATTGAGCGTTCAAAGATCGTTGTAGACGTTGCTGCAGGGCGCGGATCGTTCTGGACAAACGCTTTGACGCAGCGAAGCATTGAGTGGCGGAAGAAGACGTTAATCGCATGCGATGTATCTCCTGCCATGACTCAGGTTCTTGCGGGGCTGGCACCGAACAGGCTGCTGGCTGTGAGATGCAGCATGGATGATCTGCCTTTCAAGAGCGAGTCTATCGATCTTCTGATTTGTCACTCAGCTTTGCACTATTCGACTGACCCATTGCAAGCTATCAATGGATTTCTGAAGGCCCTGTCCGCCAACGGCCATGTCTCAATTGTCGTCTCGGGCATTGGAAATATGCAAGAATTACATGATTTTTTTGAGTTGGGCCGGTATGGCGTCGATCTCAGCGAGCGGCCTCTAATGAGATTTAACGAAGTTCAGATGGACGCTCTGGTTCAGAGCATCTCATTTCCGATTGAGGTGGCGACCAAGGTCGTATGGGATTCAGCACTACGAATCGACGAGGCCCCACCTGTTGTCGAATATTTTGCATCACACCCGGAAGTTTCGGCGGCCAAGATGTTTTTAGAGATTAGGCGAGACCTGCTTCATCGATTGAATGAACGGCTGCGTGCGGATGGGTCAATTTCGGTTCGGCGACGACAATGCCATTATCTAATTTCTCGATAATATTGAGCATGTGAACCTCGACGCGCAGATTAGTGGCGGGAGAGGCGATGAGGCGCTCACAAATTTGAGAAGGACCGGCCACATCCGAAGCGAGTCGGCCCACAATGGCCGCTTAACTCTTCACCTGGCGTGTCGTCTTCGATACGGCGGGGCATAGCCTATGCCGCTGAACGGCAGCTTCCATTCCAGTATTCGTCGCACATGCTTCGACGGTTGACTATGGGCAACTGCATGCAGGCAGACATAGCCGCACAGTCAGTTGAATTAGATTGTTGATTTCCACCTAGAAGTGGCCCAGTAAGTCAGAGGATTCCCATCAAGAACTGACCCACGTACTAACCCCAGCCTGCTGCTTTTGTGTGCAGCAGGTGATGAGGAGTGATAGACGTGGCAACACTGAGTGTCATTAGGCGGTGGGCGCTGCGAGAGCAGTTGTCCATCCGCGAGATCTCCCGCCGCAGCGGCCTGTCTCGCAACACGATTCGCAAGTACCTGCGCGCCGAGACGGCCTAGCCCCGATACGCCGGGCGGCGCAGCGTGAGCAAGCTCGACCTCTTTGCCGCCAAGTGACCCTGTTCCCGATTCAGTTCAGCTCGGAAGTAGAGATTTCCGGCTCCTTTGAGGTCGCCGTTGCTGTCTGCAGCCAGCAACGGCGGGCGAATTCGGCGGGGGTGGCCCAGTCAAGCGCGGAGTGGGGACGGCTCTCGTTGTAGTACCGACGCCATGCCTCGATCTTGCCCAGTGCATCGTCCACGACATGAACCAGATGGCGTTGAGGCACGCCTGGCGCAGGCGCCCATTGAAGCTCTCGACG
This sequence comes from Hydrogenophaga sp., assembly GCF_019635465.1. GTDB lineage: Bacteria > Pseudomonadota > Gammaproteobacteria > Burkholderiales > Burkholderiaceae_C > Hydrogenophaga. The sequence goes on from NZ_JAHBZK010000004.1 coordinate 115,557, forward strand.
CTGGAGTTGTCGGTCTGGACTGCCGCCGGTTGCGTTGACGCCGACCGAAGCTTGTCGAACATGCGATTTGGCAGAAGCTAGCGCGCTAGTGTCCTGGTATGAAAGACCGCTTCCTGGCCAGGAGGAACCGTTCAAGCCCGGGAGGTCAGAGTCCCAGAACGCTGCACAGCCGCCCCTCGCGAGGATGCTGCAACTTCAAAGGATCCCCAGAGCTTGCCTCTGCGCCGCCCAGTCCTCCGGGAACGGCACCGACGTCAGCAACTTGGTCGCGCTGATGTCCTCGGGGTGCTCGCCCCGCTCGATCCCCTGCACGATATCCGGCGCCAGCAATGCGATGTTGATCACCCGGTTCACGTAGCGCACGCTGAATCTCTCTCGCTCGGCGATCTCTTCAATGGCCAAGCCTTCACGGGTGAACTGCCGCAGCCAGACCTTGCCATTGGTCATCAAAGCCACAAGCGCGGCATCAGGTTCTCGCCGTGAACCCTGCCCAGGCAGTCGATCCCCAATGACCAGCCGCACGGCCATGCCGCAGCGCTTGCGCTTGGCAGGCACCTCGATCGTTGCGGCACCCTGCCCTGCCCCGCCTTGGCTGCCTTCCCCTCCTTCCTTTAGCAACCCACACCCCACCAGATCCAGCAAGATACGAACGGTCTGCGGACCCACCTCGATGCGGCGCACGCCTGCGAGGATTTCTGCTCGGGCTGAGTGCTGGATTGCCTTGCCCAGCCGCTGGGCCGCCTTCAGTGCCTCCTGTGCCCGCTTGGCATCTTTCCAACCCACGGCACCAAGCACCTGCTTGTCGTTGGCGCTCCAGTCAACGATCGCATGGACCACCAGCTTCTCCAGCTCGCCCGCTGGTAGTCGGATTGGCTCGCCCGAATCATCGGGTGGCGTCACGTAGTAGCGGTAGCGCTTCTTGCCTTTGCGAGTATGGGACGGGATCAAGCGGCGCCCAGTCTCATCGACCACCTTGCCCGCGAGCAGGCTGGGATCAGCAGCGTTGGACTGGGTTCTGGTGCCTTGGCGATTCACCTCCAAGCGAAGCTGGACCTGATCCCACAGAGGTTGGTCGACGATGGCCGGGTGCTGCCCAGGGTGGTTTTCACCACGGTGTGGAAGTAGGCCAACATAGATGGGGTTGCTCAGGATCCGGTAAAGGTGGCCGCGGCTGAACGGTTTGTTGCCGCCGAAGCCCGCCCGCTTGTTCTCCCGCTCAGGCGTGAGCCAGCCGCGCGCCTGGAGCTCGGTCGCCACTTTGCGCACGCAGTTGAGCTGCAAGTACAACTGGTAGATCTCTCGAACGCGCATGGCATACGGCTCTTCAGGCTCCAAGGTCCGACCTTTGGCGCGGTAGCCAACTGGCGCTACACCACCCATCCACAGACCTTTGCGCTTGGAGGCAGCGATCTTGTCGCGGATGCGCTCACCCGTGACCTCGCGCTCGAACTGGGCAAAGGACAGCAGGACGTTGAGTGTCAGCCGTCCCATGGAGGTGGTCGTGTTGAACTGCTGTGTGACCGAGACGAACGACACGCCACGGGCGTCAAAGAGTTCGACCAGCTTGGCGAAGTCGGCCAGCGAGCGGGTCAGCCGGTCGACCTTGTAGACCACGATCACCTGAACCCTGCCGGCCTCGATATCGGCAATCAGGCGCTTCAACGCGGGGCGCTCCACATTCCCGCCAGAGAATCCACCGTCGTCGTAGGCCGTCGTGACCACGCTCCAGCCCAGACCCTTCTGGCTCAGCACGAAGGCCTCGCAGGCCTCGCGCTGTGCGTGCAGGGAGTTGAAATCTTGCTCAAGCCCTTCTTCTGAGGACTTGCGGGTATAGATCGCACAGGCCAGCGTGGACCCACCTGGGACGCAGACGGCAGTCGCACCGTGTTTGCCAGCAGTCTTGCCAGCCATCAGCGCTTGACTCCAAAGAAGGCTGGGCCGGACCAGGGAGTGCCGGTGATGGTGCGAGCGATCGCTGTGAGGCTGGTGAACGTCTTGCCGGCGTACTCGAAGCCCTGAGGCAGGACGAGCACCTCATAGGTCGCGCCCTGCCACTCGCGCAGTAATCGGGTACCAGGACACAGGCCATAGGCTGCGCTCGAGGGTTTGGGCTGGGCGGGCCGAGGCAGCAGCGCTTTCAGGCCGCTAGACTCGACTTGTGCCTGCCAGGCCAGCACGCGGCGCAACAGGCTGGTGTGCACTCGTGGTGGCGGATCGCGATCGAAGGCCGTCTTCCAACGCGAGACGAGCACGTCCCGCTCGGCGGTAAGGATCTCGTCGAGCACACTCATGAAGCAGCGCCCTCCCCTGCTCCCAGTATGCGGTAGACCCGCACGCCATCTTCGACTCGGTGCTGAACGTTCAGACCAAGGCGCTTGCGCAGCGAGCCGCTGAGCATGCCGCGCACGGTATGGGGCTGCCAGCCGGTGAGCTTGGTCATCTGGGCCATGGAGGCGCCAGCGGCAGAGTCCAACAGGGTGATGAGTTGGGACTGCTTTGTCTGAGGCGCTGCCGCCGGGGATCGATGTGACTTCCGGGGAGCCTTCGAAGGCGCGGGACGACGCGCTATGGAGGAGACGCGTGGGGAGGTCGATCGGACAGTCTTCGTTCGATGCTTGGCGGGCGAAGGCTTGGGTTCGGACTTGGGCTTGGAGGGTTTCTGTTGAGGGCGTTTCATCCATCACTCCTGTGCCACCGCGGCACAGGGGTAGTAACGCTCTGCATCACCAAGGATTCAAGTTGTGAGGTCGGTAGTTGTGGTGTTTGGTCATGAATGCCCCGAAGACTTGCTGTCCGCGAGAAACCGATGCATGCACTCACGATTGCAATCAGGTGGATACGGGCCATGACACATCGGCCAGATCAGCCAGATCAGCCAGATCAGCCAAACCGTCCATGGTTGGTCTGAAATCCTTGGCGAGACGCCCAAACACGTCCAGTATGCCGTCCCGTATTCACCGAGCACCTGGAGTGCGCAGGCAACCTGGCGCTTTCGCGCCTCATGAAACGGAACCCAAGACAAAGCGCTCACCCAGCAGGGCGACACCAAGAGAGAGAGTAGGCGATGTGGCTCGTCACACCAGTCGGATTTTTCAGCGTGGTCCAAAAGCCCACGGACATCAAGAACAAGACCCTGACAGTTCGGGCGCGCGTGCGCTCTGACCTGGAGACGCTCAGGCTTCAGTTCCTGCCAGAGCTGGGCTCAATCCGGGAAAGCAGGATCAACGACTACCGGTTTCGCGCCATCGCACCACAGGCGGCAGTGGCGGCTGCGATGGCCCGGCTGGTCGAGCACATCGACTATGCCAACTTCAAGAACGAAGTGACAAAGCGCCAGGGCGCTGAGCGATCTCATCTGTACCACGAGGTCTGGGACGTGCTCTACCGCCTTCAACAAGGTCCAAGACACTAGTCGATGTCCTCACAACACCCCCAGCGTCGATTGCCCGGCGCTGTGCTGCACCCCCAACACAATGACGACGGTCAGCCAGTGCTGCTCTTGCGGCCGAGTCAGCCGTCGGAGATGTCCGCCTGGGCAGATCCGGAAGAAGTCGCATGCGTGGTACCCAACGGGCCAATGCCAGTCACGATCAACGGCCTGGCGGCTTCAACGTGGTCGGACAGGCCCCACAGCCCTGTCGAATGGGAGGCGCTGGCAGCCAGCCAGTCAATCAACGAGCCCCCCTTCGAGGCGCCTGCAAACTACAAGAGGGCTGCCGGTGTCGTGACTCGTGAGCCCGACGGCCGCGTCTGGCTGGTGGCGCCAAGCAATGCTTTCGGTGGATACCAGGCGACGTTTCCCAAAGGAACTCTGGACGGCAAGTCGTCGCAAGCGACCGCGCTGGTCGAAACTTTCGAGGAATGCGGCCTGCATGTGAGGCTGGTCCGCCACCTCATCGACACAAAGCGAAGCGTGAGCTACACGCGCTACTACCTAGCTGAACGTTTGGGCGGCAACCCTGCCGATATGGGCTGGGAGTCGCAGGCGGTGATACTGGCGCCGGCCAGCCGCTTGAAGGCCTTGCTCAACAATCCGAACGATCTACCCATCCTCCAGGCACTGAGCCCAAACGGTGCGTGAGCGCTGGACCGGCCGAGAAGTGCCTTCAGCGACCAAACCGCGCGCGCACGCGCGCGCCCCCTTTGAATGCATGCCCACGGCGAAAGTGAGAGCGCTCACTGGTCACGAAACACGACTGAGATGGGTTCGGTCCGGCCTACGTCCACCGCCACCCCTTGTTGCTCTTCAAGGGTTCTCGGCCAGTCCGGCCACCCTCCCCATCCCTTCACCCATCGTTCGACGGGGTGACTGCGTGATACGGGGCGACCACAGCTAGCATCAATGGCCTCCGAGCGGTCAGGCTACTCGCAGAGGCCAGCGCGACAGAGCCTGCTCGACCAGCGTTGAAAGGGCATCCTTCCCCTGGCGATGCCGTTCAGCCACGAAGATCAGGCGATTCGCGTAGTCGATGTTCACCTGCCTCAACTCCTTGTTTTCGCCAAAGTACCGATACGTGGATCGGTACGTCTCAGGTCTGGACATCGAGTGGTGGAGCAAGCGCAGCTGCTGAACGCTCATGCCCTGACGCTCTAGGTAGCGGGCTGAAACTACAAGCCGCTCGCAAAGATGGTTCTCGCTCATTTGCGAACAGGGTCGCTACGGGGGCAGTGAGGGTTCCGCCGAAGGTGCTCAAAGTGAGCGCCCCCATGACCACCCCCTTTGTGCGGCCGTACAGCCTCGCTGCATTCCACACAACGGAAGTCAGGGACTGCCAAACGGGACGAACGGGCATCGTCGCGATGGTTCAGGGCATCGGAAATCGACACCTCGACGTGATCGAGCATGCATGTAGTGGCTCTTGGCATGAAGTCCTCCGCACGGTGCCAGCCAGAGCCAGCCTAGTTCTTCGATGGGTCAGTGAACAGATCCCCGACCGCAACATGCAGCGCCTTCGCCAGGACCTCAATGGCATCGAGTGAAGGATTCCCCAAGCCTCGCTCAATCCTGCTCATGTAGGAACGAGCGTAACCACACTCATCGGCGAAGGCCTCCTGCGAATAGCCAGCCGCCTCTCGCAACTGTCGAATGCGCAGCCCAAATTTCACTCTCAGCGTCTGTTTGCTCACGCCGAGAATCTGCATTCATGAGCATTAATAGGCCACGCACTGATTGTTGACGCACTAATCGTGACATAAAATTTTCCTCGACCCAGAGGAGAAAGTATGCGATTCATGTTCCGACACTGCGCCTCGGCGCTCGCCGTCTTGGCCCTCGGTGCCTGCTCCGCCCCTGATGAGGGCCCGACGTGTTCATCGGAGGCAACGCAGTCGATCTTGACCAAGGCCCTGTGGGACAGCATCGAGCAGCAGTTCAGCGCCACGGCTGGCGCCCAGAACGTCCAACCGTTCATGGACATTGCACGCGCCCGGATGCAGATTCAAGTCACGGGGATCACCACGACCGAGACCAACAAGAATGTTCGACAAGTCAGTTGCCAGGCCACCCTGACCAGCACCCTGCCGGAAGTACCGAACGCCGACTACTCACTGCTGCGCACTGCCATCGCGAAGGAAACCGGCGGCAATGTCCGCCTCGACGACCGGACGCTGACCGGCTCGGTTGAGTACCGAGTCCAACTCTCAGACGACAGATCGACCACCCGCGTCGAGGCCCAGGGATTTCGGACCTTCACTGAGGTCGTGGGCGGCATTGCCAGCGCCCTTTACATCAACGATGCGCAGGAGAAGGCTCTGGGTGCCGAGGCAGCGGCCAAGCGCAGTCAATCTGCCCAGGCCACCCCGTCCGAGGCCACCACCGCACCTGCGGCAGCGGTTGAGCCCGACGTCAGGGCTATCGCGGCGCAAGAATACCAAGCCGCCGACAAACTGCTCAACGAGGCCTATCAGGCCGCCAGGGCGACAATGACCGACGTTCGGCGAGTTGCCTTGCGTGACCAGCAGCGCGAGTGGATCAAGACACGTGACGTGACCTGCTCAGCCGAGCGAATCGAGGCCGACTCGAAGGGCGACATTGCCGGCGGCACTGCCATGGAACTGGCCATCGTCGGGTGCAAGACCCGCCTGACCAGCGAGCGCGCAAAGCAGCTCTCGGACATCAAGGGCTGACCGAGGTGGCGCTCATGTTCGACATTTACCACTCGGACAACGGGGATCGCTGGCGCTACACCCTGGATCGTAGCGGATCACGCCCATTGCTCGCAATTGGCCTGAACCCCTCGACTGCGACCCAGGAAAGGGCCGATCCGACGGTCGCCCGTGTGCAGCGGGTCGCTGAACTGCACGGTTTCGATGGATTCGTGATGCTGAACTTGTACCCAGTGCGAGCGACTGACTACCGCACGCTTCCGGCCAAGGTCAATGCCGCGGCTTTCGAGCGCAACCTACAAGTCATCGAGGAGATCGTCAACCAGCAAGAGCGGCCGACGATTTGGGCGACCTGGGGGCAGCCGGTGGTGCATCACGCCTACTTCCTCAGAGCCCGGGATTCGCTGTACGAGCGGCTGGGCAAGTACGCCCCAGACTGGCGCCGGCTCGGATCGTTGACCGCCACCGGGCATCCGCGTCACGCTAGCCGGCTGGACTACAGCTGGGAACTTGAGCGCTTCGTCCCCGATGCATAAAGGCACTCGCCAGCCCAAGCGTCAATGGCTTGGGTCGAACATCCGTGCAAGGCTGTAGGCGGTCGGTCGCCTATCTTGGGCCGAAGGCCTGCTTGGAGCCAGTGCAGCCAGCCTGACGCTCCAAATGAGGGCGGCCAGTTTGCGGCGGGTGCGATATCTTTGATGTCGCAGCTTCGGCTTGCGCTGATGCTGCCAGGCGGACGTCAGGGACCGCAAGGGTCGCTTTGAGTTTGTGAGGTATCTAGTCTTGGAGAGCGCGGCTTCGTACAGGTCGTCGCCAAGAAAGCGCACGAGCTTCCATAGTTCCGCATTTGACAGCTTCGACTTCAGCGCACACACCGGCCGCAGCTGGGGCAAGCTGTCTCTCGACCTCGCGGCCGCCTTGTAAAGCGGCTCGCTCCGCCCTTCAGCTTGCGCCAGGATGGAGAAGAAACGCATCCGGCAGTTCAATGCCAGTCGCAAAGCCGGCGGGGCGGCGGCCGACGATCGAAGTCGGACTGGGCTCGAGAATCGCTCGATCCGCGGGCCGAAAGCGGACCTCGCCCTTAATCGTGGCACGCAGTCGTTCTAGGCCTAGTTGCACGTACTCTGCGTCGAGTTCCGCGCCGATGAAGTGACGCTTCTCGTGCAGCGCGGCGACCCCCGCAGAGGCCACGCCGCAGAAAGGATCGAGCACCACATCGCCCTCTTTTGTCAGCGCGCGCACCAGCCGCTGTACCAGCCCCACCGGAAACTGACACGGGTGGTCGGTCTTCTCCAGATGGTTGGCGTTGACGTTCGGGATGTCCCACACGTCACTCGGGTTCTTGCCCGCCGGATTGCCGCTCGGCTGGCCCCTCTTCGGACCATCCGTGTGTCGCTTGCCCGGATACTTCTGGGGCACCCGCACGGCGTCGAGATCGAAGGTGTAGCCTTCGCCCTTGGTGTACCAAAGCACGGTTTCGTAGCGACCGCTGAAGCGCGTCTGGCAATGCAGACCATGACCGAAGGTCCACGCGATGCGGTTGCGCAGCTTCATGCCCTCGATCTTGCTCATGACCTCATGGACAAGGAAGTCCAGCGGCGTGGTCACGCCGTCGAGCACGTGGAAGCCCACCTGCCAGCAAAGGCTACCACCCGACTTTAGGACGCGGCAGACTTCCGGCAGGATCACCTTGTGATTGGCGATGAAGTCATCCAGGTTGTCGTGGCGGTTCTCATACGCCTTGCCCATACAGTAAGGCGGCGACGAGACAACTAGGTCCACAGACGACGCCTTTAGACCCTTCAACAGAGATTCGCATTCGCCCTCGAAAACAGCTGCCGACGCATGCGCGTGTGGCCTCTCGAGCCACTCCCGGACGCCCCTGGACGACTTGTACGTCGCAACCTCACCTACCTCTTGTACGCTCACAAATATCTCCACATGGCCGCGATCATAGATCTGCGTCAAAACCCATGCAACCGCTTCAGGCTCAGCGTCGCGCGGTCCCAGCGAGCGTCCCCCTGATCGATCGGCATGTGAGGCTGCAGATCGCCCCACGACAATTCGTGTAACCGCTCGGCATCTACGTCCCAAAAGTGCACCACGTAGGCCTCCCGGTGCCGGCAAGCGGTGTCCCATTCGTTGCGTGTGATGAGGAGACGCAAAGGGCGCCCACGGCAAGACTTCACTTCCACCAATTTCGGCACAGGGCGCCCGTCGATCTGGCGGAAAGAGAGAATGTCGTAGCCAGCCGAGTTGTCGTCCAAGGCCACCCACTCCACCGCTGGCGCGCCAGGCATCTCGGCGCAGCGCGCCCGTTCCAGCTCGAAAGATAGCCGTTCGGCATTCCGGCCAGACTCGACCAATGGCAGGTTCGCGCTAGCTCGCGCAAGGTTGGCCAAACGGTCCAGGAAGGCGACCACATCGACCGCCGGTTGATCATCAAAGGCGCCGGCACGCCGGAAGCACTCGCCGGCGTCAGCCGAGAGGGCGTCCCGCAGCGGCCGCCTTCCGCTCGGCAACACCGACAACCATGCTGGCCGCAGCATGGCTTCGTGCTCGATCAGTGTCTGGTATGACGCGATGGCCGACTCCTTCGCCGGACCCACCGTTTCGAGGATGGCCTGGGCCTCCGAATAGTCGAGGCCAGCGGTGGCGTAGCTGACCTTCAAGCGCGCCACCGCCGTGGCTACCGACTCGTGCGGAACGGCGGCCAACTGCCGCGTCACTGCGCGCCAGCCCTCCACCGCCGAGGGCCGCAACCGGCTCGCGCCGGTCAGGCTACCCGACGATCGCATCGAGCTCGGGCGGCACGCGCCTCTCGATTTCCTCCAGCAAATCCTGGATGTCTCGGATATCGATCGAGTCCTCCAGATCGCTGCCCGAGGTCTCTTCATCCAGGGCAAGTTCGTGCAGATCCACGTCGCCGAGCATCTGTTCCATCTGCCGGATCTTGACGCCCAGCCGCCGAGCGACAGAAAGGTCGATGGAGCCAACATCCGCGGGTAGTCGGTTCTGCAGAATGTGCACTCGCGTGATCACGCCCTCTGGCAGCCCGAGGCGGTGGATGCGGTCGATCGATTGCAGGTAGTGCGTGGCGTTGTAGCTGCGGTCGAGGTATACCGCGTCGTGGCAGACCATATGCAGGCTCATGCCCTCGGACGCGGCGGCGGGATTAGCCACCATCACCATGCAGCGATGGTCCGTTTTGAATCGCCGGATCTGCCCTTGCCGCGTGGAATCGTCGTCCTCGTCGCCGATACCGGTGCTGCCGTCGATGACGGCTGGCTCGAGCTCGGGCATCAACGTGCGCAGCTGCTCGACCGTAGACCGGAAGCTAGTCCAGACGAGCGTCTTGCGCCCCTCGGCGGCGAACTGGCGCACCAACTCGACGGCCTTAAGCACCCGCGCAGAAGGGCCTTCATCAATGACGGCCTGCAGCAGGGCGCTGCGCTCTGCATCGGCGGTGGCCTCAAAATCCCGCGCCAACAGCAGCGGGTTGACCGACGCCTGCAACAGCCGCATGACCGACCGCCGTGCCCGGATCAGGTTGAAGCCGCGGCGGCCCTGCCGCAGCATGCTGGCCTGGGCATGCACGTCGCTCTTGAGCACCGCATAGAACGCGAGATGGGCATCGGTGAGCGTCACCGGCACCTCGTGGCGCTCCCGATCGCCTAGCTTGAGCTGTTGCTTCGTGGTGCGCACGTAAAGGTTACCGAGGACCGATCGTGGCGCCTCGCCGGTGGACACCCGAGCGCCCAGGCCAGCACCCGGCCAGAGGAAGTCGAGCTGCGACTGCATGTCCGCCGGCCGCTGCGGCATCGGCGTGCCGGTGAGGATGTCGCGCCGCACGGCCAGATACCCGAGCTTAAGCAACACGGCCCCGCGCCGGGAGGCAGTGCCCGCCTTCATGCGGTGCGCTTCGTCGAGTACGAGGTGCACCCGGTGACGGGACAGCAATTCCTCGATCTGCGACTCCACGCGCACCAGCTGGTCGTAAGAGATCAGCATTCGCGGCGGGTTGGCGCGCAACAACTCCGCAATGCGCGCCTCGCCGCCAACCAATTGGACAAAAGGCCGCCGCACCTGATCCGGCGCATGTTCAGTAAGACACTCGTCGATGACTTCTTCCCAGGCCACGAAGGCATTGCGCGGCGCTACGACGAGCAGCCGGTCCACCACGGCTGGTGCCAGCAGGTGGAGCGCGAATGTAACCGTCGTCTTGCCCGCGCCCGGCACCGAAAAGTTGGCGCCATTCTCCAGCGACAGCAGGCTGCGCAGGTCGCGGGACTGGTAATCCTTCAGGTCATGCGTCTCGCCGTCCCAGCCGAGTTCCTGCAGGCGGGCGCGTACCTGCTCTTCAGTGATATCCATGCGCACGGCGCCGGCCGCTTGGCGGACGGTCCGGTACTCGCGCATGAATTGTTGGACGCGCTCACGCGACGAGCCGTCGGTCTCGAAGGTGAAGCCGAGCTGACGTTGCAGGCCGGCTGCGGCTCGCAGCACGTGCAGGGCATGCCGCCAGCCGATCTCGATACTCTGGTCGTTGATGCGGCCGGCCGGGTCAGCGTCATGCGCGTAGGCGCGCAGCCGAACCCAAGTGCTGTAGTTGATGCCTTCGCCACGCTCGAAAACGCCTTGCAGACCATGCGCTTGATAGCGCAAGAGGATGTTGGCCATGGCGTCACTTCCTTGCCTGACGAGTGTCGATCTCCCGAATCAACGCTTCGCACTGCGTCATGCAGCCCGCCAAGACCGTGCGCAACTCCGAGAAGGTCGACTCGTTGGCGTAGCGCAGATTGATCGCGATGAGCTTCTGCTGGGCAGCCTTTGCGAACTTCAACGCGGCCAGGTCTTTGCGCTTGCCCTGCTCGCCGACGATGACCGAAACCTCTTCCACCTGCTTGGCCGCGTTCTCTCGAACCTGATCATCCTCGCCCAATTCTTCGATGTAGCGCACCAGCGGCTCATAGTTCTTCTGACCGGCCACCGGCGTCTCGTCGCCGAAGTCGATCTCGAGGTTGCCTTCGAACTGCTCGGGCGCTTGGGTGAGGTCCACACCCCAGACGCCGGCAATGTGGTCCAGGAAGAGCTCAGGATTGCCTTCAATGTTGTTGATCAGCTCATAGGCCCGCAGCTCGATCTTGTTGCGGTTCTCCACCAGCAGGAAATCGAATCGTCTGGTGATCTCGCGCAGCGCAGGGTTGTCGGTCTTCACCAAGTTGCGCGTGGCGATCTGACGGAAGGCCTGCTCCGTCTCATCGAGCGCGTTGTAGTCGCGCGGCCTGTCCAAGTGGTCGGTGAGATACAGGTCGGCGCCGTCGATCATCTTCACCAGCCGCAAGATGTCTTCGCGATCGCGGTTCATCATGCCAGCGATCCGGTCGTCGGAATAGTGGCGCGCCTTCAACGCCCGTGCAGCCAAGGCGACGGCCGTCCAGTCATAGGGCAGCTTGGTGTCGGGCTGCATTTGCAACTCGATCTCCAAGGCCACGATCTCTTCATCGGTCGCGGACTCCGGCAGCACGGCGCAGGAGACGTTCTCGAACCCGGCGAAGGCCTGGCTATCCGGTCCAGCGAGCAGCTCGCGCATCGCCGACAGGCGGCGGTTACCATTGACCACCACCCCATCGGCGGAAATGATCAGCTCGTCGGTCTGCTCCTTGACCCGGATCAGCTCGTCGTAAATGGGCTTGATGGACTCGCCACTGCCCGTCTGGGCTAGCTTGAACAGAAGCTCATGCTGCGCGGCCTGCGCGCTGACGTCCTCGCGTCGCGACGGGTCGAACAGTTTCTCGTCGACCTTGCCGGCGGCGACTTGGCTCATTTGATCGCTGATGGTGCGGAAGTTCTCCAGTCGGTAGAGCAGGTGGTGAATGCTCATCTGGATGACGGCCAGCGGCTCACGGCCGCCACGGAACTTCACCTCCCGCTTGGTGCGGTTTCTCTTAAGCGCCTCCGCTGCACGTTGCTCGATTTGTTGCTTGCGCGTAGTGCTGTCGATCAGGTTGAACTTGTACTTGGTGGCGGACATCGCCGACGCTCCTTGAAGTGGTTGGGTACCCTCGACCGTAGTTGGTGCGAAGGCGAGGTTCACGTGAGCAGCCACACGGGTTAACCCGATGACATGAAGCAACTCGCGCCACGCTCACTAAGCGTAACCGAACACCCTGTTACATCGCAGAGGCTTTGGGACGGCGAATCTGTTCGCGAACCCGTGCTCCAAGGGCCGCGCCCAACGATTCAGCGGGTATCAATATTCAGGTTCACCATGATGACTCCTCGTCTGCAAAACACATCCGCGACAGCTTCCCGACGACGCGTCCTGGGTGAACAACTGGGCAAGGTCGGGCTCTCCAACGCTGCAACACGACACCATCTTTCCACTCGCGGCCAGCAGCCTTGCTGCTCGATGCAGCACAGCCCTATGTCTTCCTGCTGAAGATGGGCCCATGTTTTCCCGCTTCCCGGTCCCGCTCCAGATGTGGGTAGCCGAGGCCGGGCGGGAAATCGCTGTGCCGTCCCGTTTCCCGCTGCCGGGCCACCCCAATAGAGCAGTCCGGGAGCGGGACGGGCCATCAGTCGTCGTCGGCCTGCGCCGAGCCTTCGTCAGGTAGGCATAGCTGGCCATCTTCCTGCCTGACCAGGAAGCCCTGCTTGACGAGACCACAAATGGCTTCCTGCGCGCGCAACTTCTGATGCTTGGGGCCGACCTCCATGTGCTCCTTGGCGATCTCGACCGCCTCGTCCCACGGCAGAGGCTGCAGCGGAGCATCACCATTCGCGATGCTCTCAGCAACGATGTGCTGTTTGATCGCGACCAGTGCAGCACGCTGGTTCTTGTACCGAGGACCACGGGGGGCATCGGCCTCCTTCTCGGGCATCTCGATTGGAGTCACGACAATCGAATGTCGGGGCTTCCCCTTTGAGTCGGGCGGCAGCTCGACCCTATCCAGGACGAACGCCCCCTCAACGCCATCCTCGCTGTCGCGCGCCTTGGTCAACATCCACGTGCGGTGATCATCATGGCGCTGCACTTGGATGGCAACGTCCAGCGCAGCGTGCAGTGAGGAGTGCCCCCTCATGCCCCGGCTGGCGTCCTTTCCCGTGTGATGTACGAGGAGCACCAACCCCCCCATGAGGCTCTGAAGCTCCTTGGCAGCGGCGACTACCTGCCCCATGTCGCGCGAGGAGTTCTCATCGCCGCCTGCCATCGCGCAGGCCAACGTATCGATCATCAACACGTCCGCGCCACCGTTCGCTCTGATCTTGGATTTGAGTGCTGCGACATCTGCGTCACTCGCAAGATTCAGCGAATCGAACAGGAATCTCGCGTTTTCAGGCAGCTGCGCACCTTCGTGCAACTCGAGTGCCTTCACGCGCGACCGCAGCCCGCTTTGTCCCTCCAGCGCCACATACCAGACACACCGCTGTTTGGTCTCCCTACCAAACCACGGCGTGCCTCGAACCAGTGCATCGACCAGAGAGAGCGCCAATGCACTCTTGCCCGATTGAGACGGCCCATAGATGACGCCGATGCCTTGCATGGGAAAAACGTCATCCACGGCAAACTCAATTTCAGGGAACGCGCCGAACTGATCTGAGGTATACGGGTGATAACGCGAGAAGTTGGTCGACGGCGTCCGAGCGGCAATTGGCGGCACCGCCTCCGCAGCCCTTGGAGATGCCTTGGCCGCCTCTGATGCGAGATGCTCACTAATGACCCTTTGCACAAACGCCGCGGTCTCCGCGGAAGGCCTGGTGTGATCATGCTTGTCCATCACACGCCCTCCTTCGCATTCAGCCACTGCTCGACTGCCTCGCGGCTCCAGGCCGTGATGCGCGCGCTCAGTTTGACGGCCGGGGGAAAGGTGCCATCGCGAGACTTTCGCCAGATTGTCGGCACCGAGAACGGCACTATGGTTTGCAATTCGCGCAGACGCACGTAGCGCGTCACCACCTTGCTCGGTGCCACACCTGGCTGCACAGGTGCACGCTGACGGGAGAAGTTGGCCTTGGCGCTCATTGCTGCTCCTCCCGAGGCAGGGTCACGAGCCGTTCGCCCTCGTCGATCTCGAGCAGCCCGTGCATGTGCAGGTAGACCAGGTAATGGCCGACCCGGGTTTCGTTGCGATCCTGCGGACGCGGCATGAGAGGCATGAGAACCACCACAAGCTCAGGCATCCGCGCGGCGCCGTTGCCAATTTCCGGGAAGGCCGCTGTCGGGCCACCTTGGATCAGGTCGATCGCTTGGCGATACACAAACTCTGCGGTCGAGCCGGGTTTGAGTACTGGGTGGGAACGAGCAAGGGCACGTTGCTTGTGCGCTTCCAGCTGCGACAGGCGCAAAAGGGTCGCTTCATACTCTGCCAGTGTGATCACGACAGGAGTCACTTTTAACTTTCGAATCATCGAGAACTCCAATGGGGTTTCGCAGCCTGTCGCCAGCACCACGCGGGGGACGCCTGCATCCATGAACGGGTGGCACGCGCTTCGCCCCCTCTCGAATCACCCGAATTCCGACAGGCGGTCGAAATCACACTCTTTGGCGTGATTTCTGCCACGCCTCACCCCTATCCCCCTCATCTGGACACCTTGTCCCGCCCTCTTGCCTGTGAAGGCAAAAGGCGCGCATGAAACCCGATGCCCGAAAAACGCGAATAAAGCTAGCCAATTCGCCGCTCGACCCACGACCAGTGGGTAAGGGTTCCTCACCACGCCTTCGCCTCTTTGGCGAGCTGTAAACGCCCCTTGCGCCGAAAGATCAGCCTCGATCACCCCAGACCACAAACTCCCGCTTCCGACTCCCGGTTCGGAAGATATGGGGGAGACCGGCGCCGGAAGGCGGGAAGCTCCACATCTCAAATTGCAGACGCCCCCAGTCACAGTTGCCTTCCACCGCCCCCTTCCCGTTTGCCGGTCCCGGTCTCACCCCCTCAGCGAGAGCGGGAATCGGGAAGTCAGGTCAGCGCATTTCATGGCGCAGGCGTGCGTCGAGCCCTGTCACCCCACGTCGGCGGCAAGGCAGAGATCGGCCCATGCCCTCGCTATCTCTAGCGGGTGCCGAAGCAGATAGGCCACCGGATAGGTCACCACCACCGGCACGCCCTCGAAAGCATGGGTCTGCCCACGCAGCGCCCCGAGCGGATGTTGTGAGCCCACCAGGGCACGGGAAGCGAACCGCCCCATGGCCAGAATCACGCGCGGCCTGAGCAGCCGCACCTCATGCCGCAGGTGCTCGCAGCAGGCTTCGACCTCAGCCTCCCCAGGACATTTGCCAGCCGTCTGTCTGCACTTCATCACCGTAGTCAGGTACGCACTCTGCTCGCCCGCGCCGGTGCGGCTGCGCCCCACGGCCCTGAGCATCCGGTCGAGCAGCAGTTCTTCATCACCGTGAGCTGCGGTGAGGTCGGCAGGCATGTCCCGAACAACCAGCCAGGTCGCCGTGCGCGCCTGTTGAGGCCCACATGTGGTGTTCTCCCTGCCGCAGAGCCCGCAAGCACGGCACGAGCGCACCGCGGCCTCCATTGCCTGCCAGGTGCTCAGCTCCGTCGCCTCGATCGCTTCGACTTCGGGTTCGGCGGCGTCGGAAATCTGCGTCCCCGCATCCTGGCCCGGGTTCATGGGCGACGACCACACGCGCACGCTCATCTCTGCCAGCATCGCAATCTGACGTTCAGTCCACTCCAGCGCCATGGGCTTACCCCTGCGCGCCTACACCACCCACAAAGTCCGCCCAGTCCTGCATCAGCGAGCGCCGCTTCTCGAACATGTCCGTGCGCAGGTAGGCCCGCTCGACTTCGGAGCCCACGGTGTGCGCCAGCGCCAGCTCGGCGATCTCGCGCGGGTATTCCGTCTTCTCGGCCGCCCAGTTGCGAAAGGTGGAGCGGAACCCGTGGGGCACCGCGTCCACCTTCATGCGGCGCAGCACGGCCGTGAGCGTCATGTCGCTGAGCATGCTGTCCTCCTTCGACGAAGGAAACACGAACTCATTGACCCGAAACTCTTGCTGCACCTTGAGCAGCGCCACGGCCTGGGCCGAGAGCGCCACGCGGTGCTCCTTCTTAGCCTTCATGCGGTCGGCCGGAATCGTCCACTTTCCAGCGGCCAGGTCGAACTCGTCCCAGGTCGCGCCCCGCACCTCGCCCGAGCGCGCCGCGGTCAGGATCACGAACTGCAGTGCCTTCGCTCCAGTACCCTCCTGCTGGCACAACTGGGCATAGAAGGTCGGCATGTTCTGGTAGGGCAGCGAGCGGTGGTGGTCGGTCTTGGAGATGCGCCCGGGCGCCGGCAGTAGCTTGTCCAGGTGACCTTTCCAGCGCGCTGGGTTCAGGCCCAAGCGGTAGCCTCGTGCCGTTGCCCAGTCCAGCACCGACTCCATGCGTCCGCGCAGGCGCGAGGCGGTTTCGGTCTTCTCACGCCAGATCGGCTCCAGCACCGAGAGCACGTGCGGCAGTTCGATGTCGCGCACCAGCATCTGGCCGATCTTCGGGCCTGCGTAGGTGGTGAGCGTGTTCTCCCACTGCTGGCGGTGTTTCGGATTGCGCCAGCCGGCCTCATGGGCTTCGAGGTACTGCGTGACCGCCTTGCTGAAGGTCACGGCCGACATACGCGCCGCGATCAGGGCGCTGCGTGCCGAACGGGCTTCTTCGATCGGATCGACACCTGTGCGGATCTTGCCGCGCGCCGTGCGGGCCAGTTCACGCGCCTGTGCCAGCGTCACGTCGGGATATCCGCCCAGGCCCATGTCGCGGCGCACGCCAGCAATGCGGGCACGAAAGATCCAGCTGCGAGAGCCGCAGCCGTTCACGTTGAGGCCGAGGCCGGCCACACCACCCACGAAGTTCATGCCACGGCGCGTGATGCGAGAAACCTCCAGCGCGCCCAGCTCTTTCGCCTTACCCATCGTCTTCCCCATTCAACAAAAACCCGATTCGAACCACTCGTGTGACGAGGGTTTCCTGAGCTCTGTCGAGCGGATTTCAGGGTAGTCACGCGCGTGACTTCGCGCGTGTGCGTCGATTTGCGCGACGGAATCAGACCGTCATCGACGCTTCGATCGGGCGATCACGAGCGGCGTGATCGAGGGAGGTATTGAAGCAAGCGCGGTGGGCAATGGCAATCCTACAAACTACCAAGACAAGATGTCCTGTCGCATGAGGATCGAACCTGATCAGCGCCTCATCGCCAATTCCAGAATGTCGAGCTCGACCGGCACGTTTGTTACCCTTGAGTCCTCGACTGTTCTTGCCGCGGCCTACGACTGGCTGCATGGCCTTCCTCCGTTGGAGCTAGTCCTTTGACCACACATATCCGGTGATCGCATGACGGGTGAAACAAAGCCGCAGGACACATCGCTCCGATTGCGATTCGGAGCCTCCCTGCTGATCTTTGTCAGCGGCTACTCGCCGCTTTTGCTGATCCTTGCCGTCAAAGATCTTCAAATCATCGACTACGTACCGACGCCGCAGCACCCGCGGCTATTTTGTCTCTTCATTGCGCTGGCAATCGCAAGCAGTCTCATGGTACTTGCCGCAGTGAAGAGCATTCGCAGTGGTCTTGTTGTTGAAGTGACAAAAGCTTCAAACAAGTCTGGCGAAATGTTCGGCTACACCATTCCGTATGTTCTGTCCTTCGTCCGTATCGACTTAGGCGAGTGGCAAACGCTTGTCAGCCTAGTAATCTTCTTGGCTGTGATGTTCGCCATGGCATATCGAACTCAGACCGTGTTCGTCAACCCCGTCCTGGCCGTCGCCGGCTACATGCTCATCGATTGCACCTTTAGACGAGCTGCCACCGAAACCCAGGCCATGGTCGTGACGCGGGTTCCCATAAGAATTGGCGCTTCGTACACATTCGAGCGCCTGTCTCACTACCTGTATGTGGCAGCCGAAGTCCAAGAAAACAGCGAGGAGAACCCATGAGTACAAAGGAAGCAGCCCGGCTTAAGAGGCTAAAGAATCTAGATATGTCCAAGTGGGCCGTAAGCTTCTGGCTGGTGCGTCGCAAGGCAGCACGGACGGGCTTCGACTACTCGGTGTTGCGGGTCGACATCGATGCTCGGCTCAACAAGCGATTTAAGGGCTACGTCAAGGAGCAAGTCCAAGATCGCGCTTTTCACCTCGATGCGTACGACTTCAACAACGCCGACCCTGACGACGTTCTGCTAACACTCGATGCTGATGCCACCGATTTCCACAGAATCGTGGCTGCTATCGATGCCGGTTTTGACAACCCTCGCGCCAAGGAGTACTCGGACCTCTTGAGTGCGCTGGCCTACGTGGTGGTTTTCGAATCTGGCGGTGAACGACTGTTCGCACTGCGCAAGATCAACACGCTGAACAATCCGAAGAAGGCGGTCACTCGACAAGCACTTTTCTTCGACAATCACAAACTTGTAGACGTCGAAGACAAGCAGGTTTTTATGATCGACCCTCGCTTCGACTTCTTCGTTTTCGGTGGAACGACCTTTATCGCCAGCAAGGCAGCTTTCGAGACCGCGATGAATTTTCGCGAAGGCATAAAGGAAAAGGGCAACGAGCTCCTTGATGCGTTCACAAGCATGGACTTCTTGAGCGACGTCGAACCGATTCGGACGTACGTGGGCGAGAACCTTCGTCACCTACGCAAGCTAGCAGCGATCAAGAATGCTGGCTACTTCAAGCAGCCTGACTACATGACCAAGCTCATAGCGGTAGTCAAGGCAGAAAAGTGGGATCTCAAGATTGTTGGCGGCAAGATCATTGTCGAGGAGGAGACGATGGAGTTGCTCCTCAAACTGCTGAACAATGATCGCCTGCGCTCACCGATCAACGATGAGATGTTCGATTCGTCGGCCAAGACTGCTGTAGCTGGAGCTAGCACCGGCGCATGAAGGTGTGGCAGGTGCTAGCTCCCCCCTGAGATCAGCCACATGACGGCCTGGAGTCCAACTAACCCCGAGAGGACGTTGGACGATGAAGGAGCGATACGTCGAGAAACAGATCAATAGGTTTCTGCGTCAGTCCCCGCCAGCTTGATCGTCGCGCGCCGACATCTCCATGACAACAACGCTCATGCCCCCCCATTCATCGCCACCACGCTCGCCATTGTCACGCGGGGGATCGTTGTGTGGCGGCTCCTGCTCTGACTGAGAGTGTTGCTCGACATTGTTGAAGAGGGTCATCCCATATGTCGGCGTAGGCGAGTCACCGCTAGTGGAAAGCTCGTTGACGGTGACACATGGCACCCCATGAGAGTCAATCGTGGTGAGCGCCAATGATCTACCGCCATCGCTGCGCTTAGGCCATATCGCGGACGCATACCTTGGCGATTTAGAGCTCACTGCATCTTCAAGAATGAAGTTGATGAGGGCAGACCAGCTATCCCCTGAACGTTCCAAATCACGCCAGCTGGCCGCAGGCGAAGATAGAACGAAATCGAATCCAGTGTTTCCCACGAGAAAATCTACAAGCAACTCTTGCAGGGGGACGGTCGCAGCGATCACTGAGCCCGCGTACCCACTCAAGTTGTGGGCCAGCTTCCAGCGATCAAGCCCCCAGTTCGCTGGGGCCACCCTCTTCCGTATATCGGTCGGTGGCGTGATTCCGTAGTTCAAGGCTGTGTCAGACGCCACTACAGGAAACCGGATCGACTTCGGCGCATCCCTGCGCTTGACATCAAAGGACGGCCGCTGCGCATACAAGTGCAGTTGAACTAGGTCATTGCTCTGAGCAAGCGTAATCGTCTGAGAGTCGTCCCTCTTTGCCTGCACAAAAATGCACCTTGATCGGATGTTTGAAGGGTTGGTCCGGTCTATCAGCGCGATCATCACGTCGGACAATTCACACTGCTGTGCAGCGCCGCCATTGGCGTAAGTGATGTAGGGCCGCTGATGCGTGAAAACGGAGCTAATGCTCAACTGAGCATTGGGGTCGATCTGCCGAAGCTCCGCACGCCATGGTGTAGCGAGGCAACTGAGGCTTGCACACAGATGCGCCACAAAGACGGGTTCATAGTGCGTCGTGTAGCCTGTGCGCAATCTTGTCCACGCCTTGCTGTGACCCCAATGTATCCAGCGAGCGGCGTGAAGCTGCAGTCTATGCCTCTGTATTGATGTGAGCGTGACCATATTGCGCAATCTGCTTGCAGTCTAGCGCCGCAGACCGGCGATGGAGTTCACCCATTGTTCTTACAAGGCCGGGCCGGTCTTAGTTGCAGAAGGAGCCATGCGACTTCAACTTGAAGCCGCCAGCCAACGCACATCACAGTAAGCTAGCTCCAAACAGTCTTGAGGTCCTCATGATCAACTTTGGCAATTTTCTGCACCTTGATCCCGAGGCTGCGGGTCTGGCACGGAAGCTCGTCGAAGCAAACGACGAGCAGCGATCGACGTTCTCCTCGTTTGCGCACGTTTGGATGGCGTTCAACGGATGGATGGAGTGCGTCACAGAGGCTGAAACTGATTCAGCAATGATCAATGCCATAGCAGAGCAAGTCAAAATGGTAGCCGCATACAACCAGCTCCTCGCCGAGGCCCCCGAGTTTCGCAGCGTCGTCGTTGAATTCGCAAAGATGTTTCCAATATTGAACGTACGAGATGTTCGCAAGAAGGTTGGAAGGGACGCTTTCTATCGATATGGCCGCGACGCTCTTTTCAAGAAAGTCACCCTGGCTCGGGTCAAGCATCAACCCGTCGGTTGGACAAGCGGTACCGTGCCGAGTTGGCCGCAGGTACTACGAGCCGTGTACTTAGTTCGATGCAACTTGTTTCATGGTGCCAAGTCTGCTGAGAATTTCCGCGATCACCAGCTAGTTGGGTTCTGCGACAGCATCCTAAGAATGTTCATCGAACGCACAAAGTGCTTCGAATGGAGTGACTGATTGCCCGGGCATCGGGCATCGCGGTGTTGGGTAACACCCAGCTACGCTGTTGCCCGCTCTAACTTTTCGCTCTCGTCTTGAAACTCGCGAAGCTGCGGCAGGTGCAAAACCAGTACGCTAGAGGACTGCCTATTCCACTTGCGGTACAGCCGCTCCCATGCGCCATACGTCCTGCATCTCTTGTCGGCCCTCGCTCCCACGTCGAACTTCTTGAGGAAGCCTTGCTCCCCATCTCCTCACCCATCGTAGATAACGCGATTGGGCAAACTGTGGTGAGACGGCGCGAGCAGATGGTGACAGCCAAGACTTGCTGACTGGCGCGCGATCCGGAACAGCGTGATACGGCCTGCACCCCCAACCAAGCAGTCTCTCTCTCCGCCAGCGATTCCGAGGCCCCTGCAATGCAGGGGCCTTTTTGTTGGCGGATTCCACGGCGGGACGCTTGGTGGCTGTGCGATGGGGACTTGCTAGGCGCTCGATATATTCCGATACCGGCCACTTTCGTCGGGCCAACCAGCGCCCTCTCACGCCTCACTGTCGCGTGAGCCCCAGACGCGATCTGCCGCCCCTTCCGTCGATGCGCGAGCAAGCGGCGGTCCGCCGATGGCAGATGGCGTGCGAGAGAAGCGGGGCGCTGGAGCGGGTTGCAGCACACCATGCACCACCTGCAGGCTCCCACGCGCCGCAAGATGCGGATGCGTTGATAGCGCCGACAACGAACTCACCTGGGTAACGCAGGCGCCCGCGCCGTTGAAAACTCGAAGCCAATGGTCAAGCGTCTGACTTCTGAAGATGCCAGCAAACCGCTCACGCATCTGCGGCCAGGCAAGTCTGTCGTGCTGCCCGGGCAGTTCGGCCTCTTGCAGTCCCAGCCCTTTGATCAACGCCTTGTAGAACGCAGGTTCGATGGCGCCGACCGCAAGATGGTGTCCGTCGGCGGTGGTGTAGGTGCCATAGAACGGCGCCCCCCCGTCCAACCAGTTCGAAGAGCGGCGATCGATCCACTCGCCGGCCTGCCATTGCCCCAGGATGGGCGCCATCAAGGCAAGCACGCCATCGACCATCGCCGCATCAACCACCTGCCCCTTGCCGCTCTTTCGTGTTTCGACCAATGCCGCCAGGACGCCCACCAGGAGCAGCATGCCACCGCCACCGAAATCGCCGATCAGGTTCAAGGGCACCGTAGGCGCCAAGCCCTCCTGGCCAATACTGCCCAACACGCCGGCGGCCGCGATGTAGTTGATGTCGTGCCCCTCGGTGTGGGCCAGAGGCCCACTTTGCCCCCATCCGGTCATGCGGCCGTACACGAGTGACTGGTTGTGTGCAAAGCAATCGTCCGGGCCCAATCCCAGACGCTCCATGACGCCGGGACGCAGACCTTCGATCAGCACGTCAGCTTGCTCGACAAGTTCAAGAACGCGGTTGCGGCCGTGCTCCGTCTTGAGGTCGGCCAACACCGAGCGCTTGCCACGACCGGTGATCTGAAACCGCTCATCGCGCTGCATGCCCATGCTGGGCGCGTGCGGGCGGTCGATGCGCACCACGTCTGCCCCCATGTCGGCAAGCATCATGCCGGCCCAGGGCACCGGGCCGATGGCTTCCATCTCGATCACGCGAAGACCCGCCAGCGGTCCACGCTTCATGGCTCTGCACCGAAGCGGACCATCGTCCGCCCGCCCGCTTCGCCGCGCAGCTGCTGCTCGGCGTGAATCAACAGATCGTGCAGGCCGATCTGATGCACGTGTGGCATCAAGGTCGTGAAGTCGGGCTTCAGATCCGATGCCAGCCGTTGCCACAAGCGCAAACGCTGCGGCCAGGGTGCGTTGGCGACCACGCCGAACAACTGCACCCGGCGCACGATGAACGGCAACACGCTGCCATCAAAGGCGTTGCCCGACGCGTTGCCCACAGAGGCCACGCATCCGCCGTCCCGCATGGAGCGCAGCAACCACGACAGGACGGCGCCACCCACGTTGTCGATCGCCGCGGCGAATCGGGTCTTCTCCAATGGTCGCGTAGAAGACGCACACTGGCCAATGTCCAACACCTCGGTCGCACCAAGCTCGCGCAAGACCTGCGACTGCGCCATGCGCCGGGTGAGTGCCACGACTGACCACCCTGCGCGGGAGAGGATGGCGATGGCCATCAAACCGACCGCACCCGTGGCGCCAGAAACAGCCACCGGCCCATCGTCCGGCTTCAAGCCCAGTTGCTCGAAGCGTTCCAAAGCCATGGCCACCGTAAAGCCCGGCACACCCAGCAACGCGGTGTGAAAGACGCCCAGCCCATCCGGGACCGGTTGCACATGGCCGGCAGGCACCCGCACGATTTCGGAAAAGCCACCATCAAAGGCAATGCCAGTCTGAAAGCCATGCACCAACACGGAGTCGCCTGGCGCAAACCGGGCGTCGCTGGATGTCAGCACATCGCCCACCACTTCTATACCGGTCACACGCGGAAAGGCGGTCACGATCTTGGCCCGCCCCAGCATTGCCAGGCAATCCTTGTAGTTGACCCCCGCATGCCGCGCACGCAGAACGATCTCGCCTTCACTCAGGTCATCCAGTCGAACACGCTCAAGGCGAGACCAGACGCGCCCACCCTCTTGATGGGTTCTCAATGCAGTGAATTCGGTGGTTGCTGCAGGCATGGGCGGCCTCAGATCACGCCCTCTGCGCGCAGCCCGTCCAGGGTCTGCGCATCCAGCCCAAGTTGGCCATACACATCCTGGTTGTGCTCGCCAACGCCGGGCCCGCTGCGAGGCAAGGGCTGCTCGCGTCCGACGATCCTCGGCACGATGCACGGTGCGGGCAGCGTGCCGTAGTCCGGGTCTGCCAGCCGGACGATGGCCTGGCGCGCCTGAAAGTGCGGATCGGCCTCGATGTCGGCGATGGTGTAGACCTTGTTGAACGGGATTTCGTGCCGCTCCAGACGCTCGGCGATGTCATCGAAACTGCGCGCCCGGAACCAGCTCGCCAACTCATCATCCAGTGCATCGATGTGCCTGACCCGCAGCGGGTTCGTCGCGAAGCGCTCGTCGGTGATCCATTCGGGACGGTCGACCGCTTCGCACAGCCTCACGTATGTGCCTTGCGAGGAAGCCACCAGCGAAAACCAGACGCCATCGGCGCTCTGGTACATGTTGGACGGGGCGGTGTAGCTCGTTCGGTTGCCGGTGCGTGGACGCACCTGAGCGAGTTGCTCATGCTCAACCGCCAGGGGATCCAGGACCCGGAACAAGGCTTCCGTGGCAGACAGGTCGACCTCGACCCCGGGCGCCGTCGGGTCACCTCGCAAACGGGCGACCTCGGCCGCAATCGAGAACGCACAGAACAGCCCTGCCACCGCGTCACCGACCGGGAAGTTGCTGTGCATGGGTGCACCGCCGGGCATGCCCGTCAAGCTGGTGAAGCCGCTCATGGCTTCAAAGATGCGCGCAAAGCCCGGACGACTGCTGTACGGCCCGGTCTGTCCAAACCCGGTAAGTCGAACCACGATGAGGCGCGGATTGGCGCGGTGCAGCGTCTCAATGTCCAGTCCCCAGCGGTCCATGGTGCCTGTGCGGAAGTTCTCCACCAGCACGTCAAAGTTGGGCAGCATCGACAGCAACAGCTCACGACCCTTGGGCTTTCGCACATCC
Organism: Hydrogenophaga sp.; assembly: GCF_019635465.1. GTDB lineage: Bacteria > Pseudomonadota > Gammaproteobacteria > Burkholderiales > Burkholderiaceae_C > Hydrogenophaga. Next base: position 140,164 of record NZ_JAHBZK010000004.1, read on the forward strand.
AGCGTGATGCCGCGTTTGCCTCTGTTGGCCACCTTCCACCACAAGGCCTTGCCGTCCTTCACGGGCTGCATCTGGCGCAGGGCGTCGCTGCCATCGGGCAGTTCCAGCTTCACCACGTCAGCGCCGTGATCACCGCACAAGGTGGCGCCGAACGGGCCGGCCAGAACGGTGGCCATGTCAAGGATGCGCACCCCGCTGAGGGCGCCTGGCGATGCAAGGGTCGGATTCACGTGCAGGTCTCGTGTCAATGAATGACGCGGTTGTGCCAGAGCGGTGGCAGCATGTGAACCAAATGTTTCGCACAGCGAAACAGTGGCTTCACACCCCTGAACCTCCAACCCATCATGACCACCAGACCAACCCCGCCGCGCACCGTGTCCACCATCACCCTCTCGGGCCTCGTCAATCCGCACGACCTGTCGGCCGATCGCCAGTTCTCGATGAACCTGGCGCGCGGACTGGAGGTGTTGCGCGCATTCACCGCGAGCCATCCGCTGCTGGGCAATCGCGAGATCGCCGACCGCACCGGCCTGCCAAAACCCACGGTGTCCCGCCTGACGTACACGCTGGTGTTGCTGGGCTATCTCGCCCGCGATCCGCTGATGCAGAAATTCCGGCTGGGGCCCGGCGTGCTGTCCCTTGGGCATCCCCTGTTGGCCAGCATGCGCGTTCGCCAACTGGCCAAACCCGTCATGGAGGCGCTGGCCCGCCAGACAGGTTGCACGGTCAACCTCGGCGTGCGCGATCGCGGCAACGTGGTCTACATCGATTCGGTGCGGGCCGACACGAGCAACCAGCACCTGCCGGACATTGGCAGCTCGCGCCCCTTGTTGTCGTCGGCGATTGGCCGCGCCCTGATCCTGGCCGGCCAGAGGCAGGAGCGCACCGCACTACTGAACTACCTGAAGGTGCAGGACCGCGAACTGTTCGATCGATTTCGCCCGACCTGGGAAGCCGATCAGAAACGCTACGTCGCCGAAGGCTTTTGCCTGTCGCGTGGCGACTGGCAGAAGGACATCCATGCGGTGGCGGTGCCGATGCCGCAAGGCCATGGCGAAGCACCACTGGCCATGAACTGCACGCTGGCGGCCTACCGCATTCAGCGCGACAAGCTGGTGCGCGAGGTCGTTCCGTTGCTCAAGGACGCCGTGCGCCAGATCGAATTCGCGCAGGGCCTGCGCTGACAACACCGAGTTTCCACCCCGAGAGAGACATGATCCGAGACCCCGACGCCTTTGCCCGTTTGCTGACCGATGTGCGCGAGTTCGTTCGCAACGAATGCCTGCCACTGGAAGAACAGATCGACATCGACGACCAGATCCCCGAAGCCTTGGTGCAGCGCATGCGCGAGGTGGGTCTGTTCGGCCACAGCATTCCCGAGGCCTACGGCGGCGCTGGCCTGACGAGTGAGGAGCTCTCGCTTGTCAACATGGAGGTGTCGCAGGTGGCCACCACCTTTCGCGCACGCTTCGGTGGCAACACCGGCATTGCGTCGGAGTCCCTGGTGGTGGACGGAACACCCGCGCAAAAGGACAAGTACCTGCCACAGCTCGCCAGCGGACGCGTCACCGGGTGCTTCGCGCTGACGGAACCGCAAGCGGGCTCGGACGCCACCGCGCTCGACACCGTCGCGGTGCGCGACGGCGATCACTTCGTCATCACCGGACGCAAGTGCTTCATCACCAACGCGCCGCTGGCAGACCTTTTCACCGTCTTTGCACGCACCGGGGACCAGCGGCGGGGGGCCAACGGCATCACGGCGTTTCTGGTGGAGCGAGGCACGCCCGGGCTGTCGACACCCCCACCACCGCGCAAGATGGGCCAGCATGGTTCACCCGTCGGCGAGGTGGTGCTGGACAAGGTGCGCGTGCATGAGAGCGCCATCGTCGGCGGCCTGGAGGGGCAAGGCTTTCGCACCGCCATGCGCGCGCTCAACAAGCAGCGCATCAACCTGGCCGGCCTGTGCATCGGCCCCGCGATCCGACTGGTGCAGGAAATGGCCCAGCGCGCCAGCACCCGCCAACAAGGCGGACAAGCCATCGGCGAACACCAGCTGGTGCAACAAATGATCGCCGAGAGCAACACCGAGGTGCATGCCGCCCGCGCCCTCCTGCTGGAGACGGCCCGCAAACGCGACGCCGGCGGCGACGTGACCATGGAAGCCTCGATGTGCAAGCTGTTTGCCTCCGAGATGTGCGGTCGGGTTGCCGATCGCGCCGTGCAAGTGTTTGGCGGCGCGGGCTATATGGCCGGCAACGTGGCCGAACGCTTCTATCGGGATGTACGTGTGTTCCGCATCTACGAAGGCACGACCCAGATTCACCTTTCCAACATCGCCAAGCGAACCCTGGCGGCAGCGGCTGTGAATACCTGAAACCACCACTGGAGACAACGCATGAAGACCACAAACACCTACCTGACGATTGCCCTCACCGCCGTCGCGTTGAGCACCCCATTGGGTGCGCTGGCGCAATCGGACTTTCCCAATCGCCCCGTGCGCATCGTCGTACCGTTCTCGGCCGGCGGCATCGTCGACACGGTCGCGCGCACCGTGGGCGACAAGCTGTCCACCCGCCTGGGTCAACCCGTGATCGTCGAGAACAAGCCTGGCGCCGGTGGCGCCATCGCCACCGACATGGTCGCCAAGTCAGCACCCGATGGGTACACCCTGCTGGCGGTCAGCCCGAGTCACGCCGTCCTGCCCAGCCTGCAAAAGAGCGTCACCTGGAACCCGGTGCGCGACTTCAAGGCCATTGCTGGCGTCGGCATCGTGCCCAACATCGTGGTCGTCAATCCGGGTGTGCAGGCCAAGACCATGGCCGAGTTTGTCGCCTTGGCCAAGTCAAACGCACAACCATTGACCTATGGCACCGCCGGCATGGGCACGAGCAACCACCTCTCGGGCGAACTGCTGGCGCAGGAAGCCGGCATCAAGCTCACGCAGGTGCCCTACAAGGGTCAGCCCGATGCGCTGACGGATGTTCTGGCAGGGCGGGTCGACATGATGCCGCTGACCGCTGCGCTCGCACTCCCGCACATCAAGACCGGCAAGCTGCGCGCGCTGGCCGTGACCACCGGCAAGCGCGCCACGGCCGTGCCCGATCTGCCCACGGTGGCAGAAGCCGCCAAACTTCCCGACTATGAAGTCGGCACCTGGTTCGGCTTCGTGGCGCCTGCCGCCACCCCCGACCCCGTGCTGCGCAAACTCTCTGCCGACGTGCTGGAGATCCTGGCCATGCGCGACGTGCAGGACAAGTTCAAAGGTCTGGGCATGGAGCTCGCTCCGCAAACCGCCCCGGAATTCGACGCCTTCGTTGCGAAGGAAGCCACCAAATGGGCCCGCGTGATCAAGCAGGCCGGCATCGAGCCGAACTGATTCGCCCGATGCGCACCCCGATCTGCGAAACGCTGGGCATTCGCCACCCGATCTTCGGCTTCTCGCATTCGCCGGACGTCGTGGTGGCGATCGCCGAGGCCGGCGGATTTCCCATCCTGGGGCTGGCGCGCGAACTGCCGCACGAGATTCCCGGGATCATTGCCGACGTGGAGACAAGGCTGCAGTCGCTTCCCTACGGAATCGACCTCATGTTGCCTTCGCGCGTGCCTGAAGCAGCAAGCATCGAGACCGTGCAGCAAAGCCTGCCGGCAGCGCACGTGGCTTACGTGCAAGGGCTTCGCGAGCGCTTCGGCGTTGCCCCGCCTACCAAGCCCAGCTTCTTCACCACGCAGGTCCGCTCCGAGGCGATGTTCGAAGACCAGATCCGCGCGGTGCTCGACTCCAACGCCCTGGGCGTGGCGACCGCCATCGGCTTGCGTTCGGAACTGATCGATGAGGCCAGGCGGCGCGGCAAGGTCACGTTCTCGTTGATCGGGTCAGTGCGGCACGCGCGCAAGGCGCTGGACATGGGCGTTGACGTGCTGGTTGCACAGGGCTACGACGCGGGCGGGCACACCGGCCCGGTGGGCACCATGTCGCTGGTACCGCAGATCGTCGCCATGGCTGGCCATCGGCCTGTGCTGGCCGCCGGGGGCATCGCGACCGGGGCCCAGGTGCTGGCCAGTCTGGCCATGGGTGCCCAAGGCGCCTGGTTGGGCACCTTGTGGATGGCCGCCAAGGAGAACCACACGCCGTCGGCGCTGATGCAACGCCTGGTGGCCAGCGGAAGCGAAGACACGGTGATTACCCGCGCCCACAGCGGCAAACCCTGCCGTGTCGTGCGCAGCGACTGGATCGATGCCTGGGGCGAGCCCAACGCGCCAGCGGCACTGGACATGCCGCTGCAGCAAGCCCTGGCCGGCGACGTGTTCGCCTCGATTCACGAGCACAACGACCGGCGCCTCATCTATGAAGCGGCCGGACAGAGTGTGTTTGGCATCCGGGGCGAGACAACCGTCGCCCAACAGATGGCGACGCTGGTTCACGAGCTGGATGGCGCCTGGCAGAACTTGAACACCTTCGCCAGAACGACGACCCCGGTCTGATCCGACGCGCTCGATGGTGACGGCGATCGATTTTGCGCGCTGCGGCGCGGTGACGTCGCCCTCCACGCGACCGAGCCGGATCAAACCCTTTCGGTACGACCCACGCTCGCCACCAGCGATGTCGAAGCCCCTGTGGTGCAGCGGCCGCGATGGTCACCCTGGCGGGGAGCCAGATGGGGCAATGGACCCTTCAGCGTTGCCCGCCCAGGTCATCCCATGCCGGCACCAGCGATATGACGGCCAGAAGCACTGCGACCGGAACGGTAAAGCCGTACCCAAATTGCTTGAAACCGAACGCGCCCGACAAGCCGCCCAGCAGGAAGGCCAACAACAGACCTGCGAGCACCTTGAGACGATCGCGGTCCGCCCGAACAGGGTGTGCCGAGGTTCGGTCGGTGTTCCAGTAGATCAGTTTGCCCAGCTCGATACCCAGGTCGGTCACGATGCCCGTCATGTGCGTGGTACGAATCACCGCGCCGGACAGCTTGGTAACCGTCGCATTCTGTAGGCCCATGATGAAGCAGAGCAGAACCACGGTGAAGGGCACCAGAAGACCCTCGTAAGTTGAAAGCCAGGCGCCCATCAGGCCAAAGCAAAGAATGAGTGCCGACTCCAGCAGCAAGGGCAAGGCGTATTCGCTGGCCATTGCCTTGCGCCGCGCAAAGTTGACCAGGATTGCACAACACATTGCGCCCAGCAGGAATGCCAGAACGGCCACGGCGGCATCGACCACCAGCTGCAGATGCCCCAGAACAAGGTGGTCTGCCACCGCCGACACCATCCCTGTCACGTGCGAGGTGTACTTGTGCACGGCCAGGAAGCCACCTGCATTGATCGCTCCCGCCACAAACGCAAGCAACCAGCCAAGGTGGCGATTGGCCTCGACCGTTCGCTCGCGACCAACCAGAAAGCGGGCATATTTTGTGGGCATCGACGGACTCGCTGGCTCCATGCATGAACCTCGAAGGCGGTCATTTTGACCGACCGCCTTCGACCGCCTCTACTGGCCACCAGGTGGCCCTTCAAACGGGGTCATGTGGCCACTCGCCCTGCCGCTCGCGTTGCCCCTCCGCTCAAATCAACGCCAGCGAGAGCGCCGGAAACACCGCCACCAGCGCCAGCACCAGCAACATGACCGCCACATAGGGCAAGGTGCCACCGAAGATGGCTTCCACCGACACCTTCGGGTCGTTGAGTGTGGACTTCACCGTGAAGACCGATATGCCGAACGGCGGTGTCAGCAGACCGATCTCGACGGCCAGCACGGTCAAGACGCCGAACTGGATCAGGTTGAAGCCCAGGTCGGCGGCGATCGGAGCCGCCACCGGGGTCATGATCAACAGGATCGAGCTCGAGTCCAGGATCATCCCCAGAAAGAGCACGATCAGCACGTAGATCATCAGGAAGCCGTAGTGCCCCAGACCGGCGTCCTGCACCAGGTCGCTGATCGCAACGGGCACGCCCGCCACCGACAGCATGCGGCTGTAGAAGCTGGCGGCGATGAGCAGGATCAGGATGGTGACCGACACGCTGCCCGTCTCGTGCAGCACGCGCCAGAAGCGGCCCTGCCCCAGGCTGCGCCGTGCCAGGGCCACGAGCAAGGCGCCAAAGGCACCAATGCCCCCCGCTTCTGTCGGCGTGAAGTAGCCGCTGTACAGACCGCCCAGCACCAGCACGACCAGCGCAACGATCGGCACCAGCTTGCCCACCATCTGGGTGCCGCTGAGCAACGGGCCCGTGCTGCGCTCAAGCGCCAGGGCGCGGTGTTTCTCCAGGTCGAACACCCTGCCCGGCGCGAACACCGCCATCGACACGATCAGGATCACGAACGCCGCGGCCAGCAGAAACCCCGGGATCACGCCCGCGATGAACAAGGTGCCGATCGACTGCTCGGCCAGCACGCCGTAGATGATCATCAACAGGCTGGGGGGAATCATCATGCCCAGCACCGAACTGCCGGCCACGGTGCCTGCTGCAAACGCCGTGCGGTAACCATGGCGCGCCATCTCGGGCACGGCCACACGCGTGAACACGGCGGCCGACGCGATCGACACGCCGGTGACCGCCGCGAACACCGTGTTGGCCGCCACGGTGGCCACGCCAAGCCCGCCCCGCACCCGCCGCAGCAAGGTCTCGGCCACGTCGAAGGTGTCCTTGCCCACGTTGGACACCGACACCAACAACCCCATCAGCACGAACAGCGGAATGGTCGCGAAGATGTAGTCGGCCACGCCGTTGTAGGCCGAGAGGTAGAGCAGCCGCATGGCCATCTCGATGTCCTCGCGCATCAGCCAGATGCCGGCAAAGCCGATGCCGATCAGCGCCACGGCGATGTGCACGCCGAGCAGGACCAGCACCACGAGGGCGCCGATCAGCACGGCGCCGAAGCCGAGATCGCTCATGTCGGCTCTCCGAACTCGCCGGCATGGCGCCACAGCGCCGGCAACTGCATCAGGTAGGCCAGTGACGCCATGATCGAGCCGCCCACGATCAGTGCGCGAAAGGGCCAGGTGGGCACGGTGTAGACGCCCTGCACCCCGAAGAACTCATCGCTTTGCCAGGCCTGGCTGAGCTCCGGCCAGGCAATGAAGGCCAGCGCCGCGAACATCAGTGCACCCAGCAGCGCACTGGCCAGCTCCAGCACACGCAGCGCCCGGATGGATCTGGCCGCGATGAAGCGCAGCAGGAAGTCGCTGCGCGTCATGCGCCCAGAACAGATGGCGGCCGCCAGTTGAAGAAACACGATGGAGGCCACGGACCGGGCGGCAAACTCCGCCACCCCGGTGATGGGCTTGTCGAGAAAGTTTCGGCCGACCACGTCGGCCACCACCATCAGCATCAGCAGAAAGATCCACACCGTACCAATGGCCGCGAGCACGCGCGCGATGCCCTGCAGGGGATGTGTCGGGCTCGCCGCTGCGTCGGCGGAGCGTTCTGAATGGGTGTGCACGGTTCGCCCTTGTCAATGGCCTTGCGCCCGTCACGTCAGCGTCGGGCGCAAGGCGTCGTCCTCGCTCAGCGGTTCTGGGCGTCCCAGTCGCGCAACGGCTTCACACCGCGCGCGCGCAGCTCGTCAAAGTAGGCCTTGAGCACGGCCTTGCCGTTCTCGCCCGTGGCCTGCAACCAGGGCTGCACGATGTTGGGCAGGCTGTTGACCCACTTGGCCTTCTCGGCGGCCGGCAGATCGGCCACCTGCAGGCCGGCGGCCTTCATGGTGTCCATTGCCGCCTTGGCCACCTTGCTCACGTGCTCGCCATGCGCCTTGGACGTGGCCTTGCCCGCTTGCACGAAGGCGTCTTGCACGTCCTTGGGCAGGCCGTCGAAGAACTTCTTGTTGGTGGCCACGCTGCCGAAGTACATCGAGCCGATGTCCACGCGGGTCAGGTGCTTGGCCACCTCGTACACACGGGCGGGCCCGATGCCGCTGGCGAACGAGAGCGCGCCCTGGGTCACGCCGGTCTGGATGTTGGTGTAGTAGGTCGTCAAGGCACCGTCCACCGGCGTGGCACCGGTGTCGCGCAGCCAGTTGGCCGATGTGCCGGGCGCATTGATCTTCTTGTTCTGCAGGTCGGCCAGCGTGCGCACCGGGAAGTTGGCGTAGATGTCGTAGCTGTCGGTGATCAGCGAGGACAGGGGCACCATGTTCTGTGCCGCCCAGCTGTCGCGCAAGGCAGGCACCGTGGTGTTGAGCTTGTCGAAGATCTGGATCAACAGCTCGTGATCGGTGGTCGCGAACGGCGTGAAGTAGGTGACGTTCTGCAGCGGCATGGCCGAGTTTTCCCAGACCGTGCCCACCATGCCCACGTCAACGATGCCGTCGCGCACCGCTGCGCGGGTGTCGGTGAACTTGTAGAGCGTGCCGCCGTAGTTTTCGCGCCAGCGCACCTCGTACTTGCCGCCGCCGGCCTTGAGGATGCGGTCCACCTCGGGCTGGAACACCTCCTTCATCGCGTGCACCCAGATGTTGGTCGTGGGGTGACTGGAGCCGATGTTGACCGTGATGCGCTGCTGGGCAGCGGCGGGTACGGCGGCCAGGCCGACGCCCATGGCCAGCAGGCCAGCCATCGCGAACTGTGTGGGTTTCATGCGCGTTGTCTCCTTCTTTCTTGGGGCGGCTCTGTGAGCCGGGTTGGCAGATGGACCCGCCTTGTGGTCCGGTGGTGATCGGTCTCCCTATCGTGTTTTGCCGGCGGCCGGCTTGCGCTTCGCACCCGGGCGCGCCGTGGTGGCGGGCGCGCCCAGCAGCGCACTGCTGGCCATCAGGTAGGAACGGACGTGGTCTCGCACCAGGGCTTCATCGCAGGTGTCGTGCACCGCTTCGCTGTGCACGTCCTGCCCGTAGATCCAGTGACGGATCGAGATGTAGTACATGCCGCCGTGCAGCCCCATCAGCAGTTCGAGCTCGCGCTCGCTCGGCCGGGCGCGCGAGGTGGAGCCGCGAAAGCGGCGCGTCTCCCGGATCAGCCTCGGGAACAGGCGCTCGCGCAGCATCGCGAAGAAGCGGTCGGTGATGGTGTGGTCCATCAACCCCGAGAACATGAGGATGCGTACGAATTCGCGCGACAACGCGTTGTTCACGTAGTCGGCATAGAAGGCGGTGAACTTGTCTTCGACCGCCATTGCGGGGTCGTCGAGCAACTGGTCCCAGCTGTCGCGCCATCGCCCTTCAAACACGTCCAGGTAGACGCGGTCGATCAAGGCCTGCTTGGTTGGGAAGTAGTGGTACAGCAAGGCGTGCGTGACGCCAATGCTCTTGGCCAGATCACGCAACTGCCCACCGAATCCATTGGACGCAAAGAACTGGATGGCGCCGTCCACGATCTGCCGTTCGCGCTCGGAAACGCTCAGCCGGCGCCGCGCCGGCGCGGCCTCGGCGGCCTTGCTGTCGGAGGCCTCGCGCTGGTCAGGGTTTGTCTGGATGCGCACGCTATTTACCGGCCGGTCAATGAGTCTTAGCATTGTTGACCGTCTGGTAAACAAAAACACCGGTGGAAACCCGGGGGTCAAATTCGAATGGAACTCAACGGAGACATCCTCATCGCCGCACCGCGCACGCGGGTCTGGGACGCGCTCAACGACCCGGCCGTGCTGGCCCGCTGCATCCCCGGCTGCGAAGGGATGGAGGCGATCAGCGATACCGAGCGCACCGCCAGGGTCGCCGTCAAGGTCGGGCCTGTGCGTGCACGGTTCACTGGTCACATCCGCTTGCTCGATGTGCGCGCAGGCGAAGGCTGCACGCTGCAGTTCGAGGGGTCCGGTGGCGCGGCCGGCATGGCCAGGGGCCAGTCGGTGGTGCTGCTGATCGACGAGAGCGACGGCACCCGCCTGCGCTACACCACGCAAGCATCGGTGGGCGGCAAGCTGGGGCAAGTGGGGGGGCGCATGATCGACGCCGCCGCCAAACAGATGGCCGACCAGTTCTTCGGCACCTTCCAGGCCGAGCTCATGCCCAAAGCGGCAGACGCCGCTGCGGCGGCGGCCAACGCCGACGTCGGACAGGCAGGCCCCGCCGCAGCAGCCGTTGCAGCGGCCGCCCCATCGATCGCCCCGGCTGCCCACGCCACCCGGCCCGACACGCCACCCGCTTCGCCCGCCACCGGTGAAGGCGTGCGCGTCCTTTGGTTCGTCCTCGGCGCCCTGTCCACAGGCTTCGGGGTGTGGATCGGTTCGGTCCTGTTTTGAGGAGACAGAGGTGAAAGCCGCCGCATTCGACTACATCAAGGCCACCTCGGTCGATCAGGTCATCGCGCTGCTGGGCGAGCATGGCGACGACGCCCGCGTGCTCGCGGGTGGCCAGACGCTCATGGCCACGCTGAACATGCGCCTGTCCGAGCCGACGGTGGTCATCGACATCACCGGCCTCTCATCAATGCGCGGCATCGAGGTGCGCGAGCAGAGCCTGCGCATCGGCGCACTGACCACGCACACACAGATCGAAGACAGCGAGCTGGTCCGGCGCCACGCGCCCCTGCTGAGCGATGCGGCGCCCCACATCGCGCACCGCGCCATCCGCAACAGCGGCACCTGGGGCGGCTCGATCGCCTACGCCGACCCGGCCGCCGAATGGCCGGCGTGTCTGCTGGCCCTGGGTGGCACGGTGGTCGTACGCGGCCCACAGGGGGAGCGCCACATTCCCGGCGACGACTTCTACACCGGCCTCTACAGCACGGCGCTGCGCCCCGACGAGATCGTCACCGCCTGCGACCTGCCGCTGGCGTCACCACACCAATGGCACGGCATGGCACAACTGGCCCGCCGCCACGGCGACTACGCGATCGTGGGCCTGGCCGCGTCGGCCCAGCGCCAGGGCAACGCCCTGTCGAACGTGCGGCTGGCGTTCATGGGCGTGGCCACGACGCCATGGCGCGCACGACGCACCGAGCAACTGCTGCAAGGCAAGGTGCCCGATGCGGCCACGCGAGACCAGGCCGTCGCCACCCTGCGCGAGGAGATCGACCCCCTGCCCGACCTCACCAACACCCCGGACACCAAGCGACACCTGGCGGGTGTGTTGCTGCAGCGCCTGCTGGCCAGCGCCCACGCCTGACGCAAGAGGAGACCCCATGGCAGACAGCTACCCCATCCAGGTCAACGTGAATGGCCAGACGCACCGCTGCAGCATTGCGCCGCGGACCCACCTGGTCGACTTCCTGCGCGAGGACCTCGGCCTCAAGGGCAGTCACCTCGGCTGCGAGCACGGCGTGTGCGGCGCCTGCACCGTCGAACTCAACGGGCACATCGTCCGGGGCTGCCTGACGCTCGCGGTTCAGGCCGATGGCGGCAGCGTGCAAACCGTCGAAGGCCTCAGCCAGAGCGGCGCGATCCGCGACCTGCAGCAGGCCTTTGTGGCCCGCAACGCATTGCAGTGCGGCTTCTGCACCTCGGGCATGTTGATGGCGGCCAGGGAGCTGGTCGAAACGCGACCCGAGGCGACGCGCGCCGAGGTGCGCGAATGGATATCGGGCAACTATTGCCGCTGCACGGGTTACCACGCCATCGTGGACGCCATCTGCGACGTGCTGCAACAGCGCAAGGAGAACGCGGCATGAAGCGCGACATCGTCAGCCTCGAGCCCGGCGTCCAGACCGAAGCGCCAGTGGCCCCGGTCACCGAAGACCAGCGCTACATCGGTGCATCCGTGCCGCGCGGCGGCATCGAACGCCTCACCCAGGGCCTGGGCCAGTACGTCGACGACATCGAGCTGCCGCGCATGGCCCATGTGGCCTTCTGGCGCAGCCCGGTGGCCCACATGCGCATCAAGCGCATCCACGCCGATGCCGCGCGCGCCATGCCGGGTGTGGTGCTGGTCGCCGACGGTCACGACCTCGCCAAGGTCTGCAAGCCCTGGGTGGCCACGCTGGGGCACCTGGCCGGCATGAAGTCCGCGCCGCAATACGCGCTGGCGATCGATCGCGCCTGCTGGCAGGGCGAACCCGTGGTGGCCGTGGTGGCCGAAACCCGGGCAGAGGCCGAAGACGCGCTGCAGCACATCGTGGTCGACTACGAAGAATTGCCGCTGGCCACCGACATGGAAACGGCACTGGACGCAGCGACGCCATTGATCCACCCCGAGCTCGGCGACAACCTGTGCTTCACCCGCCGCCTCGACGTGGGCGATGTGGACCGCGTGTTTGCCGAGGCCGACGCGGTGGCCGAAGCCGTGCTCGAGTTCGGGCGCCACACCGGCGTGACGCTGGAGCCGCGCGCACAGATTGCACACTGGAACCCGGCCGAGCAGCGGCTCACGGTCTATCACTCGTTCCAGGCGCCGCACATGATGCAGGACCTGTATGGCCGCCAGTTCGACCTGCCCGCCGGCCGCATCCGCGTGGTCTGCAAGGACGTGGGCGGCTCCTTCGGCATCAAGGTGCACGCCTACCCCGACGACTTCGCCACCGTGGCGCTGTCCATCCTGCTCGCTCGCCCGGTCAAGTTCGTGGCCGATCGGCTCGAGAGCTTCACCAGCGACATCCACGCGCGCCACCACCGCGTAAAAGCCCGCATCGCGGTCAACAACGACGGCGAGATCCTGGGCTTCGACATGGACGACCTTACTGGCATCGGGCCGTATTCCATGTTCCCGCGCACCAGCGCGATCGAAGGCAACCAGGTCGTCAACCTCGTCGGTGGCCCCTACAAGCACAAGCACTACCGCGCACAGCTCAACGTGGTGTTCCAAAACAAGACGCCGACCTGCCAGTACCGCGGCGTGGGCCACCCCATCGCCTGCGCGGTGACCGAGGCCCTGGTCGATCTGGCGGCGCAGAAGATCGGCATGGACCCCCTGCTCATTCGCGAGCGCAACGTGATCCCCGACGACGCCTATCCTGCCACCGGGGCGTCGGGCATCAAGCTCGAGGTGCTATCGCACGAAGCCAGCTTGCGCAAGCTGCGCCAGTTGATGAACTACGACGCCCTGCGGGCCGAGCAGGCCGCGCTGCGCAAGCAGGGCATTCACCGCGGCATCGGCTTCGCCACCGTGATCGAACTCACCAACCCGAGCGCGGCGTTCTATGGCGTGGGCGGCGCCCGCATCGCCTCGCAGGACGGCGCGACGGTGCGGCTCGACCCGGAAGGCGACATCACGGTGTTGATCGGCGTCGGTGAGCAGGGCCAGGGCACCGAAGGCATCTACCGCCAGATCGCGGCCGACGCCGTCGGGGTGGACATCGACAAGGTGCGGATCATCACCGGCGACACCGACGTCACGCCCTATGGCGGCGGCACCTGGGCATCGCGCGGGGCCGGGGTGGGCGGCGAGGCCGTGCTGCTGGCCGGTCAGGCCTTGCGCGACAACATCCTGAAGGTGGCGGCGGTGATCCTCCAACGCGACGTCGCGGGTCTCATGGTGCGCCGCGACCGGATCGTGGACGCGGATTCGGGCGAGGCCTTGCTGCCCCTGGCCGAACTGGGTCGGGTGGCGTACTTCCGCTCGGACACACTGCCCGGCGATTTCACGCCCGAGCTCATGGTGACGCGCCACTACGCGCAGCGCGACTACCCCTTCATCTTCACCAACGGTGTGCAAGCCGCCTACCTGGAGGTCGACCCCGACACCGGCTTCGTCAAGCTCCTCAAGCACTGGGCCGTCGAAGATTGCGGCCGGGTGCTCAACCCCATGCTGGTGGACGAGCAGATGCGGGGCGCCATCGTGCAAGGCATTGGCGGTGCCCTGTTCGAGGAGTGCCTCTACGACGACGCCGGCCTCATGCTCAACGCCAACATGGCCGACTACCTGGTGCCCATGTCGGCCGAGATGCCCGACATCGAAGTGGCACACGTGATGACCCCCACGCGCAGCTCGAAGCTGGGCGCCAAGGGCGCGGGCGAGGCGGGCACCGCCGGCGCGCCTGCGGCGGTGATGAACGCGATCAACGACGCGCTGTCGCCCTTCGGCGTGCACGTGCATTCGCAACCCATCACGCCCGAGAAAGTCCTGCGCGCGCTGGGCAAGGTCGGCTGAGGCCGCCCGGGGGGCCGCCAGTCGCCGGAACTGGCGGGTTTCCGCCCCGCTTCTTCGCGCACCTGGGCGCGCGGTGCCTGCGAAACTGCCTGAAGCGTCGGCGCATTGCGCCGGCGAATCCGACCGTTTGCCTGCCCCATGGACCGCCACCCCATGCTCGTGTTCGCCACCGGCCGCAACTGCGCGGCCTATGTGGAGGACCACATCCGCTCCATCGCACGCCAGACCCTGGACGGCGTGCACCTGCTGTTTGTGGACGACGCCTCCACCGACGGCACGGACGCGCGCGCCCAGGCCTTGCTGGCGCAATGGCTGCCGGGTCGCCACCAGTTCGTACGCAACCCGCAACGCATGGGCAAGGCCCACAACGCCAGCGTGCACCTGCGGGCCATGGCACCGCACTACCGCGCGGTCGCGGTGGTCGACGCGGACGACCTGCTGATCGACATCACCGTGCTCGAACAGCTCGACGCCGCCTACCGCCAGGGCGAGGACGTGGTCTGGACCAACTACCTCAGCGACGCGGGCCGCTTCGGCAGCAACGGGCCACTGAACCGCTACGTCTCCCCGCGCAAGCAGCCCTGGCAAAGCAGCCACCTGTTCAGCTTCCGCGCCGAGCTGCTCGCCCGCGTGCCACCCAGCTACTTCCAGTACCCCGACGGCCGCTGGCTCGACGCTGCCTGCGACCTGGCCATTGCCTACCCGGTGCTGGACCAGACCCGGCGCTACCGCTATCTGCCGGTGCGCGCCTATTGCTACACCGAGAGCAACCCGCAATCGCACCACCAGATCGCCGGCGAGGCCGACGCCCTGTCGTCGCCCCGCCAGCGCGAATGCGCGCGCATCGTGCTCGACAAACCCCCACTGCCTCGCGTGGATGAACCCGAGCAAGTCGTCACGGATGAGGCGACGACGACCGATGCGCGCACCGCCAACCCATGGCTGGCGGCGCGCTTGTGTGCGCAAGTGCCATCGCTGCTGTCCGGGCTCGAACCCGATCAACTCAGCGCGCTGGACCCCAGTCTGTTGTGGGACTGGTGGCAGTGGCTCGCCCAGCACCCCGGTGCCCGCGTGCTGGTGCTGGGTGACGACGCGCACCAGCCCGCGCTGCGTCTGCTGGTGGCGGCCGCCAACGGTCAGCTGCACACCCTCGATACCGGCGACGGTGCCCGCTGGAGCGAGGTGAGCTTCGAGGCACACACCGCGCGCCTGCCGGACCTCGGCACGCTCGACGGTGAGGTGTTCGACGCGGTGCACCTGGGCCCGGCCGCCTGGAACAGCACCCCACAACCGGTGGTGGCACTGGCCGCGCTGGCGCCTCACCTCGACCTGAGCCAGCCCCGCCTGGTGATGGCAGGCCTGAACCCGACGCGCATCGCCGTGGCCGGCACCGAGATACCGGCACTGGTGCCCGAGCTGCTCACCCGCCGCGAAGGACAGCGCGGCGACGTGCTGGTGATCGAATCGGGCAACGCCCCCGCAGCAACCGACACCGGAGTCACCCCGGGTGCCGCTGCCGAGGAGGTGCCCGCATGAGCGCCACCGCCATCCAGGCCCAGCCTGTGGCCACCAGCGCCAGCGCGCCGGCGCGCGTGCTGCACCTGATGCTGCCCGACAAATTCATCGCGCCCTTCGTCGATTTCGTGGGCAGGCACTTCGACGTGCGCGAGCACCGCTTCTGTCTGCTGAGCCGGCCGCAACAAGCCTTCAACCTGCGCGCCGATCAACCGCTGGACTGGATCGGTGACGACAGCGACGAGCCGCGCCTGCTCGAGGCCATGTTTGCGGCCGAGCGCATCGTCATCCATGGTCTGTGGTCCGAGCGCGTGGTGCGCCTGCTCTACGCCCTGCCCTCGCTGGCGCGCAAATGCCGCTGGGCGATCTGGGGCGGCGACCTCTACGACGAGGCCTGCAACGGCACGCGCGACGAACACGAGCGGCTGATGCGGCGCACCGTCATCAGCCAGTTCGCCGGTGCCATCGGCATCCATGGCGACATGGACCTGGCCCGCTCGATGTTCGGTCTGGGCGGCGAGCGCCACATCTGTGTGCTGTACCCGACCAACCTGGCGGTGCCGGTGATCGACTCACCGCCGGCCGACGACGGCCAGCTCGGCATCCTGATCGGCAATTCGGCCACCGAGTCGAACTGCCACCTCGAGGCCTTTGCACGCATTGCGCCACACTGGCGCGAGGGCATGCACATCCACTGCCCGCTGTCGTATGGCGACGCGGCCTACCGCGAGCTGGTTGTTCGCAACGGCCGTGGCCTGTTCGGCGAGCACTTTCATGCGATGACCGAGTTCCTGCCGCTGGCCGAGTACACGCGCTTCCTGCGCGGCATCGACATCGCCATCCTGCACCACAACCGCCAGCAGGCACTGGGCAACGCGGTGAGCCTGCTGAGCATGGGCAAGCAGATCTACATGCGGCCCAACCAGAGCCTGCACCGCCACCTCAGCGACATGGGCTTCGTCCTGCACGAGCTCCACAACTTTCGCGCCGAACGCCTCGACGAGGCCACACGCCAGCACAACATGCGGCTGGCGCAAGACATGTTCAGCGAGCAACGTCTGGTACAGGGGCTGGCAACGCTTTTCGACCAGAGCGCGCAGCACTAGGCCCCGAACTCACCGTCCCCTGGCTCTCGCAGGCCAACTCGGCGCGTGCCGCCTCGCCGGCGGTCCGCCCGCGGCAACTGCGCAAGGTGAACCGCCATCACATCGGCTTGCTCCTGAAGCCGATCGAGCATGCCGTCCAATGCGTCCACCTCCTGCGGCGACAGCGATGACATGAGCTCGCGGTTGACGCCTTCCACCAAGGGCAGGATCTGCTCGTACAGCCGTCGTCCCGCCTCGCTGAGCCGGATCTCGATCACCCGCCGGTTGCCAGGCAGGGCCTGACGTTCGATCAAACCCTTGGCGGCCATGGCCATGATGGCTTTGGACGTCGCCGAACGGGTGAGGTGCGCGCGCGCGGCCAGCTCGGACGAATTCACCCGCGCCTGGGAACTCAGCATCGCGAGCATCACCCACTCGCGGCGAGTGACGCCAAAGCGCCCCTCGCAGTAGCGCAACACCATGCCACCGCCCACCGCGCGCAACTGATTCAAGCGGTAAAGCAGCATGTCGCCCAGTCCTTCGGGCGCGCCCAGACGCGACCCAGTTCGCGTGGGTGCGTCGGCGTCACAAGGGTTATTCCGGGGCATGTTTTCTTTCAATCATTGTCGAGGCGGGTCGAAGAATGCGCACTCCGCAATACCCCGGAGACAAGCATGACTTCATCCCACCCGAGCGTCGGCTTCGAGGTGATTCGATTGGGCGGCAACATCGGCGCGGAGATCCGCGGACTCGACCTGCGCCAGCCCCTGACACCCGAACAGTTCGAGCAACTGCATGCCGTGTTCGTTGAGCGCGAAGTGCTGGTGTTTCGCGATCAGGACATCACGCTCGACCAGCAGAAGACGTTTGCTCGCCTGTTCGGCGAGCTGTCCATCCACCCCTTCAGCCCCAACCTGGACGACCAGCGCGAGGTGATCGTGCTGGACTATTCGGCGGACAACCCACCGGCCCTCACCGATCAGTGGCACTCGGACGAGACCTTCCGCATGGCGCCTCCGGCCGCCACGATTCTGCGCTCGCTGGTCGTGCCCGAGTACGGCGGTGACACGTTGTTCGCCAGCATGACGGCAGCCTATACGGGCCTGTCCGAGCGCATGAAGCAATACATCCATGGCCTGGAAGCGGTGCACGACTTCAAACCCTGGCGGCCACTGTTCACCAGCAGCGAGGGCCACCAGCGTCGGCTGCGCGAACTCGAGCGCGAGTTCCCCAGCCCGTCCCACCCAGTGGTGCGCATTCACCCGGTGACGGGTCGGCGCCTGATCAATGTCAATGCACAGTTCACCACCTACATCAAGGGCCTCAAGGACGAGGAGAGCCAGATGCTGCTGAACTACCTCTACGGGCGGGCCCAGATTCCGGAGTTTCAGCTGCGCGTGAAATGGGCCCCCAACACCGTGGTGATGTGGGACAACCGCTCAACCCAGCACTACGCCCCCCACGACTACTTTCCTCAGCGCCGCACCATGAACCGGGTAACAGTGGCCGGTGATGCGGAGATCGGTGTGACCGGTGCCTACACCCCGGAGGAAGGCGTGGACGCCCTGCCCGATGGGCACAACGTGCGCGTGACCGCCAAGCGTCCCACGCGCGAGTTCGAACGCCACGTGAAGGAGATCGCATGATGAACCGCCAACGGCGCTGGATGCTCAAGGCCACCCTACCCATGGTGCTGGCCAGCCATGCCTGGCCCGCCATGGCACAAGGCAGCTACCCCGATCGCCCCATCAAGCTGCTGGTGCCCTTCCCCGCCGGCGCACTCACCGACTCGCTCGGCCGCCTTGTCGCAGAGAGGTTGCGGCCCGCCCTGGGTCAGCCACTGGTGGTGGAGAACCGGCCAGGCGCCGGCACACTGCTGGGGGCCAGCGTTGTCGCCAAGTCCCCGGCCGATGGCTACAACCTGATGGTGGCCACCAGCACCACGCTGGCGATCTCACCGGCCATGTTCACCTCGCCCCCTGCAGTGCCGGCCGACTTTGTCGGCGTGGCCATGATCGGGTCGGTGAGCCTGCTGCTGGTGACCCGCAAGGATCTGCCCGTCAAATCGATGGCCGACCTGGTGGGCCTGATGCACGCCCGTGCAGGTCAGCTCAACTACGGCTCGCCCAGCACCGGCACCATGCACCACCTGCTGGTTGAAATGCTCAAGGGCGAAGAGAAGGTAAGCGCCACTCACGTGCCCTATCAGGGCAGCATGGCGGCATTGACCGACCTCATCACCGGCCGCATCGATTTCATGTTCCTCGATGCGGTGGCGGCAGCGCCGCACATCGCGGCCGGCAAGATCAACGTGATCGCCGTGGCGGCCAAGCGCCGTCTGGCGGCCATGCCCGACGTGCCCACCGTGGTCGAGCTGTACCCCGCTATCGATGTGCAGGCCTGGCAAACCATCGCTGCACCCAGGCACACACCAACCGACCTCGTGCAGCGCCTCAACACCGACATCAATCAGGTGCTGGATACCCCCGACGGTCGCGCCACCTTGCTGAAGATGGGTGTCGAAGGCAATCCGATGGGTGTGACCGCGCTCAACGAGCTGATTGCACGCGACGGAGAACGCCTGGGTGCGCTCGTTCGCACACTGGGTCTGAAGGCCGGATGAGCGCCGAGGTGATGGCCGCGGCGCTGACTTGGACACAAGAGGAGGCGCGGCTCAGGGAGGAGCTGGCCGCGTGCTACCGATTGTTCGACTGGCTGGGCTGGACAGAGTTGATCTTCAACCACATCACGCTGCGCCTGCCACAGGCAGCTGACGAGGCAGCCAGCTACCTGATCAACCCGTTTGGTTTGCACTACGCCGAAGTCACGGCCAACAACCTGGTGGCGATTGACCTTGCCGGTCAGCGCCGCGATGCGGATGCGGGCGACGTCAATCGAGCGGGCTTTGTCATCCACAGCGCCATCCACGCAGCACGACCGGACGCGCACTGCATCATGCATGTGCACACCACGGCCGGCTGTGCGGTGTCGTGCAAAGAGCAAGGGCTGCGCCACGACAACTTCTACAGCGCCATGTTGGTCGACGACGTCGGCTACCACGACTACCAGGGGGTCACCACGCGCAGCGAGGAGCAACCGCATCTGGTGGCTTCGTTGGGGCAGCGCAATCACCTGGTGCTGCGCCATCATGGTCTGTTGGTGGTGGGGCCCGATCTACCGACCACCTTCATGCGCCTGTGGGTAATGCAGCGGGCCTGCGAAGTGCAACTGGCCGCTGACGCCGGTGCCGGGCCCAACCGCGAGATTCCTCGCGAGGTGTTGCAGGGGGTGCCGGCTTCCCGGGTCACCACCGACGCCAGCGGGGCCCGAAAGGTCTATGAGGCGATGCTGCGTCGGGCGGGCCTGACTACTGGCCCGCATCCTCACACCGGACTGAGCACCTCAAGCCCACCCAGGTAAGGCCTCAAGGCCGCCGGCACACCGATGTTGCCGTCGGCGCGCTGGTGGTTCTCCAGCACCGCCACCAGGGCACGCCCCACGGCCAGGCCCGAGCCGTTGAGCGTGTGCACCAGCTCGTTCTTGCCCTGTGCGTTCTTGAAGCGCGCCTGCATGCGCCGCGCCTGGAAGGCCTCGCAGTTGGAGCAGCTCGAAATCTCGCGGTAGGTGTTCTGCGCCGGCACCCAGACTTCCAGGTCGTAGGTCTTGGCGGCACCAAAGCCCATGTCGCCGGTGCACAGCGTGATCACGCGGTAGGGCAACTCGAGCTTTTGCAGGATGGCTTCGGCGTGGCCCACCATCTGCTCCAGCGCCTCGTAGCTCTTGTCGGGGTGCGTGATCTGCACCATCTCGACCTTGTCGAACTGGTGCTGGCGGATCATGCCGCGCGTGTCGCGGCCAGCGCTGCCGGCTTCGGAACGGAAGCACGGGCTGTGCGCCGTGAGCTTGATGGGCAGCTCGGATTCGGCCAGCACGCGCTCGCGCACGGTGTTGGTCAGCGAAATTTCCGAGGTGGAGATCAGGTACTGCTCGGCGGCTTCTTCATCTCCGCCACGCAGCACCCAGAACATGTCTTCCTTGAACTTGGGCAGTTGCCCGGTGCCCTCGAGCACCTCGCGGTTGACGATGTAGGGCGTGTAGCACTCGGTGTAGCCGTGCTCGCCGCTCTGCACGTCGAGCATGAACTGCGCGAGCGCACGGTGCAGCCGGGCGATCGGCCCGCGCATGAAGGTGAAGCGCGAGCCCGACAACAGGGCGCCGGTCTCGAAGTCCAGCCCCAGCGGGGCGCCCAGGTCCACGTGATCGCGCACCGCGAAGCCGAACCCGCGGGGCGTACCCCAGCGTCGAACCTCGACGTTGGCCGATTCGTCGCTGCCCACCGGCACGCTCTCGTGCGGCAGATTGGGCACCGACATCAGCATGGCCTGCAGCTCGGCCTGAATCACCTCCAGGCGCGCCGCGCCAGCATCCAGCTCGGACTTGATGGCTCCCACCTGGGCCATGGCCGAGTCAGCCTCGGCGTGCTGGCCCTTGCCCTTGAGCATGCCGATCTGCTTGGACAGGCTGTTGCGCTGCGACTGCAGCTCCTCGGTGCGCGTCTGCAGCGACTTGCGCTCGTTCTCGAGCGCGCGGTACGCCTCCACATCGAGGTAAGGCTGGGGCTGCTTGCGGGTGGTCAGGCGCGCGACGACGGCGTCGAGGTCTTTGCGCAGTTGGACGATGTCGAGCATGGGAAAACGAGGGTAAAAAAACGGTCGAGCGCTCAGTCGAGCTTGAGGCCCTTGGGCAGCGGGAACTTGACGGTCTCGGTCAGGCCATCCATCGAGCGCACCGAGATCGCTCCCATGGCCTTGAGGCGTTCGATCACCTGCTGCACCAGCACCTCGGGCGCCGAGGCGCCAGCGGTCAGGCCCACGCGGGACTTGCCTTCGAACCATTCGGAGCGCAACTCATCGGCGCTGTCGACCATGTGGCCCGGCGTACCGAGCTTGACCGCCAGTTCGCGCAAGCGGTTGCTGTTGGAGCTGGTGGGGCTGCCGACCACGATGACCACGTCCACCTGCGCACTGATCAGCTTGACCGCGTCCTGGCGGTTCTGGGTGGCGTAGCAGATGTCCTGCTGCTTGGGCTCGCGCACCTGTGGAAAGCGCGCCTTGACCGCCGTCAGGATCTCGGCCGCGTCGTCCACCGACAGCGTGGTCTGCGTGACCACCGCCAGCTTGTCGCTTTGCGCCGGCTGCACTTGCGCCACGTCGGCCACGTCTTCCACCAGGTGAATGCCACTGTCGAGCTGGCCCATGGTGCCTTCGACCTCGGGGTGACCCTTGTGGCCGATCATGATGAACTCGTAGCCCTCGCGGTGCAGCTTGGCCACCTCGACGTGCACCTTGGTCACCAGCGGACAGGTGGCGTCGAAGATGCGAAAACCCCGTGCCGCCGCCTCGCGCTGCACCGCCTGGCTCACGCCGTGCGCCGAGAACACCAGCGTGGCGCCGGGTGGCACGTCGTCGAGTTCCTCGATGAAGATGGCGCCCTTGGCCTTGAGGTCGTTGACCACATAGGTGTTGTGCACGATTTCGTGGCGCACGTAGATTGGCGCGCCGAACTTGGCCAGCGCGCGCTCGACGATGTCGATGGCGCGGTCCACGCCGGCGCAAAAGCCGCGCGGCTCGGCAAGGATGACGTCGTGCAGCTGGCTCATCAAAGAACACCGATCAATTGCACTTCAAACCGCACCGGCTGACCGGCGAGCGGGTGATTGAAATCGAACAGCACTGCGCCGTCGGCCCGCACTTCGCGCACCGCACCAGCGTAGTTGCCCAGGCCGTCGGGCGTGGGGAACTGCACCACGTCGCCCACCGCGTACTGCTCCAGCGGGTCGCCGAGCTGGTCGAGCAGCTTGCGCGCCACCCACTGAACCATGTCGGGCTGGCGCTCGCCAAAAGCCTCGCCGGCGGCCAGCTCGATCACCGTGCGTGTGCCTTCGTTCAACCCGAGCAGGCGCTGCTCGATGGCGGGCGACAGCTCGCCCTGGCCCAGGCTGAGCGTGGCGGGCTGGCCGTTGAAGGTGTCGATGATGACCGCGCCCTGCGCATCGGACATGCGGTAGTGCAGGGTGAGGAAGGAGCCGGGCTGGACGACGGACATGTGAAAACCGGTTGGGCGCTGTGCACCCCGGGGAGGATGCGCGAACCGCGTATTGTAGAAAGCGCCCCGGATCGGGGAGGAAACACATGCAAAGCCATCAGCGGGCCGGGCTCATGGGCCTGCCACAAGACGCGCGACCGCGCGAAAAGCTGCTCGCGCGCGGTCCCGCCGCCCTCAGCGACGCGGAACTGCTGGCGCTGCTGCTGCGCACCGGCATGGCCGGCAAGCATGTGCTGCAGATGGCGCAGGAGCTGCTGGACACCTTTGGCGGCATCGCCGGCCTGCTCTCGCGCGAGGTGAGCGACCTGTCGGCCGTCAAGGGCCTGGGGCCGGCCAAGCGCGCCGAGATCGCGGCGGTGATGGAAATCGCGCGCCGGGCGCTGGCCCAACCCCTGCGCCAGCGCGACCTGCTCAACGACCCGGCGGCGGCCGCCGACTTCCTGCGGCTGCAGCTCGGCGAACGCACCCACGAGGTGTTTGCCCTGCTGCTGCTGGACAGCCAGCACCGGCTGATCGCCTTCGAGGAACTGTTTCGCGGCACGCTCGGCCAGGCCAGCGTCTACCCCCGCGAGGTGGTGCTGCGGGCCCTGCACCACCACGCCGCGGCCGTGGTGCTGGCCCACAACCACCCCAGCGGCGTCGCCGAGCCGTCGGCGTCCGACGTCACCCTTACCCGCAGCCTGCGCGATGCGCTGGCGCTGGTGGGGGTCAAGGTGCTCGACCACCTGGTGGTGACACGCGAGCGCACCGCATCGCTGGCGCAACTCGGGCTTATGTAGCCCCGCATCACGCTCGGTCGGCGGGCGCGACACAATCGCGCTCATGAAAGCGCACGGACTCAGCGAACTCAAGTCGATCGCCCAGCGCCTGGCCGAACGCCGAGCGCAAGAAGCGGCGGCCCGCGAAGCCGAACGCCTGGCACAGCAGCGCCGCGAGCGCGAACGGCACCTGTTCCAGCGCGCGGTGGGGCCGGTGCAGCCACTTGCCCCACATGGCCGGGTCGAGCAGTTCCCGCCCCGGCCCGAGCCGCGCCCGCTGCAGCGCGAGCGCGACGAAGCCGCGGTCATGCGCGAAGCCCTGTCCGATGAGTTCGACGTCGAGACCCTGCTGCACACCGACGAACTGCTGAGCTATCGCCGACCAGGGCTCGGGCCCGATGTGGTGCGCAAGCTGCGCGAAGGGCGCTGGGCCATCCAGGCCGCCATCGATCTGCATGGTCTTCGCATCGACGAGGCCCGCGAAGCCCTGGGCCGCTTCGTGCGTGAGAGTCACCAGCACGGGCTGCGCTGCGTGCGGGTGGTGCATGGCAAGGGCCTGGGCTCGCCGGGCCGCACGCCGGTGCTCAAGGGCCGCGTGCTGCGCTGGCTGGTGCAGAAGAAGGAGGTCATGGCCTTCGTGCAGGCGCGGCCGGCCGAGGGCGGTGCCGGCGCGCTGGTGGTGCTGCTGCGCCCGGCGTGAACAACGGCCTGTTCACCCACGCAGGGGACGAACGTCAAACCCGCGTCACGCCAAGCGGGCATCATGTGCGCATGCTCAACGCCGAGGCGCCCCTCCCCACCCCCTGGTCACGCCGGCGCTGGCTGCTGTCGGCCGGCGCCACTGCGCTGGCGGGCTGCGCCAGCCCACCCGGACCACAGCCGCAGGACGACGCCCTCGCGCGATCGGCCTGGGCCCGTGCCACCGACCTGGACGGCATGCACGCTGCGGGTGAGTGGACGCACTACCGCTACGGCAACCGGCGCCCCACCGATTACAGCCCCACGCAACGCGAAGGCCGCCCGGCCGTTCATGCGGTGAGTCACGCCGGCAACAGCACTTTGCGCCTGCCCTTGCAGCCGAAGCCACTGCAGCCTGGCACCCGCCTGCGCTTTTCCTGGTGGGTGCCCGCGCTGCTTCCCGAGGCCAATCTGCGCGACAAAACCACCGACGACGCCGTGGTGCGGATCATCCTGTCCTTCGATGGCGACCACTCGGGCTGGACGCAGCGCGACCACATGCTGTCGAACCTGGTGCAGCTGGTGACGGGCGAGCCGCTGCCCGACTCGAGCCTGATGTACGTCTGGGACAACCGCGAGCCCGTGGGCGCAGTGATCGACAACCCGCACACGCGCCGCATCCGCAAACTGGTGGTGCAGCAGGGCCCTGGCCGTCTGCACCAATGGGTGGAGCACGAGCGCGATGTGTGGCGCGACTTCCAACAGGCCTTCGGCACCCCGCCCGGCCCCCTCACCGGGCTGGGCATCATGACCGACAGCAACAACACCGGCGCCGATGCACAGGCCTGGTTCGGGCCGCTGTCGCTGCGCACAGGCGCGTCGTTCGCGGGATGATCGGCCGGATCTGCCCGGCACCGCCCACTGCCACCATGTGGGCCTTCACCCCGGGCTGTTGCGCATCCAGTCAGCGGTCTGGAAGAAGCTGCGCTTGAGGCGCTCGCGCAAGGCCGGGTCCACACCCGTCTCACCCATGGCCTGGTCCATGCAGGCCAGCCACTGATCGCGCTGGCGGATGCCGATGGCGAACGGCATGTGGCGCATGCGCAGGCGCGGATGGCCAAAGCGCGAGGTGTAGTGCTCAGGGCCGCCGAGCCAGCCGCACAGAAACCAGAACAGCTTGTCGCGCGCGCCGTCGAGCGTGTTGCCGTGCACCGCGCGCAGCTCGCGGTAGCCGGGCTCGATGTCCATGAGGTCGTAGAAGCGATCGACCAGGGCACGCACGCGGGCTTCGCCGCCGATCCATTCGAATGGTGTGTCGAACGGCGGCTTTTCTTCGAGGTTCAGGATGGATTCGGCCATGGGAGATTCGGGCTGACTGAAGTTCAGGTGGCGGCTTTGCGCAGGGTTTCAACCACCGGTGTGCGCAGCACGCTGCGCAGGCCCCACCAGCCCGCTGCCAGCGCCAGCAAGGCACCCGCCAATGCGCCGGCCAGGGGCACCCAGGGCTGCGCGGTCCAGCTGAAGTCGAAGGCGTAGCGTGCCAGGGCCCAGCCCACCGCCACCGCCACCACCGAGGCCAGAAAACCCGCCAGCATGCCGACGCCGAGCAACTCGACGCGTTGCACCTGGCGCAACAGGCCGGAGCCGGCACCCACCGCACGCAGGATGGCGAACTCGCGCTCGCGCTCGCTGCGCGTGGCGGTCACCGCGGCCAGCAGCACCACCAGCCCGGCCGCCAACGTGAAGGCAAACAAAAACTCCACCGCACCGATCACCTGGCCCAGCACGCGCTGCAACTGGGCAATGGTCTGCGTCATGTCCACGTTGGTGATGTTGGGGAAGGCACGCACCAGGTCGTTGTCGAACCCCGCGCGATCGGGCGCCCGGTAGGCGCTGATGTAGGTCAGCGGCACGTCGGGCATCTGCGAGACCGGGTAGAGCACAAAGAAATTGACGCGCATGGACGTCCAGTCGACCTCGCGCACGCTGGTGACCTTTCGCGGCAAGATCTGCCCGGCAATGTCGAAGTCGAGCTGGTCGCCGAGCTTGAGGCCCAGCTCATTGGCCAGGCCTTGTTCGACGCTCAGGCCATCGGCCTCCTCCGGCGTCCAGCGACCGGCCGCCACCCGGTTGTGCGCCGGAAGCTCGGCGGTGTGCGAGAGGTTGAACTCGCGCTCGGCCAGTCGCTTGCCGCGTTCGGTTGCGAACTGCTCTGGTTGCACAGACTGGCCGTTGATGGCCACAAGGCGGCCACGGATCATCGGGAACCAGTCATAGCGCTGCACGCCGGCGTCGCGCAGGGCTTGTTGAAACGGTTCGGCCTGTTCGGGCTGCACGTTGATGACGAAGCGGTTGGGCGCATCGGGCGGCGTTGCATCGCGCCAGCTCTGGATCAGATCGGTGCGCAGCAGCACCAGCAGTACCAACGCCAGCAGGCCCACCGCCAGCGCGCTGATCTGCACCACCGCAAAGGCCGGTCGTGCGCACACCTGCCGCGTGGCCATGACCAGGGCGCGCGGCGCCGTGGTTTCATTGACGCTGGCGCGCAGCAGCCGCACGGCGCCATAGCTCACCAGCGCGAAGACGGCCACGGCCGCTGCGAATCCGCCCACAGCGATACCGCCCAGCACGATGTCGCGGCTGGCCGCGAGCAGCAAGGCGGCAAACCCGGCGACGCCCAGCCCCAGCACCGCCAGCGTGGCGGGTTTGAGCTGGCCGACATCGCGCCGGATCACGCGCAAGGGCGGCACACGCGCGAGTTGCAGCACCGGCGGCAGGCCGAAGGCGAACATCAGCGTGAGCCCCATGCCCAGGCCCAGAAGCACCGGCGCCGCCGAGGGCGCCGGCAGGTTGGCGTCCACCAGGCCCGCGAGCAACAGCACGAAACCGTGGTGAACCACCCAGCCCAGGAACACGCCCAGGGCGCTGGCCAGCAGGCCGGTGAGCGCGAACTCGACGGTGTAGGCCCGGGCCATGGTGGCCTGCGGCAGGCCCAGCACGCGCAGCATGGCGCAGTCGTCCAAGTGCCTTTGCGCAAAGCCGCGCGCTGCAATGGCCACCGCCACCGCGCACAACAAGGCGGCCAGCAGCGCCACCAGGTTCAAGAACTTCTCGGCACGCGCCAGCGTCTGTTCCATCTGCGGCTGGCCTGCGTCCAGCGTCTCCAGGCGCATGCCGCGCAAATGCATTCGCTCGATCGACTCGGCCGCCCAGCGCGAAAAGTCGGCCACCGCGGCGTCGGGCCCGGCCACAGCCAACCGGTAGGTGATGCGACTCGCCGGCTGCACCAGGCCGGTGGCGGCCAGATCGTCGCGGTGGATCATCACGCGCGGCGCAAAGCTGAGAAAACCCGCCCCCCGATCGGGCTCAATGGTGAGCACCTTGGCCAGGGTAAAGCTGGTGTCGCCCAGCAGCAGCGTCTGGCCGATGCGCAGATCGAGCTGGGACAGCAGCGACGCGTCCACCCAGGCGGTGCCGCGGGCCGGGATGTCGCGCGTGGGCGCGTCAGGCGCATCGGGTGCATCGGCCACGCGCAGGCTGCCGCGCAAGGGGTAGCCTGCGGCCACCGCCTTCAGCGCCACCAGGCGGGCCGCGCCGCCTGCCTCATCGGGTGCGCGGCCCATGGTCGGAAAGCCCAGCACCTGCGCGGTCTGCAGGCCGCGCGCATGGGCGCGGGCCTCGAACTCGGCTGGTGGCGCCTTGTCGGCCACCACCACCGCGTCGCCTCCGATGAGCGCCCGCGCGTCGCGAGCCAGCCCACCTTGGAGGCGATCGGCAAAAAAACCCACCGCCGTCAGCGCCGCCACCGCCAGCGTGACCGCCAACACCAACAAACGCAACTCACCCGCGCGCCAGTCGCGCTTGAGCGAGGTCCAGCCCAGGGTCCAGAAAGAGGGAGCGGAAGACATGGCCCGCACGATAGCGCAGCACGCAAAGCCTGTCCCGGTCGAGGACACCACGCGCCCTGCGAATGCCACGATCCCCTTCGAGAGCGCCGCGGAACCGGCTTTGCCGGGCCGCTGGCGCTGCCCCCCTTCCAGGGGGGTGACGCGCCGCAGGCGCGGCGCGGGGGGTGGCCCTACTTCGTGCCGAAGATGCGGTCGCCTGCGTCGCCCAACCCCGGCACGATGTAGCCGTGCTCGTTGAGCCCGCGGTCGATGGCCGGCGTGTAGACCGGCACATCGGGGTGCGCGTCGTGGAAGGTCTTGAGGCCTTCGGGGCAGGTCACCAGGCAGACGAAGCGGATCGAGCGCGGGTTCGTCTTCTTGAGGCGGTCAACCGCCGCCACCGCCGAGTTGCCAGTGGCGAGCATGGGGTCGAGCACGATCACGTCGCGCTCGTGCATGTCCTGCGGCATCTTGAAGTAGTACTCCACCGCCTTGAGCGTGGCCGGGTCGCGGTACAGACCGACGTGGCCCACGCGCGCGCCCGGGATGACCTGCAGCATGCCGTCGAGAAAGCCGTTGCCGGCACGCAGGATCGAGGCGAGCACGATCTTCTTGCCGTCGATCACGCGCGATTTCATCGGCTCCAGCGGGGTCTCGATGTCGATCTCCTGCATGGGCATGTCGCGTGTCAGTTCGTAGGCCAGCAAGGCACTCAGTTCGTGCACCAGCTCGCGAAAGCTCTTGGTGCTGGTGTCCTTGCGACGCATCAGGGTCAGCTTGTGCTGCACCAGGGGGTGGGCAATCAGGTGGACGTCTCGGCTCATGGTCGGTCAGCGCAAATGCAATGGGATGGCCGAGTCTAGTGTCATGGCACTAGGCGCGCGCTGGCGCCGGGGGCGGAATGTCGTCGAGCATCAGGCGCTGCGGGTTGGCGTAGCACAGGAAGTGCCGGTTGGTGGCCCGACCCACCGCGCACAGGCCCACGCGGCGCGCCACCTGCAGCCCCATCTGCGTGATGCCGCTGCGCGAGATGACCGCGGCCACCCCCATCTGGGCGCTCTTGATCACCATCTCGCTGGTCAGGCGCCCCGTCGTGTAGAAAACCTTGTCGAGCATGTCGCCGCTGTCGCGCACCGGCTCTTGCTGCAAGGCCAGCCAGCCGGCGATGGTGTCGACCGCGTTGTGGCGGCCCACGTCTTCGACGAACAGCGCCAGCTCGGTGCCGCGAAACAGCGCGCAGGCGTGCACCGAGCCCGCCGACTTGTAAGTGCTTTCCTTCAGGCGGATGGCGTTGACGATGGCGTAGAGCTGCGATTGGCGCAGCACCCCTTCGGGCAGTTCGATGCGATCGAGCTCGTCCATCAGGCCGCCGAACACACTGCCCTGCCCGCAACCCGTGGTGACCACGCGGCGCGCCGTGCGTTCTTCGATGCGATCAATGCCCTTGCGCGTCTTGACGCTGGCGGCGTTCACGTCCCAGTCGACGGTGACCGACTCGACCTCCTCGATGGAGGCGATGAGCCGCTGATTGAGCAGGTAACCCAGGGTGAGCCACTCCGGGTGCGCGCCCAGGGTCATGAGCGTGACCAGCTCGCGCTTGTCGACGTACACCGTGAGGTCGCGCTCGGCCGGAATGTGCACCGTGGTGGACTCGCCGTACTCGTTGCGCACCTCGACCTGTTCGGTCAGCGGCGCACTGGCGACGGTGAGCAGCGGTTGGCGCATGGGTTTGCGCGCGGCCGCGATGGTGGAGGGGTCTGCGGTCATGGGCGGAGTATGTCGCTTGGCGTTCGCGCATGCAGCGAACACGCCACAAACAAAGAGGCCCGCGAAGGGCCTCTCGGTGTTTGAACCCGATCGGGCTCAGCTCTTGGGTGCCGTGTAGACAAACGGCCCCGGGTCGGCGCAGGCGGGCGCGCCAGCTGACGCCTGGGCCGGCTTGCCCATTGACGAAGCGTTCTTGAAGAAGTTGGCCGCCGCCTTGTCCTGCGCCTTGCACAGTTGGTAGGCCGCCACCTTGGCGCCGTGGGCCGTCTTGGCCTTGGCTTCGTCGGCCTTGGCCGCAGCTTCCGGGCTCAGCGGCGCGGGCGCCGGCAGCTTGGCCTGGGCCGTAATGGCCAGCCCCATGAGGGCGGCGAGCAACAGGTGTTTTTTCATGACAGTCGTCTCCTGTGTCTGCTGGGTGTCAGGCCTTGGCGGGCTCGCCCTCGGGGGCGGCCTTGGTGCCACTGCGCTGCGCCGGGATCTTGCCGGCCTTGATGTCGTCGTACCAGAGCTCGTGGTGCTCCTTGGCCCAGGTCTCGTCGACGTAGCCGGTCTTCATGGCACTGTAAGCACCGCGCATGCCCAACGTGCCCATGTAGATGTGGCCAATGAAGGCGGCCATCATCAGCACCGCGGCGCTGGCGTGGATCATGTGCGCCACCTGCATGTTGGCGCGGGTGAATTCAACGCCCGGCACGATCTTGTCCAGGAACACGCCCGAGCCGGCCACCAGGGCGCCCAGCAGGAACACGCCCGCCCAGAACAGCACTTTCTCGCCAGCATTGAAGCGGTGCGAGGGCACCTCCTGACCACCGAACAGGCCACCGCCCTTGAGCAGCCAGGTGATGTCGTCCTTGCTGGGCAGGTTGTCGCGCACGAAGGTGAGGAACACCACGATCAGCGACACCACGAACAGCGGGCCGACGAAGTTGTGCGCGTTCTTGAGGGCATACGTCAGCCAGCCAAACAGTGTGCTGCCAATCACCGGCAGCAGGAAGAACTTGCCGAAGGCCATCACGATGCCCGAGAGCGCCAGCACCACGAAGGCAATGGCGTTGACCCAGTGGGCCGCGCGCTCGAAGTGGGTGAAGCGTTCGATCTTGCGCCCGGTCTCTGCGCCGTGCAGTTCGATGGTGCCCTTGGCGAAATAGAACAGCGCGATCGCCACCACCACGATCAGCAGCAGCGAGCCGCCGTAGGGCACGATCCAGTTGTTGCGCACCTGGCGCCAGGCCTCGCCGGCCGTGGTCAGGCGTGAGCCGGGGTACTGCACCTGGCCCTGGATCAGGTTGCCGACCTCGGGGTACGGCAGGCTGGAGGTGCCCGTCACGCCCTTGTGCACGTCGCGCCACATAGGCGCGTTGTTGCCGGGCTGGACCACACGGCGCTCGCCATTGGTCTGGTTGGCGTAGTTCGGGTCGGTGTCCGCGTCGGGGCGGATGTCGAAGATGTTCTGGCTCTTGATGCCGCCTTGCTCGGCGGGGGCCGCCTTTTGCGTCGGCACGGGGTCGTCCATGGCGGCGGGCTTGGCCGCCTGGGCGCTGGCCCAGGTGCTGCCCAGACCCAGCAGGACAGCCGCGAGCCAGACGCGCCAGCGCGTGCTCAGCAGGTGCTTGGTCATGTCGGGGACCTCACTTTTGAGCGCCGATGCGCTGGTAGTCGTTCATGCCGTACTGGGCGCGCGCCTTGAGCTGCTGCTCCCAGGTGCTCTTGTCGCCGCTGGACCAGCCGGTCTGGACGTACTGGCTCTGGCCGACGCCGGTGTAGGCAGCGCTGTCTTGCTTGACGCCGGTGGCGCTCATTTCCTGCGGCTTGTCGCCGCAGGCGGCCAGGCCCAGCAGGGCAGCGATCGCGAAGGTGGAGAGGGTCAGGCGCTTCATCACGATTTCTGTCCTTGTGCTGTGCCGTAGGCGGTGCCCCAACCCCACACCTCGGCACCCTTGCCGCGCGTGAGGACCCGTTGACGGAAGATGTCGGCCACCACATCACCGTCGCCGGCGATCAGGGCCTTGGTCGAGCACATCTCGGCACAGGCCGGCAGCTTGCCCTCGGCCAGGCGGTTGCGCCCGTACTTCTCGAACTCGCTCTGGCTGCCGTTGGCTTCGGGGCCGCCAGCGCAGAAGGTGCACTTGTCCATCTTGCCGCGCACACCGAAGGTGCCTTGCGACGGGAACTGCGGTGCGCCGAAGGGGCAGGCGTAGGAGCAGTAGCCACAGCCGATGCAGACGTCCTTGTCGTGCAGCACCACGCCTTCGTCGGTGCGGTAGAAGCAACTGACCGGGCAGACCGCCATGCAGGGCGCGTCGCTGCAGTGCATGCAGGCCACCGAGATCGATTTCTCGCCCGGCACACCGTCGTTGAGCGTGATCACGCGGCGGCGGTTGACGCCCCAGGGGACCTCGTGTTCGTTCTTGCAGGCGGTGACGCAGCCGTTGCACTCGATGCAGCGCTCGGCGTCACAGATGAATTTCATGCGTGCCATGGTGGTCTCCTGCCTTTACGCTTTTTCGACGTTGCAGATCGTCGTCTTGGTTTCCTGCATCATCGTCACGATGTCGTAGCCGTAGGTCGTGGCCGTGTTCACCGCCTCGCCGCGCACCACCGGGTAGGCGCCGTCGGGGTAGTACGGTTTCATGTCGGCGCCCTGCCAGTGGCCCGAGAAGTGGAACGGCAGGAACACGGTGTCGGGCGCGACCCGCTCGGTCACCAGCGCCTGCACCTTGATGCGCGCACCGGTCGGCGTGCTCACCCAGACCTGCTCACCGTTGTGGATGCCACGCTGCGCGGCCGCCGCAGGGTTGAGCTCGACGAACATGCTTTGCTGCAGCTCGGCCAACCAGGGGTTGGAGCGGGTTTCCTCGCCACCGCCTTCGTACTCGACCAAGCGGCCCGAGGTCATGATCAGCGGGAATTTCTCGTACAGCTTGTCCTCGACGTTCTTGCTCTGCAGCGACTTGTAGAGGATGGGCAGGCGCCAGCGGGTCTTCTGGTCGTCGTGGCTGGGGTACTTGGCCACCAGGTCCGGTCGCGTGCCGTAGATCGGCTCGCGGTGCTGCGGAATGGCATCGGGGAAGTTCCAGACCACCGCGCGCGCCTTGGCGTTGCCGAAGGGGTGGCAGCCGTGTTTCATGCACACGCGCTGGATACCGCCGGAGAGGTCGGTTTTCCAGTTCTTGCCTTCGGCAGCCTGCTTCTCTGCATCGGTCAGGTCGTCCCACCAGCCCAGCTTCTTGAGCAGCACGTGGTCGAACTCGGGGTAGCCGGTGGTGATCTCCGCGCCCACCGAGTGCGAGCCGTCTTCGGCCAGCAGGCTCACACCGTCGCGCTCCACGCCGAAGTTGGCGCGGAAGTTGCCGCCACCGTCCATGACGTGGCGCTCGGTGCTGTACAGGTTGGGCGAGCCCGGGTGCTTGATCTCGGCGGTACCGAAGCAGGGCCACGGCAGGCCGAAGTAGTCGCCGCTGAGGTCGTAGCCGGTCTCCTTGTCGACCACCTTGCCCTTGCACTTGAGCGACTTGACGTCGAAAGCACCCATGTTGCGCATGTGGGCCTTCAGGCGCTCTGGCGTCTGCCCGGTGTAGCCGATGGTCCAGACGCCGCGGTTCACTTCGCGCAGGATGTCCTCGATCACCGGCTCGTCGCGACCCTTGACCTTGGTCATCTTGTAGTTCTTGCACAGCTGCTCGGCAAAGCCCAGCTTCTGCGCCAGCTCGTACATGATCATGTGGTCGCTGCGGCTCTCCCACAGCGGCTCGATCACCGCTTCACGCCATTGGATGGAGCGGTTGGAGGCCGTCACCGAGCCGTAGGTCTCGAACTGCGTGGCCGCCGGCAGCAGGTAGACCTCGCGGTTGGGGTTGAGGTCTTCGGCCTTGCCAGGCATGGCCGCCATCGAAGCGGTGGCCGACGGGTACGGATCGATCACGACCAGCAGGTCGAGCTTGTCCATTGCGCGCTTCATTTCCAGGCCACGCGATTGCGAGTTGGGTGCGTGGCCCCAGAAGAACATGCCGCGGATGTTCGAGTCCTGGTCGATCAGTTCGTTCTTCTCGAGCACACCGTCGATCCAGCGCGAGACGGTGATGCCGGGCTTGGAGATCATGCCCTCGGCGAACTGCGACTTGATCCAGTCGAATTCGACGCCCCAGACCTTGGCAAAGTGCTTCCAGGAGCCTTCGGCCACGCCGTAGTAGCCGGGCAGCGAGTCGGGGTTGGGGCCGATGTCGGTGGCGCCCTGCACGTTGTCGTGGCCACGGAAGATGTTGGTACCGCCGCCGCTCTTGCCGATGTTGCCCAGCGCGAGCTGCAGGATGCACGAGGCACGGACCATGGCGTTGCCGATGGTGTGTTGCGTCTGGCCCATGCACCAGACGATGGTGGCCGGCTTGGCCTCGGCCATCATCTTGGCGACCTTGAACATCTGGTCTTCCTTGACGCCGCAGGCCTCTTCCACCTTGTCGGGCGTCCACTTGGCGAGCACT
The DNA here is from genome assembly GCF_019635465.1 of Hydrogenophaga sp. Taxonomy (GTDB): domain Bacteria; phylum Pseudomonadota; class Gammaproteobacteria; order Burkholderiales; family Burkholderiaceae_C; genus Hydrogenophaga. The sequence goes on from NZ_JAHBZK010000004.1 coordinate 174,382, forward strand.
TCGGCCTTGACGGCCTCCATGCCATAGACACGGTCGTTGATGTACTTCTTGTCTTCCCAGCCGTTTTTGAAGACGTGGTACAGCAGGCCGAACAGGAAGGGAATGTCGGTGCCGGAGCGGATGCGCACGTACTCGTCGGCCTTGGCCGCGGTGCGGGTGAAGCGCGGGTCGACCACGATCATCTTGCAGCCCATCTCCTTGGAGTGGAGCATGTGCAGCAGCGACACCGGGTGGGCTTCAGCGGCGTTGGAGCCGATGTACAACGCGCACTTGCTGTTCTGCATGTCGTTGTACGAGTTGGTCATCGCACCGTAGCCCCAGGTGTTGGCCACACCGGCCACCGTGGTCGAGTGGCAGATGCGGGCCTGGTGGTCGCAGTTGTTGGTGCCCCAGAAGCTCACGAACTTGCGCATCAGGTACGACTGTTCGTTGTTGTGCTTGGACGAGCCCACGAAGTACACCGAGTCCGGGCCGCTGGCTTCGCGCAGCGCCTTCATCTTGGCCACGATGCCGTCGTAGGCCTCGTCCCAGCTGATGCGCTGGTACTTGCCGTTGACCAGCTTCATGGGGTAACGCAGGCGGTACTCGCCGTGGCCGTGCTCACGCAGCGCAGCGCCCTTGGCGCAGTGCGCACCCATGTTGATGGGCGAATCGAACACCGGCTCCTGGCGCACCCAGACGCCGTTCTCGACGATGGCGTCGGACGCGCAACCCACCGAGCAGTGCGAGCACACGGTGCGCTTGACCTCGATCTTGCCGGTGCCGTCGATCGACTTGCCCTCGGCGGCACGGGCCTTCTTCACCAGCGTGAGCTGCGTGGCAGCCAGGCCGACACCCAGGCCGAGACCCGAGCGGCGCAGGAAGGCACGGCGATCGACCGTGGGCAGGGCGGCGGCCAGACCGCGCTGCAGGTTCTGCACGAGGCCGCTGTGGGCGCGCGATACGCCGCCAGCGGCAGAGGTGGATTTCTTGGTCAGCAACATGGTGTGTCTCCTGGGAGGCCGTGGCGCGCCCATTGGGGCAAGCCTTGCGGGCCGGCGGGACGTTTCGTGGGGGACTCGGTGGGGCCGCAGCGGCTCAGATGCGCGCCGTGCGGTAGTAGTGCTGGACGTGCTCGCTCAGCGAGTACCCGCCGCCGCGCTCGGGCTTGGGCGCAGCACCGGCGGCCTGCTCGGCACCCGGGGCTTCGCCGCGGGGCAGTACCGCAGCGACAGCGGCCAGGGCGCCCACCGTGGTGGCGCCCGCGAACACGGTGCGACGGTTCAGCCGGGTCGGGCCGTCACCGGAGCGTGGGGTGTCTTTCATGCGTGTCTCCAGGTTCGCAAGGGCCACACGGCACGTGTGGATTTCTTGCATACCGCTGGAATCTACTGCGCGCCCCGAGGCGGTGCAACTCGACTCGGTGGGGTATTGCGTTTCGCTGCACAGCAGCATGACCCGCCGGCGCGGCCGGCGAACCCCTGGGCCACGCGCGCTCCGCATTTGATAGCCAGAAGCGTGCCAGCCATTGCCTTCGCTGCCAGTGTCAGCGCGCATGCGGTGCCAGGCGGGATGCCGCCACACTACCTCGGGTGAACCCTCATTACTTTGGTTCTCGTTGTCGCCGTCACCGGCCAGCCTGTCGCGGCTTTTTGCGACAACTTGTCGCGTGGTGGCATCGACAACAACCACCGTCGCGCTGTGCAGCGGCGTCGGAAATGCGCCAATGTCCGAGTGAATTGATCGACCTCGTTCCTAGAATCGCGGCCGTGGACACACCGATTTCTTCACCGCCCAACACCGATCGACAGCTCGAAGGCTGGCCCGACTGGTCGATCCTGATCGTCGACGACGAGCAGGGCATGCTCAACTTCCTGGTCAAGACACTGGCCCCGCGATGCCACTTCGTCATGAGCGCGACCAGTGCCGAAGAAGGCGCCGAATGGTTGCGCGGCCACCGCGTCGACCTGGTGGTGCTCGACATCTCGCTGCCCGGCAAAAGCGGCGTGGAGTGGCTCAAGGAGCTGCGCGAGCAGGGCTACACCGGCGAGGTGATCCTGATCACCGCATTCGCCGACCTCGACACCGCCATCGAAGCCCTGCGCGCTGGCGCATCGGACTTCATCCTCAAGCCGTTTCGGGTGCCTCAGATCCTCAACGCGATCAAGCAGTGCCACGAACGCGCCAAGTTGCGCCGCGAGAACTTCGTGCTGCGCCGGGCCGTGGCCCACACGCCGGTGCACCGGGCCGCCCTGGTGGGCGAGTCGGCGCCGCTGCGAACACTGCGTGCCTCGCTCGAGCGCGTGGCCGCGGTCGACAGCACGGTGCTGCTGCAAGGCGAATCGGGGACGGGCAAGGAGCTGGTGGCGCGCGAGCTGCACGCGCGCAGCGCACGCGCCGGTGGGCCCTTCGTACCGGTGAACTGTGCCGCCGTCTCGCCGGAGCTGATCGAGAGCGAATTGTTCGGCCACGCCAAGGGTGCCTTCACCGGCGCCACGCGTTCGCGCGATGGCCTGTTCCACTACGCACAGGGTGGCACCCTCTTCCTGGACGAGGTGTCGGAGTTGCCGCTGCCGATCCAGGCCACGCTGCTGCGCGCCATCGAGGATCTGCGCATCCGCCCCGTGGGCAGCGAGCAACTGGTGCCGGTGAACCTGCGCATCGTGGCCGCCACCAACCGCCAGCTCAGCCAGGAGGTGGCCGAGGACCGGTTCCGCAAGGACCTGTACTTCCGGCTGCAGGTGGTGGAGCTGACGCTGCCGCCCCTGCGCGAGCACAAGGACGACATCCCCGCCCTGGTGGCCCACTTCATGGCGCAGCTGGCGCCAACGCTGGGCGCCGAGCCCCTGGCCATCAGCGAGCAGGAGATGGACTTTCTGCGCCAGTACAACTGGCCCGGCAACGTGCGCGAGCTGCGCAACCTGATCGAACGTTCGCTGATCCTGGGCAGCCTCAACGTCTCGGCGCTCTACCCGGGCAGCCCGCGCAGCCTGCCCGACGACCGACCGATCGATCTGCACTCGCTGGAGAAGATGCACATCCTCTCCGTGCTCGATTCGGTGCAGGGCGACAAGACGCGTGCGGCCCATCTGCTGGGCGTCTCACGCCGCACGCTGGAGCGCCGCGTGGCCGAGTGGGGCCAGGCTTGAGCTGGTGGCGCACCCCCGGGTGGCTGGCCACCTCGGTGCGCAACAAGCTGCTGGCCATGGCCTTGCTGCCCTTGCTGGTGGCGTTTCCGCTGCTGGTGCTGGCGCTGGCCATCTGGAGCACGCAGGCCTACGACCGGCTGCTCATCACCAAGGTGCGCAGCGACCTGGCCGTCGCCCAGGGCTACTTCGACCAGGTGCTGATCGAAATCGGCTCGGGCACGCTGGGCGTGGCCGATTCGCGCGCGCTGGCCGAGGCGCTGCGCCAGGGCGACGAGCGAGCCATTGACCGCCTGCAGACCCACCTGGCCGAAGAGCGCGAGCGTCTGGGGCTGGACTTTCTGGTGCTCTACGACACGCTGGGCCGCCCCATCGCCCGCGGCGCGCCCACGGGCCTGAGCCTGCAGGACAAGCGCGAACCCCTGCCCCCCTTGCCGCGCGCCCTGGCCGATTCGCTGCAGACGCAGCGCGACCGCGCCAAGGCGCGCCTGCTGCTGCTCGACAACCAGTCGCTGCGCTCGGTGGCGCCGCACCTGGCGTCGCGCCTGGACATCGCCCTGGTGGCCACGCGCAATGCCAGCCCCAGCGAGCGGCGCACCGAAGACCGCGCCATGGTGGCGCAGACCACGCTGCCGGTGGTCGACGGCCAGGGCCGCCACCTTGGCCTGCTCAGCGGCGGCCTGCTGCTCAACCAGAACCTGGACTTCATCGACCACATCAACCGCGTCGTGTACCCCGCGGGCTCGTTGCCGTTCGACAGCCAGGGCACGGCCACCCTGTTCCTGGACGATGTGCGCATCACCACCAACGTGCGCCTGTTCCAGGACCGCCGGGCCATTGGCACGCGGGTGTCGCAGGCGGTGCGCGACACCGTGCTCGGTCAGGGCCAGACCTGGCTGGACCTGGCCTTCGTGGTCAACGACTGGTACGTCTCGGCCTATGAACCCTTGCTCGACACGGCGGGGCAACGCATCGGCATGCTCTACGTGGGCTTCACCGAAGCGCCGTTTCGCTTCATGCGCTACGCCATGCTCGCGCTCATCGCGCTGATCTTCGGTGCGGTGATGGCCTCCTCGGCCTGGTTCTCGCTGCGCTGGGCGCGCAGCATTTTCGAGCCGGTGCAGCAGATGAACCTCACCATGCAGCGCGTGGAACAAGGCCAGGGCGACGCCCGCGTCGGCGAGCTGCGCGCGCGCGACGAACTCGGCGCGCTGGCGGGGCACCTCGACCAGTTGCTCGACGTCATCGACGACAAGACCGCGGCCCTGCAGCGCTGGGCCGACGAGCTCGACCACAAGGTGGCCGAGCGCACACAGGAGCTGCAGGCCAGCAATGCCTCGTTGCAACTGGCCCAGCAGCAGCTGGTCAAGAGCGAGAAACTGGCTGCCATTGGCCAGCTCACCGCCAGCATCGCGCACGAAATCAACAACCCCATTGCGGTGATGCAGGGCAACCTCGATCTGGTGCGCGACACCCTGGGGGCGCAGGTGGCGCCGGTGCGTGGCGAGCTGTCGTTGCTGGACCAGCAGATCGAGCGCATGCGCATCATCGTCACGCAGTTGCTGCAGTACGCGCGACCCACCGAGTACGCGGGCTACGTCGATGCGCTCGACCTGCGCCAGGCGCTGGACGACTGCCTGGTGCTGGTGGGCCATCTGCTGGCCAAGACGGGCATCCGCGTGCAGCGCGAGGATGCCGCCACGCACCGGGTCGGCATCAACCGGCAGGAGCTGCAGCAGGTCATCATCAACCTGCTCATCAACGCCATCCAGGCCATGCCCGACGGCGGCGAGCTGCGCCTGCAGACGTGCGACATCGACGGCGGGGCCGAACTGCAGGTGATCGACAGCGGCACAGGCCTCTCGGACGCCACGCTGGAGCGGCTGTTCCGGCCGTTCTTCACCACCAAGAACGATGGCAACGGCCTGGGTCTGTGGATCAGCCAGGGGCTGCTGGAACGCTATGGCGGACACATCGCCGCCGGACATCGCGCCGACGGCGTGCATGGCGCGGTGTTCACGGTGACGCTGTTCACCGAACCGCGCGCGCCAGGTGCCGCGCGCACGAACGACGGGCGACCCGGGGCGCACTGAGCCGAAGGCTCAGGGCTGGGGACCGTCGTAGCCTTCGATGATGATGAGATCGATCTCGGAGACCGGCAGGCGGTGCTGGATCGCGGCCTGGTAGGCGGGCGAGTGGTAGCAGGCCATGGCCTGCTCGTACGACGGAAACTCGATCAACACGTTGCGGCTGCGCGCGCTGCCTTCCAGGCATTCGTAGCGGCCACCGCGCACGAGGAACTTTGCCCCGAACTGGCGGAAGGGTTCGGCGTTGGCCTGCAGGTACTTCTTGTACTGCTCCATGTCGTGCACTTCGCCGCGGGCGATCCAGTAGGCCTTGGTCATGGTGTCTCCGTTGCGGCTCAGACCAGCAGGTCGAAGCCCTGTGCCTCGACGCCGATGAAAGCGGCTGTGAACGCGGCCAGCGCCGCATAGAACCGCGCCCGCGGTTGCGCCGTCAGGGTGTCGCACAGCTGTGGCACCCAGGTCTGCACGTGGGTCGAGAAGAACTCGCGCTGGCGCGTGAGGTTGGCCACCTCGACGTCGTCGCCGGCGATCAGGTAGCGCATCACCTCGCACACGTAGGCCACGTGGTCCTCGGTTTCGGACATGGTGTCGTCGCGCGCCAGGCCCAGCTCGGCCAGGTCGCTGCGCAAACGCGCCAGCGGTTTGTCGTTGAGAAAGCCGCTGAGGTAGTGCGAGCCGTAGAGAAAGACCTCGGGCTTGCCGACGCCGCCGAACAGGGTGTCGTACTCGTCGGCAATCTGCGCGTCGCTCAAGTCGCGCGCGGTGGCCACCACGTTGCGCCAGGTGTCTTCGAGGAAGGCGCCCGCCGCCGGCGCTTCGGTCACGGCCACTCGCAACTGGCTCAACAGGTCGGGCGACGGCGGCGCGTAGTACAGCGCTGCCAACAGGCCATAGACCTCGGCGCGGGCGGTTTCCTCGTCGAGCGTGGAGGACACGGGGATGCGTTCCATCATGGCGCGGTCTCTCAAAGATCGGTGATGCGGGCCTCGCCCGGGTTGGAATAGATGTCGACGACACGGCAGTCGCCGCACATCTTCAGCCGCTCCAGGGCCTCGCCCTGGAACATCGAGTGGCCGGCCAGGCGGCCCAGCATGGCCTCGATGCCCTTGAGCGTGCCAAAGGGTCGCCCGCAGCGCACACAAGAATAGGGTTGGGCTTCGTTGATCACCTGAGGCTGCTTGCGCGCTTCGCTCAGCACCAGGCGCGGCTGCAGGGTGATGGCGTCTTCGGGGCAGGTGCTCACGCACAGGCCGCACTGCACGCAGTTCTTCTCGACAAAGCGCAGTTGCGGGCGCTCGGTGTTGTCGAGCAACGCACTCGCGGGGCAGGCGCTGACGCAACTCAGGCACAAGGTGCAGGCGTCGGCGTTGACGGCGACGGCGCCGAAGGGCGAGGCCGCCGGCAAGGCCACCACCTCGCTCTGGCGCGTCAGCGTGGCGCTGTCCTGCAGCAGATGGTCGAGCGCGAGCTCCAGCGTGGCGCGCTTGTCGGCCTGCACCGCAAAGCTGGCCCGGCGGCGCACGCCTTGCGCGGGCGGTGAAGCCAGCTGCGCGTCGAGCGTGCCCACGTCATCGGCGCGGATCACGCGGAAGTGCGTGCCGCTGTAGCCCAGGCCATTGACGATGGCCTGGGCCACCGCCATCTGCTCGCGCACCGCGTCCACGTACTGCGGCGCGTCCTCGTCGGTCATCAGCACCCACACCTGCGAAGCACCGTAGGCGAAGGCGGTCAGCCACAGGTCCAGCCCCACCGAGGCGGTGTGCCACAGCGGCAACGGAATTACCCGCGCCGGCACGCCCTTGACCGCCTTGGGTCGAAGCATGGCCTCGCGGCCCAGCGCGTCGATCAGCGCGGTGCCTGCGGTCTGTCCGTGCAGCAGCAAGGCGGCGTCCTGGCCACCGGCGCGGGCGAAGGTGCCGAGCACGGTGCGCAGCTTCACGCCCTGTTCGCTGGCGCGCGGGTAGGCGTAGCTCAGCGCACCGGTCGGGCACACGGTGGTGCAGGCGCCGCAACCCACACAGAGATTCGGATTGACGGCGATCTGCTGGCGCTCGACCTCGCTGCGGATCGCCAACGCCGAGCAGACCTGCACGCAGGCGTCGCAACCCACGGTCTCGTTGCGGCCGTGGGCGCAGAGCTTTTGCTTGTATTGAAAGAACTTGGGCTTGTCGAACTCGCCCACCAGGTCGCGCACGCGCACCAGGGCTTCAATGCCGGCGTCGCTGTGCAGGCCACCGGGCAGGTGGAAGTACCCCTGGGGATGCGCGTGCTGGGCAAAGGCCGGTTCGGCGCGAAGGTCGATCACGATGTCGAAGCGATCCGCGTGCACCACCGGCTCGCGCTGGAAGTTGATCGCGCCCACGGCCTCGCAGGCCTTCACACAGTCGCGGTGGCTGCGGCACTTGCCCATGTCGATCTGGTAGTCCAGGCCGATGGCGCCTTCAGGGCACGCAGCCACGCAGGCGTTGCAGCGGGTGCACAGGTCAAGGTCGATCGGGTTGTGGCTGCGCCAGCTCACATCGAACGCACCCAGCCAACCCTGCACCGACGCGAGCTCGCCCGCCAGCACCGGCCACTGGCGCGCTTGCTGCCCACGCCCACCCTGGGCCAGCAGGCTGACATCGAGCACGTCGCTCACGCGCGCCGCAAAGGCCTCGGCCTGGTCGAGCGCGCCGATGATCAGCGTGCGCCCGGCGCTGCGGTAGGTGACGGTGGGCACCGGCTCGGGCTCGGGCAGGCGCGCGGCCGCGAGCAACGCCGCCATCTTGGGTGTGGCGGCCTTGCCCTCGCGACCCCAGCCGCCGGTTTCGCGCAGGTTCACGAAGCGGATCGGGCGCACGTCGAGCGCGACCGCGCCCTCGGTCTGCGCCGACAGTTCGGTGAACAGGCGGCTCTCCTGCGTGCAGGCCACCACCAGTTCGTCGCTGCTGCGACACGCGCGCTGGAAGGCGGGCGCATCGCGCCGGCACAGCGTAGTGTGTGGCTTCAGGTCTTCATCCAGCACCTCGCCCAGGGTCTTGGCGTCCAGGGGCAGGGTCTGGTTGCAGTTGCAGATCAGCGTGGTCATCGTGGGAAGGGGTGGGTGCGTCGCCGCTGGTCTGCGCCACGGCACCCGTGTCGGGCGCCTGAGGTGCGGATGCCTCGGTCTTCTTCGGTTCTTCGGGGTCGTCGACGAGCTTGAGGAATTGCGCGCCAACCATCTTGGCCATCTCCACTTTCGACAACGGGCTGGGCAGGCTGTAGTCGTCGATGTAGATGTCCAGGCCGTCCATCACGTTGAAGTGCGGGTCGGCAAACAGTTTCTTCACTGCGGCGTTGCGCACCTCGCTGGGCACGTCGCTGCCAACAAAGCGGCGGAAGTCGGATTCGGGTGTGAGTTGCTCGGCCTCTTGCAGGGTCGGTGGCGGCGCCTCGGGTGGGGGCTCGGCAACCGGGCCGTCGGCCACTGGTGTGGTGACGGTCGCTGGGCTTGCACCCTGCACGCGCGAGGGGGGTGCGATCGGCTGCACTGGGTCGAGCGGTTGATCGGCCACCGGCTGGCCGCTGCGCTGGGCCTGTTTGCGTCGCGACCAGCGCGACAGAAAGCCTTCGTCGTCCTGCGCCATGTCAGTGTCCGTCGGGGCCGCCGCGGCGCTTCTCGGTGGAGATGCGCACCGGCTGACCGAAACGGTCCGTCAGGGGTTTGAAACTGTCCGGGCGCTTGCGCTTCTTGGGTTCGGGCACGTAGGTGGCGTCGACGAAGCTGCGCATCCAGTCGATCACCTCGTCGGGCGCGGGCACCTGGTCCACGCGTTCCTGTGCGTCGAGCCAGCGGCCGGCGTCGTGGTAGCTCAGCGTGACGATCTGCGGCACCGCCACCGGCTCGTCGTCGAGCAGCCGCTCCTCGTCGAGCCGCCACATGACCCAGAAACACGGCTGCGGGCTGTTCACGTTGAGGTAGTAGCCCTCGGCGTCGTCGCGAAACAGCTCCACCCGAAAGCGCGGAAACAACCAGTGGCTGCTGCCGGGCGCTGACGCGCCGCCGTCGATGGGCTCGACCGCTTGCGGCTCGTGGCGTTCGTCGCGCTCGAGCAGCAAGGTCTCTTCGGGCGCCGCGTGCAGCATCACGTCGGCAAGCACCCAACGCCACGGTTGCCAGCGCGCCATGGCGCCGGCCACCGGTTCGCGCCGCATCACGACGTCGACTTCGATCGCCGGACGCTGCCGCGTGGACAGGGACGTATGGTGAGCATGCATATGAGGGGGAGACTGTACGTCATCACCCCACCCGGTATGAATAGTCCACTGATCCAGGGCAAACGCCGGTGGCTGCGTGCTCAGTAGGTCTCGAGGTGCAAACGGCCTTCGCGCTGCAGCGCGCTGCCGACGCTGTCCCAGTCGAGGCCGGCACCGGCGGCAATGTCGCGCAGGGCCAGCACCACGCCCTCTTCCATGCTCTTGAGGCCACACACATAGAAGTGCGTGTTCGGGTCCTTGAGCAAGGCGGCCACATCGGCCGCTCGCTCGCGCATGGCGTCCTGCACGTATTTCTTGGGCTGCCCCGGCGTGCGGCTGAAGGCGAAGTTGGTGTCGATGAAGTCCTTGGGCAGGCTTTGCAGCGGCCCGAAGTACGGCAGTTCTTCCTTGGTGCGCGCGCCAAAGAACAGCATCAGCTTGCCGCCCTCGAACTTGCCCGAGGCACGCAGGCGCCGGCGCCATTCGGTCATCGCCCGCATGGGCGCCGAGCCGGTGCCGGTGCAGATCATCACGATGTGGCTCTTCGGATGGTTGGGCATCAGGAAGCTGGCGCCGAACGGGCCGATCACTTCGACCTTGTCGCCCACCTTCAGGTCGCACATGTAATTGCTGGCCACGCCGCGCACAGGCTGACCCTGGTGATCCTCGAGCACGCGCTTGATGGTGAGCGAGAGGTTGTTGTGGCCGGGACGTTCGCCATTGCGCGGGCTGGCAATGCTGTACTGGCGTGCGTGGTGCGGCTTGCCCTTGGCATCGGTGCCGGGCGGGATCACGCCGATGCTCTGACCTTCGAGCACCGGGAACGGCATGGCGCCGAAGTCCAGCACGATGTGGTGGGTGTCGTACTCGGTGCCCACCTCGGTGACGCGCAGGTTGCCTGTGACCGTGGCGGTGATGGTCTTCTGCGCGGCCTTGGGGCCGTACAGGTTGGTGAATGCGTGGGCAGCCGACCAGGGCGGCAGCGTGGCGCCGTAGCGACTGGCCACGAAGCGCTCGTCGTCCGTGGCGGCAGTGGCGGGCGCGGCGGGAGCCGCTGCCTGCGCGGGCTCGGCCACGCCGGCGTCGGCCAGTTCGTCGGGCGACAGCTCAGCCGGCAGCGACTCCCAGCCGAACTGGTCGTCGATCGAGTAGGCCCGCGCCTTGGGCATGGTGCGCCAGTTGTCGATCGAGCCCGTGGGGCAAGGCGGCACGCAGGCCATGCACAGGTTGCACTTGTCGGCGTCCACCACGTAGTTGTTCGAGTCGTGCGTGATCGCGCCCACCGGGCACGTGGCCTCGCAGGTGTTGCAGCGGATGCAGATTTCCGGATCGATCAGGTGCTGCTGGATCACAGCGAGTTCAACAGGTGCATTCATAGCCATCTCCAGAAAAACCTCAGGCCCGGTCGAATGCACGGGCCTGATCGAGGATGCCGCGGATCCGGGTTGCCCGGTCCGCTGGCATCGCCCCCTTGAGGGGGTGACGCGCCGCAGGCGCGGCGCAGGGGTGGTCAACCAAACCTGACGTACTCGAAGTTCACCGGCTGGCGGTTGATGCCCATCACCGGCGGTGCGATCCAGTTGGCGAACTTGCCCGGCTCGACCACGCGGCCCATGAGCGACGCCACGAAGGCGCGATCTTCGGCCGTCGGCAGCCATTCGTCCACCTTGGCGGCCCATTCCGCTTCGCTGACGACGCGACCGTCGGGTGCGACCTTCACGCCCGCGAGGGTGCCGATGTTGCGGTGGAAGGCCTTGTGCGGCACCTTCAGGCGGTGCGGCAGTCCGGCCTTCTCGATGATTTTGTTCCAGCGCTCCACGCCGGCCATCGAGTCCTTGATGTAGTCGTCGCGCAGCACTTCGTTGAGCGCGTTGAGCATCGGCACTTCCTTCTCCACAAGCTGTCCGTTCTGCACGTCGAGCACCTTGTAGGTCTGGCCCTTGAGCTTGTGGTCGTCGTTGCGCTTGCCTTCTTCGAAGCGGCCCTTGAGGCCCGAGCTGTAGAAGATCGCGGCGTTGCTCGACTGGTCGGCGCCGAACAGGTCGATGGTGACCGAGTAGTGGAAGTTCAGGTAACGCTGGATGGTCGGCAGATCGATCACGCCGGCGGCGCGCAGCTTGGCCGGATCGTCGGTCTTGAGCTCATTCATCACCTGGCAGGTGCGCGAGATCACGCGGCCCACGCCCGACTCGCCCACGAACATGTGGTGGGCTTCTTCGGTCAGCATGAACTTGGTGGTGCGCGCCAGCGGATCGAAAGCCGACTCGGCCAGTGCGCAGAGCTGGAACTTGCCGTCGCGGTCGGTGAAGTAGGTGAACATGAAGAAACTCAGCCAGTCGGGCGTCTGCTCGTTGAAGGCGCCCAGGATGCGTGGGTTGTCCTGGTCGCCCGAGCGGCGCTCGAGCAGCGATTCGGCCTCTTCACGGCCATCGCGGCCGAAGTACTTGTGCAGCAGGTAGACCATGGCCCAGAGGTGGCGGCCCTCTTCCACGTTGACCTGGAACAGGTTGCGCAGATCGTATTGGCTCGGGCAGGTCAGGCCCAGGTGGCGCTGCTGTTCAACCGAGGCCGGCTCGGTGTCGCCTTGCGTGACGATGATGCGGCGCAGGTTGGCGCGGTGCTCGCCGGGCACGTCCTGCCAGGCGGCTTCACCCATGTGGTCACCGAAGTGCACCTTGCGGTCCTGCTCGGCCGGGTTGAGGAAGATGCCCCAGCGGTAGTCGGGCATCTTCACGTGTCCGAACTGCGCCCAGCCTTGCGGGTCGACGCTGATGGCGGTGCGCAGGTAGACGTCGAAGTTCTGCGAACCTTCGGGGCCCATGTCCTTCCACCAGTCGATGTAGTTGGGCTGCCAGTTCTCGAGCGCGCGCTGCAGCGTGCGGTCCTCGTTGAGGTTGACGTTGTTGGGGATCTTCTCGCTGTAGTCGATCGTGGACATGTCTTGTTTCCTCGGGTTGGGTGGCTGGGGGTCGGTCAGACGCGGTTGAAGTCGAAGAGCGCTTTGTCGCCCTTGCCGTACACCTTGAGTGCGCCTTTGTCGCCGACGGCATTGGGCCGGATGAAGATCCAGTTCTGCCAGGCGCTGAGGCGACCGAAGATGCGGGTGAACATGTTTTCCTTCTGGGCGAAGCGCAGGTTGGCTTCGAGCCCGGTCAGGGCGTCCGGCGACATGGCCGCGCGCTCTTCGATGGCGATGCGGATCTCGTCGGCCCAGTCGATGTCGTCGGGGGCCGAGGTCACCAGGCCCAGTGCCAGGGCGGCGTCGGCGTCGAGGGCCTTGCCCACCGCGGCACGCACGGCTTCCATCGGCGCTTCTTCTTCGTAGAAGCGGCGCTGCAGGCGCGACTGGCCGTTGACCATGGGCAGCAGGCCCAGGTTGAACTCGCCCAGGGTGATGCGGGGTGCCTTGTCGGCGTCGTCGGGCAGGGCCAGCATGTAGGCGCGGTCGGCGCAGAAGGCCAGTTCGGCCAGTGAGCCGGCGAAGCAGGAGCCGGGTTCGATCAGCGCGAACAGGCTGCGCGAGGACACGTCCAGGCGGGCAAAGGTGCGGCGCATCAGGCCGATGACCTCGCGCACGAACCAGTGGTCCTGGTGGCGCAGCACGGTCGCGTCGGCGGCCAGCACGGCAGCGGCATCGCCTTCGGTCTTGAGCAGCCAGGTGCCGATGTCGAGCTCGTTGGTGCGCAGGTTGAGGATGGCGTCGTCGAGTTCGCGCGCCATCTGCATCGGCCACCAGGCGATGCCGGCGGCTTCGATGCCGGCGATGTCGGTGGGCTGGGCGCCGCTGGGGGCCTTGACCGTCAGCGTGGCCGTGCGCTTGGCGCGGTCAATGGCGACGTTGACGTAGGTGTAGGCGATGCCGTCGGCGCTGTCGGTGCGCTGCAGGCGGGCCAGGGTGACGCCTTTGCCGTTGGCCGGGCGATCGCTTTGCGAAGCCAGGGCCTGGGCGCGCTCTTGCACATGGGCAGCGAACTGCTGGGGCTTGGCGATCGAGTCGACCAGGCGCCAGTCCACCGCCTTCTTGCCGCGTACACCTTCGCTGGTGGTGCAGAAGATGTCGGCCAGGTCGTGGCGCACATGACGCTTGTCGGTCACGCGGGTGAGGCCACCGGTGCCGGGCAGCACGCCCAGCAGCGGCACCTCGGGCAGGCTCACGGCGCTGCTGCGGTCGTCCACCAGCACGATCTCGTCGCAGGCCAGGGCCAGTTCATAGCCGCCACCGGCGCAGGCGCCGTTGAGGGCGGCCACGAATTTGAGCCCGCTGTGCCTGGACGAATCCTCGATGCCGTTGCGCGTCTCGTTGGTGAACTTGCAGAAGTTGACCTTCCAGGCGTGGGTGGACAGGCCGAGCATGAAGATGTTGGCGCCCGAGCAGAAGACGCGGTCCTTGAGGCTGGTCACCACCACGCTGCGCACCTGCGGGTGCTCGAAGCGGATGCGGTTGAGCGCGTCGTGGAGCTCGATGTCGACGCCGAGGTCGTAGCTGTTGAGCTTGAGCTTGTAGCCGGGACGGATGCCGGCGTCTTCGTCGATGTTGACGGCCAGGGTGGCGACGGGACCGTCGACGGTGAGTTTCCAGTGGTGGTATTGGCTGGGATCGGTGCGGTAGTCGACGGATGCGGGCTGGCTCATGGCGGTCTCCTCTGGGATGGGGCGCGTCGGCATTGGAATGCCGGACACGGCAACGTGACCGGAATAATAGTGCATGCCTTCGGGCGACGTCAATGCACTTTTCTGCATGTTTTCGCCGCCGGTCGGATCGGTCAGGCGCGCACCAGGGTGCGGACCTGCTTGCGCAAGGCTTCGAATGCCTCGTCAACGCCGGGGTAGGCGCTGGTGTTGAAGTGCAGCTCGGCCTTGGAATAGAAGGCCGAGCGGCCCGCGAGAATGCGTTTGAGGTCTTCCATGGCCTCGCGGCTGGCGGCCATGGGCCGCATGTCGCCCTGCGCCGCCACGCGGCCCATGTGGTCGGCCGGGTCGGCCTGCAGCCACACCGTGGTGCAGTGCGCGAGCATCAGGTTGAAGTTGGCCGCGTCCGACACCAGACCACCTGGGGTGGCAATCACCACCTCAGGGTAGATCTGGATCGCCTCTTCCAGGGCGCGGCGCTCGTAACGCCGGTAGGCGGGCGTGCCGTACAGGGCGTGGATTTCTTCGATGCTGCAGCCCGCGAACTTCTCGATTTCGCGGCTGAGCTCGATGAAGGCGTAGCCGAGGTCGTCGGCCAGGCGCTGGCCCAGCGTGGATTTGCCGGCACCGCGTAAACCGATCAAGGCGATGCGCGTGCGGCGGGTCGCGTCGGTGTCGGCCTGCCCCTGCCCCAGCGCACCGGCCACGGCCATGCGCACCCGGCGCAAATCGCCTTCAGAGCGGCCCGACAACATCTCGCGGATCAGCAACCATTCGGGTGAGCTTGTGCTCACATCGCCGATCAGCTCCGCCAGCGAGCACTGCAAGGCATCGGCCACTTGCAGCAGCACCAGGATGGACGCGTTGCCGGTGCCGTACTCCAGGTTGGCCAGATGGCGCTCGGACACGTCGGCCGCGATCGCCACAGCCTTGCGCGTCATGCCCCGGCGCGATCGCAGCGTGCGCACCCGCTCACCCAGGGCCACCAGAAACGGGTGACGCGCCTCTTCGTCGGCGGTGGCTGGCGGTCGCGCGGGGGCACTGGTGTCGGCGGCGTCCATGGGCATGCAAAGGGTTGCTTGGGGAATTCCAGACTTGCCAAAGCTCGAGACATGCACTTTAATGCACATCCCACTGCACGCAAGATAGTGCACTTTATCGCTTCCATGGCCCCGATGCCAAGCCCAGAGATGACCACCACCCCCTTGTTGCCCAACATCGTTGCCGGTCGCGCCCAAACGGGCGAAGGCGCCGGCACCCCCTTGTTCGACCCGGTGCTCGGCACCGAACTCGTGCGCGTCAGCCGCGAGGGCCTGGACGTGGCCAGCGCCTTCGCCTTCGCCCGGCAGCAAGGCGGCGCCGCCCTGCGCGCGCTCAGCTACCGCGAGCGGGCCGCGCTGCTGGCCGCGGTGGTGCAGGTGCTGCAGGCCAAGCGAGACGACTACTACGCCATCGCCACGGCCAATTCGGGCACCGTCACACGCGACTCGGCGGTTGACATCGATGGCGGCATCTTCACCCTGGGCCAGTACGCCAAATGGGGCGAAAAACTCGGCGATGCGCGCGCGCTGCTCGACGGCGGTCGCATCCGCCTGGGCAAGGACGAAGGCTTTCAGAGCCAGCACATCCTCACGCCCACGCGCGGCCTGGCGCTGTTCATCAACGCCTTCAACTTCCCGAGCTGGGGGCTGTGGGAAAAGGCCGCGCCGGCACTGCTTTCCGGGGTGCCGGTGGTGGTCAAGCCCGGTACCCCGACGGCCTGGCTCACCCAGCGCATGGTGCAGGACGTGGTCGAGGCCGGCGTGCTGCCCGCGGGTGCGCTGTCGGTGATCTGTGGTTCTTCGGCCGGTTTGCTGGACGCCCTGGAGCCTTTTGACGTGCTGTCCTTCACTGGTTCGGCCGAGACGGCGGCGGTGATCCGCAGCCACCCGGCGGTGGCCCAGCGTTCGGTGCGGGTGAACATCGAAGCCGACAGCCTCAACAGCGCGCTGCTGGACCCCGCGGCCGGCGCCGACAGCGAGGCCTTCAAGCTGTTCGTGGCCGAAGTGGCGCGCGAGATGACGGTCAAGAGTGGCCAGAAGTGCACCGCCATCCGCCGCGCGTTCGTGCCGCGCGCGCTCTACGACGCCGCGGCAGAGGCCATTGGCGCCCGCCTGGCAAAGACCACGGTCGGCAACCCGCGCAACGAGGCGGTGCGCATGGGCGCGCTGGTCAGTCGCGCGCAATTCAACAGCGTGCGCGAAGGCCTGGAGCGGCTGCTGACCGAAGCCACGCCCCTCTACGACGGACGCGCCCAGGCGCTGGTGGATGCCGACCCGGCCGTGGCCGCGTGCGCCATGCCGGTGCTGCTGGGCACCACCGACCCGGTGGCCGCGCAGGTGCTGCACGACGTAGAGGTGTTCGGGCCTGTGTCCACGCTCATGCCCTACGACAACGAAGCCCAGGCCTATGACCTCATCCGCCGCGGCCAGGGCTCGCTGGTGGCGTCGGTCTACAGTGCCGACCCTGCCTTCACCGCCCGCGCGGCACTGGAACTGGCCGACAGCCACGGCCGTGTGCACGCCATCTCGCCCGAGGTGGCGCAATCGCAGACCGGCCACGGCAACGTCATGCCGCATTCCCTGCACGGCGGCCCGGGGCGCGCCGGCGGCGGCGAGGAACTGGGCGGCCTGCGCGCGCTGGGCTTCTATCACCGTCGCAGTGCCGTGCAGGCGCACACTGCGGCCCTGGACGCGCTGGCCACTGGCGCGACCGCGCTGGGCCTGTGACCGAACGACCGAGGAGACAAGCATGACCGCGTCGACCGTGGCCGCACCGCCGGCCCGCTTCAACTTTGCCCGTTACCTGTTCGAGCGCAACGCCGCGCGCGGCGACAAGACGGCCCTGATCGACGACCAGGGCAGCCTGCGCTATGGCGAACTCGCCGATGCCGCGCGGCGCTTCGGCCAAGCGCTGGTGTCGCTGGGTCTGCGGCGCGAAGAACGCGTGCTGCTGTTCGCGCACGACAGCAGCGACTGGGTGGTGGCGTTCCTGGGCGCGCTGCATGCGGGTGTGGTGCCGGTGGCGGTCAACACCCTGCTACCCGCCAAGGACATCGCCTACATGCTGGGCGACAGCCGCGCGCAGGCCGTCATTGCCTCGGGTGCGCTGCTGCCGGTGGTGCAGGAGGCCATGGCACTGGGCGGGCATGCGGTGCAACACCTGATCGTCTCGCGTGGCACTGACCTGCCCGCAGGCGCCCACGCCTTCGACAAGCTGGTGGCCCAGGCCACCCCGGGCGACGGCGCCGACACGCACGGCGACGAGCCAGCCTTCTGGCTGTATTCGAGCGGCTCCACCGGCGCGCCCAAGGGCACGGTGCACACCCAGGCCAACCTGTACTGGACGGCCGAGCTGTATGGCCAGGGCGTGCTGCAGATGCGCGAGAGCGACGTGGTGTTTTCCGCCGCCAAGCTGTTCTTCGCCTATGGCCTGGGCAACGCGCTGAGCTTTCCGCTGAGCGTGGGGGCCACGGTAGTGCTGATGGCCGAGCGGCCCACCCCGCAGGCGGTGTTCAAGCGCATGACCGAGCACAAGCCCAGCATCTTCTGTGGCGCACCCACCGGCTACGGCGGCATGCTGGCCAGCCCCGACCTGCCGGCCAGGAGCGCGGTCGCCCTGCGCCTGTGTTCATCGGCGGGCGAGGCCCTGCCGCAGGACATCGGTGAGCGCTGGACCCGCCACTTCGGTGTCGAGATCATCGACGGCATCGGCTCGACCGAGATGCTGCACATCTTTCTGTCCAACGTACCGGGCCAGGTGCGCTACGGCACCACGGGCTTCCCCGTGCCGGGCTACGCGGTGGAGCTGCGCGGCGAAGACGGCCACGCGGTGGCGGACGGCGAGATCGGCGACCTCTACATCCAGGGCCCCAGTGCTGCGCTGATGTACTGGAACAACCGCGGCAAGAGCCGCGACACCTTCCAGGGCGGCTGGACCAAGAGCGGCGACAAATACCTGCGCAACGCCGACGGCACCTACACCTACGCCGGGCGCAACGACGACATGCTCAAGGTCAGCGGCATCTACGTCAGCCCCTTCGAGGTCGAGGCCACGCTGGTGCAGCACCCCGCCGTGCTGGAGGCCGCGGTGATCGGCAAGACCGACGACGACGGCCTGACCAAGACCAAGGCCTATGTGGTGCTCAAGCCCGGCCAGCAAGCCAGCGCCGCGGATCTGCAGGCCTTCGTCAAGGAGCGCCTGGCACCCTACAAGTACCCGCGCTTCATCGAGTTCCTGGACGAACTGCCCAAGACCGCCACCGGCAAGATCCAGCGCTTCCGGTTGCGCGAGCGCGAGAACGCCTGACCCGGCGTCCGTCGCCTAGGGATGCTCTGCACAACCCGCGCCGTGCGCGCCGTGACCTGGCGGGATGAGCCGCAAGGCGCGAATGCCAGGGCAAGCCTGGACGGCTTGCCCGCATTCGCAACGCAGCGGATCGCCCGCCAGGCCACGGCCCATGCGGGTTCGGCCCAAAACGGGCGCGTGCCGCACCTGTTGGTTTGTGTGTGCCACCCGGCACACACGGCACCAAGCAGGCACGCCACCCATCCCGTTTTGGACCCGAACGCGCATGGCGGGGGTTGTGCAGAGCATCCCTAACCCACCTCCAGCGCCGTCAAGGCGTACTGGCGGGCCAGGTCGAGTCGGGGCGCCGGGCCGCGGTACATGCGCGCCGTCGGAAAGCCGGGCGTCATGCCCAGTCGCTCGGCCAGCGCGATGGCTTCGCGGTTGGGCTCCGGGATGTCCAGAAACACCGGCTCCTTGAGCATCACGCAGCCCAGCAGCGCGTCGAGCAAGGCGTCGGCAATGGCGGGTGTGTCAGCGCACAACGGGCCGATCTTGTGGCCTTCGGCACAGGCGCGCACCACGCCATAGCCGCGCAGGCGACCGTCTTCCAGCCAACCCAGCGCCATGCCCTGGCGCTGCTGTATCCACGCCTGCAGGAACACCGGTCGCGCCTCGGGATGAAAAGCGCGGTCGTAGCTGGCGAGCAGCTCGAACGGCACCGAGGTGAGCTTGACCACATGGGGACCGCGTGGACGCGGGGCGTGGCCCATGGTCTGATAGCGGCGGTTGTGCCAGGCCAGATCGAAGCCGCTGCGGCGGTAGTTGTGCTGCTGTTCGACCACCCCATCGAGCCCGACCACGCAACCTTTGAGGTGATCGAGCGCGGCGTTCCAGACCGCCATGCCAAGACCGCGGCCACGCCACTCGGGTTGCACGATGTACAGGCCGATGAAGCCGTAACTCACCCCGTAGCGCAGACCACTGATGCACGCCACCGGTTCTTCGCCCTGCCAGGCCATGAAGTGGCCGCGCACGTCGATGGAATGAAAGATGTCCGCGTCCTGCCGGCCAGGGTTCCAGCCCTCGCGGGCGGCCCAGTCGAGCGCGAGGTGCAACTCGGCGCGCGACATGCGCAGGATGTGCAGAGGCGTGTGGGTCATGTGGGGCTCCCGTCGGATGCGCCAATGTCCAACGATACGCCCTGGGGTTCCATACCCCACATGCGGTAGATGTTGCCTCGGACATACCCGAGGCGCCCGTCCGACGTCAGGTGTCCGAAGAAATCTTGATGCTCGGAAACTTGGACGAGAAGTCCTTGGCCTTGGCGGCGATCTTGATCGCCACCTGGCGGGCCACCTGCTTGTACAGACCGGCGATCTCGCCGTCGGGGTCGGCCACCACCGTGGGCGTGCCACTGTCGGCCTGCACCCGGATGCTCATGTTCAAAGGCAAGGCGCCCAGGTAGTCCATGCCGTACTCGGCGGCCATGCGCTTGCCGCCGTCGGCCCCGAAGATGTGCTCCACGTGGCCGCATTTCTCGCACACGTGCACCGCCATGTTCTCGACGATGCCCAGGATGGGCACGCCCACTTTCTCGAACATCTTGATGCCCTTGCGCGCGTCGAGCAGCGCGATGTCCTGCGGCGTGGTGACGATGACCGCGCCGGTGATCGGCACACGCTGCGACAGCGTGAGCTGGATGTCGCCGGTGCCCGGCGGCATGTCGACGATCAAATAGTCCAGGTCCTTCCAGTTGGTCTGGCGCAGCAGCTGCTCCAGCGCCTGCGTGGCCATGGGGCCGCGCCAGATCATGGCCTCGTCGCGGTCGATCAGGAAGCCGATCGAAATGCACTGCACACCAAAGTTCTCCAGCGGCTCCATGGTCTGGCCGTCGGTGCTCTCGGGACGGCCCTCGATGCCCAGCATCATGGGCTGGCTGGGGCCGTAGATGTCGGCGTCCAGCACACCGACCTTGGCGCCTTCGGCCGCCAGTGCCAGCGCCAGGTTGACCGCCGTGGTGCTCTTGCCCACACCGCCCTTGCCCGAGGCCACGGCGATGATGTTCTTCACGTTGGGCATGAGCTGCACGCCGCGCTGCACCGCGTGCGCGATGACCTTGGTGACGATGTTGGCCGACACGTTCTCGACGCCCGGCACCGTGCGCGCGGCGGCGATCAGCGCCTTGCGCAGGCCCGCCACCTGGCTCTTGGCCGGGTAACCCAGCTCGACATCGAAGGACACGTCGCCATCGCCGATCTGCAGGTTCTTCAAGGCCTTGGTGGAGACGAAATCGCGCCCGGTGTTCGGGTCTTGCACGGCTTGCAGCGCCTGCAGCAGCGCCTGTTGGTCGACGGACATGGGAAAGGAACTCCAGGGTGTGGGAATGGCCGGACGACCCGCACGGCGCCGGCTTGCTCTGAGGCGGCGGCAAGTCTACCGTCCAGGGCCTCCGGCGACAGATTCACACAAGCGGTGTGCGGACATCGGGCCGCCTAAAATCGCCGGTTCCCCAAAGAAAGCCCGCCATGAGCCCGCGCCGCCTGTTCGTCACCACCGCCCTCCCCTACGCCAATGGCCATTTCCACATCGGCCACATCATGGAATACATCCAGGCGGACATCTGGGTGCGGTTCCAGCGCATGCAGGGGCATCAGGTGCACTTCGTCTGCGCCGACGACGCCCACGGCGCGCCGATCATGATTGCGGCCGACAAGGCCGGCAAGACGCCGCAGCAGTTCGTGGCCGACATCGCCGCCGGCCGCAAGCCCTACCTGGACGGTTTTCACATTGGCTTCGACAACTGGCACAGCACCGACGCACCCGAGAACCACGAGCTCGCACAACAGATCTACAAGGACCTCAAGGCCGCCGGCCTGATCGAGACCCGCACCATCGAACAGTTCTTCGACCCCGAGAAGAACATGTTCCTGCCCGACCGATTCATCAAGGGCGAGTGCCCCAACTGCCACGCCAAGGACCAGTACGGCGACAACTGCGAGGTCTGCGGCAAGGTCTATAGCCCCACCGACCTGATCAACCCGTACTCGGCGCTCTCGGGGGCGCAGCCGGTGCTCAAACATTCCGAGCACTTCTTCTTCAAGCTGTCCGATCCGCGTTGCCTGGCCTTCCTCAAGCAATGGACGAACAGTGGCGCGGTGCAGCCCGAAGTGCTCAACAAGATCAGCGAATGGATCGCACCCGATGAGAACGGCCAGACCAAGCTGGGCGACTGGGACATTTCGCGCGATGCCCCGTATTTCGGCATCGAGATCCCCGACGCGCCGGGCAAGTACTTCTACGTCTGGCTGGACGCGCCGGTGGGCTACCTGGCCTCGCTCAAGAACTGGCTGGGCAAACAGGGCATCGACTACAACGCCTTCATGGCCGATCCGGCGACCGAGCAGTACCACTTCATCGGCAAGGACATCATCACCTTCCACACCCTGTTCTGGCCGGCGATGCTGCATTTCAGCGGCCGCAAGACGCCCAACGCGGTGTTCGTGCACGGCTTCCTCACCGTCAACAACGGCGAGAAGATGAGCAAAAGCCGCGGCACCGGCCTGGACCCGCTCAAGTACCTCAAGCTGGGCATGAACCCCGAGTGGCTGCGCTACTACCTGGCGGCCAAGCTCAGCGCGCGCAACGAAGACGTCGACTTCAACCGCGACGATTTCATGCTGCGCGTCAACAGCGACCTGGTTGGCAAGTTCATCAACATCGCCAGCCGCGCGGCCGGCTTCATTGCCAAACGCTTCGAAGGAAGACTGGGGTCGCCATCAATCGACGGTTCGGCGCTGCTGCAGGCCTTGCAGGCCAAAGCCGACACGGTGGCCGGCCTGTTCGACACCCGCGAGTACGGCAAGGCCCTGCGCGAGGTGATGGCTCTGGCCGACATGGTCAACGCCTACGTGGACCAGAACAAGCCCTGGGAGCTGGCCAAACAGGACGGCCAGGACGCGCGGCTGCACGACGTCTGCAGCACCTGCATCGAAGCCTTCCGCCTGCTCACGCTGTACCTGAAGCCGGTACTGCCCGCGCTGGCCGCGCAGGTTGAGGCCTTCCTCAATGCACCGGCGCTGCAATGGGCCGATGCGCAGCGGCTGCTGGGCGCTGGCCACGCCATCAACGCCTACCAGCACCTGATGCAGCGCGTGGACCCGAAGCAACTGGAGGCCTTGTTCGAGCCGCCGCCAGCGCCTGTCGAAGCGGCGCCGCTGCCCGGTGGCGAGGCCGTGGCCGACACCATCACCATCGACGACTTTGCCAACGTCGACCTGCGCATCGCCAGGATCGTCGAGTGCGAGCGCGTCGAAGGTTCCACCAAGCTGCTGCGCCTCACGCTGGACGTGGGCGAAGGAAAGACGCGCAACGTCTTCAGCGGCATCGCCAGCGCCTACCAGCCCGAGCAACTGAAAGGCAAGCTCACCGTGCTGGTGGCCAATCTGGCCCCGCGCAAGATGAAGTTCGGTGTGAGCGAAGGCATGGTGCTGGCCGCCAGCCACGCCGATGAAAAGGCCGTGCCGGGCATCTTCGTGCTGGAACCCACCGCCGGCGCGGTGCCGGGCATGCGCGTCAGGTAATCAGCGGCGCTGAAGGTCAGGGTCGGGCATCGAGCCCGTCTTGATGACGCGCAGATCACGGTTGTAGGTCACCGTGAAGATCATCGTCTCGGTCTGCCCCTTGGGCTGGTAGCGCCAGTCCTGGCTGGTCTCGCCGCTGAGTGCAAAGGTCTGCACCTTGCGCGGCTTGCCCAGCATGCGGCGCACCTGCTCCACCGCCATGCCGGGTTGCACGCGCGCGAAGTTCTCTTCGGTCAGCACCTGCGACACCTTCACCAGAATGCCGTTGGCGCCGACGGTGATCATGTAGTTCACCACGCCCTCGGGCTGGCGGTTGTATTCGTAGATCTGCGCGCCGTCCTCGCCTTCCCACACCGCTTCGGGCTGACCGAATTTCTCGCGCACGTCGGCTTCGGTGGACACACCGGGCTCGAGCTCGGCAATGTTTTGCAGATCGCAGGCGCCCACAAAGCCCACAGCCGCCAGCACGGCGGTGAGGGTGCGGCCGATGCGCCACCAGGCGCTGCGCGTGTCGGGTCGGGTCATGGCGTGCCTCCAGCGGGATTGCGCGGCAGTAAATGCGCGGCAGTGTAGGCCGTGTCAGCCAGGTGGCTGTTGCGACCGGTAACATCGCGCCATGTCCGGCCTGCCCCCGCTTGCCAGCTTCCGCCCACGCATCGTGGGCGATTTGCGTGGCTACGACCGGGGCCGGCTGGCGCGCGACGTGGGCGCCGGCGTCACCGTGGGCATCGTGGCGCTGCCCCTGGCCATGGCCTTTGCCATCGCCAGCGGCCTGCCTCCGCAGGCAGGCCTGTGGACCGCCATCATCGGCGGCGTGCTGGTCTCGGCCCTGGGCGGCACTTCGGTGCAGATCGCCGGTCCCGCGGGCGCTTTCATCGTCATCGTCTACGGCATCGTCGAGCGCTACGGCGTGGCCAACCTGCTGATCGCCACCGCCAGCGCCGGCGTGCTGCTGTTCCTGCTGGGGCTGTTCAAGCTTGGGGCGCTGGTGCGTTATGTACCGGTCAGCGTGGTGATTGGCTTCACCAACGGCATCGCGGTGTTGATCGCGCTGTCGCAGCTGCGCGACCTGCTCGGCATCCATGTCGAGAAAATGCCAGCCAACTTCGTGGGCCAGATGCAGGTCATCGGCAGCCACCTCGGTGCGGTCAATCCCTGGGCCATCCTGCTCGGCGGCGTGTGCGTGCTGGGCCTGTTCATATGGCCGCGCCTGTGGGCCGCCGATTCGCGCTTTCGCCGCCAGCTCGATCAGCTGGAGGTGCCCGGCGCCCTGCGCGCGACCTCGCGCATTCCGGGGCCGGTGGTGGCGCTCATCTCTCTATCGCTGCTGGCCTGGGCGCTGCACTGGCCGGTGGAGACCATCGGCACCCGCTTCGGTGGCATCCCCCAGGGCCTGCCGCCGTTTGCCCTGCCCGACTTCTCCTGGGAGACGGTGCGCCTGCTGGTGCCGCCCACGCTCACCATTGCCATGCTGGGCGCGGTGGAGTCGCTGCTGTGCGCGCGGGTGGCCGACCAGTTGTCCGACACGCCCAAGCACGACCCCAACCAGGAACTCATGGCCCAAGGCGTGGCCAACGCGGTGGTGCCCTTCTTTGGCGGCATGCCGGTCACCGGCACCATCGCACGCACCGTCACCAACATCCGCTCGGGCGCCGGCTCGCCGGTGGCCGGCCTGGTGCACTCGGCCACCCTGGCGGTGGTCGTGCTGGCCGCCGCGCCGATGGCGTACCACATCCCCCTGGCGGTGCTGGCCGGCGTGCTGCTGTTCGTGGCCTGGAACATGGGCGAATGGCGCGAGTTCGCCCGCCTCAAGCACTTCAGCAACCACTACCGGCTGATGCTGGTCAGCACTTTCGTGGTCACCATCGTGTTCGACCTCACGGCGGCGGTGCAGCTCGGGCTGCTGCTGGCGGTGGTGTTGTTCGTGCGCCGACAAAGCGACATCTTCCGCGCCGAACCGCTGTCGCGCGAAGGCGGCCAGCAGGTGTGGCGGCTGTACGGCTCGCTGTTCTTTGGCGCCGTCACCAAGATCGACCCGCTGGTGGCCGAAGTGGAGGCCGCGCCCGGCCCGGTGAACCTGGTGCTGGACGCCCAGTGGCTGCTCTCGCTCGACACCACCGGCCTGGACGCGCTGGAGCAATTGCACAAGGTGGTGACCCGTCGCGGCGGCCGGCTCGAACTGGTGGGCCTGCAGCCGCAGCCGGCCTCGCTGATCGAGCGCTCGGGCTTTGCCGCCCGATTGGCCGAGGGTGCCGAGGGGCCCGGGGCCGCCAGCTAAAATCGCCGGCTTCCCCTGCTCCGGACGCCACCCGCCATGTCGATCTTTCGCCGCCCCGACTACCGCTCCGACACCACCGAGTTCATCGATCAGCTCAAGTCCGCCAAGCCCGGGCTGGAGCAGTCGCAGCGCCAGGGCCGCGCCCTGTTGTGGGACAAGCAGATCGACCGCGATTTCATGGCCGACGCCCAGGCGGCACGCGTGGCGCAAAAGCCCTACGTCTACCAGACCGAACCCGGCCTGAAGTGACCCGCCCGAGCGCGGCGCCATGACCGATCCCACGCCCTCGCTCGAGGAGGCCCCGCAAGGCCTTGATGAGGTGCTGCCCCGCGTGGTTGACGGCGTCGCACTGGCCCGCCTCTATGGCGAGCCGCTGTTCAAGCTGCCGCAGGACCTCTACATCCCGCCCGACGCATTGCGCGTCTTCCTCGAAGCCTTCGAGGGCCCGCTCGATCTGCTGCTGTACCTGATCCGCAAGCAGAACTTCAACATCCTGGACATCCCCATGGCGGGGGTCACGCGCCAGTACCTGGAGTACGTGGAGGAAATCCGCGCGCACAACCTCGAGCTGGCGGCCGAGTACCTGCTCATGGCGGCCATGCTGATCGAGATCAAGTCGCGCATGCTGCTGCCGCCCAAGAAGACGGCCGAGGGCGAGGAAGCCGAAGACCCGCGCGCCGAGCTGGTGCGCCGGCTGCTCGAATACGAGCAGATGAAGCTGGCCGCGCAACGGCTGTCCGAGGTACCGCAGTACGGCCGCGACTTCCTGCGCGCGCAGGTGTACGTCGAGCAGGCGCTGGTGCCGCGCTTTCCGGACGTGCACGCCATCGACCTGCAATCGGCCTGGCGCGACATCCTCAAACGCGCCAAGCTCGTTCAGCACCACAAGATCAGCCGCGAGGAGCTCTCGGTGCGCGAGCACATGAGCATCGTGCTGCGCAAGCTGCAGGGTCGCCAGTTCGTCGAATTCGGTGACCTGTTCGAGGTGACCCAGGGCGCGCCGGTGCTGGTGGTCACCTTCATCGCCATGCTCGAGCTGGCCAAGGAAACCCTGATCGAGCTCACGCAGGCCGAGGCCTTCGCGCCCATCTACGTTCGTCTGGCGTACACGCCATCGGCATGACCCATTCCGGCCGCGTCAGCGGCCTGCTCCGCTACGACACATGACCCAAGAATTCGACGTGCTGGTGATCGGCAGCGGCCTGGCCGGCCTGAGCACCGCGCTGCACCTGGCCAGCACCCACCGCGTGGCGGTGATAACCAAACGCGCCCTGCTCGATGGCTCGAGCAACTGGGCGCAAGGCGGCATCGCTGCGGTGCTGGCCGAAGGCGACAGCCTGGACTCGCACGTGGAGGACACGCTGGTGGCTGGTGCCGGCCTCAGCGACCTGGACGCCACCCGCTTCACGGTGGAGAACGCGCCCAAGGCCATCGCCTGGCTGCGCGAACTCGGCGTGCCGTTCTCGACCGAGCACGGCGAGCTGCACCTCACGCGCGAGGGCGGCCACAGCCACCGGCGCGTGGCCCACGTGGCCGACGCCACTGGGGCGGCGGTGCAGGCCACGCTGGTCGAGCGCATCAAGGCCACACCCAACATCGCGGTGTTCGAGCACCACATGCTGGTCGACCTGATCACCGAACGCCGCATCAAGGGCGCCGCGGGCGAGCGCCGCTGCTTTGGTGCCTACGTGCTCGACACCGTGCGCGACGAAGTGGTTACCTTTGCCGCGCGCCACACTGTGCTGGCCACTGGCGGCGCCGGCAAGGTCTACCTGTACACCACCAACCCCGACACCGCCACCGGCGACGGCATCGCCGCGGCCTGGCGGGCGGGCTGCCAGGTGGCGAACATGGAGTTCATCCAGTTCCACCCCACCTGTCTGTACCACCCGCACGCCAAGAGCTTTCTCATCACCGAAGCCGTGCGCGGCGAAGGCGGCATCCTCAAGCTGCCACCGCACCTGGGTGGCCACCGCTTCATGCCCGACCACGACCCGCGCGCCGAACTGGCGCCGCGCGACGTGGTGGCGCGCGCGATCGACTTCGAGATGAAGAAGCACGGTCTGGACTGTGTGCACCTGGACATCTCGCACCAGAGCCCCGCATTCCTGCACGAGCACTTCCCCAACATCCTGGCGCGCTGCGCCGAGCTGGGCATCGACATCACCAAGGAGCCCATCCCCGTGGTGCCGGCCGCCCACTACACCTGTGGCGGTGTGGTGACCGACCTGGACGGCCGCACCGAGATGGCCGGGCTGTTCGCGGTGGGCGAGACCACCTGTACCGGCCTGCACGGCGCCAACCGCCTGGCCAGCAATTCACTGGTCGAGTGCATGGTGTTTGCACAGGCCGCTGTCGGCGCCATCCGAGGTACACCGCTCGACGCCCCGCCGGCCCTGCCCGAATGGGACGACAGCCGCGTCACCGATGCGGACGAGATGGTCGTCATCTCACACAACTGGGACGAGCTGCGCCGTTTCATGTGGGACTACGTCGGCATCGTGCGCACCAACAAGCGCCTGGAACGCGCGGCGCACCGCATCACGCTGCTGCAGCGCGAAATCCACGAGTTCTACGCCAGCTTTCACGTCACGCGCGACCTGCTGGAGCTGCGCAACCTGGTACAGGTGGCCGACCTGATCGTCATGTCGGCCCTGCTGCGGCACGAAAGCCGCGGGCTGCACTTCAGCCTGGACTACCCGGACATGCTGCCCGAGGCCAGGCCGACGGTACTGGTGCCGCCGGCGCGGTGACAGGGCCGCTCCTGCTTACGCAGCGCCAATCCCCGGCACCAGCGCCCCTGCGTCCTGGCCAGCCTTGTGCGCGGCGGTGAAGGCCAGCATGCGATCGATCGGCAAGCGTGCGCGCGGGATGAGCGCCGGGTCGACCTGAATCTGGTTGGCACCCGATTCGAGCACCGCAGCCACGCCGGCCAGGCCGTTCATGGCCATCCAGGGGCAGTGTGCGCAGCTCTTGCAGGTGGCGCTGTTGCCGGCGGTGGGCGCTTCGATGAACACCTTGCCCGGGTTCTGCTGGCGCAGCATGTGCATCATGCCCTTGTCGGTGGCGACGATGAACTCGGTGGCATCGAAGTCTTTCGCGGCCTTGAGGATGCCCGAGGTGGAGCCCACGGCATCGGCCAGCGCGATCACGTCGGCCGGGCTCTCGGGGTGCACCAGCACCTTGGCCCTGGGGTGCTCCTTCTTGAGCGCTTCCAGCTCGAAGGCCTTGAACTCGTCGTGCACGATGCACGAGCCGTTCCACATCAGCATGTCGGCGCCGGTCTCGCGCTGGATGTAGCCACCCAGGTGTTTGTCGGGCGCCCACAGGATTTTGTGGCCCTTGTCCTTGAGCGCGCGCACGATGTCGAGCGCGCAGCTGCTGGTCACCAGCCAGTCCGAGCGCGCCTTCACCGCGGCGCTGGTGTTGGCATAGACCACCACGGTGCGGTCGGGGTGCGCATCACAGAAGGCACTGAACTCATCGATCGGACAGCCCAGGTCAAGCGAGCAATTGGCATCGAGGTCCGGCATGAGCACGGTTTTCTCGGGGCTGAGGATCTTGGCCGTCTCGCCCATGAAGCGCACGCCCGAGACCACCAGCGTGGTGGCCGGGTGGTCGCGACCGAAGCGCGCCATCTCGAGCGAATCGCTCACGATGCCGCCGGTTTCCATCGCCAGGTCCTGCAGGTCGGGGTGCACGTAGTAGTGCGACACCATCACCGCATTGCGTTCCTTGAGCAGGCGCTTGATGCGGTCCTTGAGCTCGGCCCGTTGCTTGGGGCCCGGCTCCACCGGCACACGCGCCCAGGCGTGTTGCGTGGGGCAGGCGGGTTGTTCGTATTCGACGTCGATGATGGCTTCGTGGGTCATGGCAGTTGCTCCATTCGCATGGAGAAGTCGATGGCCTTGACGTCCTTGGTCAAGGCGCCGATGGAGATGCGGTCCACGCCGGTCTCGGCCAGCGCGCGCACCGTGGAAAGATTGACCCCGCCCGAGATCTCGAGGATGGCGCGACCGGCGTTGCGTGCGACCGCCTCGCGCAGCGTGGGCAGGTCCATGTTGTCCAGCAGCACCATGGTGGCGCCGCTGGCCAGGGCTTCGTCCAGCTGGGCCAGGGTCTCCACCTCGATCTCGACAAAGCGCGCGCTGGGCGCTGTCTCGCGCACACGCTGCAGCACGGCGGCCACGCCACCCGCGGCGGCGATGTGGTTCTCCTTGATGAGCACCGCGTCGAACAGGCCGATGCGGTGATTGACCCCGCCACCCGTGCGCACCGCGTACTTTTGCGCCAGACGCAGCCCCGGCAGTGTCTTGCGCGTGTCCACGATGGCCGCGCGTGTGCCGGCCACGGCATCGACGTAGGTGGCCGTCTTGGTGGCCACCGCCGACAACAGCTGCAGGAAGTTCAGTGCCGTGCGTTCGGCCGTCAACAGCGTGCGGGCGCGCCCGGTGATGGTGACGACCACCTGGTCGGGTGCACAGCGTTCTCCCTCGGCCACCTGCCAGTCCAGCACGGCCTGCGGGTCCAGCGCGTGCACCGCGGCGTTCACCCAGGGAATGCCGCAGATCACCGCGCTCTCGCGCGCCAGGATGCGCGCGCGCACCCTGCGATCGGCATCCACCAGCGCGGCGGTCAGGTCGCCGCCGGCAACGTCTTCGGCCAGCGCGCGGGCCACGTCGCTGGTGGCAAGTTCGGCCAGGTCATCGGCCGTGAAGTCAGAGAGGTGTTTCATCGTGGGCGTTGGGCAATGCGGGACAGTGCGCAGCGGCGCACCCGCATGGTGCGATGCACTATAGTCCCGCATTCTCGTTCACCGCCCGCCGCCGCGCCGGTCTCCGACATGAGCAACCCCACCCCCGCCACGCCCTACGGCACCTTGCCGGCCGCCTCGCCGCTGCCCGCGCGCAAGCCGGTGAGCCTGCCGCGCCTGGCAGAACTTCGCGAACGTGGCGAGAAGATCACCATGCTCACTGCCTACGACGCCACGTTTGCCGCGGTGGCCGACGCGGCGGGCGTTGAAACCATTCTGGTCGGCGATTCGCTTGGCATGGTGTGCCAGGGTCTGGCCAGCACCGCCGGCGTCACGCTGGAGACCATGGCCTACCACGTGGAGAGCGTGGCGCGTGGCCTGCGCCGCGTTCAGGGCACGGCCTGGCTGCTGGGCGATCTGCCCTTCGGCAGCTACCACGAGTCCAAAGAGCAGGCCATGCGCAGTGCGGCGCAACTGGTTCACGCCGGTGCCCACATGGTCAAGCTCGAAGGTGGCGGCTGGACGGCCGAGACTGTGCGCTTCCTGGTGGAGCGTGGCATTCCCGTCTGCGCCCATCTGGGCCTGACACCACAAACGGTGCACGCCATTGGCGGCTATCGCGTGCAAGGCCGCGACGACCAAACTGCCCTGACCCTCAAACGCCACGCACTCGAACTGCAGGACGCAGGCGCCACCATGCTGGTGCTCGAAATGGTGCCTGCGGCGCTGGCCACCGAGATCACCGGGCAACTGCCACGCTGCCACACCATCGGCATCGGCGCCGGACGCGGCACGGCCGGGCAAGTCCTGGTCATGCACGACATGCTGGGCATCAACCTGGGCAAGAACCCGAAGTTTGTGCGCAACTTCATGGAAGGCGCGCACTCGGTGCGCGAGGCCATGGCCGCCTACGTCCAGGCCGTCAAGGACGGCAGCTTCCCAGACGACAAGCTCCACGCCTGGTGACCTGACACCGGGCCTGTGGCTCCCCGCTTCGACATCTGCCCGCATCGATACCCGCGCGCTCCGACCGACGCCTGCTCCCCACCATGAAAGTTGTTCACACGATCGCCGATCTGCGCGCTGCGCTGCACCCCTTTGATGCACCGGCGCTGGTGCCCACCATGGGCAACCTGCACGACGGCCACCTCACCCTCATCAAGGCGGCGAAACCGCTGGGTGACGTGACCGTGGCCAGCGTGTTCGTCAACCGGCTGCAGTTCGCGCCTCACGAGGATTTCGACACCTACCCGCGGACCCTGGACGCCGACTGCGAGAAGCTGGCGGCCGCCGGCTGTGACGTGGTCTTCGCGCCCAGCGAGCGCGACATGTACCCCGAGCCACAAGGCTTCAAGGTGCACCCGGATCCGGCCATCGCCGACATCCTCGAAGGCCGCTTTCGCCCGGGCTTCTTCGTCGGCGTGTGCACCGTGGTGATGAAGCTGTTCCAGATCGCATTCGCCGAGGCCAAAGGCCGTGGCACCGCGGTGTTCGGCCAGAAGGACTACCAGCAGCTGATGGTGATCCGGCGCATGGTGCGCCAGTTCGCGCTGCCGATCGAGATCGTCGCGGCGCCCACGCAGCGCGCCAACGACGGCTTGGCACTGAGCTCGCGCAACGGTTACCTGAGCGAGACCGAGCGGGCCGAGGCGGTGCAGCTGTCACTGGCTTTGCGAGCCCTCGGTCGCGATGCACTCGCCGCCGCCGATGGGCTGGCGCGCCACCTGCCCGCACTGGAGCAACGTGCCATGGAAGCGCTCAGCGCGCGCGGCTGGCAACCCGACTACCTGACGGTGCGCCGCCGCGACGACCTGCAATCGCCGAACGCGGGTGATGCCCTGGTGGTGCTGGGTGCGGCACGCCTGGGCAAGACGCGCCTGATCGACAACCTCGAAGTCTGATCGCCGGCCCAAGCGCTCAGGCGCCCTCGACCTTCGGGTCGCGACCCATCAACGCGGCCACCGCTTCCCTGGGCTTGAGCTGGCCTTCGAGCAAGGCCACCACCGCGTCGGTGATCGGCATGTCCACGCCCAGCTGGCGCGCGCGCAGGGCCACCGTGCGTGCGCTGTACACACCCTCGGCCACATGACCCAGCGAAGACACCGCTTGCACCAGCGTCTGGCCTCGCGCGAGTTGCAGGCCCACCTGGCGGTTGCGCGACAGATCGCCCGTCGCCGTGAGCACCAGGTCGCCCAGGCCCGACAAGCCCATGAAGGTGTCGGCCCTGGCGCCCAGCGCCAGGCCCAGCCGCGTCATTTCGGCAAGGCCGCGCGTGATCAACGCGGCGCGCGCGTTCAGGCCAAGGCCGAGACCGTCGCACAAGCCCGTGGCGATCGCGAGGACGTTCTTGACTGCACCGCCGACCTCCACGCCGGCCACGTCGTCGTTGGCATAGACGCGCAAGGTGGGGCCGTGAAACGCCTGCACCAGCGCGTCACGTACCTCGGCATGCGCGCTGGCGGCCACCAGGGCGGTGGGTTGCCCGCGCGCAACCTCTTGCGCAAAGCTGGGGCCGCTGAGCACGCCCGATTTCAAGGCCGGTGCAACGGCGGCCGCGATTTCGTGGCCCAGCAGGCCAATGCCGGCACCGGCCACCGGGCGCTCGAAACCCTTGCACAGCCAGGCCACGGGCACCGGCACCGGCAGGTCGCTCAGGCTTTGCAGCCACTGGCGCAGCGCCGCCATGGGCGTTGCCACGATCACCAGGTCGGCGCCGGCCGCCAACGCCAGGGCGTCACCGTCGAGCACCTGCACGGCCGGCGACAGGGACAGACCCGGCAGATAGCGGCGGTTCTCACGCGCCGACGCTATGTCGCGCGCCTGGGTCGCGTCGCGCGCCCAGAGCGTGACCTGCGTCTGGCCGTGGCGCGCAGCGCCAATGGCCAGCGCCGTGCCCCAGGCCCCGGCACCCAGCACCAGGGTGCGATGCAAGGCCTGCTGGGTCATGGCCGGCTGCTCGGCAAGGCTCAGGTGATGATGCGCGGCGCGTCGTCCGCCTGTTGCGCCTGCTGCTGCTCGTACATGGCCTGGAAGTTGATTTCGGCCAGGTGTACCGGCGGGAAGCCGCCACGCTGGATCACATCGGCCACGTTGCCACGCAGGTAGGGGTAGATGATCTGCGGGCAGGCAATGCCCAGGATCGGACCCATCTGGTCTTCGGGCAGGTTGCGGATCTCGAAGATGCCCGCCTGTTTGCACTCGACCAGGAAGACCGTCTTGTCCTGGATCTTGGTGGTCACGGTGGCGGTCACGCGCACCTCGAAAACGCCGTCGGCAGCCGGCTGGGCGTCGACGCCGAGCTGGATGTCGACGCTGGGCTGCTCCTGCTCGAGCAGGATGGCCGGCGAATTGGGCTGTTCCAGCGAGGCCTCTTTGAGGTAGATGCGCTGGATCTGGAAGACGGGGGTATCGGTGTCGGCCATGGCGTGTCTCGGCTGTCGGAATGAAAAGGCCCGCCGGGGAGGTTTCCCTCAGCGGGCACAGGGCGGGATTATGTCAGCCGCCCGTGACGGTTCGTCAGGCCGACTGCAACAGGGGCGTCAGACCGCCCCGCGCGTCCAGCGCGTGCAGGTCGTCGCAGCCGCCGACATGGGTGTTGCCAATGAAGATCTGCGGCACGCTGGTGCGGCCCGTCAGCTCGGTCATGCGTGCCCGCAAGGCGGGCTGCCCATCCACCACGATCTCCTCGACGTCGGTCACGCCACGGGCTTGCAGCAAGGCCTTGGCGCGGTGGCAATACGGGCAATAGTCGCTGGAATAAATCGTGACCTTGGACATCGGGCGGCGAAACGAAGTTTGGAACAGGCCCGATTGTCAGGACTTCACGACCGGCAGGCCGGCCGAGCGCCAGGCACCCATGCCGCCCGTCAGGGATTGCACCTTTTCGTAACCCAGCTTCTTCGCCACCGCGATGCCCCGGTTGGCGCGCGCGCCCGAGGCACACACGAAGATCAGCGGCGTGGCCTTGTTCTTGACCGCGCCTGGCAGCTTTTCTTCGAGCTGGCCTACGGGCAGGTTCTTCGCGCCGTTGATGTGGCCTTGTGCAAATTCGTCGGCCTCGCAGACGTCGATGACCACCGCCTTTTCGCGGTTCATCAGCATCACGGCGTCGTTGGCGTTGAGCGTGCCGGCCCGGCCGCCCGATTTGACGGTTGGCCACAGCAGCATGGCGCCGGACGAAAACGCCACGGCGATCAGAACCCAGTTATCAAGAAAGAAGCTCACGGTTGCCCTCGGCGGTTCAGCAAAGCCCAGCATTCTAAAATGCCGGGCTTTGTCCCTCCCCGACCACAGCGCCATGTACAAGCTCGTCCTGATCCGTCACGGTGAATCCACCTGGAACCTTGAGAACCGCTTCACCGGCTGGACCGACGTCGACCTCACCCCCACCGGGATCAGCCAGGCGATGTCCGCGGGCCAACTGCTCAAGGCCGAGGGCTATGACTTCGACGTCGCGTACACCAGCGTGCTCAAGCGGGCCATTCATACCCTGTGGTACGTGCTGGATGCCATGGATCGCACCTGGCTGCCGGTGGTCAAGAGCTGGCGCCTGAACGAGCGCCACTACGGTGCGCTGCAAGGTCTGAACAAAGCCGACATGGCCGCTCAATACGGCGACGAGCAGGTGCTGGTCTGGCGCCGCAGCTACGACACCCCTCCGCCCGCGCTCGAGCCCACCGACCCGCGCAGCGAGCGCGCCGACCGCCGCTACGCCCGCCTCAAGCCCGAGGACATCCCACTCACCGAATGCCTCAAGGACACCGTGGCGCGGGTCATTCCGTTCTGGAGCGAGGCCCTGGCGCCGGCCATCCAGTCCGGCAAACGCGTCGTGGTGGCCGCGCACGGCAACAGCATCCGGGCCCTGGTCAAGTACCTCGACGGCATTTCGGATGGTGACATCGTTGGTCTGAACATCCCCAACGGTATCCCGCTGGTGTACGAGCTCGACGCCAACCTCAAGCCGATCCGCCATTACTACCTCGGTGACGCCGAGGCGGCGGCCCGGGCGGCAGCCGCCGTGGCCGCTCAAGGCAAGGCCTGACGCCTCCTGATGCGACCCAGGGCGGCAGGATCGCACGCCCAGCGCTCAAACCGGTGCCGTTGGGTGGGGAACCCCCCGGGGCGGCGCCGCTCCAAGGTGTATATTGGCCCGGCGCCTGGCGGACACGCCCGCGCGCGCGTTATCGCAAAGGTGTAGCTCCATGACGAACCAGGTCGCTTCCAAGCTCAAGATCGCCGGATGGGTAGCCGTCGGCGCGATCGCAGGCGCGCTGACCACCGTGCAACTGCAGGCCATCGCCCGCAACAACCTGGCCCCCCTGCCGCTCGAGGAGTTGCAGCAACTCGCCGCGGTCTTCGGCATGGTCAAGACCGACTACGTTGAGCCGGTTGACGAGAAGAAGCTCATCTCCGACGCCATCTCCGGCATGGTGGGCAGCCTCGACCCGCACTCGCAGTACTTCGACAAGAAGTCGTTCAAGGAATTCCGCGAAGGCACCAGCGGCCGCTTCGTCGGCGTCGGCATCGAGATCACGATGGAAGACGGCCTCGTCAAAGTGGTCTCACCGATCGAGGACTCCCCTGCCTTCCGCGCCGGCCTGAAAAGCGGCGACCTGATCACCAAGATCGATGACACCGCGGTCAAGGGCCTCAACATCAACGAGGCCGTCAAGCTCATGCGCGGCGAGCCGCGCACCAAGGTGCTTCTCACGGTGCTGCGCCGCGACGAGGACCGCAGCTTCAGTGTCACGATCACCCGCGAAGAGATCAAGACGGTGAGCGTGAAGGCGCGCCAGATTGAACCGGGTTACGCCTGGGTGCGCGTGTCGCAGTTCCAGGAGCGCACCGCCGAAGACTTCACCCGCAAGCTCGAAGAGATCTACAAGGCCGATCCCAAACTGAAGGGCCTGGTGCTCGACTTGCGCAACGACCCGGGTGGCCTGCTGGACGCCGCCGTGGCCCTGTCAGCGGTGTTCCTGCCCGAGAACGTGACGGTCGTGTCCACCAACGGCCAGCTCGAAGAGAGCAAGTTCGTCTACAAGGCGGCACCGCAGCATTACCTGCGCCGGGGTGGCACCGACCCGGTGCGTCATCTCACGGAAGCCACCAACGGCCTGTTCAAGCGCATCCCGCTGGTTGTGCTGGTCAACGAAGGCTCGGCCTCGGCCAGCGAGATCGTGGCCGGTGCCCTGCAAGACCACAAGCGCGCCACCCTCATGGGCGGTCAGACCTTCGGCAAAGGCTCGGTCCAGACGGTGCGTCCGCTGGGCCCCGATACCGGTCTGAAGCTCACCACCGCGCGCTACTACACACCTTCTGGCACCTCGATCCAGGGCAAGGGCATCGTGCCCAACGTGA
Organism: Hydrogenophaga sp.; assembly: GCF_019635465.1. Classification (GTDB taxonomy): domain Bacteria; phylum Pseudomonadota; class Gammaproteobacteria; order Burkholderiales; family Burkholderiaceae_C; genus Hydrogenophaga. Next base: position 210,735 of record NZ_JAHBZK010000004.1, read on the forward strand.
TGGTCGACGAAACCGCCGAGGGCAACCTGTTCACGGCGCTGCGCACCCGCGAGGCCGACCTGGCCAACAGTCTGGGCAGTACGCCGCACGGCCCGATGACAGACGCCCAGCGCGACGCCGAGCAAAAGCGCGAGGAAGCCCGCGAGACCGCCCGCAAGCGCCTTGAGGAAGAAGCGCGCAAGAACCCGGGGCAGCGCCTGGTCCCCGAATTCGGCAGCGACAAGGACTTCCAGCTGCAACAGGCGCTCAACCAACTCAAGGGTCGCCCGGTGCTGGTCAGCAAGTCCGCCAGCGTGCGACCCGAAGAGAAGAAAGAAAACTGAGCCTGTGGCGCCTGGCGTTCGCCGCCAGGGTGCCCTCCCCGCCGCGTGAACGACGCCCAGCTGCTGCGCTACTCGCGCCACATCCTGCTCGACGAGCTCGGGGTCGAAGGCCAGGCTCGACTGCTGAACAGCCATGCCCTGGTCATCGGAGCTGGTGGCCTGGGGTCACCGGTGGCCTTGTACCTGGGCAGCGCGGGCGTCGGCCACATCACGGTGGTCGACCACGACACGGTCGACGAAACCAACCTGCAGCGCCAGATTGCCCACAACCTCGCCCGCGTCGGGCAACCCAAGGCCTTGTCGGTGCAGGCGGCAGTTGCCGCCATCAACCCGGACGTGCAGGTCACCCCCCGCATTGAGCGTGCCGACGCAGACCTGCTGGACGCGCTGGTGCCGACGGCCGACGTGGTGATCGATTGCTGCGACAACTTCGCGACCCGCCACGCCGTCAACCGCGCCTGCGTGAAGCACCGCAAGCCCTTGGTGTCGGGCGCAGCCATTCGCCTGGACGGCCAGTTGGGCGTGTTCGACAGCCGCCAGCCCGACGCGCCCTGCTACGCCTGCCTGTTCCCTGAGGACAGCGGTGTCGAAGAAACCCTGTGCGCCACGATGGGCGTGTTCGCTCCTTTGGTTGGCATCGTGGGCACCATGCAGGCCGCCGAAGCCCTGAAGCTGCTCAGCGGCATGGGTTCGCACATGGTCGGGCGCCTGCTGATGATCGACGGCCGCGAGCTGTCATTCAACCACATCGGCGTACCTCGCCAGGCCAACTGCCCAGTCTGCGGCTCAGCGCACTGACAGAGATTTCGGCGGGTACTGGCACGGCCCGTGGCGCCGGCGAAAGTCACGCGGCGGTTCGGCATCGGGGGCCGAGAAGACCCCCAGTTGACGCGATCGAGCAATCGCCTCTTCCGCCACGTAGGGGCCCTGGCCATGCCAGCGCGAGGCCCAGGCCAGGCCACTCACCACCAACTGGCGGTTGATGTCTTCCGCACCCAGGGTCAGGCGGGCGATGCCCCGCCCGTAGTCGTCCTTGGCGCGCTCACTCACCTGCACCTCGGCACCCAGGCTTCGATCGGCCAACGCATCCCGCGCCGCCAGCCCACCCGTCTGGCAGATCTCGGGAGCATCAATGCCATCCAGGCGGAGCTTGCGCCAGCGTCCCCCATCCATCGGCTGCACCCACACCGTGTCGCCATCGAAGACGCGCATCACGCGCGCCTGGTACACATGCGTCTGCACGCCCCACGACCACCCGGGAGCCGTCAGGCACAGCGCAAGAACAACCGACCGGGTCGCCGCGATCAACCTTTGCGGCCACCCATGAGCAGCAGCACCACGCCCACGGCGATGGCCCCGACGCCGGCCCACACCGGCACGTTGACCGTTTCCTGCTGTTTGACAGACAGCTGCAGGGGGCCCAGCTTCACGGCCTCGGACTCCTTGGTGTAGCTGAAGCTGCCCATCACGAGGCCAATGGCGCCGGCCGCAATGAGCACGACGCCGATCACTCTGGCGAGGTTCATGTGTCTTTCCCGGAAATCAACAAGGGCCCGATGATGCACCAGCGCTACTCGCGGTACTGGGCGGCCGAGATGAACTCGTTGAAGGTCTCGCACCAGACCACCACGGTGTTGAACGCCTGCAGGTCAACACCGGCGGGCAGCTCGACGATGAAATTGTTGAAGGTCTTCACGTCGCCCACGCGCAGCATCGCGCTCTTGTGCTGTTGAAACTCCGCCTCGGTCTCCACGAACCGCGGTGACAGATAGAGCTTGTAGTCCGGTCCTGGCGCCAGTCGGCCATCGAACACCACGGCCGACGGGCCGACGCTGATCCGCCCCTCGCCGAAGTGCAGCGCGTCGCTGCCCTTGAGGTCGCGACGGAATTGCGCCACGTGGCTGGCGCCCTGACTGGCTTGAGCCACGGCCTGCGCGTCCGGCGCGGGCGGAGCGATGAGCAGTGGCAGGGTGTAGATGCCGGCGGCGAAGCCGATCGCCAACACCAGACCGTGCGAAAGGAGCAACAGGACGGCGCGTTTCATGGTGGTGCCTTCGGGTGATGAAACAGGTCCGTCGCCCGCCGGCACGGCCTCTTACACCCTGGCGCCCAGGCCACGCAGCCCGGCTACGGTGAGCAGCACCGCCTGCGCGGCCTCGGTGCCCTTGGCGCCAAAGTGCTGCTGCAGGAATTTGCGGTGTTCCACGTGCTCGTGAAAGTGGTGCGGCGCCTGCACCGCGCAGATCACCGGCACGCCGGTCTGCAACTGCACGTCCATGAGCGCCTGCACCACGGTGCTGGCCACGAAGTCGTGGCGGTAGACACCACCGTCGACCACCAGGGCACTGCCCACCACGGCGGCGTAGCGACCGGACTGCGCCAGGCGCTGCACGTGCAGCGGAATCTCGAAGGCGCCGGCCACGTCGAAGACGTCGATGGCGTCGGGCCCGAAGCCGCCACGGCCCATCTCGGCAAAAAAGGCATCACGGGAACGCTGCACGATGTCGGCGTGCCAGGACGCCTCCACGAATGCGAACCGCAGGTCCGCTGGCAACTTGGGCAGATCGGTGAGTTGGGGGGCTTCGGCCATGGTCGGCATTGTAGGAATCAGGCGCCCACGATCCACCCCTCCAGGGGGTCAAAGGCCGGCAGACCCCACAGGGGGTGTCCGGATTCGTGCTGGTGCAAGGCCCACGCCGCCTGCAACAGGCACAAGACGGCGTCGAGCCGGTCACCGCTGGCGTCGTCGGCCAGGTCGTCGCGCTGGGCATGGCTCAGCCGCAGGCGCAAACCGGAGGTCTGCAACAACGGCGCCTGCCCGTTCTCGAGGGCATTGATCAGGGTCTTGCGTGCGATCAACCGGTCGGGTGTCTGTTTGGCCTTGTCGTCGCTCTTGTAGGAGGTGCTGCCGATCACGCTGCGCGCCAGCATGCCGGGGTAGGCCTCCAGCGCCACCCGCTGCGGGTCGCCCGCCTGCAGGCCTGCCAGCGTGACGCCAGCGGCGCGCAGGCGCGGCACACCCGCGTGCAGCATGAAGGCCACCGGCGGGTTGACCCATTTCATGCTCGGGCTGGAGCCCGCCGGACCGTCGGTGACGCGGTGCGCGAATTTCCCGCCGGCAGGACGCGCGTCGCAGAAACCGGCAAACCGATCGCGGATCGCCTCGCGCGTCTGGTTCGCGTAATGGTCCATGCAGGCGGACCAGTCCTCGGGCCAGCCCAACGAATGCACCAGTTCGCGGGGCAGGCCAAACGGCAGGTCAAAGCCACCGACCCAGGGCCCGGGCGCACGCAGCCTATCGGTCCAGCTGTCCAGCGAGTCGAAATGCTCGATGCCCTGCAGCACGACGCGCCCCCGATCGACCCTGCCCGACGCCAGCGTGATGGGTTTGCGCCGAGATGGCGCGCTGGTGAAGTCGCATCCCAGCAAGGTGAACGGTGTTGAAGTCGTCACGCCAGCCCCAGCGCCACCACACCCAGCGCGATGCACAGTGCGCCCAACAGGCGCAGGCCGCGGTCGCTTTCGCGCAGCAAATGCCCGCCGATGAGGGCCGCGAACAGCATGGACACCTCGCGCGCCGGCGCCACATGCGACAGGGGCGCGCGTTGCATGGCAAACAGCACCAGGACATAGGCCACCGGACTGAACACCGCCACCAGCAGGGCGTGACGCCATTGCGTGCGCCACAACCCCCAGGCTTCGGCCGGCTTGCGCAGCACGACCGGTGTGAACAGCAGCAGGCGCACCAGGTTGCCCATGTAGTCGACGAGGATCGGCGACATCAGCACCACCTTCACGGCGTAGCCATCCACCACCGAGTAGCCCGCGATGAAGACCCCGGTCAACAAACCGTAGCGCACGCCTCGCAGCACCCGCACGCGTGCGGCCGGATCGTGCGCAGCGCGCCACAGCCCCGGCCCGCCGGCCACGAGGAACACGCCGCCCACCACCGCCGCAATGCCGAAGGCGCCCAGGCTGCTGAGCTGTTCGCCGAGGAACAACACGGCCACCAGGGCCGTGATCAACGGGCCGCTGCCACGCGCCAGGGGATAGACCACGGTGAGATCGGCGCGCCGGTAGCCGCGCAGCAAGGTCACGAAATAGAACACGTGGATGACGCCACTGGCCACCACCATCGCCCACTCGATGGCACCCCATTGCACCACCACGCCGCGTCCGTACCACCAGCCCACGGGCGCCCACACCACGGTGATCAGCACCGCCGTGAACCAGGCAAAACGGGCGTCACCGCCAGCGTGCTTGGCGGCAATGTTCCAGCCCGCGTGGATCAGGCCGGCGAGCAGGATGAGGGCAAACGCGTCGAGCGTCATGGCAAGGCCACCGCCAGGCAGCGCCCGCCCGGAGAACGCCGGGGCCTCAAGCGCGGCCGATGATGCTGGCCGTGGCCATCAGCTCTTCGAGCAGCGCCAGCGACACCGCGCCCGACACCGCGTAGGGATCGAGCTCGGGCCGCTCGGAGTACTTGAGCACGATGGAGGTGTTGAGCTTGGCCAGGTTGACCTGCCCCATGGTCCAGCCACCGAAGCGGCGCTCGCTGATTTCCTGGTAGTGCAGCAGCACCACGTCCTGGTGCCGCGGGTCGGCCACGATATGGTTGTAGAGCGTGTTGACCGCGCCGCGACCGCCTTCGATGGCCTGCAGGAAGATCCCGCCGCCGTAGCACAGCACGCCGGTGATGCCGTTGGACATGTTGTGCTGACGCGAGGATTCGAGGATGCCTTCAATGGCCTTGGCGTCCTTGTCGACAGCGCGGCTGACATAGAGCAGACGAACGAGCATGGGTGCCTCGGGGGTTCAGCGGGGGTTCAGCGGGGAACAAGGGCGAGGAATTCGCGGCGCAGGTTGGCGTCCTTGAGGAACACGCCGCGCATGACCGAGTTGATCATCTTGCTGTCCATGTCCTTCACGCCGCGCCAGGCCATGCAGTAGTGGCTGGCCTCCATCACGATGGCCAGGCCATCGGGCTGGGTCTTCTCCTGGATCAGGTCGGCCAGCTGGATCACCGCCTCTTCCTGGATCTGCGGACGGCCCATGATCCATTCGGCCAGACGCGCGTACTTGGACAGGCCGATCACGTTGGTGTGCTCGTTGGGCATGACCCCGATCCACAGCTTGCCGATGACCGGGCAGAAGTGGTGACTGCAAGCGCTGCGCACCGTGATCGGGCCGACGATCATCAGCTCGTTGAGGTGTTCGGCGTTGGGAAATTCGGTGACCGAGGGCCCCTTGATGTAGCGACCCGCGAAGACCTCCTTGAGGTACATCTTGGCCACGCGGCGCGCGGTGTCGCCGGTGTTGTGGTCGCTCTCGGTGTCGATGACCATCGACTCCAGCACGCCCTGCATCTTGACGGTCACCTCGTCGAGCAGCTTGTCCAGCTCGCCCGGCTCGATGAACTCGGCGATGTTGTCGTTGGAATGGAAGCGATGGCGAGCCGCCTTGAGCCGCTCGCGGATCTTCACGGACACGGGCACGCCTTCGTCGTCGCCACCAGGGGCGCCACCGGCGGCCTGATCAGGGTCGGTCTTCATAAGCATAGGGGATGCTATCACCGGGCCCCATTTTCCCGACACCGTGGGCCTTTCAGGGCGCCAGGGCGGCCAGATCGGCCAGGCAGGCGGCCTGCAACAGCGGCGTGTCGCGGCACAGGCGCAGCATGCGCGGGCCGCTCAGCACGTAGCCGCATTTGTGGCGCGCGCTGGACGTCACGGCGTCAAAGCCGATCTCCACCACCAGCGAGGGCACCAGGCTGTGGACCGGCCCGAAACGCGCCGCCACCGTTGAACGCGCGGCCGCGGCCAGCGCCTGGCGCTCCGCGGGCTGGAGACCCTCGCCCGTGCGGGTAAGCGTCAGCAATTGCAGGTCGCCGGCCACCGGCGGGTGTCCCGCGGCAATGGCTTGCTGAACGGCGGCCAGTTCCGCGGCATCCCTCGGGGGCCGGTTCCAGACCCCGAAGCCGAAGTCGGCCTGCCCCGGTGCCGTTGGCGCATACATCAGCACCGCCTTCAGGCGACGCGCTTCCGCCGGCCAGAACCAGACGGGCCAGGGCAGGTCGCCGCGGCTGTCGGCCGAGCGCCTGAGCAACAAGCCGAGCGCCGATTCGGCACGCGCGCGGTCTCGCCAGGTGGCCACGGCGGGCCAGTCATGGGCGGGCAGGGGCAACAGACACACCAGTGACGGTTCGCCCTGCGCGAACGATGCCAGCGCGTCCAAGCGTTCGGACAGCGTTTGATTCAACGGCGTCTGCCCGGCCAGTTGCAACAGGTCGGTGGCCAGGAAGCCCGCGACCACGGTGGCGACCCCACGCCGCCCACCCGGTGGGCGCGCCAGGCGTTGCTGCAGCGGCAGAAAGGGCCCCGCTCGCGCGACGCCATCCGGCTCCGGCTCGCCCGGACGAAGGGCCACGGCATGGCCCTCAACCACGGTGTCGGCGGGCCAGTGCTGGGCCAGGGCCACCAGTTCGGGCAGGTGCCCGCTCAGCCATTCGCCGTCGGCCGACCACACCGAGACCGCGTTGCGACCCTTGACGATCTGCACCGGCAGACCATCGGGGCGCCAGGTCACCACCCAGTCGCTCGCCTCGCCCAGGGTCTGCACGGGGTCACCGGCCAGCACCTGTTCAGGCGCAAACACCTGCGGCAGATTGACCCGCCGCAGCGCCGGCCCCGGGCTGTCCAAGGGCGCCACCAGGCCACGCCAGACCGCCACCTCGTGCAAGGGCTGTGCGCCAGCCTCCACCCTGCGCGCCGCCACCAGCGCGGGCGTCAGGCCGGCGAATGCCGCCACAGCCTGATGCCACACCCGATCACGCACCCCCGTCCGAAAACCGCCGATCAGCAGCCGGTTGAACACCCAGCGCGCCTGCGGCGTCAGCGTCTCCCACGCGGCGCTCAGGTGCGCGTCGAGTGGCTCGCCGTCCAGTGGCTGCATGGCGGGCAATGTCTGGGTCATCCACTGCGCAAGCCCGTCCCGGCTGAGCGCTGTTGGCGGCGCCAATGCCAAAACCAGCGCACAGCCCTCCGCCACATCGCCCACCGCGTCGAGCGCGGTCTGGAACAGCCACGGCGACAGACCCGATGCCACCTGCGCGGCGTGCTGCAGGCGTTCGCTGTCGATGACCCGTCTCGGTCGGTGGCCCGCCAGCAGGTGCATGGCCCAGGCGGCATCGGCCTCGGGCGCTTCTTGCAGATACCGCAGCAGCGCCGCCTGTTGGTCGGCGTTGTCGCTCTGTGCCTCGAGTGCGTCCACCAGGGCCGCAAAGCGGTTCATTCGGGTGCCTCGCCAGCGTCGCCGTACGCGGTGTCAAACTGATCCGCGCGCAAACCCAGCTCGCGCAGGTGGCGCACCAGCACTTGCTCGCTGCCGTGGGTGACGATGATGCGCTCGGCGCCGCTCGCCGCGATGGCCGCGAGCAGACCGGGCCAGTCGGCGTGGTCGCTGAGCACGAAGCCGCGGTCGAGGTTGCCACGTCGGCGCATGGCGCGGGTCTGCATCCAGCCACTGGCAAAGGCCGTGCTGGCATGGCGCACCCCTGCCAGCTCGGGCGACTGCAGCGCGCTCGGCGGGCACAGCAGCAGCGCTCGGCCCCAATCGGCAGCGTCGCTCAGCGCACCGGGCAGGCAGGTGGCCGGCAAGGGCACACCTGCGGCCCGGTAGGCCGCATTGATGGGCTCCACCGTGTGGTGACACACCAGCGGGCCGATCGACGCATCAACGCCCGCCAGCAGCCGCTGGGCTTTGCCCAGGCTGTAGCAATGCATGACGCTGGTGCGGCCGGCGGCGGCGTTGGTGGCCCACCAGGCATTGATCTCGCCGAACAGCTCGGCGTCGCTGCGCCAGTGGTAAATCGGCAGGCCGAAGGTTGATTCGGTGATGAAGACGTCGCAGCGCACCGGCTCGAACGGCGCGCAAGTGCGATCGGGCACGGCCCCATCGGGCGTGGTGCGGTAGTCGCCACTGGCCACCCACACCCGCCCTTCGTGTGCCACGCGCACCTGTGCCGAGCCCAGCACGTGGCCCGCCGGGTGCAGCGATATCTGCACACCGTTGTGGTTCACCGTTTCGCCGTAGGCCAGCGCCTGCAGCGAGATGCCCTGCCCCACCCGCGCGCGCAGCAATCCCGCGCCCACGTCGGCAGCCAGGTAGTGCCGATGCCCACTTCGCGCGTGGTCGGCGTGCGCATGCGTGATCACGGCACGGTCCACGCGCCGCCAGGGGTCGATGAAGAAGTCGCCCGCCGGGCAATACAGGCCCTGCGGTCGCCGAACGATCAGGTCCCCATCCATGGCTCGGCCATCAATAGCGGTGGCCGGTCAGGAACAGCACCGTGCGCATGACGCCGAACGCAAAGCGGTCCAGCAGGCGCTGGTGCCAGGGCCGGGCGTTGAGGGCCAGCGCGTCGACCCGCGTGCCCGCGGTGCGCATGAGGTGGTCCAGCTGTTCGTGCAGCAGCGACGAGAAGCGCCGGTCGGTGGTCATCACGTTGGCTTCGCGCGCCAGCAGCAACGACAAGGGGTCGAGGTTGGTGGAGCCCACCGTCGCCCAGCGCTGGTCGACCACCGCCACCTTGGCGTGCAGCGCGCTCGGGGCGTACTCGTGCACTTCGATGCCGGCATTGACCAGGCGCTTGAGCACCGGGCGCGCGGCGCGGTATTGCAGAAAACTCTCGTAGCGCCCTTGCAGCAACAAACGAATTCGCACACCCCGATTGCGCGCAAAGAACAGCGCCCGGCGCAGCTTGCGCCCGGGAATGAAATACGCGTTGGCGATCACGATCTCGTGGCGCGCCTCGCCAATCGCCTTGAGGTAGGCCCGCTCGATGTCGTGGCGGTGCGAGACGTTGTCGCGCAGCACCAGCGCCGCCCGCGCCCCATCGACCCCGATCAGCGAGCTTTCGCCGGCGTCGGCGCTCGGGGTGCCGAAGCCCCGGGCGTGCGCTTCGATCTTGCGCAAGAGGCGCGAGAAATCGCCCACCGGACGCGAACCGCGCAGGGCCTCCCAGGCGGCGCTGAACTCGCGCTGGCGCGCCGCACGCACCGCCTGCAGGCGCCACCACAACTGGTCCATGGTCTCGACCATGTCCTGCACCAGGGGGCCGGCCACGCGCAGGGCGTAGTCCAGCCGGGGCTCGCTCAGTCGACCCAGGGCCACGTCATCGAGGTCGTCGATGAGGTTGATACCGCCGCAGAAGCCCACCGTGCCATCGACCACGCAGAGCTTGCGGTGCAGGCGGCGCCAGCGGCTGGGGATGAGCAGACCGAGACGGCCCAGCGGCGAATAGGTGCGCCAGGCCACGCCGGCCGCATCGAAACGCTGCTGCCACTCGGGCGGCACCTGCGGGGTACCCACACCATCGACCACCAGCCGCACCGCCACGCCGCGTCGCGCCGCGCGCTCGAGCGCCTGCGCCACCATCAGCGCCGAGCCCTGGAACTCGAAGATGTAGGTCTCGACATGGACCACCTGTTGCGCCGCATCGACCGCGTCGACCAGCGCCGGAAAGAAGGCGTCACCGCCTTGCAGCAGCAGCAACTGGTGGCCGTCTCGCAATGGGGTGCTCAAGCGCTTCACAGCTCCAGGTCGGCGATCAGGGGCAGGTGGTCGGACATGCGCCGCCAGGCCGGCCCGTGGGGCACGTGCGCCGACACCGGCCGCAGGCCCCGCACGAAGATGCGGTCCAGGTGCAGCAGTGGCAGCCGCGCCGGAAAGGTGGGCAGGCGGATGCCCTCGAAGGTGTGCAGGTCGAGCGCGGCCATGGGCTTGAGCAGTTGCGCGCTCCAGTCGTTGAAGTCACCTGCCACGATCAGTGGCGCACTGGATGGCACCTCGCGCGAGATGAACTGCCCCAGCCGCTGCACCTGGCGCTCGCGGCTGGCGTGGATGAGTCCCAGGTGCACGACCACCACGTGCACGTCGGTGCCATCGACCAGCAACTGGGCATGCAACAGCCCGCGTTGCTCGAAGCGGTGGTCCGATACATCCGCATGGCCCACGCCCAGCACCGGCCAGCGCGAGAGCAAGGCGTTGCCGTGCTCACCATGGCGGGTGGTGGCGTTGGTGCGGTAGACGGCTTCGTAGCCTTCGGGGGAGAGGTAGCCCGCCTGATCGAGGTCGGGCCAGCGGGTGAAGTAGCGCTCCAGCTTGCGGTGGTGGCTGCGCACCTCCTGCAGACAGACGATGTCGGCGTCGAATTGCTCCACCGCATGCACCAGGTTGTGGATCTCCAGTCGGCGTGCCGGGCCCAGGCCCTGGACGCCTTTGTGGATGTTGTAGGTGGCCACGCGCAGCAGGCTCATGGCGCAAATCATCGCACGCGGCGTGGCGTCAGTCAGGCGCCCGACCGCCCAGACGCGGCAGCCAGCCAATGGCTTCGGCATTTGATGGCGAAAAGCAGCGCTCCATGGCCGCCTGCCACGGGAGCCAGACCTGGTCCCGGTGCTCGCGTGGGCTCAGGCGAACCGGCGCCGCACGGAGCACGCACAGGCCGAAGAGGTGCTCGGTGTTGTGGGTCACGCCCGGGGCGTAGCGGTGGCGCCATTGCGGGTAGATCTCGTACACGTTTTCCAGCCCCCAGTCGCGCAGGCGGTGGTCGGCGGCCCGGGCGTCGAGACCCGTCTCTTCGGCCACTTCGCGCACGGCCGTGGCCTCGAAGGCTTCGTTCAAGTGGTCTTTGGACCCGGTCACCGATTGCCAGAAACCCGGCGCGTCCGCGCGCTCGATCAGCAAGACCTCCAGCGCCGGGGTGTGAATCACCACCAGCACCGACTGGGGCACCTTGAAGCGGGGCGCTACGTGGGGGGTGGGCACAGCTCAGGGGCGTTGGGCCGCGCTCACGCGCAGCCACAGCCGCCAAACGGTCCACAACCGCCACGGCGTGGTGAACAAACGGCTGGGCCGGCGCGCCACCCACACGCCGGTCACCACCGCGAGCGGCACCACCAGCGCCGGCGGCCGCGCACGCAGCCACTGCCAGGCCTCCAGGCCGCGCTCGGCCCAGGTGAGCGCCGGCGACAGCGCCTCGGCGTGGGCCAGCGTGCGATCGCGCAAGCGGCGCGAGCGTTGCTGCAACTGCGTGCGGCGCAGCGCCAGTTCGTCGGCCCGTGACGGGTTCATGGCTCGAGCGCCTCGCGGTCCTGGCGCAACTCGTCGATGCTGGCCGAGAACAGGCGGGATCCGCGCAACACCCGCGAGCGCGCCTGCCAGGCCGCCAGCAACCCCGCCACCAGAAACACGCCGGCAAACACGGCCAGCGCCAGCAAGCGGTGCGTGTCCCACAAGGCGACGGTGACGAGCATGGCCACAAAGCACAGGCCCAAGGCCAGGCAGACCAGCGCAATGGCGCCATAGGCCACCAGACCGGCCACACGCAGAACCTCTTCCTGCGCCTCGACGCTGAACAGCTCGAGCCGGACCTGCGCCAGCTCGAGCAAAGTGCCCGCCAGGCCACGCAGCGACCCGGACAGGCGTTGGCCCGCGGGACCCATGGGCCCGCTCAACGGCGACCGATCAGCAGGCCGAGCAACAAGCCCACGCCAGCGGCGGTGCCGATCGCCTGCCACGGGTGCTGGTGCACGTACTCATCAGTGGCACGCGCCGCCTCTTTGGTCTTGGCGGCCACGGTCTCTTCGATGTCGGCCAGCCTGTGTCGGGCGGCCATGAGGTTGTCGCGAATGCGTTCGCGCATTTCGACCACCTTGCCTTCGGTCTCGCCTGCGGTGGCATGCAGCAACTCTTCGGCGTCGGCAATCACGCGTTGCAGGTCGCGCACGAGCTTTTTCTTGCTGGCGGTGCTGTCGTTGACGGCTTCGGTCATGGGAGGCTCCTTTCCTGTGGTTGGGCCCATCGGCGATGGACAACACGGGGTGCGATCGGCACAGGATACGCAGGTTCCATGCAAAAAGGCGCCCGAAGGCGCCTTTGCGGTGTTGTCCTACAAGGCCGGGCCGACTCAGGCGGGCTTCACCGCGTCCGGGTTGCGCAGGCGGATGTGCAGCTCGCGCAGCTGCTTTTCGTCCACCGGGCTGGGCGCCTGCGTGAGCAGACACTGCGCGCGCTGGGTCTTGGGGAAGGCGATCACGTCGCGGATCGACTCGGCCCCAGTCATCAGCGTGACGATGCGGTCCAGGCCGAAGGCCAGGCCGCCGTGCGGGGGCGCGCCGTACTGCAGCGCATCGAGCAGGAAGCCGAACTTGAGCTGCGCTTCGTCGGGGCTGATCTTGAGCGCGTCAAACACCTTCTGCTGCACATCGGCACGGTGGATACGCACCGAGCCACCACCGATCTCCCAGCCGTTGAGCACCATGTCGTAGCCCTTGGCGATGCAGCGACCCGGGTCGCTCACCATGAAGTCCTCGTGGCCGTCTTTGGGTGCGGTGAACGGGTGATGCACCGCGGTCCAGCGGTCGTCCTCGTCGTCGTACTCGAACATCGGGAAGTCGACCACCCACATCGGCGCCCAGCGGTCTTCGAACAAGCCGTTCTTCTTGCCCAGCTCGCTGTGGCCGATCTTGATGCGCAGGTTGCCGATGGCGTCGTTGACGACCTTGGCCTTGTCGGCACCGAAGAACAGGATGTCGCCGTCACGCGCGCCACTGCGCTCCAGGATGGCGGCGATGGCCGCGTCGTGCAGGTTCTTGACGATGGGGCTCTGCAGGCCGTCGCGACCCTTGGCCACTTCGTTGACCTTGATCCAGGCCAGGCCCTTGGCGCCGTAGATCTTCACGAACTCGGTGTAGGCGTCGATCTCGCTGCGACTCATCTCGGCGCCGCCCGGCACCCGCAAGGCCACCACGCGGCCGTTCTTGGCCTGTGCCGGCGCACTGAAGACCTTGAAGTCCACATCGGCCATCACGTCGGTAAGCTCGGTGAACTCCATGGTCACACGCAGGTCCGGCTTGTCCGAGCCGTAGCGGTGCATGGCCTCCGAGTACGGCATGACCGGGAACTCGCCCAGGTCGATGCCCAACACGTTCTGGAACACCGTCTTGATCATGCCCTGGAACATTGCGCGGATGTCCTCCTCGCCCAGGAACGAGGTCTCGATATCGATCTGGGTGAACTCGGGCTGGCGATCGGCGCGCAGGTCCTCGTCGCGGAAGCACTTGGTGATCTGGTAGTAGCGATCGAAGCCGGCCACCATGAGCAACTGCTTGAACAGCTGGGGCGACTGCGGCAACGCGAAGAACATGCCGTCGTGCACGCGGCTGGGCACCAGGTAGTCGCGCGCGCCTTCGGGCGTGCTCTTGGTGAGCATGGGGGTTTCGATGTCGACGAAGCCGTTGGCGTCGAGGAACTTGCGCACCTCCATCGCCACGCGGTAGCGCAGCATGAGGTTGCGCTGCATGTAAGGGCGGCGCAGGTCGAGCACCCGGTGGGTCAACCGGGTGGTTTCCGACAGGTTCTCGTCGTCGAGCTGGAACGGCGGCGTGACCGAAGGGTTGAGCACCTTCAGCTCATGGCACAGCACCTCGACCTTGCCGCTCTTGATGGTGTCGTTGGTGGTGCCTTCCGGACGGGCGCGCACCACGCCAACCACCTGCACGCAGAACTCGTTGCGCACCTCTTCGGCGGTCTTGAACATGTCGGGGCGGTCGGGGTCGCACACCACCTGAACCGTGCCCTCGCGGTCACGCAGGTCGATGAAGATCACGCCACCGTGGTCGCGGCGGCGGTTGACCCAGCCGGCAAGCGAGACGGTCTGGCCCAGCAGGGCTTCGGTCACCAGACCGCTGTAATGGGTGCGCATGGCCATGGGATGCTTTCTTTCTCAGTCGGGGTTGTGCGCCGCGTCGGTGGCGGCCTGGGTGCTTTGGGGTTTCGGTCCGCCGGGCACGATCACGCCCATGGACACGATGTAGGTGAGCGCTTCGTCCACGCTCATATCGAGTTCGACGCAGTCGCGCGCGCGCAGCAGCACGAAATAGCCGCCCGTGGGGTTCGGCGTGGTCGGCACGTACACACTGAGGAACTGATCGCCGTCGTCGGCTTCGGCCGACTCGCTCTGCAATTGCTTCAGCACTTCGCCCTGCGGGGCGCCGGTCAGGAAGGCGATCGTCCACATGCCAGGCTGCGGCCATTGCACCAGCAAGGCCTTGCGAAACGCGTTGCCCTTTTCGGAGAACAGCGTGTCCGAGACCTGTTTCACGCCGGAATAGATGGAGCGAACGATGGGGATGCGGTGCAGCAGGGCGTGCCACCAGTGCACGATCTTGTTGCCGATGATGTTGGAGGCCAGTGCGCCGATGGACAGCACGATCACCACCGCGAAGATCACGCCCAGGCCGGGGATGTGCACGCCCAGCCAGGCATCCGGGCGCCAGGACGCCGGCAGGATGTTGAGCGTCTGGTCGAGCGTGCCGACCACCCAGTCAAGCACCCAAAGGGTGACGATGAGCGGCACCAGGACGAGCAGTCCCGAGAAGAGCCACTTGCGCAGGGCGGTCATGTATCGAAGGCTCTAAAGGTTCAGGTGGACGAGCCACCACCACTGCCACCACCGGACGACGGTGGCGACGCGGCGGGCGTGCTGGCAGGCGCGGGTGCCGGCGAGGCAGCGGGGGCGTCGGCCGCCTTGGAACTCCCCTCAGCCGCCTTGCCGTCACCGCCCGTGGCGGGGGCACTGGCGCCACCACTGCCACCGCGGAAGTCGGTCACGTACCAGCCCGAGCCTTTGAGCTGGAAGCCGGCCGCGGTGACCTGTTTGCGAAAGGTGTCGGCGCCGCAGGCCGGGCAGGTGCTCAGCGGGGCGTCGGAGATCTTTTGCAGCACGTCCTTGGCATGGCCACAGGACGCGCACTTGTAGGCATAGATGGGCATGGTGAGGAAGGCAAAGTCCCCGCGGCGCTGGGTGCAACCCCTGTCGGGGCACCACCGGCGAGCCGGCGGTACCGGTGCGGCGGTGTCTCCCGGTCGATCACTTCATGCGAAGTGGGTTGCGCCGAGCACAGCGGGGATGAATTCGTGGATGAAACCGTCCACCGAGCGTCGGCGGACAAAACCCGCGATTATAAATTCCGGGGCGCCTTTGCGGGCGCCGGGCGGGGTTTCACCACACCCGGATGCGCAACAGGATCTGGGTGACGATGAGACCGAGCACAAATCCGACGCCGCCGTAGATGATGCCCTGCAGCAAGCGGTTGGTGCGGCGCTGCTCGGCCAGCAGGGCGTCGATCTCGCTGCGCAGCTCGTGTGGGCGGTGCTTGAGGTAGTCGTGCAGCAGGCGCGGCAAGGCTGGCAGCAGCTTGGCGTACTGGGGGGCTTCGGCCTTGAGCTGGGCCAACAGCCGCTGCGGCCCCACCTGCTCCAGCATCCATTGCTCCAGGAAGGGCTTGGCCGTGGCCCAGAGGTCGAGCTCCGGGTCAAGCTCTCGCCCCAGGCCCTCGATGTTGAGCAGGGTTTTCTGCAGAAGCACCAGCTGCGGCTGGATCTCGACGTGAAAGCGGCGCGAGGTCTGGAACAGGCGCATCAGCACCATACCGAGCGAAATCTCCTTGAGCGGGCGGTCGAAGTAAGGCTCGCACACCGCTCGAATGGCCGACTCCAGCTCGTCGACGCGGGTGTCCGCCGGCACCCAGCCCGACTCGATGTGCAGCTCGGCCACGCGTTTGTAGTCACGGCGGAAGAAGGCCGTGAAGTTCTGCGCCAGGTACTCCTTGTCGAAGGCGGTGAGCGTGCCCACGATGCCGAAGTCGAGCGAGATGTAGCGCCCGAAGCTGGCCGGATCGATGCTGACCTGGATGTTGCCCGGATGCATGTCGGCGTGGAAGAAACCGTCGCGAAACACCTGGGTGAAGAAGATCGTCACCCCGTCGCGCGCCAGCCTGGGGATGTCCACGCCCTGGCGGCGCAGCTCGTCCGTGCGGTTGATGGGCACACCAGCCATGCGCTCCATCACCATGACGTCGGTACGGCACCAGTCCCAGTACATCTCGGGGATGATGACCAGATCGAGGCCGGCCATGTTGCGGCGCAACTGCGCGGCATTCGACGCCTCGCGCAGCAGGTCGAGCTCGTCGTGCAGGTACTTGTCGAACTCGGCCACCACCTCGCGCGGCTTGAGCCGGCGTCCGTCGGCCGAGAGCCGCTCGAGCCAGCCCGCCATCATGCGCATGAGCGCCAGGTCCTTGTCGATGACGGGCAGCATGTTGGGGCGCAACACCTTGACCGCCACCTCGCGCCCGGCTGCGGCACCGCTGCGCAGCGTGGCGAAATGCACCTGCGCGATCGAGGCGCTGGCCACCGGAACGCGGTCGAAATGCGCGAACACCTCGTCCAGCGGGCGGCCGAATGCGCGTTCGATGGTGGCCACCGCCACATCGCCAGGGAACGGCGGCACGCGGTCCTGCAGGCGGGCGAGTTCGTCGGCAATGTCAGGCGGCAGCAGGTCGCGGCGGGTGGACAACACCTGCCCGAACTTCACGAAGATAGGGCCCAGACGCTCAAGTGCCTCACGCAGGCGTTGCCCGCGGGGCTTGTCCAGCTTGCGGCCGATCGTGACGACGCGGGTGAGTCGGCGCAGCCAGGGGTGGTCGAAGCTGGAGAGCACCAGCTCGTCCAGCCCGTGCCGCAGCGCCACCCAGACGATGAAGGCGCCGCGCAGCAGCCGCCTCACCGCTCCACCCCGGCGCCTCGGGCCGGCGGACGCGGCATGCGCGCCACGAAGGCCTTCACGGCGTCGGCCAAGCGCCGCGCGCCGCCAACCAGGGTGTGGGCCACCGCGTCACCGGTGACGCGCGAGAGGTCCTCTTCGACATCCCAACGCACGTTGTCGACCAGCCAGGCGACCTCGGCGGCCAGTTGCACGTCGCCCTGGATGTCCACACCGGGCTTGTCGCCAGCCAGCACGCGTTGCGCGATGTCGAAGGGCGACTGCTGCGTGAGCGTCACCGTGAGCTCGGGCGGGTTCGCCAGCGGGTCGCAGCGCTCCAGCAACCCCGCGCGCGTCGCCGCCAGGGTGAGGTGTATCTCGCCCCATTCGACCTTGATCGGCTTGCCGGCCTGGCGCCGCAGACGCTCGGTGGCCACGGGCTCTTGCTGCAGCACGTGGTTGAGCAGCAGCACCACGCGGTTCTGCGTCTCGTCGACCACCCAGGCGGGCGGGCGCAATGCACCCAGCAAGCCCTGGATCAAACCTTCGGGGGAGCGCCGGCTGGCGCTTGCGGTGGGGTCGGGAGGTACTTCAGCCATGACCGCCCGATTCTGACGGATAACCGCACGCCCGAGCGAGCGCTCCAGCGCGCGGCAACGGTCGACGACCTACTGCAGCGCCTGCACGCCGGCCACCAGCCACCCGCCGGGGCCGGCCTTGGGGCGGGTGATGTTCCAGACTTCGCGAAACGGGCTTGGGCCGGCCGATGCCTCTTCGCGGATCAGGCCAGAAAACTCCACGCTGGCCATGAAGTCGTCGTCCAGCTCCTCGATGCCCAGCAATTGCGCTTCAAGCATGACCACATCGGTCCTGTTCGGCTCGCCCGTGCTGGCGCGCTCCCGCTCGGCCAGCTGGCCCTGGATCTGCGCCAGCATGTCGTCGGTCATCATGGCGCGCAGGGCCGGGATGTCGGCGCGGTCCCAGGCGTCCTGAAGACCGATGAAATTGGCTTTGGAGGCCTTGAGGAAACCCTCGGCATCGAAGCCGGCCGGGATGCCCCAGCTCTGGCGGCCCAGCAAGGCGGATCCGATCATCGACCCCGGCTGCCCTGCCACGGCGGCATCGAGCCCAGCCGGACTGGTGCGCTCCCAGGGGCGCGCCGACGCGTCGTTGCCAACGTTTTGCGGACTGTAGGTGCGCGGCACCGTGGGTTCGAAATCGACCGGTGCCCGTGCCGGCACAGGTACCGTGGCCTGGTAGGCCAGCCCACCCGCGGCCTGCGGCGAGGCCACCGGCGACCTGCGCCGGGTCAGCAGCCGCACCACAGTCAGCACGGCCATCGCCACCAACGCGATCAAGAGGAACTGAGCAAAGGCTTCGCCAAACCCCAGCGCGGACGCCAGCCAGGCCAGGCCGAGGCCGGCCGCCAGGCCGGTCAACATGCCGGCCCAGGGGCGCTGCGGCGCGGCGGGTGCGGTGGTCGACGCGGGGCGCGTTGCCGTGGACGACGGGGCGGTCTTTGCCGGCGCGGCCTGAGAGGCAGGAGCGCTCGGCTGCGATGGCGCGGTGTTGCGCTGCTGCGTCACGTTGGTCGACTGCTTGCCAAAGGACAGCCCACCGCCCAGGCGTTTGGCCAGCACATCGGCCGAGCCCATTGCCAGCGCGAGTGCCAACACCATCGACCACACCTTGTTCATCAGCCCTGTCTCCTTATCTGCCAACCCTCGAGGGGTCTGGCGCCACACACTAGTTCAACACTTGATGCCCACGTGCAATGCCACGACGCCCCCCGTGAGGTTGTGTACATCGACGTGACCGAATCCCACCGACTTCATCATCTGGCGCAGCGTCTCCTGGTCGGGGTGCATGCGGATGGACTCGGCGAGGTAGCGGTAGCTGGCCTCGTCGCCGGCCACCCACTTGCCCAGTTTTGGCAGCACCTGAAACGAGTACCAGTCGTACGCCTTCTCCAGGGGTTTGGCCACCCGGGAAAACTCCAGCACCAGCAGCTTCCCGCCCGGCTTGAGCGTGCGATGCATTTCGGCCAGCGCAAGTTCCTTGTGCGTCATGTTGCGCAGCCCGAAGGCCACCGAGACACGGTCAAAGCTGTTGTCGGCAAACGGCAGGTGTTCGGCGTCGCACACCAGGGTGGGCAGCACAACGCCGGCATCGAGCAAGCGCGTGCGACCCTCGCGCAGCATGGCCTCGTTGATATCGGTATGGAACACGCGCCCGGTGGGCCCGACTTCGCGTGCAAACGCCATGGCCAGATCACCCGTGCCACCGGCAATGTCGAGCACCTGGTCGCCCGGCTTCACATTGGCCACGGTGATGGTGTAGCGCTTCCAGAGTCGGTGCAGGCCCGCCGACATCAGGTCGTTCATCACGTCGTAACGCGACGCGACCGAGTCGAACACCCCGCGAACGTGGCGCGCCTTGTCGCCCTCGTCGACGTGCTGGAAACCGAAATGCGTCTGGGCCATGGGCGTCTCCTCGGTCAGTGGTGGCCGCAGCCGGCACCGGCTTTGTCGGGCATCGGGTCATCTCGACCGACGCCGGCCGCCTGCAAGCGGGCTTCGTAGTCGGCCCAGAGTTCGGCCTGCTTCGAGCCCAGGAAGTACAGGTAGTCCCAGGAAAAGATGCCGGAAGAGTGGCCGTCGTCGAAGGTGGGCTGCACCGCGTAGTTACCCACAGGCTCCAGGCCGACCAGTTTCACCTCGCGCTTGCCTGTCTGCAGCACCGCCTGGCCAGGGCCGTGCCCTTGCACCTCGGCCGACGGTGAGTACACGCGCATCAGCTCGAAGGGAATGCGGTAGGTCTGCCCATCGGAGAAGCTGACCTCAAGCACGCGCGAGGCGCCGTGCACCGTGATGTCTTGCGGGGTGGGGGTGTTTCGATCGAGGCCAGCCAAGGTTCGTCTCCGTTGATCAGACAAGCACGCGTTCGATGCCACCCCGGTTGGCGCGCTCAACGTACTCGGGCAGCCAGTTCTCACCCAGGATGTGGCGCGCCATCTCGACGACGATGTAGTCGGCCTCCAGCAGGCCGTTGTTCAGATCGTCGCCGTAGCGGCTGAGGCCTTGCAGGCAGCTGGGGCAGCTGGTGAGGATCTTGACGTTGGCATCGGCGCTGACGGCCCCGCTGCTGCGCAACGCGGCTTCGCCCTTGCGGATTTCCTCTTCCTTTCGGAAGCGCACCTGGGTCGATACGTCCGGACGGGTCACGCCCAGGGTACCGGACTCGCCGCAGCAACGTTCGCTCTTGAGCACCTGCTCGCCCACCAGCGCTTTCACCGTCTTCATCGGCTCCTGCAGCTTCATGGGGCTGTGGCAGGGGTCGTGGTACAGGTACGCGCCCTGGCTTTCGAGCTTGACGCCCTTCTCGAGCAGGTATTCGTGGATGTCCACGATGCGGCAACCCGGGAAGATCTTGTCGAATTCGTAGCCCTGCAGCTGGTCGTAGCAGGTGCCACAGCTCACCACCACCGTCTTGATGTCGAGGTAGTTGAGCGTGTTGGCCACACGGTGGAACAGCACCCGGTTGTCGGTGATGATCTTTTCGGCCTTGTCGAACTGGCCCGAGCCGCGCTGGGGGTAGCCGCAACAAAGGTAGCCCGGCGGCAACACCGTCTGCACACCCGCGTGCCAGAGCATGGCCTGGGTGGCCAGCCCCACCTGGCTGAACAAGCGCTCCGAGCCACAGCCCGGGAAATAGAACACCGCCTCGGTCTCGGCGGTCGTCGCCTGCGGGTTGCGGATGATCGGGACGTAGTCCTTGTCCTCGATGTCCAGCAGTGCGCGTGCCGTCTTCTTGGGCAGGCCACCCGGCATCTTCTTGTTGATGAAGTGGATGACCTGTTCCTTGATGGGTGCAGGCCCCAGCGTGGCCGGTGGCGCGCCCGTCTGCTTGCGGGCCAGGCGCTTGAGCAGGTCGTTGGCCAGCCGCTGCGCCTTGAAGCCCACGCCCACCATGGCCGAACGCACCAGCTTGATGGTCTCGGGATTGGTGGCGTTGAGGAAGAACATGGCCGCTGCGTTGCCAGGGCGGAAGCTCTTCTGACCCATCTTGCGCAACAGGTTGCGCATGTTCATGGTCACGTCACCGAAGTCGATCTTGACCGGGCAAGGCGACTCGCACTTGTGGCAGACCGTGCAGTGGTCGGCCACATCCTCGAACTCCTGCCAGTGCTGGATGCTGACCCCACGGCGCGTCTGCTCTTCGTACAGGAAGGCTTCGATCAGCAACGAAGTGGCCAGGATCTTGTTGCGCGGGCTGTAGAGCAGGTTGGCGCGCGGCACGTGCGTCGCGCACACCGGTTTGCATTTGCCGCAACGCAGGCAGTCCTTGACCGAATCGGCGATGGCGCCGATGTCGCTTTGCTGCATGATGATCGACTCGTGCCCCATCAGGCCGAAGCTCGGCGTGTAGGCGTGCGACAGGTCGGCGCGACGCGCCCCGTCCATGGGCTGACGCAGCAGCTTGCCTTTGTTGAATCGGCCCTCCGGGTCGACCTTGGCCTTGTACGCGGCGAACGGCGCGAGTTCGTCGTCGCTCAGGTACTCGAGCTTGGTGATGCCGATGCCGTGTTCCCCGGAGATCACCCCGTCCAGGCTGCGCGCCAGCACCATGATGCGGTCGACCGCGGCGTGCGCGGTTTGCAGCATCTCGTAGTCGTCGCTGTTGACCGGGATGTTGGTGTGCACGTTGCCGTCGCCCGCGTGCATGTGCAGCGCCACCCAGACCCGCCCCTTGAGCACGCGCTGGTGAATGGCATTGCACTCGGCCAGCAGCGGGCCAAAGGCGGCACCGCTGAACAACTGCTGCAGCGGTGCGCGGATCTGGGTCTTCCAGCTCGCACGCAGACTGTGGTCCTGCAGCTGAGGAAACAGATGGTCGACACCCGCCAGCCACCCGGCCCACTGGCTGCGCACCTCACGCACCAGGGCCAAGGCCTGTTGCACGCGGTCCTCCAGCAGTTCGGCCGACGGAATTTCGTTGGCGTCGTCGCTCTTGCCCAGCGGCAGGTGGCCGCGGGTGAAAAAGGCCTCCAGCTCGTCGGTCAGGCGGATCTTGTTGCGCAGCGACAGCTCGATGTTGATGCGCTCGATGCCCTCGGTGTACTCGCCCATGCGCGGCAGCGGGATCACCACGTCTTCGTTGATCTTGAAGGCGTTGGTGTGGCGGCTGATGGCTGCGGTGCGCTTGCGGTCGAGCCAGAACTTCTTGCGCGCTTCGGGGCTGATGGCGGTGAAGCCTTCGCCGCTGCGCGAGTTCGCGATGCGGATCACCTCGCTGGTGGCCCTCGCCACCGCATCCGGGTCATCGCCCACGATGTCGCCGATGAGCACCATCTTGGGCAATCCGCCATTGCCCTTCTTGCTCTTGGTCGCGTAGCCCACCGCCTTGAGGTAGCGGTCGTCCAGGTGTTCGAGGCCGGCCAGCACCACGCCCGAGCGCTTTTGCTCGGCGAACATGAAGTCCTTGATCTCGACGATGCTGGGCACCGCGTCCTTGGGATTGCCGAAGAACTCCAGGCAGACCGTGCGCGTGTGCTCGGGCATGCGGTGCACGATCCAGCGCGCGCTGGTGATCAGGCCATCGCAGCCCTCTTTCTGGATGCCGGGCAGGCCCGAGAGGAATTTGTCGGTGACGTCCTTGCCCAGGCCTTCCTTGCGGAAGGTGCGCCCGGGAATCGCCAGCGTCTCGGTGCGGCGCAGCGCCTTGCCGTCGGGCGCGAAGTACTTGAGTTCGAAGGTGGCCACCTCGGCGTCGTGGATCTTGCCGCGGTTGTGGTCCACACGGGTCACCTCCAGCCACTCGGCCTGCGGGGTGACCATGCGCCAGCTGATCAGGTTGTCCAGCGCGGTGCCCCACAGCACCGCCTTCTTGCCACCCGCATTCATGGCGATGTTGCCGCCGATGCACGAGGCTTCGGCCGAGGTCGGGTCGACCGCAAAGACATGGGCCGCGCGCTCGGCGGCGTCGGCCACGCGCTGCGTGACCACCCCGGCTTCGGTCCAGACTGTCGGCAGCGGCTCGTCGTAGCCGGGCACCGTCACCCACTCGACCTCGCTCATGGCCTCGAGCTTTTCGGTGTTGATGACCGCACTCTTCCAGGTGAGCGGGATGGCACCGCCGGTGTAACCGGTGCCACCCCCACGCGGGATGATGGTCAGGCCCAGGTCCACGCAACCTTGCACCAGGCCGGCCATCTCGGCCTCGGTGTCCGGGGTGAGGACCACGAACGGGTACTCGACGCGCCAGTCGGTGGCGTCGGTGACGTGCGACACGCGCGACAGCCCGTCGAACTTGATGTTGTCGCGCGCGGTGAGCCGCCCCAATACCTTGTTGGCGCGTTGGCGCAGGGCGGCAACTTCGTCGAACGCGCGGGCAAAGGCCTCAACCGCGCCCCGCGCCAGCTGCAGCAATTCGCCCACCAAGGCGTCACGGGCGGGATCGTCCTGCGGGGTGCGGCGCTTTTGCACCTCGCTCAGGCGATGGTGCAGCGCATCAACCAACTGGCCGCGGCGCTTGGGGCTGCCCAGCAGGTCGTCTTGCAGATAGGGATTGCGTTGCACCACCCAGACGTCGCCCAGCACCTCGTAGAGCATGCGGGCGGAGCGACCGGTGCGGCGCTCGCCACGCAACTCGTCCAGCAGCGACCAGGCGCGCTCGCCGAGCAGGCGGATGACGATTTCGCGATCCGAGAACGAGGTGTAGTTGTAGGGGATTTCGCGCAGGCGGGGCGCGTCGTCGGTGGCGGAGGCGAGCAGCGGATGCGGGGTCGGTGCGTTCATGGGACCCTCGGCGCTGACAAGGAGCACCGAGCCCGAGATGGTATCGCAGCGCAACATCCCCTCTGCGGCCCGTGGAAACCCCGGTTGTCATGCGCGGGCAACCCGGCTGCAATCCATTCGTCACAAAAGACCGATAGCCTGCGGCTTCCGCAGTACTCAACCCCCCAGAGGAGAACAACCAATGAAGTCCCGCTTTTTGCCGGCCTTGGGCGCGCTGACGCTCGCCACCGCTTTCTCGATGCCGGCCCACGCACAGGTGGAAATCCAGTGGTGGCATTCCATGACCGGTGGCCTCAACGACTGGGTCACCGACCTGTCCAACGATTTCAACGCCAGCCAGAAGGCCTACAAGATCGTGCCCACCTACAAGGGCAGCTACGACGAGTCGATGACGGCCTCGATCGCCGCCTTCCGCGCCGGCAATGCCCCCCACATCCTGCAGGTGTACGAGGTGGGCACGGCCACCATGATGGCCGCCAAAGGCGCCATCGTGCCGGTGGGCAAGGTGCTGTCCGACGCCGGCTACAAGTTCGACCCCAAGGCCTACATCCCGGCGGTGGTGGGTTACTACACCGCGCCCAACGGCCAGATGCTGAGCCTGCCGTTCAACAGCTCGACCACGGTCCTCAACTACAACAAGGACCTGTTCCGCAAGGCCGGGCTCGACCCGAACACGCCGCCCAAGACCTGGCCCGAACTGGTGCTGGCCGCGGCCAAGCTCAAGGCCTCTGGCGTGGCCTGCCCGTTCACCACCAGCTGGCAGAGCTGGACCCAGCTCGAGAGCTTCTCGACTTGGCACAACACCCTGTTCGCCACCCAGAACAACGGCTTTGGTGGCATGTCGGCGCGCCTGGCGTTCAACAGCCCGCTGCACGTTCGCCACATCGAGAACCTGGCCAACATGGCCAAGCAGGGCCTGTTCCACTACCGCGGCCGCGGCAACAAGGGTGACGCGCCTTTCTACTCGGGCGAATGCGCCATGGCCACGGCCAGCTCGTCGACCTACGCCAGCATCAAGAAGAACGCCAAGTTCGACTTCGGCATTGCCCCGCTGCCTTACTACCCGGACGTGCCGGGTGCACCGCAGAACACCATCATCGGTGGCGCGTCGCTGTGGGTGATGTCGGGCAAGAAGGCCGACGAGTACAAGGGCGTGGCCGAGTTCTTCAAGTACCTCACCAACCCCGAGGTGCAGGCCAAGAGCCACCAGCGCACCGGCTACCTGCCAATCACCCTGGCCGCCATGGAGCTGACCGAGAAGTCCGGCTTCTACAAGCAGAACCCCGGCACCGACACCGCGGTGAACCAGATGATCCGCAAGACCACCGACAAGTCGCGTGGCGTGCGCCTGGGCAACTTCAACCAGATCCGCGCCATCATGGACGAGGAGATGGAGCTGGTGTGGTCGGGCAAGAAGACCGCCAAGGAGGCGCTGGACGAAGCGGTCAAGCGCGGCAACGAGCAGCTTGAGCGCTTCCAGAAAGCCAACAAGGGCTGAGCCACAATCGCGGCCTCGTTATGAGGCCCACACACGGCCGGGGCATGCCCCGGCCGTTTTGTCGATAGGAGTCTTCGCTTGGCCGTCGAAAAACGCGTCCGATTCAAGAGCTGGTGGTTGCCTGCGGTGCTGCTGGCACCCCAGGTGATCGTCATCGCCGTGTTCTTCTTCTGGCCCGCCGGCCAGGCGCTGGTGCAGTCGCTGCAGCAGCAGGACGCCTTCGGCACCTCGACCGAATGGGTGGGCCTGGACAACTTCCGCCGCCTGATCGACGACAGCAGCTACCTGGCATCGTTCAAGACCACCGCGGTGTTCTCGGTGCTCGTCGCCGGGCTGGGCCTGTCCATATCGCTCGCGCTGGCGGTGTTTGCCGACCGCGTGGTGCGTGGCTCGTCGATCTACAAGACGCTGCTGATCTGGCCCTACGCCGTGGCCCCGGCTGTGGCGGGCGTGTTGTGGCTGTTCATGTTCGCGCCCTCGATCGGCATCGTGAGCTACGGACTGCGCCACATGGGCGTCGAGTGGAACCACCTGCTCAACAGCAACCAGGCCATGGCGCTCATCGTGTTCGCTGCGGTGTGGAAGCACATCTCGTACAACTTCCTGTTCTTCCTCGCGGGCCTGCAATCGATTCCGCGCAGCCTGATCGAGGCGGCGGCCATCGACGGCGCCGGCCCCTGGCGCCGCTTCTGGAACATCGTGTTCCCACTGCTGTCGCCGACCACCTTCTTCCTGCTGGTCATCAACATCGTCTACGCCTTCTTCGACACCTTCGCCATCGTCGACGCCACGACCGAGGGCGGCCCGGGCAAGGACACGGCCATCCTGGTCTACAAGGTCTACTACGACGGCTTCAAGGCGCTGGACCTGGGTGGCTCGGCCGCGCAGTCGGTGGTGCTGATGGCCATCGTGGTGGTGCTTACCGTCATCCAGTTCCGCTACGTCGAGCGCAAGGTGAATTACTGATCATGGTTGAACGCCGCCCCCTCGCCACCGCCATCTCGCACATCGTGCTCGTGCTGGGCGTGATCATCATCGCCTTCCCGCTCTACATCACCTTTGTGGCCAGCACCCACACCGCACAGGAGATCGTGCAGGTGCCCATGCCCCTGCTGCCCGGGCCGCACCTGATCGAGAACTACACCCAGGCCATCAACGGCACCAGCGGCAGCGCAGCGTCCACCGCACCGGTGGGCCGCATGATGACGGTCAGCCTGGTCACTGCACTGGTGATTGCCATCGGCAAGATCGCGATCTCGCTGCTGTCGGCGTTTGCGATCGTGTACTTCCGCTTCCCGGGACGCATGTTCTTCTTCTGGGCGATCTTCGTCACGCTGATGCTGCCGGTGGAGGTGCGCATCGGCCCCACTTACCAGGTGGTGTCTGACCTCGGCATGCTCAACAGCTACGCCGGTCTGACGGTGCCCCTGATCGCCAGCGCCACCGCCACGTTTTTGTTCCGCCAGTTCTTCCTCACCGTGCCCGACGAGCTGGTGGAGGCGGCCCGGGTGGACGGCGCCGGGCCCATGCGCTTTTTCTGGGACGTGCTGTTGCCGCTGTCGTCCACCAGCGTCGCGGCGCTGTTTGTCATCCAGTTCATCTACGGCTGGAACCAGTACCTGTGGCCGCTGCTGGTCACCACCGACGAGAGCATGTACCCGGTGGTCATGGGCATCAAACGCATGATCTCCGGCGGTGACGCCGCCAACGACTGGAACATCGTCATGGCCACGGCCATCCTGGCCATGATTCCGCCCGCCCTCGTGGTCCTGTTCATGCAACGCTGGTTCGTCAAGGGCCTGGTCGACTCAGAGAAATAAATGGCTGCCATTCAGTTCAACAACGTCATCAAGCGCTACGGCCAGGGCAAGCAGGCGCTGCAGGTCATCCACGGCGTCAATGCCGACATCGGCGACGGCGAGTTCATCGTCATCGTCGGTCCCTCGGGTTGCGGCAAAAGCACCTTGCTGCGCATGGTGGCTGGTCTGGAAGAAGTCACCGGCGGCGAGATCAGCATCGGCCCGCGCGTCGTCAATGCGCTGGAGCCGGCCGAGCGCGACATCGCCATGGTGTTCCAGAACTACGCGCTCTACCCGCACATGAGCGTGTTCGACAACATGGCCTACGGCTTGAAGATCGCCAAGGTGCCCAAGGACGAGATCAAGGCGCGCGTGGACAAGGCCGCGAAGATCCTGGAGCTGGGCCACCTGCTCGAGCGCAAGCCGCGTCAGCTCTCCGGCGGCCAGCGCCAGCGCGTGGCCATGGGGCGTGCCATCGTGCGCCAGCCGCAGGTCTTTCTGTTTGACGAGCCGCTGTCCAACCTGGATGCCAAATTGCGCGCCCAGACCCGCATCGAGATCCAGAAGCTGCACCGCGAGCTCGGCATCACCAGCCTGTTCGTCACCCACGACCAGGTCGAGGCCATGACGCTGGCCCAACGCATGATGGTGATGAACGCCGGTCACATGGAGCAGTTCGGCACCCCCGAGGCGGTCTACAACCGGCCGGCCACCACCTTCGTGGCCAGCTTCATCGGCTCGCCACCCATGAACCTGCTGCAGCACGCGCCTGGCGCGCGCGAAGGCCGCATCCTGGGCATCCGCCCGGAGCACCTAGACCTGAGCGACGACGGCTGGGCCATGACGGTGGAAACCGTGGAGTTGCTGGGTGCCGAGCGCCTGGTGCACTGCCGCCTGGGCGATGAAGCCGTCATCCTGCGCACCCACGAAGGCGACGGCGCGCCCCCCGTGGGCAGCACCGTCCACGCCCGCCCACGCGAAGACCGCCTGCACTGGTTCGACGCCGCCACCCAGCGCCGCATCGACGACTGACACCATGGCCCTGCCCCCGTGGCCCTACCCTTTGTGGATTGCCCACCGCGGCGCCGGCAAGCTGGCGCCCGAGAACACCCTGGCTGCCTTCCGGCTGGGTGCGGCCCATGGCTACCGCATGTACGAATGCGACGCCAAACTCAGCGCCGACGGCGTGGTTTTTCTGCTGCACGACACCACCCTGGAGCGCACCTCGAACGGCCACGGCGTGGCCGGCGAGCGCACCTGGACAGAGCTGAGCCGGCTCGACGCCGGTGGCTGGCATTCGCGCGCATTTGCGGGTGAACCCCCGGCCACCCTGGCCAGCGTGGCGCGCCATTGCCAGGCCAACCGGCACTGGCTGAACATCGAAATCAAACCCACGCCGGGCGCGGAACTGGAGACCGGCCGCGTCGTGGCGGCCGAAGCCCAGCGCCTGTGGGTGCACCAGCCCGATCGCCTGCCGCTGCTGACCTCGTTTCGCCCCGAATCCTTGCTGGGCGCCAAACAGGCCGCCCCCGATCTGCCGCGCGGGCTGCTGCTCGACACGCTATGGAGCGGCTGGGAGGCCCAGGCCGCGGACCTGCAGGTGCAAGCGCTGATTTGCAACCAGGCGCTGTGGGATCGACCTCTGGTTCGTCTGGCGCGCGCCCAGGGCTGGCGCATGCTGGCCTACACCGTCAACGACGAATGGGCCGCCGAGCGGCTGATCGACCTCGGCCTGGACGGCATCATCACCGACCGGGTAGACCTGTTCGCGCCGGTGAGCTGAACGCTCAGCGCGCGCGCAGCCACCAGGCCAGGGAGCCCAGCACCAGCACCAAGGCCGCATAGGTCGCGACACGTCCGTCGCGCCCGAACACCACCAGACCGGCCACCAGCACCACCACGCCGGCCGCCATCAGCACGGCAAACTGGGTCGCCGGGCCAAAGCGCGCGGTGCGCCTGAACCGCAAGCCGGCCCACAGCAGGGCAGCCACCACCACGGCCGGCGCCACGAAGGTGGCCAGGTGCACCAGCGACAACCAAAAGCTCATGGGAAAACCGGCACACCGTTCATAAGCGGCAAATTTTATAATCCGGGCCATGTCGGTCTGGACGCTCGGTATCAACCACCAGACGGCCCCGCTGGATCTGCGGGGCCGTTTTGCGTTCGCGCTCGACCAGATCCAGCCCACCTTGCACCAGTTGCGCGACCGCCTGCCGCGCCAGCCCGAGGCCACACTGCTGTCCACCTGCAACCGCACCGAGCTGTACGGCGCCGGCGACCCCTCGGTGCTGGAACCCACGCTGGAGTGGCTGGCCCAGACCGGCGGCGTCAGCACCCAGGTGCTGCGCGACCACGCCTATGTGCTGCGCGACGACCAGAGCGCCCGTCATGCGTTTCGCGTGGCCAGCGGCCTGGACAGCATGGTGCTCGGCGAGGCCCAGATCCTCGGGCAGATGAAAGACGCGGTGCGCGCAGCCGACGAGGCCGGCGCCCTGGGCACCACGCTGCACCAGCTGTTCCAGCGTTCGTTCGCGGTGGCCAAGCAGGTGCGCAGCTCCACCGAAATCGGCGCGCACTCGATCAGCATGACCGCCGCTGCGGTGCGTCTGGCCTCTCAGCTGTTCGAGGACCTGCGCGAGATCCGCGTGCTGTTCGTCGGCGCCGGCGACATGATCGAACTGGCCGCCACCCACTTCGCTGCCCGCACCCCAAAAGGCATGGCCATTGCCAACCGCACGATGGAACGCGGCGAAAAGCTCGCCTCGCGCTTTGGCGCCCAGGTGATGCGCCTGGCGGACGTGCCCGAGCGGCTGCACGAATTCGACGCCGTGGTCAGTTGCACCGCCAGCACCCTGCCCATCATCGGCCTGGGTGCGGTCGAGCGCGCCATCAAACGTCGCAAGCACCGACCGATGTTCATGGTTGACCTGGCGGTGCCGCGCGACATCGAGGCCGAAGTCAAGGACCTGTCCGACATCTACCTCTACACCGTGGACGATCTGGCCCAGGTGGTGCAGACCGGCAAGGACAACCGCCAGGCCGCCGTGGCGCAGGCCGAAGCCATCATCGACGCGGGCGTGCTGAGCTTCATGCACTGGATGGAACGCCGCGACCCCGCCAACGGCGTGGTGCCACTCATCCAGCAGATCAATGCCCAGGCCGACGCCTGGCGCGCACACGAACTGGCGCGGGCCAGGAAGCTGCTGGCGCGCGGCGAGCCGGTGGACGCGGTGCTGGACGCGCTGTCAAAGGGACTGACCCAGAAGATGTTGCACGGCACGCTGGCCGAGTTGCATGCCGGCGACGCCGCCGCGCGAGCCGCCACGGCCGAGACCGTCACCCGGCTGTTCCTGCGCGAGACGGCGCCGCCGCGCGAGCCGCGCAACTAGCGACGCCAGTGCCTTTGCGGGCGCCCATCGGGCAGCCCCGTCCTTGGCAAGCACCTTCATGAAATCTTTTGTCCGTGATTCCCTCCTGCGCCAACGGGCTCGCCTGCACGAGCTCGATGCCCTCTTGTCGGCGCCCGATGTGGTGGACAACATCGGGCGCTTTCGCGCGCTCAGCAAAGAGCACGCGGAAGCCAGCGAGGTGGTCGGCGTGTTCGATCGCTTCTGCCAGCGTGAGGCCGACCTCGACGCGGCGCGCGAGTTGACCAGAGACGCGGAGATGGCCGACATGGCCCGCGAGGAAATCGCCGCCTGCGAGCAGGACCTGGCCGAACTCGACACCCAGTTGCAGACCCTGCTGTTGCCGCGCGACCCCGACGACGTGCGCAACGCCTTCATCGAAATCCGCGCGGGCACCGGCGGCGACGAATCGGCGCTGTTCGCCGGCGACCTGGCGCGCATGTACAGCCGCTATGCCGAGCGCCAGGGCTGGCGCGTGGAGACGCTGAGCGAGTCGCCCAGCGAGCTGGGTGGCTACAAGGAAGTGGTGCTGCGCATCGAAGGCGACGGCGCCTACGGACGGCTGCGCTTCGAGTCCGGTGGCCACCGCGTGCAGCGCGTGCCCGCCACCGAGGCGCAAGGACGCATCCACACCAGCGCCGCCACCGTCGCGGTGATGCCCGAGCCCGACGAAACCCAGGCCATCGAGCTCAACCCCGCCGAGTTGCGCATCGACACCTTCCGCGCCAGTGGCGCGGGCGGCCAGCACATCAACAAGACCGATTCGGCCGTGCGCGTGACCCACCTGCCCACCGGCATGACCGCCGAGTGCCAGGACGGCCGCAGCCAGCACGCGAACAAGGCCAAGGCCCTGCAGGTGTTGGCCGCCCGCCTGCGCGAGAAGGACCGCGCCGAGCGCGCCGCCAAGGAAGCCGCCACGCGCAAAGGGCTTATCGGCAGTGGCGACCGCAGCGACCGCATCCGCACCTACAACTTCCCGCAGGGGCGGCTCACCGACCACCGCATCAACCTCACGATCTACCAGCTGGGTGCCGTGATGGAAGGAGAGCTGGACGACGTGGTACACGCCCTGCAGGTGGCGCGGGGGGCCGAGCTGATGGCCGAGCTGGAACAGAGCGCGGCATGACGCTGGCAGAGCAGTTGAGCGCGCTGGTGCAGGCCGGTCTGCCGCGGCTGGAGGCACAGCAGTTGCTGCTTCTGGCACTGGGACGGGACCCGCACGCCCGGGCCTGGCTGCTGGGCCACGACGGCGACACCATCGATGAAGCCGCCAGCCAACGCCTGGCCGAGCTGCTGCAACGACACTGCGACGGTGAGCCCATGGCCTACCTGCGCGGCGAGCAGGCCTTCTTTGGTTTGCCGCTGCAGGTCAACCAACATGTGCTGGCGCCCCGCCCCGACACCGAAACCCTGGTGCAGTGGGCGCTGGACCTGGCCGGCGACGCGCCGTTGCGGGTCGCCGACCTGGGCACAGGTAGCGGTGCCATTGCGCTGGCGCTCAAACACCAGCGGCCTGCCCTGTCGGTGGTGGCCACCGATCGCAGCCCGCAGGCACTGGCGGTGGCACGCGCCAATGCCAGCGAACTGGGGCTGACCGTGCGCTTTGCGTCGGGTCACTGGTTCGACGCCCTGCCTGGCGAGCGCTTTGGCCTGTTGGTCAGCAACCCGCCCTACATCGCCGAGGGCGACCCCCATCTCGCCGCCTTGCGCCACGAACCCCGCTCGGCGCTGACCGCCGGCGCCGACGGCCTGGACGACCTGCGGGCCATCATCGCCCGCGCCCCGGCCCACCTCGATCCGGGCGGCTGGCTATTGCTGGAGCACGGGCACGACCAGGGCGATGCCGTGCAACAACTGCTGCGCGAACGGGGATTCGGGGCGGTGAGCGGCCGCACCGACCTTGCGGGCATCGTGCGCTGCAGCGGCGGCCAATGGCCGGTCGCGCGATAATCCGCCCCTCGCCGGCCTGCACCCGGCCCCCACAGGACCCACCCATGAGCGACACCCAGACCCGCATCGACCAACTGGTCAAGGCCAACGACATCGTGCTCTTCATGAAGGGCAACGCCAGCTTCCCCATGTGCGGCTTCTCGGGCCGCGCCATCCAGATCCTCAAGGCCTGCGGCGTGGACACCCGGGCCGTGA
>NZ_JAHBZK010000005.1 GCF_019635465.1 Hydrogenophaga sp.
CACTACGAGATGCTCAAGCACACCGGCGAGCTGCCCATCATCGGTGTCAACACCTTCCGCAACCCGCACGGCGACCCGATCCCGCAATCGCTCGAACTCGCGCGCTCGACCGAAGACGAAAAGCAAAGCCAGCTCCAGCGCCTGCAGGATTTCCACACCCGCCACGCCAGCGAAGCACCGGCCATGCTCGAGCGCCTGAAGCAGGCCGTGATCGAGAACCGCAACGTCTTCGAGGTGCTGATGGACGCGGTGCGCTGCTGCTCGCTGGGTCAGATCACCAGCGCCCTGTTCGAAGTGGGCGGCCAGTACCGGCGCAACATGTGAGGGTTGTCCTCGCCAACCCGCGCGCCCTGGGCGGGCGCGTCGCACGCTGGTTGCCCGCGTTGCAAGCGGCGTTGCCGCCCGACGCACAGTTTCACGCCCCGGACCGGCTGGACGCCGCACTGGCCATCCTGCACGACTTGCCGCGTGGCACACGCGTGGTGGCCGTGGGCGGTGATGGCACCCTGCACCATTGGTTGCCAGCGCTGCTGGCCCGCGATCACGAACTCGGCGTGGTGCCGCTGGGCAGTGGCAACGACACAGCCCGGGCGATGGGCGTGCGCGGTGCCACCCCTTTGCAATGGCTCACCCACGGCCTGAACGGCGCTACCAGCGCCATGGACACAGGCCTTGTGGTCTGGCACGACCACCTCGGCGAACGACGCGAGGTGCCTTTCCTGTCCAGCCTGAGCGCCGGCTTCGACGCTGCCGTGGTGGCGCGCTCGCTCAATGGACCTAGCTGGCTCAGCGGCCTGCCGCGCTACTTGTGGGCCACACTCAACGAACTGGCGGCGCTGCGCACCTGGTCCATCGACATCACGGTGGATGGCAGCCACTGCCACGATGGCCCTGCCTTGTTCGCCGCCTCGCTGAACACCCCCACCTTTGGCGGCGGGATGCGGGCCACACCCGCGGCACGCACCCACGATGGCTTGCTCAACCTTTTGCTGGCAGGCCCGTTCACGCGCACGGGTGCCCTGGTCATGCTGCCGCGCTTGCTACTGGGCTGGCACCTGAGCCACCCGCGCATTCATACCCAGGCGTACGAAAGGATGACCCTGCTGGCGCAAGGCGATCTGCCATTGGCTGCCGATGGCGAATGGCTGGGTCATGCACGCACGGTCACGGTCGAGGCCAGGGTCGGCTCCCTGCGGGTGGTCAGAGCGATTGGGCGTGCTCGGTCGACGCGCTCAAGGGAAGGTTGAGCAACAGGTTCTGAGGCTTCAGTCGGAGCTGCTGCTGCGCGTTCATGGCCAGGCCGAGATAGACCGATTTGCCCCGGACGTCCTCACGCTGCTGGTCGGGGTCCGCAAACCGCAGGCGAAACAGGCTGAGCAAGCGACGCTGGCGGTCGTCGCTCAGTGTCTCGCCGTTGTAGAGGTCGTTGAGCAACAAAGTGGCTTCGGCATCCAGCCCCACGTGCCAGCGCCACGCCGGATCCTCCACGCGCGTCTGCACCTCGATGTGCACCTGCACCCCATGCAGGTGTTGAATCCAGCGCTCCAGCACCCGCGCCAACGCGGTCAAACCCGACTGCGCCCGGTCCATGGTCAGCACCAGGCCGTGGGGAAGGTTCTGTTGCACCGTATGAGTCAGGTCGAGCAAGTGACGAGAAGGTGCATCGCGCTGCACCGACCCCATGTAGGTCTCGGCATTGTCCGCACCCAGCACCGCCACCTCGACGCCAGCCAGGTGGGCACCCGCCTGTCGCAGCAAGCTGCCGATGCTGCCCAGACCGCCCGTCTCGTTGAGCATGTCCAGCGCCTGCTCGTCGCCACACAGCACACGCCCTTCGTGCAACTGGATGCGCTGGCGGCGAAACAGCAGCTCGGCCGCACGCCACACCAGCGCGTCGCGCTCACCCTCAA
The DNA here is from genome assembly GCF_019635465.1 of Hydrogenophaga sp. GTDB lineage: Bacteria > Pseudomonadota > Gammaproteobacteria > Burkholderiales > Burkholderiaceae_C > Hydrogenophaga. The sequence continues at coordinate 1,911 of NZ_JAHBZK010000005.1, forward strand.
GCAGCCTGGCCACCATGGCCTGAACCAGCAAGTCCAGAAACAGCGGCGGCACATCGACAGCACCGCGGGCAAAGAAGCCGGCCCAGGCCGCCTCCAGTGTGCCGGCCTTTCTCACCGCATCGCGCAGGCGCAGAAAGTGCCGCCAGTTCTCACGCACGTCGGGGTCGCGCATGGCGTCGATCTGCCCGGCCATGACGCTGCGCGACGGTTGGTCGAGCATGGCGGCGTGCAAGGCCTCTTCGGCCACACAGGACTCGGGCACCAGGGCCAGCTCGGGGCGCCGCAACCAGGCGCGCCAGTAGTCGTCACTGGGGGACAACCAGGCGCGCTCGGAAACGCTCAGATGCTGCGCGCCAACGGAGGGCCAGGGAACAAGAGATGAATCGGGCATTTGGACAACCAGAGGAGGAGAGTTGTGCCTCCTCGGGTCGCCATTGTCGGTGTATTGCCCCAGGCTTCAGGGCGTCGACTGGATGGCGCCCGCGACCCGCGATGCACCCAAGGTGCGCAAGGTGTAGGGCTGCGGCGCATCGCTCACGTAGGACGCATCGGGAATCCCGCTGAGACCGATCTGGCCCTGCAAAGTGGCATTGGGCCAGAAGTTGGGGCTGGACACACTCGATGCGCCCGGAATGTTGCTGGCCGAGCTGGTCACGTTGCCGCTCTGAATGGCGTTGCCACTCGCAAAGCCCCCGGTGATCAGCGAAGGACTGCCCGTGCCTGCAAACAGGTTGGCCGTGAGGCGCACGGTGGTGGTGCCTGACGGCGCCGCCAGGAACGCGCCGCCGGAACGGGTGGACACCACCGTGTTGTGATAGAGCTCAAGCGTTCGCGTGCTGTTGCTGAACCCCTCCAGGGCATAGGCGATCACCGTGCCGTTCTGGCCGTTGGGTCCCTTCTGGAACAAGTTGCCGCGCAGAACGACGCGTCCGCCGTTCGGAAAGTCCGCCTGGTAGCTGGCAGTGCCGCTGCCACCATCCATGAAATAGCTGTGCTCGACGAGGTTGTCGCGCGCGCGGCTCTTCAGGTTGTGGCCGACCTTGGCTTCATGGAAGAAACTGCGTCGTACCGTCAACTGGTCGATCTGCCCAACGTAGATGTTGTGGCTGTAGCCATCGCCATAGCCATTGCGCGCGAACTCCGAGCCCTCAATGGTGATCGTGGACGAGCCGGCATTGGAGAGGATGCCGTTCTCGTTGTCGTAGAAGCCACTGTTGAGCACACGCAGCGCGCCCGTGTGCTCGGCGCGAATGCCTGCGCCGTTCTGATCGGGCACGGTGGCGTCGTGGAATTCGATGCTGTCGACCGTGACGTTGGCGCCTGAGATGACCCAGATGCCTTTGCCCGACGCGTTGCGTCCATTGGCGTACAGGCGCGCACGCCCGCCCTCGCCGCAGATGGTCAGGTTGCTGCGACTCCAGGATGCAACGTCACCCACATAGCTGCCAGCATCGATGCGGATCACATCGCCATTCTGCGAAGCCGCCGCCGCGGCACTTGGCGTCTGGTAGGTGCGGCTGGGACCGACCCGCAGGACACGGCCAGAGGCCGAATCACAGGCGGTGGTTCCAGGTGCAGGTGCAGGTGCAGGTGCAGGTGCAGGTGCAGGTGCAGGCGCTGGTGCAGGCGCTGGCGCTGGCGCTGGCGCTGGCGCTGGTGCAGGCGCTGGCGCTGGCGCTGGCGCTGGTGCAGGCGCTGGTGCAGGCGCTGGTGCAGGCGCTGGTGCAGGCGCTGGTGCAGGCGCTGGTGCAGGCGCTGGTGCCGAACTGGTCTGGGCAACATCGGAGGCCCCGCCGCCGCCGCCACCTCCGCCGCAGGCAGCCAGGGTCGCTGCAAACAGCGTGGCCAGGGTCAGGCGGGGCAAGGACGAGGTGGACGAGGATTCCATGGAGATTCGGGCAGGCAAAGGCGGCGAGATAAGCGATGGCGGGGAACCGTCGGCGCGAACAGCCGAGGTGCGGCGGCGTGTCAGGTCAGTTTGCTGGTAACCGCCAGCGTGATTTCCGTCACACCGATTGACGGGCAGAGGCGACGAGCGAAGCGAGTGTCGACCGCCATGCGGCCTCGAGGGGGCTACAGAAGGTTGGAATTCGTAAGTCGCCGAGCGCATTCAGTGGAGTCCGGCAAGGTGACTCGGGCTGGCGTGGTGACAATCGATACAGCTGGATACGCTTGGCGCCGTGACGCAGGCCAGCGTCGCCCAGTGCTTACCCATACTTTTGTACTCAGGCATGCAGTCATGACGACCTCCATCTCGCTCATTGGCGTCCCCACGGACATTGGCGCTGGCGCGCGCGGCGCCTCCATGGGCCCTGAAGCCCTGCGCGTGGCTGGCCTGGCCCAGGTGCTGAGTTCGCACGGACTCGACGTGCATGACGTTGGCAACCTGAGCGGTCCGGGCAACCCTTGGGAAGCACCCGTGCAGGGATACCGCCACCTGCCCGAGGTTGTGGCCTGGAACGTCGCACTGCACGAGGCCGTTTACACCGGACTCTCACGCGGGCACTTGCCCATCGTCCTGGGCGGTGACCATTGCCTCGGCCTGGGCTCCATCAGTGCGGTGGCGCGCCACTGCCGGGAGCAACGTCGCAAACTGCGGGTGCTCTGGCTCGACGCACACGCCGACTTCAACACCGCCACCCTCACCCCCAGCGGCAACATCCACGGCATGCCGGTGGCCTTGCTGTGCGGCCTGGGTCCCGCGGAACTGACCGGAATTGGCGGGCACACACCCGCCATCACACCCGACGTGGTGCGACAGATCGGCATTCGAAGCGTGGACCCAGGCGAAAAGCAGCTGGTGCACGAACACGGCCTGGAGGTGTTCGACATGCGCTACATCGACGAGATGGGTATGCGCCAGACCATGGAGCGCGCGCTCGCCGGCCTGGACGACAACACCCACCTTCACGTGAGCTTCGATGTCGACTTTCTCGACCCGGAGATCGCACCCGGCGTCGGCACAACCGTGCCCGGTGGTCCGACCTATCGCGAAGCGCAGCTGTGCATGGAAATGATTGCCGACACCGGGCGCCTGGCCTCGCTCGACGTGATGGAGTTGAACCCGGCGCTCGACGTGCGCAACCGAACGGCCGAACTCGCGGTCGACCTCATTGAAAGCCTGTTCGGCAAGTCCACCTTGATGCGCCAGCAGGCGCCGCGCGGCTGAGCCTCAGCTCTTGCCGACCAGCTCGAGGTGTTCGACCACCGGGGCTTGCGCGAAGTACGGGCCGACGATGGCGCGCCATTCGGCAAAGGCGGGCGAGCCACGGAAACCCACGGTGTGGTCTTCCAGCGTGTCCCAGTAGATCAACAGCAGGTAGCGGCCGGGGCTTTCAATGCTGCGGTTGACCTTGAAGCCCTTGAACCCCTTGGCCTTGGAGACGACGGTGTTCACCCCGAGCAGGATGGCTTCTTCAAACGCCGAGGCCTTCGAGGGATCGATGCGGATGTCCGCGTGTTCCAGGATCATGGGCTGTCTCCGATGGGTTGCTTCGCTCGGCCAGGATCATATCGACGGCCTTCTCGGCCATCATGATGACGGGGGCATTGGTGTTGCCACCGACGATCTGCGGCATCACCGAGGCATCGACCACGCGCAGGCCCCGCACCCCATGCACGCGCAGACTGGCATCCACTACAGCGTTGGCGTCGGCGCCCATGCGGCAGGTGCCGACCGGGTGATAGATCGTGTCGGCATGGCCACGCACAAACTGCTCAATCTGCGCATCGGTCTGTGCATCGGCCGACGCACGCGATTCGCTGCCGCCGAAACGCGCCAGCGCTGGCTGCCCCAGCAGTGCGCGCATGCGCTTGAAGCCCAGCACCAGCCGCGCCACGTCGTCCGGGTCGCTCAAAAACGCCGGGTCGATCAGCGGCATCACCTGCGGATTGGCGCTGGCCAGGCGCAAGCTGCCGCGACTGCGCGGGCGCAGCAGACACACGTGGCAGGAGTAGCCATGCCCGAACACCGTCTTGCGCCCATGGTCAACCAGCTTGCCGATCACGAAGTGCAACTGCAGGTCGGGGATGGCTTCATCGGGTGCGCTCTTGATGAAGCCACCGGCCTCGGCGAAGTTGGTGGTCAGCATGCCGGTGCGCGCGCGGCGCCATTCGCCCACGCCACGCAGCATGTTGGCCACGCCCTTGAGCGACAACCCGAACAGGTCGGTGGCGCGCGGCGCGTTGACCACCTGCACCACGTCCACATGGTCGTGCAGGTTGCTGCCCACACCGGGCAGGTCTTTCACCACGCCAATCGCGTGCTGCTGCAAATGCTCTGCCGGGCCGATGCCCGATAGCATCAGCAACTGTGGCGACCCGAACGCCCCCGCGCTGAGCACCACCTCCCCTGTGGCATGGCATTGCAGCCGCTGCACCTGGCCGCGCCCGCCCTGTGCACGGAACTCAACGCCCACCGCGCGCGGCGCTTCGCCGTCGCGCTGGTCCATCACCACTCGGGTCACCAGCGCGTCGGTGACGACGGTGAGATTGGGACGCGCAAGGTGCGGCGTCAGGTAGGCCTTGGCGGCACTGAACCGCTCGCCCTGGCGGTGAGTGACCTGGTAGGCCCCCACGCCCTCTTGCTCGGCGCCGTTGAAATCGGCATTGACGGGGTAGCCGGCTTCGCGCCCCGCGGCCACGAAGTGGGCAGCGAACGGATTGGGGCTGGTGAGGTCCTGCACGTGCAGTGGCCCACCAACACCGTGGTAAGTGTCAGCACCGCGCTGGTTGTCTTCGGCGCGCTTGAAGTACGGCAGTACGTCGGCCCAGGCCCAGCCCGGGTTGCCGGCCGCGGCCCAGCCGTCGTAATCGCTGGCGTGGCCACGCGCATAGATCATGGCGTTGACCGAGCTCGATCCGCCCAGCACCTTGCCGCGAGGCTGGTAGCCACGCCGACCATTGAGCCCGGCTTGCGGCACCGTCTCCAGGCACCAGTTCGCCTGACCCGTCTTGGCCAACACCGCCAGACCGGCCGGGCAGTGGATGAGCACGCTGCGGTCGGGCGGGCCCGCTTCGATGAGGGCCACGCGCATGGCCGGGTCCTCACTCAGGCGACCCGCCAGCACACAACCGGCCGAGCCACCGCCCACAATGATCACGTCGTACATGCTGTCTCCTGCGTCGCTGCAGCGCAGCACGGCTGCGCGACAATCGGCGGCCAAGTTAACAGGCGACCCGCGCAGGGTGTAGGTGGGCTCACCTAGGGGCGACACCTTCGCGACGCGGGTTTTCCCGACCCCAGCGCAACCATTCACTCAGAGGTTTCATCGCATGAGCAGCAACAGCATCCAGACCGTCGGCATCATCGGCTCGGGCACCATGGGCAACGGCATCGCCCAGGCCTGTGCGGTCAGCGGCATCCGCGTGGTCATGGTCGACATCGCCCAGGCCGCCCTCGACAAAGGCATGGCCACCGTCGCCGGCAGTCTCGATCGGCTCATCAAGAAGGAGAAGATGACCGCCGAGGGCAAGGCCCAGGCGCTGTCGCTGATCAAGGCCAGCACCAGCTACGACGACCTCAAGGGCGCGCAACTGGTGATCGAGGCGGCCACCGAGAACGAAGGCCTGAAGGTCAAGATCCTGCAACAGCTCGATGGCTTGCTGGCGCCCGAGGTGATCGTCGCCACCAACACCAGCTCGATCAGCATCACCAAGCTGGCCGCCGCCACCCAGCGCGCCGACCGCTTCATCGGCATGCACTTCTTCAACCCGGTGCCGATGATGGCGCTGGTGGAGATCATCCGCGGCCTGCAGACCAGCGACGCCACGCACGACACCGTCAAGGCCCTGGCCGAAGCGCTGGGCAAGTCGCCCATCACGGTCAAGAACGCGCCCGGCTTCGTGGTCAACCGCATCCTGGTGCCCATGATCAACGAGGCCTTCTTCGTGCTGGCCGAAGGCCTGGCCACGCCCGAAGACATCGACGCCGGCATGAAGCTCGGCACCAACCAGCCCATTGGCCCGCTGGCGCTGGCCGACATGATCGGCCTGGACGTCTGCCTGGCAGTGATGAACGTCTACATGGCCGAGTTCAACGACAGCAAGTACCGCCCCGCGCCGCTGCTGAAAGAGATGGTGGCCGCCGGCTGGCTGGGTCGCAAAACCGGGCGCGGGGTCTACGCCTATTGAGTCCGGTCAAGCCGCACGGCAGATCACCAGCCGTGCGGCCCGCGGATTTGCGCCAGATCAAAGCCCCCTGCGCAGGGCGCCCAAAAAATGCGGGCGTCACTTCAGGAGGTCGACATGGGCAAAACCACCACCAGCGCCGCACCGGTCTTCGAGTTTCTCGATGCGGCACACCGCGAGATCCAGGTTCAGTTGGTCGCACTGCGCGATTTGGCGCTGGCCATCGTCGATGACCGCTTCGGCCCTGCCGAGCAGTTGCAGGCCAAGGCCGTGCTGGCGCATTTCAATGGCGCGGCGCGCGACCACCACCTGGACGAAGAGAAGCACATTTTCCCCGCGCTGCTGCGCAGCCACAGCCCCGATCTGGTGCAGGCCACCGAGCAGCTGGTGCAGGACCACGGCTGGCTCGAAGCCATGTGGCTGCAGATCGAACCGTCGCTCGATGCCGCGCGCCACGGCAACACCTGGTTCGATCCCAGCGAAATGCTGCAGGCCGTCGAGGTGTTTCAGCAGCTCTATCACGAGCACATCGAGCTGGAAGAGTCGATCGCGTACCCACAGGCCCGCAAGTTGGTGGCGCCCGGCGACGCGCTGACCATGGGACGCGAGATGGCCAAGCGCCGCGTCGTGGCGCAGACGGCGGCGTCGGCCGGCGCCTGAATTCACTGACATTCAGGGCCCGCATGGCCCTGTGGCGTGCGGGCCCTTGCGCCGACCCATCGCACGCGCGCAGCCAGGCCTGCCTACCATCGCACCCATGAGCAATTTCGACTTCGATCTCTTTGTCATCGGTGGCGGCAGTGGCGGCGTGCGCGCCGCCCGCATGGCGGCCCAACGTGGCCTGCGCGTGGCGCTGGCCGAGGTGCTGGGTACCGATGGCCTTGGCGGCACCTGCGTCAATGTGGGCTGCATTCCCAAGAAGCTCTACAGCTACGCGGCGCACTACCACGACGCGTTCAACGAATCGCGCGGCTTTGGCTGGTCGGTCGATGGCGTGCGCTTCGACTGGGCGACGCTCAAGGCCAACCGCGCCAAAGAGATCACCCGCCTCAATGGCGTGTACGGCAATCTGCTGCGCGGCGCAGGCGTCACCCAGCTCGATGGGTTCGCGCGCTTGGTGGGCGACCACGAGATCGAAATCGCCACGCTCAACGCCGACGGCTCGCCCGGGCATCAGCGCTTGAGCGCCGCCAACATCCTGATCGCCACTGGCGGCACGCCACACGTGCCGCATTTCACCGGTCGCGAGTTCGTGCTCACCAGCAACGACATCTTCGACATCGACCCCTTCCCGCAACGCCTGGCCATCGTGGGCGGCGGCTACATCGCCAGCGAGTTCGCCTCGATCTTCAACGGCCTGGGCTCGCGCGTGACGCAGCTCTACCGGGGCGAGCAGATCCTGCGTGGCTTCGACGACGAGGTGCGCCATTTCGTCGCCGCCGAAATGATCAAGTCGGGTGTGGACCTGCGTCTGAACGCCGGTGTGGTGGACATCCGCCGCCAGGACGATGGTCTGCATATCGAATGCGAGGGCGGCAACCGCTTGGTGGTTGACGCCGTGCTCTACGCCACGGGGCGGGTGCCCAACACGCGCGACCTGGGGCTTGACGCCGTGGGCGTGGCCACCGGGGCGCAGGGCGAGGTGCTGGTTGATGCGCACTACCGGACCAACGTGCCACACATCTGGGCCGTGGGCGACGTGACCAACCGCGTGCAATTGACACCGGTGGCACTGGGCGAGGCCATGGTGGTGGTTGACCAGCTGTGTGGGCCGGCACCGGGCAAGGCCGCGCGCAGCATGGCCTACGACTTCATTCCCACAGCGGTGTTCACGCACCCCAACATCGGCACCGTCGGCCTCACCGAGGCACAGGCCCGCGAACGCCATGGCGAGGTCACCGTTTTTCGCAGCGAGTTCAAGGCCCTCAAACACACTCTGTCCGGCAGCAGCGAACGCACCCTGATGAAACTGGTGGTCGACACCGCCAGCGACCGCGTGGTGGGCCTGCACATGGTCGGCGCCGACGCGGGCGAGGTGGTCCAAGGCTTTGCGGTGGCGCTCAAGGCCGGCGCCACCAAGGCGGTGTTCGACAGCACCATCGGCATCCACCCGACGGCCGCCGAAGAGTTCGTCACCATGCGCGAGCCCGCGCGCTGAGACCGAGCAACAAGCGAACGCTGCCTCAGCCCAGCACCAGCCAGGCCATGGCCAGCGCCGTGTGCACCCAAAGGCCGGGTGCCAACCAACGCAGGTAGGCACCACGCCCCGCCACATAGGCGGTAATCGACTTGCTTGCCGCATGCAGCCCCAGCGCCAGGGCCAGCGCGTGTCGGGCCACGGGCGACGGCGCCGCATCGGCAAACACGGCCGCGGCCGACGCGTGCAGGTCGGCCAGCGAACCCAGGGCCACAGCCACAGTGAGGCCGGCATCCCCCATCCACTGCTGCAGCCCATGCACCAGGGCCTGGATGCCGACCAGCAGCCCCGCCACCATGAGCGCGCCGCCCAGGCTGAACATGCGGTCCTCGTGCGCGGCGGGCAGCGCCTCGGCGCGCGGTGTGGCCCCCGACACTGCCACCGAGGCCCCGTCGCCGCGCACCAGCCAGCCACCCCACAGCAGCGCGATCAGGGCCGAGACCGACACCGGCAACCACAATGCAGCCAGCCAGGCCGGGCGAACCGCTGAGGCCACCACCACCAGCTGCAGCAAGGTGCTCACGCACGAGAGCAAACCACCCCCGGCCAGCACCCTGGCTGGCGCCTTGCCCTGCCGGGCGGCCAGACCGAGGCTGGCGATGGTCGCGGTGCTGGAAACAAAACCCGACGCCAGCGATGACAGCGCCAGGGCGTGCTGCGCCGCCAGCAGACGGCGCCCGAGATGGGCCACGGACTGCAGCGTCAACAACAGCGCCAGCAACTGGCCGATGCCGCGCGGGTTCAGCGCGTCGCCCCACAAGGGCACATCAGGCAACAAGGGCAACCCCAGCAGCACCAACGCAGCGAGCAACAAGCCGTCGCGCATCTCGCTCGGCCGCAGCCATTGGGTCACGGCGCGGTGCGCTCGCTCGCGCAGGAACAGCACCACGGTCAGCACCACCGCCAGGCCGGCCGCCAGCGCCGTGCTGTGTGCGGCCAGCACGCCGATCAGGTAGGTCAGCAGCAGTGCCACCTCGGTGGTCACACCGGGGTCGTTCGATCGGTCCTTCGCGTAGGCCACCACGGCCAGCCCCGCCACAAAGGCCGCACCCGCGACCACCACGCCCGCCAGGCCGGTCAATGCCGCAGCGGCGCCTGTGACGCAGGTGAGCGCAAAACTGCGCAAGCCGGCCAGCGCCCGACCCGGCCCACTGCCCTTGCGGCGCTCGCGCTCCACGCCCACCAGCAAGCCACAGCCCAGTGCAACGGCCAGCACGGTGGCCGCGCGGGTAATGTCAGGTGAGGCGAGTTCGTTCAAACAAAGGTCCGATTTGGCGGTTCACAATAGGTGCATGCAACGCTCGCCCGACTTTACCGCCCCGCAACTGTTCACCGACCCCGACGCTGCGCTGGCGCAGGTGCGACGCATCTACGACCAGAACGTGGATTTCCTGCGCCGATCCATGCACGAGTACGTCAGTGGCGCCCCCTTCGATGGCGTGCGCGTGCGTGCGTGCTACCCCTATGCCCGCCTGCACACACACAGCAACCTGCGCCAGGGCGATGGCCTGGACGAAACCGGCCGCAAGCGCCTGAGCTACGGCTTTGTGGCCGGCCCCGGCCGCTACGAAACCACACTGACACGCCCTGACCTGTACATCGACTACTACCGCGAGCAGTTCGCCTTGCTGCTGGCCAATCACGGCGGCGAACTCGAAATCGGCACCAGCACGCAGCCCATTCCGATCCACTTCTCGTTTGCCGAACACGACCACGTTGAAGGTCAGATGAGCGCCGAGCGGCGCGCCTTCATGCGCGATGTGTTCGACCTGCCCGACCTCACCACCATGGATGACGGCATCGCCAACGGCACTCACGAACCCGGCCCGGGCGAAGCCCATCCGCTGTCGCTGTTCACCGCGCCCAGGGTGGACTATTCCCTGCAGCGGCTGCGCCATTACACCGGCACCTCGCCCGACTGGTTCCAGAACTTCGTGCTGTTCACCAACTACCAGTTCTACATCGACGAGTTCATTCAGCTTGGGCGTGCCGAGATGGCCAAGGCCGACAGTCCTTACGTGGCCTTTGTCGAACCGGGCAACGTCGTGACCCGGCGCGTGGGCCTGGCCAGCGAGCCCGGAGATGAACTCGGCCATGCCCCGCCGCGCTTGCCGCAAATGCCGGGCTACCACCTGATGCGAGAAGACCGCAGCGGCATCACCATGGTCAACATCGGCGTTGGCCCGGCCAACGCCAAGAACATCACCGACCACATTGCCGTGTTGCGCCCGCACGCGTGGCTCATGCTGGGTCATTGCGCCGGTCTGCGAACCACCCAGCAGCTGGGTGACTATGTCTTGGCGCATGCGTATGTGCGCGAGGACCACGTGCTCGACGAGGAACTGCCCCTGTGGGTGCCGATCCCCGCACTGGCCGAAATCCAGCTCGCCCTGGAAGCCGCCGTGGCCGACGTGACCGGCGTGGCGCCCGGCGAGCTCAAGCGCATCATGCGCACCGGCACCGTGGCCAGCACCGACAACCGCAACTGGGAGCTGTTGCCCGACAACACGCCGCAGCGGCGCTTCTCGCAGTCGCGCGCGGTGGCGCTCGACATGGAAAGCGCCACCATCGCCGCCAACGGCTTTCGTTTTCGGGTGCCCTACGGCACCTTGCTGTGCGTGAGCGACAAGCCACTGCATGGCGAGATCAAGCTGCCCGGCATGGCCAATCACTTCTACCGCGAACGCGTCGACCAGCACCTGCGCATCGGCATCCGCGCGGTCGAGCGGCTGCGCGAAGGCGGTGTGGATCAGCTCCACAGCCGCAAGCTGCGCAGCTTTGCCGAAGTGGCGTTCCAGTAAGGCAGCGGAGGCAAACAGATGGGCACGCGACGCAAGTTCATTCTCGGCACGCTGGGTGTGACGGGGGCGCTGGCCATCGGCTGGGGCGTGCTGCCACCGCGCCAACGCCTCAATACCGCCACGCCTTTGCCCACCGATGAAGGCGAGGTGGCATTCAACGGCTGGGTGAAGATTGCGCGCGACGGCACTGTCACGGTCACGCTGGCCAAGAGCGAGATGGGGCAAGGCGTCGTCACCGCACTGTGCATGCTGCTGGCCGACGAACTCGATGCCGACTGGTCGCGCGTGCGATGGCAGCAGTCGCCCATCGACAAGATCTACAACAACATCGCCACGGTGATCGACGGCCTGCCCGTGCACCCCGACACACACAACCTGGCACTGGACGTGGTGCGCTGGCTTGCGGCCAAGACCATGCGCGAAGTCGGCGTCATGATGACCGGGGGTTCGTCCAGCGTGAAGGACCTGTGGCTGCCGATGCGCCAGGCGGGCGCCGCCGCCCGGCAGATGCTGGTGGCAGCAGCTGCTGCGCAATGGGGCGTTGAGGCCGCCAGCTGCAGCGCCGAGAACGGCGAGGTGATTGCCCCCGATGGTCGTCGCATGGCCTATGGCGCGCTGGCCGCTGCGGCGGCTCAGCAGCCGATGCCCTCCACGCCCGCCCTCAAGTCGCCCGAGCAATTCAAGCTGATCGGGCAAGCCACGCGCCGCATCGACACGCCGGGCAAGATCGATGGCAGCGCACGCTTTGGCATCGACGCCCTGCCCGACAAACTGCACTACGCCAGCGTGCGGATGTGCCCCACCCTGCGCGGCCAGGCAATGCACCACGACGATGCCGCGGCGCGCCAGCATCGCGGCGTGAAAGCCGTGGTGGTGGTGCCACCGCTCAACGGCGGCACCGGTGGCGTGGCGGTGATCGCCGACCACCCGTGGCGCGCGCGCCAGGCGGCCGACACCCTGGATGTGACCTGGGACCACGGTGAACTCGCCACCTTCAGCAGTGCCGCCGCGCTGGCGCAAATTGCCCAGGCCACGCGCAGCGACAAGGGCTTCGCTTTCTATGAGACCGGTGAGGTGGACGCCGCGCTGGCGGCTGCCAGCCAACGCATCGAGGCCGAGTACCGTGCCCCCTGGCTCGCCCACGCTGCACTCGAACCCATCAACTGCACCGTGCTGTTCGAAGGCAACAAGGCCACGGTGTGGGTCTCCACCCAGGTGCCCGGCCTGGCGCGCAGCGCTGCCGCAGACGCGCTGCGCCTGCCTGCCGAAGCGGTGACCGTGAACGTGATGCTCCTGGGTGGAGGCTTTGGTCGCCGACTGGAAGTGGATTTCGTTGCCCAGGCCGCCGCGATAGCCAAGGCCTTGCCAGGCCTGCCGGTGCAGACGATCTGGAGCCGGGAGCAGGACACGAAGCACGACCTCTACCGCCCGGCCTGCGTGGCGCGATTCGAGGCCGGGTTTGACGCCGCCCAGCGACTGGTGGCCTGGAAGAACACCAGCGCCGGTCAGGCCATCGTGCCGCAAGTCCTCAAGCGCATCTTCGGCCTGCCCGGCGGCGGGCCCGACAAAACCACCAGCGAGGGCGCGTTCGACCAGGCATACGAATGGCCCGCCGCGCGCATCGCACACGTGGCGGTCGACCTCCCGCTGCAGGTGGGCTTCTGGCGCTCGGTGGGTCACTCGCACCAGGCCTTCTTCAAGGAGAGCTTCGTGGACGAGTGCGCGCACGCCGTCGGCGCGGACCCACTGGTGTTTCGTGAAGCGCTGCTCCAGCAACACCCGAAGCAGCTGGCCGTGTTGCGTGCCGTGGCCAAAGCGGCCGACTGGGGCACCCCGTCGCCTCCCGCTGCCGATGGCGCGAAGACCGCGCGCGGCATTGCGCTGCACGACTCCTTCGGCACCAGCGTGGCGCAAGTGGTCGAGGTATCCATCGGATCCGACAAAAGCATTCGCGTGCACCGCGTGTGGTGTGCCGTCGATTGCGGCCTGGCGGTCAATCCGGCCGGCATTCGCCAACAAATGGAGAGCGCCGTGATCTTCGGCCTGTCGGCGGCGCTGCACGGCGGCGTAGAGATCGTCGACGGCCAGGTTCAGCAGGGCAACTTCCACGATCAACCGGTTGTGCGGCTGAACGAAGCGCCGCTGGTGCACACCGTGATCATGCCCAGCGCAGAGCACCCCGAAGGCGTTGGGGAGCCGGGCCTGCCGCCCCTGGCGCCCGCGGTCGCCAACGCGCTGTTTGCACTGACCGGCCAACGTCTGCGCAGCCTGCCCCTCAAACTTGCGGCATGAGGATCACGCCATGACCACCACGCTCAACATCAACGGTCGCGCGGTCACCCTGGACGTGGCCCCCGACACGCCCCTGCTGTGGGTGCTGCGCGCCGATCTGAAGCTCACCGGCACCAAGTTCGGCTGCGGCATGGCCCTGTGCGGCGCGTGCACGGTGCATGCCGACGGGCAAGCCATTCGGTCCTGCGTCACGCCGGTCTCTGCCGTGTCACAACAGACGATCACCACCATTGAAGGTCTTGAAGGCCCTGAGATCACCGCCTTGCGTGCGGCCTGGACAGACCGGGACGTGGTGCAGTGCGGCTATTGCCAAAGCGGGCAACTGATGAGCGCTTGTGCGCTGCTCAAGGCCAACCCGAAACCGGACACGAACGCTGTCGAGGCGGCCATGGCCGGCAATGTGTGCCGCTGCGGCACGTATCAGCGCATTCGGGAGGCCGTGGTGGCCGCGGCAGACCAGTTGGCGGCGCAGGGCCGCTGAACGACGCCCGGCTCAACTGATCAACGCATCAGTCGACCATCGTCGCCCATTGTTGCCAGATCGGTGTAGGTGCTGCCCTCTCGCGGATTCTGGCTGGCGAGCTGGAATCCGCCGACCTGGGTGATTCCTTCCAGCGCCTGGACGAACTGTTCCCGCGTAGCCAAAGGGCCGGCGGCCCGCAAGGCCTGAACGATCAGACGCGCCGAGATGTAGCCTTCCAGCCCGAACCCGGACGTGGCGACGTTGTGACCAATGGCCGCATCGCGGTAGTCCCGAACCACGGGAAGCACGCTCGATCGCACATCGGGGAACACTTGCGCCATCGTGATGCCTGCACACAGCGGGCCAAGCTCCCTGAACATGCGCGAAGCGTCCGTCACCGACAGGCCGAAGAGCCTCGACCGCCCGCCGGCGCCGAGAAAGGCACGAATGAACTTCTCCACCGTCGGGCCGGCGCTGCCAATGATGATGGCCTGAGGCCTGGCCGAAACCAGCGCCCGCACTGCGGGCATCACCGCGTCAACGGTAGGCTGGTTGGGTGGCAATGAGCAGGTCTCCTGCAGGGAGAGCCCGCGGCAAGCGAGAGATGCTCTCATACCGGCCATCACACTGTGTCCGCAAGGCTCGTCTTCGTAGAAGGCGGCAATCCGCTGTATGCCCAATGCGTCCAGATGCGCCACGATCCGATCCATCTCGAGTCCATAGCTGGCCCTGAGGAAAAATGCCTGTCGTGAGCTCCTCGCCGGTGGACGCAGAAAATCAGCGCCTGTGATGGGATGGACAAGCGCAATGCCTGCCCTGTCGGCAAAGGGCAGCACGCGCGCGGTGACGTCGGTTCCCACAAGGTGGATCAGAGCCAGGGCGTGGTGCTTTTCGACCAGGTGCCTCGCATTCGCTTCAGCCCGATCGGTGTCGTAGCCGTCGTCCAACTGAGCAATTCGGATGGGCCGCCCCTGAACGCCCCCTTCGGCGTTGGCCTGTGCAAACCCCAAAGCGGCACCCTCCGAGTAGGCTCGGCTGATGGCCGCTCGCGTGGAAGAGAAGTCCGCAGTCTGTCCCAGAACGATGGGCTCCAGGGTGCGATGCGTGTGCTGATTCATGGCGTTGGCAACCGGCGACAAGGCTGCGCCGGCGAACGCTTCAATGATCCGTCTGCGATGCATGCTTCACCTCGGCGTTGGTTCTGATGGCCGCGATGGGCGGCGGCCCAGGAACGCCGGGACCTGTCGCCTTCCTCTGTGAGGCCGTCGCCGACGGGGTGTTGTCGGGCGGAGCCGGGAAGAGCATGCTGCGGCCCTGGGTAAGGGCTATGGAGCGGGTGTGGCGAAAGTCTACGGACTGAGCGCATGTCAGAGAAATATCGAATCCCTATCCGGCGATAAGTGAAAGCGATGGCCTTGTCGGTTCCACCCTGGCGATCAATGCAGGCCGCCGATTCAGGTTCTCAAGTCAGAGCGGACTGACGCCCTGCCATTTCCCGCTCTTCACCTGGTCGCGCGTGAGATGGATCAGCAAGTCGCGAACGGCCTCAGCAGCCATTGACGTTGCCGCCGACTTCGCGGTGCACAGCGATACCCGTCGCGTGAGTCGTGGATGCAAGGGCGTGAGCTTGATCCGCCTGGCCGCCACCGAGTCACTCACGCTGGCCCAGGTCAGAACGCTGCAAACAGTGCCTGACTCAACCAGCCGCCGCATGATGCCCAGGGAATTTGCAACGATGGACGGCGCCAGCGGCAACATGCCATGCGCACGCACAGCGGCGTCGACCATGGCGCGAACCCCGTGTCGCTGACCAGGCAATGTCAGCGGCAAGGTACCAAGCTGCTGAATGCCAACACAATCGCCCAGCACCCGCTCGGGTGTCGAAGCCAGAAACAGCTCCTCCTGCATCAGCATCACGGCATCCACCACCTCAAGGTCCTGATCGTTGACCAGAATCGCCAGATCAAGCTGCCCGGCGTTGAGCTGGCGCAACAGGTTGCCGCTGAGCTCCTCATAGATCTCGAGACTGATCGATGGATGGTGGCGCTGCAACGCTTCGATCAGCGGCGCAGCAAACTGCATGGCCGAGCTTTGTGGCAACCCCAACGACACCGACCCTCGCAATTCGTCTCGGCATCGCGTCACGGCGTTCGGCAGGTCGTCCACCAGTTTGACCACCCGCTGCGCATGGGCAAAGAAGGCCTCGCCATGCTCCGTCATCTGCACGCCGTTGTGCCGTCGATGAAACAAGGCGCAACCCAGTTCACCTTCCAGTTGCGCCATGCGCTGGCTCAAAGCCGGCTGGGCAATGTGCAGCGCGAGCGAGGCTTTGGAGAAGCTGCCCAACTCGGCAATTTTCAGGAAGTACTTCAGCTGTCGGAGTTCCATGGGCGATCCCGTCAGACCACGGAATGGCCCGCGGATGGCACCACCGCCGGGCGGTGTGCGACGAAGTCTAGGCGCGCCATGCCCGAGCCGCCATGGGGTGAAAAGCCTAGGACATGCCCTTACCGGGATAGGTAGATCCTGTTCACACCACCATTTCAGGATGCGTTGTGAATCAAGACGGGCACTTCAACCCAACCTCACCGAGCGCCCGATATAGAGCACGGGCCCCGTCGGCCTGCCAGTGGGAGAGCCGTTGTAGGGCTCCAGCGTGATCTCGAACAACTGGTTGGGCACCAGCGGTGGCAGTCGGTCGATCGGCACCTCCAGCGCCTGGCCGGGCTGCACCAGCCCCAGGGACACCGGCGCGTCCCAGGTGTCCGCCTTGGTCCAGAACTGCAGCGAGCGCTGCGCCGGCAAGTTCGTCGTCCCCAGTGGTTCAAGACGCAGGGAATGGGGGCCGCTGGTGCGTACCACCCACCCGGGCGCCGTGCTGTTGGGCGCCACCAACACCACCATGTACTGGGGCTCGGCGGGCGCAAACAGCCCGGTGACCGGCACCAGCGCCACCAGCGAGGCGGTGGCAAAACCCGTGACCGCCACCGCACGCCAGAACCACAGGCTGCGCCACCAGTCTTGCCAGCCGCGCTGGGTGACTGACCTTGCCCGCCTAGCTGTCGCGACCGGGGACGGTCCAATGGACGCGTCAATGCGCGCCCACACGGCCGGAGACGGTGCCACGGGTTCGGTCAGGGCGGTCAATGGCATCAGGCGCTCCTCCCATGCCTGCACCCTGGCGCGCAGTTCGGCATCGGTGATCAGGCGTTGCTGCACCTCGGTGCGGCGTGCCGCCGACAAGGTGCCCAGCACATAAGCAGACGCCAGGGCGTCGTCGCGGTCGCGGGCGTCGGGTGTCATGCGAGGCACTCCCGCAACGCCAGCAGACCACGGCGGATCCAGGCTTTCACGGAACCCAGCGGCGCTCCCAGGCGTTCGGCAATCTCGCCGTGGGTGCAGCCGTCGACATAGGCGTAGAGCACGCAGTTGCGCTTGGCGCTGTCAAGCCGCGCCAGACAGTCGTCCAGGCGACCAAGGCCGGCACTCAACGCGAACGCTTCGGCCATGTCCGGGGTCGCCACCGCGGCCGCGTCGGCGTCGAGCAAGGCGTCCAGACCGTCGTCATCCACCGCCACCTGGCGCGCACCGGCCCGAACCACATCCAACGCGCGATGCCGCACGATGGACGTGATCCAGCCCCGCGCATCGCCGCGCGCCGGGTCAAAGCTGGCCGCGCGCGTCCAGATGCTGACGAAGGCGTCGTGCAACACGTCCTCGGCAGCCGCCCGGTCTCGCACGATGCGCAGCGCCACCCCCAGCAAAAACCGCCCTTCCCGCTCGTACAGCGCACGCAGCGCCGACCGATCGCCCCGTGCGCAATCGGCCAGGGCGGCGGCGTGATCGAAGTCGCTGGTGGGTGGTGGCTGCAAGGTGGTGCGTTGCGGTGGGTCTCAGGACGCCTTATAGAACACGTAGTCCGCTTGGTACTGCACGATTTCCCTTGCTCCCTGGTTGCCGGCAGCGCAAGGCAGCGCAGGTGCCACGCCGCCTTTGGTGGCCGAGCGTTGCACATAGGTCACGCCGGTCATGGCGCCACTGCCCATGGCGGGGTTGGACTTGACCAGCTGGAACGGGATGTTGCCCGTGCCGCCCGGAGCCACCGCCAACTGGGTGCCGGTGAACTTCGAGCCATCCATGGCTTCCCAGGTGGCGGGCGGGCCGTAGTACTTGCCCACCTGCTTGCCGCTGCGGTCCAGCAGCCGGGCGTCCGGGCCGGCAAACACCCACTCGAACTGACCCGCCATGTCTTTCTTGGCGCGGCATTCGTAGGTGATCTGGCCAACGCCCACGGTTTCCATGGCGACCTGGTGCCCGGCCGGCACCTTCACGGCGTCGGGCAGACCGGCCTGGGAAAAGGCCATGGCCGGCGCACCCATGTTGGCGGCGCAGGCGGTGAGGGACAGGGCGGCCGTGGCGGCCAGGGTGGATTTCAGCAACATCAGAAGCTCCTCGGTTGGGTTGCAATCAACAGCGCCCATTGCGCTGCTGTCTGCACTACGGCCGAGACGGGCTTCTGGATGCAGTGACCTGAAAAAAATCCGGAAAAACCGCGAAACCGCCGATCAAGCGGCGCGCGGACGCACCTTGGCGGCCGCCAGCTTGGCATTGGCGCGGGCCTGCTCCACGTCGCCGTGGCGGGCCAGCGCAACGCCCATGCGGCGCTTGACGAAGCTCTCGGGCTTGCCGAACAAGCGCAGCTCGGTGCCGGGCACGCGCAGGGCCTCGTCGACCCCGTCAAAGGCGATGCCGGTGGCGTCCACCCCGCCGTAGATCACGGCGCTGGCCCCCGGGCTCTTGAGCGAGGCATCGACCGGCAAGCCAAGGATGGCGCGCGCGTGCAGCTCGAATTCGTTTTGCCACTGGGTGGCCATGGTCACCATGCCGGTGTCGTGCGGGCGGGGGCTGACCTCGCTGAACCACACCTGGTCGCCCGCCACGAACAGCTCCACGCCAAACAGCCCCAGACCGCCCAGGTTGTCGGTGATGGCCTTGGCGATGTCGCGGCTCTTTTGCAGGGCCACCGCGCTCATGGGGTGCGGCTGCCAGCTTTCCACGTAGTCGCCGCTGACCTGCACGTGGCCGATCGGGTCGCAGAAGTGGGTCTCGATCTGGCCGTCGGCGCCACGGGCGCGCACCGTGAGCTGGGTGATTTCGTAGTCGAAGCGGATGAAGCCCTCGACGATGATGCGGCCGTGGCTCACACGGCCACCTGCCATGGCGTAGTCCCAGGCCTTCTGCACGTCGGCCGGTCCGTCGATCTTGCTCTGGCCCTTGCCACTGCTGCTCATGACCGGCTTGACGATACAGGGGTAGCCGATCCCGTTGTCGATGGCCGCCTGCAGCTCGGCCAGCGAGTCGCAGAACCGGTAGGGACTGGTCGGCAGGCCCAGCGTTTCGGCGGCCAGGCGGCGAATGCCCTCGCGGTCCATGGTCAGGCGCGCTGCACGCGCGGTCGGGATCACCGTGACCACCCCGGCCGCCTCCAGCTCCTGCAGCATGGGCGTGGCGATGGCTTCGATCTCGGGCACCACCAGGTGCGGTCGCTCCTGCTCGATCAGTGCCTTGAGCTGCGCCGGATCGCTCATGGCGATGGTGTGGGCGCGGTGCGCCACCTGGTGGCCAGGCGCGTTGGCGTAGCGATCGACCGCGATGGTTTCGACACCCAGGCGCTGCAAGGCGATCAGCACCTCCTTGCCGAGCTCGCCGCTGCCCAGCAGCATGACTTTGGTGGCCGAAGGGGACAGCGGGGTACCGAGCGTGGTCATGGACAGGTCCTGAAACGAAAATTCAAACGGCGCCGCCGATGGCCTCGCCCATTGCCTCACCCATGCACACAGGTCGAGCGGGCGCCCAGTCGGCGTTGAAGCGGATCGAGCCTTTGGGCCACAGCAGCACCACGGTGGAGCCAAGCAGAAAGCGCCCCATCTCGGCGCCGCGCGCCAGGGCCACCGGCGCGTCGTCGTAGCGCCATTCGCGCAGCACGCCCGGGCGCGGTGGGTTGACCACGCCGTGCCAGGTGGTGGCCATGCTGCCGACGATGGTGGCGCCCACCAGCACCAGCGCAAACGGCTGGCTGCGCCCCTGGTGCGGCATGTCGAACACGCACACCACGCGCTCGTTGCGCGCAAACAGGCCAGGCACGCCCGCCGCCGTGGCCGGGTTCACCGAGAACAGGTCGCCCGGCACATGAACCATGCGCTTGAGCGTGGCGGCCGCCGGCATGTGGATGCGGTGGTAGTCGCGTGGGCTGAGGTAGATGGTGGCGAAGTCACCGTCCTCGAAGGCCGATGCCAGCGTGGCGTCGCCGCCCAGCAGCGCGCGGGTGCTGTAGTGGTGCCCCTTGGCCTGGAAGATCTGGTCGCGCTCGATGCGCCCGAACTGGCTGATGGCCCCGTCGACCGGGCAGACAAATGCCGCGTCGCTCAGCGGTCGGGCGTCGGCGCGCAACGCACGGGTGAAGAAGTCATTGAAGCTGGCGTAGGCCGTGGGGTCGGGGGTGGCCGCCTCGGCCATGTTCACGCCGTAGCGCCGGATGAATCGGCGAATGGCCCATTGCGTGACCGCCCCGCCCTGCCAGCTGGCAAAACGACCCGCGAGCTGCGTGAGGGCCTGCTTGGGCAGCAGGTACTGGAGTTGAACGGCCAACGACATGGGAGCCGGATTGTAGGAGGCGCCATGGCCGCCGACGGGGGTATGGCGGCGCGGGCACAATCCACCGCCATGACGCCACCCTTGTTCGAGGTCACCGACCTGGTCAAGCGCTATGGGGAGTCCACCGTCGTCGACGGTCTCGGCTTTGCCATCCACCCGGGCGAATGCCTGGGTGTGATCGGCCCCAACGGTGCGGGCAAGACCACCACCATCCGCATGTGCCTGGGCCTGACCGCCCCCGACGCCGGGCGCATCACCGCCTTCGGGCTGGACATGCCGCGCGACGCACTGGCCATCAAGGAGCGCCTCGGTGTGGTCGCGCAGATGGACACGCTCGACCCCGACTTCACCGCCGAAGAGAACCTGCTGGTCTATGGCCGCTACTTTGGCCTGAGCGACGCAGTCATCCGCCCGCGCATTCCGCGCCTGCTCGAGTTCGCCGCGCTCACACACAAGGCCAAGGCCCGTCCGGGTGAGCTCTCCGGTGGCATGAAGCGGCGCCTGTCGCTGGCGCGTGCGCTCGTCAATGACCCGCAGCTGCTCATGCTGGACGAACCCACGACCGGGCTGGACCCGCAGGCACGCCACCTGATGTGGGAGCGGCTGCAGCTGCTGTTGCAGCAGGGCAAGAGCATCCTGCTCACCACCCATTTCATGGATGAGGCCGAGCGCTTGTGCTCGCGCCTGCTGGTGCTCGACCACGGCCGCAAGATCGCCGAAGGCCGGCCCCGCGCCCTGATTGCCGAACACCTGGAGCCCGACGTGGTGGAGGTCTACGGCCCGGGCGCGCTCGACATCGCACAGCGCGACGAACACGCGCCACTGCGGGCACTGGCAGCACGCGTCGAAGTCAGTGGCGAGACGGTGTTCCTCTACACCGCGCAGGCCCAGCCCATCCTGGCTGCGCTGGCCGAGCAGCATGCCTGGCGCACGCTGCACCGCCCGGCCAACCTGGAGGACCTGTTCCTCAAACTCACGGGCCGACAGATTCGGGAGGACGGCTGATGCAGAGCACCGCACCCAACCCCTGGGCACCGCCGCGCCTGTCGTCGCGCTGGTGGCCGGTGTTCCTGCGCAACCTGCTGGTGTGGCGCAAGCTGGCCATTCCCAGCGTGGTGGCCAACATCGCCGAACCGCTGATCTGGCTGGTGGCCTTTGGCTACGGGCTGGGCGCGCTGGTCGGCACGGTGAACCTGCCGGTGGCGGGCGGCACCACGGTGGCGGTGCCCTACATCCTGTTCCTGGCCAGCGGCAGCATCTGCATGAGCGCCATGAACGCCGCCACCTTCGAGGCGCTGTACTCGGCGTTCTCGCGCATGCACGTGCAAAAGACCTGGGACGGCATCATGAACGCGCCGGTGCGCCTGGACGACGTGGTGCTGGCCGAGATGTTGTGGGCGGGCTTCAAGGCCTTGTTCACCGTGACGGTGATCCTGCTGGTGATGCTGGGTCTGGGCATCACGCATTCGCCCAAGTTGCTGGTGGCCTGGCCGGTGCTGTGGGCCACGGGCATCACCTTCTCGTGCATCGCGCTGGTGTTCAACGCGCTGGCCAAGGGCTACGACTTCTTCAGCTACTACTTCACGCTGGTGCTCACGCCCATGATGTTTCTCTCGGGCGTCTTCTTTCCCCGCGAACAGCTACCGGCACCGGTGCTGCTGCTGTCTGACCTGTTGCCGCTGACCCATGCGGTGCAGCTGGTGCGTCCGCTGTTTCTGGACCAGTGGCCTACCCACATCGCGCTGCATTTTGGGGTGCTGGTCTTCTACGCGGTGGCCGGTTTCTGGCTGGCCCTGGCGCTGACCCGCAAGCGCTTCGCACGGTAGCCAGGGTGGTGGTGCGGCGCAGGGCGCCGGCGCCACCCGCTCAGTGCACCGACGACAGACCAGGCTGGGCTTCGAGGTAGGCGTCCATGCCGGTGTCCATGAAGGTCTCGGCATCGATGGCGGCGTCGAATTCGTGCACCGTGGTGTTGAACAGCTTGGGAATCAGCGGCTTGTCCAGCGGGCGGCAGACCCGGCCACCCAGACCCTGCAGGGGGCGGCTGGCTTCCATGGCGCTGATGACGGACTCGGGGTCGAGCATGAGCACGAAGGGGTTGGTGCGGTCGGCGATCGGTTTCATGGCGGCGTCCTGTTCAAAACGGGTGAGACAAAGGGTGTGTCGATGGAAACAAACTGTATCGATGCCCTTTTCGACCGTTAAGTCGGCGCACGGCCATTCGCCATGTAGGAAGTTGTCCGACAGGTGTCGGGATTGCCCCGGCAAGCCGATCGTGACGGAAATCACGGTCCGTGCCGCAGAGCCTCCACGCTCGACCGCACAACCGCTTCCACGCTCCGGCTGTCCCGATAGCGGTTGCGCAGGAAGCTCGCGTGGTTGCCGGCGCGCGCGGCCGTGCGCTCGATTTCATCGAGCGCGGCGAGGCTGCCCAGGGCCTGCGCATGCGGCACCAGATGGCGCACCGTGGCCAGCACGTCCTCGCGGATGCTGATCTGCTCGCGCGTCTTGGGGTTGACCATCATCCCGTCCAGGCCAAAGCGGCAGGCCTGGAAGCGGTTGTAGGTGTAGACGAGGTAGTCGTCCTCCTCGGGCGGCGCCTCGGTGCGCTCGAGCAGGTGCCGGCACAGGGCCTGCAGGTAGCAGGCCAGGGCGGCTGCACGCTCCACCGTCAGCGGTGTGTCGCACACGCGCAGTTCGATGGTGCCGTACTCGGGCTTGGGCCGGATGTCCCAGTAGAAGTCCTTCATGGACTGCACCACGCCCGTGCTTTCCATCTTGGTGAAGTAGCCGCTGGTGAAGTCGTCCCAACTCAACACGAAAGGCGCGCGCCCGCTGAGCGGGAAGGCGAACACCGAATTCAGGCGCGCCGAATCGAACAGGGTGTCGACCCCCTGCGAAAACGGCGACGACGCTGACAGGGCGATGAAGTGCGGCACGTAGCGGTTGAGCGAGTGCAGCAGAAACAGGGCTTCGTCGGGCGAGGCGCAGCCGATGTGCACGTGCTGACCGAACACGGTGAACTGCTTGGCCAGGTAGCCGTAGAGCCCCGAGAGCTGCTTGAAGCGCGGCTTGGAGAAGATGCGCTGCTCGAACCAGCGCTGAAACGGGTGCGTGCCACCACCCGCAAGTTCGATGTTGAGCCGGTCGCCCGCGGTCACCAGCGTGTCGCGGATCTGCTGCAGCTGCTGGAGCAAGGGGCCGTGCTCGGTGTGAATACCGGTGGCCACCTCGATCATGCTCTGGGTCATTTCGGGTGTGACCACACCCGGAAACGGCTTGCGGCCCAGCAACTCGAGCAGGTCGTTCGAGCTGCTGGACAAGTCGTGGTCGTAGCTGTTGACAAGCTGCAGCTCCAGCTCGACGCCCATGGTCAGCGACGCGGACGGCTTGAAGGGTTCCAACGGCATGGGCTCAGCCCTCCTTGGTGACGTGGGTTTCGCGCGCCGCCATGAGCGCGCGTTGTGTGACCACCGGGCCCAGCAGCTCCTGCAGCAGCATCATGCCGGCCATGGCCGCCAGCACCTGCACCGCTGGCTCGAAGCCATAGAGGCGCGTCTGCTCGATCAAGAGGATGGCGAACGCCGACATCGGCGTGAGCGCCAGACCGGTGAGCGCGCCCTTGCGCTCAGTGATGCCCGACAGGCGCGCCAGGGCCACGTTGCACGCCACCTTGGAAGCTGTGCGCACCGCGATGAAGACAACGCCCATGAGGATGGTCGCGCGCACGTCTGTCCAGGTGAGCAGGGACGCGATGTAGATGAAGAGGAACGCCGACAGCAGATCGCCCGCGGTGCCGAAATCACGCTGCGCGCTGGTGAGGGCCACCCGACGCTCCCGCGCCACGATGCCGAAGGTCAACGCGGCCAGCAGAGGCGAAAGCTTGAGGCCATAGGCTGCGGTGGTGAGCAACAACACCGACAGCGCAAACACCACGGTCACGCCGCGCTCGTGCGTGTTGCGCAAGCGAAGCAACCAGGGCACCACCATGCCCAGCAAGGCGCCGACCGCGATCGAGGTGCCCACCACGTGCACGCTGCCATAGGCTGCCAGCGCCAGATCACCTGACGTGGACAAGGTCCAGTAGGCCACCACCAGCTTGAGCGCAAACACCGACATCAGGCAGTTGATGGCGCACAGGTGCAGCACACGCTCGGTGGCCTGCCCAGTGCTGCGCAGCTCGTTGGCCACACGCAGCACACCAGCGGGCGACGCCGACATCGACAGCGCCGCGATGATCAGCCGTTGGTCAAGCGGCAACGGAAACAGACCCGAGGCCCAGTAAACAACCCCGAAGGTGATCAGCGATTCCAGGACGCCCAGCAACAGCACCCAGGGGTTGTGCCGGAACCAGCGCAGGTTGATGCGGTAGCCCAGTTCGAACAGCACCAGCGCCAGCGCGATGTTGGCCAGAAATGCCAGGCCGGGAATGTCGTTGGTGAGGCCGGGCAGGTTGATCAGGCTGCCCACCAGGCCCACGGCCACATAGCTGGTCACGCGCGGCACGTGCCAGCGCTCCTGAAGCCATTCGGCCAGAAACCAGGCGATCAGCAGGGCCAGTGGCCAGGCGACGGCCTGCAGCAAAAAGTTGAAGTCAGCGATGACCACGTGGGATGCCTCCAGGATGGCAGCCATCGGTGCCCACCCGACGCGGGGTGAACTCGATCGCTGCTTCAGCGGTTCTCGGGGTCGGCGCGCGTGCCGCTGCGCCGGCGCTCAGACCGCAAAGCGGGTCTGCATCGCTTGCAGGCCGAACGCGTCGAGCACCTGCAGCAATCGCTCGCGGGCGCGTTCGCGCTGGCCGTGGCGATCGTCCGGCATTTTACGGGCGAGGATCAGCTCGTTCTTCATCGAATGCTCCCAGCCGACGAGCTCCGTGACCGTCACCTGGTAGCCATGCGCTTCCAGGCGCAGGCAGCGCAACACGTTGGTGATCTGGCTGCCCATCTCGCGCGTGTGCAAAGGGTGGCGCCACAGTTCGGCCAGCGGCGTGCGCTTGAGCGCCAGCGCCTTGTGCTGGCGCATCACGCCCGCGGCCTCGGCCTGACAGCAGGGCACCAGCACCATGTGCTGCGCCCCGTGCGCCAGACCGAAGTCGATCGCATCGTCGGTGGCGGTATCGCAGGCATGCAATGCCGTGACCACGTCGATGCGCTCGGGCATGTCGGGGTGGTCCATGGACTGTTGCACCGTGGTGGCCAGAAACCGCATGCGCTCGAAACCGAGCTCGGTCGCCAATGCGCGCGAACGGATGACCAGCTCCTCGCGTGTTTCCACGCCGATCACCTGCCCCGCCGGGCGCGGTCGCAGCACCAGGTCGTACAGGATGAAGCCCAGGTAAGACTTGCCCGCCCCGTGATCGGCCAGCACCACGTCACCGCGCGCATCAAGCACCTCGGTCAGCAAAGGCTCGATGAACTGCACCAGGTGATTGACCTGCTTGAGCTTGCGCCGGGTGTCCTGGTTGAGCTTGCCTTCGCGCGTGAGGATGTGCAGCGCCTGCAGCAACGCCACCGACTGGCCTTCGCGCAATTCGGGCAACTGCTGCTGAAGACTGGGCGCGGGCTGACGCGAAGGGCGGTGTCGGGCGGCGGAAGGCATGGGTGCGAATGATAGGAGACGCGATAGAAGGTCCGACAGGAGAGGCGGCGCGGGACAATCGGGCATGTCCACCGAAACCCCGCACCCGTTCGATGCCCTGACGCCCGACGTCGTGCTCGACGCACTCGATGCCGCCGGCCTGTATGGCGACGGCCGCCTCATCACCCTTAACAGCTACGAAAACCGCGTCTACCAGATCCCGCTGGAGACGCCGTACGAGGGGCACGATGTCGTTGTTGCCAAGTTCTACCGGCCGCAACGCTGGCACCGCGCGCAGATCGAAGAGGAACACGTCTTTGCGGCCGAATTGGCGGCCGCCGAAGTGCCCGCGGTGGCGCCGCTTTGCCCTCAAGGTCGAAGCCTGCACGAGCACCGGGGCTTTCTGTGGAGTGCGAGCCCGCGTCGCGGCGGACGCCGCCCCGAGTTGGACGATGTTGAGGTGCTGGAATGGATCGGCCGCTTTCTGGCGCGCCTTCACACCGTGGGCGAGGCCAGACCCTTCGAACACCGCCACCGGCTGGACGTCCAGCGCTACGCACGCGAGCCGCTTCAGTGGCTGAACGACCACGACACCGTGCCCATCGAAGTGGCACGCGAATGGCGCGAAATCAGCGCCGAGGCGGTGGCCTGCGTCGAACAGCATGGCGTGCTCTCGGGAGTGCCGACGCCGGAGGGGCCGGCGTGCATCCGGCTGCATGGCGACTGCCACCCGGGCAACATCCTCTGGACGCCGGAAGGCATGCCGGGCGCGGGGCCCCACTTCGTGGATCTCGACGACGCCTGCATGGGCCCCGCGGTGCAGGACCTGTGGATGCTGCTCAGCGGTGATCGCGCGCAGCAGATCCGCCAGCTCGGGGCGCTGGTGGACGGCTACGAGCAGTTCCGTCCCTTCGATCGGCGCGAGCTGGCGCTGATCGAGCCGCTGCGCACGCTGCGTCTGATCCACTACAACGCCTGGATCGCGCGCCGCTGGGACGACCCCAGCTTTCCCCCCAGCTTTCCCTGGTTCGCCCACCCCGACCATTGGCGTGGCCAGATCCGCTTGTTGCGCGAACAGATCGACGCCATGCAGCTGCCGCCCCTGGTGGCCTGAGCGCCGGCAATAGCCCCACCCCCATCCGGTTCTGGGGGTGGGCAGAATCGCTGGCGTGCTCCTCTCCGCACTAGCCGAGAACCTTTGGCGAGCGCACGCCCGATCGCCACAACCACAGCGGCTCAAAGGTTTCTCTCAATTCAATTGCACGCAATTTAATTGCTCGAAATAATACCGCCATGGCTTCACCACGCCCCACCGCCGACGACCTGCTCAAGCTTGATCACCAGCTCTGCTTCGCGCTGTATTCCGCGTCGCTGGCCATGACCAAGCTCTACAAGCCCTGGCTGGAGGAACTCGGCCTCACCTACCCGCAGTACATCGCCATGCTGGCGCTGTGGGAGGAAGACGGCATGACGGTGTCCACCCTGGGCGAGCGCCTGCATCTCGACTCCGGTACGCTGACGCCCCTGCTCAAGCGCCTGGAAGCCGCCGACTACGTGGTCCGCCTGCGTGACGTCGACGACGAGCGCCGCGTGCGCATCCGCCTGACCACGGCGGGGCGACGCCTGCGCACACGCGCCGCACGCATCCCGGCCTGTGTGCTCGAAGCCACCCAATGTTCACCGGGCGATGCCATCGCCCTGACCCAGCAGGTCCGCGCGCTGCGCGATCGGCTGGGCGAATGAGTTCATACCCACCCGCTGCCCCGCAGCCCACAACCCCAGGAGGCCCCATGCCCACCACCCTCGACAAAGTTCTGTACACCGCCCACGCACACACCACCGGTGGCCGCGACGGCGCTTCGCGCTCCGATGACGGCCTGCTCGAGGTCAAGCTCTCGCCGCCGAAGGCCATGGGTGGCGCCGGCACCGGCACCAACCCGGAACAACTCTTCGCATCGGGCTACTCGGCCTGCTTCATGGGCGCGCTCAAGCATGTGGCGGGCATGAAGAAAGTGCCCGTGCCGGCGACCGCCGCCATTGACGCGGAAGTCGACATCGGCCCGGTTCCCCAGGGTTTCGGCATCGCCGTGCGCATGACCATCCACCTGCCGGGCATGGACCGCGCCGTCGCGCAGGACCTGATCGACACCGCCCACCAGGTGTGCCCCTACTCGAATGCCACCCGCGGCAACATTCCGGTCACGCTGACCCTGGGCTGAGCAACCGGCGCCCAGGCAAAAGCCCGCCAGATGGCGGGCTTTGTTGCATCTGGCGGCGCTCTATTTGTTCTTGGGTTCGTGAATCACCGTGCTGGTGCCCACGCCAACGCCAGCGCGCACGCCGCTGTTGCCAATTTCGGTGCTGGCGCCCACGCCGGCCCCCGCGGTGACGCGCCCGGACTGGTTGACCCCCACCCCCACGCCGACCGGCCCGACGCTGGTGCCCACACCCAGGTTCACCCCATGGTTGCTGGCCCCCACACCGATCGTCACCGGCCCGACCGGTATGCCGATGCCCACGCCGACGCCCATGCTGCCGCAGCCGCTGAGCAGCAGCGCCACCAGCGCCAACAGTGCCGCCGGGGCGGCCAGGCGGCGCTGGTTGGCCACAAGGCGTGAGAGGAACATGGTCAGGCTCGAGAGATCAAGAGATGCCGATTGTGAGGCCTCACATCGTCCGCAGGTTCCCGGCGCCGGGCAGGCAGTTACACGCCCTGCGGCTCGGCGGCCTCGATGGCGGTACTGAGCCAATCCGCGGGCGGCGCCAGCGCATCGGCGGTGCGCACCGAACACACGGCGCCATCGACGCTCAGGCGCGCCGCACCCCCCACCCAGAGCAACCAGGCCAGGCCCGCCGCGTCACCGTCGTTGACCAGAGAGCCCGGAGCGCCGCCCAGCACCTCGGTGAACGGGGTGCAATCGACCAGACGGCAGGCGCCGTCCACGACCGCGCCGCCAAGCGCTTGCGCCAGCAGCGACAGACGCTGATCGGCCGAGGGCGCCGCGGTGTTCCATCGATCCCACCAGCTGCGAACAGAGCGCACCAGGCGCACGGCCCGATCGGCCTCGGCACGCTGCAAATCGACGTGGTCCCAGTGGCGCCAGTCGACGGCCGGTGACGCGACCCCGGCGGCCAGCGCCGCGCGCACATAGGTGTGCAGCGCCGCCTCGTACCCGTCGCCGCCGAGGGATGCACCCATCAGGCACAGCTGGCCCAGGCGCTGGCCGAGCAAGCGACCCTGCTCGACCATGAGCTTCTGCCGCAGCAGGCTGTCGCGCTCGGCGCGCAACTCGGCCAGATCGAGCGCATTGCGCAGGTCGGCCCGCAGGTGCTCCAGCGTCCAGGGCTTGCTGATGTACCGATAGATTTCGCCGCTGTTGATGGCCTCGATCGCTTCGCCGATGTCGGAATAGGCCGTGGTCAGCATGCGCACCACCGTCGGGTGGTGGTCGCGCGCATGGCGCAGCAGCTCGTTGCCGCGCGCGCCGGGCATGCGCTGATCGCACACCAGCACGGCGATATCGGCACCGTTGGCATCGAGCACCGATCGCCCTTCGTCCACCGACGAGGCAGTCAGCACGGGTGCCAGCGGCCCCACCAGGCGCTCGAAGTACTTGAGCGCCATGGCCTCGTCGTCCACGTACAGGATCTTCTTGGGGTTCACTTGTCGTCCTCCTGACTTATGTCGGGGAAATGCAGCACCACCGTGGCGCCTCCCCCCGGTGTGTCGCGTACCGATATGTCGCCGCCGACCGAGACCATCACCCGGCGGCAGAACAGCAAGCCCATGCCGCTGCCGCCCGACCCAGGCCGGCTGTTGACGGGCTCGCGCGTGAGGCGGTGGATGAGCTCGGGTGGGATGCCGGGCCCGTTGTCGGCCACCACCAGCGCCGGGCGCTCGGCCGAGCCGTCGGGCGACGCCAGTCGACACAGGGAGATGTCGATGGCGGGCGCGGGGTCGTTCTGCGCGGCCTGTGCCTGCAGGGCGTTCTTCACCAGCGTGCACAGCACCAGATACAACAGGTCGCGCTGGCGTGCCGGCAGCGCGAAATCGGCGCCGAGGCTGGACCGCAGCCGCTGGCGCTCGTGCTCGTGCTCGTCGAAGGGATAGTCCTGCTCGACGGCGCGCACAAGATCGCTGGCACTCAATGCCTCGACCGCTTCGGGCCGATAGGCCTCGCGGGCGGTGTTCACGAAACTGGTGACCAGCGACTGCGCGTAGTCGGCCCGCCGCTGGGCGGCCTCGATCATGCGCAAGGTATCGCCCGGCGCGGCTTGCAAGGTGTCAGCACCGGGCGCATCACCACCCGCATGCCGGTCGCGCAAGGCGGTGAGGTAGCCGCTGACGGTGGCCAAGGGCGTGCGGACCTCGTGCGCCAGAAAGCCCAGGGTCTCGCGCAGCATGGCCGCGCGGCGCTCGCCGAGCGCGCGGTCGTTGGCACGGCGGCGCGATTCGTCGCAGGCCGTACGCAGCACCTGCCGCGTCAATGGTTCATCCAGCGGCTTTTCCAGGATGTGTTCCACGCGGCCGTGGTTGACCGCCTGCATGGCCACGTCCTTGTCGGCATAGGCCGACATCAGCACGCGCACCACGTGCGGATGGGCCTCGCAGACCGCGGCCAGCAGATCGACGCCGTTGCGCTCGGGCATGCGGTAGTCGGTGAGCAGCACCGCCACCTCGTCGCTGCGTTCAGCCAACGAGGCCAGCGCCTCGACCACACCGCCGGCCACATGCACCGTGAACTCGTCACCGTAGCGGCGCGCGAACCACTTGCAGGCCTGCGGTTCGTCGTCGACGAAGAGCACCGCGTGCGGTCCGGAAGAAAGCGGGGGCTGGCTCATACGGGACGGGGAAGGTCGAAGCGGAATTCGGTCCAGGCGCCGGGCTGGCTGTCCACCGACAGCGTGCCACCGTGGCGCTGAATGATGCCGTAGCTGATGCTCAGGCCCAGTCCCAGGCCGCTGCCCACGTCGCGGGTGGTGAAGAAGGGTTCGAACACGCGCGCCAGGTTCTGCTCGCTGATGCCGGTGCCGTTGTCACGCACGCTCACCACCAGCCGGCTGCCTTCGATGACCGCCTTGACCCGGATCTCGGCTTGGTCGCGACCGGCCTGGCGCACGGCATGGGCGGCATTGCTCAGCAGGTTGATGACCACGCCGATCAGCGCCGGCTCATCGCCCAGGACGTGGGTGTCCTGGGGCAGATCCAGGTTCACCTCGACCCCTTTCAGATCGAAGCCCGCCAGCCGGATGGCCGAACGCACGGCGTTCTCCAGCAGGAAGGGCCGCAGGCTTTCGTCGCCCGGTTTCTGGTAGGCGAAGGTCTTGAGGTCGGTGACGATGTTCTGGATGCGCACCAGACCTTCACGCGCGTCATCCAGGCTTTCCTTGAGCAAGGCGTCCTGTTGCGCGGGCGGCAGTTGCCGCCCCATGTCGATGGCCATCAGGCTGAAGTTCACCGGGTTGTTGAGTTCGTGCAGCAGACCCGCCGACAGCGTGCCGATGGCCGCCATCTTCTCGCGATGTACCAGTTGCCCCTTGACCTCGGTCAGTGTCTGGTTGATGTCCACCAGCGACGCGTTCTTGACACGCACCTCGCGCTGAAGCGCGAACAGGCGCAAACGCGCCCGCTCGTTGAACCAGGTGCACACGGCCGCCGCAGCGGCCGAGAAGCCGATGAACAAGGCGTTGGTGACCACCATGCCCGTGGGCGCCAGCCCGTTGGCGTTGAGCGCGCAGGCCAGCAGGTACATGCCCAGCGTGATGACGCCGAAGCTGACCGACTCGAAAAAGCTGATCGGCAGGATGATGCCCACGGCATAGAGCGCCAGGTGCAGACCCACGAAATAGATCGACGCCGCGCCATCGGTCTGCTGGATCATCCAGGCGATCATGGCCTGCGGCAGCAGCAGCCAGATCATGGTCAGTCCGCGCACATGGCGTCGCCCGCCCGGGAAGAACAGCCAAACCAGGATCATGGCCGTCAGCAGCGAGACCACCACCCGGGCGGCCAGAAACTGCACCCAACGATCCGGGTAGCTCGACAAGTCCAGCCCGACGCCACCGAGCACCAGGACGATGGAGGTGATGCTGCCCGCGCGGCTGTAGGTGACACGAAAGTCGGCCAGCTCCTCCTCGTAGTCCTGGGCAACCGGCGGCTTCATGGGCTGCGCTCGGCAACGCTGGTCACGGGGCTGGCCACCGGTGCGCCGAACTCGGCGAACAGGTTGACGCCGGTGTCATCGGTGTAGAGCCGGATCGGCCCCCGCGTCTCGGGCACGATGGCACGCATCTGCGCCTCGTCGCGGTAGATGAGGTGCCACTCCAGCAAATGCTCCATGCCGAAACGCTCGGGGTTGCCGGCGTGCACGTTGGTCACCATGACGCGCGCGCCCGGGTTGCAGCGAAACAGGAAGTAGCGCATCAGCCGGTTGCACACCCTATCCGACAGGTAGTCGAACAGCCCGGCGCAATAGACGATGTCCTCGCCCTCGCCCGGCGCCGGTGGGTCCTGGCGCGCGGGGCGCTTGAGCAGGTCGTGCACCGACTCGTGCACGTACTCGACCGACACGCTGCGCCCGTGTTGCCGCGAGGTTTCCTCGATCCGGGCACGGGTGTAGTCGAGCGTCTCCCGGCTGAAGTCGACCAGGGTGATGTGCAGGCGAGACAGGTCACGCCCGCTCTCGATGAGCCGTTGCAGTTCGACCGCCGGGCCGCAGCCGACATTGAGCACCCGCACGACGCGCCCGTCCTGCTCGGCGGCGTCGATCGCCTTGGTGAGGAAGTCCACCAGGATGTCGATGCGGTTGCGGTGCGCCTGCGCCACCGCAGCGCGCAGGAACATGGCGTTGACGATCTGGAAGTAAGTGCTGTTGCCTTGGCGCGGGTCGCCCAGGATCTGGTTGACCATCTCGTAGTCACCGGCGTAGCCCAGGGGTTTGGCAAAGGTGCGCCAGACAAACGGCGCGCGCAACAGCAGGGGGTGCAAGGCACCTTGCGCGAAGGCACGGTGCAAGGGTGCGTCCTCTTCGGGCAGGCCGGCGGCCTCGGCCTCAAGGCGCACCAGAAACTCCTTGCCCTTGACCATCAAGGGCTCGGCCATGGCCACGAAGACCTCATCGGAGAGCCGGCCGTCCGGCCCTTTGGGCAGCGACTCGATCAGATCGGCCTGGTCCACCCAGCGCGCCGTCTCGGCCAGAAAGGCGCGGAACTCGCTGATGGCCACCTGGTAGCTGTGGCGCACCTTGAAGCGCTCTTGCCAATCCTCAACGAAACGCTGGGCTTCGTCGCGCACCTGCTCGACATGGCCACGCACCGCATTGAGGTCGGACCACTCGTCGATGAGGGCCACCGACACCACAGCCATGAGGCCGGTGTTGACCATGCCGACCACCACCGCCTTGCCCTTGTACAGCGCCTGCTCGCCCGAGCGGATGGTCAGCTCGTTGAGCACCTCGCTGACCTGCACGATGGAGTACGGGTTGTAGATCTCCATCACCAGTGAGCGCCGCTGCACACTGGTCAGCGTGCCGCGAGCGGACTCTCCCTGGCTGTTGCGAAACGAGACGGCAGGATCGTAGGGGCGCTGGAAGTGCACGGCGAATGGTGGTGATCGGCGTCTTCAGGCGGAAGACCCCGCACTGGACTTATCCGCCGAGTGTAGTGAAGGCTCTGGACATTTGTTCAGGGTTCAACAGTCAGACCAGCAGACTATTGATCCGCCGTACATATGCCGCGGGGTCCTCAGGCAGGCCACCCTCGGCCAGCAAGGCCTGGTCGAACAGCACCTGGGCCAGGTCGTCGAAGCGCTCGCTGGTCTCCAGTTTCTTCACCAGGGCGTGGCCGGAATTGACCTCCAGGATGGGTTTGACCTCGGGCGCCTGCTGGCCGGCCTGCTTGAGCAGGCGGGCCAGCTGCATCGAATAGTCGCCGTCCTCGACCACGAGGCAAGCGGGTGAGTCGACCAGGCGCGAGGTCACGCGCACGTCCTTGGCCTTGTCCTTGAGGCTCTCCTTCAGGCGCTCCAGCACCGGCTTGAAGGTTTCGGCGGCGGCTTCGGCGGCCTTCTTTTCGGCCTCGTCCTGCAGGTCGCCCAGATCGACCGCGCCCTTGGCCACGCTTTGCAGCGGCGTGCCGTCGAACTCGGGCAGGAAGGACAGTGCCCATTCGTCCACCCGGTCCACCATCAGCAGCACCTCGATGCCCTTCTGGCGGAACACCTCCAGCTGCGGGCTGTTGCGCGCCGCGGCCAGCGTGTCGGCCGTGAGGTAGTAGATGGCCTTCTGCCCCTCCTTCATGCGCGCCTTGTAGTCGGCCAGCGCCGTCGGCGCGTCCTGCGTGGTGCTGGCAAAGCGCAGCAGTTTGGCGAGGCGGTCGCGGTTGGCAAAGTCCTCGCCCAGGCCTTCCTTGAGGACAGACCCGAACTCGGCGTAGAACCGGCCGTACTTGTCGGCGTCCTTGGCCAGGTCGTCGAGCAGGCCCAGCACGCGGCGGGCGTTGCCTTCGCGGATGGCCTTGACGTCCCGGCTTTCCTGCAGCAGCTCGCGGCTGACGTTGAGCGGCAGGTCGCTGGAATCGACCACGCCCTTGACCCAGCGCAGGTAGGCCGGCATGAGGCTCTCGGCCTCGTCCATGATGAATACACGCTTGACGTAGAGCTTGATGCCGGCCTTGCGCTCACGGTTCCAGAGGTCTTGCGGCGCCTTGGACGGGATGTAGAGCAGTTGCGTGTACTCGGTGCTGCCCTCCACCCGGTTGTGGCTCCAGGCCAGCGGCGCTTCGCTGTCGTAGCTGATGTTCTTGTAGAACTCGACGTACTGCTCGTCGCTGATGTCCTTCTTGGGGCGCGACCACAGCGCGTTGGCCGAGTTGACCGCCTCCCATTCGTCCTTGAGCACGTACTCGCTCTTGTCGGCGTCCCAATCCTCTTTCTGCATGCGGATGGGCAGGCTGATGTGGTCGCTGTACTTACCGATGATGGACTTGAGCTTCCAGTGGTTGAGGTACTCGGTCTTGTCCTCGCGCAGGTGCAGCGTCACGCTGGTGCCGCGGGCCGCGCGCTCGATGGTCTCGACCTCGAAGTCGCCACTGCCGCCACTGGTCCAGCGCACGCCTTCGGCCGCCGGCAGGCCGGCGCGGCGGCTCTCGACGACGATGCGGTCGGCCACGATGAAGCCCGAATAAAACCCCACGCCGAACTGGCCGATGAGCTGGGCGTCGGACTTCTGTTCGCCCGTCAGGCGGCTCACGAAGTCGCGCGTGCCGCTCTTGGCGATGGTGCCCAGGTGGTCGATCGCCTCCTGCGCGCTCATGCCGATGCCGTTGTCGGTGATCGTGATGGTGCGCGCGTCCTTGTCGAAGGCGACACGCACTTCGAGATCGGGCGCGTCTTCATACAACCCGGCGTTGTTGAGGGCTTCGAAGCGCAGCTTGTCGCAGGCGTCCGACGCGTTGGAGACCAGCTCGCGCAGGAAGATGTCGGGGTTGGAGTACAGCGAGTGCGTGACCAGGTGCAGCAGCTGGGCCACTTCGGCCTGGAAGGAATGGGTCTGTTTGCTCATGACAGGTTCAAGGTATGACTGGAATGGATGCCCGCGCGGACGGCGCGTGCCGGCCCAGCGGCAGGCGACAACCCGCTGCCGACTTGGGGATGCATGGGTCGTTTTCAAGGGGCCGCATCAATCCGCGGCACCCAGGGTTGTCGAGGGCGGGCTCAGCCACAGGCGCAGCTGATCGGCCACGGCCGGGCTGGAGAGCAATTCAAGGTGGCCCGTCCGGTAGACGGTACGCAAGCTCTCGCGCGCGAACCGCAGGCGCCGCGCCGGGTCGTCGTGCTCCCCCCTCGCGCTGCGCAAGGGCACCAGCCCATCGCCAACCAGGCGCTCGGCCAGCAGACCGCGAGCCGGTGCCAGGCAGGCCGCCACACCGAAGCACGCCACGCCGGGCGGCAAACCCACGGGCGCATCGGACGGCCCGTCGTCGGGTGAGCGCAGATGCCCATATCGCAGATCGGTAATGCCCGCACTGCGCAAACGCCCCAGGCGCGCCAGCGGCGCCGAAAACGGCGACGACGCCAGCAGCAGATCGGCACCATGGCCGGCACGCTCCAGCGGCGCACCGTGATGCGGTGTCCCCAGAAACACCAGGTGTTTGAGCAATCCGGGCCACCCGTGGCCGGCCCGCAGGCCCTCGTGCACCGCACTGCGCGCCACCAGCCCGCCCATGCTGTGACCCACCAGGGTGATGCCCTCAAGGGCGGCGGGCCATTGCCGCGACAACGCCTGCAACAGCGCCGCCAGGGACCGACCGTTGGTGGCGATGTGCAGACCGCTGTTGTAGCGCAGGTAGAGCGGCTGCGTGTGCAGCGCGGCCCCCAGCCACTCACCGTGATCGTGGCCGTCGCGGCGCCATTGCAGGTCGTTCATGCACAGACCGTGCACCATCACCAGCGCGTGCGAGCCCACGGCTTTCGCCAGCGCTGGGTTTCGATCAAAGGGTGCCGGCCGATGGGGCGCGCCGATCGCCAGCGGTTGTCCGGCGGCGCACAGAACCATCGGCTGCGCCAGCGGATTGCCCAGGGCAGCGAGCCGGTCGCCCAGCACGCCGTTGAGCGCGGCCACCACCGCCGCGCGAGCGGGCGAGTCGGCATCGTCGTCGGGCGCGGTGTCCAGCAGCGGTTGCAGGCTTCGCAGCACCCCGTCAATGCCACCACCAATGCCCTGTGCCACTCCCCGCACGGCGGCGTAGATGCGCCCGGTCAGACCACCGGCACGCTCAGGCAGGGCGCCGGCCGGCAGGCCAATGCGCCTGCGCACCGCCTGGTGCACCCCCTCGGTGATCCCGATCACGCCCAGCGTGGCCTGCGTCGCCAGCTGCGCACCCGCTTGCAGGTCGCTGGCGCGCAGGTGCCGGCCGGACGGCCTGCGCGGTGGGGAAGGGGGCGAGGCGCTCATGGGGCATTGTGGCCATCGCCAAGACCACGCCGCCGTCGGCCGGACCGAAGGCGGCGTGTGCGGTCCCCGGATGGGATCAGAAGTGCTCGTCAGCGCCCAGGTAGCGCCACTGCCCGGGCGGCAGCTTGCCCAGCAACACCCGACCAATGCGCACCCGCTTGAGGCCGACCACATGCAGGCCCACGGCCTCGCACATACGGCGGATCTGGCGCTTCTTGCCTTCGGTGAGCACAAAGCGCAGCTGCTCGGGGTTGAGCCACTCCACCACGGCGGGCTTGAGCGGCGCCCCGTCCAGCGACAGCCCATGGCGCAGCAAGGCCAGCTTGTCCGCCGGAAACACGGCCTGCACGTCCTGCGCGACCACGCCCGGCCCCTGCGGGCCCTGTGGCGCCCACTGCACCCGCACCATGTATTCCTTCTCGACGCCGCTGTCCTCGCCGATCAGCGTGCGGGCGATGCGCCCGTCCTGCGTCAGCACCAGCAAGCCGGTGGAGTCGATGTCGAGCCGCCCGGCGGGCGCCAGGCCCTTGAGCTGGACGGGCGAGAAACGGCGGTGGCTGTGGTCGTCGCGCCAATGGCTGCGCGACTGCACCAGGCTGACCGCCGCCGCGTGCCCGTCCTCGGGCTGGCCGCTGACGTAACCCACGGTCTTGTGCAACAGGATGGTCACGCGCTCTTCCTGCGACTGGTAAGCCTCGGGCTGCACCTCGATGTGCGCATCGGACGCCACCGGCTGTCCCATGCGGGCCACCTCGCCGTCGACCAGCACCCAGCCGCGCGCGATCCAGTCGTCGGCCTCGCGCCGTGAGCACAGGCCGAGCTCGGCCAGGCGCTTGTTCAGGCGCACACCGTCGCGGGGCGTGGTGACGGGCGCCTCTCGCTGCGGGGGCGGCAGGGGCGCCGTGGCAGGGACTGGCGTCGGTGCGACCCTGGCTGGCGGGGACGCCGGCCGGCTGCGCGACGGCGGTGCCGTGCCGGTGGGCGGCGCAGGCCGGCTGCGCGACGGCGGTGCCGTGCCGGTGGGCGGCGCAGGCCGTCTCGGGCGTTCGCCCCAGGGCGCCGGCGCTTCACGCCCCGGGCGGGTGGGCGCGTCGCGTCCTGCACCGGCACGGGCTTCCCCGGTCGTGGCATCTCTTCGGCCATGGCTTCTGGCATCGCTTCGGGTGTCACCCCGGGCATCCCGCGCGGGTGCGGGGCCTCGGTTGTCGCGCGCGTCGCGGCCATCCCGCGACGCCCAGGCATCGCGTTGGGATGAAGCCGGCTTGCCGCGCCCGGCTGCCGCAGGCGGTCGCCCAGGATCGCCCGGCTCGCGCCGGCGGTTGCCTGCAGGCTCGCCACGGTCAAAGGTCCGCTCGGCTGGCGCCCGGCGTGGACGCTCGCTGGGCGCCGCCTCGGGATTCGATGGCTCCGGGGCACGGGCCGCGCGCGGCGGCGCAGCGCTCATGGGTTTGGCGCGCGCCGGGCCGGGGGGCCGCACGGGGGCCCGACGGGGTGCGCGCGGATCGGCAGGGGGTTTGGGCGCCGCGGGCTTGAGCTTGAGCGTGCGCTTGGTGGAATCGGAAGACATGGCTCGATCATCCCAGATCACTGCTGCGCAGGGCCTGCAGATCCAGCACCCGCAGCCCGCCGTACTCGATGCGAATCCAGCCCTTGTCCTGCAGCGTGCGCAGTGCCTCGTTCACGCGCTGGCGCGACAGGCCCACCAGATAGGCCAGCTCCTGCTGGGTGATGCGCAGCACGCCACCCACGTTGGGTGAGAGCAGCGGGTGGAACAGCGCCGCCAGGTTGCGCGCCACGCGCAGGTCGGGGCTGGTGATGCGGTCGATCTCGCGCGCGGCGATGAACTGGCCCAGCCGTTCGTTGAGCTGCAGCATCACGAAGCGGTTGAAGGCAATCGAGTGGTCAAGCAACCAGTCGAAAGTGGTCACCGGCAAGCCGGCGATCAGGCTGCTGCGCAAGGCCTGGATGTTGTAGCGGTAGTGCTCGTGCTTGAGCACCGTGCCTTCGCCGAACCAACCGCCCGGTGCCACGCCGGTGAAGGTGATGGCCGGGCCCTGCGAATCGTCGTTGCCCATCTTGAGCAGGCCGTCGACCAGGCCGAACCAGTAGGTCACCGGGCGGCCGAAGCGACAGACGTAGTCGCCCACCTCGGCCTCGCCCACCACCAGCGCTTCCAGCGCCCGTTCGCGCGCTTCACCGTCGAGTTGCGTCAGCCAGGGGATGCCCGCGAGCTCCGTCTCGGTGGGGCGTCGCGCGCGTTCGCGGATCGGGCTGCGCCGGGCAATGAACATGCGGGTAAGTCCTAGGAGGGATGACCCGCAATTGTCGTCGGACCGACAACACGACGTCAAACCGAGTCCTACCATGCGCAGCAACGGATCCGGGGGCGTGTGTGCACGCTGCCTTCGAGAACCGGGCACAGGAGACAAGGCATGCAGAGCACCTTTCCACGCATGTTGCTGGAGCACGCGAAACAGCGACCGGACGCGCCTTCGATGCGAGAGAAGGAGTACGGCATCTGGCAGACCACCACGTGGTCGCAGATGGCGCAGCTGGTGCGTGCGATGGCCTGCGGCCTGCACCAGGCGGGCCTGCAGCGTGGCGAACACATGGTGGTGATCGGCGCCAACCGCCCGCGGCTGTACGCCGCCATGCTGGCCGCGCAGTCGCTGGGCGCTATTCCCGTGCCGCTGTACCAGGACGCGGTTGCCGGCGAGTGTGTCTTCCCGATCAACAACGCCGAGGTGCGCTTTTGCGTGGTGGAAG
This sequence comes from Hydrogenophaga sp., assembly GCF_019635465.1. Taxonomy (GTDB): domain Bacteria; phylum Pseudomonadota; class Gammaproteobacteria; order Burkholderiales; family Burkholderiaceae_C; genus Hydrogenophaga. The sequence goes on from NZ_JAHBZK010000005.1 coordinate 41,745, forward strand.
ACCAGGAGCAGGTCGACAAGATGCTGGAGATCCGCGAGCAGTGCCCGCAGCTCTCGCACATCTGGTACGACGACCCGCGCGGCCTGCGCAACTACGACCAGCCCGGTCTGCAAAGCGTCGAAGGCCTGGTGGCCGCCGGGCACGCGCACGACAAGGAGCACCCCAGTCTGTTTGATCAGCAAGTGGGCGCTGGCGACCCGGACGACGTGGCCGCCATGTTCTTCACCAGCGGCACCACCGGTAACCCCAAGGGCGTGGTGCACAGCCACCGCACCTTGCTCGACCGCGCCGCGGTGGGCACCCGCTTCGACAAGCTCGGCCCCACCGATGAAGTGCTGGCCTACCTGCCGCCGGCCTGGATCGGCCAGAACATCTTCTCGTACGCCCAGTGGCTGGTCACGGGCTACGTGGTCAATTGCCCCGAGAGCAGCAGTACCGTCACCATCGACCTCAAGGAGGTCGGGCCGACCTATTACTTCGCGCCGCCCCGCGTGTTCGAAGGCCTGCTCACGAGCGTGATGATCCGCATGGAGGACGCAGGCGCACTCAAGCGCAGCATGTTCCACCGCTTCATGAACCTGGCGCGCCGCATCGGGCCCGACCTCATGGACGGCAAACCGGTCGGCCTGATGGACCGCATCGCCTACCGCGTGGGCGACTGGATGGTCTATGGCCCGCTGCGCAACAACCTCGGCATGAGCCGCGTGCGCGTGGCCTACACCGCGGGCGAGGCCATCGGCCCCGATCTGTTCAGCTTCTACCGCTCGATCGGCATCAACCTCAAACAGCTCTATGGCTCGACCGAGACCGCAGTGTTCGTCTGCCTGCAGCCCGACCACGAGGCGCGCGCCGACACCGTGGGTGTGCCCTGCGAAGGCGTGGAGATCAAGCTCAGCGACAGCGGCGAAATCCTCGTGAAATCGCCAGGCCTGCTCAAGGGCTACTACAAGAACCCGCAGGCCACGGCCGAGGTGCTCGACGCCGATGGCTGGTACCACACCAGCGACGCCGGCTTCATCGACGCATCGGGCCACCTCAAGATCATCGACCGCGTCAAGGACGTCGGCCGCCTCATGGGCGGCGAGCACGACGGCGCCATGTTCGCGCCCAAGTACGTCGAGAACAAACTCAAGTTCTTCTCGCACATCAAAGAGGCGGTGGCCTTCGGCGACAAGCGCGAGAAGGTCTGCGTGATGGTCAACATCGACTTCGATGCGGTGGGCAACTGGGCCGAGCGACGCAACCTGCCCTACACCGGCTACACCGATCTGGCCAGCAAGCCCGAGGTGTACGCGCTGATCCAGGAATGCGTCGAAAAGGTCAACGCCGACCTCTCGCGCGACGACCTGCTCGCCGGCAGCCAGATCAGCCGCTTCCTGGTGCTGCACAAGGAGCTCGACGCCGATGACGGCGAGCTCACGCGCACCAACAAGGTTCGCCGCGGCTTCATCGGCGAGAAGTACCAGGTGCTGGTCGATGCGCTGTACGGCGGCAAGAGCAAGCAGTTCATCGAAACCCAGGTCAAGTTCGAAGACGGGCGCACCGGCTCGGTCAGCGCCACCCTGCAGATCCGGGACGCGAAGACCTTCGCGCCGGTGAAGGCCGCCGCATGAGAAGCATCACCATGAACAACAACGAATCGGGCAGCGCAGGCGCCCCGGATACCGCCACCGGGCAAAAGAAGATCGGCGACGTGATCCTCGAGGTCAGGAACATCAGCCTGCGCTTTGGCGGCGTGAAGGCACTGACCGATATCAGCTTCGACGTCCGCGAGCACGAGATCCGCGCCATCATCGGCCCCAACGGCGCTGGCAAGAGCTCCATGCTCAACTGCATCAACGGTGTCTACGCGCCGCAGGAAGGCTCCATCACCTTTCGGGGCCAGACCTTCAAGCACATGAACAGCCGCCAGGTCGCCGAGATGGGCATCGCGCGCACCTTCCAGAACCTGGCGCTGTTCAAGGGCATGAGCGTGATCGACAACATCATGACCGGGCGCAACCTGCGCATCAAAAGCGGTCTGCTGTCGCAAGCGTTTCGCAACCCCTTCGGCCTGGGTGGCGCACAGAAGGAAGAAGAGCAGCACCGCGAATTCGTCGAACACATCATCGACTTCCTCGAGATCCAGGCCTACCGCAAGACGCCTGTCGGCACCCTGCCCTACGGCCTGCAAAAGCGCGTCGACCTGGGCCGCGCACTCGCCATGGAGCCGCAGATGCTGCTGCTTGACGAGCCCATGGCCGGAATGAACCTCGAAGAGAAGCAGGACATGAGCCGCTTCATCCTCGACGTCAACGACGAGTTCGGCACCACCATCGTGCTCATCGAGCACGACATGGGCGTGGTGATGGACATCTCCGACCGCGTGGTCGTGCTCGACTACGGCAAGAAGATCGGCGACGGCACCCCCGACGAGGTGCGCAGCAACGAGGAGGTGATCAGTGCCTATCTCGGAACGTCTCACTGAGGATGACGAATGACGAATGACTTCGCCTTCGGCGGCAATGACCAACGCCAACGCCCATCCTCCAGTCATCTGTCACGCGCCGGCGCTGCCGCGCAGTCATTTGCCATCAAGCGCTGAGCAACCACCATGGCCTTCTTCCTCGAAACCCTCATCGGCGGCCTCATGGCCGGCATGCTCTATTCCCTGGTGGCGCTGGGCTTCGTGCTCATCTTCAAGGCGTCCGGGGTGTTCAACTTTGCGCAGGGCGCCATGGTGCTCTTTGCCGCTCTGGCCATGGCGCGCTTCTCGCAATGGGTGCCGGGCTGGCTGGGCATCGAGAGCAAGCTGCTGGGCAACATCGCCGCGTTCGCACTGGCCGGCGCCTTGATGCTGGCCATCGCCTGGGTGGTGGAGCGGTTGGTGCTGCGCCATCTGGTGAACCAGGAAGGTGTGACCTTGCTGATGGCCACACTGGGCATCACCTACTTCCTCGATGGTCTGGGTCAGACCCTGTTCGGCTCGGACATCTACCAGATCGACATCGGCATGCCCAAGGACCCGGTGTTCCTGCTCGAGAACGTGTTCGAAGGCGGCGTGCTGGTGAACCTGGAGGACGTCTATGCCGCCTGCGTGGCCGCCCTGCTGGTGGCCGCCCTGTCGCTGTTCTTCCAGAAGACCGCCACCGGCCGCGCGCTGCGCGCCGTGGCCGACGATCACCAGGCCGCCCAGTCGATCGGCATTCCGCTCAACCGCATCTGGGTGATCGTGTGGTTCGTCGCCGGCATCACCGCACTGGTGGCCGGCATGATCTGGGGCTCCAAGCTGGGCGTGCAGTTCTCGCTCACCACCGTGGCCCTGCGGGCGCTGCCCGTGATCATCCTCGGCGGCCTGACCTCGGTGCCCGGCGCCATCATCGGCGGACTGATCATCGGCGTGGGCGAAAAGCTCTCCGAGGTCTACCTCGGCCCCTTCGTCGGCGGCGGCATCGAAATCTGGTTTGCCTACGTGCTGGCGCTCGTCTTCCTCCTCTTCCGTCCCCAGGGCCTGTTCGGGGAAAAGATCATCGATCGCGTGTGATGCGCAGCCACGCCCAACGCTGAACGCCCAACGCAGGACTCCACACCATGTTCTACAGAGAAAACGGTCAGTTCAAGACCTCCTACCGCGCCGATCAGCAGATCTTTCCGATCGCGCAGGACCGCTGGGCGGTGCTGGCCATCATTGCCTTTGCCTTCGTCGGTGTGCCGCTGCTGGCCGACGAATATCTGTTCCGCGCCATCTTCATTCCCTTCCTCATCCTGGCGCTGGCCGCCATCGGTGTGAATGTGCTGGTGGGCTACTGCGGCCAGATCAGTCTGGGATCGGGCGCCTTCATGGCGGTGGGGGCCTACATGGCCTACAACGCCTTCGTTCGCATCGAGGGCATGCCTCTGATCGTGGCGCTGCTCATCGGTGGCTTCTTCGCCACCATCGTCGGCATCTTCTTCGGCATCCCGAGCCTGCGGGTCAAGGGCCTGTACCTGGCCGTGGCCACGCTGGCGGCGCAGTTCTTCTGCGACTGGATGTTCCTGCGCATTGGCTGGTTCACCCACAACACGGCCTCAGGCTCGGTGTCGGTGTCGAACCTGCAGGTGCTGGGCTGGCGCATCGACACGCCGCACGAGAAGTACCTGTTCTGCCTGGGCTTCGTGGTGGTGTTCGCCCTGCTGACCAAGAACCTGGTGCGCTCGGCCATCGGGCGCGAGTGGATGGCCATTCGCGACATGGACGTGGCCGCCTCGGTGATCGGCATCCGCCCCATGTACGCCAAGCTCAGCGCGTTCGCGGTCAGCAGTTTCATCATCGGCGTGGCCGGTGGCCTGTGGGGCTTCGTGCACCTGGGCTCGTGGGAGCCGGCCGCGTTCTCGATCGACCGCAGCTTCCAGCTGCTGTTCATGGTGATCATCGGTGGCATGGGCTCCGTCATGGGCAGCTTCTTCGGCGCCGCCTTCATCGTGGTGCTGCCCATCTTCCTCAACCAGTTCCTGCCCTGGGCGGGCTCACTGGTGGGCATCTCGATTTCCACCGCCGCGGTCTCGCACACCGAATTCATGATCTTCGGCGCCCTGATCGTCTGGTTCCTCATCGTGGAGCCGCACGGCCTGGCGCGCCTGTGGAGCATCGGCAAACAGAAGTTGCGGCTCTGGCCCTTTCCGCACTGACGAGGCTCGATGCGCCGCGGCCCGCGCGGCCACCGGGACAACCCGCATGGGGACAGTCCCGATGACCAACGGACCGCGACGCATTGAACTCAAGGGCCCACCAAATGGTGTTCGTGTTGTTGGTTCATATAGGAGACATCTGATGAAGCTGCGCAATCTCGTCCTGGCTGCCGCCGTGGTCGCCACCGGTCTGTCCTCCGCGCTGGTCGCTCCCAGTGCGATGGCGCAGGCCAAGGAACAGTTCTTCCCCGCCCTGGTGTACCGCACCGGTCCCTACGCCCCCAACGGTGTGCCGTTTGCCAATGGCTACATCGACTACCTCAAGCTCACGAATGCCCGCGGTGGCATCAACGGCGTGAAGGTCAGCTGGGAAGAGTGCGAGACCGGCTACGCCACCGACCGCGGCGTGGAGTGCTATGAGCGCCTGAAAGGCAAGAACGGCGGCGCCACGGTGTTCCAGCCGCTGTCCACCGGCATCACCTTCGCGCTGACCGAGAAGGCCCCCAACGACAAGATCCCGCTGATCACCGCCGGCTATGGCCGCAGCGAGTCGGCCGACGGTGGCGTCTTCAAGTGGAACTTCCCCATCGCCGGCACCTACTGGGTCGCCGCCGACGTGTTGATCCAGCACATCGCCAAGAAGGAAGGCGGCCTGGACAAGCTCAAGGGCAAGAAGATCGCGCTGGTCTACCACGACAGCCCGTTCGGCAAAGAGCCGATCCCGCTGCTGCAGGAACGCGCCGCCATGCACGGCTTCCAGCTGATCCTGTTGCCGGTCACCCACCCGGGTGTGGAACAGAAGGCCACCTGGCTGCAGATACGCCGCGACCGCCCCGACTACGTGCTCAACTGGGGCTGGGGCGTGATGAACTCCACCGCCCTGAAGGAGGCGCAAGCCACTGGCTACCCGCGCGAGAAGATGTACGGCGTGTGGTGGGCCGGCGCCGAGCCTGACGTCAAGGACGTCGGCATGGGTGCCAAGGGCTACAACGCCGTGACCATGCAGCACGGTACCGAGCGCAATGCCGCCGTCGTCAAGGAAATCCTCGAGAAGGTGCACGGCAAAGGCCAGGGCACCGGGCCGAAGGAAGAAGTGGGCGAAGTGCTGTACATGCGCGGCCTCATGAGCGCGATGTTCGCCGTCGAAGGCGTGCGTGCTGCGCAGGACCGCTATGGCAAGGGCAAGGTCATGACCGGCGAACAGGCTCGCTGGGGTTACGAGAACCTCAACCTGACCCAGGCCAAGCTGGACTCGCTCGGCTTCAAGGGCGTGATGCGCCCGGTCTCCACCAGCTGCCAGGACCACATGGGCGCCAACTGGGCCCGCGTGCACACCTGGGACGGCACCAAGTGGGAATTCAGCAGCGACTGGCTGCAGGCCGATGAACAAATCATCAAGCCGATGGTCAAGGCCGCCGCTGACAAATACGCCGGCGAGAAGAAGCTGACGCGCCGCACTGGCGCCGACTGCCAGAGCTGATGGCATGACGGATGACGCGCGCTGCGCGCTGCATGACAAATGACCTTGTCATGCGCCGCAGGCGTGTCATCCGCCATCAAAGCTCAGCGCCGCGCGCGGCGCTGAGCTTTGATAAGGGTCATTCGTCATGAGCAATCCCACTCCCGTTCTCAACGTCAACGGCATTGAGGTCATCTACAACCACGTGATCCTGGTGCTCAAGGGCGTCTCGCTCACCGTGGCCGAAGGCCAGATCGCAGCCATCCTGGGTGGCAACGGCGCTGGCAAGACCACCACGCTGCGCGCCGTGTCCAACCTGCTCAAGGGCGAGCGAGGTGAGGTCACCAAGGGCAGCATCGAATTGCGTGGCGAGCGCATCGAGAACCTCACGCCAGCCGACCTGGTGCAGCGCGGCGTGGTGCAGGTGATGGAAGGGCGCCACTGTTTTGCGCACCTGACCATCGAAGAAAACCTGATGACGGGCTCCTACACGCGCACCGACAAGGCCGAGGTGGCGCGCAACCTGGAGAAGGTCTACACCTACTTCCCGCGTCTGAAGACGCGGCGCACCAGCCAGGCCGCGTACACCAGCGGTGGCGAACAACAGATGTGCGCCATTGGCCGCGCACTGATGGCCAACCCCAGCGTCGTGTTGCTTGACGAGCCGTCGATGGGCCTGGCACCGCAGATCGTGGAAGAGGTGTTCGAGATCGTGAAGGACCTCAACCACAAGGAGCGCGTGACCTTCCTGCTGGCCGAGCAGAACACCAACATGGCGCTGCGCTACGCCGACTATGGCTACATCATGGAAAGCGGGCGCATCGTGATGGACGGACCGGCCGCCGATCTGCGCAACAACGAAGACGTCAAGGAGTTCTACCTCGGCATGGGGGGTGGCGAACGCAAGAGCTTCAAGGACGTTAAGAGCTACAAGCGACGCAAGCGCTGGCTTGCCTAGATGCATCGCCGTTGAGCGTTGGGGGTTGTGCGTTGAGCGCGCCCAACCACCTTCGCTGACGCTCAACGCCACACGCCCAACGCACAACGCACCAAGCCCATGACCGAACACTTCGATGCGCTGGAGACGCGAACACCCGCCCAGCGCGAATCCGATCAAATGCTGGCGCTGTCGCGCCAGGTGGCCCATGCCCAGGCGGCCAGCACCGCGTTCGCCGAGATTCTTGGTGGCGTGAATGCCGCCGGCGTCAACAGCCGCGCAGCACTGGCCCAATTGCCCGTCACCCGCAAGAGCGAGTTGCTGGAGCGGCAGAAGGCGCAGCGTGCGCAGGACCCCTTTGGCGGCTTTTCGGCGCTCACCCGCGGCCCGCAGATGACCCGCATCTACGCCTCGCCCGGCCCCATCTACGAACCCGAAGGCGCGACCCGCGACTACTGGCGCACCGGACGCGCGCTCTACGCCGCCGGCTTTCGGGCCGGCGATCTGGTGCACAACGCTTTCAGCTACCACATGACGCCCGGCGCCTTCATTCTCGAAGCCGGCGCGCACGCGGTGGGCTGCACGGTGTTCCCGGCCGGCACCGGCCAGACCGAGCAGCAATTACAGGCGATCGCCGAGCTGCGGCCCGACGCCTACACCGGCACGCCGAGCTTTCTGCGCATCCTGATCGAAAAGGCCGCCGAGGCCGGCGTCGATGTGTCGACCATCCGCAAGGCATCGGTGGGCGGCGAGGCCTGCCCCCCCAGCCTGACCGCGTGGTTCGCCGAGCAAGGCGTTGCTGTGTACCAGACCTACGCCACCGCCGACCTCGGGCTGGTGGCCTACGAAACCACGGCCCGCCAGGGCCTGGTGGTGGAAGAAGACGTCATCGTCGAGATTGTTCGCCCGGGTACCGGCGAGCCGGTCCCCGACGGCGAAGTGGGCGAACTGGTGATCACCACGCTCAACCCAGCCTACCCATTGATCCGTTTTGGCACCGGCGACCTGTCGGCGGTGTTGACCGGCCAATGCCCCACCGGACGAACGGCGCCCCGGATCAAGGGCTGGATGGGGCGTGCCGACCAGACCACCAAGGTGCGCGGCATGTTCGTGCACCCGGCCCAGGTGGCCGACATCGCCAGGCGCTTTCCGCAGATCCGCAAGGCGCGCCTGGTGGTCAGCGGCGAGATGGCCAACGACCAGATGTGCCTGCGCGTCGAGGCCAGCGAAGGCGATAACGCCCTGCGCGAGCTCATTGCCGCGGCGGTGCGCGACGTCACCAAGCTGCGCGCCGATGTGGAGCTGCTGGCCCCCGGTTCGCTGCCCAACGACGGCAAGGTGATCGAGGACGCGCGCAGCTACCAGTAGTCTGAATCGGGCCGCGTGCGGGTTATTACTGACGTGGACATCACTATGCGCGAAGCCCCCACAAGGGGGTACGCTGACGCCTCCCGTTCACGCCACAGGAGGCACACATGAAACTCAAGATCGCTCTGGCGGCCGCGTTGCTGGCTGTCGGCTTTGGCGCACAGGCCGCCCCCATGGTCATCAAGTTCAGCCACGTCGTGGCCGACGTGACCCCCAAAGGCCAGGCCGCGCTCAAGTTCAAGGAACTGGCCGAGAAAAAGCTGCCCGGCAAGGTGGAGATCCAGGTCTTCCCCAACAGCCAGTTGTTCGGCGACGGCAAGGAAATGGAAGCCCTGCTGCTGGGCGACGTGCAGATCATTGCGCCGTCGCTGGCCAAGTTCGGCAAGTACACGCCCAAGCTGCAGATCTTTGACCTGCCCTTCCTGTTCGACGACCTCGCCGCGGTCGACCGCTTCCAGGCCAGCAAGGAAGGCCAGGGCCTGCTGACCTCGATGTCCAAGAAGGGCATCACCGGTCTGGGCTACCTGCACAACGGCATGAAGCAGCTCTCGGCCAACAAGCCGCTGGGCATGCCCGCCGACGCCAAAGGCCTGAAGTTCCGCATCCAGGCCTCCGACGTGCTGGAAGAACAGTTCAAGGCCGTGGGTGGCAACCCGCAGAAGCTGGCCTTCGCCGAGGTGTATCAGGCGCTGCAGACCGGTGTGGTCGATGGCACCGAGAACCCGTGGTCGAACATCTACAGCAAGAAGTTCCATGAGGTGCAGAGCTACATCATGGAGAGCAACCACGGCGTGCTCGACTACATGGTCATCACCAACACCAAGTGGTGGGACGGCCTGCCGCCCGACATCCGCAAGGGCCTGAGCGAAGCCATGACCGAAGCCATCAAGTTCGGCAACAAGGTCGCCAACGAAGAGGACGCCAACTTCCGCGCCAAGGTGATCGCCGACAACAAGGCCAAGGTCCTGCCGATGAGCAAGGAGCACCTCACCGCCTGGCGCACCGCCATGCAACCGGTGTGGAAGAAGTTCGAAGGCGAGATCGGCCCTGACCTCGTCAAGGCGGCACTCAAGGCCAACAACCACTGAGCGCGCACCGCCGCACGCCCACCGATCCCCCCGGCTTGCCCGGGGATTTTTTTGGGAAGCCCGTCATGAAACTCCTGGATCACCTCGAAGAGTGGATCATGTCCCTCATGCTGCTGGCCATGACCTCGCTGGCCTTCATGCAGGTCGTCAACCGCTACGTCTTCAACTCCGGCTTCTCCTGGACGCTGGAGCTGACCACGATCTGCTTCGCCATCATGATCTTCGTGGGCATTTCGTACGGCGTGCGCGTCGGTTCGCACATCGGCGTGGACGCCCTGGTCAAGCTGCTGCCCTCGCGCGGCCAGCGCATCGCCGGCGCCATCGTGGTGGTGCTGTGCCTGGTGTACGTGGGCTTCGTGATGACCGGTGCCACGCAGTACGTGAGCAAGATGTACGACGTCGGCATCGAGTTCGAAGACCTGCCCATCGAGCGCTGGAAGGTGCTCATCGTGATGCCGATCGGCTATGCGCTGGTGGCCTACCGCTTCCTGCAGATACTGTGGAACCTGATCACCGGCAAGACCTCCAGCCTGCACCTGGCCGATGAGGCCGCCGATGCGCTCAAGCTCAAAGCCGAGGGGGATGCACCATGAACACCATCGTCCTGTTCGCCTGCCTGTTCCTGTTCATGGCGCTGGGCATGCCAGTGGCCATCAGCCTCGGTCTCTCAAGCCTGCTGACCATCTTCTTCTTCTCGCAGGACTCGCTGGCTTCGATGTCGATCAAGCTGTTCGAGACCAGCGAGCACTACACGCTGCTGGCCATTCCGTTCTTCGTGCTGGCGGGCAACCTCATGTCCACCGGTGGCGTGGCGCGGCGCATGGTCAAGTTCGCCATCGCGGCCGTGGGTCACCTGCGCGGCGGCCTGGCCATCGCCTCCATCCTGGCCTGCATGCTGTTTGCCGCGGTGTCGGGTTCGAGCCCAGCCACGGTGGTGGCCATCGGCTCCATCGTGATCGCCGGCATGGTCAAGAACGGCTACACCAAGGAGTTCGCCGCGGGCGTCATCTGCAATGCCGGCACCCTGGGCATCCTGATCCCGCCGTCCATCGTGATGGTGGTCTACGCCGCGGTGACCGAGGTGTCGGTGGGGCGCCTGTTCATGGCCGGCGTGGTGCCGGGCATCCTGCTGGGCCTGATGCTGATGGTGGCCGTGTGGTGGCGGGCCGGACGGCTGCAGCTCACACCACCGCCCAAGGCCAGCCTGGGCGAGGTGCTGCGCGCGCTGCGAGAGTCCATGTGGGGCCTGGCCCTGCTGGTGATCATCATGGGCGGCATCTACGGTGGCGTATTCACCCCCACCGAGGCGGCCGCCGTATCGGCGGTCTACGCCCTGTTCGTGGCCCTGTTCATCTACCGCGACCTGGGCTTCAAGGACCTGCCGGAGGTGTTCCTGGAATCGTCCAAGACCACGGTGATGCTGATGTTCATCGTGGCCAACGCGCTGCTGTTCGCTCACGTGCTGACCACCGAACGCATTCCGCAAACGATCGCCGAGCACATTCTGGCCGTGGGCATGGAGCCCTGGATGTTCCTGCTGGTGGTCAACGTGATCCTGCTGGTGGCGGGCAATTTCATGGAGCCCACGGGCATCATCCTGATCCTTGCGCCCATCCTGTTTCCGATCGCCAGCCAGCTCGGCATCGACCCGATCCATCTGGGCGTGATCATGGTGGTGAACATGGAGATCGGCATGGTCACGCCGCCGGTGGGGCTGAACCTGTTCGTCACCAGTGGCGTCACCGGCATGAACCTGGTGCAGGTCACCAAGGCAGCCCTGCCCTGGCTGGGCGTGCTGCTGATCTTCCTTCTGCTGGTGACCTACCTCCCGTTCATCAGCCTGGCATTGCCCAACGCGATCTTTGGCCCCTGAGCGCCCCACCCGGGCTTGCCCGGGTGAGGGTTGGTCCCAGGGTGGGGCTACGTACTTTCCGCGATGGCCGCCCCGAGCGGCCCATCTAGCATTCGCGGGCACTCAACCCCCCCTCAGGAGGCTTTCCATGAAGAAGCTCGTCGCCCTGGCGCTGGCCACGGCTGTGTCGGCCACTGCGTTTGCGCAGGACTATCCCAACAAGCCCGTCACCTTTGTGGTGCCCTTTGCGGCCGGCGGCCCGACCGACCTGGTCGCGCGCCAGCTGGCCGAGGCCATGCGCAAGCCGCTCGGCGGCGCCAACATCGTGGTGGAAAACACCGCCGGCGCAGGCGGCACCATTGCCGCCACCCGCGTGGCCCGTGCCCCCAAGGACGGCTACACCCTGCTGGTCTGGCACATCGGCATGGCCTCGACCGATTCGCTCTACAAGAAGAAGCAGTTCAACGCGCTCGAAGACTTCGAGTACCTGGGCATGATCAACGACGTGCCCATGACGCTGCTGGGCTCGAACAAGCTCAACGCCAACACCTACCGCGATTTCGAGGCCCACATCCGCGCCAACGGCGGCAAGCTCAACCTGGCCCACGCGGGTCTGGGTTCGGCCTCGCACCTGTGCGGCCTGATGTGGCAATACGCCGTGAAGCTGGACAAGTCGATGACCACCATCGCCTACCGCGGCACCGGCCCGGCCATGAACGACCTCATCGGCGGCCAGGTCGACGTGATGTGCGACCAGACCACCAACACCACCGCCCAGATCGAAGGCGGCCGCGTGAAGGCCTTCGCCGTGACCACGGCCCAGCCGCTGAGCACCCACCCGGTCCTCAAGCACTACCCGACGTTGCAGGAGATGGGCCTCAAGGACTTCAACCTGTCCATCTGGCATGGCCTGTACGCGCCCAAGGGCACTCCGCCCGACGTGCTCAAGAAACTCAACGACGCCCTCAAGGTCGCGCTGAAGGACCCTGAGTTCGTCAAGCGCCAGGCCGATCTGGGCGCCCTGGTGGTGACCGACAGCCGCGTCACCCCGGAAGGTCACAAGAAGTTCGTGGCCGACCAGATCGCCAAGCTCAAGACGGTGATCGACGCCGCCGGCCAGTACGCCGATTGACCAGGCATCCCCCCGGCGGCACTTCGCGCCTTCCCCCCGCCGGGGGACGACACCAGCGGCCCGGCCGAGCCGGCGCCGCGGTGTCACTGGATGGAGAACAGCCTTGCTGTCCCTGCGCATCATCGACTCCATCACCGAGCTGCAGCCCGCCGACGCGGGCTGCATTGCTTTGAGCGGCTCGCACGGAGGGCTGAGCTCGGCCCGCTACGCGATCGCCGCCCGGCCGCTGCTGTCGGTGTTCAACGACGCCGGCGTGGGTCTGGACGGTGCCGGCATCGCCGGGCTCGCGCTCATGCAGGCCAGCGGGCTGGCGGCCTGCGCGGTGTCGCACATGAGCGCACGCATCGGTCAGGCCGCCAGTACATTCGAGCAAGGCGTGGTCAGCCACGCCAACGAAGCCGCCCGCGCACTGGGCATCGAAGCCGGCCGCCCGCTGCGGCCGCAGATAGAAGACCTCAGCAGGAGACACACATGAGCCTGAACCGCCGCACCCTCGTCACCCTCGCCGCCACCTTGGCCTTGCCCGCCGCTGTGCTGGCGCAGGACGCATGGCCCAGCAAACCGATCCGCATCGTGGTGCCTTTCGCCCCTGGCGGCACCACCGACCTGCTGGCGCGCACCATCGCGCCCGAACTCACCAAGGCGCTGGGCCAACCCGTGGTGGTGGACAACCGCGGTGGCGCTGGCGGCAACATCGGTGCCGAAGCGGTCGCCAAGTCGCCCAACGACGGCTACACCTTTCTGATGGGCACGGTGGGCACGCACGGCATCAACAAGTCGCTCTACAGCAAGCTGCCCTACGACCCGCAGAAAGACTTTGCCCCCGTGACCCTGGTGGCCGGCGTGCCCAACGTGATGGTGATGAACACCAAGCGCGCGCAAGAGCTGGGCATCAAGTCGGTGGCCGACTTCGTCAAATACGCCAAGGCGCACCCGGGCCAGCTGAACATGGCCTCCAGCGGCAACGGCACCTCGATCCACCTGGCAGGCGAGCTGTTCAAGGTCCGCAACGGTATCTTCATGACGCACATCCCCTATCGCGGGTCCGGCCCGGCCATGACCGACATGCTGGCCGGCGCCATGGACGTGATGTTCGACAACCTGCCCTCGGCCATGCCGCACATCAAGGCCGGCTACCTGACCGCCTTCGCGGTAACCAGTGGCGTGCGCTCCGACGCCCTGCCCGATGTGCCCACCGTGGCCGAGGCCGGCAAGCTGCCTGGCTTCGAGGCCAGCTCCTGGTTCGGCCTGCTGGCGCCCGCCGGCACACCGGCCGACATCGTCAAGCGCGTGCAGCAAGAGACTGCCAAGGCACTGAGCTCGCCGGCCGTGAAGGAACGACTGCTGGCACAGGGTGCCATCCCGGGCGGCAACACGCCCGAGCAGTTCGCCGCCATGATCGACGCCGAGATCAAGAAGTGGGCCCCCGTGGTGAAGGCCTCCGGCGCCAAGGTGGACTGAAGCCAGCTCACCACCCCGAGGTGGTGGCGGGGATCAGACGCCCCACACCACCTCGACCTTTTCCTTCATGCATCGCTGCAGCATCTCGATGAAAGGGGCGCTGCGCATGCGCAGGCTCACCGAGTCGAACTGAGGTTCGGGCTCGCCCCGAGCCCGCGCTTCTTCCACCAGTTGCTTCTGGTGCGCCTCGTCGGCCACCACCGCGGCGCGAATGGCGTCGATCGCACGCGGCATGTCCTCGGCCAACAGCACCCCAGGCGTCTCGGGGTCCTTGCCGATGATCTCCAGCAGACGCTTGCCGTGCGGGCGCAGCATCACCAGATCGCCCGTTTCGCGGGACTTGAAGCGATAGACCGTCATTGGACTGGAACAGGCGCCATGGGTTGAACGCGCAAGATACGCCGATCCGCCCCCCGGTGCCACAGTTGCCGACTGTGATGCGGGTTTACCCGGTTGTGGGTGAATATTTCAGGTCTAAACTAATTAGACATGAATACCTCCCTGCAGCGCATCCTGTGTATCGGCGGCGGACCGGCCGGTCTCTACTTCGCCCTGCTGATGAAGCAGCGTCAGCCCTCGCTGCAGGTGACCGTGGTCGAGCGCAACCGCCCCTTCGACACCTTTGGCTGGGGCGTTGTGCTGTCCGACCAGACGCTGGGCAATCTGCGCCAGGCCGACGCCGCCACCGCCAAGGAAATCGGCGACGCCTTCAACCACTGGGACGACATCGAGGTGTTCTACAAGGGCCGCAGCGTGCGCAGCACCGGCCATGGCTTCTGTGGCATCGGGCGCAAGCGGTTGCTCAACGTGCTGCAGGCACGCTGCCAGCAGCTGGGCGTGGACCTGGTGTTCGAGACCGACGTCACCGACGACCAGGCCCTGGCCGCGCAGTACAACGCCGATCTGGTGATCGCCAGCGACGGCCTCAACAGCCGCGTGCGCACGCGCTACCAGGACACCTTCCAGCCCGACATCGACACCCGCCAGTGCCGCTTCGTGTGGCTTGGCACCAAGAAGAAGTTCGACGCCTTCACCTTCGCCTTCGTCGAGACCGAGCACGGCTGGTTTCAGGCCCACGCCTACCAGTTCGACGCCGACACCTCGACCTTCATCGTCGAGACGCCCGAGGCCGTGTGGCAGGCGCATGGCATCGACCAGATGGAGCAGACCGAAGCGATTGCCTTCTGCGAGAAGCTGTTTGCACCCTACCTCGATGGTCATCCGCTCATCAGCAACGCAGCGCACCTGCGCGGCTCGGCCATCTGGATCCGGTTCCCACGCGTGATCTGCAACACCTGGGTGCACACGCAAGACATCGCCGGCAAGCCCACGCCCATCGTGCTCATGGGCGACGCCGCCCACACCGCGCATTTCTCCATCGGCAGCGGCACCAAGCTCGCGCTTGAAGACGCGATCGACCTCGCCGTTGAATTCGAACGCCACCCCGAAGCCGATGTGGCCACCGTGCTGCAGGCTTATGAGGCACGCCGTAGCGTGGAGGTGCTCAAGATCCAGAACGCGGCGCGCAACTCCACCGAGTGGTTCGAGCACGTGGACCGCTACACCGGCATGGAGATCGAGCAGTTCGCGTATTCGTTGCTCACGCGCAGCCAGCGCATCAGTCACGAGAACCTGCGCCTGCGCGATGCGAAGTGGCTCGAAGGCTATGAAAATTGGCTCGCGCAGAAGGCGGGAACCCAGGCCGCGAAGCACCCCACGCCGCCGATGCTGCTGCCGCTCAAGGTGCGCAGCGTCGAACTCAAGAACCGCATCGTCGTCTCGCCCATGGCGCAGTACAAGGCGGTCGACGGCGTGGTCGGCGACTGGCACTTCATGCACCTGGGTGCGCGCGCCGCGGGTGGTGCGGCGCTGGTGATGGTGGAGATGACCAGCCCCGCGCCCGAAGGCCGCATCACCCCCGGCTGCCCCGGGCTGTGGAACGACGAACAGCAGGCCGCCTTCGCGCGCATCGTGCGCTTCGCGCATGCCAACGGCGACGGCGCGAAGATCGGCATCCAGTTGGGCCACAGCGGGCCCAAGGGCTCCACACAACTCGGCTGGGACGACATCGACGAGCCCTTGCCGAGCGGCAACTGGCCGCTGCTGTCGGCCAGCGCCGTGGCCTATGGCGCGCAGAACCAGGTGCCGCGCGCCATGACCCGCGCCGACATGGACGCGATGACCGCCGCCTTCGTCGAATCCACGAAGCGCGCCGCCGCTGCGGGCTTCGACTGGCTGGAGCTGCACTGCGCACACGGCTACCTGCTCTCGGCCTTCATCTGCCCGCTCACCAACCAGCGCACCGACGACTACGGCGGCTCGCTGGAGAACCGCTGTCGCTACCCGTTGGAGGTCTTCAAGGCCATGCGCGCCGTGTGGCCGGCCGACAAACCCTTCAGCGTGCGCATCTCGGCGCACGACTGGGCGCCGGGCGGCAACACACCCGACGACGCGGTGGCGATCGCGCGCCTGTTCAAGGCCGCGGGCTGCGACGTGATCGATGTCTCGTCGGGGCAGACCACACGCCAGGCCAAACCGGTCTACGGCCGCATGTACCAGACCCCGTTTGCCGACCGCGTGCGCAACGAGGTCGACATCCTCACCATGGCAGTGGGCGCCATCAGCGAGGCCGACCACGCCAACAGCATCGTCGCCGCGGGTCGCGCCGACCTGTGTGCGGTGGCCCGCCCTCACCTGGCCAACCCGGCATGGACCCTGCACGAGGCCGCCAAGCTGCAGACACGCGCCATCCAGTGGCCCGCTCCCTACCTGAGCGGGCGCGACCAGCTCTACCGCGAGATTGCACGGCAACAGGCCATGAACGCGAAGGGGTCTGCTGATGCATAAATCGCCACTGCGTAGCCCCCCAGAACGCTCGCTCTCTAGGCGCCAAGCGCAGTCAGGCTGGAGGCCTGGCGAGCATTGGCAACGACGAGAGCGAGCGTTCTGGGGGACTACCCGAAGGGCCGGGGCTGCGAGCCAGGCATCGTGTTGTTGCAACCCTTGGCCGGGCAGCCAGCCCTGCCAGCGGGTCGCGCCGAACGCTGCCTGGCTCGCAGCGCCGGCGCAGCGGCGATTTGTGCATCAGCAGACCCCAAAAGAAGAGGAGGCAAGCAAGTGAGCGAACTGCAAGAAACGCTGGACATGGAGGCGCGTGCCCACAGCGAGCACGCCCAGGAATTGCGCCTGTGGCTGCGCCTGCTGACCTGCTCGCAACTGATCGAAAAGCGCGTGCGCGCCGGCCTGCGCGAGCACTTCGACACCACCCTGCCGCGCTTTGACCTGATGGCCCAGCTGGAGCGTCACCCCGAGGGTCTGAAGATGAAGGACCTGTCGCACCGGCTGATGGTCACCGGTGGCAACGTCACCGGCATCACCGATCAGCTGGTGGCCGAGGGCCTGGTCGAGCGCACCGGCGTCGAGGGCGATCGCCGCGTCTTTCGTGTGCGGCTGACCGAGCTGGGCCGCCGCAGTTTTGCCGACATGGCCGAGCAGCACGAGCACTGGATCGTCGAAGCCTTCGAAGGCCTGACCCCGCGCGAACTCGAACAACTTCACCGCCTGCTTGGCAAGGTCAAGCAGTACCAGAAAGAACTCGAATGAAGCACCCGATCCCCGACCACAACCCGATGCGCGGCCAGTACGGCCCCGCACCTGCAGCGCCCAGGCATTTTGCGCTCGCCATCGCAGACGGCGTGGCCACCGTGACACTGAACCGGCCCGACCGCAAGAACCCGCTCACCTTCGACTCCTACGCCGAGCTGCGCGACTGGTTCACCGGCCTGCAACGCGCCACCGACGTGAAAGCCGTGGTGCTGACAGGCGCGGGTGGCAACTTCTGCTCCGGTGGCGACGTGCACGAAATCATCGGCCCGCTCACCACCATGACCATGCCCGAGCTGCTGGCCTTCACCCGCATGACCGGCGCCCTGGTGAGCGCCATGCGCGCCTGCCCGCAGCCCATCGTCGCGGCCATCGACGGCGTGTGCGCGGGCGCGGGCGCCATGATGGCGCTGGCGTCCGACCTGCGCCTGGGCACGGCGCGCGCCACCACCGCCTTCCTGTTCACGCGCGTGGGCCTGGCCGGCGCCGACATGGGCGCCTGCGCGCTGTTGCCGCGCCTCATCGGCCAGGGCCGCGCCAGCGAGCTGCTGTTCACCGGCCGCGCCATGAAGGCCGACGAAGGCCTGGCCTGGGGCTTCTTCAACGCACTGCACGAACCCGATGCACTGCCCGATGCCGCCCAGAAGCTGGCGCGTTCGCTGGCCGAGGGCCCGACCTTCGCGCACGGCATGACCAAGACCATGCTGCACCAGGAGTGGGCCATGACGCTGGACCAGGCCATCGAGGCCGAGGCCCAGGCGCAAGCGATCTGCATGCAGACGCAGGACTTCCGCCGCGCGTACGAGGCCTTCGCGGCCAAGCAGCGCCCGGTGTTCGAAGGCGACTGATCGATCGAGAAAGTGAACCCACCCATGGTTGCCTTCGACCGTCCCCACGGCATGACCCCACCGCAATCGCAATGGGCCCTGCCCTTCTTCGGCGAACACCACCGCACACTCGCGCTGGGCCTGGCCGACTGGGCCGGGGCGCAGCAGGTCGATGAGACGGACGACCGGTGCGCCTGCCGCGACTGGGTGGCCCGCCTGGGCCATGCGGGCTGGTTGCGCTATTGCGTGCCCGCCGCGCACGGTGGTGCCCTGGACAAACTCGATTCGCGCGCCCTGGTGATCCTGCGCGAGACGCTGGCCTTTCATTCGCCACTGGCCGATTTCGCCTTCGCGATGCAGGGGCTGGGCAGCGGCAGCATCACGCTGGGCGGCACAGCTGCGCAGCGCGACCAGCGCCTGCCCGCAGTGGCCGAAGGTCGTCAGATCGCAGCCTTTGCGCTCAGCGAGCCCGACGCCGGCTCCGACGTGGCCGGCATGCAGACGCGCGCCCAGCCCATGGACGGCGGCTGGGTGATCGATGGCTGCAAGACCTGGATCAGCAACGGCGGCCTGGCCGACTTCTACGTGGTTTTTGCCAAGACCACGGCCGACGCCGGCGCACGTGGCATCAGTGCCTTCGTGGTGCCTGCCGACGCGCCGGGGCTGGACACCTCAGAGCACATCGACGTGATGGCCCCGCACCCGCTGGCCACCCTGCGCTTCAATCAATGCCGCGTGGGCGCCGACGCCTTGCTGGGCACGGTCGACACCGGCTTCAAGCTGGCCATGCAGACGCTGGACATCTTCCGCGCCTCGGTGGCCGCCGCCGCGCTGGGCATGGCGCGGCGCGCCTTTGCCGAGGCCGTGGCGCACGCCCGGCAGCGCAAGATGTTTGGCCAGCACCTGGCCGACTTCCAGCTCACACAGGCCAGGCTGGGCGAGATGAGCGCGCTGATCGATGCCGCTGCCATGCTGACCTACCGCGCCGCCTGGATGCGCGACGAGAGCACCACCGAGGGCGCCGGCACACCCGCCTACACAGCCGCGGCCGCGGCGGCCAAGCTCACCGCCACCGAGAACGCGCAGCGCGTGATCGACATGGCGCTGCAGATGTTTGGCGGCCGCGGTGTCCGGGTGGGCGAAGTGATCGAACACCTTTATCGCGACATCCGCTCGCTGCGCATCTACGAGGGCGCCAGCGAAGTGCAGTTGCTCATTCTCGGCAAGGCCGCATTGAAGACATGAACTCCGCGCAAACCGACCGCTTCGTGCACGACCGCCTGCCGCCACGCGATCAGTGGCCCGAGCTGCGCTACGACACGCCCGAGTTGCAGGCCATTCCCGAGCAGGTGAACCTGGTGCAGGCGCTGTTCGACCGCGCCTTCGTCAATGGCCACGCCGATCGCCCGTTTCTGCGCAGCGATGCGCGCACACTGACCTACGCCCAGGCACGCGAAAGCGTCAACCGCATCGTGGGCGTGCTGGTGAACGAGCGTGGTCTGGTGCCCGGCAACCGCGTGCTGCTGCGCGGCGGCAACTCGGTGGCCATGTCACTGGCCTGGCTGGCCATCGTCAAGGCGGGCCTGATCGTCGTGGCCACCATGCCCTTGCTGCGGGCCAAGGAGCTCACGGCCATCATCGACAAGGCCCAGCCCGCCTTGCTGCTGTGCGATGACGCGCTCACCGCCGAACTCGAAGCCACCGACAGCGGCCTGCCCATGCTGCGCTTCAACTGCGACGGCGCCGACAGCCTGGAGGCCCTGGCCGCCCGGCAGCCCGCGCGCGCCGCGCCCTGCCCCACCTCGGGCGACGACATCGCGCTGCTGGCCTTCACCTCGGGCACCACCGGTGTGCCCAAGGCCGCCGTGCACACGCACCGCGACGTGCTGGCCGCCTGTGAGTGCTGGCCACGCCACGTGCTGCGCGCCACGCCCGACGACATCGTCATGGGCTCGCCGCCGCTGGCCTTCACCTTCGGCCTGGGCGGCTTGCTGATCTTTCCGATGTGGGCCGGCTGCTCGGTCTACTTCCCCTCGATTCCGTACACACCCGAGGCCATGGTCAAGCTGCTGATCGCACAGGGCGCGACCATTTGCTACACCGCGCCCACCTTCTACCGGCAAATGGCCGCTTTCGCGCAGCAGCAGCACGCGACACAGGGTGGCGTGGGCCGCCTGCGCATCTGCGTGAGTGCGGGTGAGGGCCTGCCCGATGCGACCCGGCAGTTGTGGAAGCAGGCCACGGGCATTGAAATGCTCGACGGCATCGGCGCCACCGAGATGTTCCACATCTTCATCTCCGCGGCCCCCGAGGCTGTGCGCCGCGGCGCCATCGGCACGGTGGTGCCCGGCTACACCGCGCGCGTGGTCAACGCAGACGGTCAGGACGTCGCCGATGGCGAGATCGGTCGACTCGCCGTGGTGGGCCCCACCGGCTGCCGCTACCTCGACGATGCCCGCCAGACGCAGTACGTGCGCGACGGCTGGAACTTCCCCGGCGACGCCTTCACGCGCGACGCCGATGGCTACTACCACTACCAGGCGCGCACCGACGACATGATCATCACCGCCGGCTACAACGTGGCCGGTCCGGAGGTGGAGTCCGCCTTGCTGAGCCACCCGGCCGTGGCCGAGTGCGGCGTGATCGGCCGCCCCGACGAGGACCGAGGGCAGGTGATCGTGGCCTACGTGGTACTCAAGTCGGGCCACAGCGCCGACGCCGCCATGGTCAAGGCCCTGCAGGACCACGCCAAGGCCAGCATGGCACCGTACAAGTACCCGCGCGAGGTGGTGTTCGTCGAACGCCTGCCGCGCACCGAAACCGGCAAGCTGCAACGCTTTGCGCTGCGCCAGTCGACGTAAGAGGACTCATGCAGACACTTCACCCTCAGGGCTGGACGCCCCCCAAGGGCTACGCCAATGGCGTGGCCGCCCGCGGCACGCAGATCTTCGTCGGCGGCCAGATCGGCTGGAACGGCCAGCAGCAGTTCGAGAGCGACGACTTCATTCACCAGACACGCCAGGCCTTGCAGAACGTGCGGGACGTGCTGGCCTGCGCCGGCGCGGGCCCCGAGCACATGGTGCGCATGACCTGGTACATCCTCGATCGCGACGAATACAACGCCCGCCTGCGCGAACTGGGTGATGCGTACCGCAGTGTGATGGGCCGAGAGTTTCCGGCCATGACCTGCGTCGAGGTGCGCCGGCTGGTGGAGGCACGGGCCAAGGTGGAGATCGAGGTCACGGCGGTGCTGCCGGACTGAGGCGCTGAGCCCGCTCAGTACTCGCGAAGCAGTACGCCTTCGCTGACCAGATCGGGCAGTGTGAAGCGGACCTGACAACCCCCACCCGGTGTGGCGTCGCAATGGATGCTGCCCCCATGGTGCTCGACGATGCGCGCCGCCATGGCCAGTCCGACACCCAGGCCTTCGAAGTCCTGCGAATGGTGCTGCCGCTGGAACAACAGGAACAACCTGCTCGCGCGCTGGCGATCGAAACCCGTGCCGTTATCGCGCACGAAGAAGGTGAAGGTGCCGTCCGAGCCGCGCTCATGGCCCACCGTCACCCTCGGCTGCGCCGCATCGCGCGAGAACTTCACGGCGTTGTCGAGCAAATGGCGAAACACCTGCGCCAGCAGCATGGGGTCGGCTTGCACCGAGGGCAGGTCGGGCGCGATATCCCATTGCACGCGCACGTCCTGAGCGGCACTGGGCAGGTGCGCCTTCACCTCCTGCACCAGCGCGCCGAGCGGCACCTCCTGCAGGGCCGGCCGGGCACGGCAGAGGTACAGGTAGTCCTGCAAGGCCTCGACCATGGCGGTCATCCGGCTCAAACCCGCTTGCGCCTGCTCGGCATACGCCGCGAGCACGTCGTCGCTGATTTCGGTGGCCCGCTCCCGCGCCAGCCCAAGGTAACCCCCGATGTGGCGCAGCGGCGCACGTATGTCGTGGGCCACCGCCTGGGACAGGGACTCCATCTCGCGCTGGATGACAGCCAGCGCATGGCTGTTGGCCTGGCATCGCAGCCGCAGGCTCTCGTCTCGCGTGCGCACCACCAACGCCTCACGGTCCTGCCACCGTGACAAGTCCAGCAGCGTGGCGTCGAACCCGAGATAGGCCCCGTCGGGGCCGGCCAGCGGTGTCGCAATCAGCAGTGCCGAAAAGCTCTCACCGTCGTGGCGGTGGAGGGTCAAGCGCAGCTCCCGGCGCAAGCGGTGGGTCTTCAGGTCGGCGATGAACGCCTGCAACTCCCGTCGACGCAGGTCATCGATCACGCCCAGGAACCTGTCCAGGGCCTCCATGGGCTCGGCGGCAGCGTCGAACCAGGACCGGGCGGTATCGTTGACCTTGCACACCACACCGTCGGCCGTGACCACAAACAGCGCGGACACCGAATGGTTGCCCGGCACAGGCGGCCAGGTCAGCAGCGGCGGAACGGGTGAATGCGAATGGTCCATGGGGGCTGATCGGTGGATGCATCATGCATCGATCACCCCCCCCATGCCACTACGGCGAAACCCGCGTCGGAAACCAGCGTCAGGTGCGAACCTTGCCGTCGCCGGTGAGCATGGACAACTCGGCAAAGCGCGAGGCCACGTGGTTGGTGCTGCTCAGCGAGATGGCAAAGCCGCCGAGGCTGGTATCGCCCACCGCTTCCAGGCCATTGACGATGTTCTCCGAGTTGACGCCCTTGCCGCCGGCACGGCGGGCACCTTCGACGAACAAACGCGCTGCGAGGTAGCCCTCGAGGCTGGAGAAGTTGGGTTGCACCTTGTCGCCGCCGCGAGCAATGGCGTCGAAGAAGTCGCGCGTGATCGGGCGTGCGGTGGAAAACGGGTTGGGCACCACCTGCGAGATCGCCACACCGGCGCCCACCTTGCCGAGCTCGTCGGCCAGGGCCTGCGTGCCCACGAAGGACACGTTGAAGAAGGTGCCGCCGTAGCCGGCCTTGCGCGCCTCCTTGATGAAGGCCGCGCAGGATTTGTACGCACTGATCTGCACCACGGCCTGCGGCTTGGCGGCCACGATGGTCTCCACCGCCTTGGCCACGTCCACCGAATTGCGCTCCACGGTCGCCGTGACCTTGGGCTTGAGGTTGCGCGATGCCATGGCCAGGGTCACACCGTCGAGCCCGGCCTTGCCGTAGGAGTCGTTCTGGTGGAACACCGCGATGTCGTTGAGGCCGAGGCTGGTGAGCTGGCGCACGATCAGCGCCGTCTCGTCGTTGTACGACGCGCGCAGGTGAAAGGCGAGACGGTTGAAGGGCTGGCGCAGGCCCATGGCACCGGTGAAGGGCGCAATGAAGGGAATGCCGGCCTGCGTGGTCAGCGGCAGCGCGGCCAGGCTGGTCGGCGTGCCGATGTAGCCGAACAGCGCGGTGCAGCCGCGTGAGAGCAACTGGCGGGTGTTCTCGGCGCAGCGATCGGGCTCGTAGCCATCGTCGAGTTTGACGATCTCGATGCGCTGACCACCCACGCCACCTTGCTGATTCACAAGATCGAAGTACAACTGGGCGCCCGCATTGAACTGGATGCCCAGCTGAGCGGCGGGGCCCGTGAAGGCGGCCGATTGACCGAGCACGATGCGGTTGCTCTGCGCCAGCAGATGCGGGCTGGCCAGCGCCGCCGCGGCGCCTATGGCCACGCCGGTGAAACGGCGGCGCGTAAGGTCGGTCGAGGCGGAACGGATGGGGGCGTGAGACATCGTGAAAGGCTCCGGGAGGCAGGCGTGCAGCGTGGGGAAATGGATCGACGATCCCCTGTACCCCTATGGGGTATCAGAACGTTGCGCCATGCTACCGATCGTTCGGGAAATCGCAGGCGCGCTCGCCGCCCCCAGGCGACCGTTGATCGCAGGACCTCAGAAACGACGCGCCAGCTCCAGCCCCGCCGACCAGCTGCGTCCCGCCCCGGGCTCGAAGTAGCGCCCGTTGCCGTCGTTGACGATCACCGAGCCCGCGTGACGGCGATCGGTGAGGTTGTCGATGCGCACGAACTGGCGCCATGTCCAGGGGCCGACCCGCTGCTCGAAGCGGGCACCCAGGGACAGCAACGTGTGCGCGCCAGCCGCATCGGTGTTGAGGTCGTTGACATAGACCCGACCGGTGTGGCGCGCCTCCATTGAGAAGACACCGCCCACCGCGCGCGCCCAGGGTGGCGTCCAGGCCAGTTGCGCAAACAACTGCTGCGCGGGCACGCCGGGCAGGGCGTTGCCGGCGGGGAAGCGCGCATCGGCCGAGGCCAGATAGAGCGCCTGCAGCCAGGTCCAGGCGGAGGTGAACACGAGGTCGCCCCAGGCGTGCTCGGCCGAGAGTTCGACGCCACGCCGCTCGGTGCGCCCGGCGTTGGTGTACACCGTGCGACCACCGCTGCTGCTGTCCACCACGATCTCGTCGCGCGTGCGGGTGTGAAACAACGTGGCGCTCCACAGCCCATCGGCATGGCGCCCGCGCAGGCCGAGCTCGGCGTTGCTGCTGCGCGAAGGGCGCAGTGCGGTGTTAAGCCCGGTGGCGCCCGAGCTCTGGTATGCCACCTCGTTGAGCGTGGGGATCTCGAAGCCCTGTCCCAGGCTGCCATACAGCTGCAGATCGGGGTCCAGTTGCCAACGCGCACCGAGCACCGACACGGTGCGCGCGTACGACACGGCACCGCTGTCGTCGCCATTGGACAGAAAGCGGTCGCTGGAGCGGTAGTCGGCGTGGATGTGCCGCACACCGCCTTCGACGGTGAAGGCGTCGCGCGAGTAGCTGGCCCGCAGGTAAGGGTCGCGCGTGGTGGCGCGGTTGGTTTCGTCGCGCCGCAACAGGCCTTGCACACCGATGGCCGTCGGCGCGCCGCTGGGGCCCGTGAAGTTGTTGAAGCCCAGGCGCAGATCGCTCTGATGATCGACCGCCAGGCCGGCACTGAGGTCGGCGCGCCCGCTGCCCCAGGTCCCTTGCCAGCGCCAGCGCGCATTGAGCCCCTGGTAGACGCGATCGAGGTCGATCACGCCGCCCGAGCTGGTGGCGGCGTTCTGCGCCGTGGGCGGGATCGACTGGAACTGCATCACATGGCGCTGCCCGGCGTAACCCATCAGCTCAAGGCTGTGCCCGCCGCCCAGGGCGTGGTCCCAGGCCACACCCGCCTGGGCCTGCGACACCGACTTGCGTGTGTTGAAGTCGATCGCCTGGCTGGCGGTCTGCGTGGGATCGGCGTCGAACTGCGCGCGGGTGAGCCCCTGCGGGTCAAGCGCAAAGCCCGTCTGCCGGTTGAACAGCAGCACGGTACGGCCACCGTCGTGCGCGCGCACGAGCTTGGCGTTGGTGGTGCTGCGGTGTGCCGACGACTGCGGTCGCAGGCCATCGGTCTCGAAACGACCCGTGTCCAGTGCGTAGAGCCAACCCGGGTCGCTGTCGCCCCCGGTCGATGCGCCCACACGCCCGCTGAGCTGCGTCGACAGGCGCCACAGGCCATGGTCACCCAGAGCCAACCCGCCGCGCCACTGTGCGGGCTCGCCACCGTCCTCGGTGTACAGCAGGATGGCGGCACCGCTGGAAGCGCCGTAGAGCGTGGCCAGCGGGCCGCGAACCACCTCGATGCGCTGCGCGCTGCTCAGCGGGAAGTTGGCCGCCTGACCGGCACCGTCGGGGGCGCTGGCCGGAATGCCATCCACGAACAGACGCACACCCCGCACGCCGAAGGTGGACCGCGCGCCAAAGCCGCGCACCGACACCTGCAGGTCTTGCGCGTAGTTGTTGCGGTTGCGGATCACCAGGCCCGGCACCCTGCCCATGCCCTCGGACAGGTTGATCTGCAACTGCCCACTGCGCAGCTCCTCGCCCTCCACCACGTCGATCGACGCACTGCCACGCCAGCGCTGCTCGTACACGCTGCTGCCGGTGACCACCACCGGGGCCAGCGCACCAGGTTCCACTGGCAGGGTCTGGCCCAGCCCGGCGCCTGCCGACAGTGCCCCCCATGCCGGCCACAGGCGACGCGCGCGCTTCACGCACGGACCTCAGCGTGGGGGCAAACGGGTGCTGAGCAAAGGGGCGCCTGGGTCATGGGGTTCCTTGGTGGCGTTGGGCGTTGGGCGTTGGGTGATCGAGCGGCCGACCCGCAGAACGCTCAACGCCGAACCCTCAACGGCCCGGACGCTAGCGCGCATCGGCGGCGCAGCACAAGCCCCACGCCGCTTCGCGTCGGGTTGTGACGAAACGGAACACCCGCCCAGGGATAATGCGCGCCCGCCATGGCCCAGTCCCACCCCACCCCAGCGCGCGTGCTCAGCATCGCCGGCAGCGACGCCGGCGGCGGCGCCGGCATCCAGGCCGACCTCAAGACCATGGCGGCCCTGGGCTGCCACGGCATGAGCGCCATCACGGCCATCACCGTGCAGAACACCCTCGGAGTGCGGGCGGTCCAGGCTGTGGCCCCTGCGCTCGTGGCAAGCCAGATCGACGCGGTGATCGAGGACATCGGTGCCGACGCGGTCAAGATCGGCATGCTGCCCGAGGTCGCCACGGTGCACGCGGTGGCCGAGGCCATTCGGCGCCATCGGCTGGCGCGCGTGGTGCTCGACCCGGTGGCCGTTGCCAGCAGCGGCGACCGGCTCATCGACGCGGACGTGCCGCCCGCCCTGATGACCACGCTGCTGCCCCGCGTGACCCTGCTGACCCCCAACCTGAGCGAAGCGGCCAGCCTGGCCGGCCACGCGGTCAGCACCGTGGACGACATGCGCCGCGCCGCGCAGCGCTTGCGCGAACGGGGCGCCCAGGCGGTGCTGATCAAGGGTGGGCACCTGGACGGCCCCGCGCTCACCGACCTGCTGCTTGACGACAGTGGCTTCACGCTGTGGACAGACAGCCGCATCGACACGCGCAATACGCACGGCACCGGCTGCACCCTGTCCAGCGCCATTGCCTGCGGACTGGCGCGCGGGCTGACGCTGGTCGACGCCATCTCGCAGGCACGCACCTACCTGCGTGGCGCCCTGCAATCGGCCGCGCACTGGCGCCTGGGCCAGGGGCGCGGCCCGCTCGACCACGCCCACCGCAGCCGTTGACCCAGGTCATCACCGCGGCATGGGGCGGGCGCTATGCTGCGCGTCTGCCAATCGTCACATCCGAAATCGTCATCCCCATTAGGAGCCCGCATGAGCAAGAAGACCACCAAGCCCGTCATGGCCGTGAACATCGGCATCGCCGAAAAAGACCGCGCCGCCATCGCCAAAGGCCTGAGCCACCTGCTGGCCGACACCTACACCCTGTACCTCACCACCCACAACTTCCACTGGAACGTGACCGGGCCCATGTTCAACAGCCTGCACACCATGTTCATGGAGCAGTACACCGAGCTGTGGAACGCCGTCGACCCGATCGCCGAGCGCATCCGCTCGCTGGGTCATGTGGCGCCGGGCAGCTACGCCGAATTCGCCAAGCTGAGCTCGCTGCCCGATGCGCCCACCACGCCACCCAAGGCCCTGGAGATGGTGGCCATCCTGGCCAAGGGCCACGAAGGCGCCGCCCGCACCGCGCGCGCCATGTTCGATCTGGTCGACAAGGCCAGCGACGAACCCACCGCCGACGTGCTCGTGCAACGCCTCACCGTGCACGAACAGGCGGCCTGGATGCTGCGCTCGCTGCTCGAGGCGTGATCGGCGCGGCGGCCGGCCCGGGCGACACCGGCCGGCTGCCCCACCACAAGGCCAGCCCCATCAGGCCCACGCCCAGCCATTGGGCGGGTGCCAGCCAGCGCTGATACACCAGCGCATCGCACAGCAAGGTCACCGCCGGGTACACGAACTGCAGCAAGGCGGTGCGTGAGGTGCTCAGGCGGGCCATGCCACCGTAGATCAGCACATAGGCCAGGCCCGTGTGCACCACCCCCAGCGCCACCAGCCAGGCCCAGGGCGCACCCCATGCGGGCCAGCCCTGCGCCAACAGCCAGGGCCACAACAGGGCCGTGCCCAGCGCGCATTGCCACCAGGCCAGCGCCAGCGGTGGCACCGGTGTGCGGGCGCGCAGCAGCAGCCCGACCCCCGTCTGCGCAACCACCGCCACGCCGCACAGCAGCAGCCCCGCCACCGAGGTGGCGCCTGCGCCACCCATCAAGCCGGTGGCCAGCACCAGGCCGGCCAGGGCCAGCCACACGGCCAACACACGCGAGCGAGGCAGCGCCTCGCCCAGTACCCAGGCACCCGCCACCATCAGGCACAGCGGCTGGATGTGAAACACCACCGTGGCCAAACCCACCGACAACCGCTGGATGGCCGCAAAGAAGACCACCCAGCTCAACACCACCATGCCCGCCGCCAGCCCGACGCGCCAGCGGGTGCCAGGCGGCAGGCGCCACAAGGGTGCGCGGCCACTGCAACCAGCCCACAGGGTCAGCGCCAACAGGCCGAAGGCGCAACGAAACCAGGCCGCCGCCGCCGCGCTGCTGCCCGACTCGAGCAGGAACACCCCCAGCGTGCCGAGGATGGCGCCGCCCGCGGCCATGCGCCAGGCGGCGCGGCGCTCGGCGGAAGGCGATGGGCTTGTGGTGGTCATGCCCACAATGTCGCCGTCACTTTCGCATTCGAGAAGCGGATAATTCGTATCCCTGCCATCCGATCATCGAATCCATGCGCGCGTCCGACCTGCAGATCGACTGGCTCAAGTGCCTGGTGGCGGTCGTTGACGCCGGCTCGCTGTCGGCGGCCGCACCCGACCTGCACCGCTCGCAATCGGCGGTGAGCATGCAGCTGCAAAAACTCGAACGGGCCGTGGGCCACACGCTGCTGCTGCGCGGCCCCCGTCGCCTCGAACTCACCACCGAAGGACAGGCGCTGCTCGGTTATGCGCGCCGCCTGCTGGACCTGCACGCCGAGGCCCAGGCCGCGATGCAACCGGACACCCTGCAGGGGCGGGTGCGCCTGGGCGTGCCCGACGATTACGCCGCGCGCTACCTGACGCCGGTGCTGCGGCGCTACGCCGCCCGCCATGGTGGGGTCGAGATCGAACTGGATTGCGAACAATCGACCTCGCTGATCCCCCGCGTGGCACGCGGCGAGCTCGACCTCGCCCTGATCTCGCGCGACAACGCGCAGCGAGGCACCCTGCTGTTCCATGAACCCATGGTGTGGGTGGGCGCCCCCCAGGCCGAGGTGTGGCGCCGCGACCCGCTGCCCATCGCGGTGTACGAAGACGGCAGCCTGGCGCGCAAGCACGCGCTCACCACGCTGTCGCTTCAGGGTCGACGGCACAAGGTGATCTATCACAGCTCCAGCCTGGCGGGCCAGATCGCCGCGGTGGAAAGTGGCCTGGCCGTGGCCGCCCTCACCCAGTGCAGCGCGCCTGCGCATCTTCAGGTGCTGGGGATGGAACACGGGCTCGGCCCGATGGGGCCAATGGCGGTGGCCGCCTACCGCAGCCGGGCCTCCCGCGGCGCAGCGGCCGTGGACGAACTGCACCGCCTGCTGGTACAGACCCTGCGGCAAGCGGTCTGACCTGCCGATCGAGGGAACGCTGCGCGCCTTCGGCGACTCCATGCACCCATGACGCCCGCCGACACCCCCTGGCCCGACGACCTGCACGTGCTCGTGCTGTGCGCCGACTGGTGCACCCAATGCCGTGCCTTTCGCGAGGTGACGGCGTCGATGGACACCGTGCCACTGCACTGGATCGACATCGAAGACGCCGGCCTGGACGCCGACGAGTTGCAGATCGACGCCTTTCCCAGCGTGGCGATCTTCCGACCCGCCGGTGTGCTGCGCTACCTGGGCCCGGTGCGCGCCGACCGCGACGGCTTTCTGGCGGCGCTGGGCCAGTTGCACCGCCTGGCCGAGCGGCCCCTGCCATCCGCGCTGCGCGAGGTGCTGCCCGGTTGAGTCGGCAGACCCAGCCTGTCGCCGTCGCACCACGGCACCCGCTCTGCGGCGCCAGCAACCGCACACCGGCGACTTTCCGCTGATCCGCTCGCCGCGCCGTGTGAACGGCTTCACAGGCCAAACCGACACCTTTGCGCTAAGGTGCCCGGTTCACCATGGACAACGCCTTCGATCACCTCGTCGCCGTGTGCGAGCGCATGCGCCACCTCACCGGTGCGCTGGAGACCATCCGCAACCTGCTGATGGCCGACGTCATGACCACCTCGGACGACGCCCGAACCGCCATGGGCGACACCCAGGAAACGGCGCGCAGCCTGTTCATCCACGCGGTGGGTCTGCGCCAGCGCGCCGGCACCGACCTGGAAACCACGGTCACACTCATCACGTCCGACACCGACCCGGCGCACTCCGCACAGCGCCAGGAATGGCTCACGCTGTGCGGCGACCTGGCCGGCACGCTGCAAAGCATCGACGCGGTGCTGGCCGAGCTGGAACAGCACTTCCGGCGCTGAACCGTGCCGGGGCGACGCTGTCGCCTGCGCCCACGCCCCGCCGGGCACGATGGCGCATCATCGGCGCATGACCGATACCCTGTTGATGTCGCCCGCGGCCACCGCGGCCGCCCTGCCCTACCCGGCGCTCGCCGACGCCATTGCCGCCGTGTTGCGCGACCCCGATGTCCGCGTGCCGGCACGCATCGTGATGCCACTGCCCGCCGGCGGCAGCCTGTTCGTGATGCCCGCCACCGACAAGGTCGTGGCCATCACCAAACTCATCAGCTTCGTGGCCGACAACGGCGCGCGGCAGCTGCCCACCATCCAGGGCGACATCGTCATCTTCGACGCGCGCGATGGCCACCGCCTGGCCATGATCGACGGCCCCACCGTGACCGCGCGCCGCACGGCGGCGGTCTCCTTGCTGGCCGCGCGCGTGCTCGCGCCGCGCACCGACGGCCCGTTGCTCATCGTGGGCGCCGGGGTACAGGGTCGCGCCCACCTGGAGGCCTTCGCCAGCGGCCTCGGCGTGCGCGAGGTGCGCATCGCTTCGCGCAGCGCCCACAGCGCCCACGCGCTGGCCGAGCACGCCCGGGCCCTGGGTGTGTCGGCCTCTGTGGTGCCCGACGCCGATGCCGCCCTGGCCGATTGCCCGCTGGTGGTGAGCTGCACGCCGGCCCAGGGCGTGGTGCTGCGTGGCACGCCCCGCGACGACGCCTTCGTGGCCGCGGTGGGCGCGTTCACGCCCGCCATGGTGGAGTGGGCGCCCGAGGTGTGCCGCGATCTGCTCGCGCGCGGCCTGGTGGTGGTCGACACCCGCGACGCCGATCACGAAGCGGGCGACCTGCTGCAGGCCGGCATCGACGTGCCCGCCCTGCCCACGCTGGCGCAGCGGCTGGACGCCCCGCGCCCGGCGCGTGGCCCGGTGTTCTTCAAGAGTTGCGGCTGGGCCGGCTGGGACCTGGCCGCGGCGCGGCTGGTCAGCGCCCGCATGGGGTCGACAGGAGCGCGCGCATGAGCCACGACCTGCCCACCCAGACCGAGGTGCTCATTGCCGGCGGGGGCCCGTGTGGGCTGATGCTGGCCAACGAGCTGGGCCGCCGCGGCGTGCCCTGCCTGCTGCTCGACAGCAAGCCCGGCACCGCCTTCAACCCGCAAGCCAACGCCACCCAGGCGCGCACCATGGAGCACTTCCGGCGCCTCGGGTTTGCCGACGAGATCCGCGCGCAGGGCCTGCCACCCGACCACCCCACCGACATCGTCTACCTCACCCGCTATGCGGGCGACGAGCTGGCGCGCATCCAGCTGCCCACCGCCGCCCAGGCGGTGCAGCAGATCCGCAGCCTGAGCGGCTCCTGGAGCGCCGCGGAACTGCCCCACCGCGTGTCGCAGAAGTTCGTCGAGGCCACGCTGCGCCGCCACGCCGAGGCCTGGCCGGGCAACCAGCTGCGCTACAGCCACGAACTGCTCGACTTCTCGGTGCAGGCCGATGGCGTGGTGGCGCAGGTGCGCGCTGTGGGCAGCGACACCCCCCACACCGTGCGCGCGCGCTATCTGGTGGGTGCCGACGGCGCACGCAGCGCAGTGCGACGCGCCCTGGGCATCCGCTGGGGTGGTGAGACCGGTGTGCAGCGCGACTTCATGGGCGGCAAGATGTTCGCGATCTACCTGCGCGCACCGGGCTTCGCCGAGGTGCTGAAGCACCCGCGGGCCTGGATGTACGTGTCGGTCAACCACCAGCGGCGCGCCTTCATGGCCTCGGTGGACGGCGTGTCCGAGTACGCCTTTCACGCCGCGGTACACCCCGACGAAGACGCCGACCACTGGACCGAGGCCGACGCGCGCCGCGTGTTCGCACAGGCCGTGGGCCGCGAGCTGCCGATCGAGATCCTGTCCATGGGCACCTGGCTGGCGGGGCACTCGCTGGTGGCCGAGCAGTTCCAGGACGCCGGCGCGCGCGTGTTCCTGGCGGGCGACGCAGCCCACCTGTTCACGCCCACCGGTGGCCTGGGCTACAACACCGCGGTCGAAGACGCAGTGAACCTGGGCTGGAAGCTCGCCGCCGTGCTGCAAGGCCAGGCGCCGCACGCACTGCTGCACAGCTACGCGGTGGAGCGTCGGCCACTGGCCTTGCGCAACACCGGCTACGCGCGCCGCTTTGCCGATTCGGTGGGGCTGTTCAACGCCTCACCCTTGCTCGAAGCCGACTCACCCGAAGGCGCCGCTGCGCGCGCCGAGGCCAGCGCCTACCTCGATGCACACGCCCGGCTGGAGTTCAACATCCCCGGTGTCACCTTCGGCGGGCGCTACGACGGCTCACCCATCGTGGTGGCCGATGGCAGCGCGCCACCGCCCGATGAGCCCAACCGCTACACCCCCAGCGCCTGCCCTGGCGGCCGGCCACCGCACCAGTGGCTGGCCGACGGCTCGTCGCTGTACGACCGCTTCGGCCGCGACTGGACCCTGCTGCGCCTGGGTCCCGACGCACCCGATGGCACGGCCTTTGGCCAGGTCGCGGACCAATGGGGCGTGCCGCTCAACGTGGTGGCACTGCCCAATGACGCCCTGCGCGAGCGCTACGAAGCCCCCTTGGTGCTGATCCGCCCGGACCAGATCGTCGCCTGGCGAGGACACGACGACGCCAGCGCTGAGGCGGTGCTGGCGCAAGCCACGGGCCGCGCCATGGCGGCCGCGACAACGCCCGCCGTACCCGCTACGCCGTGAGCGCCGCCGCGTGGTGGGCCATGTGATCGGCCACCACGCTCTGGATGAAGAAGTAGCCGTGGTCGTAGCCCGCGTGCCGGCGCAGCGTGAGCGCCTGCCCCGCGGCCGCGCAGGCCTGTTCGAGGCGCTCGGGCCGCAACTGCTCGGCCAGGAAGTTGTCGGCCTCGCCCTGGTCAACCAGCAAGGGCGGCAGCCGCGCCCCGCCTTCGATCAAAGCCACGGCGTCGTGCGCGCGCCAGGCCGACCGGTCATCGCCCAGGTAACCGCCGAAGGCCTTGTGGCCCCAGGGCACTTCGCTGGGCGCGCAGATCGGCGCAAACGCCGACACGCTGAGAAAGCGCCCCGGGTGGCGCAGGGCCAGCGTGAGCGCACCGTGCCCGCCCATGGAATGCCCGCACACACCGGTGCGCTCGGCCGCCACCGCAAAGTGCGCCGCCAGCACCGCAGGCAGCTCGTGCATCAACCAGCTCTGCATGCGCCAGTGCGTGGCGTACGGTGCCTGCGTGGCGTCGAGGTAGAAGCCCGCGCCGTGGCCAAAGTCCCAGTGCGCATCGGCCTCGGCCACGCCGGTGCCGCGCGGGCTGGTGTCGGGCGTGACCAGGATCAGCCCGTGCTGCGCCGCGTATTGCTGCGCGCCGGCCTTGATCGCAAAGGTCTGCTCGTTGCAGGTCAGGCCGGCCAGGCACAGCAGCACCGGGCGCGGCCCGGGCTGCGGCGGCACGAACACGCCAAAGCGCATCGGCAGGCCGATCTCGCTGGACGCGTGCTCGTAGAAGCCCTGCACGCCGCCGAAGCAGCGGTGTGCTTCGAGTGTCTTGAGATCGGCCATCTCAGAACTCGACGACGGAGCGGATCGACTCGCCGGCCTTCATCAGATCAAAGCCCTTGTTGATGTCCTCTAGCTTGAGCTTGTGCGTGATGAGGTCGTCGATGTTGAGCTTGCCCTCCATGTACCAGTCGACGATCTTCGGCACATCGGTGCGCCCGCGCGCGCCGCCGAAGGCCGAGCCTTCCCACTTGCGGCCGGTGACCAGCTGGAACGGACGCGTGCTGATTTCGGCGCCGGCTTCGGCCACGCCGATGATGATGCTGCGGCCCCAGCCCTTGTGCGTGCACTCCAGCGCCTGGCGCATCACCTGGGTGTTGCCGATGCATTCGAAGGAGTAGTCGGCGCCGCCGTCGGTGAGCTGCACGATGGCGTCGACGATGTTTGCGTGGTCCTTGGGGTTGAGGAAGTGCGTCATGCCGAACTTGCGCGCCATGGCCTCGCGCCCGGGGTTCAGGTCCACACCGATGATCTTGTCGGCGCCAACCATCTTCGCGCCCTGAATCACGTTGAGGCCGATGCCGCCCAGGCCGAACACCACCACGTTGGCGCCCGCCTCGACCTTGGCGGAGTAGATCACCGCGCCCACGCCGGTGGTGACGCCACAGCCGATGTAGCAGACCTTGTCGAACGGCGCGTCGGGGCGGATCTTGGCGAGCGAGATCTCGGGCGCGACGATGTGGTTGCTGAAGGTGGAGGTGCCCATGTAGTGCAGGATGGGCTTGCCACCGAGCGAGAAGCGCGATGTGCCGTCGGGCATCAGGCCCTTGCCCTGCGTGCCACGGATGAGCTGGCACAGGTTGGTCTTGCGGCTCAGGCAGAACTTGCACTGGCGGCATTCGGGCGTGTAGAGCGGGATCACGTGATCGCCCGGTTTGAGCGAGGTGACACCGGCGCCCACTTCGAGCACCACGCCCGCGCCTTCGTGGCCCAGCACGGCCGGGAACAGGCCCTCGGGGTCGGCGCCCGAGAGGGTGTAATAGTCGGTGTGGCAGATGCCGGTGGCCTTGATCTCCACCAGCACCTCGCCGGCGCGCGGGCCTTCCAGGTCCAGTTCTTCGATCGTCAGGGGTTGGCCGGCCTGCCAGGCCACGGCGGCGCGTGTCTTCATCGGTGCTCCTCGGTGCAGTAAGTCAAACAGCCGGCATCGTAGGCCACTCTGTTTGTCCCACCGCGACCGAGGGCCGACTCAGGCGGCCGGTCCCGGCACAAAGGCGTCGCTGTGAAAGCGCTCGGGCGCCAACCCCAGTTGCTGCAGGCACACCGCCTTGACCGCATTCACCATGGGCGGTGCCCCGCAGCAGTACACGTCGGCCAGTGCCGCATCGATGGCCAGGGTGGTGATCGCGGCGTCCACGCGGCCATGAAAGGCCTGCAGCGCGGCCGCGTCGTCGGCGTCCTCCACGGCGGCCACAAAACGCAGGCCAGGCAAGCTGCGCTGCCAGCGGGCCACCTGTTCGTGCAGGTACAGGCCCTGGCGATCGCGGCTGCCCCACACCAGCACGACCGGCCGCGTTGACCGGCGCTTGGCCAGATCGTCCAGCAGCGACTTGACCGGCGCGAAACCGGTGCCGCCGCACACACACACCAGCGGCGTCGGCGCGGCAGGGTCGATGGCCACCTGGCCGAAGGGCAGTTCCACGTCGAGCTCGTCACCCGCTTGCAGCGAGGCCAGGCGCTGGGTGAACTGGCCGCCGGGCACGTGGCGCACATGCAGTTGCAGGGCGTCGCTCTCGTGCGGTGCATTGGCCATGGAATACGCGCGGCGCGAGCCGTCCGGCAGACGCACCTGCAGGTACTGCCCGGCGCGAAACTTTGCGCGCTGTCCGGTGGGCAGGCGCAGTTGCAGCACGCTCACGTCCGGCGCGGCCAGGGTGTGGCGAAACACCTTCACCCGCAGCTGCTTGCGGGCGTCGGGCTCGCTGCGCCGCCAATGGCCGGGCGCGATGGTCAGGTCGCCCAAGGGCCGGCACTGACACAGCAGCTCCTGGCCGTCGGGCACCGCCTCGGCGTTGGCGACGCCGCGCGCCACCGGTGCACCGCGCACCGCGGCCGCGCAGTTGCCGCACACACCCTTGCGGCAGGAATAGGGCAACTCGATGCCGGCCTTGAGTGCGGCGTCCAGCAAGGTTTCGTCGGGCGCGCAGGGGAACCGGACGTCGCTGTCGGCGATGTGGATCTGAAAACTCATGGAGACGCGTGAGAGGAAGAAAAGTCGGACCAGCCACCCACCAGTTGCAGGCTGCGCAGCATTGCGTCGGGCCGCGCGCGACCGGTGCCGGCGATGTCCATGGCGCTGCCGTGGCCGGTGCTGGCCAGCAGCACGCGCGCGCCGATGGACAGGGCGCTGGCCCCCTGCGGCGCCAGCAGCTTGACGGGGATGTGCCCCTGGTCGTGCAGCATGGCCACGTACAGGTCAAAAGGCCGCGTGGCGCGGTCGGCAAGCAGCACGTCCGCACCCTGCGGATCGGCCACGTCGTGCCCGAGTTCGCGCAGGCGGGCGGCGGCGGGGCGCGTGCAGCGGCGGTCGTGCGGGCCGAACAGCTCGCCTTCGGAGGCGTGCGGATTGATGCCGAACAAGGCCGCGCGCGGCCGGGCAATGCCCATGGCCGTGCAGGCGCGCAGACCGGCCGTGGCCGCCGCCACCACCAGTGCCGGCGTCAGACGCTGCAAGGCGTGCTCGACGCTTTCGTGCAAGGTGGCGTGCACGATGCGCAGGCCCGCGCCCACCAGCATGAGAAACACCGCGTCCTCAGGCACGCCGCTCACGCGCGCCACCAGGCCGGGGTAGCCGTTGAAGGCGATGCCGGCCCGCGCGATCGCGGTCTCGTGGTGCGGGCCGGCCACCACCGCGTCGAACCCGCCGGCGCAACAGGCTTCGATTGCGGCACTGGCACTGACCACCGCGCTGTGCCCTGCCTCGGCGCACACCTCGCCCGGTCGGTGCGCGGCATCGGGCAGGTGGCCCACGGGCACCACCGCCACCTCGGCCAGTAGCGCCTGCAGGTTCAGCGTTTGCGCTGTGCGCGCCAGCACCGGCTCGGGTCCGAAAAGGGTGATCTGTGCGCGCTGCGCCGGCGACAGGGCCGCCAGCGATTTCAGTGCGATCTCGGGACCGATGCCGTTGGGGTCGCCCACCGTCAGGGCAATGCGCTTCACCGATGACCTCCGGACTACAGCGGCAGGGCCATCAAGGTGTCGGTCACGGTGCTGTCGCACACCGCCACGCGTTCGGCCAGCAGCAGCCGGCCTTGCGCCCGCACGAAGCGATCGCGGTACACGCCCGAGGCAAACAGCACCGTCTCACCGGTGGCCATGATGCGCGCCACCATGAAGGGCGTGCGCGCAGAGAGGCCACCCGGCTGCGACTCGCCCAGCACCGGCACGCCCAGCAGGTGCCGGTAGCGCTGGCGTTCGTACACGTTGGCCTCGCGCAGCGCGGCCACACGATCGATCAGCATGTCACGCGAGTCGGCCCAGATGACGCCTGCCGGCAAGCCTTGCTGCTCGTTCTCGATGTGCGTGACGCGGTAGTGCGCGTCGGGGGTGAAGAAGTCGGGCCACTCTTCCAGGTGGTCGCTGTCGATGGCGTCGGCATACGCGGCGTTGAACGCCAGCACGCTGGTCAGGTCGATCACGCTGCCACCCCCATGTGCTGGCGGTAGGCCTTCCAGAAGCCACGCACCGAGGTTTCGGTGGCGCGCCCCTCACCGGAAGCCACGGTGTCGCCCCCCATCTCGATGACGGCGTCCAGCCCCTGCGCTCCCGCAATGCCGCGTTGCACGAAACCGCCCACCGCGCCGTCCTCCATCGAGATGAAGCCCGCCGGCCCGACGAGGTTGCACTGCTTCAGTCGCACCCGGGTCTGCTCGGGCGTGTCGTCCTCGAAGCCCAGATAGACCCAGTTGAGCTCACTGCGATCCGGCCCCTTGGGCAGCACCTGCCGAACCGCGAGGCAGTTCTGGATCTGCTGCAGCACAAAGCCGGGGAACACCGAGAGGATCTGCAGCGTGATGCCGTCCGGCCATTCGTCGAAGCCCGCCAGCAGGCTCGGGTCCTTCAGGCGGTAGCGATCGTGGTCAGAGCGCAGGCCTTGTTCCTTGTACGACGCGTCCTTGGCGGCCGGATCGATCATCGAGTAGCTCACATGGTTGCCACCCGATTCGTCGACGATGACACCGCCCTTTTGCGAGAGGCGGTTGATCTCGAAGGTGGTGAAAAACAGGTGCAACAGGCTGGCGTGGTAGCTGTCGCGCACGTTCTCCACATAGAGCTTCCAGTCGTTGGGCAGGGCCTGGGTGAAGCGCCCGATGACCTTGACCGGTTTGTGCAGCACGCGTTCGATGCGCGCACAGATGTCGTCGCCGAGGTACTCCTCGATCGGCGGCACCTCGTCGCTGAAGCTGCCGAACACCAGGCCGCAGTAGCTGGCAATGCGCAGCTTGCGCGGGCCGTGGTCCTGCTTGCAGAAGTGCGGCGGCATGCCGCCCTGCCCCTTCACCCCCTGCTCGAAGGCCACGCCGGTGAGGTCACCCTGGCGGTTGTAGCTCCAGGCGTGGTACACGCACTGGAAGCTGTCGGCCCGCCCGGCCTTCTCCAGCGCAATCAGCGCGCCGCGGTGCGCACAACGGTTCTCGAAGCCGTAGATCTCGCCGTCACTGTCGCGCACCACCACCACCGGCGTCCCGCCGATGAAGGTGGTGCGGTACTGACCCGCCTCGCCCAGCTCGGCCTCGAGGCACAGGTAGTGCCAGCTCGGCCCGTGAAAGATGCGCGCCTGTTCCTGCTGGTGCACATCGGCATCGGCGTAGACGTCAAAGGGCACGCGGCTGAGCCGGTCGGCCCAGCGGATGGTCTGCACTTGCATGGGAAAACTTCGTTCAGTCGATGGTGACGTTGGCGGTCTTGATCACGCGGGCCCACTTCTCCGATTCACCCCGGATGAAGGTGGCGGTGTCCTGCGGCGACTGACCACCCGGATCGGCGCCCTGGGCCGCAAACTTCTGACGCACCTCGGGCAAGGCCAGGGCGGCGGCGAACTGCTGCTGGATCTGCTGCACCACCGGCATCGGCGTGCCGGGCGGCGCGACCACGCTGAAGAAGGTGACCGCCTGCATCGCCGGCAACTGCAGCTCAGTGAAGGTCGGCACCTGCGGCAGCGCGTTGGAACGCTTGCTGTCAGCGACCGCCAGCACCTTGATGCGGCCAGCGGTGTGGTACTGCGCCGAGGACGCGATGTTGTCGAAGAACACATCCACCTGGCCCGCCACCAGATCGGTGAGCGCCGGCGCCGTGCCCCGATAAGGCACGTGGACCATCTTCGTCCCGGTGAGCTGCATGAACAGGTTGGCGGTCAGGTGCGAGGTCGAGCCGTTGCCCTGCGAGGCATAGGTGACCTTGTCGGGATTGGCCTTGAGGTAGGCGATGAACTCGGCCAGGTTGTTGGCCGGCACCTTGCTGCTGACACCGAGCACGTTGGGCACCGAGGCCACCACCGTGACCGGCACCCACTTGGTGGGGTCGAAGGTCATCGACTTGTACAGGTGGTGGTTGATCGCAATGGGGCCCGGGGGCGACACCAGCAAGGTGCTGCCATCGGGCTCCGAACGCGCCACGAACTCGCCGCCGATGTTGCCGCCCGCACCGGTCTTGTTCTCGACCACGATGCCGGCGGGGAATGCGTCGCGCATCTTCTCGGCCAGGATGCGCGGCAGCACGTCGGCCGTGCCACCCGCCGGGAACGGCACCACCAGCCGCAACAGCTTGTCGGACACCGGCTTCTGCGCCAGCGCCTGCGCAGGCACCAGGGCGGCGGCCATGCAGGCCAGGGACGACAGCGCCACCTGGCGCCGGGTCAATCGAATGCGAACGGTCATTGTCTGTCCTCTACTCATCGGGTTGTCGTGGGTGTGCGTGGCTATCGACCACTGCGGGCAGTCTAGGTTTGGGGCTTGATCAGGGTCAAACAAAACGCACAAAATGTTCGCTATGCGAACTCCAGCCATCAACACCACCAAAGCCAGAACCCGCGAAGACACATCGGCCATCGATGATCGCGAGTACGTGATGGCGCTTGAGAAGGGGTTGGCCCTCATCGAGGCCTTTGGTCAATTGCGCGGCAGCGCCACACTGAGCGAGCTGGCCGAGCTCACCGGCAACACCAAGGCCTCGGTGCGACGGTCATTGCTCACTTTGTGTCGCCTGGGCTATGCGGCGCAAAGCGGTCGTCAGTTCCGCCTGGCCGCGCGCACCCTGCGGTTGGGCGAAGCCTTCGTGGTATCGGATCAGCTCACCCGCATCGCGCAACCCATCCTCGAAACCCTGGCCGAGCGAACGAAGGAGTCGGCATCGATGGCGGTGCTCGATGCGCAGGAGGTGGTGTTTGTGGCGCGCGCGACGCACCGGCGCAGCCTGTCGGTGGGCCTGGGTGTCGGTGCGCGTCTACCCGCGTTTGCCAGCGCGACAGGCCGCGTGCTGCTGGGTGGCCAGCCGCGCGACTGGGTGCGTTTCATGCTCAACCGCATGAGCCGCCCGGCCCTCACGCCCAAGTCGATCACCAGCGTGCCCAAGATCGTGCAGCAGATCGACATGGCACAGCGTCAGGGTTTCGCGCTGTGCGATCAGGAACTGGAGGTCGGCCTGCGCTCGATCGCGGTACCCATCCGCGATGCGCAAGGCACGGTGGTGGCGGCCATGAGCCTGTCGGTGGCGACCAGCCGCATGGACGCCAACACCATCGTGGACAAGCTGCTGCCGGAGCTGGAGCGTTCGCGGCAGCGGTTTCCGATGCTGCTCTGAGCGGCTGCGCCCGATCAGGCCGCTGGCAACTGCGCGCGCCGCGGCAGATCGGCACCGCGGCGCGCACAGGTAATGGCCGCGGCCTGGACCGCGAAGCCCAGCAGAGACCGCAACGCGTCCCCGCTCAGCGAACGCAGGCGCTCCACCCGCAGCGCCTCGTGCTCGGCCAACCAGGCGAGCGCCGCGGCCTGAAAGGTGTCGCCCGCGCCCACGGTGTCGATGACCTGCGTCGCTGGCGCCGTCACCTCGCAGCGCTGGCTCGACGTCCAGGCGGTCGCGCCGGCGGCACCGCGGGTGAGCAACACCAGCGAGACGCCCTGCGCAATGGCCTGCTGCGCAAAGCGGTCCGGGTCGCCGCCGTCGATCAGGCGCAGGTCTTCGTCACTGAGTTTGAGCACATCGGTGTGCGGCAGCATCCAGTCGATCTGCGTGCGCCACACCGCGACGTCGTCGACCACGTTGCGGCGGATGTTGGGGTCGTAGGCAATGAGCACGTTGGGGCGCTCGCGCGCGACCAGGGCGCGCAAGCTGACCGCCACCTCGCCCACCACCGTGGTGTACGAACCCAGGCACAGCACGCGCGCATCCGCGGGCAGCGTGGTCGGCACCTGCAGCAGGCGATCCGCGCAGCCTTCACCGTAGAACGCATAGGCGGGCACACCAGCCGCGTCGGTGCCAACGAGGCTGAGCGTGGTCGCCGCGTCGCTGCGCTGCACCAGCGCGGTCGACACGCCTTCGTCCAGCAGCGTCTGCAACAGGCGTTCGCCCAGAAAGCCGCGCGACAAGGTGGTGAGCATGGCCACCGGCTGTGCCATGCGCGCCAGCCCCACCGCCAGGTTGAAGGGCGCGCCACCGATGCGCGCGTCCAGCGCGAAGCCGGTGGGCGTGGCGGTTTGCGCAAAGACGTCGAAGAGGGCCTCACCGCAGACGATGAACATGGGGACTGTGGGGTTGTGGGTTGGCGAATCGCAAGTGTGTGTCAGACGGCTGGACCGGGCGCGCGCGCCGCGCCGGCGTACATCGCGCGCCAGCGCGCATGGCGCAACAGGTGGCGGGCGTGGGCGTCGCGATCCGGCTGCAGCGTCGAAGCCGCAGCAACCGGGCGGCAGACCTCGGCGATGTCGCCACCCGCAGCGAGCCAGCCCAGCCGCGCCGCACCCATGGCCGCGGCCACGCCGGCGTGCGCCGGGCGCCACAGCGGCAGGCCCAGCACATCGCTGAGCACCTGCCCCCACCACAAACTGCGCGCGCCACCCCCCACCAGGGCCAGCCCCCTGTTGTCGATGGGGCCGCCCAGGGTCAGCAGACCATCGCGCAGACCGAAGCTCACGCCTTCGACCACTGCCCAGGCCAGGTCGGCCCGCGTGTGCGCGGCCGTCATGCCCAGCCAGGCCGCACGCGCCTGCGGATCGTTGTGCGGCGAGCGCTCGCCGCTCAGGTACGGCAGGAACATCGGTGCCTGCGCCTGTTGCTGCGGTGTCAGCGTGGCGGCGTCGGCCAGCAAGGCGGCCTCGTCGGCGTAGCCGAGTCGCGAGGCCGCCCAGGTGACGGCGCTGGCAGCGCTGAGCATCACGCTCATCTGGTGCCAGCGCTGCGGCACCGCGTGGCAGAACGCGTGCACCGCATGGGCCGGGTCGGGCGCGAAGCGCTCACCGACCACGAAGACCACGCCCGAGGTGCCCAGCGACACGAAGCCCTGACCGGGTTCGACCAGCCCCAGACCCATGGCGCTGGCGGCGTTGTCGCCCGCCCCGCCGGCCACCGCCACCTGCGCCGGCAGACCCCAGCGTGCGCACAGCTGCGGCAACACCTGCGCGGACAAGGCGCTGCCCTCCACCAGGCGCGGCATGTGCGATCGATTCAGACCACACGCGGCCAGCATCCGGTCCGACCAGTCGCGGCGCGCGGTGTCGAGCCACAGGGTGCCGGCGGCATCCGACATGTCGCTCACCGCCTCGCCAGTGAGCTTGAGCCGCAGCCAGTCCTTGGGCAGCAACACGCGCTGCGTGCGGGCAAACAGTTCCGGCTCGTTCGCACGCACCCACAGCAGCTTGGGCGCGGTGAAGCCGGGCATGGCCAGGTTGCCCGTGATGTCGCTCAACTGGGGCACCAGGCGCTGCAGTTGCGCGCACTGGTCGGCGCTGCGTCCGTCGTTCCACAGGATGGCGGGGCGCAACACCTCGCCCGCCTGGCCGAGCAGCACCGCGCCGTGCATCTGCCCCGACAGGCCCAGGCCCTGCACCTGCGCCATCGCCGGGGCATGCGCGCGTTGCAACTGGCCCATCACGTCTTCCAGCGCGCGCCACCAGTCGGCCGGTGCCTGCTCGGCCCACAGCGGCTGAGGGTGCTGCACCGACAGCGGCGCGTGCGCCGTTGCGATCACCTCGTGCGAGGGCGACAGCAGCAGCGCCTTGAGTTCGGACGTGCCGAGGTCGAGGCCGAGAAACATGGGAGGGGGTCAGGGTTGGCCGCTGCGCTCAGGCCGCGCCGCGAAAGCGGTTGAGCGACTGCCGTCGGAACTCGGACGGCGTCATGCCTTTGATTTCGAGAAAGCGGCGGTTGAAGTTGGCCACGTTGTTGTAGCCCACCTCGTAGCAGATGTGCGTGATCTGCTGTTCGGTGTCCATGAGCAACTGGCAGGCACGGCTGATGCGCACGCGGTTGACGAAGTCGGTGAAGGTGTTGCCCGTGGCGCGCCGGAAAAAGCGGCTGAAGCGGCTCTCGCTCATGCCAAGTTCGGCCGCCAGCGCAGCCACCGAATGCTCGTCCGCCAGGTGATCGGTGATGCGACTGACCACGGCATCGATCTGGTCGAGCTCGGCCGCGTCGTCGTCGCTTTGCAGCTGCACCGAAGACAGCAGCCGGTAGTCGGTACTGGCCGCCAGATCGGCCATGAAGTCGCAG
This sequence comes from Hydrogenophaga sp., assembly GCF_019635465.1. Classification (GTDB taxonomy): domain Bacteria; phylum Pseudomonadota; class Gammaproteobacteria; order Burkholderiales; family Burkholderiaceae_C; genus Hydrogenophaga. The sequence goes on from NZ_JAHBZK010000005.1 coordinate 85,710, forward strand.
AAGGCGGTGAAGCGCCGCAGCCCGCGCGATCCCTTGATGCGGTACCAGTGCGCCTCGGCCGCCTCGGACAGGCCGAAGAACTCGATGCCATGGCGCGCGCGCTCCAGCATGGGCAGCACATCGGCCAGCTCCGGAATGGTCTCGCTGGCGCGGGCCAGCGGCTCGTGCGCAAACTGGATCACCAGGTCGCGCAGCGCCACACCGCCTTCGGGCAGGTCCATGCTGACCCAGTTGTGGGGCAGGCGCGGGCCGGTGAGCACCAGTTGGCCCGGCTGGAAAGGGCCGATCCAGTCGCCCACGAACAGCTTGCCCGAGGTGGCGGTGATGAGGTGCAGCTCGTATTCGTCGTGGTAGTGCCAGCGCGCCAGCGGCGTGGGAAACCCGTGCGACAGGCAGCGCACGAAACCAACGTCGCCCGGAGGCTCGTAGCCCAGATCGGGCGAACGCGCGTATTCGCTCTCCAGCTCGGGCCGCAGCTGGCGGGGCACGGAAGATGTCTTGCTGGTCATGGTGTGTCGGTGCAGTCTGCCCGCCACGCGTCCGCTGCGCAAGCGCTCGCGCGATAGGGCTGGGGACCCTTCAACTCATCACGTTGCCACCGTCGACATTGAGCGTCTGCGCGGTGATGTAGCGTGCCTCGTCACTGGCGAGGAACACGGCCGCGCCCGCGATGTCGCGCGGCACGCCCATGCGGCCCAGCGGCACCGCCGCGCCGACGCGCCGCTTCTTCTCGCCGGGCGAGAGTTGCTCGTGCCGCGCAAACAGGGCGTCGACCTGGTCCCACATCGGGGTGTCGACCACGCCGGGCGAGATGGCGTTGACCCGGATGCCGTGGGGCGCCATGGCCAGCGCCGCGCTCTGGGTGTAGCTGATGACCGCGGCCTTGGTGGCGCAGTAGTGCGCCACGAGCGCTTCGCCGCGCCGACCGGCCTGTGAGGCCATGTTGATCACCGACGCCCCCGGTGTGGCGGCCTGCACCATGTGGCGCAGCAGCGCCTGCATGACGAAGAACATGGCCTTGACGTTGATGTTGAACAGGCGGTCGAAGGAGGCCTCGTCGCACTCGAGCAAAGGCGCCAGATCGAACACCGCCGCGTTGTTGATCAGCGTGTGCACCGGGCCGGCGTGCGACTGCGCCTCGGCCAACATGCGGCGCACGTCGGCGGTGTCGGTGATGTCGGCGGCCACATAGCGCAACGCGGCAGCGTGGGTCGACTGCAGCGCCAGCACCGCCTGCGGCGGCGTGGGCGCGAGATCGACCACGGTAACGCGGGCCCCTTCGGCGATGCAGGACTCGGCGATGGCCAGACCGATGCCACCACCGCCGCCGGTGATGAGCACATGGCGGCGCAACAGGCGCTGGCTCATGCCACTGTCAGTGATTGCACCACGGCGCCCGCGCGCACGCCGGCGCGCCGCACCGCGTCAACCAGGCGGGCGTCGCCCGCCACATCGCCCCACAGGCCGCGGTCGCGGCACAGCGCGTCCACCGGATCGTCGGCGTCGCAGATCGCGTGCGCCACCGCCGGGTCCATGCCCTGGTCCTGGTAGGTGTAGGGCAACTGGCCCCGGTGCCACAAACGCAGAAAGGCCAGAAACAGCGCCGGCAACACCGCCACGGCGTCGATCGACGCCTGGCGGGCCAACCGCTCGCGCACCGTGGGGGCAATGAAGCCGGGGATCTTGGAAAAGCCGTCCATGGCCACGCGCTGGTTGGTGTCGCGGATGGCGGGGTTGGCAAAGCGGTCAAGCACCACGTCGCGGTAGGCGGCCAGGTCCACCGGGCTGGGCGCGTCGGGACGATCCAGGCAGGGCATCACGTCCTGCGTGACGTAGTCGTGCGCCAGTTGCCGAATGGCCGGCACCGCCGTGCCTTCGTGGATGTACTGCAGGCCGACCAGGGTGCCGGCCCAGGCGATGCAGCTGTGGCTGGCGTTGAGGATGCGGATCTTGGCCTCCTCATAGGGTGCGACCGAAGCCACCATCTGCACGCCCACCGTCGCCCAGTCGGGACGGCCCGCAATGAAGTCATCTTCGATCACCCACTGGATGAAGTGTTCGGCGGTGACTGGCGCCGCGTCGTCGCGGCCGGTGGCCTGCCGCACGCGCTCGCGCAGCTCGGGCGGTGGGCGTGGCGTGATGCGATCGACCATGGCGTTGGGGCAGGTCGTCTGGCTGCGCACCCAGTCGGCCAGCGACGCGTCGCCCACTTGGTCGATGAAGGCCAGCAAGCCGGCCCGCACGCGTTCACCGTTGTGGCGCAGGTTGTCGCAGTTGAGCAGGGTCAGCGGGCCGGCCTTGGCGTCGCGGCGCGCCCGCAGCAGCGCCCAAAAGGCGCCATAAATGGTGTTGCCCGCCTGGCCTTGCCGTGCGCGCTGCAGATCGGCCGCCAGATCGGGGTGGGTCAGGTCGAGGCGGTGCTGGTCATCCAGGTAGTAGCCCGCCTCGGTGACGGTGAAGGACACGATGCGCGTGGCGGGATGGGCGCCCCGCGCCACGATGGCCGCCTGATCGTCGGTGCGCGGCAGCACCTCACGGATCGAAGCGATCTGCTCGTAGCGGTACTCGCCTGCGGGTGAGACGGTCTCCAGCGTGTAGGCGCCACCCTGCTGGCGCAAGGCGTCCAGCGTGCCGTCCATGTCGCCGCGCAGGCTGCCGCTGGCAAACGACCAGCGACGGTCGCCCGAATCGATCAGCCGCTGGAGATACACCGCCTGATGGGCACGGTGAAACGAGCCCAGACCCAGGTGCAGGATCACGAACTCGGAAGCGGGCGGCGGCAGGTTCACGGCGGCAATCACTGAACGGAAACGGGGTGGGCCACGGCCTGACCGGCCTTGTCGAACAGGTGCAGTTGCGCGGGGTCGAGATCGACACCGACCGCGTCGCCAGCGCGCAGCGCGGTGCGCTCGCTCTGGCGCACCACCAGCGGCACGCCATTCAGGTCGACGTGGATGAGCGTGTCCGCGCCCAGCGCTTCGATCAGATCGACGCGGGCGGGCTGGCCACCGTCGGCGGGCGCGGCCACGCGCAGCGCCTCCGGGCGAATGCCCAGAAAGCCGTCGCGCGTGAGCCGGTCACCGGCGCGGGCCGAGAAGGCCGGAATGGCGTCGGCGGAGACCATGTTCATCGACGGCATGCCAATGAACTGCGCGACGAATTGGTTGGCGGGCCGGTCGTAGAGTTCCAGCGGCGTGCCGACCTGCTCGATCAGACCGTCCTTGAACACCACCACACGGTCGGCAAGGGTCATGGCTTCGACCTGATCGTGCGTGACGTAGATCGTCGTGGCACCCAGCGACACGTGCAGCTTGTGGATTTCCACCCGGGTGTTGCCGCGCAGTGCGGCGTCGAGATTGGACAGGGGTTCGTCGAACAGAAACACCTTGGGCGCGCGCACGATGGCGCGGCCGATGGCTACGCGCTGGCGCTGCCCGCCCGAGAGTTCGCGCGGCGTGCGCGTCAGGTACTGGGTGAGGTTGAGTTGCGCCGCGGCGCGCTCGACCTTCTGGCGGATCTCGTCGCGCGGCACGCCGGCCAGCTTGAGCGCGAAGGACATGTTGTCGAACACGCTCATGTGCGGGTAGAGCGCGTAGCTCTGGAACACCATGGCCAGGTCGCGCTTGCCGGACGGCAGCTGGGTGATGTCGCGACCGTCGAGCATCAGGCTGCCGCTGGTGGTGGATTCCAGGCCGGCGATGAGCCGCAGCATGGTCGATTTGCCGCAACCCGACGGGCCCACGAAGACGATGAACTCGCCTTGCTGGATCTGCAGGTCGACGCCACGGATCACGTGCACGTCGTCGAAGCGCTTGTGGATGGCGTTCAGCTCGAGGTAGGCCATGCGGGGGTTCCTGTGTTCACTTGACGGCGCCGAACGTGAGGCCTTGCACCAGCTGCTTCTGGCTGAACCAGCCGAAGACCACGATGGGCGCAATCGCCATCAGCGAGGCAGCGGACAACTTGGCCCAGAACAGGCCTTCGGGGCTGGAGTACGACGCGATCAGCGTGGCCAGCGTGCCGGCCTTGGCCGAGGTGAGGTTGAGCGCCCAGAAGGCCTCGTTCCAGCTGAGCACCAGGCACAGCAGACCGGTGGATGCCAGGCCGCCCACCGACAACGGCATCACCACGTGGCGGAACTCCGACCACAGCGTGGCGCCGTCCATGCGCGCGGCCTCGAGGATCTCGTTGGGGATGTCCTTGTAGCTCGTGTAGAGCATCCAGACCATGATGGGCAGGTTGGACAGCGTGAAGACGATGGTGAGCGCGCTCAGCGAGTCGAGCATGCCCGCGGTCTGCGCCAGCACGTAGATGGGCACCAGGGCACCCACGGCCGGCATCATCTTGGTGGACAGCATCCACATCAGCACGTCGCGCGTGCGCTTGGTGCGAAAGAAGGCCATCGAGTACGCCGCGGGCGCGGCGATCAGCAGGCCGATGACGGTGGAGGCCACGCTGGTGATGAGCGAGTTGCGCGCGTACAGCAGGTAGTCGCTGCGGCGCTGTACCTCGCTGAAGTTTTCCAGTGTGGGCTCGAACACGAACAGCGGCGGCACGGCGATCGCCTGCAGCTCGGTCTTGAACGCGGTCAGAAACAGCCAGCCCAGCGGAAAGAACAGCAGCAGCGTCACGCACCAGGCCAGCAGTGTGCGCAGCAGCGTGAACCAGACGTTGTTCTGCATGGTCAGTCCAGGTTCTTGCCGATGATGCGGATGAGGAACACGGCAACGATGTTGGCCAACACCACCGCGAACAAGGCACCCGCCGACGCCACACCGACGTCAAAGTTCATCAGCGACTGCTTGAAGATCAGGTAGGTCAGGTTGGTGCTCTCGTTGCCCGGACCGCCCGCGGTGGTGATGGCGATTTCGGCGAACACGCTGAGCAGGAAGATCATCTCGATCATGATCACTACCGCCATCGGGCGCGCCAGGTGGGGCAACGTCAGGTAGAAGAAGCGCTGAAAAGCGTTGGCCCCGTCCATGCGCGCGGCCTCCATCTGCTCGCGATCGAGCGACTGCAGCGAGGTGATGAAGATCAGGCAGGCGAAGGGCAACCACTGCCAGGCCACCATGACGATGACCGAGAACAAGGGCACATCGGTGAGCCAGTCCACCGGCGTCAGGCCGAAGAACTTCCACAGGTTGGCCAGCACCCCGTAGATGGGGTTCATCATCATGTGCTTCCACAGCAGGGCGTTGACCGCCGGCATGACGAAGAAGGGCGAGATCAGCAGCACCCGCACGATGCCGCGACCCGGGAACGGGTCGTTGACCAGCAGCGCCAGCAACACCCCCAGCACCACGGTGATGACGATCACGCTGCCGATGAGCAGCAGCGTGTTGCTCACCGCGGGCCAGAAGTCGGGGTCGGTGATGAAGTACTCGTAGTTGGCCAACCCCGCAAAGGGGTGGTCGCCCGGCTGCAGCAGGTTGTAGTTGACCAGCGAGAACCAGATGGTCATCAGCAGGGGAACGAGCATCCACAACAGGAGCGCGATCACCGCTGGCGCCATCAGGGTTCTGGGTAGCAGCCGGGTCATGGTGAGGTAGCGTGGAAACAGGCGGGAAGCGGGTCGGCTTACTTGTAGTAGCCGGCCTTCTTCATTTCACGTTCGGCCAGGGTCTGAGCCGTCTTGAGTGCCTGCGCCACGCTGACCTTACCTGCCAGGGCCGCGCTCATCTGCTGCCCCACGCCCACGCCAATGGCCTGGAACTCGGGGATCGCCGCGTACTGCACACCCACGTAGGGCGATTTGGGCAGTGTGCTGTCGTTCGGGTTGGCCGAATCGATGGCCTTGATCTCGGCCGCGGCGAAGGTGGCGACCTTCTGGAACTCTGGGTTGGCGTAGGTCGACTTGCGCGTGCCGGTCGGCACCGCGGCCCAGCCGTTTTCCTTGGCTACCAGCTGGATGTAGTCCTTGGAGGTGGCCCACTTGATGAAGGCTTGCGCGGCGGCGTCCTTGGTGCTGCTGGCGGGGATGGCCAGGTTCCACGACCACAGCCAGTTGGCGCCTTTGGGCGTAACCGCCACCGGCGACTGGGCGAAGGCCACTTTGTCGGCCACCTTGGACTGCTTGGGATCGCTGATGAACGAAGCGGCGATGGTGGCGTCGACCCACATGGCGCACTTGCCTTCGTTGAACAAGGCCAGGTTCTCGTTGAAGCTGTTGGCCGACGCGCCGGGCGGGCCGTACTTGTTCATCAGGTCAACGTAGAAGGTGATCGCGTCCTTCCAGGGCTTGGTGTCGATCTGCGGCTTCCACTGCATGTCGAACCACTGGCCACCGTAGGTGTTGACCATGGTGGTCAACAGCGCCATGTTGTCGCCCCAGCCCGGCTTGCCACGCAGGCAGATGCCGTAGACCCCGGCCTTGGGGTCGTGCGCCTTGGCGGCGAAGTCCTTCACCTGCGACCAGGTCGGGCGCTCGGCGAAGCTCACACCGGCCTTGTCGGCCAGGTCCTTGCGGTACATCAGCATGGAGCTCTCGCCATAGAACGGCGCGGCGTAGAGCTTGCCTTCGTGCGACAGGCCGCTGCGGATGGCGGGCAGCAGGTCGTCGACGTCGTACGCCGCGTCGGTGGCAATGGGCTTGAGCCAGCCCTTCTTGGACCAGATCGGCGCCTCGTACAGGCCGATGGTCATGATGTCGAACTGGCCGCCCTTGGTGGCGATGTCGGTGGTCACGCGCTGGCGCAGCACACCCTCTTCCAGCGTCACCCACTTGAGCCTCACGCCCGGGTTGGCGGCCTCGAAATGCTTGCCGAGTTTCTGCATCTCGATCATGTGCCCGTTGTTCACGGTGGCAATGACCAGCTCGGTCTGCGCGTGTGCGGCACCGGCGGCCAGCACGGCCGCCGCGAGAACGGATAAGAGGCGAGGTTTCACGTTTGTCTCCATGTCGTTTGAGCGGAATCGGACAGCGGCCGTCGGGACCGTGGGCACGGATTCTGGCGACGCCGCCGCACCCAATCGGTACGCATTCGGGTGCGATCCGTACTTTCATGCATGGGAATCCTGGGAATTACCCTAGGAATTGACGGAGAGTTTTGGTGAAGGCGCCCATCCGGTAGCGGATTGGCGGCGCACCCCTGGCGTCACAAAGGGGTCACAGCGGCGGCCTAGATTTTCGAACGAACCCACCGATCGTTCGAATGCCGCATGCCAACGCCACCGCTCAGTTCACGTGAACGCGACATCCTGGACCTCGTCGCCGCCCAGGGCTTTCTGGGCATTGACGAGCTGGCGCGCCGTTTTGACGTGACGCCGCAAACCATACGCCGCGGCGTCAACCAGTTGTGTGACAGAGGCCTGCTGCGGCGGCGCCACGGTGGCGTGGGACTGCCTGCGGCCACCGACAACCTGCCGTATCAGCGTCGACAGGTGCAACAGCTTGAGGGCAAGCGGCGCATTGCCCAGGCGGTGGCGGCCTTCATTCCCAACGGCAGCACGATGTCCATCGGCATCGGCACCACGCCGCAGCAGGTGGCCATGGCGCTGCGTACACACGCCCATTTGCGGGTGGTGACCAACAGCCTGAATGCAGCCAACGTGCTGGTGGGCTGCCCGGGCATCGAGATCACCTTGGCCGGTGGCACGCTGCGCCCGGACGAGCTCGATGTGGTTGGCTTGCCGGCCGCGCAATGCTTCTCGTCGTTCAAGACCGACTTCGCCGTGTTCGGCGTGGCCGGCATCGACGACGACGGCACGCTGCTCGACTTTGACGCCGACGAGGTGATGGCGCGCCAGGCCATGCTGGCGCATTGCCGCAGCTCGCTGCTGGTGGCCGACGTCACCAAGTTTGGCCGCTCGGCCCTGGCGCGTGGCGGCCAGTTGGGTGACGTGGCGCACCTGTTCTTGGACGCTGCGCCGCCCACTGCGTTTGCACCGGTGCTGGCCGCGGCCGGCAACACGCTGCATGTGGCGGCCCCCACCGACGAGGCAGCACTCGCATGAGCAGCATCACCCTCACGAAGGTGCGCAAGCAGTGGGGCAATGCCCCTGCGGTGGACGACGTCTCGCTGAGCGTGGCGCCCGGGAGCTTCGTCGCCCTGCTCGGGCCATCCGGCTGCGGCAAGTCGACCACACTGCGGCTGATTGCCGGGCTGGAGGCCTGCGACAGCGGCCGCATCGACATTGGCGGCCAGGACGTGACCGACCTGCCACCGGCGCGGCGCGGGGTGGCCATGGTGTTTCAGAGCTACGCGCTGTTTCCGCACCTGAGCGTCGCGGAGAACATCGTTTTTGGTCTGGCGGTGCGCCGCGTGCCGCGCGCCGAGCGCGAGGCGCGGCTGGCGCAGGCGGCCGAGCTGCTGGGTCTGAGCGGGCTGCTCGATCGCAAGCCTGCGCAACTCTCGGGCGGGCAACGGCAGCGCATTGCGCTCGGGCGGGCCATCGTGTCGCGCGCACCGGTGTGCCTGATGGACGAGCCACTGTCCAACCTGGACGCACAGCTGCGCCAGCAGATGCGCACCGAGATCCGCGCGCTGCAGCGCCGCCTGGGCATCACGATGGTCTACGTCACCCACGACCAGACCGAGGCCATGACCATGGCTGACCACGTGGTGCTGATGCGCAACGGCAGGGTCGAACAACAGGGCACGCCGGCCGAGCTCTACGAGCAACCCGCCAGCACCTTTGCCGCGGCCTTCATCGGCGCACCCGCCATGAACCTGATGCCGTCCGCGCTGCTGGCCAACCACGCGGGCGCACCCAGCACTGTGGGCGTGCGACCCGAACACATCGGTGTGTGCGGCCATGACGATGACCTGTCCGCGCGATTGCAGGTTCACGTGCAAAGCGTCGAGTACCTCGGCGCCGAATCCATGCTGGTGTGTGCCGCGACGGCGGACGCCAGCACGCGCGTCGTCGTGCGCCAGCCCGGGCGCAGCGCCTGTGCCACGGGCGACGCCATCGACCTGCACTGGCCTGCCAGCCACCAACACCACTTCGATCCCGAAAGCGGACGTCGCCTGATCACCGACGCCTCGCTTGTCCCCTCCCCCCCTTCCGTTCACTCCCCAACCCTGGAGCAACTCGCATGAAGCACCCTTTTACGGTGATGAGCCGACTCTCGGCCGGCCTGGGCCTGGCCGCCGCCCTCACGGCACTGCCCGCGGCGGCGGTCGACCTGAGCTTCTACTACCCGGTGGCCGTCGGCGGCCCGGTGACCAAGCTCATCGACGGAATGGCCGCCGAGTTCGAGAAAGAGAACCCGGACATCAAGATCAAGCCGGTCTATGCCGGCAGCTACCAGGACACGATTGCCAAGGTGTTGACCGCCGTGAAGGCCGGCGACGCCCCCAACGTGGCTGTGCTGCTTTCCACCGACATGTACACCCTGATCGACGAACAGGCGGTGGTGCCCTTTGACGGCCTGCCCGGTGCCGACAAGGCCTGGTTCGACAGCTTCTATCCTGGCTTCATGGCCAACAGCCAGACGGGCGGCAAGACCTGGGGCATTCCGTTCCAGCGCTCCACCGTGGTGATGTACTGGAACAAGGAGCTCTTCAAGGAAGCCGGCCTCGACCCGACCCAGCCGCCGCGCAACTGGGACGAGCTGGTGAGCATGGGCAAGAAGCTGACCCGCCGTGACGCGAGTGGCAACGTCACCACCTGGGGCGTGCAGGTACCGTCGTCGGGCTTTCCGTACTGGCTGTTCCAGACCTTCACCACGCAAAACGACGTGGCGTTGATGAACGCCGAAGGCACGCAGACCTTCTTCGACAAACCTGCGTCGGTGGCGGCGTTGCAGTATTGGGTCGACCTGTCGCGCAAGCACCAGATCCATCCGCCTGGCATCGTTGAATGGGGCACCACGCCCAAGGACTTCTTCGAGCGCAAGGCGGCCATCATCTGGACCACCACCGGCAACCTGACCAACATCCGCAACAACGCCAAGTTCGACTTCGGCGTGGCCATGCTCCCGGCCGGCAAGCAGCCGGGCTCGCCCACCGGCGGCGGCAACTTCTACCTGTTCAGGAAGAACACGCCCGAGCAGCAGGCGGCTGCGCTGAAATTCGTCAAGTGGATGAGCTCACCGAAGAAGGCGGCCGAGTGGTCCATCGGCACTGGCTACGTGGCGGTGAGCCCGGCCGCCTGGGATACGCCCGAGATGAAGCGCTATGTGGCCGAGTTCCCGGCACCGCTCGTGGCGCGCGACCAGCTCAAGCACGCGGTGGCCGAGCTGTCCACGCACGAGAACCAGCGCGTCACCAAGGCGCTCAACGATGGCCTGCAAGCCGCATTGACCGGCGCCAAGACGCCGGAGCAGGCGCTCAAGGACGCGCAACGCGAAGCCGAGCGCATTCTGCGCAGCTACCGCTGAGCCTATGCGCCGCTCCGCCGCCTCGGTTCAAGCCCTGCAGGGCTGGCTGCTGCTGCTGCCCGCAGCCGTGTTGCTGGTCTTGTTCACGCACTACCCGGCGGTGGCGGCGCTGTGGCACAGCTTCTTCAGCACGCCCAAGGGAGAACGGCCCGCGCGCTTCATCGGCGTCGCGCACTACCAGGACATGGCCAACGACCCGGTGTTCTGGGCGTCGCTGGTCAACAACCTCTGGTACGCGGCGGGCACCATCCTGCCGTCGATCGCGCTGGCCATGGGCATGGCACTGTGGGTCAACGACCGGTTGCCCGGCCGGGGTGCGTTGCGCCTGGCCTTCTTCACACCCACCGTGCTGCCCATGATCGCGGTGGCCAACATCTGGCTGTTCTTCTACACGCCCGACTACGGCTTGCTCGACCAGGTGCGCAGCTGGTTTGGTGGTGCACCCCACAACTGGCTGGGCTCGCGCGAAACCGTGCTGGGTTGCCTGATGGTGGTATCGGTGTGGAAGGAATCGGGCTTCTACATGATCTTCTACCTGGCGGCGTTGCAGCAGATGTCACCCGATCTGCGCGAAGCGGCCGCACTGGAAGGCGCGAGCCGCTGGCAGTTCTTTCGCCGTGTCACCTTTCCGCTGTTGATGCCGACCACGCTGTTCGTGCTGGTCAACGCCGTCATCAACGCCTTTCGCCTGGTGGACCACATCGTGGTCATGACACGTGGCGGGCCAGACAACGCCAGCAGCATCCTGCTGTACTACATCTACGAGACCGGCTTCAAGTTCTGGGATTCCGGCTACGCCGCTGCGCTGACCATGGTGCTGCTGGCCCTGCTGGCATTCATCGCCTTCGCCCAGTTCGCCTTGCTGGAGCGCCGGACGCACTACCAATAGAGCACGAGCGCCAGGGCCGCACATGCATCGCACACGGTTTGATCTTTCGCTCCACACGGTGGCCGCCTGGACCTTGGGCCTGCTGTGGGTGCTCCCGCTTCTGTATGCCTTCTGGAGCGCGTTCCATCCCGGCGAATACGCCACCCGCTTCGATCTCGCCGCTCCCCTCACGCTGGCCAACTTCCGCACGGCCTGGGAGGCGGCCCCATTTGCCCGCTACTTTCTCAACACCTTCTGGTTGGTCAGCAGCATCCTGGTGGGGCAGTTGTTGCTGTGCACGCTGGCCGCCTACGCCTTCGCTCGTTTCGCCTTTGCCGGCCGGTCGGTGGTGTTCGCGCTGGTGCTGATCCAGCTGATGGTCATGCCCGATGTGGTCATCGTTGAAAACTACCGCACCGTGCACGCCCTGGGCATGAGCGACAGCGTGGCCGCCATGGCACTGCCCTACATGGCGTCGGCCTTCGGCATCTTCTTGCTGCGGCAGACCTTCATGACCATCCCTACCGAGCTGGAAGATGCGGCGCGCATCGAAGGCTGTGGGTCTCTGGGTGTGCTGTGGCGGGTGTATGTGCCCTTGGCGCGTCCCGTGTACCTGGCCTATGCGCTGGTCTCAGTCAGCTACCACTGGAACAACTTCCTCTGGCCCTTGATCGTGTCCAACTCCCCGCAAACGCGGCCACTGACTGTCGGGTTGGCGGTGTTTGCCGGCACAGATCAAGGCATCGACTGGGCCATCATCAATGCCGCGACACTGATTGCCGCGGCCCCTTTGTTGATCGCGTTCCTGCTGTTCCAGCGGCAGTTCGTTCAAAGCTTTCTGCGCGCCGGTATTCGCTGAAGGCGGCACACTTGCCACCGTCGACTTCATCGAGGAGGCATCGGCATCCACAAACAAAAAGGCCCTCGATTCCGAGGGCCTTGATGACAAGCTTGCGCTTGATTTGATTGGTTGCGGAGGCAAGATTTGAACTTGCGACCTTTGGGTTATGAGCCCAACGAGCTACCAGGCTGCTCCACTCCGCGTCAAGCCGAAAATTATATCACGCTTTGTCGGCTTCGCCGGCTTCAGCAGCAGGCTCTGCACGATCAACCAGCTCCACCAATGCCATCGGCGCGTTGTCGCCCACGCGGAAGCCCATTTTCAGGATGCGGGTGTAGCCGCCCGGACGGGCCTTGAAACGCGGGCCCAGTTCGTTGAACAGCTTGACCACAACGTCGCGATCGCGCAGGCGATCGAAAGCCAGACGGCGATTGGCCACGGTCGGCACCTTGGCCAGCGTGATCATGGGTTCAACCACGCGGCGCAATTCTTTGGCCTTGGGCAGCGTGGTCTTGATGACTTCGTGCGTGAGCAGCGAGTTCATCATGTTGCGCAGCATCGCCTGGCGGTGCTCGCTGGTGCGGTTGAGTTTGCGAAGTCCGTGTCCGTGACGCATGGTGATTCCTTTCAGTCTTTTGCCGCCGGCCGTATCAGGTACCGGCAGTTCGTCAGGGTCTGGCCCGAAGGCTCAGGGGGAAAAACGATCAGTGCTTATCGAGACCAGCGGGCGGCCAGTTCTCGAGCTTCATGCCCAGCGTGAGACCACGCGAAGCCAGCACTTCCTTGATTTCGTTGAGCGACTTGCGACCCAGGTTCGGGGTCTTCAGCAGCTCGTTCTCGGTGCGCTGAATCAGGTCACCGATGTAATAGATGTTCTCGGCCTTGAGGCAGTTCGCCGAACGCACGGTGAGTTCGAGCTCATCCACAGGGCGCAGCAGGATCGGATCGAACTGTTGCGAGCTGCGCTGCTGCGGGGCTTCGCTGAACAGTTCGGCACCTTCGAGCTGAGCAAACACCGCCAGTTGTTCGACCAGGATCTTGGCCGATGCACGAACGGCTTCTTCCGGGCCGATCGAACCATTGGTCTCGATCTCGAGCACGAGCTTGTCCAGGTCGGTGCGCTGTTCCACGCGGGCGCTTTCGACCGTGTAGCTCACGCGCTTGACCGGAGAGAACGATGCGTCCAGCACGATGCGACCGATCGAGCGCGCAGCGTCGTCACCGCGACGCAGCGTACCAGGCACGTAGCCGCGGCCTTTCTCGACCTTGATCTGCATGTCGAGCTTGGCACCGGCCGACAGCGTGGCGATAACGTGCTCCGGATTGACGATCTCGACGTCGTGCGGCGTCTGGATGTCGGCAGCGGTCACCACGCCTTCACCATCCTTGCGCAGGCTCAGCGTGACTTCGTCGCGGTTGTGGAGCTTGAACACCACACCCTTGAGGTTCAGCAGCAGGTTGACCACGTCTTCCTGCACGCCGTCGATGGAGGAGTACTCGTGCACCACGCCGGCGATGGTCACTTCGGTGGGCGCATGTCCCACCATGGACGACAGCAGCACGCGACGCAGCGCGTTGCCGAGGGTGTGCCCGTAGCCGCGCTCGAAAGGTTCGAGAGTGACCTTGGCGCGATTGGTCGAGAGTTGCTCGACGTTGATGGACTTGGGCTTGAGCAGGTTGTTGAGCATTCAGACTTCCTTCAGTTCCCTCGGCTCGTTACACCGATAAGGCAGACGGAGCATGGAATGACCCGGCGCGCAGGCGAACGCCTGGCATCACCGGGGACGGGGATTAACGCGAATACAGTTCGACGATCAGCGACTCGTTGATGTCCGAGGCGAATTCGTCGCGGTCAGGGGTCTTCTTGAAGACGCCTTCGACTTTGTCGACCGACACATCAACCCAGCCGGGGAAGCCGATCTGCTTGGCCAGCTCGAGGGCTTCGATCACGCGGGCCTGCTTCTTGGACTTCTCGCGAACAGCCACGACGTCACCAGCCTTGACCAGGAACGAAGGAATGTTGACCGGTTGGCCATTCACAGTGATGGCCTTGTGGGACACGATCTGACGGGCTTCGGCGCGGGTCGAGGCAAAGCCCATGCGGAACACCACGTTGTCCAGGCGCGATTCCAAGAGGAACAGCAGGTTGGCGCCGGTGTTGCCACGTCGGCGATCCGCTTCGGCAAAGTAGCGGCGGAACTGGCGCTCAAGAACGCCATAGGTGCGCTTGACCTTCTGCTTTTCGCGCAGCTGGATACCGAAGTCGGAAGTGCGCTGGCCAGAGGTGCGGCCGTGCTGACCCGGCTTGGAGTCAAACTTGGCTTTGTCGCTGATCGAGCGGCGTGCGCTCTTGAGCAGCAGGTCGCTGGCCTCGCGACGGGAGAGTTTGGCCTTCGGGCCGAGGTAACGTGCCACGTTGGTTTCCTTGTGATTTCTGCCGCAACCCACAGGAGCCTGTGATTGCGGGAGCCTTCCACGATGGTGGGGGCAGTGGGCTTAGCAAAAATGCCACCGCAGCGTAACCACGGTGGCTCTCGAAAAACCGGCCATTATACCGCGATTGCGGCAGAAGCCGGTTGACACTCAGATGCGGCGGCGCTTCTGCGGGCGGCAGCCGTTGTGCGGCACGGGCGTCACGTCAGAGATGGACGTGATACGGATGCCCAACGCTCCCAGCGCACGAACCGACGATTCGCGGCCAGGACCAGGGCCCTTGATCTCGACGTCCAGGTTCTTGATGCCTTGCTCCATGGCGGCACGGCCCGCCACTTCGGAGGCCACCTGGGCAGCAAACGGGGTCGACTTGCGCGAACCCTTGAAGCCCTGGCCACCCGACGAAGCCCAGGACAGTGCATTGCCCTGACGATCGGTGATGGTGATGATGGTATTGTTGAACGACGCGTGCACGTGCGCAATGCCGTCCGCAATGTTCTTGCGGACTTTCTTGCGAACGCGGGCTGCGGCGCTGCTGGACGGGGACTTGGCCATGGTTTTCCTTCGAACCGATTACTTCTTCAGCGACTGGGCAGCCTTGCGGGGGCCCTTGCGCGTGCGTGCGTTGGTCTTGGTGCGTTGACCGCGCACGGGCAGGCCACGGCGATGGCGGAAGCCGCGGTAGCAGCCGATGTCCATCAAACGCTTGATGTTCATCGTGGTTTCACGACGCAGGTCGCCTTCGATGGTGAAGGTGTTGACCTGGTCGCGGACTTTTTCGAGCTCGGCGTCGCTCAGATCCTTGATCTTCTTGCTGTATGCGATGCCGCAAGCCTCGCAGATCTGGCGCGCACGGGTGCGGCCGATACCGAAGATTGCCGTCAGACCGATCTCGGCGTGCTTGTGCGGCGGAATGTTGATGCCTGCAATACGGGCCATGTGAAATCCTCTTACGAAACGATCAGCCTTGACGCTGCTTGTGGCGGGGATCGGTGCAGATCACGCGCACGATACCGTTGCGCTTGATGATCTTGCAGTTGCGGCACATCTTCTTGACCGAAGCCGAAACTCTCATTTGTCTTCTCCTAGAAATCCAGTAAACGTTCAGATCATGCGCTTCACTTGGCGCGGAACACGATGCGGGCCCGGGTCAGGTCATAAGGCGTCAGTTCAACTTTCACCTTGTCACCAGGCAGGATGCGGATGTAATGCATGCGCATCTTTCCCGAGATGTGACCAAGCACAACGTGACCATTTTCGAGTTTGACCCTGAAGGTCGCATTGGGGAGGTTTTCAACCACCTCACCCTGCATCTCGATCACGTCATCCTTGGCCATCGCTCAACCACCAAGCGAAGTCTTGAAATTCGCCTTTTTCAGCAGTGACTCGTACTGCTGCGACATCATGTAGTTCTGAACCTGGGCCATGAAGTCCATGGTCACCACCACAATGATGAGAAGCGAGGTGCCGCCAAAATAGAACGGCACGTTGTACTCAAGAATCAAAAATTCGGGCAACAGGCAGACGGCGGTGATGTAGATCGCACCGGCCATCGTCAGTCGAAGCAGGATCTTGTCGATGTGCCGCGCCGTCTGGTCGCCCGGACGAATGCCCGGAATGAATGCGCCACTCTTCTTCAGGTTGTCTGCGGTTTCGCGGCTGTTGAACACCAAGGCCGTGTAGAAGAAGCAGAAGAAGATGATCGCGGCAGCGTACAAGGCCACATAGATCGGCTGGCCCGGAGACAGCGCAGACGCAATGTCGCGCAGCCAGCGGGTCGAGTCCCCTGTGCTCACCCAGCTGACCACCGTGGTGGGCAGCAGGATGATTGACGAGGCGAAGATTGGCGGAATCACGCCAGCCATGTTCAGCTTGAGCGGCAGGTGCGACGATTGGCCGCCGTACACCTTGTTGCCCACCTGACGGCGTGCGTAGTTCACCAGAATCTTGCGCTGTCCGCGTTCCACAAACACCACGAAGTAGGTCACCAGGACCACCAGCGCGATGATGAAGAGCGCCACCAGAATGTTCATGGCCCTGGTGCGGACCAGTTCAAGCAATCCACCAACCGCGTTGGGCAGACCCGCAGCAATGCCGGCAAAGATCAGCAGAGAGATGCCATTGCCCAGGCCGCGCTCGGTAATCTGCTCACCCAGCCACATCAGAAACATCGTTCCCGCCACAAGGCTGACCACGGCCGTCAGACGAAAGCCCATACCGGGGTCAATCACCAGACCCTGCTGGCCCTCAAGCGCCAGAGCAATACCCATCGCTTGAAAGATGGCCAGCGCCAATGTGCCGTAGCGGGTGTACTGGGTGATCTTGCGACGTCCGGCCTCGCCCTCCTTCTTCAACTGCTCGAACGTGGGAATCACGTACGTCATGAGCTGCATGATGATGGAGGCCGAGATGTACGGCATGATGCCCAGCGCAAACACGGTGAACCGCGACAGCGCACCACCCGAGAACATGTTGAACAGGCTCAGGATGCCGCCCTGCTGTCCCTGGAACAGTTGTTGAAGCTGCTCCGGGTTGATGCCAGGGACGGGAATGTGCGCACCGATGCGATAGACCACCAGCGCCAGCAACAGGAAAACCAGCCGGCGACGCAGGTCGCCGAACTTGCCGGTCTTTGCCAGAGATGGGGAAGCGGTTGCCACGGGTTCCTTCCGATCGTGCGGGATCAGGCTGCGGCCACTTGGCCACCGGCCGCTTCAATGGCAGCCTTGGCGCCAGCGGTGGGCACAACATCCTTGAGCGTCACGGCGCGCGTGATCTCACCAGACTTGATGACCTTCACGCGCTTGGCGAGCTGGGGCACCAGACCAACCTGCTTGAGCAGCAGCACATCGATCTCGGCAGCGTCCAGGCCATTGATATCGGCCAAGGTGACTTCGGCGTTGAAAGCCAGCGTGGTCGATTTGAATCCACGCTTGGGCAGGCGACGCTGCAGCGGCATCTGACCGCCTTCGAAGCCCACCTTGTGATAGCCACCGGCGCGCGACTTTTGACCTTTGTGGCCACGACCTGCGGTCTTGCCCAGGCCCGAGCCGATACCACGGCCGACACGGCGCTTGGCGTGCTTGGCACCCTCGCCCGGCTTGATGTTGTTGAGTTCCATGTCGTCGACTCCGATCAGAGCACTTTGACCAGATAGCTGATCTTGTTGATCATGCCGCGCACGGCAGGGCTGTCCTGCAGTTCGCTGACGCTGTTGAGCTTGCGCAGACCCAGGCCGCGCACGGTGGCACGGTGGCTTTCCTTGCAGCCGATCGGGCTGCGCACGAGCTGAACCTTGACGGTGTTCGATTGGCTCACGATGAATCCTTTCAGCCCAGGATTTCCTCGACCGATTTGCCGCGCTTCGCAGCAACTTCAGCCGGGGTGGTGGACTTCTCGAGTGCGTCCAGCGTGGCGCGCACCAGGTTGTATGGGTTGCTCGAGCCATGGCTCTTGGCCACGACGTCGGTCACACCCAGCACTTCGAAGACGGCGCGCATCGGGCCGCCAGCGATGATGCCGGTACCCTTGACTGCCGGCAGCATCATGACGTTCGATGCGCCGTGCTCGCCGTGCACCGCATGGTGCAGCGATCCGTCCTTGAGCGAGACCTTGATCATGTTGCGGCGAGCCTGCTCCATGGCCTTCTGCACGGCGACCGGCACTTCACGCGCCTTGCCTTTGCCCATGCCCACGCGGCCATCGCCATCGCCGACCACCGTCAGCGCAGCGAAACCGAGGATGCGACCGCCCTTGACCACTTTGGTCACGCGGTTGATCGCGATCATCTTTTCGCGCAGACCGTCGTCGTTCGCTTCGTTCTTGATGTTTGCCTGAAACTTAGCCATGTCGTGTATCCCGTGTCATCAGAACTGCAGGCCGGCTTCGCGGGCTGCGTCGGCCAGGGCCTTGACGCGACCGTGGTAAGCGAAGCCAGCGCGGTCGAACGCGACTTTCTCGATACCGGCAGCTTTTGCCTTTTCGGCAATACGCTTGCCGATCAATGCAGCAGCAGCCACGTTGCCACCCTTGCCCGAAGCGCCCAGCTGGGTGCGCACTTCTTTTTCGGCAGTGGATGCGGTTGCCAACACACGGCCGCCATCGGCGGAAATGACGCTGGCGTAGATGTGCAAGTTGGTGCGATTCACGGTCAGGCGCACCGCCGCCTGTTGGGCGATGCGGATGCGGGTCTGACGCGCGCGGCGCAGGCGTTGTTCTTTCTTGGTCAACATGATCGGACTCCTTATTTCTTCTTGGTTTCCTTGATCACGACCTTCTCATCCGCATAACGGATGCCCTTGCCCTTGTAGGGCTCGGGCGGACGCACGGCACGCACCTCGGAGGCGATCTGACCCACGCGCTGGCGATCCGCACCCTTGATGATGATTTCGGTCGGCGCAGGCGTTTCCACCTTGATGCCGGCTGGCATGTCCATGATCACGGGATGCGAGTAGCCCACCGTGAGGTTGAGCTTGGCGCCCTGGGCCTGGGCCTTGAAACCCACACCGACCAGGTTCAACTTCTTTTCGAAGCCCTTGCTCACGCCGGTCACCATGTTGTTCACCAGCTGGCGCATGGTGCCGGACATGGCGTTGGCGTCGCGCGACTCATCCACGGGGGCAAAGTTGATCTTGCCGCCGTCGATGTCGATCTTGACCAGGGAGTTGAGCGCCAGCGTCAATGCGCCATTGGCGCCCTTGACGTTGATCAACCCATCCTTGACGGCCACCTCAACCCCAGCGGGGACGGTCACCGGCAGTTTTCCAATACGTGACATTCAATTTCTCCTTGATGCCCGCATCAGGCGACGTAGCACAGGACTTCGCCGCCGACTCCAGAAGCGCGGGCCTTGCGATCGGTCATCACGCCACGCGGCGTGGTCACGATGGCCACGCCCAGACCATTCTGGACCTGGGGAATGGCGTTGCGCCCGCGGTAGACGCGCAGGCCAGGGCGGCTGACGCGCTCGATGCGCTCGATCACCGGGCGACCGGCGTAATACTTCAGGGCAATTTCGAGTTCGCTCTTGCCACCGTCATTGGTGACTTTGAAGCCGTCGATATAGCCCTCGTCCTTCAGGACCTGGGCAATCGCCGCTTTGACTTTCGATGCCGGCATCGACACGGTGGCCTTCTCGACCATCTGCGCGTTGCGGATGCGGGTCAACATGTCGGCGATGGGATCACTCATGCTCATGTGGGGATCTCCTGAGGCTTACCAGCTGGCTTTGGTGATGCCGGGAATTTCACCGGCAAACGCCATCTCGCGCACCTTGGCGCGACCCAGACCGAAGTGGTTGAAGGTGCCACGCGGACGGCCCGTGATTTCGCAGCGATTGCGCTGACGGGTCGGGTTCGCGTTGCGCGGCAGCTTCTGCAGCGCCAGGCGGGCGGCATCGCGCTCTTCGTCGCTCTTCTTGGCGTCGTTGGCGGTGGCCTTCAGTTCGTTGTATTTCTTGGAGAACTTGGCTGCGAGCTTCTCGCGCTTGAGTTCACGTTGGAGCAGTGCTTGTTTTGCCACGCGATACCTCAGTTCTTGAAGGGGAAACGGAAACCCGCCAACAGAGCCTTGCACTCATCGTCGGTCTTGGCGGTCGTCGTGATGCTGATGTTCAAACCGCGCAGGGCATCAACCTTGTCGTACTCGATCTCGGGGAAGATGATCTGTTCCTTGACGCCAACGTTGTAGTTGCCGCGGCCGTCGAACGAACGACCCGAGATACCACGGAAGTCGCGCACACGCGGCAGCGCCACGGTGACAAAGCGGTCCAGGAATTCGTACATGCGGGCGCCACGCAGGGTCACCATGCAGCCGATGGCCTGTTGCTCACGGATCTTGAAGCCGGCGATGGCCTTGCGGGCCTTGGTCACGACGGGCTTCTGACCAGCAATCTTGGTCAGGTCGCCCACAGCGTTGTCCATCACCTTCTTGTCGGCGACGGCCTCGCTCACGCCCATGTTGAGCGTGATCTTGGTGATGCGCGGCACCTCCATCGTCGACTTGTAGTTGAACTTGGCGGTCAACTCGGGGACCACCTTCTCGCGGTAGTGTTGTTGCAGTCGTGCCATGGTCATGCCACCTTGATTTCTTCGCCGCTGGACTTGTAGACGCGCACGTTCTTGCCATCAACGGCCTTCACGCCCACGCGATCGGCCTTGCCGGACGTCGGGTTGAAGATCGCCACGTTGGACTGGTCGATGGGCATGGTCTTCTCGACGATGCCGCCGGTCACACCCTTCATGGGGTTCGGCTTGGCGTGCTTCTTGACGGTGTTCACACCTTCGACGACCACATGCTGCTCGTCGGCACGGGAGAGCACCTTGCCGCGTTTGCCCTTATCGCGGCCGGCGATCACGATGACTTCGTCACCGGTACGGATCTTGTTCATGTTGCTTCCTCAGAGGACCTCAGGGGCCAGCGACACGATCTTCATGAACTTCTCGGTACGCAGTTCGCGCGTGACCGGGCCGAAGATGCGGGTGCCGATGGGCTCCAGCTTGGCGTTGAGCAACACCGCGGCGTTGCCGTCGAATTTGATCAATGCGCCATCCTGGCGACGGATGCCCTTGGCGGTACGCACCACCACGGCGTTGTAGACCTCGCCTTTTTTGACGCGGCCGCGCGGTGCTGCTTCCTTGATGCTGACCTTGATGACATCACCCACGCTGGCGTAGCGGCGCTTGGAACCACCCAGCACCTTGATGCACATCACGGACTTGGCACCCGTGTTGTCAGCAACATCGAGTCGAGATTGCGTTTGAATCATTTGATTTAAGTCCCAACTTGAATCCTGAAGGCCACCGCGGCCGACAGCGATCAGTCTTGGGCCCGTCGTCGGAAGACACCTGCTGCAAGCGGCTGCTGCCGCGGCGGATGCCACCCTTCGGTGGGCAGACGGCGCACATTGCTGCACGCCAGAAACTCCACCCCGTGAGGGGCGAAGCCGCGGATTATGGCACGAGCTGAAAGGCGCGTCAAACAGCGGGGGCCGCGTAACGCGCCGCCAACGCCTGAAATTCGTCGGCACGCGGGTCGGATACGCCCTCCTGGCGCAGGATTTCCGCGACGCCTGGCGCCATCCGCGCGGCTTCCTTTGCATCCAGAAACAGTGCGCGCCATCGGCGGGCGAGCACGTCTTCGACAGTGAGTGCAAACTCACTTTTGACTGCAAACCGCACCATCGCGGCCTGCAAACCCATGCCGAGGTGATCGTCGGCGCCTGGCAACGCACGCACCGCGTCAGCATCCGCACCATACAAATGCCACCCGGGCGAAGCATGTATCGGCACCGACGCCTGCACAGGGGCACCCGCCAGGCGATGCTTTTCGCTGTGCCCCGCCGCCCGCACCGGCAATCGCCCAGCGTCAAAACACTGTTGAAGCACGTCCTCGGCCATGGCGCGGTAGGTGGTCCATTTGCCACCGGTCACGGTGACCAGCCCATTGGGATCCACCACCACCGTGTGCTCGCGCGACAGCGACTGGGTGCTGCCGCCGCCTTCGGTTGGCGGCGCCACCAACGGTCGCAGGCCGACCCACACGCTGCGGATGTCGGTGCGTTGGACCTTGCGCTTGAGCGCACGTGAAGCCTCGTCCAGGATGAAGGCCAACTCTTCGGCAAACGGCTGCGGTTCGCGCGCCAGATCCTGTCGCGGGGTGTCGGTGGTGCCCAGAATGAGCTTGCCCAGCCAGGGTACGGCAAACAGCACACGGCCATCGCGGGTCTTGGGCACCAGGAGCGCGTGGTCGCCGCCCAGGAATTCGCGGTCGACCACCACATGCACCCCCTGGCTGGGGCTGACCATGTGCGAGGGCGTGCCCGCCGCCTCTCGCACGGCGTCGACCCACACACCCGTGGCATTGACCACGCAACGGGCGTGCACGCGGTGCTCGGCGCCGCCGATACGATCGCGCACCGTCACAGCGTGCCCATCGCCATCGGACGCAATGGCCGTCACTTCGGCGTGGTTGAGCACGCATGCGCCCGCTGCTTGCGCGCTGCGCGCCAACGCAATGGCCAGCCGTGCATCGTCAAACTGACCGTCCCAGTAGCGAACGCCGCCGCGCAAGCCTTGCGGGTTGACCCCCGGCAAGGCAGCCAGCGTCTGCGCCCGGTTGAGAAATTCGGTACGCCCCAGGCCGGCGCGTCCGGCCAGCAGGTCGTACATCTTGAGGCCCACCCCATAAAACGGGGTCTGCCACCACTGGTGGCTGGGCATCACGAAAGGCAAGGGCTGCGCCAGGTGCGGCGCAATCGCCATGACGGTCGTGCGCTCGGCCAATGCCTCGCGCACCAGCGACACGTTGCCTTGCGCCAGGTACCGCACGCCACCGTGCAACAACTTGGTGGCGCGCGACGACGTACCACCCGCGAAATCGTGCGACTCGAACAAAGCCACAGAGAATCCGCGCAGGCTGGCATCAAGCGCCACGCCCAGCCCGGTGGCCCCACCGCCGACAACGACCATGTCGAAGCGGGCGCCGTCGGTCAGCGAAGCGATGTGTTGTTCTCGGTTCATGGGCGTGGCGGTCTGACCCCGGCGCGGGGAAGCGCCGGGGGGCGGAGGTCAAGGGCGCGATCAGCGGACCTTGCCGGCCTTCCAGGCGTTGAGCAGCGAATCGTAGGCGATGGTCTCGCCCTTGGGCTTCTCGTTGGCCAGCTTCTTCCACGGCGCGGCCTTGTCGCTCAGCCACTTGCCGGGATCGCTCTTGGGGTTGAGCTTGGGCGCGCAGCGCTCCATGCCGGCGCGTTCCAGACGGGCCATCACCTGGTCCATCTGATCAGCCAGCGAGTCCATGGCTTGCTGCGGCGACTTCTCACCCGTGACTGCCTGCGCCACGTTCTGCCACCACAGCTGCGCCAGCTTGGGGTAGTCGGGCACGTTGGTGCCGGTCGGGCTCCAGGCCACGCGTGCGGGCGAGCGGTAGAACTCCACCAGACCACCCAGCTTGGGCGCCATGTCGGTCATGGCCTTGCTCTGGATGTCGCTTTCGCGGATGGGCGTCAGACCGACCATGGTCTTCTTGAGCGAGGTGGTCTTGGCGGTGATGAACTGCGCGTAGAGCCAGGCGGCTGCCGTCTTGTTGGCGTCGTGGTTCTTGAAGAAGGTCCACGAGCCCACGTCCTGGTAGCCGTTCTGCATGCCCTGCTTCCAGTACGGGCCATTGGGGCCAGGGGCCATGCGCCACTTGGGCGTGCCGTCGGCATTGACCACCGGCAGGCCGGGCTTGGTCATGTCGGCGGTGAACGCGGTGTACCAGAAGATCTGCTGCGCGATCTGCCCTTGCGCGGGCACCGGGCCGGCCTCGCCGAAGGTCATGCCGGTGGCTTCCTTGGGCGCGTACTTCTTCATCCAGTCGACGTACTTGGTGAGCGCGTAGACCGCTGCTGGCGAGTTGGCCGCACCGCCGCGCGCCACCGACGCACCCACCGGCGTGCACTTGTCGTCGGCCACGCGGATGCCCCACTCGTCAATGGGCAGGCCATTGGGGTTGCCGATGTCGGCGGTGCCGGCCATGGACAGCCAGGCATCGGTGAAGCGCCAGCCCAGCGACGGGTCTTTCTTGCCGTAGTCCATGTGACCGTAGATGGGCTTGCCATCGATCATCTTCACGTCGTTCGTAAAGAACTCGGCGATGTCCTCGTAGGCGCTCCAGTTCAGCGGCACACCCAGGTCGTAGCCGTACTTGGCCTTGAACTTGTCCTTCAGGTCCTGGCGCGCGAACAGGTCGGCACGGAACCAGTACAGGTTGGCGAACTGCTGGTCGGGCAACTGGTACAGCTTGCCGTCCGGCCCGGTGGTGAACTTGGTGCCGATGAAGTCCTTGAGGTCCAAGCCCGGGTTGGTGAAGTCCTTGCCAGCGCCCGCCATGTAGTCGGTCAGGTTGAGAATCTGGCCGTAGCGGTAGTGGGTGCCGATCAGGTCGGAGTCGCTGATCCAGCCGTCGTAGATCGACTTGCCCGACTGCATCGAGGTCTGCAGCTTCTCGACCACGTCGCCTTCCTGGATCAGGTCGTGCTTGACGGTGATGCCCGTGATTTCGCTGAAGGCCTTGGCCAGCGTCTTGGACTCGTACTCGTGGGTGGTGATGGTCTCGGACACCACCGAAATCTCGTTCACGCCCTTGGCCTTGAGCTTGGCCGCGGCGTCGATGAACCACTTGAGCTCGGCCGTCTGCTGGGCCTTGCTCAGTGTGGAGGGCTGGAACTCGCTGTCGATCCAGCGCTTGGCGGCGGCCTCGTCCGCCCAAGCCGGCGCGGCCGCCCCGATCGCGATCAGCGCTGCCAGCGCCGTGTGTCGCAGTTTCATGTCGTCGTCTCCTCGTTGGTTTCCGCCCCCCGGCATACACATCGACGCGGCACCGGGGAAGCGGCGGGCCGGTCGCACAGAAACAAGTTCAGCTCGGCACCATTGCCTCAACCCTTTCGCATCACCCAGGCCATCCAGACCATGGAGACCACGAAGCTGACCCACACCGAAGGCTCCTGCTCCATCGTCAGGCGCTCGGCGATCCAGCCGGCCGCGCCGACGAACGCCAGGTTGATGTAGGCCGCGCCCAGCAGGCCAATGAACAAGCGGTCGCCGCGCGTGGTCTTCATGGGCAGAAAGCCTTTGCGCTCCGTGGTGGGCTGGCGGATCTCCCACACCGTCATGCCAATGAGCATGAGCAGGATGCAGCTGAAGAAGACCGCCACCGGCGTGGTCCAGACCATCCAGTCGAACATGTCAGACCCTCCCCATGGCGAAGCCTTTGGCGATGTAGTGGCGCACGAACCAGATGACGATGGCACCCGGCACGATGGTCAGCACACCCGCTGCCGCCAGCGTGGCCCAGTCCATGCCGGAGGCACTCACCGTGCGCGTCATGGTGGCCACGATGGGCTTGGCGTTCACGCTGGTGAGCGTGCGCGCCAGCAACAGCTCCACCCAGCTGAACATGAAGCAGAAGAAAGCCGCGACGCCCACGCCGGCCTTGATCAGCGGCAGAAAGATCGTGAAGAAGAAGCGCGGGAAGCTGTAGCCGTCGATGTAGGCGGTCTCGTCGATTTCGCGCGGAATGCCGCTCATGAAGCCTTCGAGAATCCACACCGCCAGCGGCACGTTGAACAACAGGTGCGCCATGGCCACCGCAATGTGCGTGTCCATCAGGCCCATGGTCGTGTAGAGCTGAAAAAACGGCAGCAGGAACACCGCCGGTGGCGTCATGCGGTTGGTGAGCAACCAGAAGAACACATGCTTGTCGCCCAGAAAGCGGTAGCGCGAGAACGCGTAGGCCGCGGGCAGCGCCACGGTGAGCGAGATCACCGTGTTGATGCCCACATAGATCAGGCTGTTGATGTAGCCCGAGTACCACGATGCGTCGGTGAAGATGGTGCGGTAGTTGGCCCACGTGAACGTGGCCGGCCACAGGGTGAACGAGGACAGAATCTCCTCGTTCGTCTTGAAGCTCATGTTGACCATCCAGTAGATGGGCAGCAGGGCGAACACCAGGTAGGCGATGAGGAACAGGCTGCGTTTGCGAAAGCGACGCTCATTCATGGCCGTGTTCCTTCTGCGACGTGCCCAGGCTCTGCATCCAGTTGTAGAGCACGAAGCAGAACAACAGGATGATGAAGAAGTAGATCAAGGAGAAGGCCGCCGCTGGACCGAGGTCGAACTGGCCGACCGCCTTGGTGGTGAGGTACTGCGATAGGAAGGTGGTGGCGTTGCCGGGCCCGCCACCGGTGAGTACGAAGGGCTCGGTGTAAATCATGAAGCTGTCCATGAAGCGCAGCAGCACCGCGATCATCAGCACGCCCCGCATCTTGGGCAGCTGGATGTAGCGGAACACCGCCCACTTGCTCGCGCCATCGATGCTGGCCGCCTGGTAGTACGCGTCGGGAATGCTGCGCAGACCGGCATAGGCCAGCAGCGCCACCAGCGGCGTCCAGTGCCACACGTCCATGATCAGCACCGTCCACCACGCGTGGCTCGGGTTGCCGGTGTAGCTGTACTCGATGCCCATGCGCTCCAGCGCATAGCCCAGCAAGCCAATGTCGCTGCGCCCGAAGATCTGCCAGATCGTGCCCACCACGTTCCAGGGAATCAGCAGCGACAAGGCCACGATCACCAACACCACCGACGAGCGCCAGCCTTTGGCCGGCATGGACAGCGCCAGCGCGATGCCCAGCGGAATCTCCACCAACAGCACCGCCAGCGAGAACTGGATCTGCCGCCACAGCGCCAGGTGCAGCTCGGTGTCGCGCATCACCATGGCAAACCATTCAGTGCCGACGAACACGCGCCGCTGCGGCGAGATGATGTCCTGCACCGAGTAGTTCACCACCGTCATCAGCGGCAGCACGGCCGAGAAGGCCACACACAGGATCACCGGCAGCACCAGCCACCAGGCCTTCTGGTTCACGGGTTTGAGGGTCGTGCTCATGCTTGCACCAGTTGATCATCTCGGTAGAAGCAGGTGTGCTCGTCCAGCAGGCGCAGCAGCACAGTGTCGCCCACCGCGGGAACGCCGGCTTCGATCGGCAAACGGCTCTTGAGCGTGTGCCCACCCAGGTCGCAGGTGAGCAGCACATAGGTACCGATGTCCTGCACCCGCAGCGCACGCGCTGGCAGCGAGCGCCCGTCACCGGCCTGGCCCAGGCCCAGATACTCGGGGCGAATGCCCAGCTTCAGCGGCCCGTCCGGCAACTGGCGGCCATCGGTCAGCGCCAGCGGCTGCTCGTTGACCAGCACGCCGCCGCGCACCGCGGTGGCCGGCAGAAAGTTCATGCCCGGCGAGCCGATGAAATGGCCCACGAAGGTGTGCGCCGGGCGCTCGAACAGGTCTTCGGCCGCCCCTTTTTGCACCGCGCGGCCACGCGACATCACCACCACTTCGTCGGCAAAGGTCAGCGCCTCCACCTGGTCGTGCGTCACGTAGATGAGCGTGAGCTTGAGCTCATGGTGGATCTGCTTGAGCTTGCGCCGCAGCTGCCACTTCAGGTGCGGGTCGATCACGGTCAGCGGCTCGTCAAACAGCACGGCCGACACGTCGGGCCGCACCAGGCCGCGGCCGAGCGAGATCTTCTGCTTCTGGTCGGCGCTCAGGCCGGCCGCACGGTCGTCGAGTTGGCCGTTGAGCTCCAGCATCTCGGCGATGCGCCCCACGCGCTGGCGGATCTCGGCCTCGGGCACCTTGCGGTTGCGCAGCGGAAACGCCAGGTTCTGCGCCACGGTCATGGTGTCGTAGATCACCGGAAACTGGAACACCTGGGCGATGTTGCGCTGCTGCGGCGTCTGGCGCGTCACGTCACGCCCGTCAAAACGCACCGTGCCCTGCGACGGCGCAAGCAGACCCGAGATGAGGTTGAGCATGGTCGTCTTGCCGCAGCCGGACGGGCCCAGCAAGGCATAGGCACCGCCATCACGAAACACCATCTGCAGCGGCAGCAACGCGTAGTCGTCGTCCGACTGCGGGTTGGGCCGGTAGGCGTGCGCCAGGTCAAGTTCGATCAGGGCCATCAGCGCGCTCCTTGTCGGCTCAGCGGCGCGCGCACCAGCGGGCCGGCGGCATCGAAGACGAACAGGTGATCGGGGTTGAGATGCAGCGTGATGCGCGCACCCAGATCGAACTTGTGCACCCCCGCCAGCTGGGCGACCAGATCACCCACCTCGGCGTGCACGTGCACAAAGGTGTCCGAGCCGGCGATCTCGGCCAGCTCGACCCGCGCCTCAATCGCCACGTCGCCCGCCTGCGTACGTTCGCGCAGGCCACCGGCGCGAATGCCCAGCACCAGGTCGTCCCCCGCCTCGTTCGGCAGGGCCAGCGACCAGTCCACCGCGTTGGCCACGCGCACGCCACCGCCACCGGCGCGGCGCGCCGGCATCAGGTTCATGGGCGGGTCGCTGAAGGCGCGCGCCACGCGAAGGTTCTTCGGGGTATGAAACACCTCGGCCGTCGGGCCGTATTGCAGCAACTCGCCCGCATCCATCACAGCTGTGTGCCCGCCCAGCAGCAAGGCCTCGCCCGGCTCGGTGGTGGCGTACACCACGGTCGATTCGCCGCCCGCAAACAGCGCCGCCAGTTCCTCGCGCAGTTCCTCGCGCAGCTTGTAGTCCAGGTTCACCAGGGGCTCATCAAGCAACATCAGCGGTGCCTGCTTGGCCAGCGCGCGTGCCAGCGCCACGCGTTGCTGCTGCCCGCCCGACAGCTCGGCCGGCAGACGGTCCAGAAAGGCGTCGATGTGGAGCCGCTCGGCGAGCGCGCGCACGCGGGCATCGATGTCGGGCTCGCCGCGCAAACGCAGCGGCGAGCCGATGTTTTGCGCCACCGTCATCGACGGGTAGTTGACGAACTGCTGATAGACCATGGCCACGTTGCGCTCGCGAACCGAGCGGTGGGTGACGTCCACGCCGTCCACC
Organism: Hydrogenophaga sp.; assembly: GCF_019635465.1. Classification (GTDB taxonomy): domain Bacteria; phylum Pseudomonadota; class Gammaproteobacteria; order Burkholderiales; family Burkholderiaceae_C; genus Hydrogenophaga. Next base: position 114,581 of record NZ_JAHBZK010000005.1, read on the forward strand.
AGCACGCGCCCCGAACTCACGGTGTCCAGGCCGGCCATGGCACGCATCAGACTGGTCTTGCCCGCCTGGGTGGCGCCCAGCAGTACGGTGACGGCACCGGGCACCGGCGCCAGGGTCATGGGGTACAGGTGAACCGACGGTCCGACCGTCTTCGTGATCTGATCCAGCAACAGTTGCATAGGGAGGTGATGGGCGCGCCCGGGCGGTAGCGCCGGCGGCGTTTTCGTTTGAGCGAATCTTTGTTCGTTTCTTTTCTTTTTGTGTTCGGTATATACCCTTAGAAGTCCATCAGTGTTTTCCGATATGTTCGTATCCGCTCGTACGGCCGCCCGACCATGAACCTGAATCCCCGCCACACCGAACTGCTCGACGAAGTCCGCGCCCACGGCCCCCAGACCATCGAAGCGCTGGCCGAGCGCTTCGGCGTGACGCTGCAGACCGTGCGCCGCGACGTGCAGCGCCTGGCCGAGGCGGGCCTGCTGGCGCGCTTTCATGGCGGCGTTCGATTGCCAGGCTCCACCACACAGAACATCGCCTACCGCCAACGCCAGGCCTTGCAGGCCGACGCCAAGCTGCGCATCGCGCGCGCGGTGGCGGCGCGGGTGCCCAACGGCTGCTCGCTGATCATGAACATCGGCACCACCATCGAGGCCGTGGCACGCGAGCTGCAGCGCCACCGCGGGCTGCGGGTGATCACCAACAACCTGCACATCGCCTCGCTCATGAGCGCCAACCCCGACTGCGAAGTCATCGTGGCGGGCGGCCAGGTGCGCTCGGCCGACCAGGGCATCGTGGGTGAGGCCACGGTGGACTTCATGCACCAGTTCAAGGTCGACATCGGCCTCATCGGCATCAGCGGCATCGAGGCCGACGGCACGCTGCGCGACTTCGACTACCGAGAGGTGAAGGTGGCGCGCGCCATCGTGGCGCAATCGCGCCAGGTATGGCTGGCGGCCGACCAGTCCAAGTTCAATCGACCGGCCATGGTCGAACTCGCGCGGCTCGACGAACTCGACGTGCTGTTCACCGACGCGCCGCCACCATCGCCATTTGCCGAACTGCTCGAGCAAAGCCACGTGGAATGCGTGGTGGCTGCCGAGCGCGAATCCATTCCAGTCCCGACGCCATGACCTACCTGCTCGCCCTCGACCAGGGCACCTCCAGCTCCCGCAGCATCGTGTTCGACCGAGACGGCCGTGTGGTGGCCATGGCCCAGCGCGAATTCCCGCAGATCTACCCGCGCCCGGGCTGGGTGGAGCACGACCCGCGCGAGCTCTGGCACACGCAGCTCGACACCGCGCGAGAGGTGCTGGGCAAGGCCGGTCTGCGCGCCGACAGCGTGAGTACCATCGGCATCACCAACCAGCGCGAAACCACCCTGGTGTGGAACCGGCGCACCGGCGAACCCATCTACAACGCCATCGTCTGGCAAGACCGCCGCGCCGAGGCCGCCTGCGCACAACTGCGCGAGCAAGGCCACGAGGGCCTGGTCCAGCGCAAGACCGGGCTGCGCATCGATGCCTACTTCTCGGGCACCAAGCTGCAATGGATCCTCGACAACGTCGAGGGCGCGCGCGCCCAGGCCGAGCGCGGCGAGCTCGCATTCGGCACCGTCGACAGCTGGCTGATCTGGCAACTCACGCGCGGCGCGCGCCACGTCACCGACCACAGCAACGCCGCGCGCACCATGCTGTTCAACGTCAACACGCTCGACTGGGACGACGAGCTGTTGGCGCTGCTGCGCATCCCGCGCAGCCTGCTGCCCGAGGCCCTGCCCTCCAGCGCCGACTTCGGCAGTGCCGACGCCGACTGGTTGGGCACCGCCCTGCCCATCGGCGGCGTGGCCGGTGACCAGCAAAGCGCACTGTTCGGCCAGGCCTGTTTCAAGGCCGGCATGGCCAAGAACACTTACGGCACCGGCTGCTTCATGCTGATGCACACCGGCGAGCGCTTCCAGACCAGCCAGAACGGGCTCATCACCACCTCGTGCGCGCAAGCGCCAGGGCCGGCGCAGTACGCGCTCGAAGGCAGCGTGTTCATTGGCGGCGCGGTGGTGCAGTGGCTGCGCGACGGTCTGAAGGCCATCTCGTCGAGCAGCGAGGTGCAGACCCTGGCCGAGAGCGTGCCCGACGCCGGTGGCGTGGTGCTGGTGCCGGCCTTCACCGGCCTGGGCGCGCCCTACTGGCAGCCCGACGTGCGCGGCACCATCACCGGCCTCACGCGCGGCACCACCATTGCGCACATTGCGCGCGCCGCGCTAGAGAGCATCGCGTTCCAGAGCGCTGCGCTGCTGCAGGCCATGAGCCGCGACGCCGTGGCCGCTGGCGGTGTGCCGGTGAGCGAGTTGCGCGTGGACGGCGGTGCCTGCGTGAACGACCTGTTGATGCAGATCCAGGCCGACCTGCTGGGCATCCCCGTGGTGCGGCCCGCCGTGGTGGAAACCACCGCGCTGGGTGCGGCCTACCTCGCGGGCCTGCACGTGGGCGTGTACCGGGGCACCGCAGAGCTCAGCGCGCAGTGGCGCGCCGAGCGCCGCTTCCAGCCCACGCTGTCGCCGGCGCACGCGGCCGAAAAAATGGCCGCCTGGGAGCACGCGGTGCGTCAGACGGTTGCGGCATAGCGGCCTCCCCCCGCGCCGCTTCGCGTCACCCCCCATCGGGGGGCGGCACCAGAGGCCCGGCAAAGCCGGTTCCTCGGTGCCCCTGGCCGCGCGCGACAATCGCGCGATGAATGCACCCACCCACCCCCTCATCACCTTCATCGGCGGCGGCAACATGGCCAGCGCCATCGTCGGCGGCCTGCTGCGCCAGGGTCACCCGGCCGGTGCCTTGCAGATCGTCGAGCCCTGGGACGAACAACGCGCGCGCCTGGCGCAGCAGTTTCCTGGCGTCGCCCTGTTCGCCGCGGCCGAGGCCCGGCTGCAGCCGTCGGACCTGGTGGTCTGGGCGGTCAAGCCGCAGACCTTCAAGGACGCCGCCCTGGCCGCCGGCCCCTTCCTGGGCCAGGCGCTGCACCTGAGCGTGGCCGCCGGCATCACCAGCGAGAGCATGGCGGCGTGGCTGAACACGCAGCGCATCGTGCGCGCCATGCCCAACACCCCCGCCCTGGTCGGCCTGGGCATGACCGGCCTGTTCGGGCGCGACGGCGCCAGCGCGCAGGACCGCGGCCTGATCGAGACCGTGGTGCGCACCACCGGCGAACTGGTCTGGGTGAACACCGAGCGCGACCTCGACGCCGTGACCGCCATCTCCGGCTCCGGCCCGGCCTACGTCTTCTACTTTCTCGAAGCCATGCGCGACGCCGGCACCCGCATGGGGCTGCCGGCCGACACCGCGCTGCAGCTGGCCATCGGCACCTTCATCGGCGCGTCCACGCTGGCACAACGCTCGGGCGACGCGCCCCAGGTGCTGCGCGAACGCGTCACGTCCAAGGGCGGCACCACCTACGCGGCCATCACCGCCATGGACGCGGCCGGAATGAAGGCCTCGTTCGAAGCGGCGCTGAAGGCCGCGCAAGTGCGCGCGGAGGAACTGGGGCGCGAGTTCGGCGGCTGAGCCCAGCCGCCCCCTGCGGCCTCAATGGCGGTGGCGGTGGCGGTGGCGGTGGTGAAGGTCCGGGTAGTGCGGGTGCTTGTGCGTCAGCGCTTCGTGCTCATGCCAATGCGTGTGCGGCTCCCGCACATCCACGCCGGGCCGATGCGCATGCTGGTGGTGCAGGTCGTGCCGGTGCCGATGCGTGTGCCCCATCGCTTCGTGGGTGTGTGCGTGGGCGTGGGTTTCGCTCACATGCAGCCACACGCCCCAGGCCATGAACGCCGCGGCGAGCCAGAAGCCGGGCGTGACGGGTTCACCGACAAAGACAATTGCCACCGCCGCCCCCACGAACGGCGCTGTGGCGAAGTACGCGCCGGCGCGGGCAGTGCCCAGGCCGCGCAGCGCCAGCACGAACAGCACCAGGCTCACGCCATAGCCCAGCAGCCCCACCAGTGACGCCGCCGCCAACAGCGAAGGCCCCGGCATGGTGGCACCCAGCCAAAGCGCGATCGACACGTTCACCGTGCCCGCCACCAACCCTTTGACGCTGGCAATGAACACCGCGTCCGATGCCGACACGCGGCGCGTGAGGTTGTTGTCGATGGCCCAGCACAGGCAGGCCAGCGCAATCGCCAGCAGCCCGGACCACGATGCCGTTGCGGCAGCCTCGTCGGGCACCGCAAGCACCACGCCACCGGCCACGATGGCCACCATGCCGAGCACGATGCGGCGATCGGCGCTTTCGCCGAACACCACCCAGGCCAGCAGCGCCGTGAGCACCGCCTCCAGGTTCAGCAGCAACGAGGCCGTGGCGCCCGCCACCTGGCTGAGCCCGACCATCAGCGCCACCGGCCCCAGCAAGCCGCCCACGGCCACGACCCCCAGCAGCCAGGGCCACTCGCCCGGCTGCAGACCGGATGGCCGCCAGCCACGGTCGCGCACCAGACGGAACAGACCCAGCCCCAGCCCGCTGCCGAGGTACAGCAAGCCGCCCAGCATCACCGGCGGTATGTCACCCACCAGCACCTTGGCCATGGGTGTGCTCGCGCCGAACAGCGCCGCCGATGCCATTGCGTAGGCGATGTGCCTGTTCACGTTGGCGCCCTGTTCAATCAGCCCGCGCCGGCCGGCCGCGTCAGGCCACCGCGGTCACGCCGAGGACCACACCGGCAAACACCGTGAAACCCAGCCAGTGGTTGGCGCGAAAGGCCGCAAAGCAGCCTTCACGGGTGCGGCCGCGGATCAGCGCGAAGTGCCACGCCACTTGCGCCAGAGCCAACACCCCCATCACCGCCCAGGCCACCGGCCGCACCTGGCCCCACAGCGCCGCGGTCCAGACCGCGAGGTACAGCAGGTAGAACGCCGTCACGGCGGCCACATCCGCGCGCCCGAGCGTGATGGCCGATGTCTTCATGCCGATCTTCAGGTCGTCGTCGCGGTCGACCATGGCGTATTCGGTGTCGTAGGCCAATACCCAGAAGGCATTGCCCAGCATCAGCACCCAGGCCAGCAGGGGCACCGCGCCCTGCACCGCCGCAAACGCCATCGGGATACCGAAGCTGAAGGCCACGCCCAACACCGCCTGCGGCATGGACACCACCCGCTTGGCGAACGGGTAGGCCAGCGTGATGGCCAATGCCGCGAACGACAGCGCGATGGTCAGGCCGTTGGTGGTGAGCACCAGGCCAAAGGCCGCGAGCGCGAGCACCGCGCCCACCGCCAGGGCTTCCCGCGTGGACACCCGGCCCGAGGTCACCGGCCGCTGCGCCGTGCGTTTGACGTGCCGGTCGAAGTCCTTGTCGGCCACGTCGTTGACGCAGCAACCCGCGCTGCGCATGAGGATGGTGCCCAGCGTGAACACCACCAGCAGGTGCCAGCCAGGGAAGCCGCCCGCAGCCACCCACAGCGCCGACAGCGTGGGCCACAGCAGCAGCAGCCAGCCGGCCGGGCGGTTCCAGCGGATCAGGTCCAGCCAGAGGGCGAGGCGCGACGGCGCCTGCGGCGAAGGCGCCACCGCGTTCATGACAGGCGCTGCACGCCAGGCAGCTCGCAGGCGTAGACGGCGTTGCGCAGCTCGGCCACGGCTTCGTAGCGTGTGAAGCTGCGCCGCCAGGCCAGCACCACACGACGCGTGGGGGCGTCGCCGTCAAAAGGCAGGTAACGCACATAGGCCGAATCGCCCAGGTCGGCCCCGGCGGGTGGCCCGCCGTCCAGCGCGGAACGCGGCACCGACAGGCGCGGCACCAGCGTCACGCCCATGCCGGCCGCCACCATGTGCTTGATGGTCTCCAGCGACGAGCCCTCGAAACTCTTGCGAATGCCCTCGGCGTCGTTGGAGAAGCGCGCGAATTCGGGGCAGACCTCGAGCACGTGGTCGCGAAAGCAGTGGCCGGTGCCCAGCAGCAGCATGGTCTCGCGCTTGAGCTCGTCGGCCGTGATGAACCCCTTGGCCGCCAGCGGGTGGTTGTGCGGCACCGCCGCCATGAAGGGCTCGTCGTACAGCGGCGCGATGGCCAGGTTGGTGTCGGGAAACGGCTCGGCCAGGATGGCGCAATCGATCTCGCCCAGACGCAGCTGCTCCAGCAGCTTGGTGGTGAAGTTCTCCTGCAGCATCAGCGGCATCTGGGGCGTGCGGTCGATGACCTGGCGTACCAGATCGGGCAGCAGGTAGGGGCCAATGGTGTAGATCACGCCCAGGCGCAGCGGGCCGGCCAGCGGGTCCTTGCCGCGCTTGGCGATCTCCTTGATGGCGGCTGCCTGCTCCAGCACCGTCTGCGCCTGCCGCACGATCTCTTCGCCCAGTGGGGTGACGGCGATCTCGGTCGCGTTGCGCTCGAAGATCTTGAGCTCGAGTTCTTCCTCGAGCTTCTTGATCGCCACCGACAAGGTCGGCTGCGACACGAAACAGGCCTCGGCGGCTTTGCCGAAGTGCCTCTCACGCGCCACGGCCACGATGTACTTGAGTTCGGTGAGCGTCATGGGCGGCTATTGTGCCCCCCTGCGCCGCTGCGCGTCTTCCCCCTGAGGGGGACAACGCCAGTGGCCCGGCGAAGCCGGTTCCACGGCGCGTGCGCGGAATGTGCGGGTGCGCTGCGCTTCGCCGGGACCAGTCTCAAGCCTTGAGGTATTCGGCCTTGCTGCCCAGCCACCGCGCGATGTGCTGCTCGGCCAGTTCGGGGTGCTGCGTCAGCATGATCGGCGCGGTCTCGCGGGCCCAGGCCAGCAGGTGGCCGTCGGTGGCGAGGTCGGCAAAGCGCAGCAGCGGCGCGCCCGATTGCCGCGCACCCAGAAACTCCCCCGGCCCGCGGATCTCCAGGTCGCGGCGCGCGATCTCGAAGCCGTCGTGCGTTTCCACCATGGCGCGCAGCCGCTCGCGTGCGGTCTCGCCCAGGCGACCGCCTTCCGGTGCGCTGTAGAGCAGCACGCATGCAGACGCGGCGGCACCGCGCCCCACGCGCCCGCGCAGCTGGTGCAACTGGCTCAGGCCGAAGCGTTCGGCGTGCTCGATGACCATGAGCGAGGCATTGGGCACGTCGACGCCAACCTCGATGACGGTGGTGGACACCAGCACGCCCATCTGCCCTTCGACGAACAGCGACATCACCGCCTTCTTCTCGGCCACCGGCATGCGTGAGTGCAGCAAACCCACCATCACGCCGGGAAGCGCGTACGACAGCTCGGCATGGGTGGCGGTGGCGTTGCTCAGGTCGAGGGCTTCGCTTTCTTCGATCAGCGGGCACACCCAGTACACCTGCCGGCCCTGCGCCAGCTGAGCACGGATGCGCTCCACCACTTCGTCGCGGCGCGCGTCGCTGATGACCTTGGTGACGATGGGTGTGCGACCGGGCGGCAGCTCGTCGATGGTGGAGACGTCCAGATCGGCGTAGTAGCTCATGGCCAGGGTGCGCGGGATCGGGGTGGCCGTCATCATCAAAAGGTGTGGCTCCAGGTGGGCCAGCGACTTGCCCCGCAGCGCCAGCCGCTGCGCCACGCCAAAGCGGTGCTGCTCGTCGATCAGCGCCAGGGCCAGCCGATCAAACACCACCTGGTCCTGGATCACCGCGTGGGTGCCGACCACCAGCGCCGCCTCGCCGCTGGCAATCAAGGCAAGCATCTCCTCGCGCTGTTTCTTCTTCTGGCTGCCGGTGAGCCAGGCCACGCGCTTGCCCAGCGGCGCAAGCAATGGCTCCAGCCAGCCGATGAGCTTGCGAAAGTGCTGCTCGGCCAGGATTTCGGTGGGCGCCATCAGCGCGCACTGCCAGCCGGCGTCGATGGCGATGGCCGCCGCCAGTGCCGCCACCACCGTTTTGCCCGAGCCGACATCGCCCTGCAGCAAGCGGTGCATGGGCACGGTGCGCGCCAGGTCGGCGGCGATCTCCTCGCCCACGCGCCGCTGTGCCGCCGTCAGGGCGAACGGCAGCACGGCCAGCAGTTGCTCGTGCAGGCCTTCGCGACGCAGCGGCAAAGCCGGGGCGTGCAGCGCGTCGCGCTCGCGCTTGGCCACGGCCTGCGACAGCTGCTGGGCCAGCAGCTCCTCGGCCTTCAGGCGCTGCCAGGCAGGGTGGCTGCGGTCGTCCAGTGCGGCCAGCGACACGTCGGGCCCCGGGTGGTGCAGGTGCTGCAGGGCATCGCGCAGTCTTGGGCTCACCCGGGTTTGCCGCTGCAGTGCGGCCAGCGCATCGGGCGGCAAGGTCTCGTGCAGATCGACCCGCGACAGCGCGCCGACCACCGCCTTGCGCAGGTAGGCCTGCGGCAGTTGCGCACTGGTGGGGTACACCGGCGTTAGCGACGCAGGCAGGTCGCCCTCGGCCAGCTTGAACGCGGGGTGCAGCATGGTCCAGCCCGCAAACCCGCCCTTGAGTTCGCCACGCGCACGGATGCGCGCCCCCACCGCCAGCGTCTTCTGGTGCGAGGGGTAGAAGCTGAAGAAGCGCAATGTGCAGGTGTCGCTGCCGTCGTCCAGCGTCACCAGCAACTGGCGCCGGCCGCGGTACTGCACCTCGCTGTGCGTCACCACGCCTTCGATCTGCGCCGATTCACCCGGGCGGGCGTCGCGCAGCGCCACGATGCGGGTCTCGTCCTCATAGCGCAGCGGCAGGTGCAGGGCCAGGTCGATGTCGCGGCGCAGGCCGAGCTTGTGCATCGCCTTCTGGGGGGCGGACAAGGGCTTGGGCGGGGTGGCGGCCTCGGGCATGGGTCGCGATTCTGCTTGTTTCCGGCCGCCGGTCGCCGCACCGTCAGCAAGCGGGCCGCCGACATCCCACGGATGTCCAGAAGGCAACCAAATAACACTTAAGAACTCATATATCCCAGATAACATCCACGCCCTGGTACCAAAGAATCAGGGAGAACGCCCATGCAGGGCCAATCGCGTCGGCACCCGGTGGCCGCATGGTGGTGTGTGTTGTGCCTCTTTTGGCCGATGGGCGCAGCGGCGCAGGATGCGTGTTCGGGGCTGGTGGCCCGCGGCATCTACTGCACCCTGACCCCCAACGACGTCGGGCCCTGGGCCTACTACGCCAGCTACGGCAACTGGACGGCCGACCTCGCACGCGACCACCCGTCCGCCGAATCCCTGCTGGCCGCCTGGGCCCAGGCCACCCGCCAGGCCCTGAACGCGCCGACCCTGCAGTGCGACGACGGCACCATCAGCGCCGACGCCACACAGAACACCACGTCCGGTCGCTTCACGGCCAGCGGCTTCCCCGACAGCCTGCAGGTGGGCAGCTACCGCAACGAACTGCACTGCACCGACACCTCGACCGGCCAGCCCGCGGCGCGCACCGTGCAGGCCGTCATCGCGGTGGCCGCCACGCGCACCGTGGGCTGCGCCGCCCCCTTGCAAGAGCGCACCGATGCGGCCACCAACACCCCCATGTGCGTGGGCGACAGCCAGCCGGTGGTGACGCTGCGCGACCTGGGCGCCGAGCAAAGCGGCACACCCGGCTCGCCACGCCGCATCGAGGCCGCCGTGCGCAACGCGGCCAACCACAACGCCCCCATGCCCGACACCGTGGTGACGCTGCAGGTGCTGCCCCCCGCCGGCCAGTTGCCCGCCGGGCGCCTGCTCAACACCAGCTACCCCGGCCAATACCTGCCCGCCACGCAAATGCGCGGCATCACCGACAGCAACGGCCTGACGGTCTCGACCTTCTACTGGCCGCAAACCAGCCAGCAAGCCCCGGTGCAGCGCATCGGTGCCAACTGCGACGCCGCCGGTGTGTGCGCCGCCGTGCTGGACTTGCACTGGCAGACGGAGATCGTGGTGGGGTTTTTCAATGGGGTGGGGAATACGGACGCTGCCGCACAAAAGAGTTTGAAGCGGCTAGAAGACGAGTTCGGTCAGAGGTTTCAATATGCCTTCTTGAAGTTCGACTGGTTCTACAACCAAACCGCCTGCGGCGACGCCTGGTACGGCAAGGTCTCATGCCTGGAGGACGTGGCCGAGGTGTTCGACCAGCGCAGCCAGGAGTTGGGCGGCGTCTTCGCCAACCGCTGGGAGGTGTTCTGGGACATCCTGGCCGGGCGCCACGCGGACGATGCCTCCGGCACCGGGCAGTTGCTGGGCCTGCTCGGCGACGGCGGCAACGCCCTGTTGCAGTGGCTCGACGCCACGGCCAACGCCCTGATCAACCAGCTCGCGCGCGACACCTTGAAGCTGATCACCCTGTTCAGCGATTCACCCACCTACGAGAACCGCGCCGATCACCTGCAGCGCCTGCAACAGCACGCCGACCAGAACCGGGCGCTGCTGCTGGTCGCGCACTCCCAGGGCAACCTGTTTGTCAACAGCGCTTTCGACGCCTTGCGTGCGCTGCGGCCCCAGGTGCCCATGCAGGTGGTGCACGTGGCCCCCGCCTCACCCACGCTGCGCGGCGCGCACTTGCTGGCCGACATCGACCTGGTCATCAACGGCCTGCGCCTGTCCGGCATCAACAGCGTGCCCGACGCCAACGTCAACCTGCCGCTCAGCCGCAAGGATGTGAGCGGCCATGGCTTCGAACCCACCTACCTCGACAAGACCCGCGCAGCCTACGCCCGCACCATTGGCATGATCAACGCCAGCCTGGCCGCACTCGCCCCCTGAAAGGAGAACCCCGTGCCCACAACGAACCTGCTGACCCGCCCCGTAACCGTGGCCGCCTGCGTCGCCGCCCTGCTGCTCACCGCCTGCGGCGGCGGCCGCAAATCAGACACCACCGCCCCCGCCACCCTGGCCGAACAGATCCAGCAACTCGAGGCCAGCGGCAAGCTGCCAAAACTCGATCGATCTGACGACATCCGAGGGCTCGACACAGACAACAACGGCATCCGCGACGACATAGATGCCTGGATCGCTGCACTGCCGATCACGGACGTGCAAAAGCGCGCTGCACAGCAAATGGCTCGGGTTCAGCAAGCCAAACTTGTCGCCAATCTCACCGACAAGACCTCACTTCAGTTGCTAGGCGATCGTTCCATGGCGGGCGTGAGTTGTTTGGTGGATGTCTTCAAGCCGAACAATCAAATGGGCTACGACCTGATCGATCAGATCGAAGCCAACACCGCCAACACCAAGAATCGCGCCATGCAATACCTCGCCTACAACCGGGCAGTGTCGGGCAGCTCGGGCACGCTACCGTCAGGCAACACCTGCGAACCATGACGCCTTCTCGCGAAATCGCCTCGCAGTGGGATTCACGCCGATTGCCCACCCATTCGGCCAAGCGCCTCCTCGCCATGAGCTTGTGCGCCACCCTCACCGCCTGCGGCGGCGGCCGCAAATCAGACACCACCGCCCCCGCCACCCTGGCCGAACAGATCCAGCAACTCGAAGCCAGCGGCAAGCTGCCCCAGCTCGACCGCTCCGACGACATCCGCGGGCCCGACAAAGACAACAACGGCATCCGCGACGACATAGACGCCTGGATCGCGGCATTGCCGATCACGGACGCGCAGAAGCGCGCGGCACAGCAAGTGGCGCGGGTTCAGCAGGCCGAGCTACTGGTCAATTTGAACGATCAGGCCGGGCTGCAAGCGCTGGGGGACCGATCCATGGCAGGCGTGAAGTGCATCGGTGACAGCTTCAAACCGGACTACCAGCGCGGACTCGACCTCTCCGCGCAGCTCGAAAGCATGATGGCCAACACCAAAAATCGCGCGCTGCAATACCTTGCCTACAACCGGGCTCGCTCTGGCAGCGTCACCGAGCTACCCTCAGGCAATACCTGCGAGCCCTGACCCACCCGCGCCGGGCCTCACCGCTTGCGCCTGGGGACCGTGGGACAATCGCACCCTCTTCTTCCCCCCTTTCCTTGGAACGGGCCCGTCCGGCCCTCAAGCGACATGACCGACCCGACAGGCCAGCGCGCCTTCACCCTGAGCGACTTCGATTTCGCTCTGCCCCCCGACCTCATTGCCCAGCACCCCGTGCCCGAGCGCAGTGGGTCGCGCCTGCTCGATGGCACCGCGGCCACAGCGGTGGACCGCGTGTTCCGCGACCTGCCGGCGCTGCTCGACCCGGGCGACCTGCTGGTGTTCAACAACACACAGGTCATCAAGGCGCGCCTGTTCGGGCGCAAGGCCACGGGTGGCGCGCTGGAGTTGCTGGTCGAGCGTGTGCTGCCCGGCCACGAGGTGGTGGCGCACATGAAGGTCAGCAAAAAGCCCCCCGTGGGCGCCGTGCTCGATATGGACGGCGGCTTCCGGGCCGAACTGCTGGGCCGCTGGCCGGACGAACACGGCGCGCTGTTTCGCCTGCGCTTCAGCGATGAGCCTCATGCGCTGATGGCCGCCAACGGCCATGTGCCGCTGCCGCCCTACATCACCCACGGCGACACGGAGGACGACGAGCGCCGCTACCAGACGGTGTTCGCCAAACACCCGGGCGCGGTGGCGGCGCCGACGGCGGCGCTGCACTTCGACGAAGCGGTGCTGGGCGCGCTGCGCCAACGCGGCATCGAGACCGCCGAGGTCACGCTGCACGTGGGCGCCGGCACCTTCCAGCCGGTCAAGACCGAGTCCATCGCCGAGCACACCATGCACGCCGAGTGGTACCGCGTGCCGGCCGAGACCATCGCCGCGATCGATGCCTGCCGCGCGCGCGGTGGCCGGGTGGTGGCGGTGGGCACGACCACCGTTCGCACGCTGGAGAGCTGGGCCGCGTTCGATCGCACCGAGGGCGACACGCAGATCTTCATCACGCCGGGCTTCCGCTTCCGGGTGATCGACCGGCTGATCACCAACTTTCACCTGCCCAAGAGCACGCTGATGATGCTGGTGAGTGCCTTTGCGGGGTACGACCAGGTGATGGCGCTGTACCGGCACGCCATCGCACAGCGCTACCGCTTCTTCAGCTACGGCGACGCCATGCTGCTTTCCAGGACCGACCATGCTGCAGTTTGAGATCCTCAAGACCGACCCGACCAGCCACGCGCGCCGCGCCACGCTCACGCTCAACCACGGCGTGGTGCAGACGCCCATCTTCATGCCGGTGGGCACCTACGGCACGGTCAAGGGTGTGATGCCGCGCAGCCTGCACGAGATGGGCGCGCAGATCATCCTGGGCAACACCTTCCACCTCTGGATGCGGCCGGGCCTGGACATCATGCAAAGCTTTGGCGGCCTGCATGCGTTCGAGCAGTGGCACAAACCCATCCTCACCGACTCGGGCGGCTTCCAGGTCTGGTCGCTGGGCGCCATGCGCAAGATCACCGAAGAAGGTGTGCACTTTGCGAGCCCGGTCAATGGCGACAAGCTGTTCATGTCGCCCGAGGTGAGCATGCAGATCCAGACCACGCTCAACAGCGACATCGTGATGCAGCTCGACGAGTGCACGCCGTACGAGACCAACGGCCACATCACCACCGAGGCCGAAGCCGAGAAGAGCATGGCCATGAGCCTGCGCTGGGCGCAGCGCTCCAAAGACGAATTCGCGCGCCTGCGCAACCCCAACGCCCTGTTCGGCATCGTGCAGGGCGGCATGTTCGAGCACCTGCGCCAGGCCTCGCTGGACGCGCTGGTGGCCATGGACTTCCCCGGCTACGCCGTGGGTGGCGTGAGCGTGGGCGAACCCAAGGACGAGATGCGCCGCATCATGGCGCACACGCCGCACCGCCTGCCCACGCACAAGCCGCGCTACCTGATGGGCGTGGGCACGCCGGAAGACCTGGTCGAAGGCGTGGCCGCCGGCGTCGACATGTTCGACTGCGTCATGCCCACGCGCAACGCGCGCAACGGCACGCTGTTCACCCGCTTTGGCGACCTGAAGATCCGCAACGCCAAACACAAGGCCGACCACCGCCCGCTGGACGAGACCTGTACCTGCCACGCCTGTGCCGGGCAAAGCGGCGTGAGCTGGGCCGATGGCGGCCGCGACGGCTTCAGCCGCGCCTACCTGCACCACCTGGACCGCTGTGGCGAGATGCTCGGCCCCATGCTCACCAGCATCCACAACCTGCACTACTACCTGAACCTCATGCGCGAGGTGCGCGACTCGCTGGACGCCGGCAGCTTCGACGCCTTCCGCCAGCGCTTTCACGCCGATCGCGCACGGGGCATCTGAAGCACCTTCGCTGACACGCGCGTGCTTGCCGCGCACGGGGCCGCGCGCCTATGCTCGCGGCCCATGACCGACGCCGCCGTCCCCCGCCACGTGTTGCCTGTGCTCGTGCTGGCGCAATTCGCGGGCACTTCCCTGTGGTTCGCGGTCAACGCGGTCATGCCCGACCTGCAGCGTGAGCTGGGTTGGGCCACCAATGCCGTGGGTACGCTGACGTCTGCGCTGCAGTTCGGCTTCATCGCCGGCACGCTGGTGTTTGCCTTGCTGGCCATCGCCGACCGTTTTTCACCCAGACGCGTCTTCCTGGTGTGCGCGCTGGCTGGCGCGCTGTGCACGGTGGGGGCCTGGTGGATGGTGCGCAACTACACCGCACTGCTGTGGTGGCGCGTGGCCACCGGCTTCTTTCTGGCCGGCATCTACCCGGTGGGCATGAAGATCGCCGCGCAGTGGTACAGCAAGGGCCTGGGCGCGGCGCTGGGCTTGCTGATCGGCGCGCTGGTGCTGGGTTCGGCCAGTGCGCACGCGCTGCGCGCGCTCGGCGACGCCCTGCCCTGGCCGTCGCTGATGCTGGGCGTTGCCTTGCTGGCCGCGCTCGGTGGCGTGTTGCTGTATGTCGGCCTCGACGACCCGCCCCATGCGGTGGCCCGGGTGGCCAGCCTGCAGTGGCGGGCGCTGGGCACCCTGTGGACCGACCGCAACGTGCGCAGCTCGGTGTTCGGCTACTTCGGCCACATGTGGGAGCTCTACACCATGTGGGTCATGACGCCGCTCATCCTTGCCACGCGCCTGCAAGGTACTGCGCTGTCGTGGGCTGCCTTCTGGGTGCTGTCCTCGGGCGTCATCGGTTGCGTGGGTGGTGGCTGGATCGCCCAACGCTGGGGCAGCGCACGCGTGGCCGGGGTGCAACTGGCCATCAGTGGCCTGTGCTGCCTGGTCGCGCCGTTCGCATTGAATGCGCCCGATGCCGTCTTCTTTGCATGGCTGGTGATCTGGGGCATCACCGTCTCGGGCGACTCGCCGCAGTTCAGCGCACTCACCGCGCGCAACGCGCCGCCCCAGGCAGTGGGCAGTGTGCTCACGCTGACCAACAGCATCGGCTTCGCCATCAGCATTGCGAGCATCCTGTTGTTCGTGCGGCTGGCCGAATCGGTGCCGCTGGGCGCGCTGCTGCCCTGGCTGGCCATCGGACCCGTACTGGGCCTGTGGGCATTGCGGCTGTTGTGGCGTGAGGACGGGCGTACCCCTCCGGGTTGAGACGCGCTGGGCACATCGCCAGACCTTTTGTGCCGGAACCGCATGCGGGAAGTTGCCACACATCGGCATCACTCACACCGCGCTGCATGGCATAGGTCACATGGAAAGAACATCGAGCCGCTCGTCGTCGTCATCATTCACTTATCCGATCAACCCGCAGGCGGCGTACCAAGAGCCGCCACACGACGATGCCCGCCCTTCCAGCGCGGCGAACCTGCGCGGCGCGCAACGCTTGAGTGCCGCGTTTCGAAATCACGATGCCGGCAAGGCGCAGTTGCAGCTGGCACTCCAAATCGCCGATCACCAGTGTCCGGGCGGGCCACCAGGCTTGAGCGAGGTCTTGTCGCGCATCGCCTGGCTCGCGGCGCGAGGCCAGGAGGTGTCGCACTTCATGGAATCGGTGATTCGGTCAGCGCAGTCGAACATGCTGGGCATTCTCGTTCGGGATCTCGACGCGAAAGTCGAGCAGTGGCTTGGCCATCAACTGACCCAAGCCATCGAAGACCCCGATGACGATCGGTCCACCGACTGCGCGCTCCTGATGCGGGTGGATCGAAAGGCCTACATCGAGCGGCGCGTCACTCAGGTCGTTCTCGACGCGCTGACCGACCCCGATGGCGGCATCACGCTCGACGCATCGTCAGCACTGCATCAGCTCCTGGAATCGGCGACAGACCTTCGCCCCTCCATTGGGAGGGATGCGCACGAACTCTGGTCGATACGGCTCACCCAATTGGTGCACGATCCGGCCTTGGCGCAACAAATCGACTCACTGGCCCAATCAATGCCGGTGAACGAAGACGCCGCGGCACTCCTTTCACTGCAATGCGGCACCTCCCACCCCACCGCCAGCCAACGCACCCTGGCGCTGCTGGGCGTGCTGTTCAGCACGGTACGTCAGTACGAAGTGGGCAATTGCTGGCAGATTGCTCCCTACATCAACATCCATCGCGAAATGCCGCAGCGGGTGTTGAACGCACTGGAGACGTGGTTCAAACACGGCGGCATGCCGTTCGAAGAAGACTCGGGCGAAACGATTCTGGTAACCCCACCGCAGGTGCCGCTGCACACCACACCCTTGCTGCGATACCGTAAGCACGCCTGGCCCACCCAATGGGCGAATTTCGACGTCGTAGTCGAAATCACCTTGCTGCTGAGCGAGATCGACGGAGGCAACGCCAGATACTGGTTCGACCTCATCGCGGAAGCCGCCCGGAACCTTCCCCCGTCCACCAAGGCCGATGGCAGGTATGTGGGTTCGCTGTTGGACCTGACCAAGGCCTTGTTGTTGGCCCACCTGGGACTGAAACCGCTGGAGGTTTCCCCCCTGAACCGCAACCCTTCGGCTCAGGTCGAGAAATACCACGCCCTGCTGGAGAAATGCATCAATCGCGTGGTCGCCCACTCCCACAACCTGCTGCTGTTGGCGTGGCAGCACACGCATTCCCATGCGACTGATCAAAGCTTCCTCGAGGAATGCTGGTCGCGAATCGACAAAGCGTTGTCCAAAAGCCTGTTGCGTCCGAAGCAGGTGAGCAAACTCCAATGGACGGCCTACCTTGCGGAACTCAAACAGCGCTTCCTTGCTGACGCGACGTTCCGGCTCGACAACACCCAAAACCTAGCCACCAGAAGCCGTGGCGTGCGCCTCTACCTCCCGCTTCCCGCCATGGGGGGACGCGGTATGGCGGTCGTCAATGGCGCGCACCTGGCAAAGCTGCTCATGCAACTGGCGCACGATGTGCGAATCGCCGGCGTTGATGCCGATGCCGTGGCGATTTGCGCGAACGCCGTTTCGATGCAGTTGCAGAGCAGCGGGTTTGTCGAGCGTGTATCGAAGCCCTTCTTTTCTCCAAGGGACGTGAAGAAAGATCATCCGTTTTATGCGTGGAACCATTCGCTGGGAAAAATGCCGAACGCTGGGCACGCCGCCGTCGAACTGAATCGGTGCATCCCGGGTCACGCTCCAATGACGGTGCGTCTGGGAAATCAAGAGCTGATCTGGTACTCATGCAGCTTGGCAATGGGAGAGAGCGAAGCAGCCATCAACTCGTGCGCGGAACTGCTGCTGTTCGCCTACAAACTGAACAAGCACTTCTACGCCGCGCTGCAGCAACAACTCGAGGAGACCCACGGGCGGGTCATCCTGGAAGGGGGAGCAGGGCACGCCATGAATCTGCTGCTGCACCACTCCAGCCTGCTGCCACTGCTCGAGGAAGCAGGCCGAGACGCATCGACCGATTGGCTTGTCCTGCACCTGGACAAACGCATGCGTCAGTTGCGCAAACGCCGCTTTGCTGACGATGAAGCGCGGCAGCTGGTGGACCGAATTCTGACTGCCTTGCCGCTGAGCCAACAAGGCAAAGCAATGCAGACCCAGCTTTGCGATCGCATCCTTCCAATCAAACGCACTGACCATGCGTGGTCGGACATCGCGTCGGCATTGCGCAAGCACCTCAAGGGTCGCAAAAACAGGGACTTGTGGTCCCGCTCTGATGATGTCGCGGAGCAACTCAGCATAGCGGTACTCAATCAACGCGAGTTTCGCGACGAGGTGATCGTGTACGCCGACCCAAACTGGAGCAACATCAGCGCCTTGTGCTTTGCCCTTTCACCCGTGACGGGCAAATTTCACCACTTCAAAGCAAACGAGATGGTGCTGCCCGAAGGGACTACGCAAGTCAGACTGTTGGCATCATCGCGTGTGTACTTCTGACACGTGTTGGGCACGGCAGAATTCTCGAGCGGGGTTCAACCGCTTCGATGCACCCACGACAGAAGTGCCCTGCGCCATCGCAATGGACACAGCAAACAACACTGGCGCTGGCGGCCGCGTCTGCGGCAACACCGCCAAAACCCAGCATGGCAGCGATGAGCGCGATTGCGCTGTTTTCTACTCCTGGATGTTGACGCGGTGCATCACCGTCGCGGGCGACTCGCCGCAGTTCAGCGCGCTCACTGCGCGCAACGCGCCTCTCCAGGGGAGGGTCGTGTGCTGACGCTGACCAACACCAGCATTGGCTTTGCCATCAGCACCGCTGACGCAGCCTGTTGCTCGTGCATCTGGCGGGCACGACATCGCTCGTCCCGTTGCTGCCCTGCCTGGCCATCGGCCACTGGCTGGGCCTGATGGCGCTGCGACCCTTGTGGCAGGCAGAGTGGCGGCGAAGCTGACACTTCGCCAAACGCTCGTTGAGCGAACGGTCACCCCCGGAACCATCCTTTTTTCCTAGGCCACCCATGTGCCGAAGCCGCCAGGAGCGGCCGATGTCACACACAAACCAGGGAATCTCAGGGATGGAAAAGAGCACAAGCCTCAGGCGCCTCGGCGCTCATGCGGACCACAAAACACGCTTGCTCAGCGGACGATCCGACAGCTATTCGGCTTCACCGCGCAAGGTCATACCGTCCATGCGATGGACAACCCACGACGCCAGATCCAGTCCTGCGCTCACCCGATTGATCGATATCCTGGCTGTCGGTCGCTTCGATCCGAAACTGTTCGACGCACTGTCGGCCTGCGGGGGTTCAGGCCACCCGAAGGGCACGCCGGCGCCCGAATGGAGCGAGGCCATCAACGCGCTGGGCTGGCTCGCCGAGCGGGCCTGCGATTACGACACGCGCGCCGCCATCGAAGAACTGCTGGGCGAACTGCTTCGCTCCCCCGACGCCGCCCCGGACCCGCAGATCAAGCGCACATTGACATCGCTGCAGCTTCGCGTTCTGGACATGAGCGTCGAAGAATTGCTCAAGGCGGATCGGTCCGCCGCCTCCGCGTACGACCGCGTGTGGCTGGACGAGACACGCCCCAAGCGGCTGGCCCGCATCGTCGCCGATGCATTGGTCGGACCGGACGGCCGATGCGACCTCAGCGCCCTGAGCGCCTTGCAATGCTTTCTGGCCGACATGGCCCGGTGTTCGCCCATTCCGTTCGATCTGCAAATGCTTTGGCAGCGAAGGCTGACGCAGTGGTCAAACCCGTCGCTCGACCTGGCCACCGCCATCGACGCCGTGGCCGACATCGAGGACCTGCCAGCGGCCTTCACACAGTTCATGCGGTGGGACAGTGATGCGGCGCCTCAGGAGCGGTCGTGTCGGACCCGATCAATCCTGCTGTCTCTTCTGCTGCCGGTGCGGCAACGCCTGGGGGCCAGCAACTGCTGGCAGATCGTGGGTTGCGTTCAGCTCCATGAGCTCGCACCCCGCGACTTTCTGGAAGACCTCGTCCGCGACATCGGCGAAGCGGCGGCGCACGATGCCGCTGTCGGCGAAGCCCGCGCCATCGAACGCACGCCGACCGTGCCGCAACACACGAGCCAGCTGATGAAGCGCCCCGTCAACGGTCGACCGAGCGAGCTCGCACAGCTGCAGCCGGTTCAGGCGCTGCTGTGCGAGTTGCAGTTTGCCGAAGGGTTCGATTCGCACTATTGGCAAGACCTGGCACCCCGAGCAATGAGCGCACTGGGCACGACCGGCCTGGGTGGGACGCGCATCGCGACGCTGAAGGCGATGGCAGAGGCAATCGTTGCGGCCCACTTGGGGCTGGCCGAAGCCGACATGCAAGGCGATTGCCGTCAACCACAACTGGGCAGGCGCGCACGGATTGATCGGTACCACCAGCTGTGCGAGCACTGCCTTGGCTTTCTGGTTGCGCAATCCAGCAGCAGCTTGCTGCTGGCATGGCAAAACGCCATCGATGTCGAACAAGGCAGACGTCTGATTGACCAATGCTGGCAAGCCGTCTGCACCTGGCTGGCATCCCGCAAGGTCGATGGCATCGATCCAGATTCGCTCGACCATGTCTTGCAGGGCCTGCATCGCTGCTTTGTCGAAGCCGCCACAGTGCGGCTCGATGATCACCGCTACAGCGATGTGACCCGGGGGCTGCGCCTGTTCTTGCGGTTGCCCTCCGGCGAGGGGCGTGGCGTGGCCATCGACAACGCCCACCTGCTGGGCGACGGCCTGGCACGCCTGGTCGGCGTGGCGCTCGACACCGCCGGGACCCCATTGGCGCAGCGCGATGAGATCGACTGGCTGAAGGCGCAATTGCGTTCGCAGGCCTTCTGTCCCGACATCCTGTCGGTGGACAAGTGGGCGCCCAACCCCGATCCCACGGACCCCTTCTACTCGGGGTGGTGGCACGAGGGCGGGAGCATGCTGTGGACCGACCCCTACGCGCCCGAGGTGCATTTGCCCAGCCTGAACCAGCGAAACGCGCGCTCAAGGCATCAGGAATGCCGGATTCAACTGGTGAATGGCGGTCATTTGTGGCACGCCGACCCCACCCGACATGCGCGCCCGGAAGCCGCGAGGCACTCGCTGCGCGAAGTTCTCAAGCTCTTGCGTACCCTGAACCTGAGCGAGCCCAAGGCGTTGCAACAGACGCTGGATACACACGCCGGCCGCGTCACGCTGGCCAGCTTCGGCCACATTCAGAACCTGCTGGCACTGCATCCGTCCCTCGCGTCCGGGTGGCGAGACGCCAGGACGCCGCGTTCGACCTGGATCGACAGACAGCTGGTCAGACCCGCTCGCCAGGCGCTCACCTACCGTCCAACGACCGACCAGGCCACACAGTTCATCCGGGAGATCGTCGGGTCGTGTGGTCTGAAGGACGACGGCAAGGAGATGGTGATCGAGCGGGTTCTTGCCGACGCACTGCGCCGGGCATCCCGCAGCAAAGTGCCGAAGCTCAAGCACTTGGTGGCTGCGCTGTCCTCGCAACTGCTGGCACCGGCATCTGCCGGGTACTGGCATGCCCCGGATCGTGCGGACGAGCTGCTCAACGCGGCACTGATGAACCATCCGGTCACCCAACCCCCCGCCGTCATCTACGCAGACCCAGGCTGGGAAACCGCCAACGTGCTGTGCTTTGCCTGTTCGCCCCTGCATCGCCAGATCGAGCACTTCGCGGCAAACGCGCAAGTCGTGCCGGCCGACATGGCCATGGCCGACCGCAACAGTGTGCTGTTGCACAACATGCGCCCCATGGAACTGTTCCTGTAGGGCAGCTCGCCTGGTCCGCTCTGGCGCGTCAGCGATCGGCTGGGTCGAGGAATTCCTGCGGATCGGGCAAGGCGGTGGTGGCCACCTGCATCTCCTCGGGCGTGAGCTGTTCGGTGAAGCCTTCGATCGAGCCCATGCTCTGGCGATCGCGCCGCGCCACCGGCTCCGACATCAGGTAGGCCACCGACAACTGACCCAGCGCCCGCAACGAATCGAAGTGGGTTCGCTCCTGCGCGTGCGAGGCGTCGGCGCCAAAGCCGATGAGTGCGGTGCGGATGTCGTTGCCGGCTTCGACCGCCGCTGCCGAGTCGCTGCGGTAGAACTTGAACACATCGCGTCGGTGCGAAATGCCGTGGGCCTGCGCCAGTTTGATGAGCTTGTGCGAGAGGTGGTAGTCGAAGGGCCCGGACAGGTCCTGCAGACAGATGGTGACGGCGCGCTCGTCGGTGGTCTGGCCGGGCGCCGCGATGGCGATGTCCAGGCTCACCATTTCGGCGATGTCGCCATGCAGCGCGGCCGACGCGCCCGAACCCACTTCTTCGGTGATGGTGAACAGCGGATGCACGTCCACCGGCAGACTCAGTTTGCCGTCGCGCACCGCCTTGCAGGCGGTCAGCAACACGGCCACCGCGGCCTTGTCGTCCAGGTACCGCGCGTTGATGTAGCCGCCCGGCTGCACCTCGGGTTGGGGATCAAACGCGATCCAGTCGCCGACGTTGACACCCGCAGCCATCAGCTGTTCCCGGCTCTGAGACGGGATGTCCAGGCGCACCTCGACGTGGTCCCAGCTGTTGGGTTGCGAATCGATGCCGTCGCCGAACGCGTGGCCCGAGGTCTTCAGCGGCAGGCAGGTACCGCGGATCTGTTGGGCGTCGGTGTAGAGCGTGAGCCGACCGCCTTCGGCGAAACGCGACGACCAGCTGCCGATGGGCACGATGCCGACGCGGCCGTTGCCTTTGAGCTCGCGCACCATGGCGCCCAGTGTGTCCAGGTGGGCCACGATGGCGCGCGCGGGATGACGCTCCCGCCCCTTGAGCGTGGCGCGGATCGCTCCACGGCGGGTGATGACGTAGGGGATGCCCAGCGCGTCGAGGCGACCGGCCACGTAGCGAACCACCGCGTCGGTCAGACCCACCGGGCTGGGAATGGCCAGCAGCTGCAGCAAGGTTTCTTCGAGGAAGGCTTCGTCCAGCGGCGGCAGGGGGTGCAGTTTCTCGGTCATGGTGCGGAGGTCTCCATGGATGCGGTGGCAGGAAAGAGCAGGTCCACGAAGCGCTGCGCGGTGGGCTGCGGTTCGTGGTTGGCCAGGCCCGGTCGCTCGTTGGCTTCGATGATCACGTAGTCGGGGCCATCCACGGCAGGTACCAGGAAGTCGAGCCCGGTGACAGGTATGTCGAGCACGCGACTGGCGTGCTCGGCCGCAACCTTGAGCGCGGGGTGCAGCTGATCGGTCACGTCGTGGATGGTGCCGCCGGTGTGCAGGTTGGCGGTGCGGCGCACCGGCACCGCCTGCCCATAGGGCGGCACGTCTTCGAGCGTGAGCCCCTGGCCCGCCAGGCAACGCCGCGTCTCGCCGTCCACCGGGATGCGCGACTCCCCCCCGGTGGCTGCGGCGCGACGGCGGCTCTGCTTGTCGATGAGCTCGGCAACTGTGGAGGTGCCGTCGCCCACCACCGTTGCGGGTTTGCGCACGGCCGCTGCGACCACCTGGTGGTTGATGACCACGATGCGCAGGTCCTGCCCTTCGCAGAACTGTTCGAGCAGCACGCGCTCGTCAAACCGGCTGGCATTCTCGATCGCGGTCTCGACCTCTTCGATCGAGGTGAGGTTGACCGCGATGCCCTTGCCCTGTTCGCTGTCAACCGGCTTGACGACGATGGCGCCGTTGGCGCGCAGAAAGGCCTCGTTGTGCGCCGCATCGGCGGCAAGGGTCTGCGCCGGCACATGCAGGCCCGCTTGCGCCAGCAGGCGCACGGTGACGCGCTTGTCGGCGCAGCGGCTCATGGCGACGGCGCTGGTCAGCTCGGACAAGGACTCGCGGCAGGTGACGCTGCGCCCGCCATGGCTGAGCTTGAAGTAGCCGTTCTCGGCGTCCACCACCTCGACGCGGATGCCGCGCCGCTGCGCCTCGTCGACGATGATGCGCCCGTAGGGGTTGAGCCCGTCTTCGGGCGAGCTTTCGGTGAACAGCGGCGCATTGATGGCGTTGCGCCGCTTGACCGCAAACACCGGAATGTTCTGAAACCCCAGTTTGCGGTACAGCGCGATGGCCTGGGTGTTGTCGTACAGCACCGACACATCCATGAACGCCCGGCCACGCGCCAGAAAGAGCTCCGCCAGATAACGCGTCAGCGCTTCACCAATGCCGGGATGGCTGGCCTGCGGCGCCACGGCCAGCGCCCACAGGCTCGACCCCGGCTGCGCATCGCCGAAGGCATCGGCGTGGTCCAGACCCATGGCCACGCCCAGCACTTCACCGGTGATGCGGTCCTCGGCCAGCACATAGACGTTGGCCCGGTCGGCGCGCTCACGCCACACCTGCGCGGGGTCCACCGGCACCATGCGCCGTGCGCGGTAGATGGCATTGATGGCCGCCACATCGGCGCGCGAACGCAGCCGGCGGATGGTGAAGCCCTGGCGCCGCGCGCGTTGCGGCACGTAGGCCGCCAGAGGCAATCGAAAGCTCTCCGACGGGTCGACGAAAAGCTGTTGCGGCGCGTGCGACACCACCAGGTGCGGCTTGTCCAGGTAGAAGGCGATGTCGCGCTCGCCGGGTTGCTCGGCCAGCAGCGCCTGCGCCACCGCGGCCGGGTCGTCGAAGGTGTGGCCGCCAATCAGGCGACCCCAGCCGCAATGCACCACGGCGTCGCGGCGTTCGCCGGGTTCGTGTGGCAGCGTGGAGCGTGCCAGTCGCAAGGCGCGCTGCGCGTGCTGGCGTTTGGTGACAGCGGTGTTCATGGGATGCCTCCTC
Source organism: Hydrogenophaga sp. (assembly GCF_019635465.1). Lineage (GTDB taxonomy): Bacteria > Pseudomonadota > Gammaproteobacteria > Burkholderiales > Burkholderiaceae_C > Hydrogenophaga. The sequence goes on from NZ_JAHBZK010000005.1 coordinate 138,885, forward strand.
TGCAATGTCGTCATGTCAGCGCACATGGGTCTGCAACCACAACTCCAGCAGACCCAGCTGCCAGAGCTTGGAACCCCGCAGCGGCGTGATGTGCTCGCTGGGTGCGGCCAGCAACTTCTTGACGTAGTCGTCGCGAAACAGACCCCGCTCGCGTGCGGCCTGGCTGTGCAGTGCGTCCTTGACCATGTCGAGCACGCGGCCCTTGAGGTGCTTGAGCGCTGGCACCGGGAAGTAGCCCTTGGGTCGGTCGATCACCTCGGATGGGATCACCCTGCGCGCAGCTTCTTTCAGGATGCCTTTGCCTTCGTGGGCCAGCTTGTGGCGCGATGGAATGCGTGCGGCCAGCTCGACCAGTTCGTGGTCGAGAAAGGGCACGCGCGCTTCGAGACCGAAGGCCATGGTCATGTTGTCGACCCGCTTGACCGGGTCATCGACCAGCATCACGGTGGTGTCCAGGCGCAGCGCCTGGTCGACCGGGTCGCTGGCGCCCGCTGCGCGCAGTCGTTCCGCGACGAAGGCGCGCGTCACGTCTTCGCTCAAGTGCGCGCCTTGCACCACCGTGCGCATCTCGGCGTGGTCGCGGTCGAGAAAGGCGGCGCAGTAGTCGTCCACCGGCTGCTGACTGCCCGCGACCTTGGGGTACCAGTGGTAGCCGCCAAACACCTCGTCGGCACCCTGCCCGCTTTGCACCACCTTGCTGTGGCGCGAGACGGCCTCGCTGAGCAGATAGAAGCCGATGCAGTCGTGGCTGACCATGGGCTCGCTCATGGCGGCAATGGCCTCAGGCAGGCGGTCGAGCAGTTGCGCCTCGGGCACGAAGATGCGCTCGTGCACCGTGCCGAAGCGCTGCGCCACGATGTCGGCGTACTGGAACTCGTTGCCGACCTCGCCGCCCACGTCCTCGAAGCCGACGTTGTAGGTGCGCAGGTTGGCAACGCCTTGCTCGGCCATGAGCCCGACGATGAGGCTGGAGTCGACGCCGCCCGAGAGCAGCGCGCCCACGGGCACGTCGGCCACCAGGCGGCGCTTGACCGCCGCGCGCAGGCCTTCGAGCAGGATCTCGCGCCAGTCGTCGAAAGACCGCGCGTCGTCCTTTGCGCTGCGCGCGAAGTCCAGCGACCAGTAGCGCTCTTCGCGCTGCGTACCGTCGGGTTCGATGTGCAGCAGCGTGCCGGGCGCCAGCTTGCGCACGCCGCGCAGCAGGGTGCGTGGCGGCGGCACGATGGCGTGCAGCGACAGGTAGTGATGCAAGGCCTCGTTGTCGATGGTGGTATCGACATCGCCGGCGGCCAGCAGCGCCGGCAGGCTGGACGCAAACCGCAGACCGCCCTTGAAGGGCGCCAGGTACAACGGCTTGATGCCCAGGCGGTCACGACCCAGCAGCACCCGGCCGCTGTCGCGCTCCCAGATTGCGAAGGCAAACATGCCGTTGAGGCGCTCGACGAAACGCGGCCCCCAGGCGTGGTAGGCCTTGAGGAGAACCTCGGTGTCGCCGTGCGACTGGAAGCGATAGCCCTTGCCTTCAAGCTCGCAGCGCAGTTCAGGATGGTTGTAGACCGCGCCGTTGAAGACGATGCCCACGCCCAGCGCGGGGTCGAACATTGGCTGCTGCGCCGCGTCCGAGAGGTCCATGATCTTCAGGCGCCGGTGCCCGAAGCCGAAGCGATCGAAGGCCATGAGGCCCTGGCCGTCCGGGCCGCGCGCGGCCTGTTGGTCGTTCATGCGCGCGATGGCGCGGGGGTCGACGGTCTGGCCGTCAAAGCGAATCTCGCCTGCGAGTCCACACATGGTGGTGATGCCCTCCTGTTCGGATGGCCGGTCGACGCCCACGGGACTTGCCCGACGACAGTGGCCGGACCGGGCAGCGCCGGACCGAGCCAGAAGAACAAATGGAAATGGGCGTTGATCGGCCGGTGCACGTCCGAGGCGGGGGCCGGCTCAGTGCCGGCCAGGCGGGAAGCGAATCGCCGGTGACCGCCAAGGCGACCGGTGGCGCCCGGCGTTGCCGGGGCTCCCCCCACACCGTGGCACGGGGTGCACGCGGGTTGTTGATGGGGTGGAGCGCGGCATTATATCGTTTTGAGCATGACGGTCAAGTTCATTGCTCACTTTTTCATATGATGAACGGTCAATCGGTGATGCGAACCGGTGGCCCGGACAGGCCGACGGCGGGCAGCCAGCGCCATACCGAATCGACGGTGACCGTGTCGATGCGATCCGAAAACCGCTGGGCATTCGGGTGATCGTCGAAGGCAATGTGCGCCGAGCCCACACGGGCGCCCAGCCGCGTCAGCGGCCCCAGGCGCAGCGTGGTGGGCTGGTAGCCCTTGAAGCGCAACCAGGCCTGCGCCTGCTCGCGGTCGCGGATGCCCGGCTCCAAGGCCGCGGCCAGCACTTCGATGCCCCACTGGTTGCTTTGCTGGTAACGGGTGCTCCAGGGGTAGGCCACCATGTTGTAGTCGCGGGTGTGCATGGCCAGGGCACGTTCAGGCTGGCTCAGAATTGCCAGCAGCGGCGCCTGCACCGCCGGCGTGGGTACCACCCAGCTGGCTTCGTGGCGCCACAGATCGTCAAGAAAGAACTCGCCCAGCCCCTGGCGGTGGATGGCCCCGACCGCCGTGCCGCAGTCATTGAGCTTGTGCAGCACCCGCCAGGGACCGTCGTCGGTCTTCCAGGCCCAGCCCAGGTGCGAATAGCGCAGGCCATAGCGGCTCAGGTCCTGGCCGGCGCGCGCCAGCAGCACCACGCGGGCGCCGCTGCGCGCATGCTCGGCGTCCAGCGCTTCGGCGGTGTGCTGGGCCAGGGCCATGCCGCGCATCAGCGCGTTCGGTGTCAGGGGGTGGGTGTCGCAGGCGCGGCCGGCATGGGCCGCCACACCAGCGAAGGCCAGCAGGCCGACAAGCAGGGTCTTGCGCATGGCGGGTCTCAATAGGTCAGCCGTTCGTTGTGCAACAGGGCACGCCCGAGCTCGTTCGGAATGAAGGCCAGCACCTCGGCCGCAGTGGACAGCACCACGCCCGATCCGATCACGCTCACCGTCACCACCGAGCCGACGCCGATGGCCACGGCGGATGCCGCGCGGCCCGACACCTCGACGCTCACCCGAGCGCCGTCCGATGCGCGCTCCAGCAGGTAGACCGTGCCGGTCGCGCTCACCTGCACCGCCTTCACGGTCAGAACGGCCCCACCCACCGACAAGGCCACAGGCACCGCACTCACGGTGGCCGCCGCACCGGAAGCCACCACGCCCGAGGCCGCGACAGATGCGACAACCGACGCGACGGGCAGCATCGACAACGCCACCGAGGCTTCGCTTTGCGCGCGCACCGGGCCCGCCAGACACAGACACACACCCGAGATCAGCGCCAGACGGCGCCAGGTCGACACGAGGTTCATGACAAGTCTCCTGATGGGTGGTGTTCAACGACCCAGACCGCGCTCGGCCAGGTCGGCCTCAAAGCGGTCGCGCAAGGTCTTGGCCAGCGTGAAGGCGGTGGTGACGAGGTAGAGCCAGCTCACACCCAGGTAGGCCCGGTAGGCGGGGTTGACGTCCATGCGCGCCAGACCCCAACCGGTCAGGCCCATGGCGACCGCGAAACCACCCCAGACCACCAGGCGCCAGAAAGGCGTTTCGGGCTGGCGGTCACGGCGCGCCTGCTCGCCGTCGCGAATGGCCTTGGACAGCACGAACACGCTGCTCAGGCAGAACACATAGCCCATGACCATGAAAGCACGGTCCAGGGGGGAACCAGGCAACCAGGACAGCCCCACCGCACACAGAAAGACCGCCAGTGCAAACGACACCCACACCTGCACCTGCCAGGCACGCGTGTCGCGCACCACCCATCGAATGTGCGCGCCTCTGGGCTCGCGCTCTGCGCGTTCGTGGCGTTCGGCGCGCTCAGGCGCGGTGTTGTCGGATCGGTTGGCGTTGTCGGTAGCGACCATGCATCACCTCAGCGGTGGTTGAACAGGCCGCCATGGTCAAACCGACGTTGCAGTCAGGTGCCGAGTGGATGAACCAGACAAAACAAATCGGCCATCCGGTATCTCAATTCGATACCGGATGGCCGATCAACACAGCGTGTCGGGTGATCAGCGTCGCAACAAGCCTGCGACAAAAGTGACCAGGGCGACCACCAGAAACACCATGAACAGGATCTTGGCAATGCCGGCGGCGCCGGCGGCAATGCCACCAAACCCCAGGACGGCGGCGATGAGCGCAATGATGAAAAAGACGACGGCGTAGTGCAGCATGGCGGGCTCCTTGTGTTGCGCCGAACGGGTCGGCGGGAAGGGCGTCGCGGATGCAGACCGCCCATGCCCTTCACTGTAGGGAGCGCACTGCAATGGCGCTGTCGTCACACGCCGCATGCCCGTGTCGGACAAGGCCGACACGGGTCGCATATCACTGGATCAGCCCGCTCTTGAGCGCGTAGTAGGTCAGGTCGCTGTTGCTGGCCAGGTTGAGCTTTTCCATCACGCGCGTGCGGTAGGTGCTGACCGTCTTCACGCTCAGGAACATGGCCTCGGCGATGCCGCCCACCGTCTCGCCCTTGGCCAGACGCAGAAACACCTGCAGTTCGCGCTCCGAGAGGTTTTCGTGCGGCGCGCGCTCGGTGTCACCGGCCGCGCCGTCGGCCAGCAGTTCGGCCACCGCCGGGCTGATGTAGCGACGACCCCGGGCCACCGTGCGGATGGCGTTGACGATCTCCTCGGGCGCGCACTCCTTGTTGAGGTAGCCGCTGGCACCGTGGCGCAGCAAGGTGGTGGCGTACTGCGCCTCGGGGAAGGCGCTGAGGATGAGGATGGCCAGGTCCGGGAATCGCGCCTTGATGGCCTGCAATGCATCCACGCCACCGTGCTCGGGCATCGACAGATCCATCAACAGCACTTCGACTTCGCCAGCGCGCGCCAGCTCCAGCGCTTCGCGGCCGTTGTTGGCTTCACCAACCACCTTCAGGTCAACGTGCTCGCCCAGGAACTGGCGCAGCCCGGTTCGCACGATGGCGTGGTCGTCAACGATGCCGATCTTGATCATGTGTCGCTTCCAGCGAGTTGGTTGCGCGCAATTTATCAGGGCACCGGTAGTGCCCTTGTCGGACAGCACCTACACCATGCCCGCGCATCGGTCTTGTCCTACAACCGCCCGGCGACGCCGCCGACATCGCGAAACCGTCCGGATTTTTACAGTGACTCCACGGCTCGACGCCAGGCAGATGCCTCGCAAGACAGCCGCCACCGTCACCCGGCGGTGGGACGAAACCACAAGGAGTCATCACATGAACTGGGACCGCATCGAAGGCAACTGGAAGCAAGTCAAGGGCAAGATGATCGAGCAGTGGGGCAAGCTCACCGACGACGATCTCGACGTCGTGGCAGGCCGCCGCGATCAGCTCGCCGGCAAGATCCAGGAGCGCTATGGCTGCGCCCGCGAGGAAGCGGAAAAACAGGTCGCTGCCTGGGAGCGTCGCGTCAGCGACGACTGGTTCGAATCCTCCAGCCACGCTTCCAAACATATGCAGCGCGGCAGCCGCCACTGACCGCTAACGCCCCCCAGCCCGACATTGACCAACCGCCGGCGTGCGCGTCGGCACACCTTCAGGAGATCACCATGAAACGCAACCTCAGCCCAACCGCCCGCCTGACCGCCCTGGTCGCCGCACTGTCCGCCTCCGCGCTGGTGGTGGCCTGCGGCGAAAAAGAAGACGCCACCGTCGGCCAGCAGCTCGACCGCTCCGTTGAACAAGTCCAGAGCGCTGGCACCCAGGTGCGCAACGACGCAGAGCAAGCCGTCAACAACATGAAGACCGCCGGCAGCGAAGCCGCCGACGCGATCGCTCGCGGCGCCGCGGACGCCACCATCACCGCCAAGGTGAACGCCGCCCTGGCGGCCGACGACCAGCTCAAGGCCATGGACATCGACGTCGACACCACCAACGGCCGCGTGGCCCTGATCGGCACGGCGCCCAACACCCAGGCCCGCGAGCGCGCCACCACCCTGGCCAAGGCAGTTGACGGCGTGATCGACGTCGACAACCGCCTGACCATCGACGCCCAGAGCTGAGCGCCATCCGCCGCCATCCCTCGGGGCCCCGTGCCCTGAGGCCCCATTCCCAACGGAGCCAAGCATGAAATTCGCCCACGTTCTTCTGGCCGCGGTCGCCACCACGGCCGTCCTGACCACCACCGGCTGCGCGGTCGCCCGCGACCAACAGTCCGTGGGGTCCTACATCGACGACACGACTATCACCACCCGCGTGAAGACGCGCTTTGCCAATGACCCGGTGGTCAGCGCCATGGCCATCAATGTCGAGACGCTCAAGGGCACGGTCCAGTTGTCGGGCTTTGCCAAGACCAACACCGAGCGCGAACAGGCCGAGCAAGTGGCCGCCGCCGTGCCGGGCGTGCAAGCGGTTCACAACGACATCGTTGTCCGCTGATGCGCAAGGCACGCCATCGGCTGTAGGACCCGTCCTACAGCCGATTCGGCCGCGAACCATTCCCCCGGGCGGTCGAACCGGGCATCATTCGACCCGCCCAACACTCACCCGCTGCTCGCCAAACCCCTGCCCGACATCGCCCCGTGTCCACGCTCAAGACCTTCTTTGTCGAAGACAACCTGGTCATCTACGACAACCTGGTGACCACCCTGCAAGAGCTGATGCCGCTCGAGGTGGTGGGGCATGCCCGCGACGAGTCCCACGCGGTGCAATGGATTCGCAGCGGCGAGGCGGCCGACCTGATGATCGTGGACCTGTTCCTGCTGTCGGGCTCCGGCCTGGGTGTGCTCAAGGCGGCGCAGGAGGCGCAACTGCCGGTCCGGCGCGTGGTGCTCACCAACCACGCCACCCCCGACATCCGCCAGCGCTGCGCCGTGCTGGGCGCCGACCGCGTGTTCGACAAGTCCTGTGAACTCGACGAACTGATCAGCTACTGCGAGCACATCGCCGACGGCACACCCAGCGTGCCCGGTGGGCTGCACTGAGGATCGTCCTCCGCATGGCGATCACCGCACCGATGGTTGCTGCCCTGCGCTCGCGTTGGCGCACGCCGCTGACCGTCGGTCTGGCCCTTCTGCTGGCGCTGGGCGTGTTCACCGGCACCGAATGGACCTACCAGCGCGCACTCGACTCACTGGTGAACCTCGGTGGTCGCGACAGCGCGAGCAATGCCCTGCAGACAGTGACGCGCAGCCTGCTGGACATGGAGTCCGCTCAGCGCGGTTACTTGCTGACCGGCCGGGCCGAATACCTCGCGCCCTACAAGTCGGCCCAGGTCGATCTGGACAGCGCCCTGCGACGGGTGCGCGACCACTACCAACGTGACCCCGAGCTGCTCCAGTTGGTCGAAACGTTGCAGGAGCGCGCGCTGCAGAAGGTCTCGGAAACTGCTGAAACCATCAAGCTCTACGACGCCAGCGCGCACCAGGCCTGGCAAGGCCTGCTCAACACCGACATCGGTCGCGAAAAGATGGAAGCGGTGCGCCGCGCCGCCGATGTGCTGCTGGTGACCGAAGAACGCCGCATCGCGGCCGAGCGGGCCGAGATCTACAGCACCCTGGCGGTGGGGCGATTCAGCGTGCACGGCCTGGCGGTGCTCAGCCTGTTGGCGTACGCCTTCTTCCTGCGCAAGAACGCCTTGCTGCAGGCCAGTCAGGTGCGCCACGCCCGGCAGTTGCAGCAGGAGCGCGACTCGCTCGAACGCCAGGTGGCGCTGCGCACCCAGGCCCTGCGCAACCTGGCCGGCCACCACGTGAACGCGCGCGAGGACGAACGCGGTCGCGTGGCGCGCGAACTGCACGACGAGATGGGCGGCCTGTTCACCGCGATGAAGCTCGAGCTGGCCCGGCTGCGGCGCGTGCCCGAGCTGCCGCCGGTGGCGCACGAAAGGCTGGCCGGGATCGAACAACGCCTGAACGAAGGCATCGCGGTCAAGCGCCGCATCATGGAGAACCTGCATCCGTCGGCGCTCGATCAGCTCGGCCTGATCACGGCGATCGAGGCGCTGTGCCGCGACATGGCCGGCAGCCTTGGCATCGCAATCGACGCCGACCTGTCGGCCGTGGACCTCGACCGCAACGCCGAACTCACGGTGTACCGGCTGGTGCAGGAGTCGCTCACCAACATCGGCAAGTACGCTCAGGCGCGCCACGTGCAGGTGCGCCTGGTGCAGGTCGATGCGCTCGTGCAGGTGTCGGTGCACGACGATGGACGTGGCTTCGACCCCGATGCGGTGCCCACCGGGCACCACGGCCTGCTGGGCATGCGCGTGCGCGTGGAGTCGCACGCGGGTCAGCTCGAGGTGCTCAGCCACCCAGGCAAAGGCACGCGCATCGAAGCGGCCTTGCCTGCCACCCCACCAACCCCCGAGGCGGTCACGGCTTGAACGCCGCCATGCGCGATTGCATGGCCGGCCTCACCCATAATCGCCGCCAAAACGGCATCACCACCATGGCCAACCAACGCCGAGCAATACATCCTCCGGAGACACCCCCCATGCCCACGCGCGCCACCAAGATCGTCGCCACCCTCGGCCCTGCCTCCAGCGACCCCGCCATGCTGGAGGCCATGATCCGGGCCGGCGTGAACGTGGTGCGGTTGAACTTCTCGCACGGCACCGCGCAAGACCACATCGATCGCGCCACGCTGGTGCGCGAGGCGGCGCAGCGCGCGGGCCGCGAGGTGGGCATCATGGCCGACCTGCAGGGTCCCAAGATCCGCGTCGGCAAGTTCGCGCAGGGCAAGGTGCAGCTGCAGCCCGGCGAGAAGTTCGTGCTCGACGCCGCCCGCAGCGAACCCGGCGACGAGCAAGGCGTGGGCCTGGACTACAAGGAGCTGCCACGCGACGTAAAACCCGGGGACACGCTGTTGCTCAACGACGGTCTGATCGTGCTCACCGTCGACGCAGTGAAGGGGCCGGCGGTGCACACCACCGTCAAGCTCGGCGGCGAGCTGTCCAACAACAAGGGCATCAACAAGCAGGGCGGTGGCCTCACCGCACCGGCGCTCACCGCCAAGGACATGGACGACATCAAGACCGCCATGGGCCTCAAGGCCGACTACGTGGCGGTGAGCTTCCCCAAGAACGCCACCGACATGGAACTGGCGCGCCAGTTGTGCGCGGTGGCCGGTGGCGGCCACAAGCCCGGGCTGATTGCCAAGATCGAACGCGCCGAGGCCATTCCCGAACTGGCCAACATCCTCAAGGCGTCGGACGGCGTGATGGTGGCGCGCGGCGACCTGGCGGTGGAGGTGGGCAACGCCGCCGTGCCTGCGCTGCAAAAGCACATGATCCGCCTCGCCCGCGAGATGGACAAAGTGGTCATCACCGCCACGCAGATGATGGAAAGCATGATCGTCAACCCGGTGCCCACCCGCGCCGAGGTCAGCGACGTGGCCAATGCCGTGCTCGACGGCACCGACGCGGTGATGCTCAGCGCCGAAACCGCGGCCGGCAAGTTCCCGCTCGAGACGGTCAAGGAGATGGCCGCCATCTGCCTGGAGGCCGAGAAGGCCGACTTTCACGAACTGGGCGCCGACTTCCAGGGCAAGACCTTCACCCGCATCGACCACAGCATCGCCATGGGCGCGCTGTTCACCGCCCACCACCTGGGCGCCAAGGCCATCGTCGCGCTCACCGACTCGGGCTCCACCGCGTTGTGGATGAGTCGCCACCTCGTGCGCACGCCGATCTACGCGATGACGCCCAACCTGACCACCCAGCGGCGCATGACGCTCTACCGCAACGTGCGCCCGCTGCTGATGGAAACCAACGTGGACCGAGACAACGCGCTCGCCGACGCCGAAGCGCACCTGAAGAAGCGCGGCATCGTGCAGTCGGGCGACGTCTACGCCATCACGGTGGGCGAACCCATGGGCCAGCCCGGCGGCACCAACACGCTCAAGATCTGCCGGGCGAGCTGAGACGAGACGGGCGCTGCGTCAGTCCAGGCGCATCGACACGCCTGTCACGAACATCGCATCGGCCTTCTCGAGCCCGGTGCCGGGATCGCTGTCGTAGCGGTAGGTCAGGCCCGCCGTGAGGTTGATGGACTTCGTCATCGCCACGGTCAGGCCCGCATCGAGCAGTGCGCGGTATTTGCCGCGATCCCGCAGATCGGGGTACACGGCGAACTTCTGGCGAAAGCGGGTGGTATCGGTGAGCTTGTGGCTGGATTCCTCGGCCAGCACCAGCTCGGCACGGCCGTAGGTGTCGCGCAGCGATCCGGCAACGGTGGTGGGTGCCACGTACCGGTCGTAGGCATACCCCAGGCCGGCCGACACATCAAAGAAGCCTTGTTCATCGCTCCAGACGTGGCGCCCCACACCGGTGGCCACCGAGTAGCGCGCATCGAGATTGGCCAGCCGGTCGCGCAACCATTCGCCCGAGCCGAAGGCGAACCCATCGAGCGAAAAGTCCCGGTTGTACTGGGTACGCAGGCCGAATCGCTCGACGGTGCTCACGCCGCTGCTGCGCGCCCGGTCGGCCTTGGCGTCCCAGGTCCATTTGTCGATCGCCGTCTGGCGCGCGCCTTCGGCGCTCAGGTTCAGGGTGGTCGCATCGTTGTTGCCCGAGGAGACGCTGGCGCCAGCGCTCAGCAGGTAGCGCCACTGGCCGTCCGGTTTGAGGGTGACCTGGGCAAACGCCAGCGCAGGCGCCAGAAACAGCACCAAGGCACCGACCAGTCCTCCCGCTACGCGCTCCGTCATGCAACATCCTTTCTCACCGCGTGGGTGCAAAACAGGGGTGGGTGCTGCCACGCCGCCACAGTTCCCCGCCCTTTGTGACGATTCGTGCACACACCGGGCCGGCGTCCCGGTGTCCATCAAAAGTTAGAATCGCCGGCTGTCCCGAACGCTTCACCGAAGCATCCCCGAACCCAGCAAGGAACCCCCATGGCCCTCGTCTCGATGCGCGAACTGCTCGACCACGCCGCCGCCAACGGCTACGGCATTCCGGCGTTCAACGTGAACAACCTCGAACAGGTGCAGGCCGTCATGGCCGCGGCCGACGAAGTCGGCGCCCCGGTGATCCTGCAGGCCAGCGCCGGCGCCCGCAAATACGCCGGCGAGCCCTTCATCAAGCACCTGATCCAGGCCGCCATCGAGATGTACCCGCACATCCCGCTGGTGATGCACCAGGACCACGGTCAAAGCCCCGACGTCTGCCAGGGCGCCATCAACCTGGGTTTCTCCTCCGTCATGATGGACGGCAGCCTCGAAGCCGACGGCAAGACCATCGCCAGCTACGACTACAACGTCGACGTCACGAAGAAGGTGGTCAACATGGCGCACCAACTGGGCGTCACCGTCGAAGGCGAGCTGGGTTGCCTGGGCAGCCTGGAAACCATGAAGGGCGACAAGGAAGACGGCCACGGCACCGATGCCACCATGACGCGCGAGCAGCTGTTGACCGACCCCGAGCAGGCCGCCGACTTCGTCAAGAAGACGCAGCTGGACGCGCTGGCGATCGCCATCGGCACCAGCCACGGCGCTTACAAGTTCACCCGCAAGCCCACCGGCGACATCCTGGCCATCGAGCGCATCAAGGAGATTCACCGCCGCCTGCCCAACACCCACCTGGTGATGCATGGCTCGTCCAGCGTGCCGCAGGAGCTGCTGGCCCAGATCAACCAGTACGGCGGCAAGATGAAGGAAACCTACGGCGTGCCGGTCGAAGAGATCCAGAAAGCCATCCAGTTCGGCGTGCGCAAGATCAACATCGACACCGACATCCGCCTGGCCATGACCGGCGCGGTGCGCAAGTTCCTGGCCGAGAACCCCGACAAGTTCGACGCCCGCGAGTGGCTCAAGCCCGCGCGTGAAGCCGCCAAGCAAGTCTGCAAGCAGCGCTACATCGAGTTCGGCTGCGAAGGCCAGGCCGGCAAGATCAAAGGCGACACGCTGCAGGTCGTGGCCGGCAAGTACGCCAAGGGCGAACTGGCCCAGGTGGTGAACTGATCGCCACGAACGGCGATAATCCCGCCGAACTGCACCCGGCAACTGCCCAGGCCCGTTGAGCGTTCAACGGGCCTTTTTTCTCGCCCCTCCGGATTTCGCGCCATGACCTCCGCCCTGCACACCTCCAGCCTCAAGTCCCTGCCGCTGCTCGCGCGCGGCAAGGTGCGCGACAACTACGCCGTGGGCGAGGACCGCATCCTCATGGTGGCGTCCGACCGCATCAGCGCCTTTGACGTCATCATGGGCGAGCCCATCCCGGGCAAGGGCGAACTGCTCACCCAGCTGTCGCTGTTCTGGTTCGACCAGCTCGGCCCCAAGGGCCTCAACATCTGTCCGATCCACCTCACCGGCGACGACCCGGACAGCGTGGTGACTGCCGACGAGCGTGCCCAGGTGCACGGGCGCTCGATGCTCGTGCAACGCCTCCAACCCATTCCGGTCGAGGCCGTGGTGCGCGGCTACCTGGCCGGCAGCGGCTGGAAGGAGTACCAGGACAGCCGCTCGGTCTGCGGCGTGCCCCTACCCGAAGGCCTGCGCAACGCTTCCATGCTGCCGCACCCCATCTACACGCCGGCCGCGAAGGCCGCTGTGGGCGAGCACGACGAGAACATCACCTACGAGCGCACGGTCGAGATGGTGGGCGCCGACGTGGCCGCGCAGATCCGCGACATCGCCATCCGCCTGTACCAGGCCGCGGCCGACATCGCGCTCAGGAAGGGCATCATCATTGCGGACACCAAGTTCGAATTCGGCCTGGACGCCCAGGGCAAGGTCGTGCTCATGGACGAGGTGCTCACGCCCGACAGCTCGCGCTACTGGCCTGCCGAGCAATACGCCGAGGGCAGCAACCCACCGAGCTACGACAAGCAGTTCGTGCGCGACTGGCTGGAGACCGCCAAAGTCGGCGGCAAGCCATGGGACAAGACGCCGCCCGCGCCGCGTCTGCCGCGCGAGGTGATCGAGAAAACGGCGGAGAAATACCGCGAAGCGCTGACGCGCCTGTTGGGCTGATCACCGGCCCGACAACGCGCGGCATGGGCCCGAACACGCGGCCCGATCTGGTCGCAGCGTCATCTCTAGGCCTGATTGCCTAGGCCTTCGCGCAAGGCTCGAATTTCGCGTTTGTGTCACAGACCCCCTCAACCATGCCAAGACCTGGCATACGAGGTGATCCCGACATGAACGAATCGACTTTTCTTGACATCTGCCATCAGGCCAGCACGGCGCTGGGGCTCCCCGAACCAGAACGCCTGGGACGCGACGGCCGCGTCGACATCGACGGTGTCGCCATGGTGGTGTTCTTCGATGAGCTGACCGCGCCCGACCAAGTGCGCTGCTTCGTCGACCTTGGCCCGGTGCCCACGGCCGACGGCGAAGGCCATTTGCGCCAGCTGCTGAACTTCAACCTCTTCAGTGTCCATCCTGCATCCGGCGTCTGCGCGCTCGATCCGGTGAGCGGGCATGGCCTGCTGGTGTTCACGCTGCCGCTGCCAGACAACACCACCGGCGCGCAATGGTCGCAAGCGTTGCAGGCCATGGTCGCTCAGGCGCTGGCCTTGCGCGAGGCGCCAGCCGAGGGTTCGACACAGGCCAGGGTCGCCGCATGATCTCGACATCCAGCAGCAACAAGGGCACACCGGTCGGCTCCCGCCGGACAAGCCAATCTCTTCGAAGCACGCAGCGACCGATCGAATGCATGGGGGGCGAATCGATCGCAAATGATCAAGCCGACAGTTCGGTAGACACGTTCGCCCACTTGCACGGTTTGCTCCAGGCCATGCCACCCGGCGCACACGACAACCTGACCCATCTGATCCAGGGCGCCGCAAAGCCACAAGCCAATCTGCTCGAAGCGTCAGGCGAGTCGGTGTCCGAATCTGCTGTACACACCGCACGAGCGTTTCTCCAGACCCAGGCCGATCTCCAGACACACATCGCCACCCTGCGTGCAGACATGACGTCAGAGGCGCTGGACGACTTCGAGTCGGCTCTGCGCGAACACCTGCAACGGCACGAGAGCGCCGCAGAGGCGCTGCTCACCAGCTATCGAGAGGCGACGGGCAAGCAGGGGGCCGAGTTCTATGCGGCTCACCAGCCGGCGCAGTTCGCCAGCCACACCCTTAAAAAGGCGGGCGAGTCGGCCCCCGAACGGGTGAGCGTCTTCGAGCGCTGCGCGAGTAACGCCACCAAGCAAGCGAAGGCCGACTTCGACAAGGACTGGCACGCCTACCAGCTTGAACACCTGGAGGACCACGCGTCACGCGTCCTGTGGAACCTCATGGCGGGGTACGTGGGGCAACTGAGCGGCACCGGGTTGGGTGGGCACCTCGGCCGGGCCCTGGCACTGGGCGCTGCCACTGCCGGTGTGGCCGGTGTCCCGGCGGCAGCGCTGGGCGCGCTGGTGGGTCTGGTGGTCACACCGGTGGCGCACACCTTGCTGTCCGACCCCTTGCAGGCCATGTTGCGCGACGTGACCGTGACCAGCCCCGGCGCAGAGCTTCAGCTGGAAATGTTCAAGCTCAAGGCCAGGCTGATCACCGACGCCTACCGGGAGCAGAACGGGCGTGCCGTCAGGCCCGACTTCAAGTGGCTCGACGAGCAGACCGGCGTGGTGCATCTGGTCACCGCGAAAGAGTACCTCCAGCGCATGGAGGGTCGCCTGCCCGGCGCCTTTGGCGCGTGGACCGACAAGTTCGTGGAGGAGGACCTGCCCTACGTCTTTGGCGACGGCATAGTGGGCACGCTGCGGCCCATGTTGCGCGGCACGGACCCCGAGTGGTGGACACAGACCACTGCCGGCAAGCTGACCGAGTGGTTGGGCCTGCAAATTTTCGTGCTGGGCCCCTTGTGCGGGGCGATCAACCACACGGTCAGCCAATGCTTTCGCGAGTGGAAGGTCGGCAAGATCCCGGCGCTGGAGAAGCGCCTGGCGCTGGCGCAATCCGACACCGATCGCAGGCGCTACCAGGCTGAACTCGCGTTCGCGCGCGAGGAACTCAAGCGCCTGCGCCACACCATCGAGACGAGCCGTCCCGACGAAGTGGATCTGCGGCGCGATCTGGGCAAACGCGTGGCCAGCCTGGTGGGCGACGGCGCCAGAGAGGATGTGAACAAGCCGATGGCGCTATGGCAGCGCGAATGCGTGTGGCTCACGGGCTATGTCGACGATCTGCAATCGGCCATCCACGACCTGCGCAGTTGGACAGGCCCGCTTTCTTCGGACGTGTCAAAGACGCAGGAAGCCAGGGACCGGGAACTCGAAGTATTGGGCCACGAGCTGCGTGCCATGCAGAAACAACTGGCCGAAGCGCAGGCCAAGTCGAGTATTTCGGGCAACTACGACTACCGTTTGAACACCCTGCTGCAGCGGCAGCACCGGCTCAATCCCTCGGAGCCGGAAACGCCGGGCAAACGGTGGGAAACCCTGTCCACCGTGCTCGGCAAAGCCACCGGCATGCTGCCCTTTGTGGCGGCGCAGGTCTTTGCCGCCAGGCTGCAAAGCGCGGGAGGCGCCAGCCTGTCGACGACCCTGGTGTCAGCGGCCCTGCCACCGCTGTATTTCATCGGCAGCGGTGGTTTGCTGGGCTGGATGTCGCGCAGCGAATGGGCCGGCGTGTGGCGCCAGGCGATTGCCCATGCGCGTGGGCGGTCGATGACACCAACACAGGTGACAGGGGCGGACACGCGCCCCGACAGTGAAGATTTGGGGGACAGCCTGGATGACACGGTGCCGGCGCAAATGCCGAATCGACTCATCGACGCCCATCTCGATCGCGACGCCGCGTCGCTTGAATCCGGCCTGGACGAGTCTGGCGCCATGTCCGACGAGGCTCAGAACGCTGATTTCCAGGACGACGAAGTGCGAATCGACTTGCCGTCTGCACATCACTCGCCCCGCAACGAACCCAGCGACGACGAACTGCTCGAATCCATGTCCAGCCCCGGGGTCACACCGAGACGATCAGGCATTCAAGCGTCGGATGACGACGTGGTCATCGACCTGACCGATGTCTTGGGGGTCCGGGAGCCCGACGAGCCGACCGTCTGACCCGGACCGGATCGACTCAGCTCAGCACCACGCTGGAGAGCCGGCGCCGATAGGTCGCCACCGTGGGGTCCTCGGGCGGCACCTGGCCTTCGGCCACCTTGGGTTTGGGCGGCTCGATGATGTCGAGCACGGCCACGTAGGTCTTGCGCGCGAGTTCGTCGCTCCAGGCCTTGTCGCGCATCAGGATCTCCAGCAGCTCGTCCATGGCGGCGGTCCACTGGCCGTGCGCGAAGAGCAGCTGCGCCAGCGCGAAGCGGGCGTCGAAGTCGCGCTTGTTGGCCGCGATGCGGGCTTGCAACTCGGCGGCACGGGCCTGTGGATCGGCCACGTCGATCTGCGCGTCGCGTGCCTGCATCCAGCGGTTCAGTGAGTCAAAACGACGCACCAGCTCGGTCTTGGCGATCACCGGCGCGAAGGCCACCTTGGCATCGTCGTCGAGGCCCATCTCCAGCAGCAGCTTCACCAGATCGAAGCGCGCGTCCTCGTTGTCGGGGTCGGCCTTGACGGCTTGCTGCAAGCGTTCGAGTGCGGCGTCCAGGTCACCATCGGCCAGGGCTTCCTGCGCGGCTTCTTCCTCTTCGAGCGCTTCGACCTCGCCTTCGCTGGGCACGTGCTTGTCGAGAAAGGCCTTGATCTGGCCTTCGGGCAAGGCGCCCATGAAACCGTCCACCGGTTGACCGTTCTTGAGCAGCACGCAGGTCGGAATGCTGCGGATGCCGAAGGCCGACGCGAGCTGCTGCTCCTGATCGGAGTCGATCTTCACCAGCTTGAAGCGACCGCCGTAGGCGACCTCCAGCTTCTCCAGAATCGGCCCGATGACCTTGCACGGGCCGCACCACGGGGCCCAGAAATCCACCAGCACGGGGGTGTGCATCGAGGCGGCGATGACCTCGGCTTCAAAGTTGGCGATGGTGACGTCGATCATGGTCTGCGCAGGTGGGCTGGGGTCGGAACCGTAAAATCGCGACTTTACCGGAGGCCCCGCGGGCCGAAAGCCGTTCCCCATGAACCCCATCCAGGTGGGCGTGGTCATGGGTTCCAGCAGCGACTGGGACACCATGCAGCACGCCGTGCAGATTCTTCAGCAGTTCGGTGTGGCGCACGAGGCCCGTGTGGTCTCGGCGCACCGCATGCCCGACGACATGTTTGCCTATGCCGAGGCCGCCGCCGAACGCGGGCTCAAGGCGATCATTGCGGGCGCCGGTGGCGCCGCCCACCTGCCCGGCATGCTGGCGGCCAAGACGGTGGTGCCGGTGCTGGGCGTACCGGTGGCCAGCAAACACCTCAGCGGCGTCGACTCGCTGCACAGCATCGTGCAAATGCCCAAGGGCGTGCCGGTGGCCACCTTTGCCATCGGCAACGCGGGCGCGGCCAATGCGGCACTGTTCGCCGTGGCCCTGCTGGGCAACTACGACCCGGCGCTGCGCGAGAAGCTGGCGGCCTTTCGAGCCGAACAGACGGCCGCCGCGCGCGCCATGAGTCTGCCGCCGCCCGCACCATGACCAACTCTCGCGTGTTGCTGCCCGGCGCCGATGTGGGCGATGGCCGCCCCGTGACCCTGGGCGTGATGGGCGGTGGCCAGCTGGGCCGCATGTTCGTGCAGGCGGCGCAGGCCATGGGCTTTGCCACCGCCGTGCTCGACCCGGACGCCGACAGCCCGGCCGGCCTGATCAGCCACCACCACATCCGCAGCGCCTACGACGACCCCGCCGGCCTGGCCGAGCTGGCGCGCCTGAGCGACGCCATCACCACCGAGTTCGAGAACGTGCCGGCGCAGGCCCTGGCCACACTGGCCGCCCAGCGACCCGTGGCGCCTGCCGCCGACTGCGTGGCCATTGCCCAGGACCGCCTGACGGAAAAAGCCCATTTCGTTCGCAGCGCCAGCACCGGCGGCGTGATGCCCGCGCCGCATGCCGGCATCGAGAATGCGGCGCAGCTGGCCGCCGTGCCCGACGAGCTGCTGCCCGGCATCCTCAAGACGGCCCGCATGGGCTACGACGGCAAGGGCCAGGTGCGCGTGAAGACCCGCACCGAACTCGCCGATGCCTGGGGCCAGTTGGGCCAGGTGCCCTGTGTGCTCGAAAAGCTGATGCCGCTGCGGGCGGAGTGCTCGGTGCTGGTGGCGCGTGGCGCCGATGGCCAGTGCGTGAGCTACCCGGTGCAGAAGAACACCCACCACGACGGCATCCTTGCCATCACCGAGGTGCATGACAACGCCATTGACCCCACGCTGGCGCGCCGCGCGCAAGCGGCCACGCAGGCCATTGCGGCGCAAATGGGCTACGTGGGCGTGCTGTGTGTCGAGTACTTCATCGTGGACGACGGCCAGGGTGGCCTGGACCTGGTGGTCAACGAAATGGCGCCGCGCCCGCACAACAGCGGGCACTACACCCAGAACGCCTGCGACATCTCGCAATTCGAGGCCCAGGTGCGCGCCCTGTCCGGCCTGCCCTTGCGCAAGCCGGTGCAACACAGCCCGGCCTTGATGATCAACCTGCTGGGCGACCTCTGGTTCGATGCCAACGGCGTTCGCGCCCAATCCAGCGAGCAGCCCGTGACGCCCCCCTGGGCCGAGGTGCTGGCCTTGCCCGGCGCCCACCTGCACCTGTACGGCAAGCGCAGCGCGCGGCACGGACGCAAGATGGGCCACCTCAACATCACCGGCGCCAACATCGCCGCCGTGCGCGACAGTGCGGCCCGCGCATTGGCCCTGCTGGGCCTGCCAGCGCTCGACGCCTGAGGCCGGCCCCGCCGAGTGCCATTGACATGCCCCTGCTGCTGGATGCTGCCGACCCCGCCGCCGTTGCCCAGGCGGCGCAACGCCTGGCCGCTGGCGCCCTGGTGGGGCTGCCCACCGAAACCGTCTACGGCCTGGCGGCCAACGCCGACGACGCGACCGCGGTGCGGCGCATCTTCGACGCCAAGGGCCGCCCCGCCGACCACCCGTTGATCGTGCACGTGGCCCCCGACGACCCGCGCGCGGCCATCGATGCCTACGCGCGCGAAGTGCCCGGGTTCGCGCAGCGGCTCATCACCGCCTTCTGGCCGGGACCTCTCACACTCATCCTGCCGCGCCGCGAGGGTGTTGCCGCGGTGGCCGCGGGTGGGCAGGACTCCATCGGTCTGCGCTGCCCGGCCCACCCCGTGGCCCAGGCCGTGCTGCGGGCCGCCGCCAAACAAGGCGTGCGAGGGCTGGCCGCGCCCAGCGCCAACCGCTTCGGCCGCGTGAGCCCCACCACCGCGCAGCACGTGGTCGAGGAGTTCACCGACCTCGGCGACGACGCCCTGCTGGTGCTCGATGGTGGTGCCTGCACCGTGGGCATCGAATCGACCATCGTCGACTGCACCCGCGGTGCACCCGTGCTGCTGCGCCCGGGCATGCTGACGCCGGCGCAGATCGAAGCCGCTGCCGGCCAGCCCCTGCGCGAGCGCGACGAGGCGGCGCCCCGCGCCTCCGGCACGCTCGAATCGCACTACGCGCCACGCGCCAAGGTGCGCCTCATGGACGCCAAGCAACTGCGCGCCGCGTTTCAGGTGCTGGGCGACGACGCGAAACACATTGCGCTGTACGCGCGTTCGCCGATCGAGGCGGCGCGCGGCGCGCCGCGTCGGCGCATGCCCGAGAACGCCGCCGCCACCGCGCAGGAGCTGTTCGCCGTACTGCGCGAGCTCGACGCCACCGGCGTGCGCCTGATCTGGGTGGAAACACCGCCCGACAGCGCCGAGTGGGACGGGGTGCGCGACCGCCTCAACCGTGCCGCGGCCTGACGCCCGCACGCCGCGAGAGCAGTCTCAATCCTCCAGCCGCGCGGTCCACTCCAGCAAGGCCTCCAGCGCCGGCCGCGCGGCACTGGCGTTGGGGTGGTTGACGAAAGCCACCACCACATAGCGCGTGCCATTGGCCGCGTTGACATAGCCCGCCACGCCGGTCACATCGCGCAGCGAGCCGGTCTTGATCCAGGCGTTGCCATAGGCCGCGCTGCGCGGGTCGGCGTAGCGCCGGGCGGTGCCGTTGACACCGGCGATGCCCAGCGAATTCACGAAGGCATCGGCCCGCGCGTGGTGCGCCGCATGGCGCAGCAGCAGGGCCAGCGCCTCGGGCGTGATGCGCTCGTCGCGCGACAGACCGGAGCCGTTGTCGAGCACCGGCGCCGGCACCCGCGGGCCAAAGGTGCGCTGCCACCAGGCCAGCACCACCCGGCGGGCGCGATCGAAGTTGGTGGGTGGCAGCGGCAAGGGTGCCGTGCCCGGCAGCGCGGTGGCCTGCGGCGTGAGCTCGCCCAGGGTCAGAAACACCTGCTGGGCCATCACGTTGTTGCTCCACTGGTTGACGTCGGTGATGACCTCGCCCAGCGGCAGCGAGGGCGCGTCAAACAGCAGGGTGGCACCGGGCGGCACCATGCCCGCCCGCACCCGCCCAGTGAGCAGGCCACCGGTGGTGCGCCAAAGGCCCTCAAGGGCGCGTGCGGCGTAGCTGGACGGGTCCTGGTAGGCCACGGGCCATTGCCCTTCACCGCAGCGCGTCGGGTATCGGCCTTCAAAGCTGATACGCGCCGGGTCGTCGAAGCGCGCGCGCAGGGTGCTGCGCCAGTCGCCGCAAGAGCCGGTGGTCAGCGGCACGGTGGCGTCGATCTGCAGCCCGGCCATTGGCGGCTCGCTCAGCACCTGGGCCACACCATTGGCGGGGTCGGGCACGAACTTCAGGATCACCGACTTGAAGTTCACCAGCAGCGCGTCCGGCCCGGCGTTGTAGGGCCGCAGGGCCTCGCCGTCGAACGCCCCCGGGTCGACCACCGGCACGTCGAAAGCGCTGTTGTCGAGCACCAGATCGCCCAGGATGGCCTGGGCGCCCATGTCGTGCAGCGTGTAGAAGACGTCCTGGATGCGCTCCAGCACGAACTTGGGGTCGCCGCCGCCGCGGATGTAGAGGTTGCCGCGCAGGGCGCCGCCGTCGATCACGCCGTCGGTGTAGAAGCGGGTGCGCCAAGTGTAGTCGGGGCCGAGCAGATCGATGGCGGCGTAGGTGGTGACCAGCTTCATCACCGACGCCGGGTTGACCTGCATGCCCGACTGGTGTCGCAACCGCGCTTCGGCCCCATCCAGCGGCGCCACCACCGCAGCAAAGTCGCTCGCCGGCACCTGGGCCCGACGCAGCGCGGCGGTCACGGCTGCCGGCAAGGGGTCGCGCGACGGCCCCTGGGCACAGGCCGGCAGGCTCAGGGCAGTGAGCAAGGCCAGCAGGGAGGGCAAGAGGGTTCGACGGCGCACGGGCCGATTATGGGCCGGGGATAATCCCCCGATGACCCCCGAACCGCGCCTGCTTGCCATTGACTCCAGCACCGACACGCTGTCGCTGGCGCTGGCCGAAGGCACACGCGCCGTTCAACACCACACCGGCCCGGGCGGCGCCCAGGCCTCACACAGCCTGCTGCCCCAGGCGCAGGCCCTGCTGGACGCCGCCGGCTGGGGCCTGAGCGACCTGGACGCCATCGTGTTCGGTCGCGGGCCGGGGTCGTTTACCGGGCTGCGCACCGCCTGCGCGGTGGCACAGGGCCTGGCCTACGGCACACGCAGCGCGCGCCATCCCGAAGGTCTGCCCGTGCTGCCGGTCGACACGCTGCTGGCGCTGGCCGAGCAGGCCCGTGCCGACCACGCCGCCGAGGGCAGCGTCCTGCCGCGACACATCGTGGCCCTGCTGGACGCCCGCATGGACGAGCTCTACCTCGCCGTCTACGCCTGTGGCCCGCAAGGCGTGCTCAGCGAAACCGTTTCACCCCGACTCATTGCCCCGGCCGACCTCGCGCCCTGGCTGCTCTCCCAAGGCCTGGGGGAGCACACCTTGCTGGCGGGCAATGCCTTCGCCCCTTATGCCGACGCGCTCGCCGCCGCTCCCGGGCAGCGCCGCAACGCGCTGCCCACGGCACAAGCCCTGCTGCGCCTGGCGCCGGCCATGCTTGCCAACGGCATGGCGGTGGCCGCGCGCGAGGCCCTGCCGCTCTATGTGCGCGACAAGGTTGCGCGCACCACCGCCGAACGCGAAGGCCGCCCAGCGAAGCCGCAGCAGCAGCCGGAGCCCACACCTTGACCACCGCCCTGCCCGACTGGGCCCACGGCCTGTGGCCCGCCCCGCCCGACTCGCGCTGGCGCTCGCTCGACACGGTGGAGCGGCGCGTGCGCTTTCAGCCCATGAGCGAAGACGACCTCGACACCGTCCACGCGGTCGAGACCAGTGCCTATGGCCACCCCTGGACGCGCAAGCACTTTCGCGATTCGCTGCAATCGGGCCACCCCTCGGTGATGCTGCTGGGCCAGCCCCTGCCGGGCGAGCAACCCGCGCCCGCACGAGCCGATGGTCGCTGGCTCATGGGCTACTTCATTGCCATGGCCGGCGTCGAGGAAGTGCACCTGCTCAACATCACCGTCGCGCCCGTGCACCAGCGCCAGGGCTGGGCGCGTTTCATGCTGGACGCGCTGGCGCTGTGGTCGCGTGGCCAGGGCGCCCAGGCCCTGTGGCTGGAGGTGCGCGAGAGCAATGCGCCGGCCCGCCGTCTGTACGAGAGCTATGGGTTCGAGGCCATGGGCCTGCGGCGCGGCTATTACCCGCTGACCACTCACCAGCGCGAAGACGCCGTCGTGATGTGTCTGCGTTTGCCGGCCTCGGCCCGGGTGCCAGCATGAGCGCCGACGACGCCTGGGTTCGCGCGCTCGACGCACGCCAGCGCGCCATGCTGGCCGAGATGGGGATCAAGGTGTGGCTGCCGAAGCCGGTCGCCGCTGAGCCTGCCCCAGCGCCGACACAGGCTGTCGACAACGCGCCGCCTGCACGGCCGGCACACGCGCCGGTGCGCCCCATGGCCACGCCCCTGGCCGCGCCCATGGCACCGCCCACGGCGCAGCCTGCTCCGGCGCGCAACGCCCCCGCACGCGGCGACGTGGCCCAGCTGGACTGGCCCGCCCTGCGCGAGGCCGTGGCGCAATGCCGCGCCTGCGGTTTGTGTGAATCGCGCCGGAACACGGTGTTCGGCGTGGGCCATACCCAGGCCGACTGGATGATCGTGGGCGAGGCGCCCGGCGAGCAGGAGGACCGGCAAGGCGAGCCCTTCGTGGGCGCGGCTGGCCAGTTGCTCGACGCCATGCTGCGCGCCTGCCACCGCTCGCGCACCGCCAACGATGCCAGCGGCGTCTTCATCGCCAATGTGCTGAAGTGCCGCCCACCGGCCAACCGCAACCCGACACCCGAGGAGGTGCTGCAGTGCGAGCCCTTCCTCGCCCGGCAGGTGGCGCTGGTGCAGCCGAAACTCATCATCGCGATGGGGCGTTTTGCGGTGCAGGCGCTGCTCAAGACCAACGAGCCCATCGGGCGGTTGCGGGGGCGCGTGCACCACTACGAGGGCGTGCCCGTGATCGTCACCTACCACCCCGCCTACCTGCTGCGCACCCCCACCGACAAGGGCAAGGCCTGGGCCGATCTTTGCCTGGCGATGTCGCAGTAAAGCGCCTGGCCCGGCGTCAGGCGTCGCTCGCCGAGCCGTCCTGAGCGGAGGCGGACTGTGTGGCGCGGGCAGGCCAAAGCACGGACGCGATGGCCACCATGATCAGCAGCACGGCGGCCAGATCCTGCCAGTGCAGCACCTCGCCCAGCCACCAGGCTCCCGAGAACACACCCAGCACCGGGATCATCATCACGCTCAGCGTTGAGGCAATCGGCGGCAGGTCGCGCGCCAACACCAGCCAGGCCACCTGCGCGAACGCGAACACGCCAATCGCGTTGTAGAGGATGGAGGACCACACCATGGGCGACGGCATCGACCAGCCATCACTCTCGAAGACCCAGGCCAGCAGCGTCATCCAGGTCGCGGTGAGCACGGTCATCCAGAACGACAGCGCCAGCGTCTGGTACGGCAAGGTGGTGCGGCGCATCATCTGCGTGCCCACCGCCCAGCCCGCCGCGGCCACCAGCATCATGGCCACGCCCTGGGGCGCGCCCGACAGGCGCACGAACTCGTGCCACAGCAGCAGCACAACGCCCAGGGCCGCCGCGGCCACGCCACCCCAGGCCCGCGACGGCAGGCGCTGGCCGAACCAGAACGCGCCCAGGATCGCCGAGAACACTGGCATGGTGTAGCCCAGGATGGCCGCGCGCCCGCTGGACAGCGACTGGATCGCCAGCACCGCCAGCGTGTGCCAGAACAGCATGTTGAAAACTGTCAGCACTGCCAGTGCGCCCCAGTGCTCGCGCGCCACGCGAAACGGCACCCGCCGCCACACCAGCAGCAGCGCCAGCACGGGCAGGCCGATCCACATGCTGAGCACCCGGAAAGTCAGCGGCTGGTAGGCCATGATGCCCATCTTCATGATGGGCCAGTTGATGCCCCAGACCAGGGTGAGCACGGTGAGCAGCACCAGGTGCTGGCGGGAGATGGCATGCATGGGCGCGCATCGTACGCGCTCACCAGGGCGCTCGCCGGGCCGCCAGGCCCCATCCACCTAGAATTCCGTCCATGCTTTTCACCGACCAGTTGCAGGCCGCCACCCAGGCCAACGCCAGCCTGCTGTGCGTGGGCCTCGATCCCGACCCCGCCCGATTCCCGGCCGACCTGCGCGGCAACGCCGCTCGCATCTACGACTTCTGCGCCGCCATCGTCGACGCCACCGCCGACCTCGCCTGCGCCTTCAAACCCCAGATCGCCTACTTTGCGGCCCACCGCGCCGAAGACCAGCTCGAGCGGCTGATCGCGCACATTCACCGCAACGCCCCCGGGGTGCCAGTCATCCTGGACGCCAAACGCGGTGACATCGGCAGCACCGCCGAGCAATACGCCATCGAATCCTTCGAGCGCTACAACGCCGACGCCGTCACGCTCTCGCCGTTCATGGGTTTCGATTCCGTCGAGCCTTACCTCAGGCACCACGGCAAGGGCGCGTTCCTGTTGTGCCGCACCTCCAATCCGGGTGGGGACGATCTGCAGGCGCAGCGCCTGGCGTCGGTCGAGGGTCAACCCCTGCTCTACGAACACGTGGCCCGTCTGGCACAGGGGCCATGGAACCTCAACGGCCAGCTGGGCCTGGTGGTGGGCGCCACCTACCCCAACGAGATCGAGCGCGTGCGGGCCCTCGCCCCCACGCTGCCGTTGCTCATCCCGGGCGTCGGCGCACAAGGCGGTGACGCCACCGCCACCGTGCGCGCCGGCTTGCGCACCGACGGCGACGCGGTCACCGGCACCGTCGTCGTCAACTCCTCACGCGCCATCCTGTATGCGTCCGCCGGAGCCGACTTTGCCGCAGCGGCCCGCCAGGCGGCCTTGCGCACGCGTGCGGAATTGCACGCAGCGCGAAGCCGCTGAACGACCGGCGGCGCCGACGCACCCCCCAGTGGTATGCCGTTCGGCGGCTGCGGCGGGGCCGCGACAGCCCCCTGTAACGACACGCAACCCACCATCACGCTGCGATGACGGCTGCCTAGACTCGCCCTCCATCCAACAGGAGGACGGTCATGGCAGCAAAGGAAATCGACCTGGCAGCCGACGGGAAGGTGATCGGTGATGCGCCCCACGTCGTGCAGGACAACGACCCGGGAGACACGGCATGGAAGACCGCCGCGGCCGTAGGTGCTGCAGCGGCGCTTGTCGCCTGCGGCGGTGGCGGCGGCGGTGGCAGCGGTGAAGAAGAACCGCCCTTCGTGCCTGTGGTGGACTTCTCCACCGCCGGCTACACCTACCTGGACGCCGGCAACGATCAGGAAGCCGCGCGCTTTCTGCAACAGGCCCAGTTCTCGTCGACCCGCGAAGAAATCGCCGCCGTGCGCAGCGAGGGCTACGCGATGTGGCTGGCGCGCCAGTTCCAGCAACCGCTCAAGTCCAGCGGCGTGGGCTGGCTCAACGCGCGTGGCTACGGCGTCAACGACAGCAACAACTATTACTTCAATACCTACCCGGCCGATTTCATGATCTGGGGCCAGCTCCTGAGTGGCCCCGACATGATGCGCAAGCGCTGTGCACTGGCGCTCTCGGAGCTGTGCGTGAGCTCGATGTCATCGGCCGAGTTCACCTGGCGCAGCCACGCCTACGGTTCGTGGTGGGACATGCTGGTGCGCAACGCCTTCGGCAACTTTCGCACCCTTCTCGAGGACGTGACCCTGCACCCCGCCATGGGCTACTTCCTCAACACCAAGGGCAACCAGAAGGAGAACACCTCCACCGGTCGCGTCCCAGATGAGAACTACGCGCGCGAGGTGATGCAGCTCTTCACCATCGGCCTGCTCGAGCTCAATCTGGACGGCACGCCCAAGATGAGCGGCGGCAACCCCATCGAGACTTACGGCCAGGACGACGTCACCAGCCTGGCGCGGGTCTTCACGGGTTGGGACTTCGACACCTCCGACGGCGTTCGGCTGACCCCACCGGGCCAGAGCTACACCATCGAGTCGTCGGCGTTCAGCGGCAAGCCCATGAGCCTGCGCGAGAGCCGTCACTCCACGCTGGAGGCACGCTTTCTGGGCGTGACCGTGCCCGCTGGCACGCCCGGGCGCGATGCGCTCAAGATCGCCCTGGACACGCTGTTCAACCACCCCAACGTCGGCCCGTTCGTGGCGCGCCAGATGATCCAGCGCCTGGTGACCAGCAACCCCAGCCCGGCCTACGTGCAACGTGTGGCGACCAAGTTCAACGACAACGGCAAGGGCGAGCGCGGCGACATGAAGGCGCTCTGGCTGTCCATCCTGCTCGATGAGGAAGCGCGCGGCCCCGCCTCGCTGGCCAGCGACAGCTTCGGCAAGCTGCGCGAGCCCATGCTGCGCTTCATTCAGTGGGCGCGCAGCTTCGCCGTCAGCTCGGCCGCCGGCAGCTGGAAGATCTTCGATCTGAGCAACGGTGGGACGCAGCTTGGCCAGAGCCCGCTGCGTTCGCCCTCGGTGTTCAATTTCTTCCGCCCCGGCTACGTGCCACCGG
Source organism: Hydrogenophaga sp. (assembly GCF_019635465.1). Classification (GTDB taxonomy): domain Bacteria; phylum Pseudomonadota; class Gammaproteobacteria; order Burkholderiales; family Burkholderiaceae_C; genus Hydrogenophaga. Next base: position 165,842 of record NZ_JAHBZK010000005.1, read on the forward strand.
GTACGGCCATGGCCACCAGCGACGCCACCTCGCCCGAGTTCCAGCTCGTCAACGAGACCAGCGTGGGCGGCTACCTCAATTTCATGCAGAGCGTGATCGAGCGCGGCATCAACTGCCCCAACCCCGGCGTGCCGCAGGCGGCCTACAACAACTACGCCTACGACGTGCAGGCCAACTACTACCGCGAGCTGGCGCTGGTGACCGATGCCGCCGCGCTGATCGATCACCTCAACCTGGTGCTCACGGCCGGGCGCATCTCACCGGCCTCGCGCACCATCATGGTCAACGCCCTGGAGGCCACACCGGTCACGGCAGCCAGCAGCGCCACCGTCAAGAACCGCCGCGTCTGGGCCGCGGTATTCATGGTGATGGGGTGCCCCGAGTACCTGATCCAGAAGTGAAACGGGAGGCCACCATGCATTTCATCAACCCCGACAAGTACAACCGCCGCGCCTTCCTGCGCCGCGCCGGCCAGCTCGCTTTCACCGGTGCGGCCATGCCCACCGTGATGAACCTGGCCGCCATGGGCGAGGCCGCCGCCTTCAACGCCACCGACTACAAGGCGCTGGTCTGCGTCTTCCTGTTCGGCGGCAACGACTACGCCAACACCGTCATCAACTACGACACCACCAGCCACGGCCAGTACAGCACCATCCGCGGCGGCATTGCCATCGCGCGCGGCGACCTGACCGCCACCGCCCTCAACCCCACCACGCCGCTGCCCGGTGGTGTGCAATACGCCTTTCACCCGTCCATGACCGGGTTGGCGGGGTTGTTCAACGGTGGTGCCGCGGCGGTGCAGCTCAACGTCGGCCCGCTGGTGGTGCCCATGACGCGCCAGCAGTACAACGCCAACAGCGCCGCTTACCCACGCCCGCCCAAGCTGTTCTCGCACAACGACCAGCAGTCGGTGTGGATGAGCTCGGCCGCCGAGGGTTCCACCACCGGCTGGGGTGGCCAGATCGGCGACCTCGCGCGCTCGTCCAACAACCCCAACAACGTGCTGACCTGTGTCTCGGTGGCCGGCAACACCGTGTTCCTCTCGGGCGATCAGGCGCTGAGTTACCAGGTCAGCTCCAACGGCGCGGTGCGCATCAACTGCCTCAATGGCAACGTCTACAACTCATCGGCGGTGCGCTCGGCCATGCTTCAGCTGGCGCTGCAGACTCGCACCCACCCGCTCGAGAACGAATACAACCTCGTCACCGCACGCGCCTTCAGCACCGAGGGCGCCATCACCAACGCGCTGGCGGCCTACCCAGCCACCGACGCGCCCTTTAGCGCCTTCCCCAGCAACGGTCTGGCCAACCAGCTCAAGCTGGTGGCGCGCCTGATTGCCGCGCGCGACACGCTGGGCACCAAACGCCAGGTGTTCTTTGTGTCCATGGGTGGCTTCGACCTGCACGACAACCTCATCACCAACCAGGCCAACCTGATGGGCCAGCTCAGCAGCGCGCTCACCGCCTTCTACGACGCCACCGTGCAGCTCGGTGTTTCCGACAAGGTCACCGCGTTCACCGCGTCCGACTTCGGCCGCACACTGACCTCCAACGGCGACGGCTCCGACCACGGCTGGGGGTCGCACCACCTGCTGGTGGGTGGCGCTGTCAAAGGGGCCGCGCTGTATGGCAAGGCGCCACCGGTGAGCGTGACCAACAGCACCACCGACGCCTTCGACCAATGGCACGTGGGCCAGGGGCGGCTGCTGCCGAGCACCTCGGTTACGCAGTACGCGGCCACGCTGGCCAAGTGGTTCGGCGTGGAGGCCGCCGAGATGCCGCAGGTGCTGCCTTACTACAGCAACTTCGGCGGCGCCGAATATCCGGTCGACGTGGGCTTCATGGCCTGAACCTGCGCGTCGCGGGGCCCGAAACCTGTGTGACACCAGGGGCGATCATGGGCGCCTAGCATGAGCGCCCATGATCGATCTCTACACCGCCGCCACCCCCAACGGACACAAGGTCTCGATCGCGCTGGAGGAGCTGGGCCTGCCCTACACCCTCAAGGTGCTCGATCTGGCCGCCGGCCAGCAAAAGCAGCCCGCCTTCCTGACCATCAACCCCAATGGCCGCATCCCCGCCATCGTCGACCGAGAGGCCGATGACTTCGCGGTGTTCGAGTCTGGCGCCTGCCTGATCTACCTTGCCGAGAAGACCGGCCAGCTCATGCCCGCCGACACAAAGGGGCGCTCGCTGGTGCTGCAGTGGCTGATGTTCCAGATGGGTGGCATCGGGCCCATGATGGGCCAGGCCAATGTGTTCTTCCGCTATTTCCCCGAGAAAATCCCGGCGGTCATCGACCGCTACCAGGGCGAGAGCAAGCGGCTGTTTCGCGTGCTCGACGACCGCCTCAAAGACCACGAATTCCTGGCTGGCGATTACTCCATTGCCGACATCGCCAACTGGGCCTGGGTGCGCACGCACCGGTGGTCGGGCGTCGAGGTGGACGACCTGCCCCACCTCAAACGCTGGCGCGACGCCATCCGGGCGCGGCCTGCGGTGCAACGCGGCATCGAGGCCCCGCCGTCGCGCGTGGATCTCACGCGCGACGGCGACGCCGCGGCCAAGCGGTTCTCGGAGGAAGCTCGGCGCATGGTGGAAACCGGGCAGTCGCTCAAGGAGGACCGGCGATGAAGCTCTACGTCAGTGAGCGCGCACCCAACCCGCGGCGGGTGCAGATGTTCATCGCCGCGAAAGGCATTACCGGCATCACCGAGGTGCTGGTCGACATCAACGCGCACGAACACCGCCAGGCAGAGTTCCTCGCGCGCAACCCGATGGCGCGCATCCCGATCCTTGAGCTCGACGACGGCCGCTGCCTGAGCGAATCGCGCGCGATCTGCAGCTACCTCGAAGGCCTGTACCCCGAGCCCAACCTGATGGGCCGCGACGCCGATGAGCGCGCCTTCATCGAGATGCACGACCGCCACGTGGAGTGGTACCTCACCCTGCCGCTGGCCCAGGCCATCCGCCACCAGCACCCCGGTCTGGCCGTGCTGGAGCAGCCCCAGTTCCCCGAGTTCGGCGCCTCGCAGCAAGCCAAGGCCATGGACTCGGTGCGCTGGCTCGATGGCGTGCTGCAGCGCCAACCCTGGGTTGCCGGCGAACGCTTCACCATCGCCGACATCACCGCCTTCTGCACCATCGAATTCGCGCGGCTGCTGAAGTTCAAACCCGGCGAGCAGGGTTTTGGCGCGCTGCAGGCCTGGCGCGATCGCGTGGCGGCGCAGGTGCCCTGACCTGCTACACGCCACCTGCCAACCAGCCCGTATGCACATCGCCATCCTCACCTTCCAGGGCTTCAACGAGCTCGACTCCCTGATCGCACTCGGCGTGCTCAACCGCGTCAAAGAGCCCGGCTGGCGCGTCACGCTGTGCTGCCCCGAGCCCCAGGTGACCTCCATGAACGGCGTCACCGTGCACGCCCAGTCGACGCTGGAAGAAGCCGCCAGCGCCGACGCCGTTCTGGTCGGCAGTGGCATCAGGACACGGGACATCGTCGCCACGCCCGGGTTGCTGTCGCGCATCCGGCTCGACCCTGCGAAGCAACTGGTGGGAGCGCAATGCTCCGGCACGCTGATCCTGGCCAGGCTGGGTCTGGTGAGCGACATCCCCGCGTGCACCGACCTGACCACCAAACCCTGGGTGGTCGAAGCCGGCGTGCAGGTGCTCAACCAAGCCTTTTATGCGCGCGGCAACCTCGCCACTGCCGGCGGCTGCCTCGCGGCGTCCTACCTGGCCGCCTGGGTCATCGCCCGCACCGAAGGCATGGACGCCGCCGCAGCGGCACTGCACTATGTGGCCCCGGTCGGCGAAAAGGATGACTTCGTGGCCAACGCGCTGCGCCACATTGCGCCGTGTTTGCCCGCGTGAAACGGGTTTGACGCCAGCAATTTGCGGGACAAGACCCTGGCATGCGGCTACCGGCCAGAGGTGCCCGTTCGGTACGTGTAGAAACCACAAACCAGACTTCCTTCCTACCTATGTCTTCCACAGTTCCTGGCGCTGCGGGCTACGGCGCGAACGCGTCGGTGTTGGCCTCACAGTACGAGAGCATCACCTTCTCAGAGGTCTACCGCGACCTACTGCACCTTTTTCCCGTACAGCCCTGTGCGGTGCTGGACATTGGAGCGGGCTCGGGTCGAGATGCTGCAGAACTTTCGCGACGCGGCCATCAAGTTGTTGCAGTAGAGCCCACAGCAGAGCTTCGCGCCGAGGGGCAACACATCCACCGCGAGCTGGCGATCGAATGGGTGGACGATCATCTCCCGACGCTCGCAGCGCTGAGGCGAACGAAGCGGCGGTTCGATGTGGTCTTGCTCACGGCGGTGTGGATGCACCTTGATGAAAGTGAGCGGAGCGCTGCCATGGAAGCGCTCGCCGAACTTTCTGCAGAGGGCGGTGTGATCTTCATGTCGCTGCGCCACGGCCCCATACCCGAAGGCAGAAGGATGTTCGAAGTTTCTGCCAAAGACACCATTCAATTGGCAGCTGGTTTCGGTTTTCGCTGTGATTTCGAAGCCGAACGTGAGGACATGCTGGGACGGTCAGAAGTGAGATGGAGCTTCCTGGCGCTACACAAGAGGGTCGCTCATCGGTAGTCTCTACATCCGGTTCGGGCCCAGGCAAGCCGTGACCCCAAGTCCCACTGGGGGAAGTCCTTGTCCTCCGCCATGTGCGGCGCTATGCGCTTCATCCGCCCGTGGCCGCATTTCGCACCTCCACCTTGGCAATTCGTCTCAGCCCGTTGGGCAGTGCGTCCGGTAGCCACCACAGTGCGCGCATCCGATGAATGCCCCCAAGGAGCCGTCATGCTGCTGCAACTCTTGATTCAACATCCGTCCGCCGTTATTCCGATCGTTCGCTCAACGCCACTGTGGGTATGGGGCTTGCTCGCGGGCCTGCTCGCGCTGGGCGCCAGCCAGGCGCGCGATCGCACGGCCAGCCTGGCGCGCGTTTCCCTGTTTCCGGTGGCCATGACCATCTTTTCGGCCTGGGGCGCACTGGCCGCCCTGGGCACATCGCCCCACCTCAAGCTTTTGATCGCAACCTGGCTTCTGACCGCCCTGATCACCGTCGGCCTGGTTGCCCGGGGCCGCAGCGCTGCCCGCTACGACGCGACAACGCGCCGGTTCGCGCTGCCGGGCAGCCTCGTGCCGCTGCTCCTGATCACCGCCATCTTTCTGGTGAAGTATGTGGTGGGGGTGGACATGGCGATGGCGCCGCAGCTGGTGCGCAACCTCGCGTATGTGCTGTGTGTCGCGGCGCTGTATGGGACTTTCTGCGGGGTCTTCATGGGGCGCGCCCTGCGCCTGTGGCGCCTGCCGACGCTGCGCGCCGGATGAGCCTGCGCCACACGAAGGGCTGACCCCGTCCGCGGCCCGGCACCCTGCACGCCTTAGCCCCTGTCCAGTCGGTTCCGCCCGGAACCGGGCGCCGTTTGTCACCCTTGCGGCAGTTGGCACCCATCTTGCATCACGTCTTGTATCCAAGATGGGATGACTCAACATGGTGCAAGCAGCTTCCGACGCCACCCCCCAGGCCGCCTGGCTTCACCGGCCGGCGCAAGCCCTGGCCGGACACCCCGATGGCCCGCTGGCCGGCCTGCGCTTCGCCGTCAAGGACAACATCGACGTGGCCGGCTGGCCCACCACCGCCGCCTGCCCCGCCTTCGAGCACACCCCCGGCGCACACGCCACCGTGGTGCAACGCCTGCTCGACGCTGGTGCCGAGCTGGCCGGCAAGACCAACCTCGACCAGTTTGCCTGCGGCCTCAATGGCACCCGCTCGCCGTACGGCGCGGTGCCCAACAGCTTCGACCCCAGCCTGGTCTCGGGCGGCTCCAGCTCGGGCTCGGCCTATGTGGTGGCGGCGGGCGAGGTGGACTTCTCGCTCGGCACCGACACCGCGGGCTCCGGGCGCGTGCCGGCGGGCCTGAACAACATCGTCGGACTCAAGCCCTCGCGCGGCCTGCTCAGCACGCGCGGCGTGTTGCCGGCGGCGCAGAGCATCGACTGCGTGTCCATCTTCGCGCGCACCGTGGGCGTGGCCGCGCGCGTGCTGGCGCAGGCCATGGGGCACGACCCGCTCGACCCTTACTCGCGCGCGCTCACACTGGCTGCACCGTCACTGAGCGGGCGCTTCCGCTTTGGCGTGCCCGATCAACTCGACGCCTGCGACGCGCCCAGCCGCGCTGCGTTCGAGCAAGCGGTGGCGCAGTTGCAGGCGCTGGGTGGCACGCCGGTCAGCTTCGACTACACACCCTTCGCGGCGGCGGCCGACCTGCTCTATGAAAGCGCCCTGGTGGCCGAACGCTACGCGGCCATCCGCGGCTTCTTCGACGGCCACGAGAGCGAGGTGATCGAGCCGGTGCGCACCATCGTGGGCAACGGTCGCAACTATTCGGCGGCCGACTGGTGCGACGCGCAGGTCAAGTTGCGCGCCTACGGGCAGCAGGCGCAGGCCGCCTGGGCGCAGATGGACGTGATGGTCGTCCCCACCGCGCCGGCACACATTCGCATCGACGCCATGCGCGCCGACCCGGTGGCGCAGAACCGCCGCCTGGGTGCGTACACCAACTTCGTCAACCTGCTCGACTACGCGGCGCTGTCAGTGCCCACCAGCCTGCGCGAAGACGGCCTGCCCTTCGGCGTCACGCTGATCGCACCAGCCGGCATGGACCTCGCACTGCTCGACCTGGGCCAGCGCGTGCACCACGCCAGCGGCCTCACCCTGGGCGCCACCGGTGCACCGCTGCCCACGCCCGAGCCGCTGCCGGCCATGGGCGAACCCACGGTCGACGTGGCGGTGGTGGGCGCGCACCTGAGCGGCATGCCGCTCAACAGCCAGCTCACCGAGCGCGGCGCCACGCTGGTGCGCAGCGGCTTCACCAGCGACGCCTACCGCTTGTTTGCCCTGCCCGGCACCACACCGCCCAAGCCAGGCCTGCTGCGCGTGGGCCGCGGCCTGGGCCAGCCGATCGCGATCGAGATCTGGCGCATGCCCTTGCGCCACTACGGCAGCTTCGTCGCGCTCATCCCGGCGCCGCTGGGCATCGGCTCGCTGGAACTGGCCGACGGCCAGCGCGTGCAGGGCTTCAGCTGCGAGCACGAAGCCACCCTGAGCGCACGCGACATCACCGATTTCGGCGGCTGGCGCGCCTACATGGCGCAGAACAAGCCAGCCACAGCCTGAACACCCGACACCTTTTTCAACCTCACCCTTCATCAACGCAGGAGCCCACCATGACCCAGCCACTTCGTGCCGCCAAGCCCAAGATCGCCGCCCCGTCCGAACAACGGCGCCAGCTCCTCAAGATGGGCGCCGGTGGTGCGCTCATCGGCGCGCTGGGCGCGCCCGCGCTCAGCCTGGCGCAGAGCGGCCCCAAGATCCGCATCGGCTACTGGCCCATCGCCGCCGGCCTGCCGTTCTACTCGGCCTTCGAGCTGGGCTACTTCAAGGAAGCCGGCCTGGACGTGGAGCCGCAGCGCTTCGCGGGTGCCCAGCAGGTGATGGAAGCGGTGCTCTCAGGCCGCGCAGAAGGCACGGCCAACGGCACCGGTTCGGCCAACATCGCCATCGGCGAGATCGCCGCGCCCGGCACCTTCAAGATCTTCTGCTCCAACCCGAGCAACGTGAAAAACGTGCTCGACGAAGTGATCGTGCCGGTGGCCAGCCCGGCCAAGACCATCGCCGACCTCAAGGGCAAGCGCATCGCCTCGGGCCCCGGCATCCAGAACGTGACGCTGGCCAAGACGGTGCTTGAGCGCGGCGGTGCCGCCGGTGCCACCGTGGTCGAGCTGCCGATCGGCCAGCACGTGGCCGCTCTGGCCGCCGGCCAGATCGACGGCGCCTACACACTCGAACCCACGGGCACCATCGGCCGACTCAACGGCACCACGCGGGTGCTTGAAGCCGGTGTGATCGCGCACTACGTGCTGGGCGACCCCAACGCACCGTGGTTCGGTGGCTCGGCCTCGCTGTCGGGCGCCTTCATCAAGAAGTACCCCGAAGAGGCCAAGAAGTTCGTCGCCGCCTACGGCAAGGGCGTGAACTACGTGCGCACCAAGGCCGTCGAGGCGCGCCAGTACCTCAAGGGCTACACCGCCATCGAAGGCGCCCTCACCGGCGAAGTGCCGCTGGCCGCGTACACCATGTACAACGAGTTCACGCCCGCCGACGTGGCCCACTTCCAGAAGTTCTTCGACCTGTTCAGCGAGAAGGGCATCTTCAGCTCGCGCCTGATGGTCGACTCCATGCTCTACAAGGGCTGAGGCCATGGACATGGAAGCCCGGCCCCAGGCCACCGAGACGGCGCCTGCCAGCGCCAAGCCGTGGAGCCCGCCGGCCTCGGCCGGTGCGCCCACGCCACCCAAGAAGACCGACTGGGCCCGGGCACTGCCCGTGGTGGGCCCGGTGGTGCTCTTCCTCGTGTGGGACATCGCCGTGCGCGGCGGGTTCATCAACCGCATCCTGCTGCCCTCGCCGGTGGATGCGATCGGTGCGCTGCTCAGTGGCCTGGCCGGTGGGCCCTTGCTCAACGACTTCCTGATCACGGTGTGGCGCACGGTGCAGGCCTTCCTCATCGCCGCCTTCGTGGGCATGCCTTTGGGCATCGTGCTGGGCAGCACCGAGAAGGCCTACCGCAGCGTGGAGTTCCTGATCGACTTCTTCCGCTCCACGCCGTCGTCCGCACTGATCCCGCTGTTCCTCATGATCTTTGGCGTGTCCGACATCAACAAGGTGGCCATCGCGGCCTTCGGCGCCTTGCTCATCGTGGTGTTCAACAGTGCCTACGGCGTCATTAACGCGCGCAAGCAGCGCGTGATGGCGGCCAAGGTCATGGGCGCCACGCCCTGGCAGGTGTTCAAGGACGTGCTGTTCTGGGAAAGCCTGCAGCCCAGCTTCGTGGGCCTGCGCTCGGCGGTGTCGATGGCCTTGGTGATCGTCATCGTGGCCGAGATGTTCATCGGCGCCGACAGCGGTCTGGGCAACCGGATCATCAACTCGCAGCAGGTGATGAACGTCAAGGACATGTACGCCTCGATCCTGGCGGCCGGTGCCCTGGGCTACGCGCTCAACGTGTTGTTCCTGGTCATCGAACGCAAGGTCGTTCACTGGAGCGGAAGATGACAAGGACCACTCCCGCCGCGCTTCGCGCGACCCCCTTCAAGGGGGCGATGCCAGCGGCCCGGCAGAGCCGGTTCCGCGGCATCCCTGGTCACTTTCTCCGACTGGAGTTGCCATGTCCGTTGTACTGAATGCGCCCGTCGTGGCCGACGTCCCCGCACCGAAGTTCGAGCCCGGCCCCGCCGGCACCCACATCACCATCCGCGGGCTCACCAAGTACTTCGCGGGCTGGCCGCTGTACGAGAACTTCGACCTCGACATCCCCAAGCACAAGATCGTCTCGGTGTTCGGGCCCAACGGCTGCGGCAAGAGCACGCTGATCAACATGATCGCGGGCCTGATCCCGATCGACTCGGGCGAAATCCTGTTCGACGGCAAGTCGCTCAAGGACACCAAGATCGGCTACGTGTTCCAGAACTACCGCGAAGCGATGTTCCCGTGGATGCGCACCATCGACAACATCGCCTACCCGCTCAAGCTGGAAGGGCGCAGCAAGGCCGAGGTGGACCGCCGCGTGGCCGAACTGGTGGCCTCGTTCGACGTCAAGTTCGACCTCAACCGCTTCCCCTACGAGCTCTCGGGTGGGCAGCAGCAGACCGCGTCGATCATGCGCGCGCTGGCGCCCAACCCCGAGGTGCTGTTCCTCGACGAACCCTTCTCGGCGCTCGACTTCGAGATGACGCTGTTCATCCGCGAGAAGCTGCAGGAGGTGTTCATGCAGACCGGCACCACCATGATGCTGGTCTCGCACGACCTGGAGGAAGCCGTCTACCTGGCCGATCAGGTGTTGCTGCTGACCAAGCGACCCACCAAGGTGGCCGAGATCCTGCCTTACGAAGACCCGCGCCCGCGCACCGTGGCCACGCTGTCCGAGCCGAGCTTCATTGCCGCCAAGAAGCGCAGCCTGGAGATCTTCCAGCGCGAAGTCAGGCGTTGATGCAATGTCGATGAACGAGCCCCAGACCCTGGCCTACGTGCAGGCCGTGGCCACCGCACTCGAGCTGCCGCTGGACGCAGCACGGGCCCAGCGCGTGGCCACGCACCTGCAACGCACCACCGCCATGGCACAGCTGTTGCAAGCCTTCCCGCTGGACGACGAGGTCGAACCCGCTGAGGTGTTCTGCCCCGCGCCCTACCCCCACGACTGACGCCGAACGACCGATGCCCAGCTTGAGCCAGACCGCCCAGGACGTCACCACCGGCCGGCGCAGCGCCAGCGAGGTGCTCGAAGCCTGCATCGCACGCATTGAAGCCACCGAGCCGCGCATCAACGCCTTCACCAGCACGCGATTCGACGCGGCGCGGGCGCAGGCCGGTCGCATCGACGCGCAGGTGGCACGCGGCGAAAAGCCGGGGCCGTTGGCCGGTGTGCCGTTCGCGGTGAAGAACCTGTTCGACATCGCGGGCGAGGTCACGCTCGCGGGCTCCAAGGTCAACCGGTCCAACCCGCCGGCGCGCAGCGATGCGGTGCTGGTGGAGCGGCTGCAGGCGGCGGGTGCGGTGCTGGTGGGCGCACTCAACATGGATGAGTACGCCTATGGCTTCACCACCGAGAACAGCCACGAAGGCGCGACCCACAACCCGCACAAGCCCGACCACACGGCCGGTGGCTCCTCAGGAGGCTCGGGTGCGGCCGTGGGCGCGGGCCAGGTGCCGCTGGCGCTGGGCTCCGACACCAACGGCTCGATCCGCGTGCCGTCGTCGTTTTGCGGCGTGTGGGGTCTCAAGCCCACGTTCGGCCGGCTGTCGCGCCGCGGCAGCTACCCCTTCGTGGCCAACATCGATCACCTCGGCCCTTTCGCCGACGACCTGGCCGGGCTGGCGCTGGCCTACGACGCCATGCAAGGCCCCGACCCGCTCGACCCGGGCTGCTTCGCCACCTCGGTGCAGCCCACGGTGCGCGGCCTGACCCAGGGCGTTGACGGCTTGCGCGTGGGCGTCCTTGGCGGCTACTTCAACGAACTGGCCAGCGCTCCGGCCCGGGCGGTGGCCGCACAGGCCGCGGCGACCCTGGGTGCGAAGGACGCGGTCGACTGGCCGCTGGCGGCCGAGGCACGCGCGGCCGCCTTCATCACCACCGCCAGCGAAGGCGGCGCGCTGCACCTGGCGCGCCTGCGCGAGCGCGCCGACGACTTCGAGCCCCACTCGGTGGACCGCTTCATCGCCGGTGCCTTGCAGCCCGCCGCCTGGTATGTACGCGCGCAACGCTTTCGCCGCGTGTACCGCGACCGCATCAACGACCTGTTCCGTCACTGGGACGTGCTCATCGCGCCGGCCACCCCGGTGGCCGCGCCCGTGCTCGGCAGCGAGTGGATTGACATCAACGGCCAGCGCTTCCCCTGCCGACCCTCGATCGGCCTGCTGACGCAACCGGTGTCTTTCTCGGGCTGCCCGGTGGTGGCCGCGCCGCTGTGGCCCGAAGGCACCGACGGCCTGCCCATCGGCGTGCAGTTGATTGCCGCACCGTGGCGCGAGGACCTGGCGCTGCGCGCGGGCTGGGCACTCGAACAAGCGGGCGTGGCCCGTGTGAAGGAGACCAGCCTGTGAACGCTGCCGGGATCAGCCTGCCGGAAATCAACTTGCCGGAGGTGCGTGCCGAAGTCACGGCCGCCTTCGAACGCTATGAGAAGGCCCTGGTCGGCAACGACGTCGACGTGCTCGACGAGTTGTTCTGGAACAGCCCTCACACGCTGCGCTACGGCGCCACCGAAAACCTCTACGGCTACGCCGAGATCCAGGCCTTTCGCAAGGCGCGGCCTTCGGCGGGTCTGGCGCGCACGCTGGGGCGCACCGTCATCACCACCTACGGCCGCGACTTCGCCACCGCCAACACCGAGTTCCACCGCGCCGGCAGCGACCGTGTCGGTCGCCAGAGCCAGACCTGGATGCGCACGCCCGAGGGCTGGCGCGTGGTGTCGGCGCACGTGAGTTTGTTGGCCTGACCTTCCCTTTCGATTCCCCCACCCACCCACTGGAGCGTTCCCATGAAGCACACCCTGCCCAATCGCCGCGACTCGCTCAAGACCCTGGCCGCCCTCGGCGCTGTGGCGTCGAGCCCGTTCGCTTTCGCGCAAAAGCCCATTACCGTGGGCGTGATCTACGTCGGCCCGCGCGACGACTACGGCTACAACCAGGCGCACGCCGAGGCCGCCGCCCTGCTCAAGAAGATGCCCGGCGTGAAAGTGGTGGAAGAGGAGAACGTGCCCGAGACCGCCGCGGTGCAACGCACCATGACCGGCATGATTGCGCAGGACGGCGCCAGCCTGCTGTTCCCCACCTCCTTCGGCTACTTCGACCCGCACATGCTGGCGGTGGCGGGCAAGTACCCCGACGCACGCTTTGCGCATTGCGGCGGTATGTGGACCGAAGGCAAACACCCCAAGAACACGGCCAGCTTCTTCGGCTACATCGACGAGTGCCAGTACCTCAATGGCGTGGTCGCCGGTCACATGAGCAAGAGCGGCAAGCTCGGCTTCGTGGCCGCCAAGCCCATCCCGCAGGTGCTGCGCAACATCAACGCCTTCACCATGGGCGCGCGCTCGGTCAACCCGGCCATCACCACCAGCGTGATCTTCACGGGTGACTGGTCGATGCCGGTGAAGGAGGCCGAGGCCACCAACAGTCTGGCCGACCAGGGCGTGGATGTGTTCACCATGCACGTCGACGGCCCCAAGGTCATCGTCGAGACCGCGGCCAAGCGCGGCAAGATGGTCTGCGGCTACCACGCCAGCCAGGCCAAGCTCGCGCCCGACGCCTACCTCACCGGCGCCGAGTGGAACTGGCTCACCGCTTACACCACCTTCCTCGACGCCGCTCGCAGTGGCAAGCCGCACCCGAACTTCGTGCGTGGCGGCCTCAAGGAGGGCTTCGTCAAACCCTCGGCCTACGGCCCCAAGGTCACCGATGCGGCCAAAAAGCAGGCCGACGGCATCAAGGCCCAGATGATGGCGGGCAGCTTCGACATCTTCAAAGGCCCGCTCAAGGACAACAAGGGCGGCATGCCGATCGCGGCCGGCAAGGTGCTCAAGCAGACCGACCTCGAGCTGGAGAAGATGAATTACCTGGTCGAAGGCGTGATCGGAAGTGTTTGACGCACACCCCCGCAGCGCCTGCGGCGCTACCCCCTCAAGGGGGCGCCACCCGCGGCCCGGCAAAGCCGGTTCCGTGGTGGCCCTCGACAAGACACGCATATCGCGAGGGTGACCGTCATGCGAACTTGGGTGAGCAGCAGCTTCTTGACCATTGGCGCCATCACAGCGGCGCTGGCGGTGTTCGGCCTGATCGTCGCCTTCGCCGGCGTCGACCCGATCCAGGTCTGGATCCTGCTGTTCAAGGGCGCGTTCGGCGACGCGTTCTCGTGGCAGAACACGCTGCAGCGCGCAGCGCCACTGATGCTGACCGCGCTGTGCGTGGCCATCCCCGCGCGCGCCGGGCTCACCATCATTGGCGGCGAAGGCGCGCTGGTGCTGGGCGGGCTGGCCTGCGCGGCACTGGCCCACGCGGTGCCGCTGCCGGGCAACATCGTCGGCAGCGTGATGGTCTGCATCGCCGGGGCGGTGGCTGGCGCGCTGTGGATTGCGCTGGCCGGCTGGCTGCGGCAGTACCGCGGCATCAACGAAACCATCAGCAGCCTGTTGCTGGCCTATGTGGCGATCGGGCTGTTCAAGCACATCGTCGAAGGCCCGCTGCGCGACCCGGCCAGCCTGAACAAGCCTTCCACCCCCGCGCTCGACGAGGGTCTGCTGATCGGCACCATCGCCGGCTCCGACGTGCACTGGGGCCTGGTGGTGGGTGTGGTCGCCTGCCTGGCCGCCGGGCTGTGGCTGCGCGTCACCGCGGGCGGCTTTGCGCTGCGGGTGGTGGGCGGCAACCCGCGCACCGCGCAGCTGGTGGGCCTGCCCGCCACGCGCCTGATCCTGCTGGGCTGTGCGCTGGGTGGCGCGGCGGCCGGTGTGGCGGGTGCGATCGAGGTGGCCGCGGTGCACACCAGCGCCAACGCCTCGCTGATCGCGGGCTATGGCTACGCCGGCATCCTGGTCGCCTTCATCGCGCGCCAGCAGCCGGTGGCCATCATCCCGGTGGCCATCCTGTTCGGTGGCTTTGGCGCAGCGGGCAGTCTGCTGCAGCGCCGCCTCGGCCTGCCCGACGCCTCGGTACTGCTGCTGCAGGGCATCGCCTTCGTGTTCATCCTGGCCAGCGAAGCGCTGCGCGACCACAACTGGCGCGCCACCTACATCCGCATCATGGGTTTCGACCCGCCCGCGCCACCCAAGGAGAAAGCCGCATGAGCGCCGCCGGGCCGTTCCCAAGGCGCTCAGTCCCGCAGTTCGCAGAACGGAGGGTAGTTGAATGAGCGCTGATCAATGGGTCATCCTGCTGGCGGGCATCGTCGGCGGCGCACTGCGCGTCGGCGTGCCCTTCCTCTTCGTGAGCCTGGGTGAGTGCCTGACCGAAAAATCCGGTCGCATCAACCTGGGGCTCGAAGGGGTGCTGGTGCTGTCGGCCATGACGGCCTTCGGTGCCTCCTACCTCAGCGGCTCGGCCTGGATCGGCGTGCTGGCCGCCGCCGCCGCGGGCGCGCTGCTGGCCACGCTGCACGGCCTGCTGTGCTCGCTGCCGCGCGTCAACGACATCGCCACCGGCATCGCGCTGATGCTGCTGGGCACGGGCCTGGCGTTCTACCTGGGCAAGCCGCTGATCCAGCCGCAGGCCGCGCAGCTGACGCCGATCGCCCTGGGCGGCTGGAGCGACTCGGCCGCAGTGCGCGCGGCCCTGCAGGTCAACCCCTTGCTGCCCCTTGGCGTTGTGCTGGCGGGCGTGATGGCCTGGGCCTTCACCCACACGCGTGGCGGCCTGAAGGTGCGCATGGCCGGCGACTCGGCCAACGCCACGCGCGCGCTGGGTTACTCGGTCAACGGCATCCGGGTGGCGGCCACGGCACTGGGTGGCTGCATCGCCGGGCTGGGTGGCGCGTCGCTCACGCTGTTCTACCCGGGCAGCTGGAACGAAGGCATCTCCAGCGGGCAGGGCCTGATCGCGGTGGCGCTAGTGATCTTTGCGCGCTGGAACCCGTGGCGCTGCCTGATGGCGGCACTGCTGTTCGGCGGCGCGGGCGCCATCGGCCCGGCGCTGCAATCGATCGGCATCGGCTGGGGCTACCACCTGTTCAACATCGTCCCTTACGTGCTCACGCTGGTCATCCTGGTCATCACCTGCCGCCCGGGCAGCATCGTGCCGGGCAGCCCGGGTGAACTCTCGTCGCAACGCTAGGGCCTGTTCACACCATTTTTTCAAGATGCGATGCGGATCAAAAAGACCATGCGCAAGGCGCGAGACGCAGGCGGGCCGGTGGCCCGTCGAGGCTTCGCAACGCGGCGCATGGCCTTTTTGGCCGCAACCCGCAGGGAACGGGGTGGAAACAGCGCCACTCGTCGTTGCACTCCTAAGCCAGGCGCCCAGCCTGGCTGTCGTCGCGCGCCTCGATTGGCGCTGTTTCCACCCCGTTCGCACTTGGAAAAATGGTGTGAACAGGCCCTGAAGGAGGTCCGCAGCCATGGAACGTTTCGTCGACGCCAACCCCTACGCCTGGCCCTGGAACGGCGACCTGCGCCCGGACAACACCGCGCTCATCGTGATCGATATGCAGACTGACTTCTGCGGCGTGGGCGGCTACGTGGACAAGATGGGCTACGACATCTCGCTCACGCGCGCGCCGATCGAGCCCCTGAAGACGCTCATGGCGGCCATGCGCGCCGGCGGCTATCACCTGATGCACACGCGCGAAGGCCATCGGCCCGACCTGTCGGACCTGCCGGCCAACAAACGCTGGCGCTCGCGTCAGATTGGCACCGACGGCGTGGGCATTGGCGATGCGGGCCCTTGCGGACGCATCCTGGTGCGCGGCGAGCCGGGCTGGGAGATCATTCCCGAGCTCGCGCCCCTGCCCGGGGAGCCGGTGATCGACAAACCCGGCAAGGGCTCGTTCTGCGCCACCGACCTGGAGCTGATGCTGCACACGCGCGGCATCCAGAACATCCTGCTTGCCGGCATCACCACCGACGTCTGCGTGCACACCACCATGCGCGAGGCCAACGACCGCGGCTTCGAGTGCCTGCTGCTGTCGGACTGCACCGCCGCCACCGACCGCGGCAACCACGAAGCGGCGCTGAAGATGATCACCATGCAGGGCGGTGTCTTCGGCGCCCACGCACCATCGTCCGCCGTGCTGGAGGCCATCGCATGATCGAGCAGCCCCCCACCCCGATCGGCGGCCTGCCCCGCGGCCAGGGCGCCATGGCGCTCGAGACTTACGAGATGGGCATGCGCTTTGGCAGCTTCGACGCGCTCAAGGACGTCAGCCTGAAGGTCGCCCCCGGCACGGTGCACGCGCTGCTGGGCGAGAACGGCGCCGGCAAGAGCACGCTGGTCAAATGCGTGGCGGGCTTTCAGCGGCCCACCAGCGGCAGCATCCTGGTCGATGGCCGCGAACAGGCGGTGGCCAACCCGGTGGTCGCGCGCAGCCTGGGCATCGGCATGGTCTACCAGCACTTCACACTGGCACCAGGCATGACGGTGGCCGAGAACCTCCTGATGGCCGGCGGGCAGGTGCCATCGATGATCGACTGGCGCAGCGAGCGCGCAAAGCTGGCGCAGTTTCTGGAGACCACGCCCTTTCGACTGGACCTGGACGCGCGACCGCAGGAGCTGGCCGCTGGCGAGAAGCAAAAGCTCGAACTGCTCAAGCAGCTCTATCTGCGCCCGCGATTGCTGATCCTGGACGAGCCGACCTCGGTGCTCACGCCGCAGGAGGCCGACGAGGTGCTGGGCCATGTGCGCGCCTTTGCGCTCAGCGGCCTGTGCACCGTGGTCATCATCACGCACAAGTTCCGCGAGGTGACCGCCTTCGCCGACGACGTGACCGTGCTGCGGCGCGGCCGCGCGGTGTTCCAGACGGCGGTGAAAGCCACCGACCCGACGCAGCTGGCGCAGGCCATGGTGGGTGGTGAAGGTACGCCAGCCGACGACGCCGCTGCGCCGTCGACCGCTGCGACCAGCGACACCCCCACCGGCGAGGTCTCGCTCGACGTGCAGGCCCTGCAGGTGATGGGCGACCGTGGCACGCTGGCGGTCGAGGGCCTGAGCCTGCAGGTGCGCGCTGGCGAGATCCTGGGTGTGGCGGGTGTCTCGGGCAATGGCCAGCGCGAACTGGTGGAGGCCCTGGTGGGCCAGCGACCGCGCGCCAGTGGCGAGGTGCGTGTGCGCGGCGAAGCCTACGGCGCGCGCCGCGAAGAGAACCACCGTTTGAAGGTGCGCAGCCTGCCCGAAGAGCCGCTGCGCAACGCCTGCGTGGGCGATCTGTCGGTGGCGCAGAACATGGCCTTGCGCGACTTCGATCGCCCACCGTTGTGCCGGGGCGGGCGCCTGCGCTTTGGCGAATGGCGTCAGCGCGCGCGCGCCTGGATCGCCGAATACGGCATCAAGACACAGGGCGAGGGCGCGCCGATCCGCAGCCTGTCGGGCGGCAACGTGCAGCGCGCGGTGCTCGCGCGCGAGCTGCACGGCGAGATCAATGTGCTGATCGCGGCCAACCCGGTGTTCGGGCTGGACTTCGCGGCGGTGCGCGAGATCCACGACCGCCTGCGCGAGGTGCGGCGCCGCGGTGGTGCGGTGCTGCTCATCAGCGAAGACCTGGATGAGTTGCTGGAGCTGGCCGACCGCATCGTGGTGATGAGCGAGGGCCGCATCGCCTACGAAACCCCGGCCGCGCAGGCGAGCCGGCAAACGCTTGGCGCCCACATGGGCGGCGGGCACCACTGACGCGGCACACCATCATGCAGATCGACGCCCAACCCTTCCCCTTCGAGCTGGACCCGGCGCACGCCGCGCTGGTGATCATCGACATGCAGCGCGACTTCGTCGAACCCGGTGGCTTTGGCGAAACCCTGGGCAACGACGTGTCGCTGCTGCAGGCCATCGTGCCGGCCTGCGCGGCCATGCTGTCGGCCTGGCGCCAGGCCGGTGGCCTGGTGGTGCACACGCGCGAGGCGCACCAGGCCGACCTGTCGGACTGCCCGCCGGCCAAGCGACTGCGCGGCAACCCCACGCTGCGCATCGGCGACGAAGGCCCCATGGGCCGCATCCTCATTGCCGGCGAGCCGGGCAACCAGATCATCGATGCGCTGGCGCCGCTGCCGGGTGAGATCGTGATCGACAAACCCGGCAAGGGTGCGTTCTACGCCACGCCCTTGCAGAACCTGCTGCAGCAGGCCGGCATCCGGCAGCTGCTGTTCATGGGCGTGACCACCGAGGTCTGCGTGCAGACCAGCATGCGCGAAGCCAACGACCGCGGCTACGACTGTCTGCTGCTGGAAGACTGCACCGAGAGTTACTTTCCGCACTTCAAGGCCGCCGCCGTCGAGATGATGCGCGCGCAAGGCGCCATCGTCGGGTGGACGGCGCCCAGCGCTGCCGTGCTGGCTGCGCTTGCCAACAAGTGAACGCTTCACGCTGCTAGAGTGCCCTCGTGCCCACCAACCCGATCAAACGTCGCCCCCTGGCCAAACACGGTACCCGCGCCGCCACGCCACCGTCTCGCGCCGACGAGGTGTACGAGCAGCTCAAGCGCGACATCGCCGACTTTCACCTGCTGCCGGGCGACCGCTTCACCGAAAACGAGCTGTGCGAACGCCTGGGCGTGTCGCGCACGCCGGTGCGCCAGGCGCTGATCCGGCTGCAGCAGGAGGGCTTTGTCGAGGTGATGTTCCGCAGCGGCTGGCGCGTGCTGCCGTTCGACTTCAACCGCTTCGACCAGCTCTACGACCTGCGCATGCTGCTCGAGACCGCCGCCGTGCAGCGCCTGTGCCAGCACGAGGGCGCGCCCGTTCCCTTGTTGCAGGGGCTCAAGGACATCTGGCTGGTGCCGGTGGCCGATCGGGAAACCGACCCACCCACAGTGGCCGCCATGGACGAGGCCTTTCACCAGACGCTGGTGCGCGCGGCCGGCAACGATGAGCTGGCACGCGTGCACCAGGACGTGACCGAACGCATCCGCATCATTCGCCGGCTCGACTTCCTCAAGCAGATGCGCATCGACGCCACCTACGAAGAGCACGGCAAGATCCTGCGCGCGGTGCTGGCGCACAACGCCGACCGCGCCAGCCTGCTGCTGCGCACCCACATCCAGACCAGCCAGGTCGAGGTGCGCAAGATCACGCTGCACCAGGTGTTCCTGGCGCGCCAGTCGCCCACGGGCGGCTGACTCAGCGCCAGGGCGTTGGCGAACGCTCCAGCGCCAGTTCCATGGTGGGCAACGCCAGCAGGCCCGCTTCGAGCTGCTTTTGCAGCCCGGTTTGCAACTGCGCCACCAGCGATGGTGCCAGCGTCGCAGGCGCCTGCTGAAGCAGCAGCTGCGCGGTGCTCAGGTCGTTGAGTTCGCCCAGCAGGGTCTGCGCTTCGGCGAGCGTGGTGGTACTGCGGGCCACCCGTTTGGGTGGCAGCAGGCTGGCGAGGAATTCCTGCGCGTAGCGCAGCTTCTTGAGGGCGAGCCGCAACTCGTGACGCCCCTCGGGGCCGAGCCGCCGCGCCTCGCGGGCCTGCCGGCGCAGCGCCGCATGACCTTCGCGCAGGACGCCGATCGCCCAGGCACGCAGGTCGGTCCGGCGCTTGCCGTGCAAGGCCATCGCCGAGCGCGTGAAGGCGAGCACGGCCAGCGCGTGCGACGGTTCGGCCAAGGCTTGCGCCGCGCGCCGGTTGGCCGCGATGCGCTGATCGGTCACCCAGGCACGCAGCGCGTGTGCCTCAGCGCGGTCGTCGGTGGCGGGCAACAGGTCGGGCAGACCTTCGGTGGCGAACACGTCCCAGTTGCGCGCCGCACCCAACACGTCGGCGAGCGCCTTCCAGTGCGCCGACCAGTGGCGGACCCAGTCGGGGTCGAGGTCGGCACGGAACAGGCGCAAGCCGGTGCGCAGGCGCCGCAGGGCCACGCGCGCCTGGTGCACGAACTCGGGGTCGGGCAGGTGCGCGGCGTCGACCTGCGGCGCGAGCGCGGTCTCGTTGCCCTGCAGGTGGGCCAGGCTGGCCAGGCAGGCCGCGCGGCAGGCCGCGTGGGTCGATCCATCGGCGTCCAGCGTCAGGGGCGCCGACTTGAACGGCCGCACCGGCTCGCGCAGGTGCAAGGCGTAGCCCCGTTCGGCCTTGCTGCGTTGCGCCGGTCGCAAATGCAGCGCGCGATCGGCATGCCCCGTGGGGCCCAGCGCCAGGGTGTGTGCCAGGTCGAGCAGCGCGTCTTCGTCGCCCGTCAGCAGCTCCAGTTCCAGTTCGAGAATGCGCTCGCGCCGCGGACGGGCGGGTGTGCCAGCGACCACCCAGCCGTCGTCAAGCGCCACCTCGACGCGTGCGCCCCGATGGGTCAGGACCCAGGTGCGGCGCTTGAAGTCCGTGCGGAACACGGCCGTCATCGCCGGCGCCCATTGATTGAGGCGCTGAGCCAGTTCGGCGTCGTCGACGATGCGCGAAAAATCGGGCATGCCCTTGGGCCGCGGCACTTCCCATTCGCTGCGGCGCGACAGACCACCGACCGACGAGGCAGCGGTTTTGACGGTCAAGAGCTCGCGCTGGCCGATCTGCCGCACGCGCAAAGCCATGCGCGCCGCCAGCAAATCGAGCGTCGGCGTGTCCAGGTAGGTGTTGCGCAAGTGCACATCGCGCGATGGCACCTGGAGCAGGGGATGCGCCAGCAAGGCGGGAAGATCCTGCGACAGCAGGCTGAGCTTGATCTCGATTTCCTGCGGCATGGGTTGCGCGGTGAGACAAAGACGAGGGGACAGGAACCATACCTTACAACTCGTAACCGGGGTGTGACGCGCGCAGGCAAGAATGGCCGTCCCCTTCACCTGTCCTGTCCCATGGGACGCACCGCGATGACGCACCCAGCGACGACACAACCGGCACTGTGCAAAGCCACTTTGGCTCACCCGATCACCGGCGCCGCCGGCAGCGCTGCCGGCAACTTTTTCCGTTGCGCCGCCACGAACGACACGGCCTCGACCGCTGGTCTGCCTGGCACAGCGCACACCGCGTTCACTACCCAAGAATTCCCTGACCTTTGACCCGAGGAGCGCGCTCATGAGCCACGCCGTTCGACACCCCATTCACACCCTCGCACTGGCCGCCGCGCTGGCATTCGCCACCACCGGCGCACTGGCCGACAAGCCCGACCACGCCGGCAAGCCGGAATACCTCAAAGAGCACAGCGGCAAATCCGACAAACATGCGCGCCGCGATGACGACCACGAACGCCGAGGCAGCGACGATCGCACCAGCGTGTCGGTGCAGATCAACGTGGGGGGCTACTTCACGGTGTCGCAACGGCGCGCGGTGGTCGACTACTACGAACCGCGCTTCAAGGCCGGCAAATGCCCACCCGGTCTCGCCAAAAAGAACAACGGTTGCCAGCCGCCCGGCCTGGCCAAAGCGTGGCGCAAGGGCCAGCCCTTGCCGCGCGACGTTGCCTACTACCCGGTGCCTGAAGGTGTGTCCATCCGCCTGGGGCTGCCGCCCGAGGGGCACAAATTCATTCGCGTGGCCAGCGACATCCTGCTGATCGCCGTGGGCACCGGCATGGTGGTCGACGCGATTGAAGATCTGAGCCGACTGTGAGTCGCCAGTGACGTCCATCGTCCGATCACTCGGGCTGCTGGTCTGTGCCTCGGCCACCGCCTGTGGGGCCCACGCGCAGGAGCGCAACGACAAGGTGCAGCTCGAGGCCAGCCGCGATTACCTGCTGGGTGCCTCGGTCGGCTCCTCGCGCGACCCGTTTGGCGACTCGCGCCGGGAAACGCGCCCGGGCGGCATCTGGGCCTTCCAGCTGGGCCGCTTCCGGTTTGCCAGCTCGGGGGCCAGTGCCTTGCTGTACCAGGGCCGCGAAACGGTGGACAGTGGCGTGAGCACCGTGCTCGCGCGCAGCGACAAGTTCTCGCTCAACACCTCGCTCTCGCTGGACGAAGGCCGCGACTGGGCCGACGAGGATGACCCACGCTTTGACGGACTGCCCAAGATCCGGTCCACGGTGCGCGGGCGGGTCACCCTGGGCTACGCACTGGGCAAGCGCTGGAGCAGTTCCTTTCGAGCCTCGCAGGATCTGCTGGGACACGGCGGCGGCCTGCACCTGGACGCAGGCCTCGTCTACCGTCACCCGGTGAGCACCCAGACCCACTGGGACCTGGCCTTTGGCGTGGGCTGGGGCAATGGCACCTATCGCCAGACCCACTACGGCATCACATCCGAAGGTGCCGCCAACAGCGGCCTGCCCGCCTACGCAATCGGTGCGGGCTTCGACTCGGTCTCGATTGGCTGGCGCATCACGTCGGCCCTGAGCCAGCGCTGGGTAGGCTATGCCGGCATCGGCGTCAGCCAGTTGCAGGGCGCGGTGCGCTACAGCCCGCTGACGACGCACAGTACCAATACCAGCGCCAACTTCGGCATCGCGTACCGCAACGTGCGCTGAGGCCGGTACACCCTATATCGCCTCAAAGCAACCGCGCGAGGTACCGCCCGGTGTGGCTGCCCGGGCTGGCCGCCACCTGCTCGGGCGTGCCTTGCGCCACCACGGTGCCGCCGCCGGCGCCACCTTCCGGCCCCATGTCGATGACCCAGTCGGCGGTCTTGATGACGTCGAGGTTGTGCTCGATGACGACGATGGTGTTGCCCGCGTCGCGCAACTGGTGCAAGACCTTGAGCAGCAACTCGATGTCGGCGAAGTGCAAGCCGGTGGTGGGCTCGTCGAGGATGTACAGCGTGCGGCCGGTGTCGCGCTTGCTCAGCTCCTGCGCGAGTTTGACCCGCTGGGCTTCGCCGCCCGACAAGGTGGTCGCGCTCTGGCCCAGGGTGATGTAGGACAGCCCGACGTCGAGCAGCGTCTGCAGCTTGCGCCGCAGGGTGGGCACGGCGCTGAAGAACGCGTGCGCCTGCTCAACCGTCATGTCCAGGATCTGGGCGATGTTGCGGCCCTTGTAGAGCACTTCGAGCGTTTCGCGGTTGTAGCGACGGCCGTGGCAGACCTCGCAAGGCACGTACACATCGGGCAGGAAGTGCATCTCGACCTTGACCACGCCGTCGCCCTGGCAAGCCTCGCAGCGACCGCCCGCCACGTTGAACGAGAAACGGCCGGGGCCATAGCCGCGCTCGCGCGCCGTGGGCACTTCGGCCATCAGCTCGCGAATGCCGGTGAACAGGCCGGTGTAGGTGGCCGGGTTGCTGCGCGGCGTGCGACCGATGGGCGACTGGTCGACGTTGATGACCTTGTCGAAGCCGTCGATGCCTTCGATGGCGTCGTGCGGCGCCGGCTCGTCGTGCGAGCGGTACAGCGTGCGCGCCACCGCGGCGTACAGCGTGTCGTTGACCAGGGTGGACTTGCCCGACCCGGACACGCCCGTCACGCAAGTGAACAGGCCCACCGGGAAGTCGACCGACACCTGCTTGAGGTTGTTGCCATGGGCACCCACCACACGCAGGGCACTGTGCGACGGGGTCGACGGTGAGGGTGCCGAGGGTGCAGCCTTTGCCGCCCCCGGAAACCGCGGTTTGACCGGCGCATCGGCCTGGCCGGGTTGGCTTGGCGCCTGCCAGGCGGTGCGGCGCTCGGGCACGGGAATGCACCGCGCGCCGCTGAGGTACTGGCCGGTGAGTGAGTCGGCGCTGGCCACCACGTCGGCATACGTACCTTGCGCCATCACACGCCCGCCGTGCACGCCGGCACCCGGGCCCATGTCGATGATGTGGTCGGCCGCACGAATCATGTCCTCGTCGTGCTCGACCACCAGCACTGTGTTGCCGAGGTCACGCAGGTGCTGCAAGGTGGCAATGAGGCGGTCGTTGTCGCGCTGGTGCAGGCCGATGCTGGGTTCATCGAGCACGTACATCACACCGGTCAAGCCACTGCCGATCTGACTGGCCAGGCGGATGCGCTGGGCTTCGCCGCCCGAGAGCGTGTCGGCACTGCGTTCCAGGCTGAGGTAGTTAAGGCCCACGTCGTTGAGGAAGCGCAGCCGTTGCCGGATCTCCTGAATGACTCGGGCCGCGATTTCCCCTTTGGCGCCCGGCATGACCAGATCGGCGAACCAGCGGTGGGCCTCGCCCAGGGTGACATGGCCGATCTGGTGGATGGCGCGGCGGTGCGCGCCTTCGCCGACAAACACGTGGCGCGCCTCGCGACGCAGTCGCGCACCGCCACAGTCGGGGCAAGGCTGCGTGGCCCGGTAGCGGGCGAGTTCCTCGCGCACGGTGATGCTGTCGGTCTCGCGCCAGCGGCGCTCGAAATTGTGCACCACGCCCTCAAACGGGTGCTTTTTGCTCACGCGCTTGCTGGCGCGCTCGCCGCCATCGAGCGCATAGCTGAAGCGGATGGGCTCCTCGCCCGAGCCGAACAGCACCACCTGGTGCACCGCCGGCGGGAGGTCTTCCCAGGGGTCCTCCGGGTTGAAGCCGTAGTGCGCGGCCAGGCTTTCGATCAGCGAAAAGTAGTGGCCATTGCGCCGGTCCCAACCCTTGATGGCACCGCTGGCCAGGCTGAGCGAGGGGAAGGCGACGATGCGCGTGGGGTCGAAGAATTCCGTGTGACCCAGCCCGTCGCAGGTGGGGCAGGCACCCAGCGGAGAGTTGAACGAGAACAACCTCGGCTCCAGCTCGCTGATGGTGTAGTCGCACAGCGGGCAGGCAAATCGCGCCGAATAGCCGTGCTCCACCTCGGCGTCGGTGTCGAGCGCGATGGCCCGGCCATCGGCGATGCGCAGCGCCGTCTCGAAGCTCTCGGCCAGGCGCTGGCGCTGCGGGTGCGCGACATCGTCGTCACCGGCGGCACGCACCTTGATGCGGTCAATCACCACGTCGATGTCGTGCTTGTCGTTCTTGCGCAGCGCGGGCAGCGCGTCGGCTTCGACGGTCTGTCCGTCAACCCGAAAGCGCACATAGCCCTGGGCCTGCATGTCGGCGAACAGGTCGGCAAATTCGCCTTTGCGGGCGCGCACCACCGGCGCCAGGATCATCAGCCGGGTGCCCTCTGGCAGCGCCAGCGTCGCATCGACCATCTGGGCCACGCTCTGCGCCGCCAGCGGTTGGTCATGCTCCGGGCAATGCGGCGTGCCGGCGCGGGCGTACAGCAGCCGCAGGTAGTCGTGGATTTCGGTGACGGTACCGACCGTGGAACGCGGGTTGTGGCTGGTGGCCTTTTGCTCGATGGCAATCGCCGGCGCGAGACCTTCGATCAGGTCGACGTCGGGCTTGTCCATGAGCTGCAGAAACTGGCGCGCGTAGGCCGACAGGCTCTCCACGTAGCGGCGCTGACCCTCTGCATACAAGGTATCGAACGCCAGGCTGGACTTGCCCGAACCCGACAGGCCGGTGACCACCACCAGGCGGTGCTTGGGAATGTCGAGATCGATGTTCTTGAGGTTGTGCGTGCGTGCGCCGCGCACAGCGAGCACTGCGCTGCGCGCGCGCATGGCGTCGGCCAGGTAGCGGGCGTCAGGCTCGCTGGCGTGCAAGACCTCGGCAGGCAATTCGGGCGGTAGCTTCTGGTTCACGGGTGCAGGCGCTTCGAGGGCAACCCGGCATGATAAGCCGCCAACCAATGCCCACCGCCCCCTTCGGTACCGCCGGTGGGCGAGGTTCGGCCTTGTCCGACAATAGGCGGTTTCTCGCCCCGACCGAGACCCGCCTTGACCGTTTCGAGCCCCTCCCCCACCGCCGACCCGCTGGCGCGGGCCAGCGCCCCCAGCCAACGGATGACACCCGCCGAACGACGCACCAGCGCCGCGCTGGCGTCGGTGTATGCCTTGCGCATGCTGGGCCTGTTCATCGTGCTGCCCGTCTTTGCCTTGCAG
This sequence comes from Hydrogenophaga sp., assembly GCF_019635465.1. Lineage (GTDB taxonomy): Bacteria > Pseudomonadota > Gammaproteobacteria > Burkholderiales > Burkholderiaceae_C > Hydrogenophaga. The sequence goes on from NZ_JAHBZK010000005.1 coordinate 191,847, forward strand.
GCACGCCACTACCCCGGAGGTGATGACCCGGCCCTGGTGGGGCTGGCCATGGGCATCTACGGCCTGACCCAGGCACTGCTGCAGGTCCCGCTGGGCATGGCCTCCGACCGGCTGGGGCGCAAGCCGGTGATCCTGGCCGGATTGGCCATGTTCGCCATCGGCAGCGCCGTGGCCGCCTGGGCGCCCAGCATTGGCTGGCTGGTGGCAGGCCGCGCGTTGCAGGGCGCCGGCGCGATCTCGGCCGCCGTCACCGCCTTGCTCGCGGACCTGACCCGTGATGCCGTACGCACCAAAGCCATGGCCTTGGTGGGTGTGAGCATTGCGCTGATGTTCGCCCTGTCTCTGGTCGCCGCCCCGACGCTGGTGCCGCACGTGGGCCTGTCGGGTCTTTTCGTCATCACCTTGTGCCTGACCCTGGCGGCCATGGCGGTGGTGGCCTGGGTGGTGCCCGCCGAGCCGCCGCGCCAGCCTGGCGCACCGCGCGCCTCGCTGCGTGAAGTGCTGCGCCAGCGCGACCTGCTGCGTGTGGATGCGGCGGTGTTCATCCTGCACGCCGCGCAAATGATGACCTGGCTGACGGTACCGGCACTGCTGGTGCAGGCCGGGCTGGACGCGGCGCACCACTGGCAGGTCTATCTGCCCGCGGTGGTGGTCTCCCTGCTCATCGTGGGTGGGTTGCTGTTCCGCCTGGAACGCATGGGCTACTTCCGCGCCGTGTACCTGGGCACGGTGGCGCTTATCGGGCTTGTACAGCTGGCGCTGCTGACCCAGGTGTCATCGCCCAGCCTGTGGACGCTGGGCGTGCTGCTGTGCCTGTACTTTGTGGGCTTCAACACCCAGGAGGCAAGCCAGCCCAGCCTGGCCTCGCGCCTGGCGGCGCCGCACCAACGCGGCACGGCATTGGGTGTGTTCAACACCCTGATGTCACTGGGCATCTTCACCGGTGGCGCAGTGGGAGGCATGGTGGCCCGCACATGGGGGCCCTCAGGCATCTTCGTTGCCAGTGCCGCACTAGTGGCGGTGTGGTTAGCCGTGGCCTGGGGCATGAAGCCCGGCGCCGCGCCCAGGCACTGACTGGCGGCCTGAACGAGCGATCCCGCCCAATCCGCGCCACTCGGTTGTGGCGGACAGTTGCAGCGCTCAGTTGCGGTGATCCGGAGGCACCTCGGGCGCTGGTGGCGCCTCGGACGCCGGCGGGACCTCCGGGGTGGCCGGCGCAGGGGCTGCCGCCTCGTCCACCGGCGTCGCACTCGCCGCGACGGCGGGCTCCGACACCGGCTCGGTGTCACCGGCGTCCAGTGTCGATGCACCGCGGCGACCCAGCTTGCGGGTCATCATGGCGGCCAGTGCCGAGTACAGCGGGCGGCTGATCAGGCGCGCGATCAGGCTCGACAGCATGGCCGCGGCCATCAGGCTGAGCACCATCGAACGGCCGTTGATCATCTCCATCACGATGATGAAAGACGTCAGCGGCGCCTGGGTGGTGGCGGCCAGGAAGCCCGCCATGCCCAGCGCGATGAGGCTGGGCGCCAGCACATGCGCATCCGCGCCGCCCAGCAGCATGGCCACGTCGTTGCCGATGCCGCCACCGATCGACAGCGACGGGGCAAAGATGCCGCCCGGCACGCCACTCCAGGAGGTCAGCCAGGTGGCCACCAGCTTGAGCAGCACATACACAGGGGACAGCTCGCTCTCGCCGGCCAGCATGTGCCGCACCTGCTCGGCCCCTGCGCCAAAGGTTGCGCCACCGGTCACCAGGCCGATCACCCCGATCGCCAGCCCTGCCGCGGCCGCAAAGCGCACCGGGTAGCGCCGACGAAACGCGCTGACACGGTCGGGCAAGCCTTTGAGCGATGCCGCCAGCAACCGGCTGAACAGACCGCCGAGCACGCCGCACACCACCGCCACCAGCAAGCCTGGCCAGAAGGCATGCCAACTCAGGCGCGGCACGACGATGGTGCCGAAGTACGTGAGGTTGCCGAACACCGAAATAGCCACCAGACCGGCGACCACGATGGCCGCGATGATGAGGCCGTTGTTGCGCGACTCCATCTTCTTGGACAACTCTTCGATGGAGAACACCACTCCGGCCAGCGGTGCGTTGAAAGCGGCGGCAATGCCGGCCGCGCCGCCGGCCACCAGCAATGCGTGCTCGCTCATGGCCGAGCCCGGGCGCAGCCAGCGGCGCGCGTCGTGCATGACGCCGGCAGCCACCTGCACCGACGGCCCCTCGCGACCTGCCGACAGGCCTGCCAGCAGGCTGGTGGCGCCCAGGATCATCTTGGCAAACGTCAGGCGCAGCGACACGAGGCCGGCGCGCATGGTGGGCGTGACGCCCGAATCGAGCGCGGCCATCACCTGTGGAATGCCTGATCCAGCGGCCCCCGGCGCAAAGCGGCGGGTGGCCCAGACGATGAACGCCGTCAGGCAAGGCGTCCAGATCAGCACCGCCCACGGTTGGGCCTCGTGCAGGTGCTTGAAGGCCTCGAACGCCGTCTCGCTCATCCAGGTGAAAGCCACCACGAACAAGCCGGCGGCAATGGCATAGGCCAGCACGATGGAGCGGTCCAGCCACGCGCGACCGTCCGAAAACTCGTCCTGCAGGTTCTGGAAGAAGTCGGGCTCGCGGTGTTTCATGCAGGTGCGATTATTGATCCGTCCACAAACCGCAGCGGCACGTTCGGGTGCATGCGGCACAATCCCCCGGTTTCGCCCGCCGCTGGCGCGGCGTGCCACCGACCCGCAAGGAATCCACCATGGCATCCGTCAACAAAGTCATCCTCGTCGGCAACTGCGGCCGCGATCCCGAAATCCGTTATCTGCCCTCCGGTCAGGCCGTGGCCAATGTCAGCGTGGCCACCTCGAGCCGCCGCAAGGACCGCAACAGCGGGGAAACGGTGGAAGACACGCAATGGCACCGGGTGACGTTCTACGACCGCCTGGCCGAGATCGCAGGTGAATACGTCAAGAAGGGACGCCCCATCTATGTGGAAGGCCGGCTGAAGTACGGCAAGTACACCGACCAGTCCGGCGTGGAACGCAATACCGTGGACATCATTGCCACCGAACTGCAGTTGCTCGGCGGACGTGAAGGCATGGGCGGCAATGACGAAGGCGGCGGATCCGGTGGCGGTTACTCGCGTGCGCCCGCGTCCCGCCCGGCGGCTCGCCCCGCCCCGGCCCCTGCGCCGGCCGCCACACCCGCCCGCCAGTCCAGCGGCTTCGACGACATGGACGACGACATTCCTTTCTGATCAACCAAAAAGCGCGTAATCTCGCCCACCGCCTTCGCGGTGGGCTTTTTTTTGCGATTTCGCACGGTTCGGGCATCCGCCGAATTGATGCCTTTGAAGTATTCTTGCCGCCAGATGATCACTGATCTGGTAACTGAAGTAGTACCCAAGGCTCTTTTTTTGCGAGACACGGCCATGATTCGAGTGGTAGTTGCCGAAGACCATGCCCTGGTGCGGCAGGGCATTGCGATGCTTTTGCAGGCCGAGGGTGGGTTTCATCTTGTCGCCGAAACGGCCAAGGGCTCCGATGTGGACCTGCTGGTGCAGTTCCACAAACCCGACCTGCTGCTCCTCGATCTCGCCCTCAGCGACAGCTCGGGCATCGAAGTGGCACGGCGCGTCAAGCGCGTGGCGCCACAGGTGCGCATCCTCATCGTCACCGGCAACGTATACCCGGGCTCGGTCACGAACGCATTCGGCGCCGGCGCCAACGGGTTCGTACTCAAGCATGAGCAGGGCAACGATCTGCTCGATGCGATCAAGACGGTGATGTCGGGGCGTCAGTACGTCAGTCCTCAGGTCGCCAAAGGACTCGACCAGTCGGCCGCCAAGCGGCCCAACGCCACGGGCATGCCTCAAACGTTGACGCGACGGGAACAGCAGATTGTTCGTTTGATCGCTCGAGGTAGCACGAACCAGGAAATTGCCGATCAATTGCACATCAGCGTTTTGACTGCCCGAAAGCACAGGCAGAACGTGATGCTCAAGTTGGGGCTGCACAACGGCGCCGAGATCGCGGCCTACGCCATGCAGTCCGGGCTTATGGAAGCCCCTGACATCGACTCCAACCTCTGAGTCCAGGTCGATTGGGTTTGTGCTGTGCGCGGTTGCGCACAGCCAAAAATCAAAATAGTGCTGGAGCATTATTGGGCTGCGGGGCACCGGTGGAGATACTTTCCTCACCCTGAACACACGTTCAAACCACCCACCACCCGCACTGCTCAAGAGGTGACCACATGATGCAAGCACTGACCGTCGGCATGATGGAACGCCTGGGCATTCGCAGCACGACCGCCATGAGCCCGCCCGAAGACGTCACGTCAGAACTGTCTCCCAGCTCGCTATCCAGTGACTATGAAGAGCTGATCACCGAATGCCTGCACTTTCTCGGCCTGAGCCCCGATCAGGTCCGAATCAGCGTGCGCCCCGTTGGGGTCAATGCGGCCGGACTGGACGTTTATGCGGCCTTCGTGAAGGTGGTTCGATGGGATCCCGCCGTGATCAAGGCCATGACGCGGATGCCCTACATCGAAAAGAAGATCGAGCGCCGCATCCGGCTCAGCGACGTACTGCGCTACAGCGCTTTCGCCGGCTTGTGGTTTCGCTCCCCCTCGTCGCTCGAAGGGCTTGGCAAGGACGCTGCCGTTCACTGATGCCGGACAGCCAGGCGAGCCTGATGGGGCCTGGGCCAATTGTTTGGATGGAAGCCACTTCCCAGTTCAGGTCATGAATGGCTCCTGGCCAACAGTCATCTCATGCGTTGCGCTACGTCGCACTTGGCAGGCAGGAGCGATCACTTGCTTCGCGGGAAAAAGTCCTGACCGAAAAGCGACCCATTCCCGGCATACCCAAATGGGCGGCTGCTCAATATCGCTCTCTTGCAGGCACTTGCCAAAGCCCGCGCCAGTCTTTTCAGTGCCCTTCCGGCCCACTCGCCGCGGCCGTCGAGGCATGTGTCCCATTCACCCACACCAAGGTGTGGTGAGCGCCCTGGTCACATCGGCGTCCCAACGGCATTGCGTGCGTATGACCTCGTCAAGGTCGACCACGAATCGCCAAAAAATGACGAGTCACGGCGTGTGCACCTGGACAGAGTGCGCGGCACGCTGCGGACCCGGACAAGGCATCAGGACAAGGATTTGGTTTTGTACAGCACCATCTGAATAATCTCTTCGCGGAGCTTTCCAGATAGGCTGCCGCCAGCCAAACTGTTTGTCAGCTACAGCCAATCCACCCGATGCCTACCGCTGACCTTTGCCGCGACGATTGGGGCCTGATGCCTGGTGTGGCGGCCTTGCTGTCGCGCACAGGAGAACCCATCGCCGTCTCTGCGTTGTGGCAATCGCGGATGGCTTCGGTGGTGGGCGCAGGAGACTGGCGCGACGCGCTCGACGACGACGGCAGGCTTGGGTTGTTGGACGCCCTCGCACGCCGAAGCCATTTCACTCTCAAGCTCAATACCACGCACCGTGGGTCGTCGGTCGTGCACTGGCAATGCCAGGCGTGGTGGGATCCGCACGCGCAGGCACATGCGTGCTTCTTCGCGGATGTGACCGCCAGCGAAGTGGGACGCATCGCCCACCTTGAGGACAGTCAGCGCATTGAGTGGATGTTCGAGAGGCTGCCGGTCGAAGTCGCCTTCTACTCCTTCGAGCCAGAGCTGATGTGTCTCTATGCGAATGAGCGCTACGCGAAAAGCATTGGCCGCACGCTCGCGAACACCCTCGGCAAGAGCGCCTACGAACTGCTGACATCGCAAGAGCGGCAACACATCGCAGCGCACCGACCCTCTTCGCTTCGCGAGGGCGAGTCGATGACCTTCGACATGCAACGGCGTGATCCCGACGGGCAGACCCGTGACCTTGAGGTGACGATCACCTGCCATCGTGAGGCCAGGCAACTGCTCAATGGCTATCTCGTACTGCTGACGGATGTCTCGGAGCGCCGAAAAACCGAGGCTTCGATGCGCGCATCGCAAGCGCGTCTGTTCCGATTCATGGAAGCCAGTGCCGAGGGTGTCGTGTTTCATCGGGAAGGCGTGATCACCGACGTCAACCCCGCCGCATGCCGCCTGTTCGGCCAGGCCCACGCGGAGTTGGTCGGGACATCGATCTTGCGACTGCCGCCGCAGTCCTTGCACTCGCGCACCAGTCTGAGCATCTTCAGCGGGGCTGACGCCTTTCGCGAATCGGAGATCGTCGATGCCCAGGGACGCCATCTGCCGGTGGAGTTGATCGGCCGCACACTGGATCGTCACGGCGAGAGACTGCGCATGACCGTCATCCGCGACATCCAGGACCGCCGTCAGGCGCAAACGCGCATTCACGCCCTGATCGACGACCTGCGCTCGCAGAAGGAACGCGCCGAAGCGGCCGATCGCGCCAAATCAATGTTCCTGGCCGCAGCCAGCCACGACCTGCGCCAACCCATCCACGCCCTCGGCCTGTTCCTCACCGCCCTGCGCGCCATGGCGCAGAGCACGGTGGTGCCCAGCGAAGAACTGGGCCAGATCTGCAAACGCATGCAGACCTCCCTGGATGGCCTGGGCCAACTGCTCAACATGCTGCTGGACGTCTCGCGCCTGGATGCCAACGCCATCGAGGTCCGCCTCGCGCCCACCTCGCTCACCCAGCTCTTCGGTGAAATCGAGCAGGAGTTCGCCGACATCGCCCTCGAACGCGGCCTGGCTCTTGACGTGGCCTACACCAATGGCTGGGTGCTCACCGATGCCACCGTGCTGCGCCGCATCCTCTCCAACCTCATGGCCAACGCCATTCGCTACACCCCGCGTGGGCGGGTATTGCTGGGCTCGCGCAGCCGCGGCGATCACATCGAGATCCAGGTGCACGACAGCGGCATCGGCATCTCTCCCGAACAGCTCGACGCCATCTTCGAGGAGTTCTATCAGGTCGACGTCTCCGCCTCTCAGGGCAATGAGTCCCACGGCCTGGGTCTGGGCCTGTCCATCGTCAAGCGCTCAGCGCGCTTGCTCAACGCCCAGATCCAGGTGCGCTCCACCCCGGGGCGCGGCTCCATGTTCTCCATCATGGTGCCCGCCTGCGAACCCGCCCAAGCCTTACCCGAGCACGGGCACGACGACAGCGCCAGCGACCCCGGCAGGCGCTGTGTGCTCGTCATCGACGACGACGAGCAGGTGCTCATGGGCATGCAGCAGTTGCTGCAGATCTGGGGCCACACCGTCTGGTGTGCCGCCACCGCCGACGAGGCTGTGGTGCTGGCCATCGCGCACGCCGCCGAGATCGATCTGCTCCTGAGCGACTACCGCCTGGGCGGCAACACCACCGCCGTGCAGGCCATCGCCGCCATACACGCCTGCCTGGGCCGACCCGTGCCCACCTACATCCTCACCGGCGACACCTCGCCACAACGCATCCAGGAAGCCTCCGAGCTCGGCTTCCCGCTCCTGCACAAACCCGTCGACGTCAATGCGCTCAGGAGCGCGCTGGAACATTGAGACCGCTCAACTGACAAGGGCGGCCACCTGCCGATGAAGCAGGTCGGGTGTCACATCGCCGGCAGGCACCCCGGTGCCAACGGTGAGACCGACGCGATTGAAGAAGCCCCGTCGAAACGGCCTGACCATTGCAACGTTCTGCCCCTCACGGACTTCCACCCGGCTGAAGTATGAACCCCACAGGTTGGTCAGCCCCATCGGCACGACCGTGACGTGGACACCCTCCTGGCGGGCTCGCTCCAGGATCTTCATGACCCCGCCTTTGAAGGGTTGCAGTGTCCCATCCCTGGTGATGCCACCTTCCGGAAATATGGCCAGCAAATCACCGTCCCTGAGCACGCCGGCAGCGGCCTCGAACGCACGCTCATACGCTTGCGCATCTTCTTGCTGTGGGGCAATCGGAATGGCCTTGGCGAGGCGAAACAGCCACCCAAGCACAGGCACGCGAAAGATCTTGTGGTCCATCAGGAACCGGATCGGGCGCGGGCTCGCCGCCATCAGCAGAATCGCGTCGACAAAGCTCACGTGGTTGCACACCAATACCGCGGGCCCCTGCAGAGGGATGTGCTGATCGCCGTGCACCTTGAAGCGGTAGACCAGGCGCGACGCCAGCCAGGCAACAAATCGCAGGAGGTATTCCGGCACCAGCATGAAGATGTAGAACGCCACCACCGCGTTGAGCAAGCCAACCACCAGAAACATCTGCGGAATCGTCATGCCGAGCTTCAACAGCAGTCCGGCCACCACGGCACTGGCGATCATGAACAAGGCATTGAGAATGTTGTTGGCGGCGATGATGCGGGCACGGTGTGTCGGCACACTGCGCATCTGGATCAGCGCATACATGGGCACGCTGTAGAGGCCGGCGAACAAGCTGAGCAAGGCCAGGTCGATCAGCACACGGGCGTGAGCGCCTTGCGACAAAAACGCATTCAGTCCCATCGTCCCCGCGTCGCCCAGCGAACGCGTCGCAAAGTACAGGTCGATCGCAAAAACGCTCATGCCGATTGCACCCAAGGGCACCAGACCGATCTCGACATGCCGACGCGACAGCACTTCGCACATCAGCGAGCCCACGCCGATCCCGATCGAAAACACCACCAGCAGCAGCGATGCCACCTGCTCGTCACCGTGCAGCACATCGCGCGCGAAGGCAGGAAAGAGGCTCAGGAACACCGCACCGAAGAACCACATCCAGCTGATGCCGAGTACCGAGCGAAACACCACAGTGTTGCCGTGTGCGAGCTTGAGGTTTCGCCAGGTTTCGCTCAATGGGTTCCAGTTGATCGTCAATCCCGGGTCCATTGCCGGCGACGCCGGGATGAAGTGGGCAGCGACGCGCCCGGCAATCGCCAGCGCCACACAGGTGAAGCCGACGTGGTGGGCACCGATCTCGGGCACCGCAATGATCAGGCCGCCTGCCACGTTGCCCAGCAGGATGGCCACGAAGGTGCCCATCTCGACCACCCCGTTGCCCCCCGTCAATTCGCGCTCGCTCAGGTGCTGGGGGAGGTAAGCGAACTTCACCGGTCCGAACACCGCCGACTGCAGGCCCATCAGGAAGATGCTCAGCAACAGTGCTGGAATGCTCTGCACGAAGAACCCCCAGGCGGCCAGCGCCATGATCAGCACCTCGGCCCGCTTGAGCCAGACGATCAACCAACGGCGATCGTGCTTGTCGGCGAGTTGGCCGCTGGTGGCCGAGAACAGAAGAAATGGCAGGATGAACAAGGCCCCGATGACCAACCCGGCCAGGTCGGCTGGCAACCAGCTGACCCGCAGCTGATAGGTCACCAGCACGGTGAAGGCGAACTTGAACAGGTTGTCGTTGGCAGCGCCCAGGAACTGGGTCCAGAAAAAGGGTGCAAAGCGGCGCTGCTTGAGCATGCCGAACTGACCGTGGTCCCGTCCGGAATCGTCTTCAGCAGGTGCCGGCGTTTGGACAGACATGAAGTTGCCTCCTCGGTGTTTGTTGCCTCGTTGGGGATCGCCGGCGCGATTCTGCGGCAGGCGGTGGGTGCGAGATGTCAAGTCGATGCGGGATGGAGTGCAGGTCGCGGCACTGTGATCGGGACTGCGCGCTCAAGGGCGCGCATTTCAATACGACCTCTGTTTCGTGGACGCACGGTATCGAATTGCTGTACCTTACGCCGCCATGAGCACCTCCGCCGATCTGGTCACCGCCATCAAACGCGAACTCAAGGCCTCGCGCATGACCTACGCCGATCTGGCGCGTGCGATGGGCATGGCCGAGTCGAGCGTCAAGCGCATGCTCGCCAAGGGGGACATGGCGCTTTCGCGCATCGACGCGATATGCCGCGTGCTCAAACTGGACTTTGCCGACCTCGCGCGACGCGTGGCCGATGCGCAGCCGCTGGTGGTCGAACTCACTCCGGCGCAAGAACGTGCGGTGGTGGCCGACAAGAAGCTCCTGTTGGTCGCCATCTGCGTGCTGAGCCAATGGACGGTGGAGCAGATCACCACCACCTACCGCCTCAGCGAGGCAGAAGCCATCAAGTACCTGGCCCAGCTTGATCGCATCGGCATCATCGAGTTGCGCCCGCTCAATCGCTACCGCCTCAAGCTGGCCAAGACCTTTCGTTGGCGGGCGCATGGCGCGGTCATGAACTTCTTTCGGGACCACGCATTGCTCGACTACTTCTCGGGCGGTTTCGATGGGTCCGGCGAGGGGCTGATGCTGGTGCACGGCTCAGTCAGTCGAACGCTGGCACCGGGTTTTCTTGAGCGACTGCAGCGGGTTGCGCAGGACTTTGCGCAACAGCACCAGACCGATCAGAAGCTGGCCGACAAGGACCGCGGGGGTTACACCCTGGTGCTGGCCATGCGCAGTTGGGAGTTCGAGGTTTTCACGCAATTGCGGCGTTGAGCCCCGCGACGCTGGCATCATCGCGGGTTCGCGCCCTCTCCCATCCACGAATGAACGCCACCCCAACGCCCGCACGTCCCGCACAACGCCCCCGCAAGCAGGCGCCCTCCGCCCCGCGCCACCCCGTGCTCATTCAACTGGCTGAGCGCTGGCCCGCCTTGTTCGGAGACGAGCCCCGCCCGCTCAAACGTGGCATCTATGAAGACCTGAGCGTCGCCCTGGGCGATACGGTCAAGGCCGAGGACCTCAAGGCTGCGCTGGCGCTGCACACACGCACCACGCGTTACCTGAATGCGGTCGCCACCGGTCAGCCCAGGCGCGACCTCAATGCACTCGTGGTCGAAGAAGTGGCACCCGACCAGCGCCATCACGCCATCGTCGAGGTGCACCGTCGGCGCCAACAGCGCAGTGCCGAAGACCTGACACCACAAACCCGGCAGCGGGTGGTGCGCGCGTTCGAAGCCAGCGGACTCGGCCAGGAGGCCTACCTGACCCTGGTGCGTGGGCGCGACGAAGCCATCAATGCGTTGACCGAGGCAGCCGTCGGTGAAGCGAGTGCAACCATGGCCCGTGAAGCAGCGCTGCTGCGCGCCTTTGAATCGGGTGGCCAGTCGGTGGAGGACTTTGCTGCCGGCTACGGCATGACGCCCGACGTGGCGCAGCGCATGCTGAACCGCGCGCGACAGCGACGCTGAGCCGGCTCAGGCCGGCCGGGTAAACACCGTCAGGACACCGGTGTAACCGTACAGATGGTGGTGGGCAATCTCGCCACCGGCAAAGAAGCCCACCAGCGGCACGTCGCCGAGGGCATGGCGAACAATCTGCAACTCGGCGCTGGGCCCACCAAAGTGAGGACCACCGCGCCCGGCACAACTGACGTAGACCGCACCGGCAATGGCCCGCGGCGCCGCAAGCGCCTCGTCCACGTCACCCTCTGACCCAACCAGCACCGCCTCGGGTTCCAGCTCTTCGCGCACCTCGGCGCACACGCGCATCAGGTCGGCCCGCGCGGCCTGCACGTGGCGTTCGCAGAATGACAGGCGGGTGCCTTCGGGCACGAGGTCGGCGATCGCCACACCACGGCGCGCCGGGTCCAGACCGATCAGGTGCCGCACGATCACCTCGTGTCCAAAGGCCCCGCGCTGGCGGGAGGTCTGATTGGTCTCGAGCGCCGCACCGCCAGGCCCGGGCTTGATCAGCCCCACCAGCGTGCTGCGAAGGCGCGGCATCGCGTGTTCGGGGTGGTCCAGCGAGATCGACAGGTCCCGCAGCAGCACATCGAGCGCTGGCTCACCATCCAGACGCAGCACCAGATTGCCATCCGACTCGGTGACCACCCGCTCTGCCGAGACCGGCTGCGCGCCTTGCGTCACCCGCGAGACGATGTCCACCTCACGCGCGAAGGCCACGCCACTGAGACCGCCGTGAAACACCCCACTGGACGCACCGTGACCCGACAGGGTGCCCGAGCTGCCCAAAGCGAACTGCACCGTTGAACCCCGGCTGCCTGCGAGCCCACCGAACAGATAGCCACTGCCGGTGCGCTCTGCCATCTCGTGAATGAGCTCGGCCAGTTCTGGCGTGGCGCCATCGGCGTGCACCAGCGCCGTGTGCGCCGAGAAACCGTCACCCGCTTCGGCGCGGCCGCTAACGGACAAAGGTGCCACGCCACTGAACACCCGGTATTGGTCCGGGCTCAGGTCGCACAACATGACAGACATCGCCGGCTCGTCGAAATACTCGACGTTGTTGGCCGACACGCCGACGCCCACGGTGCCCACCCAGTCCGTCACCTCGGGCATTTCCGCACTCAGGCACTCCAGAATGGTCTCGGCCTCGGGAACGTAGTGATCGGTGATGTAGAGCAAGCCCAGCGAGGGCTGCGCGGCGTGATCGGGCAACGCCATCTGGGCACGCAATTGCGCCACCACCATCGCGGCGGCCATGCGCCATTGAGGGTGGGTGGCGTGCGCGTGCGGAAATCGTTTCATCGGATCACTTCTGGCGCGACTTGCGCGCCGGGGCCACGCGTGACTTGGCCGAGGGTGACTTGGCCGCGGGTGCCTGGTTGAGGGCGCGCGCGGCGGCTCGCCCAACGCCCGCCGCGGTGCCCACGCCACGGCCAACGGTGCCAGCTGCCGTGCGCGCGGCCTGCCCCGCCAGCCCCGACGCCGTTCGCACGGCCGCACCGGTCAGGTCGGTCGCCACCTGCCGCGTCGTGTCCAGCGCGGTCTGCTTGGCAGCGTCCTTCATCGCATTGGTGGCGATCTGCTGAAACTGCTGCGACAAGGCACCCCACCACTGCATGGGATCGACCACGCCCCCGGCCAACGCCGCATCGGATGCGGACTGGCTGGCGCTCTTGCGTGGCGCCGCACGCTTGCGCGCCGGTTTGGGCACTACCTTGGCCGCGGGTGGCACCGGGTCGCCATAGTTCTTGGGCGGAATCTCCAGACCGGCAAAACGGGTACCCGAGCCCGACGGCGCAGCGTCCTTGACCTTGAGTGCGCCCGCCACATCGCCCAGGCTGAAGTTCATGGACTTCAGCGTCGACAGGGTCATCTTCTGCACTTCAAGTGCCTGGATGGTGGCACCCAGCGCCTTGGCGTTCTGATCAAGCCAGAAATGCACCGCCTTGAGTTCGTCGATGCGCTTCTCGAGCTCTTCGACATTGAAGGTGGGTGCCACCCAGTTGCTCAGGCTGGGCATCTGCGGCAGGTTCTGCCCGATGCCTTGCGCAATGCCCCCTGCGGCCTGGGATGCAAGGTTCTGCAGGAACTCGAATCCCGGCACGAACCTGCCGAAGCCACCGGTGGGTACATCGCTCATCGCGTTCTCCTCATGGACCTGTCGCTCAGCCATCCACGCCATAGCGCGGCGCGCGGCGCTCGCGCAAGGATGCCACACCTTCGCGCACATCGGGTCCGGCAAAACCCATGAATTCCAGCGCCAGCGAAGTATCGAAGCTCGGACCCGCCTGACGCAGCCAGTTGTTGAGCGAGTACTTGGTCCAGCGGATCGCGCTGGCGCTGCCGCTGGCAAGGCGGTCGGCCACTTCGTAGGCCTTGTCCAGCAACTGATCGTCGTCGACCACGAGCGAGACGAGCCCGATGCGCTCGGCTTCCTCGCCGCTGACCGCATCGCACAGCATGAGGTAGTACTTGGCCTTGGCCATGCCACACAGCAGCGGCCAGACGATCGCCGCGTGGTCGCCCGCCGCCACGCCCAGGCGGGTGTGTCCGTCCACGATCTTGGCACTGCGCGCCGCGATCGAGATGTCCGCCAGCAGACCGGCCACCAGGCCCGCGCCGACCGCAGGCCCGTGCATGGCACTCACGATGGGCTTGTCGCAGTTGATCACGTTGTAGACCAGGTCGCGCGCCTCTTTCCAGACCCGCGATCGCACCTCGAAATCGGTGGCCATGTCCTGCACCAGGGCCAGGTCGCCACCGCCCGAAAAGCCCATGCCGCTGCCGCGCAGCACGGCAGCGCGCACGCTGTCGTCTCGACCCACGTCGCGCCAGATCTCGCTCAGTTCCCAATGGCCTTCGTGACCGGCAGTGGGCAGCTTGCCGTTGCCGCCCGGGCCATCGGCACGCATGCGGATGTCCAGCACGCTCGCCACCCCGTTGACCAGCGGCCCTCGGCGCGTGATCTCCAGGGTCTGGTAACGGCTGTAGTCAACGGACTGGCTCATGGGTGTCTCCTCGTGTGTCGTGTGGATCGATCGATTGTGCTTGACCTGCATCAAGCCCCAAGGCAGGTGTCCCCCGCAAGATGCCCACTGCACAGGAGACCCCATGAACGCACCGATCTCAGACACCTTCGAGGCCCAGTTGCGCAGCGAGCGCCAGGCACTGCTGGCGCGCTTGCAAGCCCAGCGGGGCGGCACCCGCAGTCGCACCGAAGTGGCGGCCGACAAGCGCGCCATGGCCGACGACAACGGTTTCCGCGCCGACGAGTCTTTCGATCTGGGCTCCGTGCTGGGTGAGCGCGAGGCCCTGGAGCTACAAGCGATCGACGCTGCATTGCAGCGCATCGCCGACGGCAGCTATGGCTTGTGCCTGCAATGCGGCGCGTCCATTCCCGCCGCACGCCTGCACGCGCAACCCACCGCCGAGCGCTGCGTGGACTGCCAGGCCAAGGCCGAGTAGGTTCCGCAGGGCCAGCGGCCTGGCCGACGCATCAAGCCGGGGTCAGCGGCGCGATCGTCTGCTCGATGGCGCCGAAGATGCTCTGACCATCCTTGCCCTTCATTTCGATGCGGATGGTGTCGCCGTACTTCATGAAGGCGGTGGACGGCTTGCCGTCGAGGATGGTTTCGATGGCACGCTTTTCGGCAATGCAGCTGTAGCCCTTCGGCCATTCCTTGCGGCCGTCCACTTCCACCCCTTTGTTGCTGACCGTGCCGCTGCCAACAATGGAGCCGGCCCGCACATTGCGCGTCTTGCAGATGTGCGAGATGAGCTGACCGAAGTGGAAGGTCATTTCGGGGCCGGCGTCGCACATGCCGACCTTGCGACCGTTCCAGGTGCTCTGCAGCGTGAGGTGAACGCGCCCACCCTGCCAGGCGTCACCGATCTCGTCGGGCGTCACGGCCACCGGGCTGAAGGCCGTGGCGGGTTTGCTCTGGAAGAAGCCAAAGCCCTTGGCCAGCTCGGGCGGAATCAGGTTGCGCAGCGACACGTCATTGGCCAACATCAGCAGACGAATGCCATCCAGCGCCTGCGCCGGCGTGGCGGTCATGGGCACGTCGCCCGTGACGACGGCAATCTCGGCCTCGAAGTCGATGCCGAAGTCCTCGCTGGGGCAGATCACATCGTCGGTGGGGCCGATGAAATCGTCGCTACCGCCCTGGTACATCAAGGGGTCTTCGTAGAAGCTGGCCGGCACCTCCGAGTTGCGCGCAGCACGCACCAGCTCCACGTGATTGATGTAGGCCGAGCCGTCGGCCCACTGGTAAGCACGCGGCAGCGGCGCCATGCACATGGCCGGATCGAACGGAAACGCGTGGCGCGCCTTGCCCTGGTTGAGCGTGACGTAGAGGTCCTGCAACTGCGGCGAGATGAAGTTCCAGTCGTCCAGGGCCTGCTGCAAAGTCTGCGCAATGCCGGTCGCATAATGGGCCGTGCTCAGATCGCGCGACACCACCACCAGTTGTCCGTCGCGTGAGCCATCCTTGTAGGTGGCGAGTTTCATGCCGTTCTCCTGCTGCCGTTTCGGGTGATATGGGGCCCCGGCTGGTTCGGGGCCATAATTACGAATAGTGAAATCCATTCACCTATGCGTAAGCGCGAGATTCTAGACCAAAGCCCGAACGACGACAGCGACGATGCCGAACCCCAGCGGGCCGGCATTCAGTCGGTCGAGGTCGGCTTCGAGTTGCTCAAAGCCATGTCCGAGGCCAGTGGCCCGCTGATGCTGCGCGATCTGGCGGCTGCGGCCGGCATGAGCGCGGCCAAGGCACACCGGTATCTGGTGAGCTTCCAGCGCCTGGGCCTGGTCACCCAGGACCCGGTCAGCACCCGCTACGACCTGGGTCCGGCCGCGTTGCGCCTGGGCCTGGCCAGCCTGTCACGCATCGACGCCGTCAAACTGGCGCGCGAGCGCGTGGACGACCTGCTGCAGGAAACCGGGCACACCGTCGCCATCGCGGTCTGGGGCAACCAGGGGCCCACCATGGTGCATTGGGCCGAGGCGCCACAAACCGTGCCTGTGACCCTGCGTCTGGGCGACGTGATGCCCATGCTGACATCGGCCACCGGTCGCTGTTTCGCGGCCTTCATGGGCAACGAAGGACGGGACGCACAACGCATCGCCCCCATGATCCGCGATGAGCTGGCGCGGCTGAAAAAGCTGCCGCGCAACGGCACGCTGCCGCCGGACTTGCCCCAGACCAGCGCAGAGGTCGACGCCATGCTGGACGAGGTCAGGCAACGCGGGTTGGCCCGCGTGGTGCACAGCCTGCTGCCGGGCGTGGCGGGCTTCTGCGCACCGGTGTTCGACGCCCAAGGGCATCTGGTGCTGGCCATGGTCGTGCTGGGCTCGGTCAGCACCCTGGACACCGACTGGGCGAGCGCACCCGCCACCGCTCTGCTGCGCGCCACCCGTCGGCTGAGCGCCGATCTGGGGCACCCTGGGCAGTGAGTGGGGTCCCAGGCCACATGGGTCTTGTAGCCACGTCTCCCAACCGCCGTACCGTGCTGGGCCTGTTGCTGGGCACCGGGCTGGTTGCTTCGCGCGCCGGCACACCGCAAACCGCTGCCGTCGTCTGCCGCCCACCCCCCAGCGTCGTGCTCGACTACGACGTGCAGGGGCGCATCAGCGGCTTCAACTTTCGCGCCGACGGCCAGCTTGACTGGCGCCTGGACGCCAACGGCTACCTCGCCCGCCTGTCCCTGTCGATGCCGCTGCTGGGCAAGCGCGAGCAAACCAGCGAGGGCCTGATCGGGCCTGATGGCTTGCAGCCGGAGCGCTTCGTCGATCGGCGACGCTCCAAACAGCGCCAGGTGCAGTTCGAGCGCGCTGACCACCGCATCCGCTTCGGCAACGACGCGGCGGTGACCGATTTGCTCCCCGGCGCGCAGGACCGCCTGAGCCTGTTCATGCAACTGGCCGGGCTGATGCGTGCGCAGCCGCGCAAGTCGGGCGAACACGTTGAATTCCAGGTGGCCGGTTTCGGTGATGCCGAGGTGTGGCGTTTCGACATTGGCGCGCAGCAACGTCTTGATTTGCCTGCGGGCCAATTGGGGGCTGTCCACATCGCGCGCGCCCCCCGCAAACCCAACGACAGCCGAGTGGAACTCTGGCTGTCACCGGAATTGGACCACCTGCCGGTTCGTCTGCGCGTGACGCAGCCAGAAGGCGATGTGGCCGATCAGCTGCTCGCACGGCGCCCCTGAGCGGTCAAGCAGCGCGGAACCCAAAGCGCGAGAAAAACCACAACCCTTGAAATAAATGCCCCTGCCGACCATATGTGGTCTCAAGGGACTCCACCCGGACCACCATTTGCCGATATAAGGGCAACAGGTCTGGAGCCAGCACAAGGAACACGCGCCATGCACATGCTTTACGACTCGGACGCTTTTGCGGTCGTTCACATCCTCGCCAACGCACCGGCCGAGGGTGAGCCGGAGGTCGACGAGGGACCCCAGATGCCTCGCCACGGTTTCGAGATCGTGGACAAGCGCTCGGGCAAAGAGGTCTACCTCGACGGCTCCTGGGCCGAGATGTTCCAGCAGCAAATCGTTGAGTGGCAACGCAACAGCCCTTCGCAGGAAGAGGTCGAAGACACCCTGGAAGGCTACGCTTCGCTGGCCCAGAATCCGGTCGTCATGCACTGAGGCGCACCCAGCACTCCCCGCAAGCCCGGCCACTCAGCCGGGCTTTTTGTTGCCTGAACGACTTCAGCAGGTCGCCGTCGTCGCGCGGGCCTCGCGCCAGCGAAACACCGGCTCGGCCAGCACCAGCACCGCCACCAGGCGGCACACCTGAAACGCCGTGACCACCGGCACGCCCAGTTGCAGCACCTTGGCCGTGATGGCCATCTCCGCGATGCCGCCTGGCGCGGTGCCCAGCAGCATCGTCACCGGGTGCAAGCCGGTGAGCCGGCCCATGACCCAGCCGAAACCAGCGCACAAGCCCATCATCACGAGCGTTGCCAGGGCCACGGAGGCCAGCCAGCGCGGGGCGGTGTGCACGAACGCCGGCGTGAAACGAACACCCAGGCTGACCCCGATGAACAATTGCGCCGCATTGGTCAGCCATTGAGGCAAGGCCGACCACTGCTCCCCCGCCAGCGTCACCACCATGGTGGCCACCAGGGCCCCCATGAACCAGGGGTTGGCCCGCCCCAGGCTTTGCATCAGCAAAGCGCCCGCCAGGGTGATGGCCGCCAACGCGGCCAGCCCGACGGGTTGCACCACCCGGATGGCGGGTGGCAGGGTGTCGATGCCGTGCACGCCAAAGGCCTGCAGGGCGAAGGGAATCGTCACCGTGACCAACAGCACACGCAGGCTGTGGGCGGCGGCCACCAGATCGGTACGGGCGCCCTGGCGCTCGGCGATCAGGGTCATTTCAGACGCCCCCCCGATCGCGCCGGCGAAGTAGGCAGTGCTGCGCCATTGGGCCGCGGGCAGCGGCAGGTGCGCGGCATGGCTGCGCTGCAACCAGGTGCCAAAGGCCAGGCCCAGCATCAGCGCCCAGGCCACCGCCAGTCCGATGGCCCACCACAGGCTGGCCACCAGCGCACCCACCTCGGGTGTGAAGTACAAGCCCAGCGCCGTGCCGATCACCCACTGCCCCAGGTTGCGCAAGGGCGTCCAGCTTTCGGTCGCCACGCCCAGCACCGACACCAGCGCCGTGACCAGCAACGGACCGATCATCCAGGGAATGGGTGTGCCCAGCCACACGCACGCACGCGCCGCGGCAAAGGCCAGCAACAAGGTCAGGGCCGCTCGCGTCCAGGACGCAGGGCTGAAGCGAGACAGGAGTGGGGGCACGGCGGACAAACCTGCATGCAGGGTGCAGGCAAACGGTGGCTAGTATCGGCGCATGGCCTGTCGATCCGCTGTCACCCTCGCTTTGTCCCTGGCTTTGCTGCTGGGGGGCTGTGCCACCCCAACGCCCGATACCGTCGAACGGCTGCTCGCGCGGGTCGGCGACACCCCGCTGCTGTTGATCGGCGAGCAACACGACGCCCCGGAACATCAGGCTTTGCAGCAAGCGATTGTCGAATCGCTCGCCCGAGGCAACCAGCTCGTGGCGGTGGTGATGGAAATGGTCGACGCCGGCCACGACACCCATGGTCTGCCGACCAGTGCCAGCGAAGCCCAGGTGCGTGAAGCGCTGGCCTGGCGCGACGCAGGCTGGCCGTGGCAGACCTATGGTCCGGTGGTCATGGCCGCCGTGAAGGCGGGCGTGCCGGTGTTCGGTGGCAATCTGCCGCGCATCGCCATGCGAACCGCCATGATTGACCGCTCGCTCGACCAATCGGTCAGCAAGGCGGTGTTCGACCAACAGCGCGAGGGCATTCGCGAGGCCCATTGCGACTTGCTGCCGCCCAATCAGCTGGCGCCGATGACACGCATCCAGCTGGCACGCGACCGCTCAATGGCGCAGGTGGCCACGGCCCTGGTGCAACGGGGCAAGACCGTGCTGCTGATTGCCGGCAACGGGCACGTGCGCACCGACCTGGGCGTGCCCTTGCACCTGGCCAGCCAGTTGCCTTATCGCGCCGTGGTGGCGCGCGCCGGCGAGGCGGCACGCGATGTGCCGGCCCACGCCTACTGGGACACGCCCGCGCTGCCAGAGCGCGACCACTGCGCGCAGCTGCACGAGCGGTTCAAGCGCTGAGGCGCGAACCGGCGACGTCGATCAAGCGGGCAAGCGTTTGATGGCGTCGGCCAGCACCGAGACCATGGTCTCGATGTGCTCGCGCTCGACGATGTAGGGCGGCGCGAACACGAGGTTGTCGCCCGCATTGCGCACCAGCACGCCGCGGTGGAAGCAGTCGAGGAAGACATCGAAGGCGCGCTTGCCGGGCATGCCGGCCTGCGGCGCGAGCTCGACCGCGCAGGCCAGACCCAGGCTGCGGATGCCGATGACGTGCGGCAGGCCCTTGATGGCGCTGAACATGGCGTCACTGAGCAACTGGCCCATCTCGCCCGCGCGGGCAAACAGGTTCTCGCGCTGATACAGCTCCAGCGTCGCGATGGCGGCCGCGCAGGCCACCGGGTGGCCCGAGTAGGTGTAGCCATGGAAGAACTCGATGGCGTGGTCGGGCGCGTTGCCGTGCGCGCCCATCATGGCGTCGTAGATGCGCTGGCTGCAGATCACGCCGCCCATGGGGATCACGCCGTTGGTGACGCACTTGGCGAAATTGAGCATGTCGGGCTGCACGCCGTACCAGTCGGCGCCGAAGGCCGTGCCCAGGCGCCCGAAGCCGGTAATGACCTCGTCGAAGATCAGCAGGATGCCGTGCTTGTCGCAGATTTCGCGCAGGCGCTTGAGGTAACCCTTGGGCGGCACGTACCAGCCCGCGCTGCCCGCCACCGGCTCGACGATCACCGCCGCCACGTTGCTCGGGTCGTGCAGCGGCAGGATGCGGTTTTCCAGCTCGAGCAGGATGTCTTCTTCCCACACCGGCTCCTGGTGCTGCACAAAGGCGTGCCTGAGCGGGTCGTGGATGAAGCGCAGGTGATCCACCCGCGGCAGCAGGCTGGTGCCGTAGACCTTGCGGTTGGCCGGAATGCCGCCCACCGACATGCCGCCAAAGCCCACCCCGTGGTAGCCGCGCTCGCGGCCGATGAACAGGTTGCGCTGGCCTTCGCCACGCGCGCGGTGATAGGCCAGGGCCACCTTCATCGAGGTGTCGGCCGCCTCGGAGCCCGAGTTGCAGAACAGCACCTTGTTCAGATCGCCGGGCGCCATGGCCGCGATCATCTCTGCGGCGCGAAAGGCCTTGTCGTTGCTGATGCTGAAGGCGGTGGCGTAGTCCAGCGTGTCCAGCTGCTGTTTGATCGCCTCGTTGATGGGCGCGCGGTTGTGGCCCGCGCCGACGCACCACAGGCTGGAGATCCCGTCGATGACCTGGCGGCCGTCGTGGGTGGTGAAGTGCATGCCGTCGGCCGCCACGAACACACGCGGGTCCTTGGCGAAGCTGCGGTTGGGGGTGAAGGGCAACCACTGGTTGTCCATGCGAAATTCGGTGTAGGCCATGGCGGCGTCTCCTCGCGGGCAATGATCGGCGGATTCTGGCACCGACCGCGACCGGCCGATGGCGCCACTGATGAAGTACGCGCCAGGCCCACCAGCGCGGCCGGCGGCGGGCTGCGACAATCGCGCCGCCATGGAAAACACCTACGTTCTCACCCTGTCCTGCCCCGACCGCCCGGGCATCGTGCACGCCGTCTCCGGCTTTCTGTTCGAGCGCGGCGGCAACATCGAAGAAGCGGCCCAGTACAACGACCACGCCACCGGCCTGTTCTTCATGCGCGTGCAATTTGCCTGCACGCAATTGACCCGTGCCGATCTGGGTGAGCAGCTGGCGGCCTTCGCTGCCCCCTTCGAGATGCGCTGGGGCCTGCACCCGCTGACCCAGCCAATGCGCACGGTGATCTTCGTCAGCAAGGAAGGGCACTGCCTCAACGACCTGCTGTTCCGCTGGAAAAGCGGCCTGCTGCCGCTGGACATCCGCGCCATCGTGAGCAACCACCGCGACTTCTACCAGCTGGCGGCCAGCTACAACGTGCCCTTTCACCACGTGCCCATGTCCGCGGCCACCAAGACGCAGGCCGAGGCCCGGCAGCTGGAAATCATTCGGGCCGAGGAGGCCGAGCTCGTGGTGCTGGCGCGCTACATGCAGATCCTCTCCAACGACCTGTGCCGGGAGCTGGCTGGCCGGGCCATCAACATCCACCACAGCTTCCTGCCCAGCTTCAAAGGCGCCAAGCCCTACTACCAGGCGCACGACCGCGGTGTGAAGCTGATCGGCGCCACCGCGCACTACGTGACGGCCGATCTGGACGAAGGGCCCATCATCGAGCAGGACGTGGCGCGCGTGGACCACACCGACACCGTGGAAGACCTCACGGCCCTGGGCCGCGACACCGAGAGCCAGGTATTGGCGCGGGCCGTCAAGTGGCACAGCGAGCACCGTGTGCTGCTCAACGGGCACAAGACCGTCGTCTTCAAATGAATAGGACGCCCCCCGATGCAGCCCTGCGGGCTGCCTCCCCCCACTGGGGGGCGCGCGGCCGCTTCGGGGCGGCCGTGCGCGGCGCACCCCGGCTCGGTCACGTCGCTTGAAACGTATCGCCATGACGATGCGCATCCCGCCCATTCAGTGCCTGCTCACGTTCGAGGCACTGGCGCGGCTGCGCAGCGTCACCCAGACCGCCGACGAGCTCAACGTCACGCCCAGCGCGGTCAGCCACCGCATTCGCCAGCTGGAAGAAGCCCTGGGCACCAAGCTCTTTGGCCGCGCCGATTTTTCGTTGACCACCGAGGGCATCGAGTACCTGGCCCGCGTGCGCGAAGGCCTGGCGTCGCTGCAGCAGTTCCCGTCGCAACAGGCCTCGCCGGGCCGGCGCAAGCTGCGCCTGGCGGTCACGCCAACGTTTGCGCGTTCGATCCTGCTGCCCCGCCTCAAGCAGTTCAGCGATGCCTACCCGGAAATCGACCTGACGCTGCAGGTCAGCATTCCGCTGCTGGATGTGGTGGCCGAAGACGCCGACCTGATGGTGCGGTTCGGTACCGGCCGCTATGCGGACGTGGAGCACCTGTTGCTGGCCAAGGACGACATCTCGCCCATGGCCTCACCCGCCTTCGCTCGCGAGCACGGCCCGTTCGATACCCCCGAAGACCTGGCGGGTGTGCCCATGCTGCGCAGCCCGCTGGAGCCCTGGCGCACCTGGTTCGCCGCCCACGAGCTGGACTGGCCCGAACCCGTTGAGGGCTCGCAGTTCAACGACATTGGCCTGATGTGCGACGCCGCCGCCGCCGGTATGGGCGTGGGCCTGCTGCGCTACAAGCTCGCGGCGCCCTGGCTCGACAGCGGCGTGCTGATTCCCCTGTACCCCCGGCGCGTGCCCAGCCCGCACGCGCACTACCTGTGCTGGCGCAGCGGAACCATGGAGCGCTGGGAGTGCGCGGCGTTTGCTCGTTGGCTGCAACAGGCCATGGGCTAGGGTTTCCCCCTGGCTGCGCAGCATCGGCGCAACGCCGATGCTGCACGCAGCGGCAAGCGTGTAACTCGAAGTTACAGTCGCGCATCAATCCAGATGAGGGAGTACAAATGTTCGGAAGGATGGCCCTTCTCGTGGCGTGCCTGACCATGACCGGTTGCGCGACCGTCCTCAACGAGACCACCCAGCCCGTGAAAGTCGAAACGCTGACCGCAACCGGCGAAGTGGTCACGGGCGCAGATTGCAAACTGGGCAACGAGTATGAGAGCGTAAAAGTCAGGTCGGGCAACACCGCAGACGTCAGGCGATCCGGGACCGATCTGGACATCGTTTGCAGCCACCCGGACAACCCCGATGCCAAGGCCCGGGCCGTCTCGCGAGCCAACTCCGGCATGTTTGGCAACATCATTCTGGGCGGCGCTGTGGGCGCCATCATCGACCACAGCAAGGGCACGGCCTACACCTACCCCACCTGGGTGCAGCTGGTGTTTGGCAAGACGCTGATCTTTGATCGCAAGGACGAAAAAGACGGCCAACCTGTCGCAGGCACCGACACCGGCGCCCCGCCCAGCACGACGACCAGCAAAGACGCCAATCCATCGCAATCGCCGATGCCCGCCACCGCGGGTTCGGCAAAGCCCGGCGAGTCCAGGGTGACGATCGACGACCTGCGAGGCCTGTTGCCGCCCCAAAAGTGAGCACCATGCGCCGGCACACCCTGCTCCTTTCTGGTTTGGTACTCGGCATCTCGATGGCCCAGGCCCAGCCCGTCCTGACCCCGGAGACACTCTTCGAGCGGGTCGCCCCCAGCGTGTGGACGGTGCGCACGGCCGACACCGAAGGCAGACCCCTGACCCAGGGCAGCGCCGTGGTCATCGGACCGGGCCGTCTCATCACCAACTGTCACGTGCTGCGCCGCGCGGCACGGGTGTCGGTGGGCCGCGAGAACGTCAGCTACGGCGCCGAGCTTGAGCACCCCGACACCGAGCGCGACCTGTGCCAGCTCAAGGTCGCCAACTTCAGCGCGCCACCCGTGACCATTGCCCCGCCCGAATCGTTGCGCGTGGGTGCGCGGGTGTACGCCATCGGCGCACCGCGCGGGCTGGAGACCACCATCAGCGACGGCCTGCTATCGGGCATCCGGCGCAATCAGCGCGCCGCGTTTGAGGCGCTGCAGATCACGGTGCCTGTATCGCCGGGCTCGTCCGGGGGGGGGCTGTTCGACGCGTACGGCAGGCTGATCGGTATCACCAGCTTTGTCCTGAAGGACTCACAGAACCTGAACTTCGCGGTACCCGCAAGCTGGATCGCCGAGGTGCCCGAGCGTGCGCAGGCGGCCCAGGCAGCGCGCAATGCGCCGCCGCCCGACACCGGCAATGGCGCCAGTTCCGCGGCTGCCACTGCGGCCAGCCGGGTCTTCGAGTACCGCCTCACCGACCGCTCTACCGGCAACTTCAAGTCCATCGTCTACCGGCTCGATCGCGTGGAAGGCGATCGCATGGTCTTCAACAACGGTGACCGCATCGAGCGCGAAGGCGGAGGCGTCATCGAGAACAAGCAACCTCTGGGCGGTGAGTTCGATCTGGTGATGCCGCCCGGCGGGTGGGTGTCGAGCAAGCCAGAGCTCGGCGCTGCCTGGCGGCTCGACTACAAGTCCCGTCTGAGTTACGGCAGTGCGCACATGGAGTTGCGGGCCCGCGCGACCGAGACTTCGTCCATGCGCATCGGCACGCGGGACTTCGACGTGGTGGTCGTCCGGTTCGAGGGGTACACGACCCGCTCCACCGCCGGTTTCTCCAGCTACAAGGCCTCTGCCTGGTATGCGCCGGCGCTGGGCCGCGTTGTTCGCTTCGAGGCCAAGGCGCATGATCGCTACATCTATGTGGACGAAGCGCTCGAGCTGGTGGACATTCGCAGCGAATGATCCGATTCCCATGAAACCCTACGCCCTTTTGCGTCAGCTGCCGTTGTTCGGCACCCTGGCCCTGACCTGCGCCGCCCAGGCCCAGACCGACCTCACCCCCGAAACACTCTTCGAGCGGGTCGCCCCCAGCGTGTGGACGGTGCGCACGGCCGACACCGAAGGCCGACCCCTCACCCAGGGCAGCGCCGTGGTCATCGGGCCCGGCCGCCTCATCACCAACTGCCACGTGCTTCGCCGCGCGGCTCGCGTGTCGGTCGGGCGCGAGAACGTCAGCTACGGCGCCGAGCTTGAGCACCCCGACACCGAGCGCGACCTGTGCCAGCTCAAGGTGGCCAACTTCAGCGCACCACCCGTGACCATCGCTCCGCCCGAATCGTTGCGCGTGGGCGCGCGGGTGTACGCCATTGGCGCACCGCGCGGACTGGAGACCACCATCAGCGACGGCCTGCTATCGGGCATCCGGCGCAACGAGCGCGCCGCGTTTGAGGCGCTGCAGATCACGGTGCCGATTTCACCGGGCTCCTCCGGCGGTGGTCTGTTCGACGCGCAGGGGCGGTTGATCGGCATCACCACCTTCGGATTGAAGGACTCGCAGAACCTGAACTTCGCGCTGCCCGCGAGCTGGATTGCCGAGGTGCCCGAGCGCGCGCAGGCGGCACTCGCGGCGCGCAATGCACCGCCGCCACCGGTGGCTTCAGGCGGCACCGCCGCCGTGCCCCAGGGCGATCGGGTCTTTGAATACCAGCTGCGTGACCGCCGCTCGGGTGTGTCGCAAAAGGTGATCTACCGCCTCGATCGGGTCGAAGGCGACCGCATGGTGTTCAACAACGGCACCCGTGTGGAACGCGTGGGTGGCGGCGTGCTTGAAAACACGCTGGCGATCGGTGGTGAGTTTGACGCCTTGATGCCCAACGGGGGCTGGATACCGTCCAAACCAGAACCAGGGAGCAGCTGGCGCCTTGACTACACCAGAGGTCAGGGCGATGAGGCCCGGCAGGTGGAACTGCGCGCACGCTACATCGACGCCAGCAGACTGCGGGTGGGTGCGCGTGAGCTGGACGTCATTCATGTCGAGTTCAAGGGGTTCGTCAGGCGAATGGTGTATTCGGTGCCCTACACGCTCAACGCGTGGTACTCGCCGGAACTGGCCCGGATGGTCCGGTTCGAGACCGTGGCCAACGGTGGGCATGGTGTGGGGCGGGTAAACATCGACGAGGTCCTGGAATTGATCGACATCCGCAGCGAGTGACTGGAGCCCCATGAGAGCCCTTACCCGTGTTCGTCAGCTGCCGTTGCTCGGCGCCCTGGCCCTGACCTGCGCCGCCCACGCCCAGACCGACCTCACTCCCGAAACACTCTTCGAGCGGGTCGCCCCCAGCGTGTGGACGGTGCGCACGGCCGACACCGAAGGCAGACCCCTCACCCAGGGCAGCGCCGTGGTCATCGGGCCCGGCCGCCTCATCACCAACTGCCACGTGCTGCGCCGCGCCGCGCGCGTGTCGGTGGGCCGCGAGAACGTCAGCTACGGCGCCGAGCTGGAGCACCCCGACACCGAACGCGACCTGTGCCAGCTCAAGGTCGCCAACTTCAGTGCGCCACCCGTGACCATCGCCCCGCCCGAATCGCTGCGGGTGGGCGCGCGGGTGTACGCCATCGGCGCACCGCGCGGGCTGGAAACCACCATCAGCGACGGCCTGCTCTCGGGCATCCGGCGCAATGAACGCGCCGCGTTCGAGGCGCTGCAGATCACGGTGCCGATCTCACCGGGTTCTTCGGGTGGCGGGCTGTTCGACGCGCAGGGGCGGCTGATCGGCATTACGTCATTCGGATTGAAGGACTCGCAGAACCTGAACTTCGCGCTGCCCGCGAGCTGGATCGCCGAGGTGCCCGAGCGCGCACAGGCGGCTCTGGCGGCGCGCAATGCGCCACCGCCCGTGGCCGCGACCACCGCCTCGGCCCCCAAAATGGACCGGGTGTTCGAATACAAGCTCACCGACCGATTCACGGGCAACACGCAGACGGTGGTCTATCGGCTCGACCGTATCGAAGGCGACCGGCGCATCTTCAATGGTGGCGACCGCGTCGAGACAGCGGACGGCAAGGTGGAAACCAACCGCCTGGGCGCTGGCGGTGAACTGGACCTCGCCATGCCGCCGGGCGGCTGGGTCTCAGGTACACCCGAGGTGGGCACCAGCTGGCGCCTGGACTACTCGTTGCGGCACGCCGATGTCGAAATTTCCATGGAGCTGCGCGCGCGCGTGGTAGACGCCAGCACAGTGCGCGTCGGCGAGCGCGAACTGAAGGTCGTCAGGGTGACCCTCGAAGGCTACACCCGTCGCCTCACGGGCAGACACGTGTCGTTCGGCGCGCCCTACAAGGCCTCCGCCCTTTATGCACCCGCGTTGGGTCGCATCGTGCGCTTCGAGGCGGTGGCCAAGTCACAGATCTTCCAGGTTGACGAGTCCATCGAACTCGTCGACATCCGCAGCGAGTGAGCGCGGCCAGCCTGCCGCGCCCGCCTCACTCGATCGTCAGTCGCTGACCCGCCACCGCGGCCTTCTTGGGCAGCGTCAGGCGCAGCACGCCGTTGTCGTAGCGCGCCTTGGCGGCGGACTCGTCGATGTCCTGCGGCAGCTGAAAGCTGCGGGCCACTGCGCCGAAGTAGCGCTCGCTGCGCAGCACGCGCTCGCCATCGCGCTGGGCGTCGGCCTGCTTGACCTCGGCGCGCAGCGTCACCACGTTGCCTTCGATGGTCACGTGAATGTCGTCCTTGGCCACGCCGGGCACTTCGGCGTCGATGGCGTAGGCATTGCCCACTTCCTTCACGTCCACCTTCATCTGCGCGGGCAGCGCGTCACCATGCAGGGGTTTGACAAAGAAGCCGGGCGCCACGTCGCGAAAGAGGTCGTCGAACAGGTTGCCGCGAGAGATGAGTCCATTCATGGGTGAGTCCTCCAGAAGCTTGGCCGGTGCGACCGCCGCACTGCGCCATGCCCCCAAACTGACGTCGGCCCCAAACATTTCAAGAGGGGTGCCTCGCCGGACTTGACGGGCGTCAAACCGGCCTGAAGGAATTTTCAATCTGTGGCCGGGGCCGCGGTTCTACACTGCCCGGCAAGGAGACTTCCCCCATGAATGCGCCCACACTTCCCGCCGAAGCCGATCGAGTGCGCCGCGCCCAACGACAGGCCGAAGTGGTACAGGCCCTGGCCAGAGCCGTGCCCGCGCACGCGCTGCTGTGGCAGCCCGAGGACACCGTGCCCTACGAGTGCGACGGCCTGACCGCCTACCGCGAACGGCCGCTGGCGGTGGCACTGCCCGAGACCGAGGCCCAGGTGGCGGCCATTCTGAAGGCCTGTCACCAACTGGAGGTGCCGGTAGTGGCGCGCGGGGCGGGCACCGGCTTGTCCGGAGGGGCCATGCCCCATGCGATGGGCGTGGTGTTGTCGCTGGCCAAGTTCAACCGCATCGTCGACATCGATGTCCGCTCGCGAACGGCCACCGTGCAGGCCGGCGTGCGCAATCTGGCAATCAGCGAGGCCGCGGCACCGTTCGGCCTGTACTACGCCCCCGACCCCAGCAGCCAGATCGCCTGCACCATCGGTGGCAACGTGGCCGAGAACTCGGGGGGTGTGCACTGTCTGAAGTACGGGCTCACCTTGCACAACGTGCTGCAGGTGCGCGGCTTCGGCATCGACGGCGAGCCACTCACCCTGGGCAGCCGCGCCCTGGACGGCGCAGGCCTTGATCTGCTGCCGCTGATCGTGGGCAGCGAAGGGATGTTGGCGGTGACCACCGAGGTGGTGGTCAAGCTGGTGCCAAAACCCCAGCTGGCGCGCTGCATCATGGCCAGCTTCGACGACGTGCGAAAGGCCGGCGATGCCGTGGCGGCGGTGATCGCGCAAGGCATCATCCCGGCCGGCCTGGAGATGATGGACAAGCCCATGACCGCGGCGGTCGAGGACTTTGTGCACGCGGGCTACGACCTCACGGCCGAGGCGATTCTGTTGTGCGAGAGCGACGGCACGCCGGAAGAGGTAGCCGAGGAGATCGAGCGCATGAGCGCGGTCTTGCGCAACGCCGGCGCCACCGCCATTGCCGTCAGCCGAGACGAGGCCGAAAGACTTCGCTTCTGGAGCGGGCGCAAGAACGCCTTTCCGGCCAGCGGGCGCATCAGCCCCGACTACATGTGCATGGACTCGACCATTCCGCGCAAGCGCCTGACGGACATCCTGCTGGCCATCCAGGCCATGGAGAAGACCTACAACCTGCGCTGCGCCAACGTCTTTCACGCCGGCGACGGCAATCTGCACCCGCTGATCCTCTTCGATGCCAATGATCCGGACCAGCTCAAACGCTGCGAGCGCTTTGGCGCTGACATTCTGGAGACCAGCGTGGCGATGGGCGGAACGGTCACCGGCGAGCATGGTGTGGGGGTTGAAAAGCTCAACAGCATGTGCGTTCAGTTCTCGGGCGAAGAGAACGCGCAGATGTTCGCCATCAAGCGCGCATTTGATGCCAAAGGCTTACTGAATCCGGGCAAGGTGATCCCCACATTGCAACGCTGCGCGGAGTATGGGCGCATGCTGGTGCGAGGCGGGCGGCTCGCACATCCGGAAATACCTCGCTTTTGAGGCGCTTTTTGAGGTCGAAATACCCCTGACCGTGGGGTACATTGCGGCAATGAGCGTGTTGTTGCCGTCTGGTCTGACACCGCTGGCACGCCGCGACGGCGAGGTTGGCGAGACGGATCGCGAGCGCGCGCTGCTGCTGGAGCTGCGCACGCTGAAGGCCGAGAACGAATACCTGCGGCAACGCTACGCCCAGCACCTGAGTCCGGTCAACGGCGACGCACATGGCGTCAACGGCAATGCGAGGTTCCACGCGGACTTGCCACTCGACCTCAGTACAGCACTGACCGCCGACCCCGCTCACCACCCCACCCGCCTGGAATACGAAGCTCTGTTCGCCGCCCTGGGCAGCGTGTTTCCCATCGGCATCTTTCGCACCGACGAAGCGGGCTTGCTGACGCACATCGACGCTCAGCTGCAGCAGATTTTCGGCCTGGAGCGTGATGAGTTCCCCAACTTCGGCTGGCTGGCCCGGGTGCACCCCGAAGACCTCGAGCGTGTGCAAGCCCACTGGGTGCGCGCGATTTCCCGGGGTGAAGGCTTGAGTGTCGAGTTCCGGCTGATCAAACCCGACAACCAGACCGTCCATGTGATGGTGCGCAACGCGCCGCTGCGCGACGCCAATGGCCACCTGACCGGGCAACTCGGCTTCGTGCAGGACATCACCTCGCTGCGCGAGCTTGAAGCCGAAGCGCGCTTCAAGGAAGAGCTCAACCGCCAGATCATTGCCAGCAGTCCGGATTGCACCAAGGTGCTGGACCTGCAAGGCCGGGTGGTTCAGATCACCGACCAGGGTCGTCGCCTGGTCGAGGTCGACGATTTCGAACAGATCCGCCTGAGCGACTGGACGACCTGGTGGCCGGACGAAGGCGGCACCCTGGCGCGCTCGGCGATCGAGGCCGCGCGCAATGGCCAGAGTTCGCGCTTCGTGGCCTTTGGCAACACCTTCAAGGGCACGCCCAAGTGGTGGGACACGGCCATCACACCCATCTGCGATGCCCAGGGCCACCCCGTCATGCTGCTGGCGGTGTCGCGCGACATCACCGACCAGCACAACCAGCAGGAAGAAATTCGCCAGTTCAACGCGGAACTGGAGCGACGGGTGAAGGAGCGCACCGACGAGCTTGCCGACGCCAAGGAGCGTGTGAGCATGGCCCTGGCGGAGGCGCAGTCGCTCTACAACCAGGCACCGTGCGGCTACCACTCGCTCGACGCCAATGGCACCTTCGTGCTGATGAATCGCACCGAGCTGGACTGGCTGGGCTACGAACGACACGAAGTCGTGGGCCAATTGCACCTGCGCGATGTACTGCGCCCCGAGCATCTGGAATTTGCGCTGACCCGGCTCAAGGCCTTGGTGGAAGGGGCACGGATCGAACCCGCCGAACTCACCTTCCGTCGCCGCGATGGCACCGAGTTCATCGCGCTGGTCAGCAGCACCGCGGTCAAGGATGCCAAGGGCCGATTCCTGCGTACCAACAACACCTTGATCGACATCACCGAGCGCAAGGTGGTCGAACAGGCACTGGCTGCTCAAGGGCGATTCCTTCAGGCGATGACCGACACGGTGCCGGTTCAACTGGCCTACTTTGATCGCGACCTGATCTGCCGCTTTGCCAACGCCAGCTATGCGCGCTGGCGCGGTGGCGACCCCAGCAGCGTGGTCGGCCTGCACCTGAGCGACATTGCGCGTCAGGAGGACTACGAGGGCGCACGCGAGCGATTGGACGCTGCCTTGCGCGGCGAACACCAACGATTCGAAGGCGAGCGCGCCTTCCCCGGTGGCCCCACGTTCTACGCGAGTGTCGAGTACACGCCCTGGATCGAGAACGGCGTGGTCAGTGGCTTGATCATTCAGATGATCGACATCACGGAGCGCAAGGCCGCAGAAGACCGCGTAGGACAAGCCAACCAGCAACTGGGCCGCGCCCTGGACCAGGCCAAGGCGCTCTACAACGGCGCGCCTTGCGGTTACCACTCGCTCGACGTCAACGGCACCTTCGTGTCCATCAACGACACAGAACTTGAATGGCTGGGCTTTCGACGGGAAGAGGTGGTGGGACGCCTCAACTTCCGCGATGTCATTCCACCCAGTCAGGTCGCGCTGCTCGAATCCCGCATGGGCCGCATGCTCCACGACGACGCTGTGGATGCCGTGGAGTACGAGATGATGCGCCGCGACGGCTCGCGCTTCTATGCATTGCTGTCGTCGTCTGCGGTGCGCGATGCGCAAGGTAATTTCCTGCGCAGCAACACCACGGTGGTCGACATCACCCGCCGCAAGGCCGCAGAAGAGGCCTTGCGGGAACAACAGCGTTTCCTGCGCAACATCACCGACCGGGTGCCTGGCCTGATCGCCTACCTCGACGCCGATTTGCGCTTTCGGTTTGCCAACGCCGAGCACTTGCGTGTGTACGGCATGGATCCCAACCGAATCCTGGGTGAACCCATCAGTGAATGTGTGCCACCAGAGGTCTGGGCTGACATCGCGCCGCGCATGGCCGCGGCCCTGGCTGGCGTGCCCCAGCATTTCGAGACCTGGCGCCAGACCACCGATGGCCACCCGATCTTCATCAGTGCCAATTACCTGCCCGACCTCGACGCCGAGGGTCGGCCGCGCGGTGTCTTCATCCAGATCATCGACATCACCGAGCGCAAGCGCATCGAGGAGCGCGTCAGCCACCTCAACGAAGAGCTTGAATTGCGCATCCAGGAGCGCTCGGCCGAACTGCTGGAGAGTGAACAGCGGTTCAGGTTGATGGTCGACAACCTGCGCGACTACTGCATTTACTTTCTGGACGCCAACGGCTTCATCACCGACTGGACGGACAGCGCGCAGCGCATGGACGGCTATTCACCGGTGCAAATGCTGGGACGCCACTTTGGGGTGCTGTTCGACGCCGACAATCCCGAAGCGGGCAAGGCCGATGCAGAACGCATGCTGCGACTGGCGGCGTCGCGGGGCCAGCACGATGTGCAAAGCTGGCTCACCCGCAAGGACGGCAGTCGCTACTGGTCGCATTCGGTGTTGATCGCCTTGCGCGACCAGCACGGTGATCTCAAAGGCTTTGCCAAGATCAACCGCGACATGACGGACGCCAAGCAACTGGACGACCTCATGCGCAACATCAACGATGAGCTCGAAAAGCGCGTCGTTGAGCGCACCGAGCAGTTGCTGGCCGCCAACCGGGATCTGGAGTCGTTCTCGTATTCGGTGTCGCACGACCTGCGCTCACCGCTGCGCCACATCTCCAGCTTCGTGAGCCTGCTTGAAGAGCACCTGGGTGCCCAGCAGGACGAAACCACCAGCCGGTATCTGGGCACGATTGGCAACTCGGCCCGGCACATGAGCCAACTCATCGACGGCCTGCTCGCTTTCTCGCGACTGGGCCGCGCCGCGGTGAACTTCTCACCGGTCGATTTCAACCACCTGGTCAGTGCGGTCGTGTCGCAACTGGCCCACGACACCGAAGGGCGTGTGGTCGATTGGCAAATTGCCTCCGATCTGCCCATCGTCCATGGCGACGCGCTGCTGCTGCGCGAAGTGTGGGCCAACCTCCTTGGCAACGCCTTCAAATACAGTCGCCCGCGCGAGCGCGCCGTGATCGAAGTCAGCTGGTCCATCGAGCACGCGCGCGGCTACGTCTTCGCCGTCCGTGACAACGGCGTGGGTTTCGATACAAAATATTCGCAAAAGCTGTTTGGCGTTTTTCAGCGTCTGCACCGCGCTTCGGAGTTCGAAGGAACCGGTATCGGTCTGGCGCTGACCCGCCGCATCGTCGAGCGCCACGGTGGCAGCGTCTGGGCAGAAAGTCGCCTGGGCGAAGGCAGCGTGTTCTACTTCTCCCTTCCGATCGACAGCCCCCGTTTGTCAGACGCCACCGACTCGATGCCGGCCCCGCTCGAACCATGAACAAGAACGCCGACGCCATTCTTCTCGTCGAGGACAACCCCGACGACGCCGAACTCACCAAGCTGGCTTTGTCCCGCCATGGGCTGGACGGGCGAGTCACCCACGTCTCCGACGGCATGCAGGCGCTGGACTATCTCTACCGACGCAACCAGTTTGCGCAGCGTGCGGGCAGTCACCCGGTGCTGGTGCTGCTCGATCTGAAAATGCCCTTGCTGGACGGCATCGGCGTGCTCAAGGAAATCAAGT
The DNA here is from genome assembly GCF_019635465.1 of Hydrogenophaga sp. Lineage (GTDB taxonomy): Bacteria > Pseudomonadota > Gammaproteobacteria > Burkholderiales > Burkholderiaceae_C > Hydrogenophaga. Next base: position 225,622 of record NZ_JAHBZK010000005.1, read on the forward strand.
CATCGGATCAGTTGCACAACATTCCGGTGGTGGTGCTGACCTCGTCCACCGAGCCCAGCGATCTGCTGCGCGCCTACGACGCGGGCACCAATGCCTACATTGCCAAGCCCACGGAGTTTTCGCAGTTCCTGAGCGCCATGAAACACGTCTGCGAGTTCTGGGTGAACATCAACCAGACGGCGCCCCCACTGGCATCGGCAGGCGTTCGCAGCACAGGCTTCGGCGAACTGCTCTGACCTGAAGTCATCCGCCGGTCTTACCAGGGGTCAACGAAGCGGTTCGCCGCCATCGTGCCCACCGGTGCGCCTGCAAGACCACGCAGCAACCAGTCGCGCGTCTGCGCCGGGTCGATGACCGCATCGATCTCCAGCGTGGTGGCCATCGGAATGGCCGCGCCCTGGCGCACCTGGCGTGCCAGCAGCTCTTCGAACAGCTTTTCGCGTTCAGGTCCTTCGGGTTGCGCCTCCAGCTCCTTCCGATAACCCAGTCGCACGGCGCCTTCCAGTCCCATGGCGCCGAACTCTGCGCTGGGCCAGGCCACGGTGAAGCCCGGTTCGTGAAACCCGCCGGCCGTCAGCGCCATTGCACCCAGACCAAAGGCCTTGCGGACCACCACGCTGAACACCGGCACACGCAGATTGGCGGCGGTCACGAACAAGCGGCTGGCATGACGCACTTGGGCGCGGGCCTCCACGTCCGGCCCCACCATGAAGCCCGGTGTGTCGACCATGCTCACCAGAGGCAGGCCCCAGGCGTCGCACAGACGCATGAATCGGGCGAACTTGTCTGCCGCGTCCGGGTCGATCGCGCCGCCCAGGTGCAAGGGGTTGCTCACGGCAAATCCGACCGCTTGGCCACCCAGACGCCCCCACCCGGTGTGGATCGCCTTGCCGAAACCGTCACGCAACCAGATCAGGCTGCCGACGTCGGCCACGCCCTCTGCCAACGTGCGGCTGTCGTAGCTTCGCTGGCGACTCTCAGGCAGCGACTGACGCAGCGCGCGCTGGTCCGGCGCCTCGCAATCAGACAGCTTGCCCTGAAACAGCCCGAGGCATTGGCGCGCCAGTCGCACGGCATCGGCCTCGTCCTGCGCCAGGAGATCGATCACTCCGTTGGCGTGCTGAACCTCTGCCGGGCCGATTTCTTCCGGTCGAAACCGCCCGAGTCCACCGCCTTCGATCATGGCCGGCCCGCCCATGCCGATGTTGCTGCCGCGCGTGGCGATGACCAGATCGCAACACCCCAGCAGCGCCGCGTTGCCGGCAAAACAACGTCCGGCCGCAATGCCGATGGTGGGCACCCTGCCCGACAGGCGGGCCATCGCCGCGAACGTCCCCACATGCAGCCCGGCAACCACCGGCAGGTCGGTGTCGCCCGGCCGCCCGCCGCCGCCTTCGGCAAACAGAACCACCGGCAGCCCCTGACGCGCGGCGAGTCCCAGCAGGCGGTCGGTCTTCTGATGGTTGCGCATGCCCTGTGTGCCCGCCAACACAGTGGCGTCGTAGGCCAAAACCGCCGTACGGGTGCGCTCGGGCCCGAATTGCGCGGCATTGATCGAACCGATGCCGGTGATCTGCCCGTCGGCGGGCGTGTTGGCGACCAGGTCTTCTTCGCTGCGGCGGGACCGCTGGGCGGCCACGGCCAATGCGCCGTATTCGATGAAGCTGCCGGCGTCGCACAGATCGGCAATGTTTTCGCGCGCGGTGCGCAAGCCAAGCGCGTGGCGCTTGGCAACAGCCTCAGGGCGAGCCTTGTCGTCCAGGTACGCCATGCGCTCGCGCCATGCGCTCAGGTCGGCGCGCTCGGCTTCCAGATCGACGCCCTCGGACGGAGGCTGCGGCACGTTCGAGGCGACGTTACCCCCCTCGCCCAGGATCCAGAGGTGCTGCCCTGCTTGGACAATTTCGCCTGGCTGCACCAGCTGATCGACCAGCCGACCATTGCGATCGGCCACAAGCTCGTGCTCCATCTTCATGGCCTCGACGATCAGCAAGGCCTGCCCAGCGCGCACCGGGTCACCCGGTTGGGCGAGCCACGCTACGACCTGGGCCTGAAGTGGCGAAAGCAAAGGAAGAGTTGCCGCAGCGCGGCACGCTCAATAGATGTCGGAATCGGCCCACTGCGAAGAGGGACCGAACTCTTGCTGCTTGGCAGGCACGTTGAGGTTGAGCACAAACACGACTTCACCGCCGAAGCGCCCCACGCCGAGGCTCTTCATGAGTTGCTGCTCCTGCTCGGGGCGCTCCATACGAAGGAAGCAGATGGCCTGCTTGGTGCCTTCGTGCATGGCGGTCAGGATATCCAGGCGCGTGATGCGCCCGAACTCGCTGCACAACTGATGCAATGCGGATTTCAGGCTGGTCACGTCGCTGTGCTGCCTGAGTTCTGCCAGTGCGCTCACCTTGCTTACTCCCGCGTTGTGGTTGATCGGGGCGCCTTCGGAGGCGTTCTTCGATTGTGAAGCGCCATCCACGACACCCGGATGACCTTGGATTGGCATGCTAGTCCTGTCGCTACAGAAAGTCACAAGTATGTTACAAAAAACCGAGTCAACGCCCCCAAGTGTGGACGAGTTCACGAATCGGGGCCGCCAGGGTGGCCACGTTGCCACCCTCTACGCCTTCGGCCGCCGATATCCTTGAGCAGCCACGTCACGCGGACCCGCCTTGTCAAACGAAATCGCCCCACGCCACCGCCCCACGCCTTTTGACCGCCTGGCGCGCTCCCTGGCGCGTCAGGCCGGCGTGGCGGCCTGCCTCTGTTTTGAATGGCATGACAACACCTGGACACCGCTGGGCATGCACGGACTCAGCGCAGGGCAAGCCCACGATCTGCTGGGTCGTTTCGATGACAGGGCGGTGGACCTGACCTGGATTGCCGATGTCCGGCAAGACGATCGGTGGGCTTCTGCTGCCATCGGTGACCCATCCACCCCGCTGGTTCACATGCGCTGGTTGCCCTGGACAGGGGACTCGCGCGCAGGCGCGCTCCTGTTTGACGGCAGCGCGCACCGCCGGCGGGCAACTTCCGAGGCCGAAGCAGACCTCTGCGAGCTGGGCGCCAGCCTGCTGACCAACCACAGGGCCCTGGCGGCTTCGCATGAAGCCCAATCGCTGGAGCAGCGCCATCACCACAGCCAGGTGGCACTGGTCGAGCGCAGCGCCGCGCTGGGGATGTTCACCATCGAGGCCGATGGCCAGCGCCTGACCTGCTCCCCGGGCCTGCTGGGCCTGCTCGCCATCGACCCGGACCACACGCCCGAAACACTGGAGGATCTGTTGGAACACTTGGCGCCCGAGTGGCGCCACGGGCTCAAGCAGCGGATCGAGCGATGCGCATTGCGCGGGGAGCCTTTCGACGAAGAGGTTCAGGTTCTGCTGGACGGTGTCGGGCCCAAGTGGGTGCGCACGGTGGGCGATGCCGTGGCCGACGCATCGGGACAAGTGGAACTGGTTCAGGTGGCCGTGCACGACATTTCGGCCACCAAGCAAGCCCAGCAAGAGACGCTGCGCCTTGCCATGCGTTTGACGACGACGCTGGCCAGCATCACCGAAGCGTTCGTGACCCTGGATCGCCAGTGCTGCTTCACCTACCTGAACCAGGAGAGCGAACGCCTGCTTCAGAAGACCACCGCCGACCTGCTCGGGCTGGAGGTCTGGCACGACTTCTCGCCCGCGGTGGCGCAACGCCTGAAGGAGCAGTTCGGTCGTGCGCTGCAGAACAACCGACGGGTCGAGCTTGAAGACTGGTTCCCGGCGTTGGGCAAATGGCTGGAGGTGCGGGCCTACCCATTTGCAGAGGGTCTGGCGGTGTACTTTCGCGACGTGACCGAGCGGCGCCACTCGCAGGAGCAGCTCATGCTGCTGGAGACCAGCGTCGCCCGCCTCAACGATATCGTGCTGATCGCCGAGACCGGCGCCCAGGGTGGCGCGGCCGAACCTCGCATCGTGTTCGTCAACGACGCGTTCACCCATCACACCGGCTACAGCCGGGACGAGGTGCTCGGCCAATCGCCCAAGCTGCTGCTGGAGCTCGATCCGACCGTGACGAAGATGCGCGAGATCACGCAAGGCCTTCGCGATACCCAGAAGGCGCGCACCGAGCTGATGGTGCGGCGCAAGAGTGGCGCCTTGTTCTGGGTAGAACTGGAAGTGGTGTCGGTGCAGGGCAGCGCCGAGGAAGTGACGCACTGGGTGGCGGTTGGACGCGACATCACCCAGCGCAAGACGGCCGAGGACATGATCCGCCACCTGGCCTTCTACGACCCATTGACCGACCTGCCCAACCGCCAGCTGCTGCTGGACCGGCTGCAGCAGGCGCTGGCGGCCAGTGCGCGCAGCGGCCAGCACGGCGCGCTGCTGTTCATCGATCTCGACAACTTCAAGATCCTCAACGACACGCTGGGCCACCAGATTGGCGATCAGTTGCTCAAGAAGGTCGCTCAGCGTCTGACCGCCAGCGTGCGCAAGACCGATCTGGTGGCGCGCCTGGGTGGCGACGAATTCGTGGTGATGGCCGACGACCTGAGCAACGACCCACGGGCCGCGGCACACAAGGCCCGCGTGCTGGCCGAGAAAGTGCTCAACACCTTGCGCGAGCCCTTCGCGCTCACCGGCAACCAACACTTCGCCACGCCCAGCATCGGCGTGGCGATCTTCAGTGGCACCGAGTCCGACGTTGGCGAGCTGCTCAAGCAGGCCGACCTCGCGATGTACCAGGCCAAGGCCATGGGCCGCAACACGCTGTGCTTCTTCGACCCGCCCATGCAGGCGGCGATGACCGCCAACGCGCAGACCAGCTCCGACCTTCGTGACGGCCTGCGTCGCGGCGAATTCGTTCTGTACTACCAGCCGCAGGTCGACCGCGCTGGCGTGATCACCGGGGTGGAGGCGCTGCTGCGCTGGAACCACCCGGAGCGCGGCCTGACCTATCCCTCCGACTTCATCCCGGTGTCCGAGGAAACCGGTCTCATCCTGCCGCTGGGGCAATGGGCCATCGAGACCGCCTGCAAGCAGCTTGCCGTGTGGGCGCGCCGGCCAGAAACCGCGAACCTCAGCATCGCCGTGAACGTGAGCGTGCGCCAGTTCCGACACCCCGATTTCGTCGACACGGTGATGGCCTGCATCCGCAACAGCGGCATCAAGCCGCAGCGGCTCAAGCTGGAGCTCACCGAAAGCCTGCTGGCCGACCGCATGGAGATCACGATCGAGAAGATGGGCATGCTCAAGGCACTGGGCGTGACACTCTCGCTCGACGATTTCGGCGTCGGCTATTCCTCGCTGTCGGTGCTCAAGCGGCTGCCGCTGGACCAGCTCAAGATCGACAAGGCCTTTGTGGCCGATGTGCTGACCGACCCCAACGACGCCGCCATCTCGCGCGCCATCATTGCGCTGGCGCAGTCACTGAGCCTGCAAGTGGTGGCCGAGGGCGTGGAGACGGTGGAGCAGCGCGACTTCCTCACCTACCAGGGCTGCGATCAGTTCCAGGGCCACCTGTTCTCCAAGCCGCTGCCGATCGAATCGCTGGACGCGCTGCTGGCCAACCCCATGGCCGGCATGGTCGTGATGTGAGCCCCGCGTTGGCTGCCGCTCAGACGTTGAGCAGCAGGAAGCGCCGCTCCCAAGGGCTGATCACGTCGAAGTACTCGCGGTATTCGGTGTGCTTGATGGCGGCATAGGTCTGGATGAAATGCTCGCCGAACACCTCGACCAGTGGCGCGCACTGCATGAGCTTGTCGACCGCATCGTCGAGGTGCCGTGGCAATTGATGTGGTTGCTCGTAGGCACTGCCCGCCAGCGGTTCTGTGGGTGACAGGCCCTGCTTCATGCCCAGGTAGCCGCAGGCCAGGCTGGCGGCCATGGCCAGGTAGGGGTTCACATCGACACCCGCGAGGCGGTTCTCCACCCGGCGCGCCTGCGGCACCGAATGCGGCACGCGCAGGCCGCAGGTGCGGTTGTCGTAGCCCCAGCTCAGGTTGATGGGCGCCGAGGTGTAGCGCGACAGGCGTCGGTACGAGTTGACGTAGGGCGCGAAGAAGGCAATGGCCGCTGGCAGGTAGGTCTGCAGGCCGCCGATGAAATGCAGGAAACGCTCGGACGCCTCGCCATCGGCGCGGCTGAAGATGTTCTTGCCGTCGTCGATGCCGACCACGCTCTGGTGGATGTGCATGGCGCTGCCGGGCTGCCCCTGCATGGGCTTGGCCATGAAAGTCGCATACATCTGGTGGCGAATGGCCACCTCGCGGATGGTGCGCTTGAACAGGAACACCTGGTCGGCCAGCGGCAACGGGTCGCCGTGGTCGAGGTTGATTTCCATCTGCGCGGTGCCCATCTCGTGGATCAGGGTGTCGAGCTGGATGCCCTCGGCCTCGCACCAGTCGTACATGACATCGAAGATGTCGTCGTACTCGTTGATGGCGTCCATCGAGAAGCTCTGCATGCCCGCCTCGGTGCGGCGTGTGCGACCGACCGGGGCCTTCAGCGGAATGTCTTCGTCGGGCTCCACCTGCACCAGGTAGAACTCCATCTCGGGGGCAACGATCGGCTTCCAGCCCTCGTCGGCGTACAGCTTGAGGATGCGGCGCAGCACGTTGCGCGGCGACAGGTCGACCGACTTGCCGTCAAAGCTGAAGCAGTCGTGAATGATCTGCGCCGTGGGCTCCTTGGCCCAGGGCACGGGGCGCAGCGTGGTGGCGTCGGGACGCAACTGCATGTCCGGATCGGCTACCGAGGTGAAATCCTTCTCGGGGTAGTCACCGGTCACCGTCATGGTCAACACGGCTTCGGGCAGGCGCAGGCCCACGGCCGGGTCGTACTTGTGGCGCGGCACGATCTTGCCGCGCGCCTGGCCCGCCATATCGGGGATCAGGCACTCGACCTCGGTGATGCGGTGATCGTCCAGCCACTGCTGGATGCTCTGGGCGTCGGTCATGGGTGGGGGCCGCGAGGGCGCTGGCGCTACCAGTTGGTGATGCGCGGGTTGTCGAAGCGGTACTCGTTGGGCACCGCGATGTTGGAATACGAGAAAGACAGGCTCACGTCGAGCGAGCTGACCTGGTGCCACCAGCCCAACGGCAGAAACATGGTCTCACCGGGCTCAACCACCACGTCCAGCACGGTGGCCTGGGCGTACAGCGGATAGCGGTCAAGGTCGGGGCGGTCCATGTCGACCGGGCTGTAGACCTCGAAATGGTTGTAGAGCAACGGTGTTTGCAGCGGCGAGATGAGGCGCCAGCGCTTGCGCCCGACGATCTGGGTGTGGCACAGCATGATCGTGTCGTGGTGCAGCGGCGTGACCGTGCCAGCCGGGCCAAACCAGAACGACGCGCGGCGCGCCAGCTGTGAGCGGTCGCAGATGGGCGGCAGGCTGCCGATGTCGTCCAGCAAGGGTGCAAAGCCGGGACGGCTGAGCATCTCGTTGTTGGCGGTCAGGTAATAGTCGTTGGTGGCGCCACCCGCCAGTACCCGGTCCACGAAGTCCGCGAGCCGGGTCTTGCGCTGGTGGTCGAGCTTGTTGACTTCGTAGTTGGGGTCGGCGCTGCGCTCGGTCTGAACTTCGACCTCCAGATGGCCGAAGCGTGCCCGCAGGTCTTCGGGTGACCAGCGTGTCATGGCCGGCCAGTCGTGTGCCACGTCGGTCAGCACCACCGGACGGCTGCCAACCACGTACTTGTCGACGAATTCGTTCAACGACACCCGGCTGCGCTTTTCGACATGGCCGTACAGCGGGTCGAGCTCGCGCAAGCGCTGCTGGTTGGCCACCACCGACACCAGCTTGGCATGCACTTGCTGGAACTTGAGCGCCGCCAGATAGGCCGGGTCGCTTTCCATGGCCTGAATGGCGTGCTCGCACGCTGCCGGGTCCAGCCCGGCCTTGACCATGGTGTCGAGCATGGAGGTCGGGGTGCACTGGCGCAGGCGGTTCTCGGCGATCCATTGGCGCCAGCCTGCGTCCACCGGGCGCAGACCGGCGTCACCCGGACGGGGCGCAGGGGGAATGGCGGCCGGCTTGCTCATGCGAGCGCCAGTATCTCACCGCCCTCGCGGCCGGCAGGGCCGCTTTTCAGTGGGCGAACAGCGCCACGTTGCCGCCGGCCGCGGTGGTGTTGATGGTGAGCGTCTGCTCGGCACAGAAACGCGGCAGGTAGTTGGGGCCGCCGGCCTTCGGCCCGGTGCCGGACAGGCCTTCGCCGCCAAAGGGTTGCACACCCACCACCGCGCCGATCATGTTGCGGTTGACGTAGACGTTGCCCACGTGCGCGCGCTGCGCCAGCGCCAGCGCGCGGCTGTCGATGCGCGTCTGCAGGCCCAGCGTGAGGCCGTAGCCCAAGGCGTTGATGCGATCGATCACCGCGGCCGGATCGCCGCGCCAGCGCACCACCTGCAGCACCGGGCCGAAGATCTCCTGGCGCGCCTCGGCGATGTCGTCGATCTCGATCAGTTGCGGCGCCACCACCTGCGGCGGCAGACCCTGCGGCAGAGGCAACGCGCTGCGGCCACGTTGCCGCAGGGCCTGCACCTGCCGCGACACACCGTCATGCGCGTCGGCGTCGATCAGCGGTCCCACATCGGTGGCCAGGTCGGCCGGGTCGCCCAGCACCAGCTCCTGGGCAGCGCCCCGCACCATCTCGATCACCGTGTCGGCCACCGCTTCGTGCACGCACAGCAGCCGCAGCGCCGAGCAGCGCTGGCCGGCGCTGCGGTAGGCGCTTTGCACCACGGCGTCGGCCACCTGCTCGGGCAACGCCGTGCTGTCGACCAGCATGGCGTTGATGCCACCGGTTTCCGCGATCAGCGGCACGATCGGCCCGTCCTTGGCGGCCAGCGCGCGCTGGATGGCCTTGGCCACCGGCGTCGAGCCCGTGAAGGCCACTCCCGCCACGTGCGGCTCGGCCACCAGCGCCGCACCGACGGTTTCGCCAAGACCGTGCAACAGCTGCAGCACGGCGGCAGGCACACCGGCCGCGTGCAGCAAGGCCACCGCCTCCAGGGCGATCGCGGGCGTTTGCTCGGCGGGCTTGGCCACCACAGTGTTGCCGGTGACCAACGCGGCCGCCACTTGGCCGGTGAAGATCGCCAGCGGGAAGTTCCACGGGCTGATGCAGACCCACACGCCACGGCCCGTCAAGGTGAGGGTGTTGGTTTCGCCGGTGGGACCGGGCAGGGTCACGGGCGCCTGAAGCCGCTGCGCCTGCACGGCGTAGTAGCGCAGGAAGTCGATGGCTTCGCGAACCTCCGCGATGGCGTCGCCCCAGGTCTTGTGCGCCTCCCGCACCAGCAAGGCACACAGCGCGGGCAAACGCGCCTGCATGGCATCGGCCGCGCGGCGCAGGCAGTCGGCGCGCTCGCTCACCGGCCGTTGGCGCCACGGGCCGACGGCCTGCCGGGCCACGCGAATCGCTTCGACGGCGTCTGCAGGCGTTGCCATTGGCACCTCGGGCACCGCGGTCTGCGCGAGTGCGGCCCACAAGGGCGCACCATGCGCGGCCACCGCCAGGTCCAGGCCCGCACTGTTGGCGCGCTCATCGCCATACAAAGCCTGCGGGGCAGGCAGCGGCGTGGCCCCGGCGTCGGCCTTGGCAAGCGCCATGGGCGATGCAAGCAGCTCGTCGAGCGTCACGGCCTCATCGGCCAGTTGGTGAACGAACGAAGCGTTGGCGCCGTTCTCCAGCAGTCGGCGCACCAGGTAGGCCAGCAGATCGCGGTGCGCCCCCACCGGCGCGTAGACGCGGCAGCGCAGCGCCTGGTCCTGCAGCACCTCGCGGTAGATGCCTTCGCCCATGCCGTGCAGACGTTGCAGCTCGAACGGCACCTTGGCGGTGCGCGCCATCTGCACGATGGCGGCGATGGTGGCGGCGTTGTGGGTGGCGAACTGCGGGTACACCACGTCCGAGGCATCGATCAGCGCACGGGCGCAGGCGAGGTAGCTGACGTCGGTGCGGTGCTTGAGGGTGAACACCGGGTAGCCCGGCAAGCCGAGCTCCTGCGCGCGCTTGACCTCGGCGTCCCAGTAGGCGCCCTTGACCAGCCGGCACATCAGCCGCACCCGATGGCGGCGCCCGATGGCAGCGACCTCTTCGATCAGCTCCACCGCGCGCGTCTGGTAGGCCTGCAAGGCCAGACCCAGCCCGCCCCACGATGGGCAGTCCTGCGCAACCCGCTGCACCAGCGCCTCGAACACATCGAGCGAGAGCTCAAGCCGATCAACCTCTTCGGCGTCGATGGTGAGGTTGAGGTGGGCGGCGGCGGCCTTCTCGCACAGCGTCCACACGCGAGGCACCAGTTCGCGCATCACGCGTTCGCGCTGGGTGTGCTCGTAGCGCGGGTGCAGGGCGCTGAGCTTGATGGAAATGCCGTCGTTGCGCGACGGATCGCGCACCGGGTCGGCATGGGCGGCGATGGCGTCGATGGCGGCGTGGTAGTTGTCCAGGTAGCGCTGCGCATCGGCGTCGGTGCGCGCGCCTTCGCCCAGCATGTCGAAGCTGTGGCACAGGTTGGCTTGGGCCTTGCGCGCCTGCCGGGCCAGCTTGAGCGCCTCGTCGATGTGCTGGCCGAGCACGAACTGGCGGCCCAGCAACTGCACTGCGCGCAGGGTGGCCGCCACCACGGTGCGCGCCCCCAGGCGCGACACCACCCCGGACTGCTCCCCTTCGTGCGGCAGAAAGCGCTTGCTCCAGGCGATGGCGGTGGACGACAACCGGGCCAGCGCGGCTTCGCCCGCCTGGCCGAAATCGGCGCGCCCGAGCTGGTCTGCCGTCAGGGCAATGGCGGTCTGCGTGTCCGGCACGCGCAACAGGGCTTCGGCCAGGCGCATCAGGGCCAGGCCTTCGGCACTGGAAATCGGGTACTCCTTGAGCAGGCTCTCCATGGCCCAGAACGGCGGCGGCTGGTCGCGCACCGCTTGCGCCCAGGGCAGGGCCATGGCCCGCACCTCCGACCAGTCCAGTGCCCCGTCGAGTTGGCGCAGGCGCTCGGTCAACACCTGGGTTTCAGGGCGGTACGGGTCGGGCAATCGGTCGGCGCGGGCAATGACGGGGTGTGGGTGAGGGTGCAGCATGGCGATCAAGGGGCATCGATGAACAATTCACGCATCATCTGCCCATGAATCTAGAATTTCTCTCCATTTATGTTCTGATCTATAGAGATAGATTCCAATGACCTCCGCACCAAACGGGCTCGACCGCATCGACCTCAAGATCCTCCGCCTGCTGCAGGAAGACGGGCGACTGAGCAACCTGAAGCTGGCCGAGCAGGTGGGTCTGTCGCCCACGGCCGTGCTCGCGCGCACCCAGCGGCTGCAGCGCGACGGCATCATTGCCGGCTACGAAGCGCGGCTGGATCCGCACAAGCTCGGGCGCGGCATGCTGGTGTTCGTCGAAGTACTGCTCGACCGCACCACCCCCAACGTGTTCGACGCCTTCAAGGCCGCCGTGCAGGTGCGCGACGAGATCCTGGAGTGCCACATGGTGGCCGGCGGCTTCGACTACCTGCTCAAGACCCGCATGGCCGACATGGACGCCTACCGTGAATTCGCCGGCCGGGTGCTGTGGCAGCTGCCCGGCGTGCGCGAAACCCGCACCTACGCCGTCATGGAGGAGGTCAAGCACAGCGCAAGGCTGCCGCTGTGATCCCCCCTTTTCGAGGCTAGGCGAACGACATCGGGCGCCACAGAATGGCGCCTTTGCATCACGCTTGGAGCCCACCCGATGTCACGCCCCCTGTCCAATGTCCTGTCGCTCTCCCTGCTGCTTGCCTTGTCCGCCCCGCTGGCGGCCCACGCCGACGGCCCCAAGCCCGGGTTGTGGGAGGTCACCCAGAAGATGGGCGGCAACGCCAAGCTGGACGCCGCCATGGCCCAGATGCAACAGCAGATGGCGGCCATGAGCCCCGAGCAACACAAGATGATGCAGGACATGCTGGCCAAGCAGGGCATGTCCATGCCGGGCGTAGCGCCAGGCGGTGGCATGAGCCTGCGCTACTGCCTCACCCCAGAGATGGCCGCGCGCAAGGAGCCGCCGCCGCCGGCCGATGGCAAATGCCAGATGCAGGTGACGGAGCGCAACAGCAGCGGCATGAAGATGAGCTTCCAGTGCACCGACCCGGCGTCCAGCGGCGACAGCACCATCCGCTTCAACGGCGACAGCGGCTACAGCTCGGTCACCAACGTGTCGACGGTGGTCAACGGCAAGCCCGAGAAGGCCACCATCGAAGGCTCGGCGCGATGGGTGAGCGCCAACTGCGGCAACGTCAAACCGCGCCAGTGACCGGCTTGCGCTCCCGATGGCCAAACACCGCCCGGCCCACGCGCACCATCGTGGCGCCCGCGGCCACTGCGGCCTCGAGGTCGTCGCTCATTCCCATGGACAAGGTGTCCAGGGCATGACCCCGGGCGCGCAGATCGTCGTAGGCCTCGCGCACCCGCACAAAAACCTCGCGCTGGGCATCAAAACCGTCTTGCGGCTCGGGAATGCTCATCACACCGCGCAGGCGCAGGTGCGGCAGCGCCGCCACCGCATCGGCCAGCGCCGGCAGATCGGCCACGGCCACGCCCGCCTTGTTGGCGCCGCCATCGACATTGAGCTGCAGACAGACGTTGAGCGGCGCCATCGAACCGTCGCGCTGTTCACTCAGGCGCTGCGCGATCTTGAGTCGGTCGATCGACTGGACCCAATCGAAGTGGGCCGCCACCACGCGTGTCTTGTTGCTTTGCAAAGGCCCGATGCAGTGCCAGACAACCGATGCGCGCGGCACCATGTCGGCCACCGACGCGATCTTCTCAATGCCCTCTTGCACATAGTTTTCGCCGAAAGCCGTCTGGCCGGCGGCATGGGCCTGACGGACGGCGTCGGGTCCGAAGGTCTTTGAAACCGCCAGCAAAGTAACCTCTGCGCTGTCCCGCGAAACGGCTTCGCAGGCCCGTCGCAACCGCTCCCGCACTTGCTGGAGATTGGCGGCGATGCTCGTCATAATCGATCGCAACTGCCCTCAAAAAACACGGATAGACCCGGGATGGACATCACCCAACTGCTGGCTTTCAGCGTCAAGAACAAGGCCTCCGACCTGCACCTGTCCGCCGGGCTGCCGCCGATGATACGGGTGCATGGCGACGTGCGACGCATCAACGTCGACGCACTCGACCACAAGGCTGTGCACGCCATGGTGTACGACATCATGAACGACAGCCAGCGCAAGCAGTACGAGGAGTTCATGGAATGCGACTTCTCGTTCGAGATCGAAGGTCTGGCGCGTTTCCGTGTCAACGCCTTCAACCAGAACCGCGGCGCGGGCGCCGTGTTCCGGACCATTCCCAGCAAGATCCTCACGCTCGAGCAGCTCAACGCGCCCAAGATCTTCGGTGACCTCGCGCTGCGCCCGCGTGGCCTGGTGCTGGTGACCGGCCCCACCGGTTCGGGCAAGTCGACCACGCTGGCCGGCATGGTCAACCACCTCAACGAAACCGAGTACGGCCACATCCTCACGGTGGAAGACCCGGTCGAATTCGTGCACGACTCCAAGAAGTGCCTGGTCAACCAGCGCGAGGTCGGCCCGCACACGCTGAGCTTCTCCAATGCGCTGCGCTCTGCCCTGCGTGAAGACCCGGACGCCATCCTCGTGGGTGAGATGCGCGACCTGGAAACCATCCGGCTTGCCATGACGGCGGCGGAAACCGGTCACCTGGTGTTCGGCACCCTGCACACATCCAGCGCGGCCAAGACCATCGACCGCATCATCGACGTCTTCCCCGCGGAAGAAAAAGACATGGTGCGCGCCATGTTGTCCGAATCGCTGGTGGCGGTGATCTCGCAGACGCTGTGCAAACTGAAGGACGGCAGCGGCCGTGTGGCGGCCCACGAAATCATGCTGGGCACGAGTGCCATCCGCAACCTGATCCGCGAGGCCAAGGTGGCGCAGATGTACTCGGCCATCCAGACCGGCAACAGCGCAGGCATGCAGACGCTGGACCAGAACCTCTCCGACCTCGTGCGCCGCAACATCATCAGCCCGGCGGAGGCCCGCAGCAAAGCCAAGATTCCGGAGAACTTCCCAGGCTGAAGCGGCGCAAGGCAGTCGCTCAACGCTCAACGCAGGACGCTCAACGACCATGGAACGCGATCAGGCATCGAAATTCATCAACGACTTGCTTCGCCTCATGCTCAGCCGGGGTGGCAGCGACTTGTTCATCACCGCCGAATTCCCGCCTGCCATCAAGGTGGACGGCGCCATCACCAAGGTGTCGCCGCAGCCGCTGTCGGCCGGTCACACGCTGGCGCTGGCGCGGGCCATCATGAACGACAAGCAGGCGGCCGAGTTCGAACGCACCAAGGAGTGCAACTTCGCCATCTCGCCGCCGGCCATCGGGCGCTTTCGCGTCAATGCCTTCATCCAGCAAGGCAAGGTTGGCCTGGTGCTGCGGACCATCCCCGCCACACTGCCCACCATCGACAAGCTGGGCCTGCCGCAAGTGCTCAAGGACGTGGCCATGTCCAAGCGCGGCCTGTGCATCCTGGTGGGTGCCACCGGCTCAGGCAAGTCCACCTCACTGGCGTCCATGGTCGACTGGCGCAACGAGAACTCGCACGGTCACATCATCACCGTCGAAGACCCGATCGAATTCGTGCACCCGCACAAGAACTGCGTGGTCACCCAGCGCGAGGTCGGCCTCGACACCGACAGTTGGGGCGCGGCTCTCAAGAACACCCTGCGGCAGGCGCCCGACGTCATCCTCATGGGCGAAATCCGAGACCGCGAGACCATGGAGAACGCAATCCAGTTCGCCGAGACCGGTCACCTGTGTCTGGCCACGCTGCACGCCAACAGCGCCAACCAGGCGCTGGACCGGGTGATCAACTTCTTCCCGGAAGAGCGCCGCCCGCAACTGCTGATGGACCTCTCGCTCAACCTGCGTGCGCTGATCTCGCAGCGTCTGGTGCCGCGTCAGGACAACAAGGGCCGTTTTGCGGCAGTGGAAATCCTGCTCAACTCCCCCCTCATCTCCGACCTCATCTTCAAAGGCGAGGTGGCCGAGATCAAGGAGGTCATGAAGAAGAGCACCAACATCGGCATGCAGACCTTCGACCAGTCGCTCTTCAACGCCTTCGAGGCCAACCTCATCACCTACGAAGACGCTCTGCGCAACGCCGACTCGCTCAACGACCTGCGCCTGCAGATCAAGCTCAACAGCCAACGCGCCAAGACGCTGGACCTGGCCGCCGGCACCGAGCACCTCACCATCGTTTGACCCCCGGGCCACAGCGGCCCGGTCATCGTGGGATCATCGCGACGCGGGCTGGCCCCGCGTTTTTGCATTTCGCCTTCGAAAAACCACCCGAGAGAGACCATGACCACCAACGCCAAGACCTACGAACCCACCCCTTCCCGACGCGTCGCCTTCCTGGGCCTGGGCGTCATGGGCGGCCCGATGGCCGGCCACTTGGCCAAGGCAGGCCACCAGGTCACCGTCTACAACCGCACTGCCGCGAAGGCCGAGGCCTGGGCCAAGACCTATGGCGGCCAGTTCAAGACGACGCCGCGTGAAGCCGCTGCAGGTGCCGACATCGTGTTCGCCTGCGTCGGCAACGACGACGACCTGCGTGCCATCACGCTGGGCGCCGACGGTGCGTTCGCCGGCATGCAGCCTGGCGCCACTTTCGTCGACCACACGACCGCATCGGCCAACGTGGCGCGCGAGCTGTACGGCGCGGCCAAGGCCTTGGGTATCGCGTTCGTGGATGCGCCCGTGTCCGGCGGGCAGGCGGGCGCCGAAAACGGCCTGCTGACCGTCATGTGTGGCGGCGACCAGCCGGTCTTCGACGCCGTCAAACCCGTGGCCATGGCCTTTTCGCGGGCCTTCACCCTGATGGGCGCC
>NZ_JAHBZK010000006.1 GCF_019635465.1 Hydrogenophaga sp.
AAGCTGCACGAGGAACGGCGTGTTGCGCACCAGCTCGACATAGGCGCCGACCGCCCACCGCAGCCAACCTGCGCCGTGCACGCGGGCCCATGCGCAGGCGATGCCCGTGGCCACACCGAGCACGGCCGAGATGGCCGTCAGGCCCAGCGTCCAGGCCACGCCCCTGGCGAGCAGGGGCCATTGGCTCAGGACAGCGCCGAAGTCGAGCTGGACCATGCTTACTGGGGCAGGTTGCCGGCCGGCCGGCCCAGCCACTTGACGGCCATCTTGTCGAGGTCGCCGTTGGCCTTGGCCGCGGCAATGATCTCATTGACCTTCAGGCGCAGCTTGTCTTCGCCCTTGGCGACGCCGATGTAGTTGGGGCTGTCCTTGAGCAGCAACTTGAACTCGGTGCCCAGCTGCGGGTTCTTGCCCATGAAGGCGCCGGCCACCGAGGCACCGGTGGCGATCACCTGCACCTGCCCCGACACGAAGGCCGAGACGGTGGCGTTGTTGTCCTCGAAGCGCTTGATGTCGGTGCTGGCCGGGGCGACCTTGGTCAGCTCCTGGTCTTCGATGGCGCCGCGGGTCACCGCGACCGACTTGCCGCCCAGATCATTGAAGCTGGCCAGGGCCATGCTCTTGGGGCCGTACACGGCCTGGAAGAAGGGCGAGTAGGCGACGGTGAAGTCGATCACCTTCTCACGGTCGGGGTTCTTGCCCAGCGTGGAGATGACCAGATCGGCCTTCTTGGTCTGCAGGTAAGGGATGCGGTTGGCGCTGGTGACCGGCACCAGTTCGACCTTCACGCCCAGCTTGGCGGCGATCAGGTTGGCCATGTCCACATCCAGGCCCTGGGGCTTGAGGTCGATGCCGACGAAGCCGTAGGGCGGGAAGTCGGTGGGCACCGCGATCTTGACCAGCTTGGCCTTCATCACGTCGTCGAGCGCGGACTGGGCGTGCACCTGTGTGGCGCCCAGGGTGGCGGCAGCAGCGGCGCAAAGCAGGACAAGGCGGCGGGTGGCGAGTTTCATAGCAGGGCTCCTAGGTAAGGTTCGCGGTCGGGTGGGGGTGTTTTGTCGGATGCGCGCGTGGTTTTGCGCGGGCGCGGTGTGCCCAGCGGCGCCAGCGCTTCGCGCAGGTCGGCCAGGGGGTCGGTGGGGGCGCCCAGGCGCAAGGCGGCCTGCACCTGTCCGATGTGCGCCGCCATCAATTGCTCGGCGGCGGCCACGTCGCCGCGCTCCAGCGCTTCCACGATCTGCACGTGCTCGGCACAGGACTGCACGGCGTCGTGCGTGCTCTGGTAGAGCATGGCGATCAGTGTGGTGCGCGCGGTGAAGTCGCGCAGCGTCTCGGCCAGCAGCTGGTTGCCCAGGCACTCGGCCAGGCAGACGTGAAAGTCACCCAGCAGGTAGCTGCGTTGACCCACGTCGGCGCCATTGAGCGCTGCCTGTTCTTGCCGGATGTGCTGGCGCAGCTTCTTGAGGGCGGCCTTGTCGACCTTGCCGTTGCTGCGAATGAGGCCGGTCTCGATGACGCGACGCGCCTCGAAAGCCTCGCGCGCTTCGTCGTGCGAGGGCTGCACCACGTACCAGCCGCGGCGGGCACTGACCGTGACGATGCCGCGCGCGGCCAGACGCACCAGCGCCTCACGCACCAGGGTGCGACTGCAGTCGAAGAGCATTGACAGGTTTTGCTCGCCCAGGCGGGTGCCGGGCGCGAGCCGCTGCGCGAGGATGGCCTCGACGATGCGTTGGGCGATATCGGTGGCGCTGACCATGTTGGGCAGCAGTGCATGCCAGAACCGTGCCATGGGCATATCAGGCTTGTATGCAAGCCTGATGCACTGGCCTTGTGCGCTGGCGGGTGCTTGTGACCCGGCGCGGTGCGCGCCGCGCACCACCAACGGGGATGGCTCAGCGGCTGGCGCTGAGCGATTGCAGGTCGGCTTCGTAGCCGCGCAGCACCGCCACCGCGTGCTCACGCTGCTCGGGCGTGGTGCTGTTGTGCAACTCGGCGAACTGTGCGCAGGCGTGGCGCACGGCACGCTCGCTCATGGCGCGGTAGTGCGCATCGGGCGAGACCATCAAACCTTCGGCATGGCTGCGCAGCAGCCGCGCGGCGTGTTCGGGCTCGGCCTGTGCCTGCGCGATGGTTTGCAGCAGGTCGGCCTGGCGGCGCTGGCGCTCGATCTGGGTGAGCGGTGCGTCCCACGGCGATTGCGCCAGCCCGGTGCTCAGCAGGCTGCGTTGCTGTGCGTTCAGGCGGCCGTACAGCCGCTCGCTGCGCGACACCGCCTCGTCCAGCCGGCGCGCCAGTCGCTCGGCGGGCGTGCCCCGCAGGAAGTCGTCGGCAAAGGTCTGATTGCTGCTGGCCTGGCGTCGCTTCAGGGCGGCGATCTGCTCGGGCCCAAGGTCGACGAGCAGCTGCGCAAACGGCGCCAGGGTGCGCTCACCGGCCCGCCACACGCGGTCGCGGATTTCCTCGAACTGCGCGCAGGCCTGGCTGGCGGTGATGTCGCGGCGGGCCATGTCCTGCCAGCGCCGCAGCAGGTCGGCATAGCGGGGCAGCTCGCTCTGGCGGTGCCAGTCGTAGAAGGTGTCGATGGCACCGCGCACCTGGGTGGCCTGTGCATCGGTGAAGTCAAAGTGGTCGTTGAGCCACCACTGACTCAGCGCGGGCGCCTGCTGGTACGCCAGCCGCACGGTCGAGCAGGCCGTCAGCGTCGCCAGGGCGGCAGTGGTCAGCAGGGCGAGGGCCATAATCCGGCGCACCTGGGCGCCCGCCGTGCGAACGCCCCGACCGATCACGAAAGAGGACTTCATGGCGTTACCGGTGGATGTGGTGGTGATGGCCGCGGGCAAGGGCACGCGCATGAAAAGCCAGCGGCCCAAAGTGTTGCACCGCCTGGGCGGGCGTGCGCTGGCCCAGCACGTGATCGACTGCGCCGCGCGGTTATCGGCGCGCTCGGTGGTGGTCATCACCGGCCACGGCGCGGCACAGGTCGAGACAGGTTTGCAGGCACCCGCACAGACGGCGCTGCGCTTTGTGCGCCAGGAGCCGCAGCTGGGCACAGGCCACGCGGTGCAGCAGGCGGTGCCGGTGATGGCCGATGACGGTCTCACGCTGGTGCTGTCGGGTGATGTGCCACTCACGCGCCCCGAAACCTTGCAGGCCTTGATCGACCTCAGCGCCGGTCGGCACCTCGCCCTGTTGACGCTGGACATGCCCGACCCCACGGGCTATGGCCGCGTGGTGCGCGACGAAGCCGGTGCGGTCAAGGCGATCGTCGAACACAAGGACGCCAGCGACGCGCAGCGCGCCATCACCGAGATCTACAGCGGCATCATGGCCGTGCCCACGGCGCGATTGCGCGCCTGGCTGGCGCGGCTGGACAACCGCAATGCCCAGGGCGAGTACTACCTCACCGACGTGGTGAAGTTCGCCGTGGCCGATGGCGAGACCGTGCTGGCGCATCGCATCGACGATGCTGTGCAGGTGGCCGGTGTGAACAGCCCGCAGCAACTGGCCGAGCTGGAGCGTGCCTACCAGCTGCGCCTGGCCAACGATCTGATGGTGCAGGGCGTGCGCCTGGCCGACCCGACCCGCTTCGATGTGCGCGGTGACCTGGTCTGCGGGCAGGACGTGGACATCGACGTCAACTGCGTGTTCGAAGGGCGCGTCGAGCTGGGCGACGGTGTGCGCATTGGCGCCAACTGTGTGATCGCCAACGCGCGCATCGAGGCGGGCGCGGTGATCCACCCCTTCACGCACATCGACGGCGAGCGTGCCGGCGTGCGCGTGGGTCCCGGTGCGCTGGTGGGTCCGTTCGCACGCCTGCGCCCGGGTGCCGATCTGGGCGCCGAGGTGCACATCGGCAACTTCGTCGAGGTCAAGAACAGCACGCTGGCCGCAGGCGCCAAGGCCAACCACCTGGCCTACCTGGGCGACGCCACGGTGGGTGAGCGCGTCAACTACGGCGCCGGCAGCATCACCGCCAACTACGACGGCGCCAACAAGCACCGCACGGTGATCGAAGCCGATGTGCATGTGGGCAGCAACTGTGTGCTGGTGGCGCCCGTGACCATCGGTGCGGGCGGCACGGTGGGTGCGGGCTCCACCATTTCCAAGAGCACGGAAGCGGGCGCGCTGTCGGTCTCGCGCGCGCGCCAGGTGAGCATTCCCGGCTGGCAGCGACCCCAGAAAACCAAAAAGGCGCCCTGAGGCGCCTTCGGTTGGGAGCGGGTCGGTTCAGCGCCCGCCGCGCACGTCGAACGAGCCACCGTCGTAGCGGCGATCGCCGCCACGCGGCTTGGGCGGCGCCAGTTCGTCTTCCAGGCTCATCAGGCCGCTCAGGCCCATGACCTCGGAGTCGCGGTAGGCCGAATTGCCGTACTTGTCGTCCAGCGTGGACATCTGGCTCTCGAGCTCGCGGATGGCGCTGTCGCGCTCGCTGGGCTGCGGCGCCGGCGTGGCCACGCGCGGCTTGGGCAGTTCCACCAGGTTGAGCTGGGCGCGGAAGTCGGCCGGCGACGGCATGCGGTGGATGCCGTTCTTGAGAAACAGAAAGCGCACGCCCGCCGTTTTGAGCATGCGGTTCTTGATCTTCACGCGCTGGGCCTTGGCCTCGGCGTTGCTCAGGTGGTACTGCTCGATATCAAACGCAAACGTCGGGCGCCCGTCGGGTGCGCAGACAACGAAATCGACCCGGTGCTCTCGCAGGCGCTCCTTGGCGGCGGTCTTGCTGCTGGCGCGGCGCACCGACAGCATGTTGGCCAGCGACACGTTGGGCAGCACGACCTGTCCCGGAAAGGTGTCTTGCAGGTAGTCGAGCATGGCCACTTGCTCGGAAGACAGAATGCGCTCAGGGCTGAAGCGGTCATCCCGGCCGTCGTCTTGCGATCGCATGAAACGAAGGTAGAGCCAAACGCACAGCGCCAGCACCACGATCGCGATCACCGACCCGATCACCACCATGTCCATTGAAATTCCTCCTGCATGGCCAGCGATCCATTGGCTGGCCCAAAGTGTTGCGAGGTTGTTACACCATCGCCAATCCGTCAACTCCCATATTGGGATGCGCGGGCATTAGTGTGCGTTTTGCTGCAGATTCCCCCCCGGGTTTAAGCCATTCGGCGTCACCGATGCGCTCAGCGGCAAGCGTGGATCGAACTTGGCGCAACGCGCACTGAAGAAGCCCTTGACGTTGCGCACATTGGCGTCGCCGGTGAACAGGCGCTGCGTCAAGGCCAGGTAGTCGGGCATGTCGGTGCAGCGCACCACCAGCAAAAAGTCCGGGCCGGGGCTGACCCGGTAGCACTGCTGGACGCGCGCTTCGGCCACGGCGCGTTGCTCGAACGCATCGAGCGCCTCTGCGCCCTGGCGCTCCAGGCTCACCTCGACCAGCACCGTCAGGCCGTGCCCGAGCAACGGGGCCAAGCGGTCGGCGTCGAGCAAGGCCACCTCCCGGGCGATGAGGCCACGATCGCGCAGCCGCTTGACCCGCCGCAGACAGGTGGGGGCGGATAGGTGGGCGCGCTCGGCGAGCGCCTGATTGCTCAGCGAGGCATCCGTCTGCAGCAGGTCCAGCAGTCGAATGTCGATGGCATCGATGTCGATTTCTTCCACAACGTATTAATAAATGAATGAAAAATGCGTCGATCGAGTGTAGCGATGAATTCGTTCACCTGAGCGTGAATTTTGCACATTCATTTCAAACCGTCCTGTCTAGCATTCGCCTCGTTCAATCTATGGAGGCGCGCTATGTGCGGCATCGTGGCGGGGGTTTCGGGGCGCGACATCGTGCCCGTGCTGGTTCAGGGCTTGCAGCGGCTGGAGTACCGCGGCTATGACTCCTGCGGGGTCGCCGTGCACGATGGTGGCCTGCGCCGCGCCCGCAGCGTCTCGCGCGTGGCCGAACTGGGGCAGCAGGTACAGACTGAAGGCATTGCCAGCGGCACCGGCATCGCCCACACGCGTTGGGCCACGCATGGTGCGCCGGCGGTGCACAACGCCCACCCGCACTTCAGTCACGGTCCCGGTGCCCAGAGCGCGAGCGCTGGCCGCGTAGCACTGGTGCACAACGGCATCATCGAAAACCACGACGAGCTGCGTGCGGCGCTGATGGCCAAGGGCTATGTCTTCGAGAGCCAGACCGATACCGAGGTCATTGCGCACCTGGTGGATTCGCTCTACGACGGCAATGTGTTCGAAGCGCTGCAGGCGGCGGTGAAGCAGCTGCACGGCGCCTACGCGCTGGCGGTGTTCCACAAGGACGAACCGCACCGCGTTGTCGGTGCGCGCGCCGGCTCGCCGCTGGTGCTGGGCGTGGGGTTGCAGGCGGGCGAGCATTTCCTGGCCAGCGACGCGATGGCCCTGGCGGGCGTCACCGATCAGATCGTGTACCTCGAAGAAGGCGACCTGGTGGACCTGCAGATGGGCCGCTACTGGATCACCGCGGTCGATGGTCGTGCGCTCGATGCGTCGCAACGTCCGGTGCGCACCGTGCAGGCGCACAGCGGCGCGGCCGAGCTGGGCCCGTACCGCCACTACATGCAGAAGGAAATCTTCGAGCAGCCGCGCGCCATTGCCGACACGCTCGAAGGCGTGGTCGGCATCACGCCCGAGCTGTTTGGTGACGGTGCGTTTCGCACTTTCAAGGCGATCGACCGTGTGCTGATCCTGGCCTGTGGCACCAGCTACTACAGCGGTTGCGCCGCCAAGTACTGGCTCGAGTCGATTGCCCGCATCCCCACGCAGGTGGAGGTGGCCAGCGAGTACCGCTACCGCACCAGCGTGCCCGATCCGCGTACGCTCATCGTCACCATCAGCCAGAGCGGCGAAACCGCCGACACCCTGGCCGCGCTGCGCCACGCGCAAAGCCTGGGCATGAGCGAGACGCTGACCATTTGCAACGTGGCCACCAGCGCCATGGTGCGCGAATGCAAGTTGGCCTACATCACACGCGCCGGCGTCGAAATCGGCGTGGCTTCCACCAAGGCCTTCACCACCCAGCTGGCGGGCTTGTTCCTGCTCACGCTCGCACTGGCCCAGGTGCGCGGGCACCTCAGCGAAGACGACGAGGCCGAGCACCTCAAACGCATGCGGCACCTGCCCGTGGCGCTGCAAGCCGTGCTGGCGCTGGAGCCGCAGGTGATCAGCTGGGCCGAAGACTTTGCCCGCATGGACAACGCGCTGTTCCTGGGTCGCGGCCTGCACTACCCGATCGCGCTCGAAGGCGCGCTCAAGCTCAAGGAAATCAGCTACATCCACGCAGAGGCCTACCCGGCCGGCGAACTCAAGCACGGCCCGCTGGCGCTGGTGACGGCCGCCATGCCGGTCGTCACGGTGGCGCCCAACGACACGCTGCTTGAAAAGCTCAAGAGCAACATGCAGGAGGTGCGCGCGCGCGGCGGCGTGCTCTACGTGCTGGCCGACGCCGACACCCGCATCGCCAGCAGCGAGGGCATCCACGTCATCCGCATGCCCGAGCACTACGGTGCACTCTCACCCATCCTGCACGTGGTGCCGCTGCAGCTGCTGGCGTATCACACGGCCCTGGCCAAAGGCACGGACGTCGACAAGCCCAGGAACCTGGCGAAGAGCGTGACGGTGGAGTGAGGCAGTCGGTCGCCGCCAGGGTGATGTTTCTGACAAATAAAGTCGAAAACAGCGAAATAGAGTCGAAAACAAAACAATAAAGTCGAAAACTACGGCAGCGACGCTGACATGGCCATCAACCTGAGTTCAGTCATTGACAGTTCTTCAGTTGGGGAGCTGTGCAGCGACTGCCGCTAGGCGCGTCTACACGTTGAACTCACGGTCTTGGCGTAAGAGCTGTCGTCCAAATGCTAGCCAATGGCAGCATACTGCTGAGAGCTTGCGCTATAGGGGTCGGGCATGCATTTAGGAATTGAGCAACACACAGGACTGGTCTTTGAAGGCACGGGGAACCCCGACATTCCCGCCATGCCGATGCCAACGGTGACGCATGCGAAGTTCATCGATACTGCAGACGATTGGAAGGCGCTCCCGAGTCCTTCGGAGGCTTTTGGTCTCGTGTTCCGAGAGGATTCGTATGACCCGGTAAGCCGAACGCGCAGAGGCCGCCTCTATCAGCAAACCAGCGGTGCTCAGCCTTCGAGGCTTATCGTTTCCGCCCACCCCCATGACCGCGGCTTGATTCCAGGCTACGACAAAGCAACCTACAAGTCGCTGTTCGTCTATACGTCTTGCTTCGAAATCCTACAGCGGCCGAACCAGGGCCAAGGTTCGGTTTTGGCGCTAGGGTCGTCGCGCGCAGCGTCAGCGTGGCGCGTCGTGCAAACGGAGGCGCTATACAGCGGCGCCGTGATGGTGACGCTTAAAGCGTTGTCAGCATTCAGCATCCTGCCTGAGCTCGACCTCAACAAGATCGACGAGCAGCTCCGACCTGCGGTCGCTCAGGCAATCGCGCGCGTCCTCGACTCCGCCTTCAAGGAGTCACCTGGCTCTGTCGTTGACAACTGCCGCGATGCCATGCAGGCGATTCTCTCCTCATGGCTTGCTCAGAGTGGCTCGCCCGACACGATCATTGGCAGGGAGCTTGCGCAAGTCTCTGCGACTATAGAGGGTGCACCCTATGAGCGAATCTGCGTGGGTCACCTGGGCAAGGTGTGCGCGAAGCTGCACAGCCGGAACAAGAGCAATGCGCAGCGCCAAAATGGTTATCGACCCATCATGGAAGAGGACGCCGAGCTCGCCATTCATGCTGTTGGCTTCGCAATCCGAGACCTTGAATGGGCGAAAGCCTAAAGCGGCCTGCAATTTCAACCTGCCCGCGCCTTGCGGCCTATTCAGTTCGAAGTCACTCCAGCCACCCGAGAGGCCGTGCAATCCTGGATCAAATTGGCCGGGTTGAAACAGAAGGCGCTCTCTTGCCCTGCTGCATGAACGAATCGCCGCACTTGGGGACTCGCCAGTATGAACAGATCCTCGGGCGGCAGGTCGACAACCTGGGGCTGGACCGCGCGGATTAGTCTTCGGCTTCGCAGCGGGTGTCGCCGGTCACATTCGGCCCGCGTACTCACGCTGTTGGCGCGAAGCCACCATTGGACGCGGCAACCGGTGCTGACCCGTCTGGCCGTGTTAAGGCGGTTAGCCTCGCCTCCCCTATTCCTTGAGCCACGACTTTTTGATCCCCTCGAAGTTGAGTTGCTTCCACTCTTCCTTCCAGAGCTGGTAGTACGGAATATCTGTCGACGAGGGTGGAGGATCGCAGCGCTGCACCTGGACCAACGATGGCATCACCACCGACTCACCGATCAGAAGCGCCTCGCCTGCACCCAGGGTCGGCAACTTGTCGCACAGGTTACCGAGGGTGTCAGGCAACAGGCGGGCGACGTAACTCTGGTCGCTCGGGTTGGTCAAGCGCATCGCCAGGAAATTGCTGCACTGGGAGAAGATCGTCTCGGAGATTTCTGACGGCCGCTGACTCGACAGAAGCAGCGTGACGCCGTACTTGCGCCCTTCCTTTGCAATGCGCTCGATCGAGAGCTTGGAAGCGCGAAAACGTACCAGGTCGCTGTTGGGCACGTACTTGTGAGCCTCCTCATAAACGAGCAGGAGCGGCGCGTCGGTATTGAACTGCTCTTTCGCCGCCGTGCGCATCACTTTGTAGTGATATCCATATTCGAAAAGGATCCGCGAGATCAGTGACACGGTGATGCTCAGGACCTCAAACGGAACGCCGCTCAAGTCGACGATCGTGACGTTGGACTTCGTATCGCCGTAGCCGATCAGGCTCATCAGAGTACCTTCCAGCGTGGCTGTATCCGCAGCCGGACCGAAGAGGAACTGCAGGCGGTCCTGCTCGACCTTGCCCTCGAACCGCGTGAAGAACTTGTCCAGTGTCTTGTCAGCGTAGCTCCCGCCCGTGATGCTTTGCGACTTGGTCGGATGAAAATCGAGTCGCTTAGAAAAGTAAAGATCCAAGCGCTGATCCGCCGTGAGCAGCAGCCCATGGCCACTATCAGTCTTGCCCTCAGTCAGCAACGCGTAGCTGCCGTCGTTCACCATGTACCGCGCCTCGTTCTTCGAGTTCACGGTTTCGTTCTTGATGTTGTACAGCGCGTTCAGCACTTCATGGATGTCGAACTTGAGAGGACTGTCGTAGAAGACGTTCTTCGCGCACTTGTTGTGGCGCTTCTTGTTCTCCGTGACCAAATGGCGAAACACTGCCGATTGGTTGTAGTTGTCGCGCTCGCCCGTATCCAGAAGCACCTCCTCCAGTTCTTCGCTGTTGAGCAGCCAGTAAGGCAAGGTCAGTGTGCTGGCATCCAGGAAGTTCGCGTCGGGGAATGCCGTCCGGTACTCGGAGTGGATGTCGAAGATGACGACGTGGGAGTTGTTCAGCGAGTAATCGCCGTCTTTCGCGCGCACTGCGGTCTGGATGATCTTGGCGATGGTGTGCGACTTGCCCGCGCCAGTGGAACCCACGACGGCAAGATGCTTGTTGAAGAACCGGTCCCCGTCGACGGGGACGGAGATCTTCTCGTTGGACACCAGCGCGCTGAATGCGAACTTCTTTGCCGGCTCAATCGAATCCTCGAAGATTTTCTTGATGTCTTCGTCCGTCGCCGGCGCCACGCCAGTGGGAGGGATGGTCAGCGTATCGCCGCCACGAATGAACTTGCCGTCAGCGATGATTCCCAGCGGCAAGGCCTCGATGAGGTGACGACGCTCGCCGCTGGCAGTTACTTCGATGCAGAAGTTCTCGATGATCGCGATGAGCGCGCATTCTTCGATATCGGTGATGCGCAGATATGAGCCCACCTTGAGGCTCTTATCGTTTGCGAATGCCGAGATGTTGCCAACCGAGATCTTCACCTTGTCCGGGAAGACAGCAATCACTTCGGCCTTGATGTCATTGGAATCGTTCATGCCTGCATGACCTCCTGAAGCAGATAGGCACTGTCACTCTTGATCGAATGGAGCCCTGTGCCCTTGGGCAGGAGGGCTGAGTCCAACGGCGAGCCTTGGTGAAAGTCGTAGACCTCGACGAGCGAGCCTTTGCAGGCAGCCATGGTCGGCGCTAGCTCGTGCTCATCGGGGACGAATTTGAGCGTCCAGAGTCTTTCTTTGGTGGGGCGCTCCGCCAGCATCTCGGGTGAGAAAGCCGAACCGTGGAAGGGATAGCCGTCAATGAAGGCCACGCCCTGCCTCCAAAGGCTCTCCTTGAGCTCAACCAACTGTTCGGGCGTCAGGCCTCGCAGCAGCACGTAGGGGCAAAACCGATCGGTAGCAGGCGTCCGCATATGCTCCGTGTGCGAGAACTTCCGCCCAAGCCCGGCGAGCATGCGACTGGCCTTGGCCACTTCGAACTCTTCGCCCATCTCGATCACGAAGAATCTCGAAGCCTGGGGCAGCTTAGTCGTGCGATGAGAGAAGTACTTTCGACGGACCATCCTCGCGAAGTACTCGCGCCCCATGTAATCCCTCAGCCAGGCGTTGAAGACCACCTCCTTGCGGTTGATTGCCTTCAAGAACTGCGCCTTGGTTACCTTTCGCTGCGCCACGTCCGCTTCGATTGCGAGTCCCTGAACGACGTTGATCGCCATCGGATAGAAGAAGATCCGCGCATCATCGCTGTTGCACCCGGAGATCTCGCGCACCATCAGTTTGATCAACGTCTCCTTCTGAGCGTCATAGGACGGCGCGCTCACGTTGATGTCCAGCAGCGCGAGAAAGTCGGCCAGCTGTTCGTCGGTGAGCACCAGTTCTTCGTGCACTTTGTGGACCTTCTTTTCCTTCGTGAAGGTAAGAAAGTGTTCCTTCACGAAGTCGCCCGTCAGGGGAAGCGTGAGCTTGTGCTGCCCGCTTTGGTAATAGCCGTGAAGCCGGTACCGGAACATTTGGTCTCTGGAGCAGCCCGCGGCATGGAAATGCCGCAGCATGTGCACGACCGCGTCCTTAATCACCGAGTGGTTGTACTCCGTGCCTTCGTAGTACTTGCACTGCACGAAGGCGCTCTCACCCGGATCATCCAGGTCTATGTCCTCCACGCCTTCGACCGTCACGCTGCCATGAGGGGACGCCTCGAGCAGACTCACGATCGTCTGGTCGAACTGGTAGAAGTAGCCTTTGATCGTCGCGATCGCGCTGCGGTCTTTCACTGTCTATCCTCGGGTGATGCTCAACGGCGGTCGGCCTCACGGCGTAGAGGGTTCGCCGCCGCCGTAGCCAGGCGCATGAGATAGCTCGCGTGCGGCAACGCCAAGGTCCTGCCAGGCGTGCGGGTGGCAGCTAAACACCAGGATCTGATGTCTTTGAGCGGCGTCGTAGAGCACCCGCTTCATCTGGCCCAGTCGATCTTTGTCGGTGTGAACCAGGGCGTCGTCTAGGATGAGCAACGTGGGCTTGCCAGCCTCTTGCAGAAGGTCCGCGTAGGCCAGCCGCGCGACGACACCCATCTGCTCCCGTGCCCCGACGCTGAGTTCCTCGAAATCACCGGTCTCCGCGCCGTTGGTGCCGACTCGGGTGATGCGTCCCGGTGATAGGTCATCACTCACCTCGATGCCCGCGCCCGGGAACAGGATCTGTAGGTAGTGGTTCAGGTGTCGCTGAAGTGGCGCGCGCAGGCGTCGTGCCAGCGCGGCGCGCTTCTCTGTGAGCAGCTTGAGAAGATGGCTCAGCGCCTTGGCCCGGCGTTCGAGCTCGGTGCACCGTCTCTCCATGTGGTCGAGCTCGCGCTGTTTGTCCGCGGCGGCCTCTTCCAGCCCCAAGGCGCCCTTGGCCTCCAGGTCCGCCTCCAACCGGATGATGTCGCTCCCGCGTTGGGCGTACGCGCTCTCAAGCTGCTTGGCGCTCCGCTCAAACCGCTCGACGTCCTGCTGCAGAAGTGCAACGTTGAGCGTGCGCAGTTGCTCGGCGAGTGCTTCCACACCTGCCCGCGCCGTGGTCTCGTTCGCAAGGGCATCGGTCAGGGCATGGCTGGCGTCCGCTTTCCTTTTGGCGCGAAGTGGGTCGGCCAGTGTCGCCTGGGCCGCTGCCAGCTCTTCGCTCGCGACGCTGAGCAGGGCCATCGCTTCGCTCACCGCGAGCTTGGAGTCGTTCAGCTGGGACGTCGCATCTTCCAGTATGACCTTCGCCGTGGATTCATCCGATTCCGCTTGCGACACGGATACGCCGGCAGTTTCAGCCCCGACAGGTTCCGTCAAGTTCTGCAGTGCTTGCTTCGCCTCCGTCAGCTTGGTCGACAGCGCCGCTATGTCCACCGCCAAGGCGGCCACCCCCTTCGGAGCGTGGGCCTCCAAGACGGATTTCGCCGCCTTGGCCTCCGCCGCGCGCTGCACGTGCTGGCGCTCACGCTCTTCCGCAGCCGCCAAGTTCGCCACACCCAGGCGCTGGAGCAGCTCCGCCAGGACTTTGCGCTGTTGATCACGATCCGCAATCAGGCTTTGAAGGCCCTCACCGCCCGGCAGCACCGTGATGCGCCCCACCCCCTCAATGTCGATGCCCGTGCGCTCCACCACGGTGAGGCGGTCGGTGGCATTCACCTGGACACCGGCGACCTGCACCTTCGCGCTGGGCTGGAGGCGGAACTCCAGCGCGGTTGATACCGCATCCAACCGAGCCTGCGCGGTGCGCAGGCTCTCCGTGACTTCGCGCAGGCGCTTGAGCTCCGCGCCGGGCATGGCGAGCGACAGCGTCTCGGCCTGCAAGCTTGTTAGCTCTTCCTGCTTGAGCTGCGCTTGGCGGTGACTCCGGCTCAGGGCTTGTACTTGGGCCGCGAGCTCGGTCACCGCCTTCTCCTGGGCCTGCCAGGTCGCCACTTGGCGCGCCGCTGCCAGTCGGTCGCGCGCCCTCATGCTCGCGTGTTCAGCCTGCGCATGGCGCGGCTCCCAGGCCTGGAGCTGACCGTTGGCCTGCGCCAGCTTGTCCTGCGCCGCCTCCAGCTTCTCCTCGCGCAGCTTCACCGCGTCGTCGTCGCGTGCCATGAGCTGCAGTTGTTGGCGCTGGGCGTCAACCTGCGCCGAAGCCTGCTTGAGCAGCAACTCTTGCGCGGTCCTCCGCTGGGCAAGCCCCAACGCGTCGGCCAGCTTGACCTGCGCTTGCTCAAGTTGCGCGCGCAGGGTCAGCCAGGGCCGAGCCTCGCCGTCTTGCCCATGATCAAGACGCAATGCCGCCAGCCGGTCCACGGCGATTCGGTACGCGTTAATCTCCACGCGCAATAACTGCAGCTCTTCGAGCAGCGCTGTGCGGCGCTTGATCGCTTCCCCGTATGCACCGCGCGGTGCCTCGGTGGACGGCGTCAGCAGCTGATTGCGCTCGGTCTCAACCGCCTTGATGACCTCATCGCCGCTTGTGGCCGCGAGTTCGCCAAGGGAGTCCCCCATCGCGTTGCGCAGATGATCGCTTGCGAACCCGACGACCTTGGCAATTTCATGCGACGTGCCCTGCTTAATCCAGAGCAACCCGGGGATACCCATGTGCTCGGGCGAGCTGGCGCCCTTTCCGGCGAAGCTGAAGCCCAGCAGCTCTCCCAGGTGATCCTCGGCCTCTGCTCCTTCCAGCGTCTTGCCATCGATGATGAGCTGGCATCGCTTCTTGCCCAGAAACGCCTTGCTCAGCCGAGCGGGTTTCCCGCCGAGTGCGAAAGCGATCTCCACAGACGGCGTGGCGGAGCTGTCGCTCCACGGACGCAAGCCACTGATCGCGCTCGACTTGTGCCGCTCGAAAAACGCGGCCCGGATGGCTTCGGCTACGGTGGACTTCCCCGACTCGTTCGGGGCGACGAACAGGTTCAGTCCGTCAGCGAAGTCGCACAACTCCAGCGGGGCCCGAAAGCGCTTGAAATTCTCGATTCGCACCCGCTTGAGCTTCATGCGCAGGCTCCTTTCGCTGGTGCTTGGTCGTCCAGGATCCGCGCCAGCGCTAGCAGCGCGTCACGCGCCAGTTCGGGCTCTGCGCTGGCTTGCTGCTCGCGCAGCTCCTGCAGGGCCTCGCCCACAAAGCCGTCGGCACGCAGCGTTTGAATATCTTCCTCGGTTGGCTCGAGCCTGAGCGCCTCAGCGTTCCACAGGATGGCCCGCGCCTTGGCGCGCGCCGCCCCGAGCGCGGCCGTCAGCTTGCGGTGTCCCGCCAGATTGCAGGTGCCGGACAGGCGCAAGTGAAGGACATCATTGCCACTCACTCCGTCTAACGCTTGCACCACTTCGTCGACGTCTGAATCGACGGCCATATGCTGCTCGAGCTGACGCCAGTTGAATTTTCCGGTGGGTACCGCTGTGACAATAGGCTCGAGTGACGTCGACTCTATGGCCACGAGCAGTGCCTGACCCGACTCGTTGGCTTTAAAGCGGTCCGATTCCGGCGTGCCGGCGTACCAGGTCTTGCTATCCACCTGCTTGGTGCCGTGCCAGTCTCCTAGCCCCAGGTAAGCCAGTCCCGCGCTCTGCGCCCGGCCCGCCGCGATCGGATTGGTCGAGTCCACGTCTGCGGGTAGGATGCCCTGCACACTGCCGTGCGCCAGACCGACTCGCGGCAGGTCGTCCGATGGAACGTGCGTCGCGAACCATTCGGTGAGGTCGGCATAGGTATGGCGCTGGGTCAGCGGTGCCGGCAGCAATGTGAACTTGCCTGCCACCACAAAGGGCCTTGGCTCTAGGCACACGATGACGTTGTCGGGGATTGCCCCCAAGCGATGTGCCCGGTTCCACACCGACTCCGCCAGCGCAGCATCGTGATTACCCGGGATCAGGACCCAGGTCCCGGTAAAGCCTTGCATGGCGTTGAACAGCCGCCGAATAGTCTTCTCGGCCACCGTCTGGGCGTCAAACACGTCGCCAGCGACCAGCACTGCGTCCACGCCTCTATCGGCCGCGATACTGGCCAGGCGCTCCACGGCAGCGAATCGTGCCTCAAATAGAGCGGCCGCGTCGTCGGTCTCAAACTGCGCGAACACTCGACCGATCTGCCAGTCGGCCGTATGCAAAAATGAGATCAAGTCATCCCCCTGATCGCTTGATTTGATGGAATTCCCTTGCAGCGGCGACTTGATGCGCCGTTCACCACCAGTCTAACGTTTTGAAACACTGCACGGCAGTGCACTGCTCGGACGAATCGCGAGAGGTTTCTCCGTTCGTTCGAGCACGAAATCAGGGGTTGTTTCGCGGCGTTGTGACCAATTTTTCAGCGGTCTGTTTGGTGTTACTGACGACCCGTTTTGGTCAACTACGGCCTTTCGGCCTCGAAGCGCAGGTGGCTGCACCCAGTCTCGAGCGGCCGATGCTCAACAACTCGCGCTGCGACCTCCTTGATATGGGATGAGATCCATAGGAACATAGGGCGCGCGCATGGCTCTTGCTC
This sequence comes from Hydrogenophaga sp., assembly GCF_019635465.1. Lineage (GTDB taxonomy): Bacteria > Pseudomonadota > Gammaproteobacteria > Burkholderiales > Burkholderiaceae_C > Hydrogenophaga. The sequence goes on from NZ_JAHBZK010000006.1 coordinate 16,327, forward strand.
CCATGCCCCTCCCTGGCGACGGATCGTCGACCTGAGCTGCTATGGCCATGGAGCTTCTGCCATTCAATTCTGCGGTTCTTCCTTGGTTGACGGGCGAGACCCTGTTCAGCCTCTGCAGTCGGCATCATCGCCTCTGGGGATTTTCGAACTCATCCCAGTCTACGGAGATTCTTTTCGGTTCACCGAGGCGAGGGACGCAACATGACTTTCCCTGCGCGTTGGATGTGTTCGCGGATCGAACGCAAGGGCTTCTTGGTTCGGCGAACGAGATTGCCAGACAGCGTACTGTGCTGAAGTTCTACGCTCCGTTTCGAGGCGCGGGTGAAGTGCAGGATGCAGTTGTCATGATGCGAAGCGCCTCCGTGGCACATCTGAAGTATCGATTGGGGCTTCTGACGAGTCGGTTTCGTGCGCATCACCCGCTCAAGTCTTGCCCTCAGTGCAGGCATCGTGATCTCGTGGAGTGTGGTTGGGTCTATTGGCGAGGCCATCTTCAATACCCCGGGGTCTGGATGTGCCCGGAGCACAAGATTCCTGTGCAGGAGTCGGCGCTGAAAGCGACCGGGGTGGCTCGTTTCCAGTGGCATCTTCCTGCTGAGGAAGATCAACACAGTCTTGAGGCTTTGAGAACGGACTGGATGCAAGCAAGTGCACTCAAGCTCGCAACCATGACCGTCGATCTGGTGGAGTCCATAACGGAGGATGGCTGGTTGAGCCGGCATCGCTTCCAGGCCGCGGTGAGATCCCGCATGCTGGCCAATGGCTGGCTTCTTACATCGGGCAGGCTGCGGCTCGAAGATGCCGCAAGCTCCTTCCTTCAGCATGTACGACCACTTCGACGTATTCCGGAACTAGCAGCTCTGCCGAGCTCCGTTGAAGAGGCGAAATCACAATTGGGTCGACTTCTGCGGCCGATGAGAAGTGGAACGCATCCGCTTCGATGGATGGTCGTCGCGAGCTGGCTGTTTGACGACGTGGATGATCTTCGAGCGGAACTCGCGCATCCCAGCGAAAGGGACTGTTGGCCGGAGGTGAACAAGGAACTCAGTCAGGGGGCAACTGATAAGGAGGACGTGCGCGTTCGACTGGTGGCGTTCATGAGCGAAGGGGCGTCTGCCACATCAGCAGCGCGTGAGTACGGAGTGGACGTCAAGACCGCCATGGCATGGGCAGCATCTTCTGGGATTTCCACGAAGCGTAGGTCGAAGAAGCTGACGGCGGAAAGCCTGCTTTCAATCTTGCAGGCGCTTCAATTTGGCGACGACAGAAATGAACTCGCTCAGCGGTATAGCATTTCGAGTGGGACCATCACTCGCATCCTCATGACCGAGGTGGGGCTGCACGCCCAATGGGTCGCTGCTAGGAAAGCGAGATCCCGAGAGCGCGCACGTTCGACGTGGCTATCCCTTCTGGCAAGTGGCGAACATCAGGGCTTGAAGTGGATGAGAAAACTGGAGCCAGCCGCTTATGCGTGGCTGTATCGCAACGACACCGCCTGGCTTCGGGCCAACCTTCCGCCTGCTCCGAAAGAAAGTGCCCGCAGGGCGAGCCCAGCGGTTCGTTGGGATGTCCGTGATTTGGAGCTCAGTGCACGTGTCTTTCAGACTGCGCTGTCGCTGTCGAAGAACGGGGCAACAACGTTGCGACTCTGGCAGTTGTACCAGGTCCTTCCAGAGCTGAAGGCGAAACTAGGTCAACTACAACGGCTGCCCTTGACGCAGCGAGCGCTCGAGACCGTCCTTACAAGACGCGCAACTTCCACTTCCCCGAGCGAGCTACTCTGATTGCGCAGCCCGGCCGCTTTCCTGTCTTTGTGCATGATGGTTGACATGCAAATATGCGCTAGATTATGCTTTATGCATGCTCGAAACAGCGTCGCTCGCCAGGTTGCTCAACGCTAGGGAGGCGTGCAGACAGCGCGGCATTTCCCAGGCGCAAATTGCGTCTGCCGTTGGTGCCAGTCAGTCGCAGGTAAGCCGGATCTTGAACGGGCGAGGGCTGCGTAGATCTCGCTTGCTTGAAGATGTGTGCCTCTACGTCGAGCGCTTCGAAGTCGGCGTGACGGCCGATGCGGTGAGGGGCAACGAAGAGCTTGTCGACGCGTTGCGTTCTGCGTGGGACGGATCGGCCGGGCACGCAAAGGCATTGTCAACCGTCATTCGGTCCCTCTCTGCATTGCGACCTACGCCGATCAGTCGGTTGTAGGCTAGAAGGGCCCCCAGATTGCTCGTCGTACCTGCCCCCAAGCCTGGCGAGCTTGCCATCGGCTATTGGGGGGCCGTCCTCCGGTGGAACGGATTGAGTCGGAACGTCGCGGATGGACGTCAAGCGTTACGCCTATTCACAGGGCAATCGGTCAACTTCTGTGACGTACCTCGCGTCGAACTCTTGGCGAAGATCGCAGCAATGGACCTTGAGTCATATGTTCGGCATCACACAATGTTTCCTCTTCGTCGTGCAGTGACAAAAGACGTCTCCGGAGGGATGCTGGGGCAAGGAAAGTACCGTGCTTCCATGATCAGCGGGGGCACGTTGCGAGTGCCAAGACCGCAAGCTTATCTTTGCCAAGAATGCGTGCGCGAGGATCTTGGCTTTCACGGCTATGCCTACTGGCGTCGAGAACACCAACTGCCTGGGCAATGGAGATGTGACAAACATGGCGCCACACTGTCTCGCGTTGGCATAAGCCAGGCGGAGGCGTTCTACGCCTCGCCGGCCCAGATGCTGCCGCAGGCCAAGGTTGAGAGTGACTTGATGTTCGAGAAGGATGCGACGGATTGCGCGACGTACCGGTTCTTCGATATCTGTTCGCACCTGCTAGGCGGCGTTGTTGTCCTCCCCCTCGATGCCGTCTTTTCTGCAGCCAAGTATCGAGCCGAAGATCTTGGGATCAATACTGAAGCCTGCACCCTTGTCCGTCACCTGCTAAAACTAGAAGAAGTCCAGGCCTGCTATGACCGGCGATGGCTCGATGCCTTGAGTCAAGAAGGACTCACGAGACATGTGTTCAGCGATGACGTCTCAGGGAGTGCGATGTTCTCTACGCTGTCGGCCGCCCTTGTATTCGCGGCCTTGTACGAGACGAGTGAAGAAGCGATTTCAGGGATGGTTCTCTCAACAAGAGAGTGCACGAAAAGTCATTGACTCAGATTCGCATAGTTGCTGATAGGTAAACCGGAAAGCAATGGACGGGGCACTGGGGGGACTGCAACAGTGGTAGCGCCTTCCCAAGACAAGTGAGACTCACGAGAACCGACTCCAAAACTCCGACCAGAATGGCGTGTCGCGCAGCACGAGGTCTTCATACATGGCCATCTTGGATGGGCTTCCTTCCCGAATCGCCGCGACGGCTGGTGCGAGCGGCTCGAGCCAGGTTTGAGCTGCCGTGATGAAGTCTTCGAGCCGCAAGCTGTCATCCGCGCGTTCGAAGGCAACGCGGTGAGCAGCGATCCACAGTGCGATGATGACTCGTTGAATGCCTGCGGTCAGATCAATGATCAGCTTGGCAAGGTTGTCGTCGATCGGGAGCTTCTTCTGAACATACTGATACCGCGCAAGCACGTCCAGAAACTGGGACCTAAATCTTGGCGCAGTGTGATCGGAGAACTGTTCGAACCGATGGTAACCGGCAGTATTCAGTCGCTGCAAGGTACTCAAGCGCGAGGTCAGAGCACCGATTCCATCCGGCGTACCGGACACAAGCACTGGTATCTGGCCTGTGTTGACGAGATTGAGGAACCAGCGCACGACGCGATCTTCTACGATGCTGATTTCCGGCCGTTCTGCGGTGCCAGCGCGGTTGACTCGTTGCTTCAGGGACGAGATCTTGAAGAGATTCTGAATTTCATCGAGATGAAGAATCCCAAGGAAGCCAGACACGGCGACTTGCCGCCATTCGTCCAAAGCTCGCATTCCATCTGGAATTCGTTCCTTCGCCAGCCAGTTGTCGAATCGCCGACCGCCAGTGGCCTCGTCCCACGCAAGCATCAGCGCACGCGCAAGGTCCGATGAGCGCCCAGAGGGTGGAGCCTCTACGGACAGCCACAGGACTTGGGTCAACCCCCCGATGACCTTTGGGAATCGTTCATGACGAATGACCTGAGGGCCAAAGGCATGTAGGCATCGAAGGCAGGCCTGTGTTTTGCCGACACCAGACAGCCCCTCTACTGCTGCCGCGGTTGCTTGTGGAATTCGAATGCCGGCGCGAGTCGCATCTCCACTAACTGAGGCCCAGGTAGACGCTTGTCTGGGGTCTCTGTAGCTGTATCCCTGGCGTACCATCAGATCGATTGAATGAAACAGGCGTCGCTCGACCAACGTCGGGACATGCAAATCACGAACAGACATCAAGTCATGCAGACGAACATGCTTCGGAGTCGAGCCCAGATCTGTGGGTTCCGGTGGCAGATAGAGCAGGGAACTGAGAGTGGCGTCCGACGATTGAATGCCTGGCAAACACTCCGTGAGGAGGTTGCCCGCGTATGGGTTTGAAGGGTCCTCTGCCTTCATCTACCTGTCTCGGTTTGCGCGTTCGAGCAGTGTGGACATCATCGCGTCGTGGGCGATCTCCGCTTCATACCGAGGTACTTCCAAAGGGCAAGACTCCGCCATAGGATGCGCAAGTGATGCAGCTTCCTCCAAGTGGCGAGCCTCTGTCATTGTGGGCATCGGCCCGTCGAACTTGTCGATCGCTTCTTGAGTCAAGCGATTTGCATTGTCCCGGATCTCTTGAAGGCGCCTTCGTGACTGAATGGAGGCCGCAAGCCGTGCATGTTCTTCAGCGGGCCTGTCCATGACCTCTTTTGCGAGTACGTCTGCCCACTCATCCATACTGTAGTGAGGCGATGCCCTCGACTCGCCGGTCAAGGTCATCTCAAACATCTGGTGGTCCTTGGGCGACGGCGTCCAAATCGTTTCCATGCCACCAGGGTGATGATGAACGGGTACGTTCCAGCCGCCGAAGTTCCGCGCGCGGGTGGTCCATTCAAGCTCATGAATATGATTGGAGGTGTACATGCAACCAGCATGCCAAACCCCATCTGATTTGACACGCGCCGTAGCCGCGGGGAGCAGCTCAGCGACGAGGTCATGCTCAAACACTTGACGCTGATACGCAGCCCCGACAGAGTGACCCCAGCGCCAAAGGCCTGCCGGAGATGGGAACACGCCGGCAGCTCTCATCTCGCCCGTCATTCGATCGCTACGGTTTGCAGTGAAGTTGTAATCCGCAAACGCAATCGATAAGTAGTCCGCGTAGTCTTTCAACGTAAAGGTGCACTTTCGCGGATCGACCTTGCGCAGCTCGAGTTCATGTCGACGAGCGTCCATTGCGCCTGGAATGAACCAGAATTGCTCGTCCTTGATGATGCGAAACTGCACCTCGACCGTACCCTTCAGATCCCCGCGGTAGGGAGGTGTGTAGGCGACGTCGTAGTCGAGCTTGAGTGCTGTGTGCTTGTGTCCGGCCGAGAGATACTCGCCGCGGTCACACAGGAGGCGGTAGCAGAGAGTTGGGGCTGGAACCAACTGCGTTGCCAGCGCGAACTGAGGAATTCGTGTGGAAAGTGAATGCGACATGCACGCGTTGAAGATGGCGACCTTTGCGGTCGACCAGCTGGGACCCGTGAGGCAAATGTAGAAGCCCATGATGGCCGTCGACCAGATGTCGACAATGATGTACACAATGGGACGACCGATAATCCAGGCTCGTTTCACCGATGATCGAAGATAGATGTCTCCTATCGTTGAATCGATCGCCCAGGTGTGCGCCGGACCGGGTACACCCTTCCAGCTTCGTGCAGTCAGACCTCTCAACTGGCTGTTGAAATGATGTTTTGTAGTTTGCTCCGCTAGACGCTCGAGCTGACTCGAATCCCACATGAGCACGCGTCGAATCTGCTGGGCGTTCGGATACGATCCCTGCGGGCCTAGTTCGTACTTCACTTCACCATCAACATCCTTGGCCGTTGCAACAAAGGATGAGCCCAAGATCAGCTTTATCCGCGCTGGCATCGGCGGCTTAGGCCTGGGGATCTGTTTGTCTGCAGCAAGAATCCGCAAGCGCCAGTCCGTGCTCATGCCAGGCTGAATCGAAGCAATGGGAACTCCAGTGGCGCGTGCGATTCTTTGTGCGGTAGATTTCCGCCCCGCCTTGCCTCGAGTGGGCGCCTCGTTCTTGGGCGGGTCGCACGGCCTCGCTTCCCCTGGGGCGCCACAGCGATGACGCAAGGGGTACAGGCTCGACTCGTGCATGCCCCATCTGCACAAAGACGACCAATGCTTGTAGATGTAGGCGCGACTGACCCGCTTGGTTTGCATCGTTTCACTCACAAGTGGAGCAATGCTCTTGTGAACGATGATGCACTCTTGGAGTTTTACCAAGTCCAGAAAGAGCGCCATCTTGGCGATCCGGTCCTCGTGATCGATTCTTGCCAGCTCTCTATTTCCTCCGCGACCCTTTGACGATGGATCGGATCCATTCGGTACAAAACGACGCTCAACAGAAACTGGCAAAAGGAGCTTCGCCGAGTGAAGCTCCTGGAGTTGCGTGCGGTCGAGCCACAGGAGATTGCCGACCAGCCGCGCGGGTGGCTTCTTTCGAGGTCGCCGGAGGCGCTCTATCGTTACACGTGCTCTCCCTCCCTTGGACTTCGTCGGAGAACTTGCCTCAGAGTAGAGGAGGACCGCGCATGTCACATCCAACTCAGGGGCGTCGAGTATCACCCGGTAGATGCCTGGAAGTATGTTGCTTCGACTTCGCGAGCGATTGACCACACGGAACGTCGAGTCGGCGATCATTTCCACGAGGTCCTCCGCATCTCGATAGGGTTGTAGGCCAGAAAGGCCTCGCGTTCTATCAAGCGGAAGGGAACATGAAACTTGATAGGTCGACGGAGATCGACGGACAGAGGGCCGTGTACGACGGATTGCCACAGAGCCTTCTGCGCTTGCGGCTCCGAGCCGAGATGCTTGGTGAGGAGATGAATCAACTCAGTAATGGATCTGAACTGATTGAGCTCGACGAGCTTTGATGCGAACGTCCTCTCCTGCTCGGTGGTATCACGGTGGCGCGTCCAACATGCGACAGTTTTTAAGTTGTCCGCGACGGCGGGGTGAAAGACCTCGGGAGTGATGAGGAGCCAGTCGATGCCTCTGCATTCCCAGTACGCCCTCTCGACCTCAAGTAGATTCATCTTGCGTTTTGGTAATCGGGCATCTTGCTTGCAGGCCACCGCTGTTGCGTTGAAGCGCCCATCTCCTCCACGCCTAACCACGAAGAAGTCGGTGGACATGCGCCACAGAGCTGTGGCGCCATCGCCGCTGGTTCTCGGGTGTTTGACACCCAGCTGCAGACAAAGTCCGACCGTCCCTGGAAATAGCCTAAGTGGGTTGCCTTGGTCGTAGTCGAGCAGCGGATGATTGGATGGTTCGATGGATAGCCGATACTGCTCAAGGCAGTCCGTCACATCGGTCAGCATCCGGATGAAGTACAGGCCAACGAGTTCTTGATCGCTCAACAAGTGCCGTTGTCGGCCGTTCCAGATATGGAGGTGGCTTCTTCCAACGGAAGCCGGATCACCGCGCCCGACTTGGTGCCAAGGGACATAGAGGTCGTAGGTGCCTGATCCCCTGCCTTGGCGTTCGAAGCGTTCCAGCACCTTGGGCGTAAAGCGTTTCGTCGTTCTCATGCAATCCCCGAGAAAAAGGAGAAACGAAAGGGGATTGACGAGACCGCTTGACGACTCGTACACTGAAGCAGTCCTGCAAAGACTTCTTCGGAATCCCCGGAGAACCGGCGGCGACCCGTTACAGCGGGTCGCCGTTTTTCTTTGTCTACATGTTCAGCCTCCTACGATGGTCGTGTGCGATCACGCACCCAGTGCGAACTGGGACCGTCCTTTCCTGCGTGATGAGTTGCGCGAACGAAGAACTCGTGAGCGAGAGTGAGGTGATAGCCGGCGGAACCCCGTGGGCCTGACACGGTCGTTGTTGCGGCTTGCCAGAGAGTTTCGCTACGGGGCGAACTTGCCTTGACCCGGTGCTTGGATTGAGTACCCTTGGCGTGCCAGTGCTGAGGGGACTTCTCCGAGGCTTCAGGTAGACAGGTCCCCAGAGCGGGATCTGTCTGCTTGATTTCACATGGTTTCCTCCTGCAAAAGGGACATCACACGATCCAGGACATCATCCGGTAGCTGGTTGGATCTTGATCTAAGGGTGAGAATGCAGGCGCTCACTCTCGGAGGAAGGGGATTTCCGGAGTACATGTCCTGAATGGCTAGGCTAACCAGCATCTGCCGATCGTCGTCGCTTAATTCCAGGTACGAGGCAATGCTTGTGACGCGACTTGGGGTGGCCAATCGCTTTGAGTTTTCGAGCTCACTGTAGTAGCTCGTGGAGAGACCAAGCAGAGAAGCCATACTCGCTTGGCTAAAACGTCTAGTGGTACGCAGCCGGTACAGCATTTCGCCAAAGCTGCTAGGTGGCTGAGACACCTTTCCGGTCCGGTTACTGGCTCCGCCGCGAACTGGCGGATGGTCCGGCGACGGACATCCGAGATGGTTCGGCTCAAGAGCCATTCTCATGTGTGGGACCTCGCGCCTTGATCGGAACTTCTGTGTTTGACGGCTCGGAAAGTATGTGACCAGGTCGCTGGTTGAGATCAAGAAGTTGACATGGCAATAGGTGAACTCCTTCTTCTCACCTTTCACCAGCGGTGAGAACAATGAACGAGTTCTTCTCACCGTTCACCAAAGGTGAGAACAACGAACGAGTTCTTCTCACCATACTGAACTGTCAGATTGATCGAGGACGTCGTACCACCATGGTTGGGATTGAAGGAGATGCCAAGCACTGGCCGCAAGAGTGGTTGCGGCAGCTTCCGTTGCGTATGGAGGCCATGCAGCATGCAGGCGTACGTCGAAGTGAATTCCATTTTGCCGCGTACGTTCTACTCTGAAGACAGCATCTCAGTGCGTTCAGCCGCCATTCGACGCCTCTGAATATGCCGTTCACGGTTGGGCACTAGGTCTAGGATGGCGAAGTCGGCGCTTCAATGCAGCCTCTCTGGCCGCCGATGCTCCTGTCCCCACTCATACAGAAACCGCGTAACCATGCGCCGAACCTCCCTGGCATTGAGCCTCGCATTCGAATAGACCGAGCTTGGTGGTATAGGAAGTACGCCTGCTGGGAGACCCCATTCAATTCTGATGTCTTCCACCACACCTCGCGCCAGAACGGGCATGTGCTCCCGCCGAGGCTCAGGCATGTACACGATGATGAACCTCGAAAGCAGTGGTCGCGGAATGTTGCCAAGCCCGTTCGCCGTGGCCCAGAAACTCAGCCGAGTCATGTCGCAGGTCGTCTGAAGGAACGTGTCGTGCCAGCGCTTGGCTGACTCCGATTCGAGGAGACCCAAAAGCACAGACGTGATGGGCGCGCTATTGCTCGTACGACTTGTCACTTTGTCCAGTTCATCGAGCAACACAAGGCCGCTCGCGCTCTGGTGCCGCAACATCAGATTCAAGAGTGGCGACGGTTCGCCAGAGGCCCAACCCCTCGGCGTTCCGGTAATCGGTTTGCTGTCATGCATGCCACCAATTCCCAGCGGCAAGAACGGCAGCTTGAGTAGTTCCGCGATGCGACGTACAAATCGTGTCTTGCCGGACCCCGGGAACCCAACCACGAGCACAGGAGGTAGCTGCAGTTGTTGCACGCCGAACAAGCAACGGGATTGCAGCAAGACCCCCAGTTCGTCGATAGCCGCGTCCGCCCAGGGGAACTCGGCCCTCATGGCGATCAGGATCTCTTCGACGTGATGTAGTGGCGGCATGTGCGCCACTGGCAGGTAACCCAGCAATGGCTCGTACTGCTTGATGACCTCCCTGTCTTCCTTGCAGTTGCCGGGATTGATCGGTCCGTGAACCACCCGAAGCACATGCGCTGTTTGCGTGGCGTCGGCGCTTCCATCGATGGTCGAAAACGCGCCTTGCGCTGTGGAGGCCATTGCAGCGATTTGGTCACCTCCAAAGACGTTCAGCGCGACGATCTGCTGCAGTCGACCATTCCATAAAGTCGCACATTCCATGGCATCCCGTCGTTGGCGCAGGTGCTTGGTCAACGCAATCCAAAGCCCCATGCCCACACTCTCGAAGAACTGCTTGCGAGCCGCTTCTGCGCGCAACGGAAAGTGCTGCGTGTCGTTGACCGATAGGACCGCAATGGCACGGATGACCGCCAAACAGTCTCGCGTGGACCAAGTCGAAAGCTTTGCGTCCCGCTCAGCCTCCATCGCCAAGTCGATGCACTTGAGGAGTGTTTCAGCTACCGATGCGGGAACCAGAAGTTTGGGCGGCGCACTCGCCGAAGCCGTCTCTGCGAGCACAAGCCTGGGCAGCCCATAGTTGCCCAGCGACGTCGGCGCCACTTGCCATGCACCATGAGCGAGCGCCAGATCACTCATGGCCAACTGGACCATGGCGAACGCCTCAAGCAGATAGGCGTTTCGCGTGTTTCGGCCCATCTCGTGCAGCCACTCGTTGCGAAAATTCCGAACGCTGTCATCATCGAGCTCAAGGGCCTCGAGCTCTTCGAGGACCCTGATGGCAAGTTCTGAACGCCTGGGGCTCTCCACAGGGGATGAGAGCGCTCGTCTGATCAGGCGTCGAAACGCGCCGAATCGCCGAGGTGCGTTGTTCGTGTCCGTTGCGATGAGCAGCAACGGGTGGCGGAAGCCTCGTCCGCCAATGAGTGAAGAAGTGGGTCGAGCGTCGGTGCGCTCCTTGGCATCTGCAACCATGTTCGCCTCCAAAAAGGTGGAACGGTTGCGGTGCAGGTCCTGCGGTGTTGCAGGACGTTCGGAGAGCAACCCCCGAGTCGTGGGACAAAGCGCCCACGAAGTCAGGCTACGTCACGTTGCATCGCGAAGCAAGCTTCGAGTTCGAAGTGGCCGACGAACGCGAGCGGACGACGAATTTGCGCTATCGGATACTCCGTACACGACTTCGGATATGCCGCAAATTCTTAGAGCGCGAGACACTTGTTGTCGCTCCGTTCTTTTGCCCACCTCAGACGAGGCTGCGGGCGAATTCATCGACCGTCATCACCTCGGTGCCTGCCGCGCGCGCCCGGTCGAACAGGTCGTCGGCGAGTGATTCGAATCCGGGCACCGGGCTCATGCAGTCGCGAAGCAGGACCACCCGGGGCGTGGCCGCGGGCGTCCTCCTGCCCAGGAACCGCATGAACTGGTCGTAGCTGGCCGCCACGCAGTGGCTCGAGGCCTGGCCCGCGATCGCGATCACCTCGGCACCGTCGGCCAGTGCGGTGGCCAGCGTGGTGTTGAACTGCGTGGCCGGCACCGAGGCCACGGGCGCGTCGGCCTCGAACACACCGAAGTGCTCGCTCAGTGGGTATTCACCCTTGAGCACCTTGGTGACGGCGCGCTGGTGCGCCATTTCCCAGGCCGCGAGGCTGCGCGCCAGATCGCCCTGGATGTTGTGGCCCCAGGTGCCGGTGACGCAGTGCACCGGCCAGACCACCATGCCCGCCTTGCCGGCCGCGGCCAGTTGCTCGAGCATGCCGATCACCTGTTCGGTCAGGCGGGCGTCGCGCGGCCGGTAGGAGCCGGCTCGCACATCGTCCGCGGTGATGAAGCTGAACGGCGCCACGGGCTGTCCGTCCGGGCCGAGCCAGAAGGTGGTGCGCTCGACCGCCACGCTGGCGTGCGAGTCCAGCGTGACCGTGATGCCGCCGATGCGGCTTGCGTTCGAGTCAATGAGGCCGGCCAGGCGCTTGAGGTCTTCGTTGGCGCCGGCCACCGGCAGGGCGGCGCCCTCGATGTCGCAGAAGTCGTTCTGGGGATCGATGATGAGCAGTTGGGTGCGCATGGCAGTCACTCCTTGCTGGCAGGCGATTCGACCGATCGGAAGGTGCGCGGAAAGACCGCGGCGCGCTCGCGGTCGAGGATGCGATAGCCCATGGCCGCACGCCCCGCGTCGCCCGCGATCGAACCCGCCTCGAGCAGGAACTGCGCATCGAGCATGCGCTTGCGAAACGCGCTCTTGTCCATGGGGCGGCCGAGCACGATCTCGTAGGTGCGCTGCAACTGCGGCAGCGTGAAGGGCTCCTCCAGCAGGAAGGCCGGCAGCGAGGTGTACTCCACCTTGCCGCGCAGGCGCTCCACCGCCGCGGCCAGGATCTCCGCGTGGTCGAAGGCCAGGCGCTTGCGCAGGGCCGCGTTGACCTCGATCCACTCCGACGCCGCCGACGCCATCTCCTCGCTGTCGGCGGGCGGTGGGACCAGGGCGAAGTAGACATGGGTGGTGCACCACCCGCGGGGGTCGCGCGTCGCACTGCCCCAACTGCCCAGTTGTTCCAGGTAGGGCGCGCTGAACCCGGTCTTCTCGCCCAGCTTGCGCAGCGCACAGTCGGCCAGGCTGGCGTCCAGGTCCACGTTGACGAATCCGCCCGGCAGGGCCAGGCGGCCCGGGAATGGATCGGTGGCTGCCTCCGGGCGGCGCACCAGCAGCACCTTCAACTGCTCGTCGAGCACCGTGAAGATCACGACGTCGACGGTGACCAGCGGTCGCTCGAAGTCGGGTGCCGCAACGCGAGAAGGGGATCGTTGGCTGGCCATGCTTGACATCTCCGGTTTGAGTTGTACTATACAACCCATAAGAGTTGTACAGTACAACTCAATAAGGAGCCCCAAATGCTTGGCATCCGCTTCATCAAGTCGCAGCCCACCACCCACCTCATGCAGTTCCGCGGCGGCAAGCTCGTGCGCGAAGGGGCCGGGCTGTCCTTCTTCTACTACGCACCCACCACTTCCCTGGTCGCGGTGCCGATCGCCAGCCGCGACGCCGGCTTCATGCTGGACCTGGTGACCAGCGACTTCCAGGGCGTGACGGTGCAGGGCGAGCTCACCTACCGGGTGGGCGACCCGGGCCGCATCTACAAGTTGATGGACTTCTCGCTCGAGCCCGACGGCACCACCTACGCCTCGGAGGACCCGGAGCGCCTGCAGGACCGGGTGGTGATGCAGGTGCGCGCCATCGTGCAACAGGTGATCCAGGGCCTGTCGCTGCGCAACGCGCTCAAGGCCACGGCCGAGGTCGCGCGCGCCGTTCAGGAGCAACTGGGCCGCCAGCCCGAGGTGCAGGCGCTGGGGCTGGAGATCCTGGGGGTGGCGGTGGTGGCGATCAAGCCCACGCCCGACATCGCCCGCGCGCTGGAGGCCGAGGCGCGGGAGGCCAATCTCAAGGCGGCCGACGACGCCATCTCGCAGCGGCGCATGGCCGGCGTGCAGAACGAGCGGGCCATCCGCCAGAACGAGCTGGACACCGAGATCGCGGTGGAGGTGAAGAAGCGCGAGATCCAGGAGACACAGATGGAGGCCCGGGCCGCGGCCATGCGGCGCCAGAACGAGTTGCGCGCCGAGCAGATGGGCGCCGACATCGAGCTGGAGAACCAGCGCAAGGCCTTCGTGGCCAGCGAAGCCGAGAACACGCGCCAGGCGGCCGAGGCCCAGGCGCACAAGGTGCGCGCCGTGATGGACGCGCTGGAGAAGGCCGACCCCCGGGTGGTGCAGGCGCTGGCGGCCGTGGGCATGCAGCCGGGCCAGCTCATCGCCCAGGCCTTCGGCGGCATCGCCGAGCGGGCCGAGCGAATCGGGCAGCTCAACCTGTCGCCCGAGTTGCTCAACTCCCTGTTGGGCGCGGGCGGTGGGGCCGCGGCGTCGGCGGTCACGCGGAGGTCGGCGTGACCACCGCCGCCAGCGATCGGCGGGTGGTGCTGGTGACGCGGCGCACGCGGCTCGATACCCTCATCGCGCGCCACAACACGCTCGGGCAGGCGAGGTTCTATGTGGAGCACCTGGGGGCCGACTTCTCGGACTACCTCAAGGAGAACGAGGCCTACGCGGCCAGCCTGCGGGTGACGGTGCAGGCCCTGCAGGCCTGGGGGCGCTACCAGATCGTCGACCGTTCGCTGCTGGCCAACTTCGTCTTCGCGCCGAGCGACATCGTGGTGGCCCTGGGCCAGGACGGCCTGGTGGCCAACACCATGAAGTACCTCGAGGGCCAGCCGCTGGTGGGGCTCAACCCCGAGCCCTCGCGCTGGGACGGCGTGCTGCTGCCGTTCCAGCCGGCCGATCTCGCCGCCATCCTGCCGGGCGTGGCGGCGGACCGGCGCGACACCCGCACGGTGACCATGGCCGAGGCACGACTGAGCGACGGCCAGGTGCTGCGCGCGGTGAACGACCTGTTCGTCGGTCCGCGCAGCCACACCTCGGCGCTGTACGAGCTGTCGCACGGGTCGACCACCGAGTTCCAGTCCTCCTCGGGGTTGATCGTCTCCACCGGCCTGGGCTCCACCGCCTGGCTCAAAAGCATCGTCACCGGGTCGCTCGCGATCGCGCGCAGCCTGGGCGCCAGCACCGACGACGAGGACTACCAGCCCATGCCCTGGGAGGAGCGGGCCCTGGTGTTCGCGGTGCGCGAGCCGTTCCCCACGCGCACCTCTCAGGCCACGCTGGTGCACGGGCGGGTGCTGGCGGGCGCGCCGCTGCGGGTGCGCTCGCGCATGCCGGACAACGGGGTCATCTTCTCGGACGGCATGGAGGCCGACCACTTGCAATTCACTGCGGGGATGGAGGCGAGGATTGAGCCCTCGAGGACGACCGGCAAACTGGTGCTTTGAGCAGTGTTTGGGTATCGGTGTTGAGCAAATGAGGGTCTTGTCTAGTGGGGCAGAGATGGGCCCTCATCGGGGGAATCGAGGCGCATTGCCGTGCGGCTGCCTCAAGCCAAGCCGCATCATCGTGGCCTAGAAGTGACGCTGCAGATACCGAGCTTTGCAGCACCCAGGTATTCGGACTCGGCGAGATTTGTTGGCGCTTGTCAGTGGGCGCGCGCGCCAACGCCCGGCGCGCCGCTGATCTACTTCATTGCGCCTCGTGCCTTCACCCTCGAGGCCGGTAACCTGTTTCTGGACTCCAATGGCATCAATGTCGTCTCCGGCGCCTTGCTCGCGCCTTCGCGGCTGAGCTGTGCCACACGCCGGCGCAGTTGCTGGTGCAGACGCACTGGACGCAGGACCGCATCGCCAGCCGCAGCGGTTTCCGTTCGGTGGACGCGCTGCAGCGCGCGTTCGCGCGCCAGCACGCCGTCACGCCGCAGGCCTATCGCGACGGCGCGCGGCGCCACTGAGGCTGACACGCGCTGCTTCCATTACAGTAGCGCTGGCACCTGTCCGCGCTGACTGACCTTAGGGAGGCAAGAGCTGTCATGACAAGGAAGACAAACGATGCCGTGTGCCACCCGGTGCGGGGGCAGCGTCGCGATGGATCCTTGCGCCACCGGCGCTCGCGCCTGTCGACGGCGGTGCTGGCCCTGGTCTGCGCGACCCTGGGCGCCCCATGGCGCAATCGATCACGGCCATCGGTGACGTGAATCCGGCCCCTGTCTCGACGCCGACCTGGGACGTGCCGGGTGGCGAGATCTATGTCGGCGACACCGGCGGCGTGGGCACCTTGACCATCCAGGGCGGCGCCACGGCGAGCAGCGCGACCGGCGCGCTCGGCTACACCGGGGGCGACGGCACTGTCACCGTCACGGGCAGCGATGCCAGCGGCAGCGTGTCGAGTTGGACCATGCCGGGCGATCTGGCCGTCGGCGCGGGCGGCACGGCGTCCCTCTCCATCCTGAATGGCGGCCTGGTGAGCAACGCGTTCGGCAACATCGCCTCGGGCGGCGGCACGGCATCGGCCACCGTCTCGGGCGTTGACGTCCATGGCAACCGCTCGACCTGGATCAATGCCGTTACCCTCACCGTGGGCAATGCCGGCGCGGGCTCGCTGCTCATCGAGAACGGAGGCCTGGTGCGCAGTGTCCAGGGCGCCATCGGCGGCACCACCGGCGTGGGCCCGGGCGTTTCCAGCGGTACGGTCACGGTCAGGGGCAGCGACGGCAATGGCCGCGTCTCGACCTGGGAACTCGGCAACAACCTGTATGTGGGTTTTCTGGACCCTGGTGACTTGTTCGTTGAAGACGGCGGTGCGATCACGGGCCACACCGCCTACATCGGTTACCAGGTGGGCGGCAACGGCACGGCCACGGTGTCGGGGCAAGACGCCGTCAGTGGGCGCGCGTCGAGCTTCGATTTCTCCGCGCAACTGAACGTCGGCTACGAGGGCACCGGCGAACTGACCATCGAAGACAGCGGCACGGTGCGAACGTCACTGGCCCGCATCGCCGTTCAGGCCGGCTCCACCGGCACGCTGCACCTCAACGGCAATGCGCTCGCGCGCGGCGTACTTGAAACCGACGTGGTGATCCGGGGCGACGGCGCCGCCACGCTCGACCTCAACGGCGGCATCCTGCGGGTGACCTGGGACGAGTCGGACTTTCTGCGCGGCTTCACCACACTGGCCGGGGGCGCTGAGGGCGTGTGGCTCGACACGAACAACCATGCGGTGGGCATCGGCACCGCCTTCACCGGCGCGGCCAGCTTCAACAAGCTCGGCCTGGGGGCGCTGACGATGTCCGGTCTCAGCACCTACGCGGGCGCCACCACCATCACCGCCGGCACCTTGCGCGCCGGCGTGGCCAACGCCTTCAGCGCGGCCTCCGCGCACACGGTGGCGGCCGGCGCCACGCTCGACACGGCGGGCCTGGACCAGACCGTGGCCAGCCTGGACAACGCGGGCACCGTCGCGCTGCTGGGCGCCGCGCCGGGCAGCCGGCTGACGGTGAGCGGCGCCTACGTGGGCCACAACGCGCTGCTGAGGATCGGCACCGCCTTGGGCGACAGCAGCAGCGTCAGCGACCGCCTGGTGCTCGATGGCGCCGGTGCCAGCGCCAGCGGCACCACCACCGTGCAGGTCACCAACCTCGGCGGCCTGGGCGCGTTGACCACGGGCGACGGCATCGAGGTCATCAGCGCCATCAACGGCGCCACCACCACGGCCCAGACCACCCGAGACGCCTTCCGGCTCGCGGGTGATCACGTCGACGCAGGCGCCTACGAGTACCGCCTGTACGCGGCGGACGCCAACGGCGCGGGGGAGAACTGGTTCCTGCGCTCCAGCGCGCTGGCGGCCGATGCCGCCACGCCCGCCTACCGCGTGGAGGTGCCGCTGTTCGCCGCGCTGCCCGAGCAACTGCGCCTGGGGAACGCCGTGATGCTGGGCAACTGGCACCAGCGCATCGGCGATGGCATCGCCCGCGGCGCCGAGCGTCAGACCTGGGCGCGCATCATCAGCGCGGAGCGCACCATCAGCCCCAGTTCGTGGTCAAGGTGGCGCAGCAATTTTGGGGGCACGACCCGCACACTGTTCAAGGACCGGCCGCTCATGAGCGCGAAGCCGATCTGCAGTGCCAAGCCCAGCTTGAGGCTGCCGCTGCGCCATCGCGCCAGCAACTAGTGCTCGGTGCACTGCAGCTGAAAAACGCCTGCAACTCGAACTCGCTGAGTTCGCACGCGATGTCGCGCAGGCACAGGTAAGACGTTTGCAAGCCTTGCATGGCCGCGCTCCTCGACGATTTGGGGGCCGAAAACGATTCGCTGCGGCGAAGTGAACAGCAATGTTCGAACAATCAATGACTTACCGACCACCCCCCCGCGTCAGTACTGGAGAGTTATACGTCACTTTTTGCACTGAAATCAAAAGGACCCCTTGATCGGAACCTTCGCATCTGCCGACCGGCCTCGCGCGGTGGCTGCCCAGATTCAGCCAATCGAACAGACCTATCGTCCGTGCGAAATCCTCGCCATGCTGCCCGGAGCGATGTGGCGCATGGAGTATCGAAGTCGCGCACTCGTTGACATCATGATTGCTAGCCTGAGATTGGAGAGTAGCGCGACCTTCACGACTTCAGTGCATACCATGCGACGCCGTCTCCACTCACGGCGCATTCCACGGCGCTTTCCGCGATGAGGTAGTTCATGCAAGCCACGGCCTCGCCCGTGGCGAGACTCAGTTGCTGTCCATCCTGCGCCCCTATGGCGCGGTGAAAGAGGGCGGGGAACACGTCCACGATCCGTTGCGGCCCGTTGCATAGCGATTGGCGCAGCCGCTCCAGCGCCTGGTCCTGGCTGGCCCTGAGCGAGTCCAGGCGTTGGTGCAGCCCGTAGAAGGGCTCGTTGTGGGAGGGCAACACCAGCACATCGGCGGGCACCTCCCGCGCCAGCTTGTCCAGCGACTCGTACCACTCCTTGAGCGGATTGGCCTGAGGTTCGGTGGCGAACACCGATACGTTCGACGAGATTCGCGGCAGCACTTGGTCGCCCGCGATCAGCAAATTCAGGTTGTGGCAGTACAGGCAGGCATGCTCCGGCGAATGGCCGCCGGTGGTGATGACCCGCCAGTCGTGCGGGCCCAATGGCACCAGATCGCAATCCTGCAGGCGCCGGAAGCTCTCGGGTAGCGCGTGGATGTGCTTGCCGAAGCTGCCAAAGCGGCTGCGGTAGCCTTCGATGGCCGCTTCCGACCAGCCGGCGCGGCGGTGGAACAGCACGCCGTCGGGCGGCGCCTCGCGATTCGTGTCGGCATGCATCACGCGGCAACTCAGGTATTCCAGCCGGCTCATGTGCAATGGTATGCCTGCACGGCGCGTGAACCAGCCGGCCAATCCGATGTGGTCGGGGTGCATGTGCGTGGCGTACACCCCCTGCAGGGGGCGCGCCAGCGGACCCTGCGCCATGAGGGCCAACCAGTCGGCCACGGTGGCGGGATCGTTCAGGCCGGTGTCCACCAGCACCCAGCCATCGCGCGTGTCGATGGTCCAGACGTTGATGTGGTCGAGCCGGAATGGCATCGACAGGCGGATCCAGCGCACGCCGGGGGCGAGTTCGACCGTGTGGCGCGGCGCGGGCGGCTCGAACGGGTAGGTCAGCGCAGCAGTGTCGGGCTTCGTCATGGTGCAAGGTCAGATGCCGGTGAGCCCGCCCGTGCACAGCAGGGTCTGGCCGCTCACGTAGTCAGACTCAGGAATGCAGAACAGGTAGGCCGCGCCGGCGGCCTCCTCGGGCGTGCCGGCCCGGCCCAGCGGGATGCTGCGCTCAAGCATGGCCATCAGGTCCGGGTTCACGCCCACCTTGATCGCGCGTCCATCGACCTGGATGGCGGCGCCGGCATCGGTGGTGGCCTCGGTCATGCGGGTCCCGATGAGGCCGTAGGCCACGCAGTTGACCGTGGTGTTCAGGCGACCCCACTCCTTGGCCAGCGTCATGGTCAGGCCCACGATGCCGGCCTTGGCGGCAGAGTAGTTGACCTGCCCCACGTTGCCGAAGACACCCGCGACCGAGGAGATGTTGACCACCTTGCGCACCACGCGGCGGCCGGCCTCGGCGTCGGTCCGGCTCAGCGCCCGGATCACCGGCTGCGCCGCCCGCAGAATGCGGAACGGCGCGGTCAGGTGCACGTCGATCATCGCGTGCCATTGCTCGTCGGTCATCTTCTGGATGACGTTGTCCCAGGTGTAGCCTGCGTTGTTCACAAGAATGTCCAGCCCGCCGAACGCGCTGGTGGCCGTGCCGATCAGCCGGTCCGCGAAATCTGCGTCCGCCACGCTGCCGCAGCAGGCCACCGCCTCGCCGCCCAGCGCGATGATTTCCTCGCGCACGGCCATGGCGGGCTCGTTGTCGAGGTCGTTGAGGACGAGCCGGGCGCCTTCGCTCGCGAGCTTGAGGGCCATCGCCCGGCCGATGCCCCGGCCCGATCCGGTGACCACGGCCACCTTGCCCCGCAATTTTTCCGACATGGTGTGCTTCTGTGTTTACCGGGCGGTTGCCGCCTCGGCGTCGTAGGCGTCAACGCTGCCTTGCTGGCGCAGGACGGCGCGCTGGATCTTTCCGGTCGCCGTCTTCGGCAAGCTGTCCATCTGGCGCAAGTAACGCGGCTTGGCAAAGCGCGGCAGCTGAGCGCTGGCCTGGCGGACGATGTCCGCCATGTCCAGCACCGCGCCTTCGCGGGGCACCAGGGCCAGCATCACCTCATCCTCCCCGCCCGCGCCCTGCGCCGGAACGGCGTAGGCCGCCACTTCGTGGATACCCGGCAACTGGCCCACCACGGCCTCGACTTCTGTGGCCGAGATGTTCTCGCCACGTCGGCGAATGCAGTCCTTGATGCGGTCCACGAAGGTAATGAGCCCCTGCGCGTCCCGCGTGCCGGCGTCGCCCGTGTGAAACCAGAGGTTGCGCCATGCCTCGACCGTTTTCGCCGGGACGTTCAAGTAGCCCGCCATGAAGCCGAAGGGCACCTTGGGCCGCACCAGGATTTCGCCCACCTGCCCGACCGGCACGGGTACGTCGGTCTCTGGGTCGGCGATGCAGATCTCGAATCGGTCCTCGTGCGCCCAGCCGGCCGCGTTCGGCGCCGGCTGCCCGATGCGTCCCCAGATGGGAATGCCGACCTCGGTCATGCCGAACCCGGACAGGACGTCCTTCACGCCGAAGCGCTCGCGGAACACGGCTTCGTGCTGGGCGGGGTTGGGTGCGCTCAGGCTGGCGCGCAAGCGGTGGTTGCGGTCCTGCTCCGTGGGCGGCTGATTGATGACGAACATGGCTGTGGTGCCGAGGTGGTTGGTCAGCGTGGCACCGGATTCCCGGATGTCGGCCAGCCAAGTGCTGGCGCTGAAGCGCTGCTTCAGGAAGGCCGGGATGCCCGCCAGCACCGTGGCCCCCAGTTGCAGGAACAGGCCGTTGGCATGGAACAGGGGCAGGCAGATGTAGTACTTGTCGGTTTCGGTGATTTCCAGGCTGCGTATCGACCCCAGCCCAAGCAGTGCGCAGTGGCAGTGCGGCATCAGCACGCCCTTGCTCGGCCCGGTGGTGCCGGAGGTGTACATGATGCAGAAGATGTCCTCGGGCCTCGGCGCGGGGCCCTCCCAAGGCGCGCAGGCGTTGCTGTCCGTCCAGGCCACCTGGCGCAAGTGCTCGGGCACGGCGGCGGGCGCATCGCCCACCACGATCAGGGTGCGCAGGTGGGGCAGTTCCTCCGCCAGGATGGCGATGTGT
Source organism: Hydrogenophaga sp. (assembly GCF_019635465.1). GTDB lineage: Bacteria > Pseudomonadota > Gammaproteobacteria > Burkholderiales > Burkholderiaceae_C > Hydrogenophaga. The sequence goes on from NZ_JAHBZK010000006.1 coordinate 37,339, forward strand.
TCGACCAGCGATGCGTCCACCACTATGGTGGCCAGTTGGCAGTCGTTCAACTGGTGACGAAGGAATGAGGAGCGCAGCTCGGTGTTGAGCATCACCGCTGTGGCCCGCAGGTAGCCGATGCCGAACGTGGTCGCCACCATGGCGCAGCTGTTGAACATGAAGACGCCGACGCGCTCCTCAGGCTGCACGCCCAGTTGGTGTAGGAAGCCGGCAAACCGCTGGCTGCTCGCGAAGGCCTGCTCCGCAGTGAGGGTGCTGCCCCGGCTGTCCTCCAGCCAGGGCGCGCCAGGGTGGCTGGTGGCCCATTCGCGCAGGGCATCGGTCAGCGTGCATGCGTGGGGTTCGTGGATACGGCTGTACATGGGTCTCTTTCTCCATTCCTTGGAATATCGATGTGGGGCAGGCTCAGACTTCCAGGTTCTTGAGCCAGGGAACGTGGGCCAGCGCCTCCGAGGGAACTGGCTCCAGCACCGATCCCATCAGGCCGTTCCAGCGGTTGAACCATCCGACCATGGCCACGCAGGACACGATCTCGACGACTTCCTCCTCGGTGAAGACCTGCCGGGCCTGCCCGATGGCCTGGGCTGGTTCGCGCACCGGCAGGGTGCCGCCCGCGGTGGCGATGGCCAGCGCCTTGCGCTCCTGCCCGGTGTACCGGGGATCGTCCAAGTAGGACGGCAGCGCGGCCAGCTTGTCCCAACCGATGCCCAGGTGGTGGGCGGCATGGACGAGGTGTGTCGTCGTATAGCGGCAACGCGCGCCGCGCGCGGCTTCCGCGGCGACCAGGAAGCGCAGTGGCTCCGTGAGCAGGCCGTCGCCGCGCAGCGTCACGCCTAGCAGCTTGAGCAGCGCGGGCACCACGCCGGGCTTGCGCGCCATGGTCAGCAGCGCATTCGGGCGATAGCCGACGAAATCCACCAACTCTTCCAGCACGGGGTCTTGGGAGCGGGGGTCGTTTTCATGCAGGGGCACGATGCGCGCGGCGGTGTGGACGTTCATGGGCATGCCTTGACTTGAGATTTTTGTGAACACGGAGCGGTCACGCCGCCGCGCCCGTCGTGATGAGACCCTCGACGTGGGCGCGCTGCGCATCCAACTCCTGGGCCGTGCCGGACCAGGCGACCTGGCCGTGGTCCAGCACGTACTGACGGTGGGCCAGCTTCATCGGCACCTTGAGGTTCTGTTCCACCAGCACGATGCCGGTGCCCTGGCGATGGACCTCGCTGAACACCCGGACCAGCTGGGCTACGATGACCGGCGCCAGCCCCTCGGTGGGTTCGTCGAGCAGCAGCATGCGCGGGTTGCCCAGCAGGGCGCGCCCGATCGACAGCATCTGCTGCTCGCCGCCGGAAAGCTGGTCACCGCCAAAGTTCAGCCGCTCCCGCAACCGCGGGAACACGTCCAGCACCCGATCGAGGGTCCAGTGCCCCGGCTGGTGGGCCAGCGCGCCCATCTTCAGGTTCTCCAGCACCGAAAGGTTGGGGAAGATGCGGCGCGTGTCCGGCACCAGCGCCACGCCGAGCTTGGCGATGGCTTCCACGCCCAGGCCCGAAATGTCCTGCTCACCCAGCAGGCGCCGGCCGGCCACCAGCGGCATCAGGCCGATCAGGGCTTTCAGCAAGGTGGTCTTGCCCGCGCCGTTGCGCCCGACGATGGCGACGATCTCATGAAAATCGATCCGCACTGAGATTTCTTCCAGCGCCAGGGCCTGGCCGTACTTGATACTGGCTTTTTCGAGTTCGATCACTGCGCGTCCTCCCCGAGGTAAATCGAGCGCACCGATTCGTTCCGGCGGATAGCCTCGGGAGAGCCGCACGCAATGACCGAGCCGTTGCTCATGACCACAATTTCGTGGGAAAGCGACATCACCACGTCCATGTTGTGCTCGATCAGCAGCACCGTCCTCCCCTGCGCGGCCTTACGGATCAGGGCCAGTGCGGCCTGGATCTCATGGTGGCCGATGCCGGCCAGTGGCTCGTCCAGCAGCAGGATTTTGGGGTCGGGCAGCAGGGTCACGCCCAGCTCCAGCGAGCGCTGCAGGCCGTAGGGCAGCGTACCCGCGATGTCGTCGCGGTGGGCCGTCAGCCCCGTCAGCTCCAAAATGGCATCCAGTTGCTCGCGGAATTGCCGGTCAAAGTGGCGGCTCATCCAAAAGGGCTGGAACCCCGGCCTGCGCGACTGAGCCGCGACCATCAGGTTCTCCGCCACCGTCATCTCGCCGAAGATCTTGATGATCTGGAAGCTGCGCCCGATGCCCATGCGGGCCCGCTCGTGGGCTGGGCGCTGGCTGATGTCCCGGCCGCCGCAGTAAACCTTGCCGGAATGGCGCATCTGCCGCCCGGCGAGCACATTCAGCAGCGTCGTCTTGCCCGCGCCGTTGGGCCCGATCAGGCCGTAGATGCGGCCCTCCTGGAACTCATGGCTGACGTCGTTGACCGCCTTCAGGGCGCCGTAGCTGACGGTCACGCCCTCGCATCGCAGTGCCGCCTGGCTCATCGGGGACTTCTCCGCCGGTTCTTCTGGTACACCGCAAAGCCCTTCTCCAGTTCGCCGACGATGCCCCGCGGGAAGAATATGGTCGTGAGGATGAACACCAGGCCCAGCACGCCGTACCAGTACTCGGTCCAACTGCTCAGCCACTCCTTGAGCACCTCGAAGGCGATCACGCCGACAGTGGCGCCCCATAGCGAGCCGGAGCCGCCCAGCAGGGTCATGATGATCACGTCCCCAGAGGTCGTCCAGTGCAGCATCTGCGGGTTCATGTACATCAGCAGCGAGGCCAGCAGAGCCCCCGCCAGGCCGCTCAGGCCACCCGAGATCACGAAGGTGATCTGCTTGTATCGATTGACGTTGAAGCCCAGTTGGTCGGCGCGGGTCTCGTTGCCGCGGATCGCCGCGATCACGCGGCCGAACGGCGAGCTGCGCAGCGAGATCACCGCCAACATGACTAGGGCATACACGCCCAGCACGAACCAGTAGTAGTGGACGGGGTCGTAGAAGTCGATGCCCAGGAAACCCGGCCGCTCCACGCCCGAGATGCCGTCCGACCCGCCGGTGAAGCCGCGCAGCTTGCTGTCCGCCAGGATGAAGATCAACTGGGACAACGCCAGGGTCACCAGCGCGAAGAAAATGCCGGACACCCGCAGCGCAAAGAAGCTGAACAGCAAGGCGAACGCGGCCCCCACGATGATGGCCAGGCCGACGCCAGCGGAGAAGGGCAACCCGTACTTCTGCGTCGCCAGGGCCACGGCATAGCCGCCCACCCCGAGGAAGGTGGCGTGCCCGAACGACACCATGCCCAGCGCGCCGAAGACGAAGTCAAAGCCGACGGCGAAGATCGCCCAGATGGCCGCCAGGGTGACCAGTTGGATCAGCGCCTCCCCTGGGTGAAGGAAGGGCAGCAAGATGCCCGCCGCGGCCAGCAGCAGGCCAAAGCAGATGTCGAATCTGGTGAGTTTCATGCCGTCCTCGCCGTCCGGTAGAACAGGCCCTGCGGCCGCGTCAAAAGGGTGCCAATCAGCAGCACGAAGGTCATGATGTCCACCCAGCCGGGCAGGTACACATAGCCCAGCGCACGCACCATGCCGATCAGCATGGACGCGGCAATCGCCCCCCGGATGTTCCCGAGGCCGCCCAGGATCACGACGATGAAGCAGTCGATGATGGTGTTGGTCGCCATGCCCAATTCGATGGGGAACAGCGGCGCAGCAATTGCGCCCGCCAAGCCCGACAGGCCACAACCTGTGGCGAAGACCGCCATGCGGATCGTGCCCACCGGCAGGCCCAGGATGCGCACCATTTCCGCGTCGCTGCTGGCGGCCCGCACGAGCATGCCGAAGGTGCTTTTCTCCAGCACCAGGTACAGGCCCGCCGAGACAAGTGCGCCGAACCCGATCACGAACAGCCGGTACATCGGGATCGTGCTGCCCAGCATGTCCACGGTGCCGTTCCACAGCTGCGGAATCGCTACTTCCTGGTAGCCAGGACCCCAGACGAATCGCACCAGGTCGCTCAGGATCAGGATCAGACCGAAGGTCAGGATCAACTGGTAGAAGTGCGGGCGCTCGTAGAGCGGGCGCAGCGTCAGCTTCTCGATCACCGCGCCCGCCAGCGCGGTGAAGAACGTGGCAGCCAGCACCCCCATGAGAAACGAGCCCGTTCGCCGCCCCGTTTCATACGAGACGTAGGCGCCCAACATGTAGATGGCACCGTGGGCGAAGTTGATCACGCCCAGCATGCCGAAGATGAGCGTCAGACCCGCCGCCAACAGGAAGAGCAGCATGCCCAGGCTCAAGCCAATCACGATAGTTGACATAGTGATTCACCAAGTGCGGGGGGCCGGGGCGGCGCCCCGCAACAGCCCTCAGCTCTTGCAGGCCTCGAACAGCTTCTCTTCGGGGAAGACCTTGGTGATTTTCATCGTCAGGAGGGGGGCCGGCGGGGTGCCCTGCACCACCTCGCCCCAGAAGCCCGGCTGCAAGGCCTGGTGGTCGCAGGCGCGCATGGTCTTCTTGCCCTCCACGGAGTTCTCGCGGACGCTGGTGGCGAAGGCGTCCACCCACTTTTCCTTGTCCCAGGAGCCAGTCTTTTCCACCGTGTCCAGCCACCAGGCCATGCCGTCGTAGGCTTCCCCGGCCGTCATGCTGGGAGAGACGCCGAACTTCTTGCGGTAGGCTTCGACGAACTTGCGGTTGGCGGCGGTGTCGATGGTGTGGTCATAGCGCAAGCCGGAATTGACGCCCAGCGAGGCCGGCCCAGCGGCCGCTGCCATGGTTTCATCGGCAACCACAGGTCCGAAAAGCACCTTGCTCTTGCCCAGGTTCACCTGGCCCGCCTGTTTGAGTAGGGTGACCACGTCCGAACCCGTCAGCATCAGCAGCACGCCGTCGGCGTCGGACTTGGCGATCTTGTCCACGATCGACGAGTAGTCGCGGTTGCCCAGGGGCGGAAAGTCCTCGCCCACGATCTGTACACCGGTGGACCCGACCTGGCTCTTGATCCACTCATAGCCGTCGCGGGTGGCTTGGTAATCGGCGGTGACGGCGTAGATCTTCTTGAGCTTCTTGTCCTGCATGTACACCAGCGCCATGCGGTTTTCCATGCCCAGGTTGTTCGACGTGCGGAAGGTGTAGCGGGAGCCGCCAGGCACGGTGATTTTGTCGTCCGCCGAAATGGTGACGAGGTGGGGAACCTTGCGCTGCTTGGTCAGGTTCATGACGGCGAGCGTGGAGGCGGAGCTGAGCGCGCCGAAGATCATGTGCGAGCCCTCGGAGATCAGCTTGGTGGCCTTCTGCACGGCCGGCTGGGGCTTGGTCTCATCGTCCTCCCAGGTGATTTCGATGGGGACGCCCAGCACCTTGCCACCGCGCTCCTCGACAGCGACCTGCGCGCCTCGACGCATGTCCTCGCCCAGCAGCCCGTAGGGGCCGGACAGCGACAGCACGCCACCGATCTTGAACTTTTCCGGCTTGGTCTGGGCGTACCCGTTGGACACCAACCCCATGGCCGCCGCCGCGGCGACCACCATGCTCTTCTTGAACCATTTCGCAACGCTACCCATGATCTGTCTCCTGTCGTTGGTCACCATGAATTCCAGGTCAGCCGATGCCGGCGAAAATGCCGCCATCAACCATGATTTCAGCGGAAGTGACGTACTTGGATTCGTCACTCGCCAGCCACAGGGCCGTGTAGGCCACGTCCCATGCCTCTCCCATGCGGCCCATGGGACGCTGCCGGTCCCGCTTGGCCAGCGTTTCTTCCAGCGAGGCCTCCTGATATCCGTCCGCCAAGGCCAGTGAAGGTTGCCGAACCATGGGCGTATTCATCAGGTCGGGCATCAGCACGTTCGAGCGGATGCCTCGCTCAGCCTGCGCGCCCGTACAGGGTTACCACGGTGACGCCACCCAGGCCCGCGTTGTGCTGCAGGGCGAATCGCGCACCCTCAACCTGGCGTTCTTCGGCGCTACCGCGGATCTGGTGGGTCAGCTCGTAACACTGCGCCAGGCCGGTCGCGCCCAGCGGATGGCCTTTGGACAGCAACCCGCCCGAGGGGTTGACGACGACCGCGCCGCCATAGGTGTTGCCGTTGGCCTCGACGAAGGCCTGGGCCTCTCCGACGGGGCAGAACCCCAAGCCCTCGTAGCTGAGCAGCTCGTTCTGCGCGAAGCAGTCGTGCAGTTCGCACACGTCGATGTCCTGCGGCCCCACGCCCGCCGCCTTGTAGACCTGGTGGGCGGCCTCGCGCGTCATGTCGAAGCCCACGACGGAAATCCCCGACTTCTCGTCGAACGTGCCGGGACGGTCGGACACCAGCGACTGCGCCAGCACCTGGACGTTGGTGCCCAGCCCCATCTTCTGCGCGAACTTCTTGCTGACAAATACCGCCGCCGCGGCGCCGCAGGTTGGCGGGCAGGCCATCAGGCGGGTCATGGTGCCGGGCACCAGGGACGAGCTAGCCATCACTTCTTCCTCCGTCACCTCCTTGCGGAACAGCGCCAGCGGATTGCGCGCGGCATGGCGGCTCGCCTTGGCGCGGATCTTGGCGAAGGTTTCCAGCGAGGTGCCGTACCGGTCCATGTGCTCGCGGCCCGCCGCGGCGAAGTAGCGGATCGCCATGGGCAGCTCCGGATGGCCGAACACTTCGTCCATGACCCCGTTGAAGCGATCAAGCGGGTCGGGCCGGTCATCCCAATAGTTCTTCAGGGCACCGGAAGGCATCTGCTCGAAGCCCACCGCGAGGGCGCAGTCGACCGAGCCGTTGGCCACTGCCTTGCGCGCCAGGTACAGCGCAGTGGAGCCGGAGGCGCAATTGTTGTTGACGTTGATCACCGGCACGCCGGTCATGCCGACTTCATAGACAGCGCGCTGGCCGCTGGCCGAGTCGCCATAGACATAACCCGCATAGACGTCCTGCACGTCGGAGTAGGCGAGGCCGGCGTCCTGCAGCGCCTGGCGGATCGCCTGCGCGGCCATTTCCGGATACGGCAGGTTGTCTCCGGGTTTCTTGAAAGGGGTCATGCCGACACCGGCGACGAGAACGGGTTCTGACATTGCGATACCTCCGGGTTGATTCATCAAAACGTACGTTGAATCGAAGCGCACCGCACAATCCGCATGCTGTCCGCAACAGCGGGAAGGACGTTGTGCATGCTTTTCAGTGGGTACTATTTCGCATAAATTGGTACCATTAGATGCCCTTCATCGGTACCATGTCAAATGATTTGGTACCGAATTTGACTGGTGAAAACCCTTATGAGAAAGAATCTCACCGACGACGACTTCATGGATGCGTTGACCGATCTGCTGCTCGCGGAGGGCATCAACGGCCTGACGGTGGGCGAGATCGCCGCACGGCTGCACTGTTCGCGGCGGCGCCTCTACGACGTTGCGCAGACGAAGGAAGAGATCTTCTGCGCGGCGGCTGAGCACTTCTTCAACCGCATCCTGGGCCAGAGCGAAGCGCTGGTCGGCCGTGAGCAGGATCTGACAGCGGCGCTCGCCGCCTACCTCAACGTAGGTGTTCAGGCGGCCGGCCGGATCGGCGTCCAGTTCCTGAAGGATCTGGAATACTCCGCGACCGCCAGGAGCATCTTCGACCGCTACCAACAGGCGCGCACCATGAGGCTGTCCCAACTGATCGACGAGGGAGTGCAGCAGGGCGTGTTCGCGCCCTGCCACGGGTTGGTGGTGTCCGAACTCATCCTGGGCGCCGCGCTGAGGCTGCGCCGCCCGGCCTTCCTCGCCCAGGCCAACCTGACCATCGAGGAGGCCTTTCAGGAGTTCTACCGGGTATTGCTGGGTGGACTTCTGATCGACTCAGCCACTCCGAAAGTGACTCAGGATGGCACGCGGACAGGCCGGACTACCGCGCGGCGCACATTCGCAAAGAAAGATGTTGGTGCTGACGAGGTCGGCGCGATGTTGATGGCCGCCTGGAACCGCGATTAGTACTACAGCCGTAGCGATATCCGCTGCGGTGATGGTCTTCGAGAAGCAGGCGTTCATACCCGTCTGCAGATCTTCGGACGTCGTAGCCGTTCTGATCGTTCATCGTCTGCTCATCTTTCAGAGCTGGTCGTCCGACAATGCCAACGTGCTGGCCGCTCCATTGATCACGATGTCGCGCAGCGCGGAAGCCTCCACTAGGACGTGCGTCGCGTAGTGACTGGCCGTGATGCGCTTGGCACTCAGGAAGCCCGCATCGCCAGCGCCCGCCGCCAGTTGCGCCGTCGCGGCCTCAGCCATGCGCGCCGACAGCCAGCCCCCGATCACGGTGCCCGCCAGTCGAAGGAAGGGTACTGCGCCTGCGGCACAATCCTGCGACTGCGCATCACTGTGGACGAGCAGCCAATCAGCGCTTTCCTCCAGGGCATGAGCTGTTTTCATCAGCGCATCCCCGATTGGCTCGAGTTCCGGGTCGCGCGCATCCATCAGCCGGCGCGCATCGCTGTCGATACGAGCCAGTAACGCCTTCAGCGTGCGCCCACCCTCGCGCGCCAGCTTGCGGCCAATCAGGTCGTTGGCCTGGATGCCCGTGGTGCCTTCATAGATCGTCGTGATGCGGGCGTCGCGGAAGTACTGCGCAGCACCGGTTTCCTCGACGTAGCCCATGCCGCCATGGATCTGCACGCCGTCGGAGGTGATGCCCTGCGCGCTGTCAGTGCACCAGCCTTTGACCACTGGCGTCAGCAGGCCGACAAGGGCCTGTGCCTGCGCGCGCTCCTGGGTGTCGGGGTGACCGGCGGCACGGTCCATCTGGCCGGCGCAGAAATAGGCCAGCGCGCGCATCGCCTCGGTTCGCGCCTTCATGTCCATCAGCATGCGCCGCACGTCGGGGTGGCCGGCGATGGTGCCGCTGACGGCCAGCGCCGGCTTGCCCTGCACGCGCTCGAGCGCATAGGCCCGAGCATGCTGGTAGGCGCGCTCGGAAACGCCCACGCCCTCCAGCCCCACATTCAACCGCGCGTGGTTCATCATCGTGAACATGCAGGCCAGCCCCTGGTGCGGCTCACCGACGAGATAGCCGATGGCGCCCCCGCGCTCGCCGAAGCTCATGGACGCCGTGGGGCTGCCATGGATGCCCAGCTTGTGCTCGATCGAAGTGCAGGAAAGGTCATTGCGTTCACCCAGGGAGCCGTCGCCGTTGACCAGGAATTTCGGGCACAGGAACAGCGAGATGCCTTTGACGCCCGGCGGCGCATCGGGCAGGCGAGCGAGCACCAGGTGCACGATGTTCTCGGCCATGTCGTGCTCTCCCCAGGTGATGAAGATCTTGTTGCCGCTGATGCGGTAGTGATCCCCCTCGGGTACGGCGCGGCTGCGCAGCGCGGCCAGATCGGATCCGGCCTGCGGTTCGGTGAGATTCATGGTACCGGTCCAGCGACCTGCGATCATCGGCTCGAGAAAGCGCTGCTTGAGGGCGCCGCTGCCGTGGTGGGCGATCGCCTCCACGGCACCGAGCGTGAGCATCTGGCAGAGGCTGAAGGCCAGGTTGGACGACTTCCACATCTCCAGCACGGCGGTGGACACCAGCGTCGGCAGGCCTTGGCCGCCCCATTCGGTGGAGGCCGGCATGCCGATCCAGCCGTTCTCGCAGAAGCTGGACCAGGCTTCGCGAAATCCATCGGCAGACGTGACCTCGCCATCGTTCCAGCGCGCGCCCTGCACGTCGCCCGGACGATTCAGCGGATCCAGCACGCCAGCGGCATAGTTGGCAGCCTCCCGCAAAATTGCCTCGACCAATTCAGGCGTGGTCTCCTCATGGCCGGGCTGGGCGCAGATCGCCTCCAGGCCTCCCACTTCTTTCATCGTGAACAGCATGTCGCGCAAAGGCGCGGTGTAAACGGACATCGCTTACTCCTTGTATCCCCGCACTAGGAGTGCTTCCGATCGACCAGCAAGGGGGCATCAACGGCCAGATCGTCGGCTGATATCCATTCGATAGCGTCCAGCTTCAAACGGGTGCGTTGCTTGAAGATCTCGTGAAGAGCCTTCTCGGCCATTGCCGCCTCTCCGCCTGGGTTCAAGACGCCACGCAAGGTGATCGTTTCGCGATGCTGCTGGCTCGTGACCACCACTTGAGCTCGCTGGATAGGCGGAACCTGCGCCAACACCTCCTCGACGTTGCGCGGATAGATGAAGATTTCCCGGGCCTTTACACCCTGTCCGACCCGGCCTTCCAGAAGGTTGATGTGGCTGACGAAACCATCCGCTGAGGCGGCGCGTCCGCTGGCCACGTCGCCGGTGCCAAACCGCACGAGTGGCCAGCCACGGTTCATGGTGGTGACCACGATTTCACCGGTTTCACCCAAGGGCAGGGGAACGCCGGTTTGCGGGTCGCAGATCTGGACCAACCTTTCCGGTTGCACGGTGTAGCCTTCCTCGTCCGCTTCTTCGTAGCCGATGAGGCCGAAGTCACCGGTGGCGTATGCGGAGAAGATCTTGATGCCGTACCGGCTCTCGAGCGCGCGTCGCTTGCCCATCCAGTCGCCCATCTCCCCGCCGAGGAACGCCGACTTGAGCTTCCAGGCGCACGGCAGCGCGTGTCCCATGTTCTCCAGGGTCCGGATCAGTGTGAGAAAGAAGGCGGTGGAGGCACAGATGCAGGTGATGCCCAGTTCCAGGATCAGCTGGGCCTGCTGCTCGGCGCCACCTGGGCCGCAGGGGACGACGGTGGCGCCTGTGGCGGCGATGCCCTGATCGAGCAGCACGCCGGCGGGCACCAGGTGGTACGACCAGGTGTTCAGCACTCGGTCCTGCGGGCCGAGGCCTGCGCGCTGGAAGCAGTGGGCGAAACCGTGGCCGTCCTGGTCGTCCACCAACTGGGGTTCGTAGATGGGGCCGGGTGACACGAAGATGCGCTGGATCGCCGCTTCATCGACTGTCAGGAAGCCGCCAAAGGGCGGCGCCCGGCGTTGGCGCTCCAGTAGCGCGTCCTTGCTCGTGACGGGCAGGCGCGCCAGGTCCGCCGCGCTGCGGATGTCCTGTGGCGTCATGCGCGCGCGCTCGTAGATCTCGCGGATGGCGGGCGCCCGCTCGAAGGCGTGCTGCTGCGCCGCGCGCAGCGCGCCGAGACGATCGGATGGGAGGGAATGCGTCATGGCCCGGCGCTCCCTTACTGGCCGGTGAACCGCGGTGAGCGCTTCTCTTCGAAGGCCAGCAAGCCCTCGCGCAGATCGGCGCTGTGCGCATGCACCTCCGAGGCGAGCAGCTCTAGGCGCAGCGCGGTCTCGATGGGTTGTTGCAGGCCGTCGTCGACCAGCGCTTTCATGCGCCTCAGGCCCAGCGGGCTCTTGGCGGCAATCTTGTCCACGAGCGCCTGGGTGGCCGTTTCCAGTTCACCAGGGGCCACCACCTGGTTAACCAGGCCGGCCTCCATCAGTTCTTCCGCAGTGAGGAAGTCGCCGGTGAACAGCAGGTACTTGGCGCGTGTGGCCCCGATGATGCGGGGCAGGCGCACCGACCCCCCTCCACCAGGCAGCAAACCGTAGTTGGCGTGGGCATCGCCGATCTTGGCGCCGCGAACGGCGAGCACCAGGTCGCAGCAGAGCACCAGCTCGAGGCCGCCCGCCAGGGCCAGCCCGTTGAGTGCGGCGATCACCGGCTTGGGGAAACTGTCCAGCCGGTTCATCGTGGCCAGCACGGTGTCGAGGAAGCGGCGCGGGCCGTCCAGATCCAGATCCGATTGCGACCGAACGTACTTGAGGTCGGCCCCGGCGCAAAAAGCCCGGCCCGTGCCGGTGAGAACCACCGCGCGCACGTCTGGGTTCTTCTCGGCGTCGTTCAAGGCCTGATCGAGGCCGCCGAGCACTTCGGGCGTAAGGGCGTTCATCGCGTCCGGCCGGTTCAGGCGGATCCACATCGCACCTTGGCGGACTTCCGCGGCAACAGCGGCGGGCGGCATCGTTTCCATTTCCTGGGCTTGGTTCTTCATGGGCGGATTCTGCGATTCAAGGGTCGGTTTGGCTCTCAGGGGATTCCATTACTGCATGGTCGTTCAATTTACTTTACAGTAAAAATGATCAACAGAAAGGTCGACATGAATCCACCGATTGCATCGCAGGGATCTCCGCTGAAGGGGATCAGGATCGTTGAGTTCGAGGGCATCGGCCCGGGGCCGCTGGCCGGCCTGTTTCTGGCGCAGCTGGGCGCGGATGTCACGGTCGTGGCTCGTCCGGGTCCTGGCGCTTTGCCGAAGGACATGACGCCGCGCGAGGACGGCTTGCTGTCGCGTGGCAAGCGTCGGGTGGTTCTGAACCTGAAGCAGGAAAACGACAGGGACCGCGCGTTGGAGATCGTCGCGGCCAGCGATGGCTTGATCGAGGGCAACCGGCCGGGTGTCATGGAACGCCTAGGCCTGGGGCCCGGCGTCTGCGGGCGCTTGAACCCGCGCCTGGTATATGGGCGCATGACCGGCTGGGGACAGGACGGACCGCTGGCCCAGGCCGCCGGCCACGACATGAACTACGTGGCGCTCACGGGCCTGATGGCGCTGACGGAGCGCCCCGGCCACCCGCCCATATTGCCTCCCACGGTGCTCGGCGATGCGGCGGGCGCACTGGGCTTCTCGCTGGGCATGGTGTCGGGCCTGCTGGCCGCCAGGACGAGCGGGCAGGGCTGCGTGGTGGATGGCGCCATCGTGGATGTGCTGGCCATGCTGTCGCCGCTGGTACAGCTCGTCAGCGCCGCGGGCGGCTTCGATGCAGGCGTGCCGAGTGTGTTCCATGACTCGCCCTTCTACGACCGCTACCTCTGCGCCGATGGTCGCTACGTCACCGTGGGAGCGATCGAGCCACCGTTCTACGCACTGCTGCTGGAGCGGCTCGGGCTGAGCGACGTGGTGCTGTCCGAGCAGATGGACCGGTCCGCTTGGCCTGCATTGAAGGCGCGCATGGCGGCGCTCTTTGCATCGCGGCCCAGTGCGCACTGGACGCAGTTGCTGGAAGGCACAGACGCCTGCTACGCGCCGGTCTTGAACATGGCCGAGGCGGCCAGGCACCCTCACAACGTGGCGCGTGGCCTCTACCACGTGACACCGGCGGGCGATGTCGAGACCGTCAGAGGGCTGCGCTTCGCCGCGCTGGCGGACCGCGCCACCAGGGCCTGATCAGCCTCGGGATTTCCCTAGGCGGCTTGCGTGAATTTGACTATATAGTAAATCACTTTTATTTATAGTAGATTGGCGCTGATGCGGCGCCAACCATCGATCCAGTACAGGAGAAGCGCGTTGGAAGACATCTACGTCGTTGGTGTGGGGATGACCCCGTTTGGCCGGCATCTGAACAAGGACATCAAGCAGCTGACGCGCGAGGCCACTGAGGCGGCGTTGCTGGACGCCGGGATCCGGCGGGAGGACTTGCAGGCAGCCTTCTTCGGCAACACCTCGCAGGGCCACATGGATGGTCAGCACATGATCCGCGGGCAGATCGCCCTGCGTGCCATGGGGATCGGCCGCATTCCGGTGGTCAACGTAGAAAACGCCTGCGCCAGCGGCTCGTCCGCGTTCGTGCTGGCGTGCAACCACGTCCGCTCCGGTGCCGGCGAGGTGGCTCTGGCCATCGGTTCGGAGAAGATGTTCACCGCGGACAAGCAGAAGATGTTCTCGGTCTTCGACAGCGCCTGGGATCTGTCGAGGGCAGGCGAGATTCGCGAAAACCTGATGCTGCTCGGGCGCGACGTGGTGGTGCCGGAGGGCTCCACTTCGCCCAAGCCCTACAGCGTGTTCATGGATGTGTACGCGGCCTTCGCCCGTTCCCACATGCGCAGCTTCGGCACTACGCAGCGCCAGCTGGCGGCCGTCTCGGCCAAGAACCACGCGCATTCGGTGCACAACCCGCTGTCGCAGTACCAAGTGGCCTACAGCATCGAAGACGTGCTGGGCGCCCCGCCCATCACCTACCCTTTGACGCTGCCGATGTGCTCGCCGGTGTCGGATGGCGCCGCTGCGGTCATCGTGTGTAGCCGGTCCGCGCTCCAGCGGCTGGGCATCGACACGCGCCGGGCGATCCGGGTGCTGGCAGCCCTCGTTCAAAGCGGCTCGGACCGCAGCGAGGACGACCATGCCAGCCATTGCACCGCACTGGCGGCCCGCCGGGCGTACGAACTGGCCGGTGTGGGGCCGGACGACATCTCCGTGGCCGAAGTCCACGATGCCACGGCCATGGGCGAAATCATCCAGTCCGAAAACCTGGGCTTCTGCGAGTTCGGCCAGGGCGGTGTGATCGCCGAGCGGGGCGACACCCGCATCGGTGGGCGCATTCCCATCAACCCCTCTGGCGGCCTGGAGTCCAAGGGGCATCCGGTCGGCGCGACGGGGCTGGCACAGGTGCACGAGCTGGTGACTCAACTGCGCGCGGAAGCCGGTACCCGGCAGGTAGAAGGCGCGCGCATCGCCCTGGCAGAAAACGGCGGGGGCCTCGAGGGCATCGAGGAAGCCGTGGCCTGCATCACCATCCTGGCGCGTTGAGCGCCCTACCCAAAGCGACAAGCAACATGGACATCAAGAACACGGTAGCGCTGGTGACCGGCGCGGGATCAGGCCTCGGCCTGGCGACTTGCAAAGCCCTGGTCGAAGCAGGCGCCCAAGTGGTGGCCGTCGATCTGGACGAAGAACGCCTGGTACGCGAGATGGCCCCGCTGGGCGAGCGCGTGCACACCCTGAAAGTGGATGTGGCCGACGACGCCAGTGTGGCGGCCGCCGTGGCGTTTGCGGTCGACACCTTCGGTGGCTTGCACGTGGCCGTGAACTGCGCGGGCATCCTGGGGCCGTGCAAGACCTTGTCCAAGGGTGAGCTCTTTCCGCTGGATCTCTGGAACCGAGTGATCGGCGTCAACCTCACCGGCACCTTCAACGTCATCCGGCACGCCGCACGTGCGATGGCGGCCAACGAGCCCAACGAGGATGGAGAGCGTGGCGTGATCGTCAACACATCGTCCGGCGCGGCCTGGCAGGGGCAGATGGGGCAGGCCGCCTATAGCGCGAGCAAGGCCGCTGTCATGGGTCTGACGCTACCGGTGGCACGCGACCTGGCGTCGCACGGGGTGCGCGTCGTCGCGCTAGCGCCCGGCCTGTTCGAGACCGGCATGTCGGCCGGCATGCCGGCCAAGGTGGCGCAAAACATCATCGACAACGTGATCCTGTTCCCGAACCGCATGGGGCAGGCGCCGGAGTTCTCGGCCCTGGTTTGCCACGTGGTGGAGAACGCCTACCTGAATGCCACCACGCTAAGCATCGACGGCGGGGCCCGGCTCTGATGCCCATCGTGCAAGCGCGCCACGACCTGAACAAGGAGACCCGATGGACATGATCCAACCTGGCAAAGGTCATTCGGCATGACGGCCGCCCACCCTGCCCACCACGACGACGTCGTGCTCTCGGCCCGCAACCTGCTGCTGCAGTTCGGTGGCATCGTCGCGCTCAACGACGTGTCCATCGACGTGCGCAAGGACGAGTTGCTGGCCATCATCGGCCCGAACGGCGCGGGCAAGTCCTCGCTCATGAACTGCCTGAGCGGCTTCTACCGCCCCAAGAAAGGTGACATCACGCTCGGCGGGCGCAGCGTGCGCCAGATGGCGGTGCACGAGGTTGCGGGCCAGGGCCTGGCCAGGACCTTCCAGGGCACGCACATCTTCTCGGGCATGACGGTGGTCGAGAACCTGATGGTGGGCCGCCACCTGCACATGCGCACGAACCTGGCGCAGTCGTTCTTCTACTTTGGCGCGGCCCGGCGCGAAGAGGTGGCCCATCGGGAAGTGGTGGAGGAAATCATCGAGTTCCTGGAAATCGAGGCCATCCGCCATGCCCCGGTGGGCAGCCTCGGCTATGGCCTTCGCAAGCGCGTCGACCTGGGCCGGGCGCTGGCTCAGGATCCTCGCATCCTCTTGATGGACGAGCCCATGGCGGGCATGAACGCGGAGGAAAAAGAGGACCTGGCGCGCTTCATCCTAGACGTGCGCGAGGCCAAACGCATTCCGGTCGTACTGGTGGAGCACGACATGGGCGTGGTGATGGACCTGGCCGACCGCATTGCGGTGCTCGACTTCGGCCGCAAGATCGCCGAAGGAACCCCCAAGGAGATCCAGGCCGATCCTGCCGTCATGAAGGCCTATCTCGGGGAGGACGGGCCATGAAGCTCCAGATCGAAACCCTGCCGCAGCTGTTGCAGCGCCGTGCGCAGGCCACGCCCGATCGGCTGTCCCAACGCCACAAGCAGCGCGGCATCTGGCGCGAGTACAGCTTCTCGGCGGTGCAGCGCCATGTGCTGGAGCTGACCCTGGGGCTGCACCGCATGGGCGTGCAGCGCGGCGCCACCGTGGCCATCATGGGCGAGAACGAGCCGCAGCACTACTGGGCCGAATTCGCGGCGCACGCGCTGGGCTGCAAGGTGGTCTCGCTGTATCCAGACCTGACGGCGGAGGAAGTCCGGTACCTGCTGGAAGACAGTGAGACGGTCTGCCTGTTCGCTCAGGACCAGGAACAGGTGGACAAGGGCCTGGAGGTCAAGGACGGACTGGGGCTGCTGCGCCACATCGTGTACTGGGACGACACGGGCATGTGGTCCTACAAGGACCCCGTCCTTAGCACCTTCGGGGCGGTGCAGCAGCAAGGGCGCGAGCTGGATGCGCAGGCCCCTGAATTGTACCGCTCGCTGGTGGCGCAGGGCACGCCCGACGATGTGGCGGTGTTGTCCTACACCTCGGGCACCACCGGCAAACCCAAGGGGGTGGTGCTCACGCACCGCTTCCTGATCGACAACGCGCAGCGCCTGATCCAGGCCACCGATGCCCAGCCGGGCATGGAGTACCTGAGCTACATCGCGCCGGCCTGGGCCACTGAGCAGATCAACGGGATTTCCATGGGCCTGGGCTTGCCCATGGTGGTCAACTTCCCGGAAAGCCCCGAGCAGGTGCTGGCCAACATCCGGGAACTGGCGGTCGAGGCCATGACCTTCGCCCCGCGCCAATGGGAAAGCATGGCCTCGTCGGTGCAGGCTCACATGCTGGACGCCGGGCCGGTGCGGCGTGCCGTGTACGAATGGGGCTTGAAGGTGGGGCATGCCTTCCACGTCGGCCGCCTGGATGGCAAGCCGGTCGGCTGGCTGGATCGCCTGCAGTTCCCCCTGGCCGAAGCCCTGGTCCTGCGGCCGTTGCGCGACCAACTGGGCCTGACCCGGTTGCGAATCGCCAGTTGCGGGGGGGCCACCATGGCGCCCGACGTGTTTCGCATGTTCCACGCCATGGGCGTGCCGCTGCGGAACATCTACGGCTCCACCGAAACTGGCCTGCTCACCTGCCACCAGGGCGAGCGCTTCGATCTGGAAACCGTAGGGCACTGGATGCAGGCGCACCCGCAGGCGGGCGCACCGCTCGAATGGCGGGTGAGCTCCGACGGCGAGCTCCAGATCCGGGGTGGGAGTCCCTTTCTGGGCTACTACCGACGGGAGGGCTCGGTCGAGTCCAAGGTCAAGGCCGGCTGGTTCCACACCGGCGATGCCGTGACCAGGACCGAGCGAGGAGAGCTGGTCTTTCTGGAGCGGCTGTCCGACCTGAAGCGGCTGCGCAGCGGTGACACCTTTCCGCCCCAATTCGTCGAGACGCGCCTTCGCTTCAGCCCCTTCATCAAGGACATCATGACCGTGGGCGATGAGCAGCGCGATTTCGTGGCCGCGCTCATCAACATCGACATGGCCGTGCTGTCGCGCTGGGCCGAAGACAAGCGCATCGGTTTCTCGACCTTCACCGATCTGTCGCAGCGGCCCGAGATCGCGGCCCTGATCAGCCAGGAAATCGCGCGTGTCAACCAGTTCCTGCCTGCGCATGCGCGGGTGAAGCGATTCGCCAACTTCCCCAAGGAACTTGATCCCGACGAAGGCGAGCTGACGCGTTCGCGCAAGCTGCGGCGCGAGTTCCTGGAGGAGCGCTACGGCGCCCTGATCCAGGGCCTGTACGACGGCTCCCGTGAGGTGCGGATCGACATCCCCGTGACCTACCAGGACGGACGCCGGAGCAACTTCAACGCGAACGTGTTCATTCACGATGCCGACGGATCCGGTGCAAACACCTCGACCGAACCCCAGCGCAGGAGGCCTGCATGAGCGATTTTCTGAACTACCTCATCAACGGGGCATTGACCGGTCTTCTCTACGCCCTGATGGCCATGGGCTTCGTGGTGATCTACCGCGCGTCCAAGGTGTTCAACTTCGCGCAGGGAGAGCTGGTCGTCTTCGGTGGTTACATGGTGTGGTGGACCATCATCCAGATGGGCATGCCGATGTGGCTTGGTCTGCCCGTGGCCTTCGCGAGCGCGGCGATCTTCGGGCTGATGATCGAGCGGATCTTCTTCGCTCGCCTCGTGGGCGAATCCGTCTTCTCGATGGTGATGGTGACCATCGGGCTGCTGATCCTGATCCGCGGCATCGTGCTGGTGTTCTTTGGCCCCCAGGTGCGCGCGTTCCCGATCATCTTTCCGATCGAACCCATCATCCTGGGTGACGTGGTCATCTCCCGCTCGCTGCTGTACGGCGGCCTGCTGACTATCGCCTTCGGCTTTGGCCTGTCCTGGTTCTTCAACCGGACCCGCATGGGCTTGACGATGACGGCCGTGGCCGAAGACCACCAGGTGGCCATGTCCATGGGTATCTCGGTGCAGCGCTCGATCGCCTTCGCCTGGATGCTGGGCGCCGCGCTCTCGACGCTGGGCGCCATGGTCCACCTGAGCGGCCGCTCCATCAACATGATGAGCTCCGACATCGGGCTGGCGGCGCTGCCGGTGGCCTTGCTGGCGGGCCTGGAGTCGCTGGCCGGGCTGCTGCTGGCCGGCATTCTGGTCGGCGTCATCCAGGGGCTGGCATCGGCCTACCTCGATCCCCTGGTGGGCGGGGCGCTGGGCTCGGTCTTCCCTTTCATCATCATGCTGCTGATGTTGTTGATCCGTCCCACCGGCCTGTTCGGCTGGAAAACCATTGAGAGGGTATGAGCATGGATCCCGCAGGCGTCTTCGCGACCTCGTTTACCCAGGACCAAGCGCTGGTGCGCACGCGCCGCCAGGCCGTGACACTGGTCCTGTTCGTGCTGGCCATGTTCTCGCTGCCCTTCGTCGCCGACGCCCGCGCGGTGGCGGTGATGACGTCGATGCTGATCACCGCCGTGGTGGTGATCGGCCTGCAGATCAACACCGGCCTGGCCGGCCAGATCAACATGGGCCAGGCGGCCTTCATGGGAGTGGGCGCGTACGCCACCGCGCTGCTGGCAACCAAGGGCGGCCTGCCGTTCTGGCTCGCGCTGCCGGCGGGCGGTGTGTGCGCGGCTCTGTTCGGCCTGGTGTTCGGCTTGGCCGCCGTGCGCATCAAGGGCTTCTACCTGGCCCTGACGACGATCGCGGCACAGATCCTGTTCCATTTCATGGTGCTGAACATGCCCGCGGCCTGGCTGGGAGGCTCCAACGGCATCACGGTCGAAGCGGCCCGGCTGTTCGGCCTGGTGCTCGACACCGACACCGGCGTCTACTACCTGTGCCTGGTGGTCGCCTGCATCATGATCGCCGGCGCCTACGGCGTGGCCCGCAGCCGGCACGGTCGGATCTTCGCCGCCGTTCGCGATGACGATGTCGCCTCCGGCATGATGGGCATCAACGTGGTGCGCACCAAGGCACTGGCCTTCCTGCTGGGTGCGTTCTACGCGGGCATCGGGGGAGGGCTGTGGGCGTACTACGTGCGCTTCGTCTCGATCGACCAGTTCACCCTGATCCACTCCATCTGGTTCATCGCCATGATCATCGTGGGCGGCATGGGCTCGGTGACGGGCGCATTGATTGGCGTGTTCGTCATCCGGCTTGCGCAGGAATCCTTCACCAGCGTGGGCCCTTCGCTGGTCGAGAGCTTCTCCTTCCTGAGCGGCGACGTGGTCTTCGCCGCGATGAACATTTTCCTGGGCGGCATCATCGCCGGCTTCCTGATTTTCGAGCCGCGTGGATTGATGCACCGCTGGAACATCCTCAAGCGTTCCTACCGGATGTGGCCCTACCCCTACTGATGCCGGATCTTCGCGGCCGTCCGCTGCGCTGGAGGACGGTCGATTCGTGTTGGACAGCGTGATCAAAATCAGGAGACTTGTGTGAATACAAACAATGGATGTCTGTCGGCCCTCGCGCGTCTGGCGCAATACGGCGCCTTGGCCGCGGGTGTGTTCGGTCTGGCGGGCACGGCCCAGGCGCAGACCACGTACAACATCGCCGGCCTGGCCGACTTCACGGGGCCCTATGCCGATGTCATGAAGGACATGACGGGCTGCCGCAAGGGCGTTCTGGACTGGTGGAGCGAAGAGGTGGGCAAGGCCCAGGGCGTGGCGCTTCGCATCAAGGAGTACGACACGCGCTACGATGTCGCGCAGGTGGCCAGCCTGTGGCCCGGCATCAAATCGGAACTCGACCCCGTGGCGATCCTGGGCATCGGCGGCTCGGACGCGGCGGCACTGCAGCAGCGCCTGCCCAACGACAAGGTGCCTCAGATCCTGGCCACCGCCGGCTATGGCTTCGCCTGGAAGAGCGACAGCTGGGTGTTCAACGCACGCGCCACCTACCCGCACGAAGTGGCGGCCTTCTACACCTGGCTGCAGAAAAAATCGGGTTCCACGGCGCCGATCAAGGTCGGCGTGATCTCGTCCGAGGTTTCCCCGGCCTACGTGGACATCCACAAGGGCACCGAGAAGTTCGCGAAGGACAACCCCAAGATCCTGGAGGTCGTGGAGACGGTCTACACCGAAGCCCAGCCGACTGACCTCACCCAGCAGGTGAACCGCTTGGTCCGCAAGGGCGCGACCGTGCTCCAGGTCTTCAACAACACGGCCTCCGTGGTGGCGACCCGCCGTGCACTTCAGAGCCTGGGCAAGACCAACATCCCCATCGTCATGTCGGCCCACAACGGCCTGGTTTCCTCGGGCAAGGCCCTGGGCGGGCTGGAGCAGATGGAGGGCAACTTCGAGGTCTACGGCATGGCCATGTCCACGGACGATCCCACTCCGGCACGCGCCTACTTCGAGCAGTTGCGCACCAAGTACAAGGCGCAGGTCAGCTACACCTCGGCCTGCATCATGGGCATGAGCCAGGGACTGATCGTGGCCCGTGCCGTCGAGCAGGCGATCAAGACCAAAGGTGCCAAGGGCGTCAAGGGCGAAGACGTGCGCGCGGCGCTGCTGACCACGCCGATGCCGAGTGAACGCAGCTTCGGCGTGCTGCCCGACCTCCAGTATGGCAAGGACGCGCCCTTCCCCACCGAAGGCCTGGCCGTGAACATCGGCACGGTCGAAAAGGGCAAGTACAAGCTGCTGGAGCAGAACGTTCCCATGCCCGTGCTGAACAAGTGGTAAATGAACCCTGGCCTGGATCCGGATCGATTCCGATCCAGGCCCACTCCAATGGAGTCCCCTGTGCTTGAACTGAACAACGTCGAGGTCCTGTACAGCGATGTCATTCTCGCGGTCAAAGGCATTTCGGCCAAAGTGCCTGCCGGGCAATGCGTGACCCTCCTGGGGGCGAACGGTGCCGGCAAGAGCACCACGTTGAAGGCCATATCGAACCTGATCAAAACGGAAGACGGCCGTGTGACGGCCGGCACCATCAGTTTCGATGGTATCGACATCGCGGGGGGCAATCCGGCCGACCAAGTCCGTCGAGGCATGGTGCACGTGATGGAGGGCCGCAAGGTGCTGCGGCATATGACGGTGGAGCAGAACCTGGTGGTCGGCGGACACATGGGCTCCGGGCGCGATGCCAGGGCCCTGCTGGACGAGGTATATGGTCGCATCAAGCGGCTTGCCGCCCTGCGTCACCGCACGGCGGGCTACCTGTCCGGGGGCGAGCAGCAGTTGCTGGTGATCGGGCGTGCCCTCATGGCCAAGCCCAAGCTGGTCATGATCGATGAACCCTCGCTGGGCCTGGCCCCGCTCATGGTGGAGGAGGTCTACGGCCTGCTGTCCGAGCTCAAGGCCAGCGGCCTGACGCTGCTGATCGTCGAGCAGAACACGCGCGTCGCGCTGGAGCTGGCCGACTACGGCTATGTGATGGAGGGTGGCCGCGTCGTGCTCGAAGGCCCGTCGACCAG
Organism: Hydrogenophaga sp.; assembly: GCF_019635465.1. Classification (GTDB taxonomy): domain Bacteria; phylum Pseudomonadota; class Gammaproteobacteria; order Burkholderiales; family Burkholderiaceae_C; genus Hydrogenophaga. The sequence continues at coordinate 59,433 of NZ_JAHBZK010000006.1, forward strand.
CCTGCGGAGCAACGAGGACGTGCGCGAGTTCTACCTGGGCCTGACGGTGGAAGGTGAACGCAAGAGCTTCAGGGACATGAAGCACTATCGCCGCCGCAAGCGGTGGTTGGGCTGAGGGCATGGCCCGTCGGAACCGACAGACAAAATTCAAGGATGAGCAATGAGCAGCGTGTCGAATGCGTTTTTGAGCGAACAGGAAGTGATGATCCGGGAGTCGGCCCGCCGCGTGGCCAACGAGGTGGTGGCCAGCACCGCTGCCGAGCGCGACCGCAGCAGCGCCTGGCCTCACGATGAAATCCGGGCGGTGGCTGAACTCGGCTTCATGGGAATGCTGGCGCCCCAGGCCTACGGCGGATCTGGGCTGTCGTTCGTGGAGTACTGCCTGGCTATTGAGGAATTCGCCGCAGCCGATGGCGGCTTTGCCACCATGATGCATGTGCACAACTCGGCCGCGCACGTGCTGCGGTCGTTTGGCACCGAGGAGCAGATGAACTCCTTTCTGCCCGAGCTGGCCAGTGCGCAACGTATCGGGGCCTTCCTGCTGTCCGAACCCCAAGCTGGATCGGACACCGCCGCCATCCGCACCACGGCCCGGCGCGAGGGCAACAGCTATGTGCTCAATGGGAGCAAGCAATGGATCTCAAACGGCAGCGAGGCCGGCTTCGCACTGGTGGTCGCCGCCACGGGCGATCCGGGCTCCCGCGACCGCTTCAGCCTCTTCATCGCGGATCCGAAGGAACCGGGGTACCAGTGCCTTCGAATCGAGAACAAGCTGGGTCAGCACACGGCTCACACCGCCCAGATCCAGTTGGACAACCTGCGTGTGCCAGCGAAGAACATGGTTGGCGAGGAAGGGCGTGGCTATGGCAAGGCGCTCTCCTTGCTGTCGGATGGCCGCATCGCGATCGCAGCGCTGTCCATCGGCATTGCCCGTGCTGCTTTGGAGGCCGCGATCCACTACGCGAAGGAGCGGGAGGCCTATGGCAAACCGATCGCCGAACTGCAGGCCGTGAGCTTTGACCTGGCGGAGATGGCCACGCAGGTGGACGTGGCCCGCCAGTTCATGCTGTACGCCGCGCGCCTGACGGATGCGAAACTGCCGTCCATCAAAGAGGCTGCGATGGCCAAGCTATTTGCCAGCGAAATGGCAGAGAAGGTCTGTTCGGCTGCGCTGCAGGTCCATGGCGGCTACGGCTACGTGAATGACTTCCCCGTCGAGCGCTATTACCGCGACGTGCGGGTGACGAAGATCTACGAAGGCACCAGCCACATCCAGAGGCTGATTATTGCGCGCCAGATCTTGGCAGGATGACTCGGGCTTGCGACTTGAAGCTGCGATTAGCCTGTCCGATATCATCGAAGCCCAGCCTGCATCCGGGTTAACGCGCAGAGGACACTGCAAGAATGAGCACGCAGATTGACGCCAAGCCTAAGTCGAGACCCCGCGGCAACGCCGCCAGACGTCCAGGCAAGGGCGTTAAGTGGAACAACGCGGTGGGTGGCGCGGATGAGCAGTACCAGCTCAAGAAGCAGGCGGTCATTGCCGAGGCTTCTCGCACCTTTGGCCGCCATGGGTACAAGAACGTGTCCCTGGACGAGATTGCCGCCGCGCTCAATGTCACCAAGCCCGCTCTCTATTACTACTTCAAGAACAAGCAGGAGCTGATCTACGAGTGCCACGAACTGTCGATGAGGCTTGGTGACCAGGTGCTGAAAGACGCCATTGCATCAGAGGGAACCGGGTATGGGCGCGTCACTACCTTCATCAAGAACTACATCTCTCTGCTGACCGACGAGATGGGGGCCCCTGCCATCCTCCACGACTTCTCTGCGATGACGGCGGCGGATCAGCGCAAGATCACCTTGAGGCGCCGCAAGTTCGATTTGGAGTTGCGCCAGGTGTTCGAAGAAGGCATACGGGATGGATCCATCGCACCGTGCGATGCCAAGCTGGCGGTCTTCTGGTTCATGGGAGCCGTCGGCGGGATTTCCCAGTGGTTCCACGCAGAAGGTCGTCTGCGTGGGGATCAGGTCGCCGACATATTCATCGGCCTGCTGGCCCATGGCATTCGACCGGCTGCGCCGGAAAAGGGCGGCGCGAGGGGGAAGTCTTGATCCGATGTTCGGAACCATTGACCGTGATCAGCCAGCCCTGAAGCGCGTAAAGAAGTCGAATGCCACAGTCGATTGACCCAGACCCTGCCGCAAAAGCGGGGCGTACCGAGCCCGAGGTCGAGCGGGCCAAGTGCGCCTTGCGGCCGCAAAGACTTAGGTCTTCGGCGGCCGCAGGTTCTCAGTTGGGAAAGTCCGCACCGCGGATGTCGTCGAAGAACCACTCGTCAACGGTCAGCTTGAGCGTACCGCGCTTCTTCATCAGTTTGGCCGCAAGCTTCGGAGACGCGTAGTTGGTGAAGTCGAACTCGAATCCCGTGCGCACGTCCCCACTGTGGTTCGTCAGTTCCATCGCCTCTGCATCGGTCAGCTCGTGCGCTTCGGCCACAGTCAGCTTGAGCTCTGCGGCCAATGCCTCAGCCAGTGTGCGATGGCGCAACTCCCCGCCCTCAAACTCGCGCCAGGCCTGACGCGCGGCGCGAACGACGTGTGAGCCGTAGCCCGCAAAGTAGTCTTCCACCTCGCGCCAGGTAGAAGCCCCGATAGGGAAGGATTTGTCACGCTGGATGTCGCCAGCGACATCACCAATTGGGTCACTGCGACCTCGCTGGCCTTCGAGCCAGCGATGGAATGGAGCGCGCGCAGCCTCTTTTGCGACCTGTGTTGCACGCAAAGGCGTCTCCAGCACGTTCGGGGCACCGTCAGGGCGGTACTTCCGGCCGCGCTCCTCGGCCGGCAAGGTGTTCCATTGAGCAAGGCTGGAGAGGAAGCGCTCGCCGTCCTTGCCGTCGGTGTGATAGCTGGTGGGCACCAGGTGGTCCAGTGGCCAAAAGACGTCACAACGGGCGCAATAGCACTTCGTAGGGTCGTCTTCCACAACGTCTCCGTGCAGGTAGTAGCGGTACGGACCGGATGGGCGCAACGGCTTCGGCGCGTCCGCGACAGCCTGCGACGAGCTATCGCTGTGCTTCGACAGCAGCGACCAGTTGGTGAAGCCGTTCTGCACCGCAATGCGGTCCAGGGCTTCGCTGTGGCAGATGGAGAGTGCGCGGCCGAGCTTCTTCGCTTCGCGGCGGAAGCGCTCGAGCTGCAAGGGAGAGAAAGATGTAGCCATGACTTGACTCCGCGGTCGCGGCAAGTCCGATGCGCCCACACACCGAGCCAGCGGCGACCATTGGAAGGTCAAGGCAGGACTCGTCTTGAAACTCGCGCTGTCAGTACGACTTCGCCTCGTGGGCGGGCAAGCCGGCGGAACGGCTTGAGCCGAAGCATAGCGACACTTGGGCCGAATTGTCTAGTACCCCTGGAGGCGTCAGCAGCGCACCAGACGCCTACCTGTTGAACGTTCGTAAAGTCGCGTGCCTGTCTCACGTACATCTAGGTGCTCAGGCCGCCATCGACCATCAGGAGACTTCCGGTAGTGAAGGAGCTCATGTCCGACGCCAGATACAACGCCGAACGTGCGATTTCCGGAGGAGTGGCATGGCGTCCCAGCGAAATCTACTCGTCAAACATGGTTGCGGCATCTCGTTGGATGGCCTGCGAAATCTGCCGCTCTATGCCGAGCTGGAAGTCATTGGAAACCGGTCCAGGGTGAAGGGTGTTCACTCGGATGCCCCGGTGGCCTGCCTCCTTCGAGATGGAGCGCATCAGACCAATCTGCGCATGCTTGGCAGTGATGTAGGCGTACACGCCCTCAGCTCCAATGACGCCTGCCACACTGCTCGTGATGATGATGCTGCCGAAGTCGGCCATGTGCGGAAGAGCGTACTTGCAGACCAGAAACGCGCCGCGAACGTGTACAGCCATCACGCTGTCAAACACGTCTTCCGGGTACTCCGCGAGCGGCGCCACGACGCCAGCATTGCCAGCGTTGCTGAACAATACGTCGATGCGGCCCCAGGCTTGGCGCGCGGCTTCGATGAACGAACGAACGTCCTCGGCGCGTCTTACATCGGTCATGTGCACGTGAACCCTGTCGTCGTTGAGTGACTTCACTGCCCAAGAATCACTTTGCCTTGGAGCAACGTCTCGGACTGAGCCTGCTTTTCGCGGTGGGCAGTTGCCGTGCCACTTCAGGCATTGTCATTCCTTCCAGCACGTGGGTGATGACTTGCCGCTCTCGTCCCGAGAGAGCCGCCATGGTGTGCCTGGAGAGCTTGGCTGTCGCTCTCTCCTGCCTCGCCACTTGCATGTGGCGTCTTACCGCGCTGCAGGTAAGTCGTGCCTTCTGAGTCAACGCAGAGATGTCTTTTCCGTCGAAATCAGGGTGGGAAAGGCTGCGGCAGAGGTTCACGGCTACGCGGCAGCCATCGCGGAACACCGCCAGCAGGGAGAGTCGTTCTCGAATTCCCGTCTCTGCGTAGCAGACGGCGCGGTACTCCTCGTTGGAGACGTGTTCGGCCAACTGGTGGCTGCACCACAACTGCAATGCGCTCGTTGGCTTCTGTCTGCCAAGCCACAGCATGTTGGAATCCTGCAGGTCGAATCCCATGCGCAGGTAGTCGACCGCGGTCATCGATGCGGCTTACATAAGGGAGTGTTCAGCACCGCATGGGTGAACTCAATCAGCGGTGCGGGCGCTTTCGGCGCAAGTGCTGCGCTCGATATCGTTTAGGTTGAAAGCACTTTTCTCCGTTGGATTTCTTGTCTCTCCCTGGTCGTTGATACGCTCTGTAGCGCACGTAGAGATTCTCTAGACCAATGGCCGATTCGATGTCCTACGGAATCAGGACGGGCCAACCCGAAAAACCTCACCGCGTCAGTAGCGAGTCGACGGTCCAGTAACTGGTCGCCGTGGCCCATGCCGCATTCGCACTCACCGTCTTGTCGCTCTCAATCTGCGGTGGGGCTGGGGGTGCTTCCACGTCAAACCAGCCGTAGAGTGGTCGGCACTGGTGCTTCAGCCTTGGGAGCGTTGTCAGCGGAGAGGCCAAGATCATGGCGACTTTGGTGGAGATTGCAAACGCACTGGTCTATGCGGGACGGACCAAGCTGAGCAGCGTCACTCTAGAAACGCGGGCGCGATGCATCGGCGTTTCGATGTTTGTAGAAGCAGACTCCTCGAAACTCGTCGTGCCTGTCTGGGACGGTCTTTTGAGGCCGAAGGGGTTGCCCGAGGACGTCCACGCCAAGCCGTTGGCCCTCGTTGTGCGCGCCATCTACTCCGACGAATTGCGCGCGTAGTTGGTGGCGTTGGGAATTGAGTGCAAGTCAAGTGTCCTGAAGAATGGACCAAGTTCTTGAGGGAGGATTCTCAGATGAGGCAGAGGCGTCATCCGCAAGGCCAACATTCCGCTCGAAAACTGAGGGTGTGGTCCCCCGAAGGCGGCAGAAGATCGGTCTACTGATCTATGTTGCTTAGACGAAGAAACGCACCAGGATGCGCAGTTCTCGACTCTATTTGCTGCAACGCAGCGGTAGGCCACGCGGACTGCGGCGGCAGTTTTCGACATTGGGCGGAGTACGATGTCCTTCGACCTTGGCGAAGACCGCATGCGCCCTAGCGGGCAGTTTGCGACATTATTTGATCAGAATAGGTGATGTGAGCGGCAGCGGCCGCATCCACCGTGCGAAATAGCGGTGTGCCGCCAGAGTCCCCGCGCATCGCTGTCCGGGCGGTTGACGCATTTTGTTGCATGTTGCATTGACGGTGTGCATACTGGCGCCGCTGCGTGCAATGGAGGGACCGGGCGCAATGCCCGGTCGATGCAGCGACGAACAAGAACCATGAACTGCATCGGAGATCGCGATGGACGGCAGTTTCCTGTCGCCCGAGAAAGATTCACCCAAGCCGCGCTGGACTTTGCTTGCCCGATTGGGTTGGTCGCTGGTGGTCCTGAGCGTGCTGGCACGCCTTTTTGTTCTGGTGCAAGGTCCCTTGGACCCTGCCGGCGGCATTGCTGGCGCATTGGGTCTGTACGCCATCGTCGGAGGTATCACCGCACTGGTGGTGCGTGACGCATCCCAGCGCGGACAGAGCACCGGTGCATTCCTCGCCGGCCTGCTGTTGGCGGGCCTGAGCGCGGCTCAAGTGGTCAATCTGGCCCCACTGTTGTTCAAGCCCGGGCGACCGCCAGACAGCTTCCTCGGCCAGTCCGAACGTATCTTTCAGGACGGAGAGAAGCGTGCCGCCCAGCAGGAAAAGCTGGTGCAAAAGAGCTATGAACGAATGCGGGACATGCCGCGCGAACTTCTTTTGTCCGTGGATGGCCGCACGCAGGCCAACGCGCTTGCGGACGACTATGACGAAGCACTGCGCCAGCGCCGCGACCAGTTTCTGCGGGTCCACCTGCAATTGCACGACCTCGTGAAGCGCGAACTCAATGGCGAACTGCTCAAGTCCATGGAGCTGGAAGGCAAGGAAAACTTTCGGCGGGCCAATGAACGCTTCGACGGCTTCATGAGACCACAGTTCGAACTGATTCAGGCACATCGATACTTGATTTACTGGTTCGACGAGCAAGCGGTTGCGGTCGAGCCAAACGGAACTATCCGGTTCAAGAACGCGGCACAGAAAAAGGAGCTGGGTGATCTGGTTGCTGCCTATGAACGGGCTGCTTTGGTGGTCAGGGCCTCGAGGCAACCCTATGCGACCGCACCCGTCCAGCAATGAACACCTTTACCCATTGAGCTGACATCAGGAGTCCTGCTTGCAAAACACCGAATCCATCTCTACAGAGGAGATCGCGCCTAAAGACTATTCGTTGCGGTTTGGCCTGGGATGGGGGTTGGTGGCCCTTGCCTTTGTCGTTCGCCTGCTGTTCGCCCGAGATGCGCTTGAATCGTTTGCCTATGCCCTGGGCTCGGTAGTGGGCGCCGTCATGATCTACGGTGGCATCGTCTGGTTGATCGTGCGCAAGCGCAGCGAGCGAGCCAAGGCCAACGGCGTTCTGATATTGGGCTTGCTGGTGTTGGGAGCTGCGGCAAGCAGTGGCGGATCTGCCTACAACGAACAAGCGCTTGCCAAGGCATACATAGGCGATCTGAAGGTGCTGTACGGAAAGGCAATTCAACGATTTGACGACCACGATTCGGTCACACTCGCGTTGCATCAGAAGTTGCTTTCCTTCGACGTCAAGTACCTTCTCACAAGCGCTGGCCGCACCGAGGCGACGCAGGTGATCAATGCCTACGAAGCCCGACTGTCGCAGCGCGAGACCATGTTGGAGCAGCTCAGCGTCGAGGCACGGACCCTCATGGGGACGCTGCCTCAGCGTTTGCAGTCGAAGGCGCAGGTCCAGTTCGATACCGGCTACCGCCGGACACAGGAAACCGTGCAGCCCGTTATTTCGGCACAGCGCGAGCTCCTCGCCTCCTATCGCAAACTTGTCGATTGGTTGTCGCGGCAGAACGGGCTATCGGTGGATGCTCAAGGTCAACTGGTGACCCGAACCCGGCTGCAAAGGATTCAGTTTGATGACATCGTGTTGCCCCTGGAACAGCAGATAGGGGTTCTGGTGACAGCCGCCACCGAGGCCGAGCAATTTGCAAACGCCAACGACGCGCAGATCAAGGCGATATTCGAGAAATTTGCCCCCGATTGAACGAGGGCACCGACAAGCGCCGAAGCCAAAGAAAAAGGGCCCCGAGGGGCCCTTCGTCATTGACGCGCTGCGGATCAGACGCCGGTCGTGGCCAGTTCGCCGCGGGCGGTCAGGCCCTGGTGCAGCGCAACGGCGGCTTCGGCGCGCACTTGTTCGCGGCTCAGGTTGCTGGCCACGGCGGTGTCGGGCAGTTCACCGATTTCGCCGCGGGCGACGGCGCCGTCGCGGTAGGCCTGTGCGGCCTGGGCTTGCACTTCGGCACGGCTCAGCGTCGATTGGAAGTTGAACACTTCGTTGCCTTCGATCGGGCCTTGGGCGAAGGCGGCACCAGCGGACAGAGCGATGGCCAGGGGGAGAACAAAACGGGCGGTTTTCATGGCGGTTCCTTTGAAACAGAGGTTGAGCGGTTGGCTTGACTTGGCTTTCGGATGCCGTTGTGTGTTCGGCATGGGGTGAATTCTGAAAGTTGCAGGCCAAGAGATAAACAACCGCCGCGAAAACTCACTGTTTCTGAATGAGCAATAAATAAACCGCGGCAATGCCCGACGCCCCTGGCACAGGATCAGGTGGATCGTCCACCCAGCACTTGCAGCACGCGCCAGTGGTGCTGGTGGGCGTGCTGCAGCAGGGCGGCGTCGGGGTTGGTGGCCACCGGGTGGCCGACACTCGCCAGCAGGGGCAGGTCGTTGATCGAGTCGCTGTAGAACCAGGCCTGCTTGAGCACACGCTCGTCCAGCCCCTGCGCGCGCAGCCACTGGTGCAGGTGGTGCAGCTTGCCCTCGCGCATGTTGGGCTGGCCGGCGATGCGGCCGCTGAACACACCACCCGTCAGTTCGAGCTCGGTGGCGATCCAGTGGGCAAAGCCCAGCTCCTTGGCCGTGCGTTCGGCAATGACGCGGTTGCTGGCGGTGGTCAGCAGCAGGGTGTGGCCCGCGTCGCGGTGCGACGCCACCAGTGCGCGCGCCGCCAGCGGCAGCCGCGCGCGGATCACCTCGTCCAGAAACCGGTCTTGCCAGGGCGTCCAGTGCGCGGGCGTGTGGCCCGCAAGCAGTTGCGCATAGAAATTGGAGAAGGCCTCGGCGCCGACGCGGCCCGCGCGGTACTCGGCGCCCATGTGCTCGTTGCGTTCGGCCAGACTGGCGTCGACGACACCGTGGCGCAGCATGAAGCGGCACCACAGGTCGTCGCCATCGCCGTCGAGCAGCGTGTGGTCAAGGTCGAACATCGCCAGCGTCGGCAAGGGCGAACTTGGCAGCATCACAGAGCCAGTGCCTCGCCGAAGGCGCCGACGTAGTCGAGGTGGGTGCACAGGCCGATGTCGGCGCGCCAGCGGTGCAGCGAGATCTTGGGCGGCTCCAGCCGGACGCGCAGCGGCGCCTCGGGGCGCAGGTCGAGGTCGATCTGGTGCGCCACCGATGGCGCCACGTGCAGGGGCACGCCCGCAAACAGCATCTGCACCGGGCGGTGCAGGTGGCCGCACAACAGGCCTTGCACCCGGCCGTGCCGGCGCACCAGGTCCGCCAGGCGATCGCCCCCTTCGAGCAGGCTGCAGGCGTCCATGGCCGCCAGGCCGGTGGGCAGGGGTGGGTGGTGCATGAAGAGCAGCACGGGGTCACCGGCCAGCGCGTTCAGCGTTGTCGCCAGCCAGTCGAGTTGCGACGGCAACAAGGCACCGTGCGACCGGCGCGGCACCACGCTGTCCAGCGCCACCAGGCGCAAGCGGCCCAGGGCCTGGTGGTAGCAACACGCACCGTCGGGGGCATCGGCGGCCACCGGCATGCACCGGGGCAGGGCGGCGCGCGCCAGCTTGGGGTCATCGTGGTTGCCCGGCACCGCATACACAGGCATGGGCAATGCGTGCAGGGCCTCGGCCACCTGGGCGTATTCGGCGGCCGTGCCGCGCTCGGTGAGGTCACCGGTGAACAGCACGGCGTCGGGGGCCGGGTCCAGGGCTGCCACGTGGGCCACCGCGCGCTGCAGGGCGGCCCGCGTGTCCATGCGGCCTCCCAGGAAGTCGGGGCCGGTGCCGACGTGGGCGTCGGAGATCTGGGCGATCAGCAGGGATTCGGGCATGGTGTGCAAAGTCTAGGGTGATTTCCACTTGTCGTTTGGTTTTGATGTGGAATTGAACTTGCTTATGTGGTTTTCATGTGCTTGTCACGAACCGGCCGGAGCATGCGCCGTGCCATCCCTGTTCACCTTCCCACCTTTTGAAGGAGCCACGCCATGACCCACCGCCCCCTCCCGCCCGCCTCGGCAGCCAACCCCGGCAGCCATCGCCGCCAGTTTCTTCAGCGCGGCGCGGCCGTGTCCGCCGCCGCCATGCTGGGTGGCATGCCCCTGTTCGCCAGTGGCCAGCAGCAAGTCAAGCTGGCCTTCATGTACCCCGTCGGCGTCTCGGGTGACATCAACCGCCTGGTCTCGACCATGATCGCGGGCTTCAACGCCGCGCACAGCGACATCCAGGTCGAGGCGATCTACGCCGGCAGCTACGACAACACCGAACAGAAGGTGATGACCGCCCTGGGCGTGGGCGACCCGCCCGCCACCTGGCTGCCGATCAACTCCATGCTGGCCACCTTCCTGGGCATGGACGCGCTCGAAGACGTGACCGCGCTGGCCAAGGCCGACGACATCTTCCAGGACTTCCTGCCCGGCTTCCTGGGCACCTGCATGTCCGACAACAAGCTCTACGGCCTGCCCTTCCAGTGCAGCACGCCGGTCGTCTACTACAACAAGGCCGCGTTCGAGAAGGCCGGTCTCAAGGCCGGCCCCACCAACTGGGGCGAGCTGGAAGCCGCGGCCAAGGCACTCACCGTGCGCCAGGGCGACGCCACGTCGCAGTGGGGCCTGACCATCGGCGGCGGCTGGCACGACTGGATCTTCGAGAGCTTCGTGCGCCAGAACGGTCTGGTGTTCTGGACCAAGGGCAAGGTGGCCTTCGACGCGCCCGAGAGCGTGGACGCGCTCGAGTTCTGGCTGCGCATGGTCAAGGCCGGCGTCATGCCCGCAGCCTCCACCTGGCAGAGCTCGGCCAACGACTTCATGGCCGGTCGCACCGCCATGCTCTACCACTCCACCGGCTCGATGACCAACATCCTCAAGTCCTCGTCCTTCCCGGTTGGCGTGGTGCCCATGCCCAAAAACAAGATGCTCGGCTCCACCATGGGCGGCGGCCCGATCCTCATCGCCAAGAAGCAGCCCGACGCCCACAAGCGCGCGGCCTGGACCTTTGCGCGCTGGATGACCAACACCGCCAACCAGGCGCAGTGGTGCATCGACACCGGCTACCTCGCGGCGCGCAAGTCGTCGTGGGAATCGCCGGTGCTGAAGGCGCACGTGGCCAAGCAGCCCGAGGCCCGCACCGCCTTCGTCACGGCCGAGGTGGCGGGTGCCTTCCTGCAGGTGCCGGGTTACCACAAGGTGCGCAGCTACCTGCAAAGCGCCATCGACCGCACGCTGGTGGGCGAGATCAAGCCCGACGCCGCGCTGCGTGAGGCCACGACCAAGGCCAACATCGAGATCGGTCGCCTGTCGCGTCGCCGCAGCTGAGCATGCCCGTGAAGAACCCGCCGATGGTCGATGTCGACAGTGCGCCAGAGCGCGTGCTGAAGCGCCGGCAGCGGCGCGAGTGGCTCACCGCCCTGGTGATGCTCGCGCCCTCGCTGGTGTTTCTGGCCGCGTTCACCTACTGGCCCATCCTGCGTTCGGCCGCCTACGGGTTCTTCGACGTGCAACTCGGCTCCGCCGACATCTACTTCGTCGGCTGGGAGAACTACCAGCGCCTGTGGCACGACGAGCTGTTCTGGCAGTCGCTGCGCAACACGGTGGTCTACATGGTGGTCACGGTGCCCACCTCCATCGGCCTGGCGCTGCTGCTGGCGGTGGCGCTGGACCGCGGCCTGCGCGGCACGGCGCTGTACCGCTCCACCTTCTTCTACCCGGTGATGATTCCGTCGGTGGCGGCGGGCATGGTGTGGGTGTTCCTGTACGCACCGGGCTACGGCCCCATCAACGCGCTGATGGCCTGGCTTGGGCTGCCCAAGCTGGAGTGGTTGTACGACCCGCGCTGGGCGCTGCCGGCCATCATCTTCATGAGCATTTGGAAGTACGCCGGCTACTTCATGTTGATCCTGCTGGCGGCGCTGCAGCTGGTACCACGCGACCTGTACGAGGCCGCGCGCCTGGACGGCGTGTCGGGCTTTCGGCAACTGGTGCACATCACGGTGCCGCTGATCTCGCCCACGCTGTACTTCGTGGTGGTGATCGGTGTGCTGCACTCGTACCAGATCTTCGACTACGTGTTCGTCATGACCCAGGGCGGCCCGGCCGACGCCACCAACGTGCTCACCTTCTACATCTACCAGAACGCCTTCCAGTTCCAGGACATCGGCACCGCCTCGGCAATCGCCAACATCCTGCTGCTGGTGGTGGGCGCATTGATTGCGGTGGTGGCCCTCACGCTGGGCCGGCGCGTGCACTACCTGGGGCGCTGACCATGGCGAGCTTGCGACCCTTTGCCCGTTCGCGCTGGATGCACTGGCTGCTGGTGCCGGCGCTGCTGCTGTGGGTGAGCCCGCTGGCCTGGATGCTGCTCACCTCGTTCAAGACCAAGGCCGAGATCTTCAACCCCGCGGCCGGCCTGTGGCCGCAGGTGCTGCAGTGGAGCAACTACCCCGCGGCGCTGGCGGTGGCGCCGTTCGGCACCTACCTGCTCAACTCGCTGCTGGTCACCGGCGGCATCCTGCTGGCGCAGCTCACCACCATCACGCTGGCGGCCTACGCGTTCGCGCGGCTGCGCTTTCCCGGGCGCGACCTGCTGTTCGGGCTGTTCCTGCTGCAGGTGATGTTCCCGATCTACGCCACCTTCCTCACCAACTTCATCACCGTGCGCGAGCTCGGCCTCATCAACAGCCTGTGGGCGCTGATGGTGCCCTTCATCGCCAGCGGCTACGGCACCTTCATGCTGCGCCAGTCATTCCGCCAGGTGCCCACCGAGCTGGCCGACGCCGCGCGCCTGGACGGCTGCGGGCACTGGGCCACGCTGTGGCATGTCTACCTGCCGCTGGTCAAACCCACGCTGGTGGCCTTCGGCATGATCTCGGTCGTGACCCACTGGAACGACTACATGTGGCCGCTGCTGGTGACCAACAGCGAATCGGTGCGCACCCTGCCCATCGGCCTGGGCCTGCTGGCCAAGGCCGACAGCGGCGCCGACTGGCCGCGCCTGATGGCCGCCACCATGGTCGTCATCGCGCCGCTGCTGCTGTTCTTCATCATCTTCCAGCGCCGCTTCGTCGACAGCTTCATGCACGCCGGTCTGAAATAACACCACCGAAGTCTTCATCCATGGCCGCCATCTCCCTGCAAGGCATCTGCAAACGCTACCGCGACACCACCGTCGTCGACCACCTGGACCTCGAGGTGCAGGCGGGCGAATTCATGGTGCTGGTCGGCCCCTCGGGTTGCGGCAAGTCCACCACCCTGCGCATGATCGCGGGCCTGGAAGACATCAGCGACGGCCGCCTGTTCATCGGCGGGCGCGACGTGACCCACGCCGAGCCGCATGAGCGCGACATCGCCATGGTGTTCCAGTCGTACGCGCTGTACCCGCACATGACCGTCCACATGAACATGGCCTTCGGCCTGCTGCGCACCAGTCGCCTGTCGCGCGACGCGGTGGACCAGCGCGTGCGCGAAGCCGCCGAACGCCTGCAGATCACGCCGCTGCTGCAGCGCCGGCCCAACGAGCTGTCGGGCGGGCAACGCCAGCGCGTGGCCATCGGGCGTGCGCTGGTGCGCCAGCCCAAGGTGTTTCTGTTCGACGAGCCCCTGTCCAACCTCGACGCCAAGCTGCGCACCCACATGCGCGGCGAGCTCGAGCGCCTGCACGCCGAGCTGGGCATCACCATCGTCTACGTCACGCACGACCAGGTCGAGGCCATGACCCTGGGCACACGCATCGCCGTCATGGACGGCGGCCGACTGCAGCAACTGGGCGCACCGATGGACGTGTACCGCCACCCGGCGACGCGTTTCGTGGCCTCCTTCATCGGCTCGCCCGAGATGAACTTCCTGCCGGCACCGGCGGCCGATTCGAGCGGCGCGCACTGGCTGGGCGAGCGCTTCGGTGACGGCGCGGTGCGCGCGGGCGTTAGCCTCGGTCTGCGCCCGGAAGAACTCACGCTGCACGACGCCGCGGCGGCCGACGCGCCGCTGAGCTGGCCCGGCGTGGTGCAGCGCGTGGAGCGCCTGGGCGCCGAGGCCTATGCGCAGATCCGCGTGGGCGACGCGCAGGTGCTGGTGCGCACCGAGGCCGACGCCGCGTGGGCAGCCGATCAGGCAGTGGTGCTGCAGCCCTCGCTGACGCGCCTGCGGGTGTTCGACGCCGGCTCGGGCGCCGCGCTGGCCCTGCGGGAGGCCGCATGAGCAGCCTCACCCAGGTGCTGAGCGCGCGCCAGGAGCGCATCGTCGAAATCCTGCGCGCGACGCCGTCCATCACCACCGTCGAGCTCGCCAACCGCCTGGGTGTGTCGGGCGAGACGGTGCGCCGCGACCTGCAGACCCTGGCCGACGAAGGCATCGTCGAAAAATTCCACGGCGGCGTGAGCCTGCACCGCGCGGTGCAGGAGTCGCCCTTCCAGCTTCGCCTGCGCAGCAACGTGGGTGCCAAGCGCCGGCTGGCGCAGCAGGTGTCGGCCATGCTGCCCGACGGCTGCAGCCTGGTGCTCGACAACAGCAGCACCGCCTGCTTCGTGGCCGAAGCCCTGGCCGAGCGGCGCGGCCTGACCATCGCCACGCCCTCGCTGGAGGTGGCGCGCACGCTGGCGCAAAGCGGTGACCGCCACACGGTGATGCTGCCCGGCGGCACGCTGCGCAGCAGCGACATGACGCTGGCGGGTGCGAACGCGCTGCGCTTCGCCTCGCAGTTGCACCCCGACTTCATGATCGCCTCGGTCGCGGCGCTCAGCGCGCGCGGTGGCTGCCTGGACTTCGACCCCTTCGAGGTCGAGTTCAAGCAGGCCGTGATGCCGCACGCCGGCACGGTGATCGTGGTGGCCGACGCGAGCAAGTTCGAAGCGCCCGGCCTCATCACCGCCCTGGCCTGGGACCAGGTGCAGGTGCTGGTCACCGACCAGGCCCTACCGCCCGAGCTGGCGCGCGCCGCCGACGGGGTGCGCGTGGTGGTGGCCCCACCCGGCGCCTGAACGCGCGCCGCGCTCAGCCCAGCTTGCTGCGCACAAAGCGCGCCGCCACCGTCAGGCCCACGGCGGCGATCAGCAACATGGGCCAGGCATGCGGCCAGGCCTGCGCAGCGGTCATGCCCTTGAGAAAGCTGCCGTGCAGGATGATGAGGAAGTGCTTGAGCGGTATCGCCTCGGCCAGCCACTGCAACACCGTCGGCATGTTCTCGACCGGTGTTGCAAAGCCCGACATCAGCACCATGGGCACGGCCACCGCGAAGGTGCCCAGGATGGCTTGCTGCTGCGTCGAACTGACGGCCGAGATCATCAGGCCCACGCCCACCACCGACAGGATGAACAGCGCCAGGCACGCCAGCAGCAACACGAACGAGCCGGTGAACGGAATGCCGAAACCCAGCACCCCCGCACCCACCATCACGCAGCCCAGCGTGGTGCCGATCAGCAGCGCAGGCACGGTCTTGGCGATCACGATTTCCAGCGGCGTGGTGGGCGACACCAGCAGCTGGTCGAAGGTGCCAAGCTCGCGCTCGCGCGCGATCGACAGCGCGGTGACGATGAGCGAGACGAACATCGCCAGAATGCCGGCCAGCCCCGGCACCACGAACCAGCGGTAGATCAGGTTGGGGTTGAACCAGTGGCGCACCGCCACCACCGCTTCGGGCCCGGCCTGTGCGCTAGCGCCCAGGCGGGCGGCGATGGCCTCCACATAACCCAGCGCCACCTGCCCGGCGTTGGCGCGTCGACCGTCCACGATCACCTGCAGCGGCGCGCTCTCGCCGCGGCCCAGCCGGCGCGAGAAATCGGCCGGCACCTGGATCGCCAGCAGCACCTCGCGGCGCTCGATCAGCGTGCGCAGTTGCGCGGGCTGCGTGATGGTGACCGTGCGGCCGACAAAGCCGGCGGCCGCCACGTCCGCCAGCAACCGTTTCGACCAGGCGCCGCTGTCCTGGTTGAGCACCGCGATGCTGGCGTTGCGCACCTCCAGCGTGGCGGCAAAGCTGAAGATCAACAGCTGCATCAGCGGCGGCGCGATCAACAGCAGCCGCGCCTTGGGGTCGCGCAACACGCTCAGCAGTTCCTTGATGATCTGCGCCAGCAGGCGAGGGCCGGACAAGGCGGGCAACCAGCTCATGGCGCAAGGTCCTTGCGGGTCTTGGCACGCGCCAGGGCCAGCAGCACCGCGCCGATCAAGGCCATGGCCAGCAGGTTCGGCCCCAGCACCGACCATTCATTGCCCGAGAGG
This sequence comes from Hydrogenophaga sp., assembly GCF_019635465.1. Classification (GTDB taxonomy): domain Bacteria; phylum Pseudomonadota; class Gammaproteobacteria; order Burkholderiales; family Burkholderiaceae_C; genus Hydrogenophaga. Next base: position 75,539 of record NZ_JAHBZK010000006.1, read on the forward strand.
AACAGGGTCTGCAGCGCCTCGATGTAGTAGCGCGCCGGCACCAGCCAGGTGAGCGCGCGCAAGGGCGCCGGCATGGCCGCGATCTCGAACAGAAAACCCGACAGCAGAAAGGCCGGCAGGAAACCGGTGAACAGCGCGAACTGGGCTGCGATGAACTGGTTGCGCGCCAGCGCCGAGATCAGCAGGCCCTGGCCCAGGGCCGGCAGCATGAAGACCGCCGACACCAGCAACACGGCCCACCACGAGCCCACCAGCGGCAAGCCGAACACACCCACTGCGAGGGCGCTGGCCATCATGGCCGCCACCAGACCCAGACCCACATAGGGCAACAGCTTGCCCAGCAGGATTTCGCTCACCCGTGCGGGCGTGGACAGCAGCGCCTCCATGGTGCCGCGCTCCCATTCGCGCGCCACCACCAGCGCCGTCAGCAAGGTGCCGATCATGGTCATCACGATGGCGATGGCACCGGGCACGAGGTAGCGCCGGCTCTCGATCTCGGCGTTGAACCAGAAGCGCGGCTGCACGTTCACGCGCTGCGCCGGGGCCATGCCTTGTGCCAGTGCCCAGCCGCTTACCACGCCCTGTGCGTAGCGGGCCACAAAGCCCGCGCTGTTGGGCTGTGCGCCGTCGGTGATCACCTGTACCCAGGGTTGTGTGCCGGTGTGGGCCATGCGCTGTGGCAGGTCGGCCGGGATCACCACGTAGCCCTTGAGGTGGCCGCTCGCCACCGCCTCGGCCAGCTCGCGGCGATCGCGCGCGGGATGCACTTCGAAGTAGCGTGTGGCGGCGAAGGCCGCAGCCAGTGACTGCGCGGCGGGGCCGTCGGCTTCGAGCACCACGCCGATGGGCACGCGGCGGATGTCGAGCGAGACCGCGTAGGCGAACAGGAACAGCAGCAGCACCGGCAGCACGAAGGCGATCAGCAGGGCCGATGGATCGCGCAGGATCTGCAGGCTCTCCTTTCGCACCAGGGCACGCAGGCGCCGCAGCGCGGGCGTGGCGCCACTGGTGTGGGTGCGCTGCGTTGCGTTCATGTTGTGGCTGCCATTGCAGAGTCCGCGCGGTCTTCGCGCTCGATGAAGCGGATGAAGGCCGCCTCCATGCTGGGCTGCTCGCCGGGTTCGGCCACCGCGGCCTTGAGCGCATCGGGTGCGTCGAGCGCGATCAGCCGACCGCGCACCATGAGGGCCACGCGGTCGCAGTACTCGGCCTCGTCCATGAAGTGGGTGGTGACCATCACCGTCACACCGGTCTGCACCAGGCCGTTGATGTGGGTCCAGAACTCGCGCCGGGTGGTCGGGTCCACGCCCGAGGTCGGTTCGTCCAGGAACAACACGCGCGGGCGATGCATGAGCGCGCAGGCCAGCGCCAGGCGTTGCTTGATGCCCAGGGGCAGGGCGTCGGGCGATCGCGAGAGGTAGGGCGCGAGGTGAAACACCTCGATCATTTCGGCAATGCGTTCGGCCTTGGTGGCGCCGGTGAGGCCGTACACGCCGGCCGAAAACGCCAGGTTCTGCGTCACGCTGAGCAGGCCGTAGAGCGAGAACTTCTGCGCCATGTAACCCAGCTGGCGTTTGGCGGCCTCGCCCGCGCTCGCCAGGTCGTGCCCGGCCACCAGCGCACGACCGCTGCTGGGCCGCAGCAGACCGCACAGCATCTTGAAGGTGGTGGACTTGCCCGCGCCGTTGGGCCCGAGCAGGCCAAAGATCTCGCCCGCCTGCACCGCAAAGCCCACATCGTCGGTAGCGACGAAATCGCCGAAGCGGCGCGTGAGGTGCACGCACTCGACCACCGGCGTCGTCGCCTCGTCTTTCGGTGAAGGCGTGGCCTTGTCGGTGAGGCGCGCGGCCAGTGGTGAGGTGCCGCCCGGCCCGCCGCCCAGCAGGTCGACGAAGGCGTCCTCGAAGCGCGGTGGCGCGGCGCTGGCCTGGGCGTGGTGGCGCGCCAGCAGGCGGCGCAGATCGTCATCCGCGGCGTCGGCACGCAGCACCAGGCGCAAGGCCGCACCCTGGATCACGCCGTCGCCCACCGAAGGCAGGTCCAGCGCTTCGCGCAACAGCGCGCGCCGATCCGTGCCCGGTACCGCGACGCGCAGCGTGCGCCCCTGCAGGCCGGCGGTGAGTTCGCCGGGCGCGCCGGCGAACAGCAGCTGGCCTTCGTTGAGCAGCAGCACGCGCTGGCAGCGTTCGGCCTCGTCGAGGTAGGCCGTGGCCCAGACGACGGCCATGCCTTCGTCGGTGAGTGCCTGCACCATGCGCCACAGGTCCTGTCGGCTGACCGGGTCCACGCCCACGCCGGGCTCGTCGAGCAGCAGCACCTGCGGGCGCGCCATGATTGCACACGCCAGACCGAGTTTTTGCTTCATGCCGCCCGAGAGTTGACCGGCGCGGCGCTCGGTGAACGGGGCCAGCCGCGTGAACGACAGCAACTGGGCGAACAAGCTGTCGTGGTGCGCGGCATCAATGCCGCGCAGCTCGGCGTACAGCCGCAGGTTCTCGGCCACCGACAGTTCTTCGTACAGGCCGAAGCGCTGCGGCATGTAGCCCACGCGGTCGGCCAGTGCCTCGCCTTCACTGGCCGGATCCAGTCCCGCGACGCGCAGCTGGCCGGCATCGGCGCGCAGCAGGCCGGCCATCAGGCGCATCAGCGTGGTCTTGCCGGCGCCGTCCGGGCCCACCAGGCCGGTGAGCTCGCCCGCGTGCAGGGTGCCGGTGATGCCCTGCAAGGCCTTGACCGGACCGAACTGCCGGGACACACCGTCGAGGCTGACCGCCGCAGCGCGCGCAGGCGTCATCTCACGACCCCGGTTGCAGCGTCACGGTGACTGGCATGCCCTGCAGCAAGCGCCCGTCCGGCTGGGGCACGACGATGCGCAGGCGGTACACGAGGTCGGTGCGCAGCTCGGGTGTTTCCACCGAGCGGGGCGTGAACTCGGCACGCGGCGACACCGAACCCACCTGGCCCGCCAGAGCGTCGCCCAGGCTGTCGCTGCGCACCTGCACGCGGGTGCCGGGCTTGAACTCGGCCAGCCGCGTTTCGGGTACGTAGGCGCGTACGTAGGCCGGTCCGCCGAGCGAGAGGCTCAGCACCGGCTCGCGCGCGCCCACCAGCGCACCCGGCTCGCGCAGGCGGGCCATCACGGTGCCGTCGGCCGGCGCGAACAGGTGCGCGTCGGCGCGTGCGGTGCGGGCCTGCGACCACTGGGCTTCGGCCGCGGCCAGGCGCGAGCGCGCAGCGTCGATGTCTTCGGCGCGTGCGCCGGCCTGCTGCAATGCCAGCGACTGGCGTGCCGCGGCCAGCGCGGCCTGTGCCTCGTCGCGCGCCGAGGTGGCGGCCACCAGGGCCTGCTCACTGGTGGCGCGTGTGGCGATGAGCTGTTGCTGGCGATCGAACTCGATCGTGGTGCGCCGCGCCACCGCTTCGGCCTGCACCACGGCGGCGCGGGCGCGCGCGATCTCCTGCGGGCGGTTGCCGGCTTGCAGCTTGGCGACCTCGGCACGCGCCTGGTCCACCGCCGCCTTGGCGCCGGCCTCGGCGTCGCTGAGCAGGTCGGGGTCGATCTCGGCCAGCAGGTCGCCCTCGCGCACCGTGCTGCCTTCGTCGACCAGCACCTTGATCACGCGCCCGCCCTGTCGAAACGCCAGATCGACCTCGCGGATGTCGACGTTGCCGTACAGCGGCGCGGGGCCGGTGGTGGGGTGCGTGCGCCACCAGCCGATGCCGACGGCGACCAGTGCCAGGGCCAGCACCAGCGCGATCAGCGGGCGTGGGCGGCGGGGTGTCGAGGTGTTCATGTCGGCTCCTCAGTTCAGCAGCAGGGCACTCAGCTGGCGTTGCAGCGCGGCGCGTGCGCGCTCGCTCTCGGGCTGGGCGATGCGGGGCCAGCCCAGCAGCCGCTGTGCGCTTGCGCGCGATGCCCGCCAGACCACGACCTGCCCCACCAGCGCCACCACCAGCAGCCGGGCCTCGGTCTCGTCGGGCTCGTCGCGCAAGCGCATCACCAGCGCCACCAGCCGTTGCAGCAGCTCGCCCATGAAGCCGGTGTAGAGCCGGTCGAAGGCGGCGGTGGGGTGCGCCTGCTCGCGCAGGATCAGCCGCGCCCAGGGCTCGGTCTGCGGGCTGAGCATGAGGCCCAGCATGCGATCGGCCACCGACAGGATGGGTGGCAACCAGCGCTTGCGGCGCGCGGCCGGGGTGAGCCCACCAGGGCGCGGGTCGTTCAACAGCGCATCGACCTCGCCCACCACCGGCGCAAGCTGGGCTTGCACCTGGGTGGCAATGGCGTCGAACACCGCCAGGTACAGGCCTTCCTTGCCGCCGAAGTGGTAGCCGATGAGCGCCTGGTTGACGCCGGCGCGCTCGGTGATTTCGCGCGTGGAGACGGCGTCGAATCCGTGCAGCGAAAAGCTGTCGGTGGCGGCGCGGATCAGCAGTTCGCGGGTGGCGTCGCCGCGCGCAGGCGCGGCGGTCGGGGTGCGGGCAGTGGGCATGCCCGCATGTTATTTAATCAATTGAATAAGTCAATGCGGCGCAACCAATGCCCGATGGGCGAAGTGCCCAATGCCCGATCGGCGCAGTGCTCAATCGAGCGGCCAGGGCAGGGTGCTGGCGCGCGGGCTCAAGGGCTCGGGGGCATCGTCGGCGGGTGCACCAGGTCGCTCGCTTTGCGCAGCGCCACGCCACCACGGTGAGGTGCGCGGGTCGTGCGCCGGCTCGACCGGCTCGCCCAGGCGCGGCAGCAGCAGGTGCGCGCCTTGCGCGGTGCCCTGTTGCAGCAAGGTCTCGACCGGTTCGTCCCAGGCATGCATGGCCAGCGAGAACGTGCCCCAGTGCACCGGCAACATGGCGCCGCCACCCAGCAGGGCGTGCGCCTTGAGCGCGTTCTCGGGGCCGAGGTGGATGTCGCCCCAGCTCGGGTGAAAGGCGCCCACTTCGAGCATCACCAGATCGAAGGGCCCCAGCCGATCGCGGATCAGTGCGTACTCGGTGGTCAACCCGGTGTCGCCGCTGAAGAAGACCCGGTGCCTGGGCGACTGGATCACAAACGACGACCACAGCGTCGCATTGCGGTCCTTGAGGCCGCGACCGGAAAAATGCTGCGAGGGCGCGGCGTGCACGCTCAGCTCGGCGCCCGGCAAGGTGTGCGACTCCCACCAGTCCAGCTCGGTGATGCGCTCGGCCGGCACGCCCCAGGCCTGCAGGTGCGCGCCCACGCCCAGCGAGGTGACGAAGGGCACGTCGGTCTTGGCCAGGGCACGGATCGTGGGGTAGTCGAGGTGGTCGTAGTGGTCGTGCGAGACGATCACCAGGTCGACCGGCGGCATCGCGCGCAAGGGCACGGGCACCGGCTGGAACCGTTTGGGCCCGACCAGTCGCGATGGCGATGCGCGTGTGCCCCACACCGGGTCGGTCAGGATGCGCTTGCCACCGATCTCGATCAGCACCGTGGAATGGCCCAGCCAGGTGGCGCGCAGGCCGCTGCCGGGTGGCTGGCGCCACTGCGCCAGGGGGTCGAAAGCGGCCAGCGGGCCGGGCGGCACGCGCTGCGCACCGCCGCAGAGAAAGTCACTCAGCGTCGGGCGGGGCGCCGAGGAATCGCGCAGGCCGGTTGGTATCGGGTGCAGGTTGCGAAACCCCTCACCCACCCAGCGGGGCGAGGCGCGCATGCGCTCCAGGCGCAGGCCTTCTGCGCGTTGACCAAAGGACTTCATGCGGGGCTCCAGGGGAGGCAATGGGGGGATGAGCGAGCGGCCCATGCTAGGGCCTGTTCACACCATTTTTCCAAGATGCGTTGCAGATCAAAAAGGTCATGCGCAAGGCGCGAGACGCAGACGGGCCGGTGGCCCGGCGAGGCTTCGCAACGCAGCGCATGGCCTTTTTGGCCGCAACCCGCAGGGAACGGGGTGGAAACAGCGCCACTCGTCGTTGCACTCCTAGGCCAGGCGGCCAGCCTGGCCGTCGTCGCGCGCCTCGATTGGCGCTGTTTCCACCCCGTTCCCACTTGGAAAAATGGTGTGAACAGGCCCTGGCACGGCGGGTGCCGTGACGCTGTCATGGGTCTTCTTTTGTTGCTCATATGGCAACGATCATTTGCTGATCTGGTTGTTTATCTCTTGATCGGCAATGCCCAGAATTCACCCCATGCCGAACACACAAGGACGTGTTCGACAGAAACAAGAACCCTTCTACCTCTGTCTCAAAGGAACCGTCATGAAATCCGCTCTGCTCCCCCTCGTTCTTGCCATCTCCGCTGGTGCCGCCTTCGCCGAAGGCCCGATCGAAGGCAACGAAGTCTTCAACTTCCAGTCGCAACAAACCCGCGCCGAAGTGCAAGCTCAGGTGGCCCCGGCCTACAAGGCCGACATCATTGCCCGCGGCGAAGCCAGCGAAGGCCAGGACCAGGCCACCGTCGTCGCCAGCAACCTGAGCATTGCCCAGGTGCGCGCCGAGGCCGCTGAAGCCTACCGTGTGGGCCTGGTCGCCCAAGGCGAAATCCTGCCCGTGCCGACCGCCGCTCAAGCCGAGCAAGTGCGCCTGGCCGGTGTGCGCGCCGTGCAAGGCAACGCGGTCGCCCAAGGTGCCGCGACCACCATCGCCAACTGATCGCTTCTGTCTCCTGTCTCCAAGGTGTTTGAGCGGTCCCTGCGGGGACCGCTTTTTTTTGCCCGCGCTGATCAGGACACCGTCGCTTCGCGCGGGGTCAGCAGCGGCAGCAACTGCGCCTGGCCCAGCGGCGTCAGCGCCAGGGCGCGCTCGCCGGTGGCGCGCAGCCAGCCCCGCGCAAGCAGGTGTTGCAGCAGGCGCTCGGCCAGCTCACCGGCGAGGTGGTCAACACCCTCGGACCAGTCGTGACAGGCGTAGGCAAAGCGCCGGCGCTGGCCCGACGGTTCGGTGTCGCGCATGCCCAGTTGCTGCAGCCAGGCAGCACCGGCGTCGGTCAGGGCGAGGCCATCGGCCCGGGTGTCGAACGCCCCGCGTTGCAACAGGCTGGCAAACAGCTGCACTCCCAGTTCGCCTGCGAGGTGGCCATAGCAGCAGCGCGCGAACTTCAAGCGCGCGCGTGCCGGGTGCCGCCAGGCCGGCGCGGTGCTCACCCGCTCGGACACATGCGCCAGCGACTCGATCAGGCGCGCCACGGATTCGTCGGTGAGTGCGTAGTAGCGGTGCCTGCCGCGCGGCTCCACCCGCACCAGCCCGCCGTCGAGCAGTTTGCCGAGGTGGGTGCTGGCGGTGGCGGCCGACACGCCGGCCACCGCCGCCAGATCCGATGCGCTGGCTTTTCGCCCACCCAGCAGGTGCAACAGCATCTGCGAGCGTGAGGGGTCGGCCAGCAGACTGGCCACCGTGGCGATGGCGGGTTCGAAAGGGTGGCTCATGCAGGGGTCATCCGTGGGCCTGACGCGCGTCGGGCGGCGCCTCGTCGCGCTCGCGAAGTCCGTAGTCTCGGACAACCTGGGCCACGCGGATGCGGTAGTTGGCAAAAACCGTGTCGCGCCCCTCGGCCTGACCCTGGCGGTGCAGCCCGTGGTTGCGCCAGGCGTGCACCGCGGCCTCGTCGCGCCAGAAACTCAGCGACAGGAAGCGGCCGGGCTGGTTCAGCGATTCGAAGCGCTCCACCGAGATGAAGCCGTCGATGTGGGCCAGGTGCGGCCGCAGGTCCTGCGCGATGGCGAAGTAGCGTTGCGCGCCACCGGTCACCGGCTCGACCTCGAAGATGACGGCGATCATGGCTGCACCTGCCGGGGCTGAGCGAAGGTGCCCGGCACGCTGGCGAGCCAGGTGCGCTCCTCGCGCAGGATGAAGCGCTGCGTGCGCGCGCGCTCGAAGTTGGCCTGGCCTTCGGGGTCGCGGCGAAGCGCGGCGCGGTAGCGTTCGTAAGCGGCCAGGTCGTCGAAGCCGATCAGGCCCCAGGCGATGTCGTTGGTGCCTTCGCTCGGCACGAAGTAGCCGAGCAGGTGACCGCCGCAGCGCGGGATGATGCGGCCCCAATGGGTGGCGTAGTCGCTGAAGGCGCTCAGCTGGAAGGGGTCGATCTGGTAGCGGATGAAGCACACGGTGTGCATGCGAAGCTCCTGTGGGTGGGAGCCCGCACTGTGCGGCGGGGCGGGGCTTTCGTGCTTCGATGGGTGTCGAACCATCATGGTGTCGGCGCGACCAGCGGCGGTTGTCGAATTCTGCGTAGGTAGGCCGTCGTCGGTTCAAGGGGCAGCGATTGGCGCCCCGCTCTCACTCAACCCAGGAGACAGCCATGTCCGCAGCACCGTCCACCACCGGTACCGTTCACCTGCACCGCGTGCTCAAGGCGCCGCCCGAGCGCGTGTTCCGCGCCTTTGTCGAGCCCGCCGCCATGTGCCGCTGGCTGCCGCCCTACGGCTTCACCGCCGAGGTGCACCGCATGGACGCGCGGGTCGGTGGTCTGCACCGCATGTCGTTCACCAATTTCGGCACCGGCCACCGCGAGAGCTTCGGCGGCGAGTACCTCGAGGTCGTGCCCGGTGAGCGCTTGCGCTACACCGACCGCTTCGACGCCCCCGGCCTGCCCGGCACCATGGAGGTCAGCGTCACCTTCAGGGCCGTGGCCTGTGGCACCGAACTGACTGTGGTGCAAAGCGGCATCCCGGCCGTGATCCCCACCGAGATGTGCTACCTGGGCTGGCAGGAGTCGCTGGCGCAGCTCGCGCGCCTGGTGGAGCCCGAGATCCCCAACGGCTGAGCCCGCGCATCACTCACAGGAACATGCCGCCCGAGGCCTCGATGCGCTGGGCGTTGATCCAGCCGTTCTGCGGTTGCAGCAGCGAGGCGATGACGCCGCCGATGTCGTCGGGCAGGCCCACACGGCCCAACGCAGTTTGTGAGGCGATGAGGCCGTTGAGCGCCGCGTTGTCGCGCACCGCGCCACCGCCGAAGTCGGTCTCGATCGCGCCCGGGGCCACGGTGTTGACGGCGATGCCGCGCGCGCCCAACTCCTTGGCCAGGTAGCGCGTGAGCACTTCGATGCCGCCTTTCATGGTGGCGTAGGCGGCGTAGCCGGGCAGGGCAAAGCGCGCCAGGCCGCTGGAGATGTTGAGGATGCGCCCACCGTCGGCCAGCAGCGGCAGCAGCGCCTGCGTCAGGAAGAACGGCCCCTTCAGGTGCACGTTCACCAGCTCGTCGAACTGCGCCTCGCTGGTTTCGGCAAACGCCGCATGCACACCGATGCCGGCGTTGTTGACGAGGTGGTCGAAATCCTCGCGCCCCCAATGGCTGCGCAACTGCTCGCGCACGGCTTGCGCAAAGGCGGGGAAGTCCTGGCTGCGACCGACGTCCAACGGCAGGGCGACGGCCTTGGCGCCCATGGCCTCGATCTCGGCGACCACCGCCTGCGCCTCCTCGGCCCGGCTGCGGTAGGTCAGGATCACGTCGACGCCCGAGCGGGCGAGGTGCAGCGCGGCGTTGCGGCCCAGGCCGCGGCTGCCGCCGGTGATCAGGGCAATGGGGTGTTGGGAGGTGGTCATGGTGATGTCCTTCGGTGGGTGAATGGGATGAAGGGCAGTCTATTGATCGCCATGGATTGGATAAATCACCTGATCTCGGTTACTCTGTTCGTCTGTAGCGAACAATTGGGCCCGTCATGAACACCCTCGACGCCATGAACGCCTTTGCCCGCGTGGCCGAACTCGGCAGCTTCACGCAGGCCGCCGCCAGCCTGGGCCTGCCCAAGGCCAGCGTGTCCACCGCGGTGCAACAGCTCGAAGCCCAGCTGGGCACCCGGCTGCTGCACCGGACCACGCGGCGCGTCTCCCTCACGCAGGACGGGCAAGTGTTCCACGACCGCTGCCGCGACCTGCTCGACGACATGGACGAGCTGCGCACCCTGTTCCAGCCGGCCAGTGGTGGCCTCAACGGACGCTTGCGGGTGGACATGCCCATCGGCGTGGCGCGCGATCACGTACTGCCGAAGCTGCCCGCCTTTCTGACGGCGCACCCGGGTCTGTCGGTCGAGCTCAGCAGCACCGACCGCCGGGTGGATCTGGTACGCGAAGGCTTCGACTGCGTGTTGCGGGTGGGCGCGCTGGGGGACTCCAGCCTGGTGGCGCGGCCGCTGGGCGCTTGTGCGCTGGTCAACTGCGCCAGCGCGGACTACGTCGCCCAGCACGGCCAGCCCCGCACCCCGGACGAACTGGCCACCCACCGCCTGGTGCACTACGTCACCGAGCTGGGCGCGCGCTCGCCGGGTTTCGAATACCAGGCCGACGACGGCCAGAACCGCTTCGTGCCCATGCCAGGCGCACTCACCGTCAACAACTCCGAGGCCTACCGCAGCGCCTGCCTGGCCGGCCTGGGCATCGTGCAGGTGCCGCGTGTGGGCGTGGCCGACCTGTTGCGCGAGGGCCGTCTGGTCGAGGTGCTGCCCGACTGGCGGCCCGCGCCCATGCCGGTGACCCTGCTGTACGCGCACCGGCGCAACCTGCCGCGGCGGGTGCAGGTGTTCATGCAATGGCTGGGCGAAGCGGTGGCGCCGTTGGTGGCCCAGTCAGCGAAGGCCTAGCGCTGCAGGCGCAACTGCCCAGGCAAAGGCAGGCTGAGGCGCAGCACGTCCTCACCCAACCACAAGGCGCTGCGGCGCGCGCGCTCGCAGACCATGGGCAGCGGCATCTGCTGGTAGTCGTCGTTGAAGACCTCGAAGCTGTGGTCGCCGCCGTAGCCCATGGCGTCGAGCGCCTGCACCAGCTCGATGAGCTGTGGGGTGTGCACGCCCTCGCCGGGGAACACGCGGTAGGTGCGCGCGGTGGCCATGCGCTCCTCGAAGGTGCGCGCCTCCTGCCAGAGAAAGTCCGACAGCTGCACCAGAAACACCTTGTCCGGCTCGATGTCGGCCAGCGCATCCAGCGAGGTCTTGGCGGCCAGGATGTGAAAGCTGTCCAGGCACAGGCCCAGATTGGGGCAGTCGGCCCGGCTCACCACATCCCACGACTGCGTGTACTCGTTTACCGTGCGGCCCCAGGACAGTGCCTCGTAGGCAATGCGCACGCCCAGCGGCAGCGCCAGCATGGCGAGCTTGCGCAGGTCGCGCGCCATGTGATCCAGGTCCTGCGAGGCGTGCGCCGACGTCGATGAGCACACCAGCAACAGCGGGCTGCCCAGGGCCGCGCACAGGCGCAGCATGTTCTTGGCGATGTCGAGCTTGTAGTCGTGCAGGTGGCCGCTGAGTCCCTCGAAATCGCGCAGCACCTGAAAGCCGGTGGCGCGCAGCCCGCTGGCGCGCACCTCATCGACGGCGGCCTGCCAGCCCTGCGGATGACCCACCAGGTCGTTGGCCTTGAGCATCACCTGACTGAAACCGGCCGAGCGCATGGCCTGCAGCCGGGCCTGCAGCGGGCCGGCCAGCGTGATGGTGTCCATGCCGAAGCGGCCCAGGGCCGCCGCCATGCTGCGTGGATCGTTCATGCCACGCCGGCGGCGCTCAGCGGGTCTTGCACCAGCTCGAACACCACGCTCCCCAGGTAGGCCTTGGTGATGGCGCCGCGCTGCCCCGCGTGCACGGTGTCGGATTCGACGAACTCGACACCGCGCTCGCGCAGCGTGCGCACCGCCGCCAGAACATCGGCGACACCCAGGCCAATGCGCTGCCAGCTCTCCTGCATGTCGGGCGCGTCCAGCGGTGGCTCCACCAGTTGCAGCAGGAAGGCACTGTCGGGCTGGCGCCCGGGCATGCGCATCAGGTGGCCCGCGGGCATGATGCCGAAGCGTTGTTCGTCGGGAATGGCGCGGGCGTCGAACAGGGTCTCGTAGAACGCCAGCCAGTCGTTGCTGCGACCGGTGCCGATGTACTGCACCAGGCCAAAGAAGCGCAGACCCAGCTCACTCGGTGGGTGCAGGTCGACGCCGGGGATAGGGACGAAGTCGATGTCGTAGATCGAGAACTCGCGGTGGCGGTCGATCAGGTGGATGCGACTGCCCCCCACGCCGTGGATGGCCGGGATGTTCAGCTCCATGGCCTCGGGGTGGGTGGGCACCTCCCAGCCGCCACGCGACAGCACATAGGCGCGCGCCGCGCGCGCATCGCGAACGCGCAGACCCACCGCGGCAATCACCGGGTGCGCGCCGCCGCGGGCTGCGCCCAGGGCATCGATCGGGTGCGCGTTCACCACGATGTTGATGCCGCCCTGGCGGTACAGCATCACCTCGCGCGAACGGTGCCGCGCCACCGGCCGAAAGCCCATGCGCTCCAGCACCTGCGCCAGTGCCTGCGGCTGCAGCGTGGCGTACTCGACGAACTCGATCCCGTCCAGACCCAGCGGGTTGTCGGCGTCGCCACCGCTGGCTTGCAGCGGCTCGCGATCCTGTTCGATGTCGGTGGCGATCATGGCGTGTCCTTCGCAACAGGTGGGGTGGGCGCTGCCAGCTCGGCGTGTTCGCGCAGCTGCTCGGGCGTGGCCAGGGGCAGACCGAAGAAGTCCAGATAGGCGGGGATCTGCTCGAACAGCATGTCGGTGCCCACCTGCACCCGGCAGCCGCGCGCCAGCGCCGCCGCCAGAAAGGCGGTGATCGCCTCGCGCATGACGACCTCGCCGACGAAGGTGCTGGCGTCCAGGCGCGACACGTCGACCGGCATCGGGTCGTCGGGGTTCATGCCCAGCGGCGTGGCGTTGACCACCAGCTGCAAGCCGCTCGGGTCGCGCACGCCGCAGCGCACACGCAGCGCCGGCCAACCGGCCAGCAAACGGTCGCGCAGGGCTTCGCTGGCCGCAGCGTGCACGTCGAACAGGTCGAGCCGGGCCACGCCCGCGGCCGCCAGCGACGCCGCGATGGCCGAGCCCACGCCGCCACTGCCCACCACCAGCGCGCTGGCGCCCCGCAGGTCCAGCCCCTTGCGTTGCACGCCGCGCACAAAGCCCTCGCCGTCGAACATGTCGCCCACCAGCCGCCCCGCCGCGTCGCGCCGCACCGCGTTGCAGGCGCCGGCCACGCGCGCGGTGGTGGACACCTCGTCGAGCAGGCGCGTCACACCCACCTTGTGTGGCATGGTGATCAGCGCGCCGATCACATTCGGCGCGGCCATCAGCGGCGGCAACAGCGCATCGAGCGCGCCCGGCGGGCAATCGATCGGCACCACCAACGCGTTGCACCCACAGGCGGCGAACCAGGGGTTGTAGATCAGCGGCGCCTTGAAGCTGTGCGTGGGGTGGCCCAGGTGGACGATCACCCGGGTGTGGCCGTCGATGCGGGGCGTAGCCATGGCTCAGTGGTGCGCAGGGGGTTCGATGTCGGCCAGTTCACCGGCCAGCGCAGACATCGCCAGGCGAAAGCGCGCAGCCGGTTCGCCATGGTGGCCCGGCAACGTGGCCAGCATGGACGCCGCGGTCGACAGTGCGTCGGCGTCGTAGGCGCTGACGAGGGCCACACAGGCCGGCGCGCCGTCGCCGCCGCGAATGCGTTGCTCGGTGGTGGTGGGAATGGCTGGTGGTGCGTGCCGCAGCAGGTGCACGCCCGCCAGGCCGGGCGCACCGGCGTGCGTGCGCGCCCATGCGCGCCAGAGCGCGATGCCGGTGTCATCGAGCGCGGCCAGGCGCAGCGTGAGCAAGTGCCCAGCGACGAAAGCGCCCACGCTGGCCAGCACCTCGCATTGCGCGCGCTGCATGTGGCGGTGGTGCGGCATCATGGCCGTCGACCAGGGCGTGGGCGCATTCAGCCTCGCCTGGTAGGCGGGCGATCCCAGGTCGGCGGGCTCGGCGATCTCGTAGCAGGTAAACACGCCTTCGCCGCCATCGGCGGCCAGCCAGCGCGAGGCGCGGCGAAAGCCCGGCAGCGCCAGCCGCTCGGGAAAGTGTTCGTGGCTGTGCCAGTGGCCGAACTCGGCCAGGCGCTCGGGCGCCATGTCCCACCACATGGCCAGTGCGGCCTGTCCCAGCATCGCCATGTCGTTACCCCGAATAGCCCGCCAGCCGCGGGATGAACAGCACGAAGTCGGGCCAGAAGGTCACGATCGCCAGCGCCACCAGCATCACGCCCAGGAAGGGCAGCGTCTCGCGCACCAGCGCCATCAGGCTGACCTCGGCGATCTTCGTCATCATGAACAGCAGCAGGCCGTAGGGCGGCGTGACCAGGCCGATCATGATGTTGAGCACTGCCACCACGCCGAAGTGCACCGGGTCGACGCCCAGCGCGGTGGCGGTGGGCAGCAGCACCGGCAGGATGACCAGGATGATGGTCGAGCCCTCAAGAAAGGCACCCAGCACCAGCAGCAACACGTTGGCCAGCAGCAGGAAGCCGGTGGGCGACAGGTCCAGGCCGCGCAGCATCTGGCTCAGCGTGGCGGGGATGTTCTCGGACGTGATGACGTAGTTGAAGACCAGCGCGCCCGCGATCAGCATGCCGATGGAGATGCTGGTGCGCGTGCTGCTCAGCAGCGCGTCGTACACCTCGCGCCAGCGCAGGCTGCGGTACAGCAGGGCCGACACCAGCAGGGCGTAGGCAGCGGCCACGCCGGCCGCTTCGGTAGGCGTGGTGATGCCGCTGTACAGGCAGCCCAGCAGCAACACCGGCATGAGCAGCGCTGGCAGGGCTTCGCGCGTGATGCGCGGCATCTCGCGCAGCGGCACCGCAGGCTCCAGCGGAAAGTTGTGCCGCCTGGCCTGCACGTAGATCAGGGTCATCTGCACCGCACCCAGCAGCAGGCCGGGCAGCACGCCGGCCAGGAACAGATGGCCGATCGAGGCGCCCGAGACCAGCGCGTACAGCACCAGCGGAATCGACGGCGGCAGGATGGGGCCGATGACCGCCGACACGGCGGTGAGCGCACCGGCAAACGCCTTGGTGTAGCGGCCGTCGCGCGTCATCAGCGCCTGCATCAGCTTGCCCGAGCCGGCGGCGTCGGCCAGGGCCGAGCCAGACATGCTGGCGAACACGATGCTTTGCAGCACGTTGACCTGCGCCAGCCCCCCGGGAAAGCGCCCCACCAGTGCATTGCACCAGCGCAGCAGGCGATCGAGCACGCTGCCCGAGCTCATGAAGCTGGCGGCCAGCACAAACAGCGGAATGGCCAGCAGCAGGTAGCCCGAGTAGGTGCTGTTGAGCAACTGCTCGGCCGCGCTGCCCATGTCCATGCCCTTGAGCCACAGGTACAGGATGGAGCCGCCGATCATGGCCTGGCCCACGGGCACGCCCAGCACGCTCAGGGCCACGATGGCGGCCAGCGCCCAGGCGAACGGTGTCGAGAAGCTCACGGTTGTTCGGTGATGTCGGTGGTTCGGGCGGGCATGAACAGGCGCGCGACCTGCCAGGCGTGGCGGGCGATCACCGCCACCGCAAACAGCAGATAGATCGAGAACAGCCAGTCAAACCGGATGTGCAGGTAAGAGGTCTTCTCCACCTTCATGAACGTGACGTAGTCCCAGGTGGCGGGCAAGGCCATGCCGAACAACACCACCATGGCGATGGAACCGATGGCGCCCAGCACGCGTTGCCCGCGCGGGCCGACCGCAGTGACCAGCAGGTCGATGCGGATCTCTTCGTGATCGCGCAGCACGAAGGCCGAGCCCCACAGCACCAGCCAGAGCCAGGCCGCCAGCGAGAGCTCGGCGGTCCAGCCCACGGGCCAGTTCAGCAGATAGCGCAGCGCGATCTGCACCAGAAAGGCGAGGAAGATGACCGCGAGCAAGCCCGCGGCCACCGCCTCCGCCCAGCGACGCAATGCCGCCACCATGTTCAGGTCATCGCGTTGATCTTGTCGAGCATGCCGCTCGGCCAGTCCTTGGCGGCGTCGGAGCCCAGGTAGACCTTCTGCGCGAAGGCGCGGAAGGCCTTGGTGTCGGGCACATAGACGTCCAGGCCCTGGCGGCGGAAGTTCTCGGCCAGGTCCGCTTCGCGCTTCTGGTGCTCGGCCGTGCTCCAGGCAATGGCCTTGTCGGCCGCGGCCTGGAAGGCGCGCTGCTTGTCGGCCGACATGGCCTGCCAGGTCTTGAGGTTGAGCGTGAGCAGGTCAAAACCGACCAGGTGCGAGGTCAGCACGATCTGCGACATCACCTCGTAGAACTTCATGTTCTGTACGTTCGGCAGCGGGTTGTCCTGGCCGTCGACGGTGCCGGTCTGCAGGCCGGTGTAGGTCTCGGCGTAGGCCAGCGGCGTCGGGTTGGCGCCCAGCGAGCGACCCAGCAGTTGCCAGGCGTCGCCGGGTGGCATGCGCAGCTTCACGCCGGCCAGGTCGGCCGGGGTGTTGATCTTCTTCTTGATGCGCAGGCCGACGTGGCGGGTGCCGAAGAAGGTCGGGCCCAGGATCTTCACCTTGAGCTGGTCCTCCACCATCTTCTTCATCTGAGCGCCGGCGTCGCTGGCGAAGAAGGCGTTGAGGTGGTTGGCGTCGCGGAACAGGTAGGCCGAGGTCAGCAGCGACCACGCCGGCACCTGCTTGGAGATGTCCTGCGGCGAGATGTTGCCCATCTCCAGGTTGTCGCGCTGCAGGGCGACCAGCTCGGTGCCCTGGCGGAACAGCGTGGAGTTGAGGAACAGGTCGATTTTGTGGTCCGGCGCCACGTCGGCGGCGAGCTTTTTCATCATCTCGGCGCGGATGTCGGTGTCGGCAAACACGGCGGCAAAGCGCAGCGTGGTCTGGGCCCGCGCCAGGCCGGGCATCAGCGCAGCGGCGGCCAGGCCGGCACCGGCGCACAGGGCGCCGCGTCGATTGAGTTCAGCGGTCATGGTGTTGTCTCCGTGGTGGTTGTGGTGAGGAAAGCGGGGGCAGGTGGGTCAGACGGTGGCGGCTTCGCGCAGGCGTGCGGCCACCGCGTGCAGCGCCAGTTCGTAGCCCTGTGGGCCGAGGCCGCAGATCACGCCGGTGGAAGCGTGCGCGGTCAGCGACTGCTGGTAGGGCGCTTCCCGGCGGTGGATGTTGGTGATGTGCACCTCGATCACCGGCAGGTCCACCGTCTTGAGCGCGTCCAGCAGCGGAATGGAGCGAAACGACAGCCCGGCCGGGTTGATCACCACGGCGGCGCCGGCCGCTCGGGCTTCCTGCACCCAGTCGACCAGCACGCCTTCGTGGTTGGACTGGCGGAACACGCAGCGCAGGCCGAGCTCGGCGGCCAGGGTCTGGCAGCGTTGCTCGACCTGGGCCAGCGTGGTGTGCCCGTAGAGGTGGGGTTCGCGTGTGCCCAGCAGGTTGAGGTTGGGCCCGTTGAGGATGTGGACGGTGGCGGTCATGGGGGTGTGCGTGTCGCGGCGGCGGCTTGGCCGGTGGGGGCGCGTGGCCTACAGTCGTCTCCTGTTTCGTGTCGTCCGGGCGCGGAACCCGGTGTGTGTGGGCGGATTCTTGGTCTGCCTCAGGAAACACTTTCCGGACTGGAAACGTATTCCGTTATTTGAAATTCACCCATGAACCTGGCGCTCGACCGCGGGCTTTCCTTGCTGGAACTGCTGGCCCGCCACCCGGACGGTCTGCCCCTGGCGCTGATGGCCGAAGAGCTGGACATCCCGCTCAGCGCCTGCCACCGCCTGCTGACCGATCTGCAGCTGCGTGGCTACGTGCGGCAAAAGCGCAAGCAGGGCGACTACCAACTCACCACCAAGGTGGTCTCGCTCGGCCTGGGCTACCTCAGCCACGCGGGCATCGTCGACATCGCCGAGCCCCTGCTGGAGCGGCTGGCGCAGAAGTCCGGCGAGCTGGTGCGCCTGTCCATCGTCGACGACGAGCGTTTGACCTGGGTGGCCAAGGCGCAGGGCACCCGCCAGGGCCTGCGCTACGACCCCGACATGGGCATGGACGCGCGGCTGTCGTGCACTGCGTCGGGCCACGCCTGGCTGCTCACACTCAGCGACGAGCGCGCGCTGGCCCTGGTGGCGCACCAGGGTTTCGGCACACCCAAGGAATACGGCCCCAAGGCACCTACCACCATCAAGGCCCTGCTGGGGTACCTGCACGCGGCGCGCGTGCGGGGCTACGCCGTGATCGACGAGGTGTTTGCCCCCGGCATGAGCGCGATCGCCGTGCCGGTGATGCGTCGCCAGGAGGCCATCGGCGTCATCAGCATTGCGGGTCCACGCCAGCGCCTCACGGCCGAACGCATGCAGACCTTGGCCCCGGCCATGCTGGACGCCGCCGCCGAGCTGGGACCCATGAGCAACGCCTCCGCCCTGTTCGGCAGGCCGCCGCTGGGCAAGGGCTGACGCGGCGACACAACGTCCAATGCCCCGATGGTGGGTGGGGTGACGTCATCGGCGTAGCATGCCGAATATGACAGTTTGGTTACAGAACGCCCTGGGCCTGTCGCCCGCCAACCTGAGCCTGTACCTTGAGGTGGCGCTGCACATGGGCAGCGCCTTGCTGGCCGGTGGCGTCATCGGACTGGAGCGCAGCTTTCATGGGCGGCCGGCCGGCTTTCGCACCCACACCCTGGTTTGCCTGGCGTCGAGCGTGCTGATGCTGGTGACGCTGTACCAGAGCTACTGGTTCGCCCGCGGCTCCACGGGTGTGGTGACCATGGACCCGACGCGCATGGCGCAGGGCATCATGACCGGCATCGGCTTTCTGGGCGCCGGCGTCATCTTCAAGGAAGGCCTCACGGTGCGCGGGCTGACGACGGCCGCCTCCATCTGGATCACCGCCGCCATCGGCGTGCTCATGGGCATCGGCTTTTATTCGGCCGGCGTGATGGCCACGCTGGCGGCGCTGGGCGTGCTGGCGCTGTTCCGGCGCATCGAGCTGCGCATGCCGACCCACCTGTTCGCCCAGCACATCGTGCGCTTCAAGCGCGACGAGGTGCTGAGCGAAGAGCATCTGCGCGAGCTGCTGCGCGAGCACGGCTTCAGCATCGCCAACCTGAGCTACCGGCTTGAAGACGGCGACACCTTCGAGTACCGCATGATGCTGCGCACCACCGCGGCCGCCAATCTGGCCAAACTGGCCCGCTCGCTCAGCGCCTTGCCCGCGGTGCGCGAGTTCCGCCTGTCGCCCACGGGCGATTGAGGCGCCCGCGTCTCAGAAGCCTTCAAGCACCAGCTTGCCGCGCGCGCGGCCGCTTTCGATCTGCGCGTGGGCGCGCCGCAGGTTCTCGGCCGAGATGCGGCCGAAGTGCTCGGCCAGGGTCGACTTCAGGGTGCCGTCGTCCATCAGCGCGGCCACCCGCTGCAGCAGCTCGTGCTGGCGCACCATGTCGTCGGTCTCGAACAGCGCCCGGGTGAACATCAGCTCCCAGTGCAGCGAGACCGACTTGCGTTTGAGCGGCACCGCGTCCAGCTGCGCGGGGTCGTCGATCAGCGCAATGCTGCCCTGTGGCGCGATGGCCTGCACCAGCTGCGCATAGTGTTGATCGGTGTGCGTCAGGCTGGCCACGTGGTCGACCATGGGCACGCCGATGGCCTGCAGCCCGTCGGTGAGTGGCTGGCTGTGGTCGATCACGTCGTGTGCGCCCAGTTCGAGCAGCCATTGCCGGGTCTCGGGGCGTGACGCGGTGGCAATGACACGCAGGCGCGTCAGTTGCCTGGCCAGCTGCGTCAGCATGGAGCCCACGCCGCCGGCGGCGCCGACGATGAGCAGCGTGCGACCCTCGCCGCCCTGTTCGGGAATGCGCAACCGGTCAAAGAGCAGCTCCCAGGCGGTGATCGAGGTCAGCGGCAGCGCGGCCGACTCGGCGTCGCTGAGGGTGCGTGGCTTGAGCGCGGCAATGCGCTCGTCGACCAGGCCGTACTCGGCGTAGGCGCCCGGGCGGGCAATGGAGCCGGCGTAATAGACCCGATCGCCCGGCTTGAACAGGCTGACCTCTGGCCCCACGGCCTCGACGGTGCCGACCGCGTCCCAGCCGGGCACGCGCGGGCCGTCGGTGGCCACAAAGCGGCGCACCTTGGTGTCCACCGGGTTGACGGCGATGGCCTGCACGCGCACCAGCAGGTCGCGTGGGCCGGGGGTGGGCGTGGGCAGCACGATCTCGTGCAGGGACCGGGGGTCGTCGATGGGCAGGCCGTGCTGGGTGTAGACGATGGCGCGCAAGGTGGTTCCGATCGGAAGTTGAAGTGAATGGACCGGACTTTGCCGCCTTGCGGTTTCCAAATAAAGGTGTTGAAAATCGGTTCTCTTTCAAACAGGAATTGAAAATGCCCACCCTGGCCGATCTGCAGTTTCTGGTGCGCGCGGGGCGCGCCGCCAGCCTGTCCGAGGCGGCACGTGCCACCGGCATGTCGCCCGCCGCCGGCAGTGCCCTGGTCAAGCGGCTGGAGGCCGAGCTGGGGCTTCGGCTGTTTGTGCGCTCGACGCGCAGCCTGCGCCTCACGCCCGAGGGGCAGGCCTTTGTTCAGCAGTGCGAGCAGGGGCTGGAGATCATCGGGCGCGCCCATGAGAGCCTGCTGGCCGGGCGCGACGTGATCCGGGGCGTGCTGCGCCTGGCGCTGCCCTCCGACCTGGGGCGCAACCTGGTGTTGCCGTGGTTGCAGGCGTTTCGCGGGCAACACCCGCAGGTGGAGCTTCGATTGCAGCTGTCCGACCGGGTGGCCGGCGTCTACCGCGAACAGGTCGACGTGGCCCTGCGCTATGGCGAGCCTGGCGATTCGAGCCTGATCGCCCTGCCGGTGGCGCCCCACAACCGGCGTGTGTTGTGCGCGTCGCCCGCGTACCTGCGCCAGCACGGCACGCCCCGGCACCCGAACGATCTGGCGGACCACCACTGCCTGTGCTTTCAGCTCAGTGACCGGGTGCACGACCGCTGGCGTTTCACGCGCGGGCGAACCGAATTGGTGGTGACGGTGAAAGGCGGGTGGCAATGCGACGACGGCGATGCCGTGCGCCGACTGGCCGTGATGGGCGAGGGCATTGCGTACAAGTCGCGCATCGACGTGGCGCCCGATCTGGCCAGCGGTGCGCTGGTGCCCCTGTGCGAAGACTGGCAGGGCGAACTGGCGCCGCTGTACCTGGCCTGCCCCGACCGCAGCCAGCTGCGTCCGGCGGTGCGGCTGTTGCGCGATCTGCTGGTGCAGCGGGTGGCTGGGTTGACGGGCAGCGCTCAGTCCTGAGGCACAGGCAGGTTGCCCAGGTTCAGCCAGAAGATCGAACCTTCACCGGGTTCGCAGGTGGCCCGCACGCTACCACCGTGGCGCTGCACGATACGACTCACGATGGCCAGGCCCATCCCCAGGCCGGGAAGCGTGGGGTCGGTGTGTACCCGCTGAAAAGGCAGGAACATCTGCTGCGCCAGGGCCGGGTCGAAGCCCATGCCGTTGTCGCGTATGCGGTACGCGCCGGTGGCGGTGTCGTGGTCCACATGGATGGTGGGGTGCGCTGCGCCGCGAGAGAACTTGACCGCGTTGTCCAGCAAGTGCTGCATGGCCTGGCGCAACAAGGTCGGATCGCCATAAGCATCGGGCAGATCGTGGACGTGGCAGGTCACACCGGCATCGGGCAAGCCCAGCATGACCGCGGTTTCGTGCACCAGCGCCGCCATGTCGATGGTGCAGGGGTGCAGGTTGCAGCGCACCACCTGCGTCCACTCCAGCAGACCGGTGAGCATGTGGCCCATGCGAGCGGAGGCGCCCACGATGCGGTCGACGGCCTGCTGGCCGGCGGGGCTGAGCTGGTGGCGTTCGTGGTCGCGCACCAGCGCCGCAAAGCCGTTGATCGAGCGCAGTGGGGTGCGCAGGTCGTGGGCCATGGAGTAGGCCATGGCTTCGAGGTCGCGCAGTGTCTGCTCCAGGTCGGCCGTGCGCTCGGTCACACGCCGTTCAAGCGAGGCATTGAGGGCTTCGATCTCGGCCTGCGCCTCGCGCTGTTCGGTGGCGTCGGAGGTGAAGCCGTACCAGAGCACGCTGCCCGAGGGCTCGTGTACCGGAATCGCATCGACCTGGTGCCAGCGCTGCTGGCCGTCTGGCAGGCAGACCCGAAAGGAAAAGCGCCAGACCTGTCCCTCGTGCGCCGCGGCTTCGCGCAGGCTGGCCTGCAGCACTGGCAGGTCTTGCGGATGAACACGCGCAAACAGCGCCCGCGCGTCGTCGGTGCGTTCGTCGGGCCGCAGCTGCAGCATCTGGCGCGCGACCTCGCTGATGAAGACAAAGGTGGATCGGTTGTCCGGCGTCACACGCGCCAGGTACATGATGCCGGGCACGCGCGAGGCGATGCGCTGCAACAGGCTGTTCTGCTCCGCCAGCCGGGCGAGTGTCTGGGCTTCGGCCTCGGCGTCGACGATGTTGACCAGCAGCCATTCTTCACCCATGAGCGGGAGCACCGTGGAGTGAAATCGGGCGTGGCGCTGGCCGGGTTTGCCTTTTCGCAGCACGTGGATGCGCCCGGGCTCGGCCAGGCGGGCCAGAAAACTCTGGCGGTCCGCGTTGTCGTCCCAGACGCCGAGCTCGACGGTGGTGCGGCCCAGGGCGTCTTCGCGCGCAATGCCCAGCATGTCGCACCAGCCGTCGCTGACCGCCAGCAGCCGACCGTCGGCGCGTCGCGTCACCGCCAGCGCACCCGGCATGGCGTTGAAGAAGGCGAGCCAGTGGGCGGCGTCGATGGTGGGGCGTGCGGTGGAATCCATGTCGGGTTTGCGGACAGGGTATGCACAGTGCGTGCCCGAGCGTAGGGGCGGGGCCGGTTTGTGTCACCCACGCTTTGCCCGGTTGACACGGCGTCATGGGGTTGTCGCACGCCCACCATAGGCTTGGCGGCGCATGGTCATCGCGGAGTCGCCCTTGCGTCACATCGATCTCGTCTATTTCAATGCCGGTGGCGGCCACCGGGCGTCGGCGCAGGCGCTGCAAAGCGTGCTGACAGAGCTCGATCTGCCCTGGTCGGTGCGGCTGGTCAACCTGTTCGAGGTGCTCGATCCCTGCGATCGCTTTCGCCGCCTGACCGGCCTGGCCCCCGAGGATTGGTACAACCGCCGACTGGCCCGGGGCTGGACGATGGGCATGGCGCAGGAGCTCAAGTTGCTGCAGGGCGCCATCCGCATGGCCCACCCGGCCCTGGTCGGTCGCCTGGACGCCCACTGGCGGCGCACGCGCCCCGACATGGTGGTTTCGCTGATCCCCAACTTCAACCGGGCCTTGTTCGACGGCCTGGCCCTGGCCCGCCCGGGTGCGCCGATGGTGACCATCCTCACCGACCTGGCCGACCATCCACCCCACTTCTGGATCGAGCGCGGCCAGGCCCAGCACTTCGTGTGCGGCAGCGAACGCGCGGTCATGCAGGCGCTGGCCAGCGGCCACGCGCCCCAGCGCGTGCACGCCACCAGCGGCATGATCCTGCGCCCGTCGTTCTACCTGCCACCCGTTGGCGACCGCGCCAGCGAGCGCCGCCGCCACGGCCTCGACCCGTCCCGCCCCACGGGGCTGGTGCTGTTCGGTGGGCACGGCTCCAAGGCCATGCTGACCATTGCCCGCCACCTGCCCGATGTGCAGCTCATCCTGCTGTGCGGCCACAACCAGGCGCTGGCGCGGCGGCTGCAGGCGCTGCCGGCCGGCGCCCCGCGGCACGTGGTCGGCTTCACGCCCGAGGTGCAGCGCTACATGGACATGGCCGACTTCTTCATCGGCAAGCCCGGCCCGGGCAGCATCAGCGAGGCGGTGCGGCGGGGCCTGCCGGTGATCGTGGTGGACAACGCCTGGACCATGCCGCAGGAGCGCTACAACCCCCAGTGGGTAAACGAACACGGCGTGGGCGTGGTGCACCACAGCCACCGGACGGTGGACCGCGCGGTGCAGACGCTGCTGGCGGATCTGGACGGCTACCGTGCGCGCGCCCGCGCCATGCACAACCGGGCCCTGTTCGAGATACCGCAGATCCTGGCCCGGGTACTGGCCGCGCACACGCCGGTGTGCGAGCCCGCTGGCGCGGGCGCACCCGGCTGAGGCGGCCACCCGCCCGCCAACCGCGACCTTGCGCGCGCCCGGGTTGCCGGGGTAGCGCCCGCTGCACGTACATTGCGCCCTGAGCCACCCACGTCCCGGCTCAAGGAGCCCGAATGTCCCTGCGCGTGATGATGGTCGACGACAACGAGAGCGACCTGCTGTTCACCCGTGTCACGCTGCAGCGCTGCGGCGTGCCCTGCGAAGTGATCGAGTTCGAGCGCGCGCAGGACGCATTGGCGCACCTGGCCGCCGACCCGCGGCATGGCGTGCGCGTGGTCCTGCTGGACATCAACATGCCGGTGATGGACGGCTTTGCCTTCCTGGACGCTTTTGAAGCGCTGGCACCCGACTTGCGTGCGCAGACGGCGGTGATCATGCTGTCTTCGTCGTCCGACCCGGGTGACCGCGCGCGTGCCCAGACCTACGCCAGTGTGGCCGGCTACCTGACCAAACCACTGGACCGCGCCGAGGCGGCAAAGCTGCTCGAGCGCTTCGAGACGCAGTGAACGGACGGTCCCCGATCCGTCGCGCGCCCATGACCACTGGTCGAATTGGGCGGTTGAAGACCTTCTTCTCCGCGTTTGGCTGCCGATGTGGTCCGTTAGTGTTCGCCTGGGGTGGCGTGCTCGGTCGCGGGCCCCTGGAAAGTACCGGCCCGGGGCCGCGGTTGGTCAACCGACGCCCGCACCGGCACGTTGTCGTTGGCATGCTGGCCATCTGGCCGAAGGAAATCTGATTGGGCAAGGGTTGGGACTTGTCTCCCCGTCGTTGGGCCGCCGTGGTGTGGGGTCTGGGCCTGGTGCTCAGCGCTGCCGCCGCCGGCTGGGCGCACCTGGATCGCCAGGCGCGGGTGCAGGCACGCCTGCAAACCGACGCCAGCGAGGTCGTGGCCCACGTCGAAGAACGCCTTCGGCTCTATGAGTACGGTTTGCGTGGCGCCCGGGGTGCCATGGTGGTGGCCGGCAATGAAACCATGCGTCGGGCCGACTTTGAGACCTATTTCGGCTCGCGCGACCATGCGCGCGAATTCCCGGGCGCGCGGGGCTTCGGCGTCATCCGGCGGGTGCCGCCACAGGACCAGGCCGCGTTCGAGGCGGCCAGCCGTGCCGATGGCAAGCCCGACTTCCAGGTGCGCCAGCTGGCGCCCCACGACGGCGAGCGCTATGTCATTCAGTACATCTACCCGCTGGCCGACAACCCCGGCGCCACCGGGCTGGACATCGCGTCCGAGTCCCGTCGGGCGCAGGCCGCGCAGGCGGCAGCGCGCGACAACGCCGCGCGCCTGACGGCGCCCATCACGCTGGTGCAGGCCAGCGGCCAGACACGCCGGGGCCTGTTGCTGTTGTTGCCGGTCTACCGCGGCGAGCCCGCTGCCGATGCGGACGCCCGCTGGCGCCAGACTGTTGGCTGGACCTACACGCCACTGGTGGTGGACGAAGTGCTGGGCTCGCTCGGCCCACGGGCCAGGGAAATCGACATCGCCCTGTTCGACAGCGCCGATGCGCAGCCGTTTTTTGAGCGGCGCGGCGATGAGAACCAGTTGCTGGACTTCGAGCACCGGGTGACCCTGGCCATCCATGGCCGCGAATGGACCCTGCGCACGCGCCCCACCGAGGCCATGCTTGACGCCGTTGGCGGCCTGTCGCCCTGGCTGGTGTTTGCCTATGGGGCCTTGCTGGCCACTGCCGTGGCCCTGGCCCTGGTGCAGTGGCGGGGGCAGAACGCATCTTCCAGCGGATCGAGAGACACCCGCCTGAGCGGATTGCCGGGCCCGACCCAGCGCCTGTCCGTGGCGCCACTGGCCTTTTTGCGCAGCGTGGCGTTTCGCCGTAGCCTGATCCTGGGTCTGGGGCTGCTGGTGCCCTGGTTGTTGGTGGGCTACCAGTTCGAGCTCGATCACGAAATGCAGCGCCACCAGCGTGCGCTGGACGACACGGCGCGCAGCTTCTCCGAGGCCGCGCAGGCGCAACTGGCGTTTCGCCGCAAATCCCTGCACTTTCTGGCCAGTACGCCCCCGGTCGGCGGCATGCTGCGCGCACTCGGCAATGGCGGCGTCGACCCGCAGGACACGTCGACCTATGCGCAATGGGAGACGCGCATGGTGGCCTTGTTCGAGGGCTATCTCGACGCCACACCCGACGTGGTGGAAGCCAGCTTCGTCGGTCTGGAAGACGACGGCCACGAACTGGTGCGCGTGCGACGCGACGACTCAGGCCTGCACGTGGCCACGCCGCAGCAACTGCTGCAGCGCGGTGCACTGGGCGATCTGCGCGATGCAGCGCGACTGGGCCCGGGCTCGGTCTACGTGGGTGACATGACCCTGCTGCGCGAGGACGGCCGCCTGGTGCAACCGTATCGGCCCATCGGCCGCTACGCCACGCCCGTCTTCGATGCCAACGGCAAGGCCGTGGCGGCCGTGCTCGTATACGTCGATCGCAACCGCGCGGTGCGCCAGTTCCCGATCAAGGCGCCGAGCGGGGCGTCCGTGGTGGTGACCAGCGCCGCGGGCGACTACCTGATCCACCCGGACCACGCGCGCGAGTTCGGCCTCGAGCGCGGTCAGCCCAGGCGCTGGCAGGACGATCACGAGCGCCTGGACCCATTGGGCACCGGCGCTTCGCCACGCTGGCGAAACGACAGCGGCGTGCAGCTCGTGGGGCTGTCCGAAGTCCGCGCCAACCCCGACACACCCGTGGGCACCCTGCGCTTTCAGGTGGTGCTGCCCGAAGCGCAGGTGCGCTCGGCGGCCTTCGCCGCCATGCGCGCGCGATTGCCGGCGGCCGTGGCCGCGTTTCTGGGCGGCTTGCTGGTCATCTATCTGTATTGGGTGGGGTTGCGTCGCCGAGAGGACGTGCAGCGCCAGCGCCTTCGCCTGGCCGCCATCGTGGAGCAGACCAGCGACGCCATCATTGGTCTGGACGCCCGCGGCGTCATCACCTCGTGGAACCGCGGTGCGCAAGTGCTGTTTGGCTACGACGCGATCGAGGCCGTCGGGCAGACGCTGGAAGCCCTGGTGGTGCCCGATGACGACGACGGCGCGCAGGTGCAGGTGGACGCCGGCGACGGCGCGGGAGACACCCCGCACATGGAGCGCTGGCTGGTGACCAAATCCGGGCGCCGGGTCGAGGTGGCGATCACGCTCTCTCCCATCCTGACACCCGATGGCGACCCCGCCGGTGCCGCCGCCATCGTGCGCGACATCACCGACGAGCGCGCCGCGCAGCGCGAGGTGATCGAGCTCAACACCAGCCTGGAGAACCAGGTGCGCGAGCGCACCGCCAGCCTGGTCGACGAACGCCAGCGCCTCGAAAGCATCCTGCGCGGGACCAACGCCGGCACCTGGGAATGGAACGTGCAGACCGGCGAACGACGCTACAACGCACGCTGGGCGGCCATGCTGGGCCGCACCCTGGCCGAGGTGGAGGCGCTGGTGCCCAATGCATGGGTGGCCCTGGTCCACCCCGAAGACGAAGAGCGCTCGGTGCGCGAGCTGCAGCGTCACTTCAGCGGCGAACTCGATCAGTACGAGTGCGAGCTGCGCATGCGCCACGCGGACGGCCATTGGGTGTGGGTGCTCGACCGTGGCCGCGTCAACCGATGGACGGACGACGGTCAGCCGCAGTGGATGTACGGCACGCACCGCGACATCACCGCCGCCAAGGAATCGCAACAACGCCTGGCCGCCAGCGAGGCGCTGCTCAACCGCACCGGGCGGGTGGCGGGCGTGGGTGGCTGGCAGTTCGACATCAAGGCCTGGACGGTGGCCTGGACGCCGCAGATGTTTGCGCTGCACGAGCTGAACCCGGACACGCCGATCGACCCCGCCATGCCGCTGGATTTCTATGTGGGCGACGCGCGCAAAGAGGTGATGGCGGCCTTGCGTCGCGCGCGCAAGGACGGTGAGGCCTTCGACTTCGAGGTGCCGTTCGAGACCGCCAAAGGCCGACTTCGCCGCGTGCGCCTGGTGGGCGAGCCCATCTACGACGAGACCATGACCATCACCCAGATCGTGGGTGCGCTGCAGGACGTGACCGAGCAGCACATGATGGAAGCCGAGCTGCTGCGCATCAACGAGTTGCAGCACAGCATCCTCGAGAACATGCCCTGCGCCATCAGCGCCTTTGACGCGGACCTCAAGCTGGTGGCCTGGAACAGCCACTTCATCCGCCTGCTGGGGTTGGACGAACTGTTCGCGCGCGGTGTGCCGACCTTCGAAGACATCCTGCGCTTCAACGCCATGCGCGGCGAGTATGGCGACCATGGCGATGTCGAAACCGTGCTGCAGCAGATGATCGAGCGGGCGCGCCACCCGGTGCCGCACCGCTTCGAGCGCGTGCGACCCGATGGCATGCCGCTGGAGGTGCGTGGCACACCCATGCCGGGCGGTGGCTTCGTCACCACTTACATGGACATGACCGAGCGCAAGCGCGCCGAGCAGAGTGTGGCGCGCAGCGAAGCCCTGCTGCGCGGCGCCATCGACACTGTGGACGAGGCCTTCGTGATCTTCGACCCCGAAGACCGGCTGCTGCTGTGCAACGAAAAATACAAGGCGCTCTACGCCGGCGTGATCGATCTGCTGGTGCCGGGCACACCGTTCGAAACCATCATTCGCGCCAGTGCCGAACGCGGCCAGAACGTCGATGCGATCGACAACGTCGACCCCTGGGTGAACCAGCGCATGGCGTTGCACCGTTCGGGCAACAGCGCCATCGTGCAGCGCCTGTCCAGCGGGCGCATCGTGCGCGTGATCGAGAACCGCATGGCCGATGGCCACACGGTTGGCTTCCGCATCGACATCACCGACCTGGTGCAGGCCACCGAGGCGGCCGAAGCCGCGTCGCAGGCCAAGGGCGAGTTCCTGGCCAACATGAGCCACGAGATCCGCACGCCGCTGCACGCCATCATCGGCCTGTCGCACCTGCTGGCGGATACGCCTCTGACCGGGCGCCAGCAGCAGTTGCTGGCCAAGTCGCAGATGGCCAGCCAGTCGCTGCTGGGCATCGTCAACGACGTGCTCGACATGGCCAAGATCGAGGCCGGCGCACTCACACTGGAGCGCGCGCCGTTCAGCCCGGCCGAACTGCTGGGCGAGCTTGATGCGGTGTTTCGCCAGCAGGCCGAAGAAAAGGGCCTGCAGCTCACGGTGCGTGCCGACGGCGCCCTGCCGGCGCAGGTACGGGGTGATGCCCTGCGCTTGCGCCAGATCCTCACCAACCTGCTGGGCAACGCGATCAAGTTCACAGGCCAGGGCGCCGTGGACGTGCGCTTGCGTGCGGTGGAGGTGTCGCCCCAACTGGTGCGCCTGCGTGGCGAGGTCAGCGACAGCGGCGAAGGCATTCCCCCCGAGGTGCAGGCGCGCCTGTTCCAGCCGTTCTCGCAGGCCGACGCGTCCACCTCGCGCCGCCACGGCGGCTCCGGGCTGGGTCTGTCCATCGTGCGCCGCCTGGTCGACATGATGCAGGGCGACATCGGGGTCGACAGCACGGTGGGCGAAGGCAGCAACTTCTGGTTCGAGGTATCGCTGGAGCCGGCAGATGGCCTGGCCGCGACCGCCAACGAAGCGCTCGAGGTGCTGGTGGTCGACGACGTGCCGCAGGAGCGTCAGGTGCTGGTGGACATGGCCCGTGCGTTTGGCTGGCGCACCGAGTGCGTCGAGTCCGGCGAGGCCATGCTGGCCTGGGTGGAGCGCCGCGCGGCCTCGGGCCAGCGACTGCCCGACGCGATGCTGGTGGACTGGCAACTGCAGGACGCCAATGGCCAGGGCATGGACGGCTTGCAGGCGCTCGCCGCACTGGCCGATCGGCTCGGCGTGGCGCACCTGCCCGCCGCGCTCATGGTGTCGGCCAGCGAGCGCGAACGCGTGGCCCGCGAAGACCGCTTGCGCCTGGCCGACGACATCCTCACCAAGCCGGTCAACGCCTCGGTGCTGTTCAACGCGGTGAACCAGGGCGTGGTGGCGCGCCACGGACACAGTGGGCGCGTGCTGCAGGCACAGCGCCTGCCCAGCGCAGCGTCGGGGCCGAGGTTGAACGGGGTGCGTGTGCTGGTGGTGGACGACAGCGACATCAACCAGGAAATCGCCATGCACATGCTGCAGCGCGAGGGTGCCCGGGTGTACCTCGCGGGCAACGGGCGCGAGGCACTGGCGGTGCTGCGCGACGACCCGCACGGCGTGGACCTGGTGTTCATGGACGTGCAGATGCCCGAGCTCGATGGTCTGCAGGCCACGCGTGCACTGCGCGAAGACCCTGCGCTCAAACACCTGCCGGTGATCGCGCTGACCGCGGGCGCCCTGGCCGAGGAGCGCCGCCGCGCCATCGAGGCCGGCATGGACCAGTTCCTCACCAAGCCGCTGGACCCGGAGCAGATGCTGCGCACGGCCGTCGAGCTGCTGCATCAGCACGGCATCGAGCCGCTGGCGGGCGGCGCGCAGTCCGCACCCACCCCGCAGGTCGAATGGCCGCAGATCGATGGCATCGATGCCCAGCAAAGTGAACGCCGACTGGGCAGTGACATCGCCTTGCTGCGCCGCAGCCTGCGGCGCGTGTTCGACGAGTTCACCGATCTGGGCGACCTGGCATTGCCCGATCCGCTGGACACGCCGCAGCGCCTGTCGCTCGCGGCGCGCGTGCACAAGCTGCGTGGCGCTGCCGGGTTGATCGCCGCCGACGGCCTGCACGCCGCCTGCGGGGCCACCGAAAACGGCTTGCGCGACGATTCGCCGCGTGCGGTGGTGGAGGCGCACTGGCTGACCATGCAAGGCGCCTTGCGTCGCCTCTGGCTGGCCGCCGCGGGCTGGCTGGCCCGCACCGAGGAAGCACCCGCCGCCCAGCCGGCACCCGATCAGCCCCCGGCGGACGACAGCTGCCTGCGCGAATTGCACGCCCTGTTGGACCAGCACGACCTGGAGGCGCTCAGCCGCTTCGAGACCCAGCGTGCCGCCCTGCAACAGCGCATCGGCGCCGAGCGCATGGCGCGCCTGGCGCAACGCGTGGATGAGCTTGACTTCGTTGGTGCGGCGGCGTTGTTGCAGACCGAACTCGATGGCGGGGCGCCATGACGGACGCCGACAACACCCCCAACATCCTGATCGTCGACGACGACCCCGGCATGGTGCAGGCCCTGGCCAAGGCCCTGCGCCCGCTGGGCCGCCTGCGCTTTGCCACCCAGGGCAGCGACGCTCTGCGCCTGATGGCCGAAAGCTGCCCGGACCTAGTGTTGCTCGACGCGCAGATGCCGGGGCTGTCGGGCTTTGACGTGCTCGACGCCATCAAGGCCGACCCCGCCACCGCCGACCTGCCGGTGATCATGGTCACCAGCCACGCCGAAGCCGACTTCGAGCAGGCCGGGCTGGAGAAGGGCGCCGCCGACTTCATCGCCAAGCCCATCCACCCGGCCATCGTGCAGGCCCGCGCGCGCACGCAGTTGCGCCTGAAGCTGGCCAACGATCAGCTCAAGCAGATGTCGGCCACCGACCGGCAGAACCTGGACCTGGCGCTGGGCGAGCTGCGTGAAAGCCACGAGCGGCTGCAGCGCACCGCCGATGAACTCCGCCTGGCCAACGACAGCCTGGTGCAGTTCGTGCGCATCGCCTCGCACGACCTGCGCGAGCCGCTCAACACCATCACGCAGTTCGTGGGCTTGCTGGACGAAGACCACGCCCGGCTGTTGCCGCCCGAGGCGAGGCAGTACCTGTTTCTGGTGTTGCGCGCCGGCGCGCGCATGCGCACCTTGCTCGACGACGTGGTGCGCTACGCGCGCATCCAGGCCGGCGAGACCGAAGACCCGGTGCCAGTGCCCCTCGACAGGGTGCTGGCGGAACTGCGCGACGCGCTGGCCGCGCGCATCGCGGCCACCGACGCCGACATCGTGGTGGAGCCGCTGCCCACGGTGATCGGCAACGAGAGCCTGCTGACGCTGATGTTCCAGAACCTGCTCACCAACGCGATGAAGTTCATCCCGCCTGGGCGCTCTCCGCGTGTCACGGTTCGGTCACAGGTGGCCGAGGGGCGGGTCGACATCCGCGTCTGCGACAACGGCATCGGCATCCCCCCTGAACTGCGCGACCGACTGTTCCAGCCCTTCCAACGGTTGCACCGCAAGAGCGAGTACGAAGGCACGGGCCTGGGACTGGCCCTGGCGCGCCAGATCGCCGAGTCGCACGGCGGAGACATTGCGGTGGAGGACGGCCCGGACGCGCAAGGGGCGTGCTTCGTGGTGAGCCTGCCACTGGGTGGCGTGAAAGACGCCTGAACCGGGTCACTTGCCCCGGTTGGACGCGACAGCCCACCCTGCCGTCGTCCAGAATCGCACCGATGACCGCGAACAAGCGCAAGAGGCAAGGAGACTGGCGCAGCGCCTGGCTGGTGGGCGCGCTCGCATGCCTGTTGGCGCTGGGCGGTTGCGACCGCACGCCAACGGCGCCGATGGCGGTGGGACTCAACGCCTGGGTCGGTTTCGACCCCCTGGTGCTGGCGCGCGACCGGCAACTGCTGGACGGTGACCTCGTCAAAGTGGTGGAGCTGCCCTCGGGCACCGAAGTCCAGCGCGCGCTGGAGAACGGCCTGCTCGACGCCGCCGCCATGACGCTGGATGAAACCATGCGCATGGTCGATGCGGGCCTGCCACTGCGCATCGTGGCCCTGCTGGACACCTCGCACGGTGCCGACATGATCGTGGCGCATCCCGCCATCAAGCGCCCCGAGGACTTGCGCGACCAGTTCGTGGCCGTGGAAGGCAGCTCGGTGGGCGCCCTGCTGCTGTACCGCATGTTGCAGACCACCCAGATGCCGCGCGGCGCCATCAAGGTCGTCAATCTCGACGTCAACACCCACCTGGCTGCCCTGCGCGACGGCAGTGTGGCGGCGGCCGTCACCTACGCGCCCTTGTCGGTGGCCATGATCGAAGCCGGCTATCGGCCAGTGTTCACCAGCCGCGACATCGCTGGCGAGATCGTCGATGTGCTGGTGGTTCGCCAGGACGTACTCAACACCCGCCCTGGCGCGGTCGACGCCCTGTTGCGTGGGTGGGGGGCCGGCGTAGACGCCCTGCGCACCGACCCGACCAGTGCAGGCGACGCGTTGTCGCGGGGTACCGGCATGCGTGCGCCCGCCTACCTGTCGGTGCTGGAGGGGTTGCAATTGCTTTCCCTGGCCGAAGGCATGCTGCGTCTGCAGACCCAGGACAAAGCCGTGTACGAGCGCTCGCAACGCGTGGGCAAGGCGCTCGAAGACATCGGCCTGGTGCGCCAGGCCCGGCCCTTGGCCGAACTGGTCGACCTGGCGCCCTTGCAGCGGGTGCTGGCCGACACGGTCCCGGGGGGCGTGTCGAAATGATCTGGCGCACCCGCCTCTGGGCGCCGCCGGGCCGTTGGCTGGCGCCCATGTTGCTGGCCCTGTTTGCCTTGCTGGCCACCGGCGTGAGCTACGTGGACGGACTGAGTCACGTGCAGGGCGAAGTCGAAGCGGCCGAACTGCGCCGGCTGCGCGAGCGACTGGCAGTGGAGCAAAGTCGGCTGTTGCTCTACAGCGAACCGAATGGGGTGCACATGGTGCGCGGCGTCGTCGGCGGCATGGGCCTGTACCAGGGCATGCAGGCGGCGTTCCTGTTGGCCGATGGCGATCGCATCGCGGCCTCGCTGGTGCGCGCCGACATCGATCGGCGCTTCCAAGAGGTGCTGGCCGAGCGCCCTGCGCTGGCGCCACTGGGCAGCATGCCCTCGGTGGCCTCGGCATCGCAGGCGATCCAGTTGTGGGTGGTGCCCGGTGGTCAGCAGATCACCGGCCGGGTGCCGTTTGCCAATGGGCGCGAGCTGCAGGTGCTGGTCGATCTGTCGCAGCCACTGGCCGAGCGCCGGCAGGTGCTGGTGCGCGAGGTGTTGCGCGAATCGCTGCTGCTGTTGCTGCTGGTGGTGCTGCTGGCGGTGGTGATGCACGTGATCTGGTTTCGCCGCGCGCGGCATCTGTCGGCGACACTGGCGGCACTGGGTGAAGGCCGGCTGGATCAGCGCAGTGGCCTGCGCGGGCGCGACGAGCTGGCGCACATCGGCGCCGAGGCCGATCGCATGGCGGAGCGGCTGCAGAAGCAGCAGCAACAACTGCAGCACCTGTATGCACTGGTCGACCGCTCGCCGGCGGTGGTGATCGAATGGGCCAACCGCCCTGGCTGGCCCATGACCTACCTCAGCCAGAACGTGTCGCAGTGGGGCTACACGGCCGAGCAACTGCTGGCGGGCGTGGTCGACTGGGACGACTTGGTGCACCCGGACGACCTGGTCCGCATGAACACCGAGATCGCCGCCCACTGGGCCGCGGGTCGCAACGAGTACCGTCAGGAATACCGCTTGCGCTGCGCGGATGGGCACTACGTGTGGATCGAAGACCGCACCTCGATCGCCCGCCGCAGCGATGGCGAGATCGACAGCATCAGCGGCATCCTGCTCGACGTGACGGCGCAGAAGCAGGCCGAGCTGTCGCTGCGCGAACAAAGCGAGGTGCAGCGTTTGTTCTACGAGCTGCCCTTCATCGGCATGGCGATCTCGTCGCCGCAGAGCAAACAGTGGCTGCAAGTGAACGACCGCCTGTGCGAGATCCTGGGCTACTCGCGCGAGCAACTGCTCAGCCGGCCCTGGACGGACATGACGCCTCAACCGGACCGCGACCAGAACCTGGACCTGCTGGCCGAAATGCTGGCCGGTCGCACCGACCACTACGCCATGGCCAAGCGCTTCGTGCGCGGGGACGGCCGCATCGTGCACACCGAGATCGACGTGCGCGCCGTGCGTCTGGCCGACGGCACCCTGCACCGCCTGTTTGCCACGGTGCAGGACGTGACCGAACGCCGGCGCGCCAGTGAGGCACTCAGCGAGCAGAAGGCCTTGCTCGAACAGGCCGAGGGCCTGGCCGGACTGGGCAGCTGGCGCTTCGACTCGAGCGATTCAGAGGTGTGGTGGTCGGCGCAGATGTTCCACAACATCGGACGCGACGCGGCCCTGGGGCCGCCACCCACGCTGGACGACTACATCGCCTGCCTGCACCCGGACGATCAGGCTGCCGTGCGGGCCTTCATGGTGTCGGCCGCTGCGGACGAGCAGGTGCTCCATGCCGAATTCCGCCGTCACCCCGAACTGGGTGCCGAGCGCTGGTTCCGCGCCAGCATGCAACGACGGCGCAACCCGGACGGCGGCTGGCGCTCGTCGGGAACACTGCTCGACATCACGCCGCTCAAGCAGGCGCAGTTCGAGCTTCAACGCACCAACGAAGAACTGGAGCGGCGCGTGAACGAGCGCACCGAGCAGCTCAGCGAGGCCAACCGCGAACTGGAGGCCTTCACCTACAGCGTGTCGCACGACCTGAAGGCACCGCTGCGCGGCATCGATGGCTACAGCCAGTTGCTGGAGGAGGAATACACGGGCGTGCTCGACGAGGAGGCCCAAGGCTTCATCCGCCGCATCCGCCGCGGCGTCCAGCAGATGGGCACCCTGATCAACGACTTGCTGACCTACTCGCGCATGGAGCGGCGCACCATGGAGCGCCAGCCGGTGGACCTGGCGGCCACGGTTCGACTGGTGCTGGAGGAATACGCCGCCGACATCGAGCGCACGCAGGCCCGACTGGACGTCGACGTGCCCGAGCTGTTCGTGGCGCTCGACAAGGAAGGCTTGACGGTGGTGTTGCGCAACCTGGTGGGCAATGCGCTCAAGTTCACCCGCCCGGGCGAGACGCCGCTGGTGCAGATTGGGCTGCGCCAAGACGACAAACACCACACTTTGTGGGTGCGCGATCACGGTGTGGGCTTCGATATGAAGTACCACGAGCGGATTTTCGGTATCTTCCAGCGTCTGCAACGCGCCGAAGACTTTCCAGGTACCGGCGTCGGGCTGGCGCTGGTGGCCAAGGCCATGCAGCGCATGGGTGGTCGGGTGTGGGCCGAGAGCCAGCCGGGCCAGGGCGCCACGTTCTTTCTGGAGTTCCCCGCATGAGCACGAGTCCCGCCGCCTTGCCGCCGATTCTGCTGGTCGAGGACAACCCCATGGACCTGGACCTCACGCTGCGCGCCTTCAGCAAACGCCGGCTCAGCAACCCGATCGAGGTGGCGCGCGACGGCGAAGAGGCGCTGGCCTGGTTGCCCCGGTGGGAAGCCGGCGAGACCATGCCGGCCGTGGTCCTGCTCGACATCAACCTGCCGCGAGTCTCCGGTCTGGAAGTGCTCAAGGCCTTCAAGGACCACGAACTGGCGCGCCGCATTCCGGTGGTGGTGCTCACATCGTCACGCGACGACCGCGACCTCAAGGCGGCCTACGATATCGGCGTCAACTCGTACATTGAAAAACCGGTGAGCTTCAACAAGTTCATCGAAGTCGCCGAACACATCGAGGTCTATTGGTGTGTGCTCAACGAGCGACCTCACTGACTGGAACCCTTCGCATGCACAAAATCCTGATTCCCCTGGACGGAACGCCGCAGGCCATGAGCGCCGTTCACCATGTCCTGACGCTGGTGGGTGCCGGCCTCAAGGCGCGCTGCGTGCTCATCAACGTGCAGGAGAGCGCCAGCCTCTACGAGGTGGTGACCGCGCACGACCCGGCGGTGCTGCAGCGCGTCGCCCAGGAGGCGGGCCGCGACCAGATCAAGCCGGCGCAACAGCTGCTCTCGGCCGCGGGCGTGCCGCACGAACACGAGGTGGTGCTCATGGGCGACGTGGCGCAGGCCTTGCGCGACGCCGCGGAGCGCCACGACGTGCAGTCCATTGTGATGGGGGCGGGCGCGTCTGGCCTCGCCAAACGCGTGCTGGGCTCGGTCACGCTCGACCTGGTGCAGTGGGCGCCGGTGCCGGTGACGGTCGTTCGCGAAGCGGACTGAGGGCAGTCCCTTTCAGGCGCGATTAAGCCCCGTGCCTCAGACTGACGGCCCATGCGACTGCTGATTCTTGAAGACGACCCCCTGCTCGGCGATGCCCTGAGCACCGGCCTGCGCCAGGCCGGTCACGTGATCGACTGGTTCCGCGATGGCGACGAGGCCGATCAGGCCATTCGATCAGCCACCTACGACGCCATCGTGCTCGACCTCGGCCTGCCCCACACCGACGGCCTCGTGTGGCTGCGGCGCTGGCGCGAGCGCGAGGTTCACCTGCCGGTGCTCATCCTGACGGCGCGCGACGGCGTTGACCAGCGCATCGCCGGTCTGGACAGCGGCGCGGACGACTACCTCATCAAACCCATCACGGTCGAGGAACTCGCGGCGCGGCTGCGCGCCATGCTGCGGCGTTCCACCGGCCGGGCCCAGACGGAGTGGGTGCATGGCGCACTGCGCTTTGACCCGGCCACCCGGCAAGTGCATTGGCGCGATCAACCCGTGGAGCTCACGCCGCGCGAAACGGTGCTGCTGGAGACCTTGCTCAAGCACCCGCAGCGCGTGCTGTCGCGCGCGCAACTGCAGGAGCAGCTCTACGACTGGAGCGGCGGCGAGCCCGAGAGCAACACGCTGGAGGTGCACGTGCACCACCTGCGGCGCAAGATCCATTCGGGGGTGGTGCGCACGGTGCGCGGCGTGGGCTATGCGCTGGGCGCGGCCGACACCGGGGGCGAGGCGTGAGCATCCAGCGGCGGCTGCTGCTGTACCTGCTGATCTGCGCCCCCCTGGTCTGGGCCATCGCCTTCGCCATTTCGGCCGCCGGCGCGCGACACGAGGTCAACGAACTGTTCGACACCCAACTGGTGAGCATGGCGCGGCAGGCGCACCTGATGGCCTCGGCCCAGGCCTGGCAGCGCGGGGATGCGGGCGAGGCGCCACCGTCGCCGATGCTCAATGGCGAAGGCGATGCCGACCTGCAAGACCTGGCGGTTGCCGTCTGGGACCGCGAAGGGCGAGCGGTGCTGCTCGACCACGAAGGCGCCCAACTGCCCTGGCGTTCCGGGGCGATCGGCTTTGACAACCTGGTGCTGCAAGGGCACGCCTGGCGCATCTACTACCTGTCGATACCGCAAAGCGGCCGGATGGCGGCGGCGGGCCAGAAGATGCACGAGCGCGACGAACTCGTCTGGGGCCTGGTGGGTGGACAGCTGTTGCCCTGGCTGCTGGTGTTGCCGGTGCTGCTGGTGGCTATGGCCTGGGCAGTGCGCGTGGCGCTGCAGCCGATGCGCGAACTGACCGACGAACTCACCTCGCGCCGCGCCGACGATCTGCGCCCGGTCTCGCTGGAGCGCGCGCCACGCGAACTGCACCCCATGCTGAACGCCATGAACGGCCTGTTCACCCGCGTGGACGACACCCTGGCGCGCGAACGCCAGTTCACCGCCGACGCCGCACACGAGTTGCGCACCCCGATCGCGGTGCTGGCCGCGCAATGGGACGTGTACCGCGGCGCACGCAACGACGCCGAGCGTCAGCGCGCGGGTGGCGCGCTCGACAGCGGCTTGCGGCGCATGGCGCGGCTCATCGACCAACTGCTCGGCCTGTCGCGCCTGGACGCCACCGAGCGCCTCAAGGCGCCGCAGCCGCTGGCTTGGGAGCGCGTCGTCGAACAGGCGATGACCGACGTGCTGCCGCTGGCCGAGCGGCGTCAGATCGACCTGGGCTGCGAGTGGGCCGAGGGCGGGCCGTCGGCGGCGCCGCCCTGGCTGGGCGACGACCACCTCATGACCCTGTTGTTGCGCAACCTGCTCGACAACGCGGTGCGCTACGCACCCGACGGCAGCGCCGTCACCCTGAGCTTCGGGGCCCAGAGCCTGTCGGTGGACAACCCGGCGCCGCCCGGGCTGTCGGCCAGCGACATGGCCAACTGGGGTGAGCGCTTTCACCGCCCCGACGGTCAGCCCGAGAGCGGCAGCGGCCTGGGCGTGTCGATCGCCCAGCGCATTGCCACCCTGCATGGCCTGGCGCTGCGCCATCGCCTGTCGGCCGATGGCGCGACCGTGATCGCCGAACTCAGCGCGCGTTGAGTCTGGCCATCAAGGCCTTGACCTCATCGCGTCGGCCGGCATCGGCCAGCTCGCGCCCGGGGCGTGCCGGTGCGGCCAGTGCGCGCTCCAGGTAGGGCATGGCCTGCTCGGCGCGGCCGGTGTCGGCCAGCAGATCGGCGTAGAAGAAGTTGGGGTCGATGCCGTTGGGGTTGAGCGCCAGCGCCTGCTTGATCAAGGCCTCGGCCTTGGCCTTGTCGCCAAAGCCGATGGGCCAGCCGGGGACCTTGTGGTACAGCACGCCGAGGCTGGCGTAGGCCGAACCATCGAGGGCCTTGCCGTCGATGTCGATGGCCTTCTCGTACAGGGAGCGGGCCTGCTTCACCAGCGACAGCGCGCCCAGACCCCCACGCTCGGCCGCCCAGGAGCTGAGGATGATGCCCTCCCACACCAGTGGCTCACTGCGCCCGGCAT
The DNA here is from genome assembly GCF_019635465.1 of Hydrogenophaga sp. GTDB lineage: Bacteria > Pseudomonadota > Gammaproteobacteria > Burkholderiales > Burkholderiaceae_C > Hydrogenophaga. The sequence continues at coordinate 114,705 of NZ_JAHBZK010000006.1, forward strand.
ACAGCGTGCTGGCCTCGTGCGCCTTGGCGCTCAGCGTCTCGAAGCGTTTCTCGCGCTCCTTGGCGGGCGCCTGGTAGCGGATGCTTTCCCAGTCGTGCTGCAGGGCGACGACCGCGTCGTCCACCGGCGCGGCGTGCGACCACATGGGCAAGGCCAGCGCCAGGGCGCCGAGGAGGGTGTTGGCGCGAATGGCCAGGCTGCGTTTCATGGGGTGACTCCTTCGGAAGGGGTGGCGAACAGGGCGTCGCGGTGCTTGCGAAACCCGCCGTCGATGAGCGGGCCCAGTGCGCCGTTCAGGCGCACGGCCAGTCGTTCGGGAAAACCGATGTGGCGTTCGGCCGCGCCGCTGCGCAGCAGGGCGAGCAAGGCCTCGGCCACCACCTCGGGCGGGTCGCTGGCGGTGCCGGTGGCCTGGTTGAAGGCGACGCTCTCGGGGCTGTTGAACGCCGTCTGCGTGGCGCGTGGACCCAGCCACTGCACGCTGACCGGGCTGCCCGCCAGTTCGCGGCGCAACGCTTCGGCAAAGCGGTGCAGGCCGGCTTTGGTGGCGCCATAGACGGCCGAGCCCGGAATGCCGATGCGCCCCAGCGCCGAACCCACGAAGACCACGCGGGCGTCGGGCAACTGGTGCAGGTGCGGCAGCAGGGCCTGCGTGAGCGCCATGGGCGACCACAGGTTGATCTGCAGCACGCTGGCCGTTTGCTCGGCCGGCTGCTGACCGAACGCGCCGAACGCCGGCACGCCCGCGGCGTGCACCACGGTATCGGCGCCCCAGGCGATGGCCGCGCGCGCCACGCGGTCGATGTCGGGCGCCAGCGTGAGGTCGCCTTGCAGCCAGGTCTGGGGTTCGGCGGGGTCGCCGGCCACCGCGCTGCGCTGGCGCCTGGCCACGCCCATGGTGCGTGCGCCGCTGGCGTTGAGTGCCTCGACCATGGCGCGACCGATGCCGCCACCGGCACCGGTGATGAGGATGCGTCGTTGGTCGAGCTTCACGCGATGGCCTCGGTCGGTCGGGCGGTGGTGCCCGATGGCGTGGCGGCACCCGCCCCCGCGCCCGCATCTGTGCTCGATTGCGGCAGCGGCAGGCTCAGGAACACGTTGCGGTAGAGCGCGTAGAACACATTGGCCGCGTGCACGATGGCTTGCTGGTCGACAGGTGCGTCAATGCGGTCCATCAGCAGCTCGAAGTGCGCGGTGTGCTCCTGGTCCAGCGTGCCGTGCGAGCGCAGGTAGCTGAAGCCGGCATCGGGCAGGCCCAGCGGCTTCTGGATGGCGTCGGCCGCCAGCAGCGCCAGCGAAACGCTGGTGCCTTCGAGCACATGCACCATGCCGAAGAAGCCCAGCGGGTTGCCACGGCGGATGGTGTCGTAGGCATAGGCCACCATGACCTCGGTGGCCACGCCCGGCGGGCCGTGGCGCACCGCCTCGGCGTCGCCACCGCAGGCCGCGATGTCGCTGAGGATCCATTCATCGTGACCGGCTTCCTCTTCGATGTACTCGTCCAGCGCGGCGTCCAGCCAGCGGTGGTGATCGGGCAGCGCGGCCTTCATGGCCTTGAGCAGCGGCACCGTGTGGCGCACGTGGTGGTAGGCCTCGCGCAGAAAGGCCAGGTAGCTCGGCACGGACACCTGTCCGCCCAGGGCGCCGCGGATGATGGGTGTGTCCAGCAGTTGCTGGCGGGCGGGGGTGGTCTGTTCAACCAGTGTCTGGTGAAAGTGCATGGGGTCTCCCGGAAAGCGGTGAGGGGTCTGATCAGGCGGTAGGCGCTGGGTCGGCCAGCGGGCTGCAAAGGCAGGGCCCGTGCACGGCCAGCATGCGATCGCGCACCGGTCGACCGTTGGCGGTGAACAGGCCGCGGGCCATGTCGCGCGCGAGGTCGCTCACCACCCACCGGTCGATGCGCGCGTAGTCGGGCAACTGGGCATTGGCCTGCGCAACGGCTTGCGCGACGCCACCCTGTGGCAATGAGCGGGCCAGGGGCGAAGGCCAGATCACCGCGCTCAGCGCGGGCTGCCCGTCGCCCATGACCACCGCCATGGCGATGGCCGGCTGGCTGGTCAACACAGTCTCGACCCACTCGGGCGAGACGTTGCGGCCATACGAGGTGATGAGCACGTGCTTGCGGCGACCGTCGATGTGCAGGAAGCCGTCGGCGTCGATGTGGCCCAGGTCGCCGCTGGGCCACCACTCGGGCACGGGGGTCGGGTCGCCCAGGTAGCCCAGCATCAGGCTGCCTCGCACCTCGATTTCGCCGTCGTCGGACACCCGCAGTTGCGCGTGCGGCAAGGCACGGCCGGCGCAGCCCGCGCGGCTGGCACCCGGCAGGTTGAGCGTCTGCACCGATGCACCTTCGGACAGGCCATAGCCCTCATAGGCGGGGATGCCCAGGGCGTGGGCCTGGGCGAGCAGGGTGGCACCGACGGCGGCGCCGCCGACCGCGACGAACTTGAGCGAGTCACTGGCGCGCTGGCCGCTCATGGCGAGATAGGCCACCCAGGCGCGCAACATCTGCGGCAACAGGATCACGCTGTTGGCCTCGTATGACCGAATGGCCAGATCGAACACCGCCGGGTCGAATTGCGACGACCCACTCAGTCCCACCGCCTGGCTGGGCAGGCTGATGACCGTGGCGCCTTGCTGGCGCGCCGCCATGGTGCCGGCCACGTTCTCCAGCAGCACGGCATAGGGCAGCACGCTCAGGTGGCGCTCAATGCCCAGGGGGCCCAGCACTTGCACCAGGCCATTGGCCACCGCTCGCAGCGCGTCGCCGCCCAGGCACACGCCTTTGGGCTGACCGGTGGTGCCCGAGGTGAAGGTCAGCTTGGCCGTGCCGGCCGGCATGGGCACGGGGTCGGCGTCGATGGTGGCCACGCTGACAGGCTCACCGGCCAGTTGCTGGTGTGTCCAGGTGAGTTGCGGCCACAGGGCACTCAGTGCCGGGCTGGCCACCAGCAGGTCCACACCGGCCGCGCGCAAGGCGTGCTGGGTCTGTGCCGGGGTAAAGAAGGGCGGCAGCGGCACGTGCACCGTCTGCGTGGCCAGGGCCGCCTCGTCCAGCGCAATGAAAGCGGCGCCGTTGTCGAGAAGGCTGGCCAGCACGCGCACCCCGGTGCGCTGCAGCAGACCGGCCGCTGCGTCCACTTGCTGTTGCCAATCGGCGGCCCGCCAGGCGGCCGATGCGGTTTGCACCACCATGCTGTTCATGTGCGTGCCCCCCTGCGCTGCAAGGCTTGCATCGCCAGTTGCAGCTGACCCGCTTGCACCAGGGGGCGGTGGTTGTAGTAGCTGCCCCAGTCACCGGCGTGTTCGCCCAGCTTGTCCGGATCGGCCACGCCCAGGGCCAGGGGCGCGACGCCCATGCGCACGAACAATTGCCGCAGCTCTTGCGTCAGGGTGCTCACGATCCACTCGAAACCTTCGCGGGCCATGAGCGGCGCCATCATCAGAATGAGGCGCCGCCCTTCGCCGGCACGCGCGGCGGCCAGATGGCCCACCTCGGCAATGCGCCCGCGCGGCACGGGCGCGTCGCCCGCGCCTTGCAGCCGCGCTTCGATCGGCCCATCCAGGTAGCGCTCCAGAAACAGGGGCCCGGCATCGGCCGCGCGGTAGCCGGCAGCGGCCACCAGCGCGCCGCTCGCGTCGTGCAGACCCAGCAGCACCGGGGCAAAGTGCCGCACCTCGGCGCCGAAGCGCTCGTGAAAGATCTGCCGGATGAAGGCTTCGACCGCGGGCCGCCCGGCATCGCCGGGCAGGTACTCGCTCAGGTGGTGCTGGGCAGGTGGCGTCAAGCCCGCGGGGTCGGGGTGCGTGCGCAAGGCAGCGGAACAGGTCATTCGAGGTCCCATGCACCTGGGGTCAGGTGCCGTTGTCGAAGCCACTGTCGGCCGGCGCGATTAACCCGTGCTTAATGGCCGACCCCAACCGTCCGTCGGCGCTGGGCGGAAAGCCCGAATTGGCACTCAAGTACCCCGCTTTTCCACCGATAGCACCGGTGAGCCCCCAAAAAGTCGGGGGTGTAGTCCATTGGGGAATTGCCATGATCCCGTCCAACAGCCCGTCGTCCGTGAACTGGACAGCGCCCACCGCGCCGGTGGCCACAGCCGTGCCCGCCGTGATGGCGGTGGCGCCCGCCGCGCCCGCCTCGCGCGATGCCCAGCCCGGCCTGGAGCAGCAACGCCGCGGCCAGGCCCGTGCCGTACAGGCGCGCGATGCCCAGGCTGCGCAGGCCGAGCGCGACAGGGCGGCCGACAACGCGCAAGTGTCTGCCACCGAGCGCGAAGCCCGTGCCGAGCGCCAGGCGCTCGAGCGGGACCGGGCCGCGCAACGCGAGCAGGAACAGCACGCCGCCATGGAGCACTTGCGCCAGGCTCTGCGCAAGGTCTGGGACGCCAGCGGTGCGGTGGTGGAACAGGCCCTGGCCCGCGAGCAGGATCCGCAGGGCAGCGCCGGTGCGCCAAGGGTGCGGTCGGTCGATGCCTACGAGGCACCCACCGATGCGGCACCGCGGTCAACGGGTTTGAGCAAGCGCGTCTGATACCGGTTGCGCTGAAACAAAAAAGGGGCCCTCGGGCCCCTTTTCTGTTGGGTGGGTGCTTCGGGCTCAGGCCACTGTTTCGGGTTCGAAGGCCGGCAGTGCAGCGAGCGTGTCGCGCACATCCACGGCCAGCGTGTCCTTCAGGGGGCGCAGCGCGTTCAGGTCGCCCGCGGTGCCGGCCTTTTCGAGCTGGGCCGACACATCCACCAGGGCGCGCAGCCCGAGCAGCATGCACGAGCCCTTGAGGCGGTGGGCCTGGTAGACGATGGCGGTCACGTCTTCGTCCTGCAGGGCCTTCTGCAGCAGGGGAACCGTCGCGTCCGGGCCTTTGAAAAGCATGTCCAGCAGTTCGGACATCATGTCCGGCGGCATCATGGCCAGCAGCTGGCCGTGCACGTCGGCGTCGATCAGCTGGTGCGGGCTGCGCGCCATGCGCAAGGTCTGCATGAGTTCAGCAGGCTGTGTATCGCCGCTGTCGAGCAGGCCGCAGCGGCGCAGCGCGCGACGCAGGTCGGCTTCCTGCAGCGGTTTGGGCGCGAACTGGTTGACGCCGGCCTCCACGGCCTGCTGCCGGGTGTCGTTCACCACGTCGGCGGTCACCATGATGATGGGCACCTCGCCGGCGGGCGCGGGCAGGGCGCGGATCTCTTTTGTGGTGGCCATGCCGTCGAGCAAGGGCATGTGGTAGTCCAGCAGCACCGCATCGAAGGACTCACGCGCCAGCAGTTGCAGGGCTTCGAAGCCGTTCTCGCAGAACACGGCCGAATGGCCCATGCGCTCGATCAGCAGGTTCATGTACTTGAGGTTGACCGGGTGGTCTTCGGCCACCAGAAGGCGAAGCCGGCGCGTCGGGTTGGCGTGGCGCTTGTCCCAGGCTGCGTCGTCGAGCAACACCACCTGCTCGGCCGAGGGGGCGTCCACACGCGGGAGGCTCAAGGTGACGGTGAACACCGACCCCTTGCCGGGCTCACTGGTGACGGCGATGTCGCCGCCCATCATGCGTGCCAGCGTGCGCGAGATCTCCAGACCCAGGCCCGTGCCGCCGACGCGGCGACGCAGCGAGTTGTCGGCCTGGTAGAAGCGGGTGAACAGCTGGTGCACCGTCTCCATATCCATGCCGATGCCGGTGTCCTGCACCGTCATTCGAATGCCATCCTTGAGCGAGGCATCGGCTTCCAGGATCACGCCGATGCTGCCCTGGCTGGTGAACTTCACTGCGTTGTTGACCAGGTTCAGCAGGATCTGGCGCACGCGCGTCGCGTCGGCCATCACCCAGGTGGGCAGGTCGGCGTCGCACAGGCAGCTCAGCGTCACGTTCTTGTCGCGCGCCATGGGCTCGAGCAGGTTCACCACTTCGTTGGCCATGCTGGCCAGGTTGACCTGGGTCGGCGAGAGCTTGAGCGTGCCCGACTCGATGGTGGACACGTCCAGGATATCGTTGATGATGCCCAGCAGGTGCTGCGCCGAATCGACCGCGGTGCCCACGTAGTCGCGTTGCTGGCTGGTCAGGCGCGAATCCTCCAGCAGCTTGAGCATGCCCAGCACGCCCTGGAACGGGGTGCGGATCTCATGGCTCATGTTGGCCAGGAACACGCTCTTGGCGTGGTTGGCGGCCTCGGCCTGGTCCTTGGCGGCGGCCAGCTCCTGGCTGAGGCGTTGCAGGTTTTCGTACTGGCGCGCCTGGTTGCGGATGTGGCGCACCAGTACACCCACGAACAGCAGCATGGCCACCACCTGTGCGGCGGCCAGGCCGATCAGCAGCAGGCTTTGCCGGCGCAGCTGGTTGTTGCGCTCGTCCACGTAGCGGGCCACGGCGCGGTTGGCTTCGCGGGTCAGCTCGCCCAGCTTGGGGTTGAGCACATCGATGTGTTCGTCCAGCGCCTTGAGACCGACCAGGTTGATCAACAGCTGATCGGGCTGGGCGAACAGGGGCTCGGCCACCTTTTCCATGGCTTCGATCTCCTGCAGCAGGGGACCAAAGCCCTGCCAGGAATCGAGCAGGTCACGGCGGGGAATGTCGGTGAGCAGCTTGACGCGGCTCAGGAAGATTTCGTGGCGTTCGAACAGGTCGTCGGCCGTCACACCGGGCCCCTGGTGGAGGGCCTCGTCGATCACGGTGTCCAGGCGCGAGAGCTCGCGTTCGAGCTGGTAGGCCTGCCACATGATGGAGTCCACCTGGCGCGCATCGGTGTCCTGCAACATCTGCCACTGGCGCCACTGGATGAAGCCCAGCGGGGTCAGGGTCAGGATGAGCAGGACGCTGATCGCCAGGGTCCACTTCTGTGGGCCCCAGCTGGCGAAGCCGGTGGGTGGACGGTTCATTCGACGCTCATGCGCTTGAGTTGCCAGATGGAACGCTCGTAGTAGGTCGAGCTGCGCAGCTCGGCCTTGCTGTCGAACGGATACACCACGAACAGCGGCCCCTTCTCGCGCACGGCCATCGGCTTGTCGTCGAGCAGGCGGGCCACGATCACGCCCTCGGCCGCGTCGGCCATGGGGATGGTGATGGTGTAGTCGTTGATTGCGCTGGCATGGATGGTCTTGCCCTTGGCCTTGACGGCCGCGAGCAGGTCGGACAGCAGCGGGCCGGTGAACTTCACCGGGCGGTCGTACCAGGGTGTGTTGGTGGTGAAGCTGTGCTGGGGCAGCGACTCCAGCAAGGCCATGTCGAACACGGCGTCCTTGCCGCGGTTGGCCTGCTCGATGCTGCCGCTGACGGTCAGGATCACACGGCCCTTGGGCGCGGGCAGGCCGTCGGCGAAGGCGGCGCCGGACAGGCCGGAGAGGGTCAGGCAGATGCCCAGCGTGAGCGCGTGGCGACGGGAGAGAAAACGAAGGTTCATGAGAAGGTTCCTGAGCGCGTTGGCCTCAGATGCGGTGGCGCACGCCGGCGGGTGCGCTGGCCAGGCGGGCCAACACCGCCGGCGCAATCTGGTTGAGGGGCAGCACTTCGTGCGCTGCACCGTGCTGGATCGCCATGCGGGGCATGCCGAACACGACGCAACTGGCTTCGTCCTGCACATAGTTGTAGCTGCCGGCGTCCTTCATCTCGCGCATGGCGGACGCGCCGTCGGCACCCATGCCGGTGAGCATGATCCCGATGGCGTTGGGGCCGATGACGCGCGCGGCGGACTTGAACAGCACCTCCACCGACGGGCGATGGCGGTTCACGGGTTCGGTGTCTTCCACCACGGCCACGTAGTTGGAGCCGCTGCGGTCGATGCGCAGGTGGCGGCCACCGGGCGCGATGTACGCATGGCCCGGCAGGATCCGTTCGCCGTCGCGTGCCTCGGCCACGCGGATCTTGCAAAGACCGTTGAGGCGCGTGGCAAAACTGGTGGTGAAGCCTGGGGGCATGTGCTGCGTGATCACGATGGCCGGGGAGTCCGCTGGCATCGGTACGAGCACTTCGCGAATCGCCTCGGTGCCCCCGGTGGAGGCGCCGATGCAGATGATCTTCTCGGTCGACACGCGGGGCAACGGGGTCGAAGGCCGGGCGTGCGATACGCCCGCGGCATGGTTCACGTCGGGCGTGGCGGGCCGAGCAGCGGGCGCCAGGCGGCGAATCTGCGCGGCCGCGGCGACGCGAATCTTGTCGACGATGTCGTGCGCCAGTTCGTTCAAGCCGTGGCTCACACCGATGCGCGGCTTGGCCACGAAATCGATGGCGCCGAGCTCAAGCGCGCGCATGGTGATCTCGGCACCCTGCTCGGTCAGCGTGGACACCATCACCACGGGCATCGGGCGCAGGCGCATCAGGCGCGAGAGGAACTCCAGCCCGTCCATGCGCGGCATCTCGACGTCGAGCGTGATGACGTCGGGGTTGAGCTCACGGATCATTTCGCGCGCAGCCAGCGGGTCGGCTGCGGCGCCCACGCACTGCATGTCGGCCTGGCGGTTGATGATCTCGGCCAGGAGGCTGCGAACCAGGGCCGAATCGTCTACCACCACCACTCTGATCTTTGCCATCGCCAATGTCCTCTCTTATGCCTGCGCCTTGTCGCGGGGCACCGCGGAACCGGCTTTGCCGGGCCTCTGGTGCCGCCCCCTTGAGGGGGTCGCGCGCAGCGCGGCGGGGGTGTTCTTCAAAAAAGGTCGACAGAGCCGCCAGCCGTGGAATTGACCACCGTCGCTGCACTGCCCTTGCGCTCCTGTGTCTCCAGTGCCTCGTTGTTCGCGGTGGCCAGGCGTTTGACCATGGCCTTGCCGGTGGACGGGAAGAAGCACACCTTGCGCGGGTGCACGTCCAGCACGTCCTTGGACACCACGGCGATGCGTTCGGTCTGCAGGTAGTCCAGCACGAACTTGGTGTTGCGCTCGCCCACGTTCATGGTGGTGAAGCTGCTCATCACCGCGCCGCCGCCGAACACCTTGGCCTGCATGGTCTCTCGGCGGGCGCCCTGCTTCATCAGTTCGTTGATGAGCAATTCCATCGCGTACGAGCCGTAGCGGCCGCCCGAGTCGCTGCCGCCCTCGGGCAGCATGAAGTGGTTCATGCCGCCCACGCGCACGCGCGGGTCCCAGATGCAGGCGGCGATACACGAGCCCAGTACGGTCATGACCACCAGGTCCTCGGCGCTCACGTAGTACTCGCCCGGCAACACCTTGACGGCGTCGCTGCGGAAATGCGGGTCGTGGAAGAAGAACGAGGCCTCGCCCGGTTTGGGCGTGCGGCGCTTGAGTTCATCGACGCGCGAAACCACGCCGGCAGCCGGCATCACGCGCGGCAGGCTCATGCGGTTGAGCGGGGTGACGTTCAGGCTAGAGGCGCTCATAGACCGTCTTGCCTCTCAGTGCAAACAGGTTGCGCGCGTCGCTGAAGTTCTCGGCGTGGCCGACGAACAGCGTGCCGTTCGGGCGCATGACGCGGTGGATGCGTTCCAGCACCGCGCGCTGCGTCTGCGCATCGAAATAGATCATCACGTTGCGGCAGAACACCACGTCGAAGGTGTCGCGCAGCGGCAGGTCGTGAATCAGGTTGACCGACTGGAAGCTCATGTGCTTCTGCAGCTCGGGCTTGACGCGCATGTAGCCGGCGTTGGCGCCCTTGCCGCGCAGGAAGAAACGTTGCAGCCGCTCGGCCGACAGGCCCTTGTTGCCATCGGTCTTGTAGACACCGCGCTGCGCGGTGGCCAGCACCTTGGTGTCGATGTCGCTGTTGACGATCTCGTAGTTGCCATTGGCACCCAATATTTCGGCGCAGGTCATGGCGATCGAGTAGGGCTCCTCGCCGGTGGAAGCGGCGGAGCACCAGATGCGCCAGGCGTGACCGGGTTTGGCGCGCAGCAACTGGGCCAGGGCGTCGAAGTGGTGCGACTCGCGAAAGAACGCGGTGAGGTTGGTGGTCAGCGCGTTGATGAACTCCTGCCACTCGGCGCCGTCGTGGCGTTCGAGCCAGTCCAGGTAGCTCTTGAAGCTGCCGTGACCGGTCTCGCGCAGGCGGCGCGAGACGCGGCTGTAGACCATGGCGTGCTTGCCGTCGTGCAGGCTGATGCCGGCCTTCTTGTAGATCAGCGCCTTGATGCGCGTGAAGTCGTCGTCGGACCAGACGAATTCGCGTCCTTCGGCCACCGGGCCGTCGTCGGCCGGCAGCGGCATGCGGGGCGGCACCTGGACGGCGGGTCGGCGAGGCGTGGCGGACGTGAGCATGGCGATCGAACCTCGAAGAGTCGGGCCGGAGTGCCGGCCCTGCAATCAGTGCCTGGAGCGGCGAACCAGAGACGAGGTGTCGAGGATCAGTGCGACCTTGCCGTCGCCCAGGATCGTGGCACCGGAGATGTTGGACACCTTGCGGTAGTTGCTCTCCAGGTTCTTGATCACCACCTGCTGCTGGCCGAGCAGTTCATCGACCATGAGCGAGACGCGTTGGCCTTCGGCTTCGATCACGACCATGATCGGGCTGCCGGCACCGTGCTCGAAGCGCGGCACGTGGAACACCTGCTCAAGCTCGATCACCGGCATGTATTCCTCGCGCACCTTCACCACGCGGGCGCCTTGCGCCATGGTGTTGATGTCGGCGGCCTTGATCTGGAACGATTCGATGACGCTGGCCAGCGGGAGGATGTAGACCTCGTCGGCGACGCGCACCGACATGCCGTCCATGATGGCCAGCGTGAGCGGCAGGCGCACCGAGACGCGCATGCCGTAGCCCTCGGCGGAGTCGATCTCGACCGTGCCACCGAGTGCGGTGATGTTCTTCTTGACCACGTCCATGCCGACGCCGCGGCCCGACACGTCGGTGACCTGGTCGGCGGTGGAGAAGCCGGGCGCGAAGATCAGGTTCCAGACCTCGGCGTCGCTGAGCGAGTCCGGCGCGTCGATGCCTTTTTCGCGGGCCTTGGTCAGCAGCTTCTCGCGCGACAGGCCCTTGCCGTCGTCGCGCACCTCGATGAGGATGCTGCCGCCCTGGTGGGTGGCCGACAGGGTGATGGTGCCGGTCTCGTTCTTGCCCTTGGCGCGGCGCTCGTTCGGCATCTCGATGCCGTGGTCGCAGCTGTTGCGGATCAGGTGCGTCAGCGGGTCGGTGATCTTCTCGACCAGACCCTTGTCGAGTTCGGTGGACTCGCCCTGCGTGACCAGCTCGACCTTCTTGCCGAGTTTGGCGGCCAGGTCGCGCAGCATGCGCGGGAAGCGGTTGAACACCACCGACATCGGAATCATGCGGATCGACATCACGGCTTCCTGCAGGTCGCGCGTGTTGCGGTCGAGGTCCGCCAGGCCGGCCAGCAGCGGCTGGTTGGCGTTGTTGTTGTCGAGCTCGCGGCTCTTTTGCGCCAGCATGGCCTGGGTGATGACCAGTTCGCCGACGAGGTTGATGAGCTGGTCGACCTTGCTCACCGACACACGCAGCGTGCTGGACTCCATGCCGGCGCTGGCCGCGGCGGCGGCCGCCTTGGCGTCCACGGTGGGCTTGGCTTCTTTGCGGGCCGGGGTGCCCGGGCTGCCGGGCAGGCCGGGCGAGCCCTCGAAGAAGCCGTAGTCCTTGCCCTCGGTGGCTGGCGGCATCGGCACCTTGCCGTGCACCACGTCGCCGGCGGCGTGGATCTGGATCTGCTCCTTGCTCACGTGGAATGTGAACAGGTCCAGCAGTTCGTTGTCGGTGGCAGCGGTGCGGGCGCGGAAGACGCGCTTGCCCGGCTGGTCGCAGGTCAAGGCCGTGACGGTGCCCAGGCCCGGAATGTCGCGGAACAGCTCGGCGATGCCGTCGGCCTGCGCGGGGTTGTCGATCGGGCCGATGTGGATGTCGATCTCGCGCTCGACCTTGGCGTTCTTGCCAGCGGGTGCGGCAGCGGGCGCAGCCACCGGTGCGGCCTCGGCAACCGGTGCGGGTGCGGGGGCTTCGACCACAGGCGCAGGAGCAGGGGCCTCTGCGGGTGCGGCGGCGACGGCGTCGGGCACGTCCTCGCTGTTGGCCAGTGCATAGATGCGGGCCACCAGGTTGCCGGTGTCGGGCGGGGTGCTGCTGCGACCCTGGTGCACGGCGAGCTGGCCGCGCAGGGCGTCGCTGGACTCGAGCAGCACGTCGACCATGGCGGTGGTGGGTTTGAGTTCGTGGCGGCGCAGCTTGTCCAGCAGCGACTCGGCCTGGTGCGTGAGCTCGGCCACGTCGGCAAAGCCGAAGGTGGCGGCACCGCCCTTGATGGAGTGCGCGCAACGGAAGATCGCGTTGAGCTCTTCGTCCTCGGCGGCTTCCACGTCCAGCGCGAGCAGCATCTGCTCCATCTGGTCGAGGTTTTCACCCGCCTCTTCAAAGAAGATCTGGAAGAACTGGCTCAGATCGATGTCGTTGCCGAGGTGTTGACCCTCGTTCATCATGTCGCCCATGTGTCGGCTCCTGGAATGCTTGGTCGTGGGGGGCTCAGCGAATGACCTTGTTGATCACTTCGATCAAACGGCCCGGATCGAATGGCTTGACCAGCCAGCCGGTGGCGCCCGCGGCGCGGCCGGCCTGCTTCATGGCATCGCTCGACTCGGTGGTCAGCACCAGGATGGGCGTGTTCTTGAACTTGGGGTGATCGCGCAGCTTGCGCGTCAGCCCCAGGCCGTCCAGGTTGGGCATGTTCTGGTCGGTCAGCACCAGATCGATGGAATGTGTCTGGGCCTTGTCCCAGGCATCCATGCCATCGACGGCCTCCACCACGTGGAAGCCAGCACCCGTCAGGGTGAATGAAACCATTTTTCTCATGGACGCCGAATCGTCGACGGCAAGGATGGATCGCATGGGTCTCTCCGTTCTTCGGGGTGATATCGACGCCCGGCGGCGGTTCTTGAACAGGCTTAAAAAAGCTCGACGGAACCGGCGTCCATCTCGCTCTGGGTGACGGGGCTGGGCCGCTCTGGCATGGGGTCCAGGTTGAGCGGCACTTCGTCTTCTTCGGGGGCCATGGCCTGCTCGGCCAGACGCCAGGCACAGCCTTTGAGCATCTTTCCGGTGTGCACCAGCAACTGGGTGGCCATGTCGTGAAACTGCAGCTCCGTCACGGCCTGGTGCAGGCCCTCACGGATGCGGCCGAGGTCGTCGCCGCTGACGCTGGCCAGCTTGGCCAGGTCGCGGTTGGCATTGCCGAAACGCTCCAGCAGGTTGCCGGTGGCGTGGTCCAGCAGGCCTTCCAGGCGCTGCAGGTCGGTCATGGCCATGAGCAGTGAGTCCTGCAGGTCGGCCACCAGCGACACGGGCAGCGTGACCGAAGGCGCAGTCGGCAGCGGTGTGGTGGGCTCCATATGGTCAGGGCTACGGGTTGGGGTACTAGAATTCTCGGCAGGGTCGCCCTCGGGCTATCGACCGAAAACGGCCCGAATTCAGGCCCTAATCCCCATCCATCCGATGACCGGTCCCGGTTCCGAGACTGAACAGCGCCCCGTTCGAATCCTTCACCTGGAGGACTCGCGGGTGGACCACGCGCTGGTGAAGTTCGCGCTGCAGCGCAGCCAGTTGCCCAACGAAATCACCCTGGTGGACTCGCTGGACGACTTTCGCCGTGAACTGCAGAGCGGGCAGCACGACATCGTGCTGGCCGACTACCACCTGCCCGGGTTTTCGGGCATCGACGCCTGGGAGGTCGCGCGCGAGCTGGATATCGATATCCCGTTCGTGATCCTGTCGGGCGCCATCGGCGAGACCGCCGCCGTGGACGCCATGCACCGTGGTGTGAGCGACTATCTGCTCAAGGACAGCATGCACCGCCTGGCCCACGTGGTGCAGCGCGCACTCGAGGTGAGCGAGACCCGCAAGGCCAAGGACCGCGCCGACAGCGAGCTGGGCGAGTCACGCCAACGCCTGGCCGAACTCGCCGAGCACTTGCAGACCAGCATCGAGCAGGAGCGCGCCGACATTGCGCGCGAGATCCACGACGACATCGGCGGCGCGCTGGCCGCCGTCAAGCTCGACCTGGCCTGGGTGGGCCGGCGTGCCGCCGACGCGGAGATGCAGCGCCACGTGACCTCGGCCATGGAGATGCTGCAGCACGCCCTGGGGGCCAGCCAGCGCATCATGATGAACCTGCGCCCGCCCATCCTCGACCAGGGCCTGGTGGCGGCGGTGCAGTGGCTGGCCAACGCCTTCGAGCGCCGCACGGGCCTGCGCGTGGCGGTGAGGCGCAGCTCGGAGCGCATCGAGGTGCTGCGCGAGGTGCAACTGGTGGCCTACCGTACCGCGCAGGAAGCGCTCACCAACATCAGCAAACACGCCCAGGGCGCCTCGCAGGTCGAAATCGACCTCAACGACGGCGAGGGCGTGCTCACCCTGGAGGTGAGCGACAACGGTCCCGGCATGAGCACCGGGGCCCTGCGAAAAACGAAGTCGTTCGGCCTGCTGGGTCTGCGCGAGCGGGCACAGAAGGTGGGCGGCTGGCTCGACGTGAGTTCCAGCTCGCGCGGCACGTCGGTGATCCTGTCGGTGCCGCTGCCGCGCACCGCCGAGGTCCCCGCCCCCAAGGAAGCCCATGATCAAGGTGATTTTGTGTGACGACCACGCCGTGGTTCGCCGCGGCATCCGCGACACGATCAGTGAAGCGGTGGACATCCAGGTCGTCGGCGAAGCCGGCAGCTACCCCGAATTGCGCGAGCTCATGCGCAAGACGGTGTGCGATGTGCTGGTGCTGGACCTGAACATGCCTGGTCGCGGTGGCCTGGAAGTGCTGGCCGCCCTCAAGGACGAGGGCTCCACGGTCAAGGTGCTGGTGGTGTCCATGTACCCGGAAGACCAGTACGCCATCCGTTGCCTGCGCGCGGGCGCGCGTGGCTATGTGAACAAGGCGGGCGACCCGGCCGAGCTGGTGGGCGCCATCCGCGTGGTGCAGCAGGGGCGCAAGTTCGTCACCCCCGAGGTGGCGCAGATGCTGGTCGACACCCTGAGCGCGCCCGAGACCGAGGAACTGCACGCCAGCCTGTCCGAGCGCGAACTGCAGACCCTGCAGAAGATCGCCTCGGGCAGGAAGCTCTCGGACATCGCCGAGGAACTCATGCTCAGCCCCAAGACAGTGAGCGTCTACCGCGCACGCGTGCTGGAGAAGCTTCACCTTTCCAACAACGCCGAACTCACGGTGTACGCGATTCGCAACGGCCTGGTGTGAGGCCAGGCCGGCTCAGGCGCTGGCCACTTGGGTCGACGCCACGCGCTGCGTGAAGCGCAAGGGCACGCCGCGGCGCGCACCGAACCACAGGCGAAGGCCCACAGCCACCCCCAGCACCAGCAGGTGCATGGCGGCGCTCACCTCCCGGCTGGCCTCGGGTGCCATGGCCCAGCGGTAGAAGGTGAATGCGAACGTGCCGTGCACGGCGGTGAACAGGCTGCAGACACAGGTGATGTGCCAGTTGAGCCACCAGTTGGGCAGCAACGGGGCGCGCAACCAGGCAAACCGCACCATCAGCGCGCCATGGAACAGACCCACCCACGACAAGACCGTGGGCACCGGGTCGCCCGAAGCCAGGCCTGCGGCCAGCACCACGGCCCCGAGTGCCAGCAGCAGTGGCCCCAGCACCTTGAAGTGCAGGCCGCGAAAGCGCGCTGGCTGCTCGCGCCAGCGGATGGCCGTCCAGGCCAGCATCGTCACGGTGGCCAGGCACAGCGACAGGTAGGTGAACTGCACCACCCGCGCCGGGTTGAACGGCCCGGCCTGCAGAAAAAGCAGCGGCCCGACCGACAAGGCGACCGCCAGCAGGCTGATGAAGAACGGGCGGCCCCAGCGCTTGTGGCGCTCGCTGCCCTTGCGGCTCAGCAAGGCCCCCCAGAATGTCAGCAGACCCACCGATCCCAGCAGAATGTGGACCCACATCGCTTGCTCATGTGTCATGGCGCGCTCCATTGAAAAGGGTTAACGTGCGTAAAGCTATCACGCAAGGTTTACGCTTGTAAACCTCCGTTCGTCCAACCCCTTGTCCGCCAACAACCCAGACCCTGCATGGCCAGATCGATTTCCGAAGACACCCGCAATGCCCTGCTGGAAGCCGCTTGGCAGCGCATGCGCGAGCCCGGTGGCATCGGCGCGGGCATGGCCGAGCTCGCGGCGGCGGCGGGCGTGTCGCGCCAGGCCTTGTTCTATGCCTTCGGCAGCCGCCCGGGCCTGCTGGTCGCCATGGTGCGCCACCGTGACCAGCAGACCGACCATGTGCGGCGCCTGGGCGAGATCGCCCGTGGCGGTGGCGCCGACGCCGACACCTTGCGCGCCTACACCGACGTCTGGATCGACTACCTGCCCATCGTCTACCCCGTGGCCTACCAGTTGGAGACCGGCGCCGACACCGACCCCGACATCGCGCTGGCCTGGAACGACCGCTTCGTGAACCTGGGCGTGCGGCGGGGCTACGAACTGATCCTGGGCCGCATGGCGGCGGCGCGCTCGCTGCCTGCGGGCGCCGACACCGCGTGGCTGGCCGACCTGTGCCTGTCGCTGGTGGTCCCCAGCGCCTGGCACCTGCTGGTCACGCAATGCCTGTGGACGCCCGAACGTTTTCGCCAATCCAGACACCAGTTCATCCAGGCGGCCATCGCTGCCCCCATGCCATGAGTCCCTCCCCATCTGTCGTGCGTCGCAGGCTGCTGCCCTGGCTGCTCATGTCGCTCCTCTTGCTCGGCGCCTGCTCGCGCAGCGACCCCGAACAGGAGCTGTTGAAGACGGCGCAGGCCCTGCAGACCGCCATCGAAGCGCGCAACACCGGCGACGTGATGGCGCTGGTGGACGAGCACTTTCGCGGCGGCGGCGGTCTGGACCCGACGTCCACCCGCCGTATGCTCACCGGCATGTTTCTGCGCTACCAAACCATCAAGGTGGTGGCGCTCGCGCCCAGCGTGCGCATCGACCCGGCCGCGCCCACGCTGGGGTACATCGAATCGCCGGTGGTGGTGACCGGCGCCCAGGGCCTGATTCCCGAGCGGGCCGAACCCTACACCGTGCGCACCGAATGGCGCCTGGTGGCCGGCGACTGGAAGCTCAGCGACCTGCGCTGGGAGTAAGAGCGGCGTCAGGCTGGGTGCCGCCTGTCGTCGGCTACTCGCCGTCTGTGACCGGTAGCACGCTTACAAGGATCCTCGGCTTCAGGGCAAGTCCCGGGCGCCGATAGCCGTTCGGTGAGCGGGCGCGCCTGAGGGCATGCCGGCGGCTTGCACACGTTGCCGCTCGCCGCATGCGGCAACGTCCAGCTTTGCCCTCTGCGGTGATGCACCCAAACCATCACACAACATGAAGCAACTGGCCCAATTCAAGATCGGTACGCGCCTGACCCTCGGGTTCGGGCTCCTGATCGCGCTGATGATGACCCTGGCCGTCGTCGGTTACACCCGTACCAAATCCATCGCCAACGACATCGAGCTGATCGTGCACGATCGCTTCGTCAATGTGTCGTTGGCACACCGCATCGAAAACGAAGTCAACAAGCAGCTGCGCGCCATGCGCACGGCCATGATCGCCCGCGATGCGGCGGTGATCGAGCAGGAATTGCACAAGATGGAGGCCTCGGCCCCGGTCGCTGCCGATGCGGTGCGCCAGCTGGAGGCCTCGGTTCACAGCCCGCAGGGGCGCGAGTCCCTGGCTGCGCTGGAAACCGCGCGTCAGCGCTTCCGCGAAGAAGAAGCGCGTGTGGTGAGCATGATCCGCGCGGGCCGGCACGATGAAGCCCGCAACGAACTGCTGCAGATCGTCCTGCCGTTGCAGACCACCTACCTCAACGCCATCGAAGCCTTCGGTGAATCGCAGGTCAAACAGATGGAGCAGTTTGGCGCCGAGGCCGCGGCCATGGCGCGCCAGGCCGAAATGTTGGCGGTGGTGCTGGCGATCACGGCATTGGCGCTGGCGCTGGTGGTGGCCACCGTGCTCACCCGCTCGATCACTGTTCCCATCCACAAGGCCGTTCGCGTGGCGCGCACCGTGGCCGGCGGCGACCTCACCTCACGCATCGAGCCCCGGGGCCGGGACGAGCTGGCCGAGCTGCTGGGTGCGCTGCGCGACATGAACGAAGGTCTGGTGCGCATCGTGCGCGAAGTCCGCGACTGCAGCGATTCCATCGCCACCGGCTCGCACCAGATTGCGGTCGGCGGGGTCGACCTGTCGCAGCGCACCGAAGAGCAGGCCTCCAGCGTGCAACAGACCGCGGCATCGATGGAGCAGATCTCCACCTCGGTTCGCCACAGCGCCGACACCTCACGCACCGCCACCGAACTGGCCCGCAACGCCAGCGCCGTGGCCGCGGACGGCGGGCAGGCCATGGCGGGCGTGGTGTCCACCATGGGCGCCATCACCGACAGCTCGCGCCGCATCGCCGACATCACCAGCGTGATCGACGGCATTGCGTTCCAGACCAACATCCTGGCGCTCAACGCAGCGGTGGAAGCCGCACGTGCCGGCGAGCATGGCCGCGGCTTCGCGGTGGTCGCAGGCGAGGTGCGAACCCTGGCCCAGCGCGCCGCCACCGCTGCCAAGGACATCAAGGGCCTGATCGGCGAGAGCCTCGACCGCGTCGAGGCCGGCTCCCAGCAGGTGGAGCAGGCCGGCGCGACCATGGGCGACATCGTGGCCCAGGCCGGCAAGGTGTCGGAACTCATTGGCGAACTGGGCGCAGGCTTTGAAGAGCAGTCGCGCGGCATTGGCCAGGTCAACGACGCGGTGGGCCAGATGGACCAGGTGACGCAGCAGAACGCAGCGTTGGTGGAAGAGTCGGCCGCCGCTGCCGAGAGCCTGCGCCTGCAGGCCAGCCGCCTGACCGAGCTGGTCGGCACCTTCCGCCTCGCGGCCTGAACGGCCGGTCCTTGGCCGACGGTCAGCCGGTGAACAGCGCCGTCGCCACGCGCAACAGCGCGGTGATGGGCGTGTCCAGCATCGGCAGCGTGAAGGCAATGCCGATGAGGCCGGCCGACAGCGTGATCGGAAAACCGATGGCAAAGGCGTTCATCTGCGGCGCGATGCGCGAGACGAAGCCCAGCACCACGTTGATGAAGATCAGCATGCCGATCAGGGGCAGCGCGATCCACAGGCCGTAGCGAAACACCACCGTCCCCAGCTCGTGCAGGCGCATGGTGTTGATGGCGTCGAGCGCGCCGCCGCCAATGGGAAAGGTGGTGAAGCTGGCCACCACCGCCTGCAGCAGCATCAGGTGGCCACCCATCACGACGAAGAGCAGCATGGTGGTGTTGCCGAAGAAGCGCCCCACGGTGCTGGTCTGTGCGCCCGTGGTCGGGTCGAAGAAGCCGGCAAAGTTCAGCCCCATCTGCAGGCCCACCAGTTCGCCCGCCAGTTCAACCGCGGCGAACACGATGCGCACCGCCAGCCCGATGGCCAGGCCGACGATGACCTGCTGCAGCAGCACCTCCAGTGCGCCCGCGTCGTTGAGGCCCACCACCGGTTGCGTGCCCAGCGTGGCCTGCGCGCACACCGCGATCAGAAAGGCCAGCGCCACGCGCGAGCGCATCGGCACCGAGCGCGCCGAGAAGATCGGGGCGCTGGAGAACACCGCCAGGATGCGCACGAACGGCCACAGCACGGGCGACACCCATGCCATGAGTTGCGCTTCGGTAAAGGTGATCATGCGCGGGTGCCGCGCGCCGTCAGACGGCGTACTGCGGGATCGACAGGATGGTCGTGCGGATGAAATCGACCAGCGTGGTCAGCATCCAGGGCCCGGCGATGGCGAACACCGCGATGGCGGCCACCAGCTTGGGCACGAAGGCCAGTGTCTGCTCGTGAATCTGCGTGATGGCCTGGATCAGGCTGACCACCAGGCCGACGCCAAGCACGGTGAGCAACACCGGCGCGGCCACCGACAGCAGCAGGAAGAGCGCGTTCTGGCCAAAGGTGAGGGCGGCTTGGGGTTCCATGACGGTCCTACTGGGCGAAGCTGGCCGCTAAAGAGCCAATGAGGATGTTCCAGCCGTCCGCAAGCACGAACAGCATCAGCTTGAAGGGCAGGGCCACCAGCACCGGCGAGAGCATCATCATCCCGAGCGACATCAGCACGCTGGCCACCACCATGTCGATGACCAGGAAGGGGATGAAGATCATGAAGCCGATCTGGAAGGCGGTCTTGAGTTCGCTGGTCACGAAGGCAGGCACCAGCACCCGGAACGGCGCCTTCTCGGCGGTGACGTCGGCCGGCAGCTTGGCCAGGTTGGCGAACAGCTCGAAGTCGGACTGACGCGTCTGCTTGAGCATGAAGCTGCGCATCGGCGCTTCGGCGCGTTCCAGCGCTTGGTCGAAGCTGATCTCGTTGCGCGAATAGGGGGCGTAGGCGTTGCTGTAGACCTGGTCCAGCGTCGGACCCATCACGAACAGCGTGAGGAACAAGGACAGACCCACGACCACCTGGTTGGGCGGGGCCGACTGCGTGCCCAGCGCCTGGCGCATGAGCGAGAGCACGATGACGATGCGGGTGAAGCCCGTCATCAGCAGCAGCACCGCCGGCAGGAACGACAGCGCGGTGAAGAACAGCAGCGTCTGGATCGGCACCGAATAGCTGGTGCTGCCCGAACCCTGACCCACCACCAGCGGCAGCGAGGGGCCTTGCGGCGTGGGCAGCGGTGCGTTCTGCGCCCAGGCGCCGATGGACAACAGGCCCAGCGCCAGGAACAGCGCGAGCGCGCGCAGCACGGCGCTGTCGATGCACCAATCAGCGCGACGATCGGCGCGACGGTCAGCGCGGCGCATCGTTCGGGCCCTTCACCAGTTGTTGCGCAAGACGGGCCGCGAAGCCACCGGCGGCCACCGGTGCGGCGGGCGCGGCGGTGTCCGCGGGCAGTGCGAGTTGGTGCAGCGTGTTGACGCTACCGGGCGCCACACCCAGCACCAGGCAGGTGGCGTCTGCACCCTGGCCCACCTGCAGCGTGACGACACGCTGTTGCGGCCCCAGCGAAACGCTGGACAGCACCTTGAGCGCCGGGCCCTGCTGACCGGGCACACCCGGCAGACCCGGCATGCGACCGCGCGCCCACTTCAAGGCCCAGGCAATGCCCACCATCAAGGCGAGCAGCACCAGCGCGGGCCAGGCGTTCTGCAACATTCAATCGCTCCCTGCTTCTCTTGATGTGTTGGGTGGTGTGCGGGGCTTCGTCCAGAGACACCGCGGAACTGGCTTTGCCAGGCCGCTGGTGTCGCCCCCTCCCAGGGGGGTGGCGCGAAGCGACGCGGGGGGTCGTTATTTCCTGCTCAGGCGCTTCATGCGCTCCGAGGGGGTCACGATGTCGGTCAGGCGGATGCCGAACTTGTCGTTGACCACCACCACCTCGCCTTGCGCGATGAGGTAGCCGTTGACCAGCACGTCCATGGGCTCACCGGCCAGCGCGTCGAGTTCGACGATGGAGCCCTGGGCCAGCTGCAGGATGTACTTGATCGGCACGCGCGTGCGGCCCAGTTCCACGGAGAGCTGCACCGGGATGTCCAGCACCATCTGGATGTCTTGCGACGGGGCGCCGGCACTGCCCGCGCCGCCCGCGCCGGCATGCACCGGCGTGTGGTCGGCGTCGAAGGCGGGCGCGCCCTCGTTGGGGTCGACGGTGGCGGACTGCTCTTCGAGGGCTTGCGCCCATTCGTCGGCGATGGCGTCCTGGTTCGGTGCGTCGGTAGACATGGTCGTTTCTCCTGGAGAAAGCGTTCGTGTGTTGGGGTCAGAGGTCGGGGTTGTTGCCCAACCAGTTCAGGTCGGCGCCGCGCAGGCTGCGGTCAACACGCAGGGCGTACTTGCCCTTGTGCGTGCCGTACTGGCATTCAAAGACGGGCACCCCGTCGACGTGCGTGGTGATGGTGGGCGCGCGGTCGAGCTCGATGAAGTCGCCGACCTGCATGGCCAGCAGCTGCTCCACCGTGGCCTCGGTCTTGGCGAGTTCGGCCACCATGGTCACTTCGGCGGCCTGGATCTCGTGGCTGAGCAGCTTGACCCAGCGGCGGTCGACCTCGATGGCGTCGCCCTGCACGCTGGAATACAGCACGTCGCGGATCGGCTCCAGCGTGGCGTAGGGAATGCAGATGTGCAGCGAGCCGGTGAGGTCGCCGATCTCCAGCGTGAAGCTGGTGGAGACCACGATCTCGCTCGGCGTGGCGATGGTGGCGAACTGCGGCTGCATCTCCGAGCGCTGGTAGGCCAGTTCGATCGGGTAGACGCCGCGCCAGGCTTTCTTGTATTCCTCGGCGATGACCTCGACCAGGCGGTTGATCACGCGTTGCTCGGTGGGCGAGAAATCGCGGCCTTCGATGCGGGTGTGGAACTTGCCGTTGCCGCCGAACAGGCTGTCGATCACGCCGAACAGCAGCGTGGGCTCGCACACCACCAGGCCGTTGCCGCGCAGCGGGCGGATGGCCATGATGTTGAAGTTGGTGGGCACCACCAGCTCGCGCAGGAAGGCGCTGTACTTTTGCACCTGCACGCCGCCGACCGAGATCTCCGGGCTGCGGCGGATGAAGTTGAACAGGCCGAGGCGCAGGTTGCGCGAGAAGCGCTCGTTGACGATCTCCATCGTGGGCATGCGCCCACGAACAATGCGTTCCTGGCTGGAGAGGTTGTAGTTGCGGATGCCGCCTTCGGGCACCTCGTCCTTGGCGAGCTTCTGGCTCTCGCCCGTCACGCCTTCCAGGAGGGCGTCGACTTCTTCCTGTGAGAGAAACGAATCGGACATGGCCTCGTTACCTCGTGTGCGTTGTCACTGCACGATGAAGCTGGAGAAGAGCACGGCCTGCACCGGGTTGGGCGGTGTACGGCGCTTCTTCTTTTTCTTGCCGTCTTCTTCGTCCGCGTGCGGATCGTCCACCTCGTAGCCCATGGTCTCGGAGACGGCGGCAATGATGTCCTTGTTGAGCTTTTCCTTGCCCTCGCCACTGAGCACCTCTTCGCTGGTGCGCTTGGACAGCAGCATCAGCACCTGGCTGCGCACGCTGGGCATGAAGGCTTTGACGGCGTCGCCGGTGGCGGCGTCCTGCAACTGCAGTGTCAGACCGATCTGGATGTAGCGGTTGCCACCGGGGTCGGCCAGGTTGACCACCATGTTCTCCAGCGGCAGGAAGGTGGGCGCGTGCTTGGGGTCGACGTGCTTGACCTCGGCGGGGTGGTCTTCCTCGTCGGCGTATTCGTCGTCGGCGGTGTTCTTCTTCAGGATGAACAGCGCACCGCCCGCGCCGGCGATGGCCAGCACCAGCACGCCGATGATCACGAACAGCAGCTTCTTGCCCTTCTTCTTCGGGGCGGCATCGGCGGTATCGGCGGTGGCGGCAGCGGCGGACATGGGCTTCCCCTATCGGTGGCGCACGCCCACATGGCGTGCAACATGAAAGGGATTGTGGGAGTCACCCCCCACCGCCGTTCGCTGGAAAAGCGCGGGAAAACGCGCTTATTCCCGCGCTCGGAACGCGCTCAGATGAAGAGGTCCAGCCCGCCGCTGGTGGCCGATCGGGCGGCCGGTGCCCGGGGCGCCGGGGTGGCGGCCGGGCTTTCGTCGGCGCCGCGGCGGATGGTCGGTGCCGGTTGGGCGACAGACGCGTCGCGCTGGCGTTCCTGTTGCTGCTGGGCACCCACCGACACCTCGCCGAGTTGCAGGCCGCCTTGCTGCAGCCGCTCGCCGAGCGCGGCCTGCGCCTGCTCGCGCAGGGCGTCGCGGGTGCCGGCGTCGTCGGTGCGGATGTCCAGGCGCAGTTCGTCGCCGCGCAGGGCGAGCTGGATGTCGATGGCCTGGGCGGCTTCCTCGCCCACGCGCAGGCTGGCGTGGCGCAGGCCGTGTGCGCCGGCCCAGTGCTGCACGTCCACGCTGTCGGGGTCGTTGACGTTGGCGTTGTAGGGGTCGTTGGACGGGTTGCTGTCGTCGTGCGCGCCAGCGCCGTGCTGTGACCCGCCGCTGTCGCTGCCCATGCCGCCGGACAGATCGCCAGAGAGGTCGCCCGACAGGCCGCCCGATGACGTGCCATCACTGCTGGCGCTGACCGCGCCGAGGGCGCTGTGCCGGGCTTCGCCCGGTCGCAGCTCCTCGCCTTGTCGCACCTCGTCGGCCATGGCCTGGGCACGGGCCGCCATGGCGGCGCCATGCGGGCTGGTGGTGGTCTGCGCGAAGCGGGCGTCCATGGTCACGGTGCTGCGCACCGAGGTCGCCACCGGGGCGGCGTCACTGCTTGGGGCACCGCGCGTCCAGCGCATGGCGGGCAGGTCGTTGGCGCCGGCAACGCCGCGTGGGGTCGCGGAGGCGGCGGCACCGGGGGCGGCGGTCTGGGCCGCGCGGGTGGCCGCGACCTGCCAGCTCACGCTGTTGCCGCGCACCGGCGTGGCCGGGGTGCTGTTGGCCAGGGCATCGGGGGCCTTGGCGGTGGGGGTGTCCGTTCGCGGTTCGTCGTGCGCCAGGTCCAGCGCCTGGGCGTCGGTGGCGGGCACGTCCTTGGCGTCTTTGCCTGCCTTGGTAACAGTTGTGGGGTCGCTCGGCGTCGCGTCCGATGTGGGCTTGGTCAGACCGGGGGCCTGCCACATCAACAGGGCGGCCAGTGGGTTGTCGGTCGGGGCGCTGGCGTCGTCGTCCTGGGCATCGGTGCTGGCGAGCACGGTGTCACCGGGCTCCGAGCCGTCCACCGGCGCGGCATCGGCCGCCAGGGCCAGCAGGGTCGAGAACAGGTCGGCCGGCCCCTGCCGCTTCTCGTGCGGGTTGGCCTGGGCAGGGCGGGCCTGGCCGGCGGCGTTGGCGTGGCTGGGCGCGCTGGAGGAGGGGGTGGCGGACGTGGTCATGAGGACATCGGTTGAAAACTGCTGTCGTTGTCGAGACGGCGGCGGTGGGCGTTCTGGGCCATCTCGTCGGTGTGCTTCTGGTCGCGCCGTTGCAGCTGCTGCAGCCAGGTCTGCATCTGGCGCGCGGCGACCTTGCGCAGGCTGGCCAGTTCGCGCTCGGCTTCGATCACGATGCTTTGTGCCTGTTCGACCTGCTGCACGCGCTCACTCAGCACGTTGTGCTGGAAGGCGATGGCGTGGTCGAGCTTGGCCATGAACTGGCGGTGGTGCATGAGCAGCGCCACGTCGACACCGCTGGCACCACGCTCGCTCCAGCGGCGCTCGGCCTCGCCCACATAGCCGGTGAGCTGGTCCATCTGGGCCTGCGCCTGCTGGTGCTCGCCGCGCAGGCGCGCGAGCTGACCCAGGGCTTCGTCGCGCCGGCGCTCGGCCAGCTCGATGACTTTGTTCAGTTGCTGGGCCGGCGCGCTCATGCATTGCCCTCATAGGGGTTGTGCTGCGTGCGGCCGCCGCGCGTGGACGACTGCGGCTGGGCGTGGCCGCTGCCGGGCTGGCCGGGCTTGTCCTCCTTGAGGGCGGTCTGCAGCGCACGCAGGCTGTCGCTCAATGGGGCAGCTTCGTTCATGTCCTGCATCAGGAAACGTTGCAAGGCGGGATAGAGCACGATGGCGCGATCGGTCTCCGGGTCGCTGCCGGCCACGTAGGCACCGAGCTGGATCAGGTCGCGGCTCTTCTGGTAGCGCGAGTAGTTCGCGCGGAACTTGCGGGCCAGCTCCAGGTGACGGGGGCCGGCGACGTTGTGCATCACCCGCGAGGCCGAAGCCTCGACGTCGATGGCGGGGTAGTGACCCGATTCGGCCAGCGCCCGCGACAGCACGATGTGGCCGTCCAGGATGGCGCGCGCGGCGTCGGCGATCGGGTCCTGCTGGTCGTCGCCTTCGCTGAGCACGGTGTAGAACGCGGTGATCGAGCCACGGCCGTTGAGCCCGTTGCCGCTGCGCTCGACCAGCTGCGGCAGCTTGGCGAAACACGATGGCGGGTAGCCTTTGGTGGCGGGCGGCTCGCCAATGGCCAGGGCGATTTCACGCTGCGCCATGGCGTAGCGGGTGAGCGAATCCATCAGCAGCAGCACGTGCAGGCCTTCGTCGCGAAAGCTCTCGGCCACGGCGGTGGCGTAGCTGGCGCCCTGCATGCGCACCAGCGGCGGCGCGTCGGCGGGGGCGGCCACCACCACCGAGCGGCGCCGGCCTTCCTCGCCCAGGATGTCTTCGATGAATTCCTTGACCTCGCGGCCGCGTTCACCGATCAGGCCGACCACGATGACATCGGCCTTGGTGTAGCGCGCCATCATGCCCAGCAGCACGCTCTTGCCCACGCCGGAGCCGGCGAACAGGCCCAGCCGTTGACCGCGGCCGACGGTGAGCAAAGCGTTGATCGAGCGCACACCGGTGTCCAGCGATTCGCGCACCGGGTCGCGGTCCATGGCGTTGAGCGGCGCGCGCTCCAGCGGCGCCACGCGCACATTGCGCAGCGGTCCCTGGTGGTCCAGCGGCTGGCCGTGGGCGTCGACCACGCGGCCGAGCAGCCCGCGCCCCATGGGCAGGCTGAGCACGCTGCGGTCGGATGGCGAGGGCGGCGGGTTGGCGTGGCCCACGCGCGGCACGGTGCGGTAGGGCGGCAGCGGCGTCACGCTGGCGCCGCTGGCCAGGCCATGCACGTCGCCGGCCGGCATGAGAAAGGCGCGGTCCTTGGAAAAGCCCACCACCTCGGCCAGCACCGGCGCCTTGTGGCCGTTGTCGATCAGGCATTGCGAGCCCACCGGCACACGCAGGCCCACGGCCTCGAGCACCAGGCCGGCGAGTTTGGTCAGTGTGCCGCGCACCTCCAGCGGCGTGGCGACCTTGGCGCTGGTGCGCAGGTCGTCCATGAAATGGCCCCAGCGGCTGGGGGTGTCGTCGAAGGTGCTGTCGGGCATGTCCGTGGGGCGTTTGGCGTTGGGCGTTGTGCGTAAGTCGTCCGAGATCAAACCTCGGCGTCGGCGGGGTTGAAGGGCGTGTTCAGGCCCAGGTTGCCGATGGCGCGCAGCCAGCGTTTCTCGACCGTGGCGTCGACCGAGTTGGTGCGCGCCTCGACCAGGCAACCGCCCGGGGTGATCGTCGGGTCGGCCTCGAATTCCGGTGGGTTGTCGCCCAGGGTCTCGAGCAGGGCGCCCTTCATCAACGCCAGATCGGCCGGGTGCATGCGCACGGTGGCGGGCGCACCGTCGTCGATCAGCTGGCCCAGCGCCTCGTGCACCACGGGCAGCAGGTGCATGGGTTGTTGCGAAAGTTCCTGGCGCAGCACCTGGCGCGCCAGGTCGCAGGCCAGCTCAAGGATGTGGCGCGAGATTTCCTGCTCGTTGTGCTTGAGGTGATCGCGGGTGTTGCGCAGCAGCTGCGCCATGCGCACCGCGGTCTCTTCGGCGGTGCGGCGCATGGTGGCCTCCATGGCGTCGCGCACCGATTGGGCGCCGGCGTCGTGGCCGTGCTGGAAGCCTTCGTTGTAGGCACTCTGGCGCACGTCGTCCATGTGCGCGGCCGCCGCGGAGAGCGTCTCTTCGGTCGGCAGACTGGGCGTGTTGTCGCTGCCGTCGACGGCGGCGAACTGCCAGGCCGCCACGCCGTCGATCTCCTCGCGCGGGATGAAGCGCGAGTACGGGTCGTTCTTGGGTCGCTGACTCATTGAGGGATCTCCCGCCAATCACCTGAGCAGATGGAGGGCATGGGTCGAAGCGAGGGACACCGCGGAACCGGCTTTGCCGGGCCGCTGGTGTCGCCCCCTTGAGGGGGTCGCGCGAAGCGCGGCGGGGGTGCGTTCTTCATACGAAGGCCTCTTCCTCGCCGCCGCCGCCGATCATGATCTGGCCTTCGTCGGAGAGGCGGCGCACCACCTTGAGGATGTCCTTTTGCTGCGTCTCCACCTCGGACAGGCGGATCGGGCCGCGGGCGTCCAGGTCTTCGCGCAGGGCTTCGGCGGCGCGGGTGGACATGTTGTTGAACACCAGTTCGCGCAACTCGGCACTGGCGCCCTTGAGGGCCACCACCAGCTGGTCGGTGGCCACTTCCTTGAGGATGAGCTGCATGGCCTTGCCGTCGAGCTTGAGCAGGTCCTCGAAGATGAACATCTTGTCCATGATCTTCTGGGCCAGCTCGGCGTCGTGATCGCGGATCGCCTCGATGACCGAGCTTTCGATCTGCGTGCCCATCATGTTGATGATCTCGGCGGCGGTCTTCACGCCACCCATCGAGGCCTTGCGGATCTTGTCGCCGCCGGCCAGCACCTTGTAGAGCACCTCGTTGAGGTCCTTGAGGGCGGTCGGCTGGATGCCTTCGAGCGTGGCGATGCGCAGCATCACCTCGTTGCGGCCACGATCGGTGAAGTGCTTGAGCACCGAGGACGATTGCTCGGACTCCAGGTGCACCAGGATGGCGGCCACGATCTGCGGGTGTTCGTTGCGCAGCAATTCGGCGATGGACAGCGGGTCCATCCATTTCAGGCTCTCGATGCCGGAGACGTCGCCACCCTGCAGGATGCGGTCGATCAGCAGCGCGGCCTTGTCGTCGCCCAGTGCGCGCTTGAGCACCGAACGCACGTAGTTGTCGGTGTCGGACACCAGCAGGCTTTGCGACGAGGCGGTGCTGGTGAAGCGCAGCATCACCTGATCGACGCGGTCGTGCGACACCGCACGGGTGCGCGCGATGGTCTCGCCCAGCTTCTGCACTTCCTTGGGGCTGAGGTGCTTGAACACCTCGGCCGCTTCCTCTTCGCCCAGCGACATGAGGAAGATCGCGGCGTCCTGTACGCCCTGGTCATCCATGCTCATGGTCGTTCTCTCCCTGGGGCGTCAAGCGGCGGCTTCGCCGTTGACCCAGCCCTTGACGATGTTGGCCACGGCGGCCGGGTTTTCCAGTGCCAGGCGCTTGGCGTCGGCAATGCGTTTCTGTTCGGGTGAATCCTCGGCCGGCGTGGGCTGCGGCAGCCCCGGGCGCTCCGGTTCCTCGTTGAGGATGGCGTTGAGCGGCGTGACCTCGCGCACCGGGGCCGGCGGCGCCTTGAGCAGCTTGAGCACCGGACGCACCATGCCCATGAAGACGACCAGGCCCAGCACCACCATGCCGGCTGGGAAGGCCATGCTGCGCGCCAGGTCGAGCGTGTCGGCCTGTTGCCAGAAGGGCACCGCCTCTGGCTCGGGCAGCTTGACCTCGTTGAAGGCGGCGTTGACCAGGTTGACCGAGTCGCCGCGCGTCTGGTTGAAGCCGATGGTTTCGCGCACCAGCGCGGTCATCTGTTCGAGCTGTGCGGGCGGAATCGGGTTGGTGATCGCCTTGCCGTTCTTGTCGATGACGGTCTTGTGGTTGACCACCACCGCCGCGCTGA
Organism: Hydrogenophaga sp.; assembly: GCF_019635465.1. GTDB lineage: Bacteria > Pseudomonadota > Gammaproteobacteria > Burkholderiales > Burkholderiaceae_C > Hydrogenophaga. The sequence continues at coordinate 143,827 of NZ_JAHBZK010000006.1, forward strand.
TGCGGCGCACGTTGCCCGTGGCTTCGCGCACCACGCGCACGGTCTTGTCGACCTCGTAGTTCACCACCGACTCGCGTCGGCTGGCGCCGGGCTTGTCGGTGCCGCCCTGGCCGCTCACGCCGACCGGCGCGGCCGAGCCGTTGATGGGCGACTGGCCGGTGGCGGGCGGCTGGTTGCTGACCGCACCGGGCACGCCGGCCGGCTGGGCGCTGGCGCCCGAGCTGTCTTCGATGAGTTGCTGACTGCGCACCGCGCTGGGCTCGTTGCCCTGGTTGGGGCGGTGCTGCTCGGAGGTCATCTCGGCCTGCGAGAAGTCGATGTCGGCGCTGACCTGGGCCTTCACGTTGCCCACGCCCACCAGGGGTTCGAGGATGTCCAGGATGCGGCGGGTGTAGGTCTGCTCCAGCTGCTGGGTGTACTGCAGCTTCTGCACGTCGGCGGCGGCGTTGTCCTGGCCATCGGGCGGGTTGGACAGTAGCTTGCCCTGGTCGTCGACCACGCTGACCGCCTTGACGTTCATCTCGGGCACGCTGCTGGCCACCAGGTGCACGATGCCGGCCACCTGGGCGCGGTCGAGCGAGCGGCCGGGGTAGAGCGTGAGCAGCACCGAGGCGCTGGGTTTCTGTTGTTCGCGGAAGAAGCCGTTCTGGTTGGGCAGCGCCAAGTGCACGCGCGCGGCCTGCACCGAGGCCAGCGACTGGATCGAACGCGTCAACTCGCCTTCGAGGCCCCGCTGGAAGGTCAGTCGCTCCTGGAACTGGGTCATGCCGAAGCGGTTGTTCTCCATCAGCTCGAAGCCGCTGACCGAACCCTTGGGCAGGCCTTGCGAGGCCAGACGCAAGCGGGTGTCATGCACCTTGTCGGCCGGCACCATGATGGCGCCGCCGCCTTCCGAGTACTTGTAGGGCACGTTCATCTGTGAGAGCTGCGCCACGATGGCACCGCCGTCCTTGTCGCCCAGGTTGGTGTAGAGCACGCGCCAGTCGGGCTGGCGGCCCATGAAGAAGAAGGCCAGCGCGATGCCCAGCAGGGCCAGCGCGCCCAGCCCCAGCTTGACCTTCTGGCCGGCGTCCAGGCGGGCGAAACCGTCCATCAGCGCGTTGGTGCGCACGGGCTGGATATCGAGTTCGGCAACGGCGGTGGTGCTCATGGTGGTTTGGTCAGAGGGCACGGAGGGCCCCCGAATGCGAACGAGTATCCCGGCCCCCCCGAACGTTCATTCCCGAAAAAAGGCGCTGTTATGGCCCTTTATTTCCCGCCCGGGCTGCCGAGGGGGTCCCTACGATCGGGCCCTGTCTGAGCTTGCCGACCCCAGGAGCCCCCCATGGACATGCGCCTCTCCCCCCTGACCAGCCAGAGCCTTGCCAACACCGGCGCGCTCAAGCGCCCTGCCGCGGGCACGGCCGCTGCGGGCGGCACCGGCGCGGCCTTCGCCGACAACCTCAAGTCGGCGCTCAATTCGGTCAGCCAGGCCCAGAACAAGGCCAGCGAGATGCAGACCCAGGTCCAGTTGGGCAACCCCAATGTCAGTCTGGAAGAAACCATGATCGCCATGCAAAAGGCGCAAATCGGCTTCCAGAGCGCGCTGCACGTGCGCAACCGGCTGGTGCAGGCCTACACGGATGTGATGAACATGTCGGTCTGATGGCCGCGCTCATCCGGTCGCCAGAACAGGCCGTGGTTTCACACGCTTTTCGCGGTTTGCAGGGGTGCACGCGTTCCTAGCATGTGCTTCATCCGTCAACCAGAAGGAGGCAAAAGATGGATCTGGAAAGTTCGGTCGCCAAGCATGGCGAGTGGAAGATGAAGTTGCGTGGTGCGATCAATCGCCAGGAGACGCTGGATGCCACCTCGATTGGTAGCGATCACCGGTGCGAGCTGGGTCAGTGGTTGCATGGAGACGCCAGGAAACAGTACGGCTCGCTCAAGAGCTATGCCACCTGTGTGGCCCGCCACGCCGAATTTCACGCCGAAGCCGGCAAGGTCGCCAAGGCCATCAACGCCAAACGCTTTGGAGAGGCCGAGACGATGATTGGCGCGGGCTCGGCCTACGCCCAGGCGTCCAGCGCCGCCAGCGTGGCGATCCTTGCGCTCAAGAAAGAAGCGCGCATGTGACCCATCGGGCCGCTCGGCGCCGCCCTGGCGCCGCGTGCGGCCGGAATCACGGTGACCCGGCCTTACGGCCGAGGACGCCGGTGCAGCCTGGAACCCAGGCGGGTGTGCGGCTCACTCAGGCCGCGAGCGCCGATGCATTGAACGAATGGGTCGGCCGACGCCTGACCCCTGATGCACCTCCCCGACCTTGAAGCCTGCCTGCAGCAGGCCGCCCAGCAATCGTGCGTGTTGGCCGTGCTGCGCCACCCCGAGCACGAGGGCATGTGGACCATCGCGCTCGACGGGGCGACGGCCCTGCACGCCGAATGGGACGCCCCCAAGGGGTGGTTGCGCCTGTGGGCCGAGCTGGGTCCGCTGGCCGACCGCCAGCGCCTGGGATCGGTGCAGTCGCTGATTGCGCGCTACGCCGCTGCGGTGGAGCGTTCGCGCATCGGCCTGGGGCCCGGAAACACCTACGAGCTGTACAGCCACTGGCGCGTCGACCTGCGTTGCCCGGAACACCTGGCGGCGCTGTTTGACGAACTGGCGCCGGTGGTGGCCACCTGGCGGGAGATTCTGGCCAGGCCACCTGGCGTTCGCCCACCGCCGGCCTCGGTCGACCATGGGCTGACCGACATGCGGCAGCGTTTCATGGTGTGAGTTCGCCAGGCAGGGAACCCGGGCGCCCCCGGTGCCACTCAGAGCGCAATCACCTGCGCCAGCAACCGGCCGGCACCGGTGTCGAACCCTTCAGCAGACCCAGCATGTCTCCCTCCGATCTCGAACCTTGCCTGCGACGCGCGGCCCAGTTGTCGGGTGCCCGCGCGCTGGTGCCCGCCGCCGTCGCTGGTGGCGCCTGGGCGGCCCTGTTCGACGACGCGTCGGCGCTGAAGCTCAGCTGGCAACCCGGGGCGGAGCAACTGGCGCTGTCGGCCGAGATCGGCCAGATGGCCGATGGGCCCGGGCGCGATGTGGTGCATGGTCTGCTGGCACGGTTTTCGGCGGCCTTCGACCCCTTGCGCATCGGCTTCGACGCCGACGACGTCTACAAGCTCTACGCCCACTGGGACATCGACCTGCACCACCCTGAGGCGCTGGCGGCCCTGATGGACGAGCTCAGGCGCCTGTCGCTGCAGTGGCAACTGGTTCTGGCGCAACCGCCCCGCGTTGAGTCTGCGTCCGACGGCCAGGGCGCTGCTCAGGCGCAGGCCTATCTGTATTTGTGATCCCTTTGAGTCTCCGGAGCTTCACCATGTCCCGCATTGCTTACCAGCGTCCCGTGGTCAATACAGGCTACAAGGCCACCTCGACAAAGCTGGCGCAATCCCAGTTCCACAGCGACGGCGAGGTTCACCCGGACCCTCCTCAAGACGTCGTCTACGTCAAACAAGGTGCCTCACTCGAAGGGCTCCACCTGCACCCGGCGGCAGAGCCGCTGACGCAGCGCCAGGAGACTGCGCAGAAGACGCTGGCGAGCCTTTTTGCACGGCGCTGAGACCCGACAACTGCAGGGCGCACTGGCGCACTGGCGTGGTCGCCAGCCGCCTTGAAACCGTCGGTCGGTGCGGGCGGCCCCGCCCGGCCGCTTGGGCGTTGCATCCCGCGGGGGCATGGACAGAATGGGTGGGCTCATACCTCCATCTGTACAAGCCCCTGCCCATGTCGGTCTTCATCCGCTTCGAGCGCCCGGTCGACGTCGACGCCATCCACGCGTTGACCGCGTCGGCCTTTCGAGACGCCCCGCACAGTGGGCAGACCGAGCCCTTCATCGTGGACGGCCTGCGCAATGACCACGCGCTGACCCTGTCCATGGTGGCCGACGATTCGGGCGAACTGGTGGGGCATGTGGCGGTGTCACCCGTCCGGCTGGGCGACGGCAATGCCCGGTGGTACGGATTGGGTCCGGTCTCAGTGGCACCGGATCGCCAGGGCGAAGGCCTGGGCAGCCGCCTGGTGCGCGCTGCCCTGACCCGCCTTAAGGAAGACGGCGCAGCGGGCTGCGTGGTGCTGGGCGAGCCCGCGTACTACGCCCGCTTCGGCTTTCGCGTTGGCCTGGGGCCGGTGCTGCCGGGCGTCCCGCCGGCGTACTTCATGGCGCTGCCGTTTGGTCAGGCAGTGCCCGCCGGTGAGGTGAGCTACCACCCGGCGTTCGCTGCCGGCGCGCCCGTGACCTGAGCTGCGCTGAACGCCGGAGCCTTCGGCAGGGTCTGGCCAGTGTCTCGCGCGGCGACCACAATGGCCGTCCACCGCCACCGGAGACTGCCCATGGATGCCGACACCCTGCGATCGCTGCAGGCGCCCCTGAAGGCGCGCTACAAGACCTCACCCGAACAGGCGCGCATCACGCTAAAGGCCGAGGGCCGCATGGGCGAGGGCATCAGTTGCAACGTGCAGACCGGCCAGGCCCTGGTGGCGGCCGGCCTTCACCCCGCCACCGGTGGCAGCGGCTTGCAGGCTTGTTCGGGCGACATGCTGCTGCAGGCCCTGGTGGCCTGTGCGGGTGTCACGCTCAATGCGGTGGCCACCGCCCTGGGCATTGCGCTGCGCGACGCGCGGGTCGAGGCCGAGGGTGACCTGGACTTTCGCGGCACCCTGGGCGTGGACAAGGCAGCGCCCGTGGGCTTCGATGCGATCCGGCTGCGTTTCGTGATCGACAGCGACGCCGACGACGAGCAGCGTGCCACGCTGTTGCGCCTGACCGAGCGCTACTGTGTCGTCTTTCAGACCCTGGCCCATCCACCGGTGCTCAGCGCCACCCTGACCTCGCCATGACACCGCCGACCGCCACCACCCTGACAGCCGCTGCCCTGGTGCCCTTGCTCGCCTGGCGGGTGCACAGCCGCTTTCGGCGCGCGGTGGGTCGCCAGCGCCTGAGCCGATACCGCGCACCCATCACGTTCACCATCTATGCCCTGCTGCTGTCGGCGGTGGTGCGTGCCTGCTGGGCGCAACCGACCCCGTTGCTGGCGCTGAGCGCCAGTCTGCTGGCCGGCGCGGGCCTGGCTCGGCTGGCCTTTGCGCGCACGCAGTTCGAGGCCACCCGCCAGGGCCTGTTCTATGTGCCGCATGCGCCCATTGGGCTGGCCTTGGCCAGCCTGTTCCTGCTGCGCCTGCTGTGGCGGCTGGTCGAGGTGTTCTGGCTTGCGCCGCAAGCGCCCCACCACTGGAGCGACTTTGTGCAAAGCCCACTGACCCTGGGCAGCCTGGGCCTGGTTGCCGGCTACCAGGTGGCCTACACGGCGGGCCTTGCGCATTGGCGCTGGCGCGTGCTGCGCGCCAGGCGGCGGCGCGAGCAGAGTGGTGCGGACTGAGCGGGCAGTGGGTCGCCGTGTCGGTGCAACCGCCCCCGGTGGCCTGTTCAATGCGGCGGATGCCGGGGCGCGAACTGGCCCGGATCGTAAAAAAACTGCTCGCGCAGGATGAGGTCGCCCCGCCATTGCTGGTAGGCCAGTTCCTCCAGCTCGCGCACCGAGCCATCGGGCAGCTCGAAACGGAATCGCCAGCGGATCACCACGTGGTCACCATTGACGAAGACCGGCCCCACACACCACGACTGCACCGAGCGTGTGGCGGCCATGGCCCTGGCTTCGTGCGCCACCAGGGCGTCACGGCCAACGCGCGGCGGCAGCGTGTTCTCCTGCATGGAGGCGTCAGGGGCGTAGAAGGTCTCGATGGCTTCTACGTGGGCGTTGCTTTCGACGCAGGCGATGAAACGCTGCAAGGCGGTGTCACTGGGCATGGGGTCAAGCGGGCGGGTGGCGAAGCGGCCATTGTCAGCACGTGGCCATGACCCGGTGCCGCCCCATGACAAACGGCCCCGTAGGGCCGCTTGTTATTGTGTGTACAGCGCTCAGTGCGTGGGTGCCGGGCTGGACTTGTCGAAGATGCTGGCCAGGTCGTTGAGCCAGGGTTCGGCCAGGCAGCGGATCTCGGCGTCGGTGCGCAGGATGCGCTGCATGATCTTCGCCTTCTCCTTGCGCTCGTCGGCGGCGAGATCGCTGTCGCGCGACTTGAAGCGCAGTTGCGCGATCAGGACGGCGCACGCGCCTTCGAGGCGGACCACCTGGTCCCAGTCCTCGGCCTGAGCGGCGGCGAGCATCTGCTCGCTCGTGCGCTCGATGGCCTTGTAGTAGTCGATGAGCTGGTGCGCCATGTTCATGCTCCCGCCAGCGCCTCTTCGCGAATCTGTTGCCACGAAGCCGACACCGGCTCGATCAGCGCCACCACTTCGGCCAGCAGCTTGCTGTCGTTGTTGAGATTGGCCAGCGTCAGGCGGTGGGCGCAGTAGGTGTAGAGCATGCGCAGGTTCACCGCGAGCTCGCCACCGCGTGCTTCGTCCACGCCGGCCAGCAGGCCTTCGTCGAGGATGCGCAGGGCCTTGCCGATCTGTTCGCCCTTGGTGGACAGCTCGCCACGCTCCAACGCGATCTGCGCCTTGCTCAGCGATTGCAGCAGGCCGTCGAAGAGCAGTGAGATGAGGTGGTGGCGGTCGGAAGCCTGGACATCGGTTTCCACCGCGACACGGCGGTAGGCGCTGGCGGCTCGGGTGCTGACGGAGGTGAACATGGCGTCGGTTCCTTGCATCTGATACCTGTCTGTATCGGCAACCGCCTGCGGGACTGTAGGCGGCGCGTCGACGGTGATGCGCGGTTTCAACGATGCGTTCACGAGCTGGAGCTCCACAGCGCGAGCTGCTGCGAAACGAAGCTGCCCAGGGCGCTGTATTGCGCCACCGTGGTGTCGAGCGAGGAGAACTGTGCCAGCAGACGCGTCTGGGCGCGATCGGCGCGGTCGTTCACGCGATCCTGCTCGTCCTGGTTGCGCGTCTTCTGCTTGGCCAGGGCATCGGTCTTTGTCGAGATCTGACCATCGCTGGCGAGCAATCCGTCGGTGAAGGCCTTGACCTTGACGCCAAAGCCGCGCAGCGTGGCGTCGGCGTTGTCGGCGGTGAACAGGCTTTGCAGGCCTTCGAGGTTGCCGTTGATGGCCTCATCGAGTTTGGTGGTGTCGATCTTGAGCTTGGCACCCGTGCTGCTCTCGGTCGAGATGCCAACGTCAAGCAGACGCGAGAACGGCGTGCTGCCGGTCACCGAACGCATCATCGAGCGCAGTGCGTTCTGCAGGCCCACGGTGGTGCCGTCGCCTTGCAGAGGACCGGCCGTCTTGCTGTCGGCGTCGTACTTCACCGCGTTGCTCAGCGTGTCGTTGATGGTGTTGTACGCATCGACGAAGGCCTGCAGCCGCTTCTTGATTTCTTCGGTGTCCGTCTTGACTTCAAGCTCCACCGGTTCGGTCGTCACCTGGCTGAGCGTGATCGTCAGCCCGGGCAAGGTGTCGGTGAGCTTGTTGCTGGCCGAGGTAATGGCCACGTTGTTGATGGTGGCCTGGGCGTTGAGAGCGCCCTGGGTGAGTGACATGCCACCGGTGGCGGTACCGGGGTCGTAGGCCAGGCGCGACAGACCGCTGGCGTCGGCGTTGTTGCCGTCGTCGTCGCTGACCTGGATGCGAAATGCCTGCTCTTCGCCGGTGTCTTTGGATCGCACCAGCAGCCGTTCGCCGCTGGCGTCGCGCAGCACGGTGGCCGTCACACCAGCGCCGGCCTGGTTGATCTTGCCGGCGATGGTGCTGAGCGTGTCGCTGGCGCCGACGCTGACGTTGACTGGCGAGCCATTGCCGGTGAAGGTACCGCCCGACCAGCCACCGACCTCGATGCTGAGCGTGCCGCTGCCCATGGGCGTGTCGTTGGCCACGGCCACCGACGCTGTCGATTGCGCCTTGGCCAGCTGCTGCACCTCGATCGACAGACCGCCAGGGGCGGCGGTGGTGCCGGCCGTCACGCTGACGGCGCTGGTGTTGGACGAGGTCGCGGTGTAGACACCCCAGGCCGAGGTGGTGGACAGCTTGGCCGCCGCATCACCGAGCGCAGCGAACTGGCTCTTGATGGTGCTGTAGGTGGAGATGCGCGTCGTGATGGCGCTGGCCTGCGTCTGCAGGTTGGTCAGCGGCGCGCGCTCGAGCGCGACGAGCTGCGAGACGATGCTCTGCACGTCGATGCCGCTGCCAATGCCAGGAGAGGAGATGGCCATGATCGATCAGCCTTTCACACGATGGACACAGCGCACTCGGTGGAAGACGCTGTGTGCATCCTGCGATGCACGAAACGGCGGGAGCGCTTTCGCGCCGCCGCCGCCTCGGGAGCGGCCACCCCGGTGGGGATGGCCGCCGTACCGCCTGCCGCGATCAGCGCAGCAGGGCCAGCACGTTCTGGGGAACCTGGTTGGCCTGGGCCACCATGGCGGTACCCGCTTGCGTGAGCACCTGGGTACGCGACAGGTTGGAGGTTTCCTGGGCGAAGTCGGCGTCCATGATCCGGCCACGGGCAGCGGCCTGGTTCTCGGAAGCGATACGCAGGTTGCTCACCACCGATTCAAAACGGTTCTGCACGGCACCCAGCGTGGCGCGCGAGGTGTTGGCCGTGTCCAGCGCGGTGTCGATGGCGCCCAGGGCGGTCGTTGCGTTGGCAGCGGTCGTCACGTCACCAGCGATGGTCACAGCGGCGGTCGAGGCCACGGCGATGGTGTCGCCGCTGTTGGCGCCAACCTGGAAGGTGTACGAAGCGCCGAACACGTTGGCACCGTTGAAGCGGGTGCTGGAGCCCAGGCGGGTCACTTCAGCGGTCAGTTGCTGGAATTCGGCGTTGAGGTTGGCGCGGTCGCCGGTGCCGTTGGTGCCGTTGGCTGCCTGCACGGCCAGGTCACGCATACGCAGCAGGGCGTCGCTGACCTTGCCCAGGGCGCCGTCGGCGGTCTGTGCGAAGGAGATGGCGTCGTTGGCGTTGCGGATGGCCACGTTCATGCCACGCTCTTGAGCGCTCATGCGGGTGGCGATCGACAGGCCAGCGGCGTCGTCTTTCGAGCTGTTCACACGCAGGCCGGAAGACAGGCGCTGCATCGAGGTGGCCAGCGAGCCCTGGTTGGTGGCCAGGTTGCGCTGAGCGTTCAGGGACATCACGTTGGTGTTGATGGCGGTCATGACTAACTCCTAAAAGAGATTGAGGATGCAATCCGGCATTGCTGCCAATCAGTTGCCGGCGAAGCCGCCGGCGGCCTTGACCGGAGCGCCTGCCTTTGCGTCGGTGCAACCGCTTTGTCGGTCACTGCCTCTGCGCTGGCCCTTGCTAGCCGGACGACGAACCCCTTTTGAAGTTCGTTGAGTCCAATTTCGGAGGGGTGTGGAAATTCTTTAGCCCTTCGCACAACCCAAATGCTTGATAAGGCCTGTGCGCACCCCCCAGTTCCGGTGCCCCTGCTGTATCGGCAGGGCGGAACCTTCCCTACGAACCGTTGATCGCGCCAGCGCGCCCGTACGCGCGTAGGAAGGCATTTATGAGAACCAAAGATGTAGGCGCTGCGCTGACAAACGCTACCGGTTCTCCCGACACGTTGCACAGCGTTTTACCGATTCAAGTTTCTTCACCGCTCGACACAATTCCTCACATCGGGTCTCGCAAAGCCTTCTGGCAGCAAAACCCCCCACCTGAGGATGTGAAGGAGCAAGTGATGGACAGCGAACAACTTCTGGCCGAGATCCGCGAAGCCAACCTGACGTACCTGATGCTGGCGCAGAACCTGATCCGCAAGGATCGCGCCGAAGCCCTGTTCCGACTGGGCCTGACCGAAGAAGCCGCCGACCTGCTCGGCATGCTGTCGACGGCTCAGCTGCTCAAGATCGCCTCCAGCAACATGCTGCTGTGCCGCTTCCGTGTGGACGACGACCTGGTGTGGAACCTGTTGACCAGCCACAACGTGAAGAAGGTCGACAACAGCACCACGACCCAGCTGCACGCCAGCATCCTCATGGCCGGCCGTTACGCCGAGTCCATGGCCGCTACCGCCCACTGATCTCTTCCTCTACCGCGCAGGAGCCCCACCATGGCCGCAGGCAAAAGCATCCTCAACGAATCGCGTGACATCGAGCGCGCGGTGGCCTTGATCCAGCTGGGCGCACGCCTGCAGGTGCTGGAGTACGAGACCAGCCTTTCCTATGAGCGCCTGCTTCGCCTGTACAAGGAAGTTGCCGGCAAGAGCCCGTCGAAAGGCCAGTTGCCCTTCTCGACCGACTGGTTCCTGACCTGGCAGCCCAACATCCACGCCTCGCTGTTCCTCAACATCCACGAGTACCTGTCCAAATCGACCGAACTCGAAGAAATCGACGCCGTCATCAAGGCCTTCCGCCTGTACAGCGAACAGATGACGGCCAGCGCCATCGAGCCCCTGCTGTCCATCACCCGCGCCTGGCGCCTGGTGAAGTTCGTGGACAACGGCATGCTCACGCTGACCAAATGCTCTTGCTGCGGTGGCCAGTTCGTCACCGAGCCCTATGAAAACGCCCGCCACTTCGTCTGTGGCCTGTGCCAGCCGCCGGCACGCGCCGGCAAGGGCTCCAGCGCCAACTCGCTGCGCCTGCACTGACAGCAATCACCCTCGCCTCAAAGCGTGAAAAGGGCCCCTACAGGGGGCCTTTTTTCGTTTCTTGGCGGTCTTCATCCCACCTAGAGTTGGCCGATAAGTTCTGCAATGACCCCGGCGGGATGTCCCGTCAGGCCCACCCATTCCACCAACCAAGAACATGTTCGTCATCATCGGTTTCCTGGTATCGATGGCCTGCATCTTCGGGGTGTTCATCGCCCACGGGGGCAACATCAGCGTGGTGTTGCACGCGCTGCCGTTCGAGATCACCACCATCCTCGGCGCTGCCCTGGGTGCCTTCATCATCAACAACCAGATGAAGGTGGTGAAGGCCTCCTTCAAAGGCATGGCCGGCTGCTTCAAGGGCAGCCATTTCACCAAGGATCGCTACATGCAGATCCTGGCACTCCTGTACGACCTGCTGCAAAAGGCCCGCAAGGAAGGCCTGATGGCGATCGAACAGGATGTCGAAAACCCCGACCAATCGCCGGTCTTCAAGAAGTACCCGACGATCGCTGGCGATCACCACGTTGTCGAGTTCATCACCGACTACCTGCGCATGATGGTCTCGGGCAACCTCAACGCCCACGAGATCGAGTCCCTGATGGACAACGAAATCGAGACCCACCACCAGGAAGCGCACGCGCCGGTGGCGGCCATCGCCCGCCTGGCCGGTGGCCTGCCGGCCTTCGGCATCGTGGCCGCCGTGCTGGGTGTGGTCAACACCATGGGTTCGGTCGGCCAACCACCAGCGGTGCTGGGCGGCATGATCGGCTCGGCCCTGGTCGGTACCTTCCTTGGCATCTTGCTGGCCTATGGTGTGTTCGAACCCATCGGCGGCCTGATGGACCAGAAGGTCGAAGAGGCGGGCAAAGAACTCATCTGCATCAAGACCACCTTGCTGGCCAGCATGCAGGGTTACGCACCGGCCACTGCGGTCGAGTTCGGCCGCAAGGTGCTGTTCAGCGACGTGCGCCCGTCGTTCTCCGAGCTGGAGAACCACGTGAAGGGCAAGAAAGCATGATCACAACGCAGACCTTTCTGCGTGCCAGGGGCTCCCGTCACGGGGCGCCGCGGAACTGGCTTTGCCAGGCCGCTGGCGCCGTCCCCCCTCAGGGGGGATCGCGCGCAGCGCTGCAGGGGGGTGTCTAAATGGCGGGCAACGGCAAGGCGCTTCAGCCCATCATCGTCAAGCGCATCAAGAAGGGCGGTCACGCGGCCCATGGTGGTGCGTGGAAGATTGCCTACGCCGACTTCGTGACGGCCATGATGGCCTTCTTTCTGTTGATGTGGCTGCTCGGCTCCACCGCCAAGGGCGAGCTCGAAGGCATTGCCAGCTATTTCTCCAACCCGGTGAAGGTGTCGCTGATGGGCGGCAACGGCTCGGGCAACAGCAACAGCATCATTCCCGGCGGCGGTCGCGACCTCTCGTCGGCCTTTGGTCAGCGCGATTCGGGCGACACCGAGCGCACCACCAAGGAGCTGGGGGCGCAGATGTCGCGCGCCGACATGGCCCGCAAGGAACAGGAGCGCATCGACGCGCTCGAGAGCAAGATCAACGCGCTGATCGCCGGCAACGAGAAGCTGGGCGAATACCGCTCGCAGATCCGCATGATCAAGACGCCCGACGGCCTGCAGATCCTCATCGTGGACGCGCAGAACCGGCCGATGTTCGACACCGGCAGTGCGCTGCTCAAGCCTTACATGCAGGACATCCTGCGCACCATCGGCGGCAGCCTGGGCGATGTGGAGAACCGCATCGCCATCACCGGCCACACCGACGCACTGCCGTTTGGCAACGGCGATCGGGGTTACAGCAACTGGGAGCTGTCGGCCGAGCGTGCCAATGCCTCGCGCCGCGAACTGGTGGCCGGCGGCCTGCCCGACGACAAGCTGCGACGGGTGGAGGGCCTGGCGGCCAGCGTGCCCTTGCTGCCCGACAAACCCTATGACCCGTCGAACCGCCGCATCAGCATCCTGATCATGTCGCGCGACTACGAAGACCGCATGTTCCCGCCCGCCCTGCCAGCTGCGCCGGTGCCTGGCGCGGAGCCCGGCGTGCCCGACACACCGGCCGCTGCTGCGCCAGCTGCCACGGAGGGGCCGGTTTCCATCGTCCCGCCCCTACAGATTTCCGCCAACCTGACGAAACCCCCTGAGACGAGCCACGACCACGGCGGCTCGAAACATTGACCCAACCCTCCCGCGGAGGCAGCCATGTCCACGCCGATGAAATTCCTGATCGTTGACGATTTCTCCACCATGCGCCGCATCGTGCGCAACCTGCTCAAGGAGATCGGTCACGCCGACGCCGACGAGGCCGAAGACGGCGCCATTGCCCTGGGCAAGCTCAAGGCGGGCAACTTCAACTTCGTCGTCACCGACATCAACATGCCGAACATGAACGGCTTCGAGTTGCTGGCGGCGATCAAGCAGGACGAGAAGCTCAAGCACCTGCCGGTGCTCATGGTCACGGCCGAAGCCCGCAAGGAAGACATCGTGCTGGCGGCGCAGAACGGCGCGGCGGGCTACATCGTCAAGCCGTTCACCAAGGCCACCCTCGAAGAGAAGCTCGCCAACATCTTCAAGAAACTGGGCCTGTGAGCCGGAGGCGTCGATCATGAGCGACAACAACGAAGCCTCGACCAGCAGTCCGGACATGTTCCGCAAGCTGGGTGGCATCACGCGCCAGCTGCACGACGCGCTCAAGGAGCTGGGCTATGCCGACAAGCTCCAGGGCACAGTCGAACAACTGCCCGATGCGCAAAGCCGCCTGTCCTACATCGCCCGCCTGACGGGTGAAGCCGCCGAGAAGGTGCTCAGCCAGGTGGAAGAGGGCAAGCGCGAACAGGAACAGCTCGCCCAGCGCGGCCGCGAACTGGCCGACACCATCAAGCGCGTGCCCGCGCTGGCCAAGGCCATGCCCGAGCTGCTGGAGTGGTCCAACGACGTGGTGAGCCTGGCCGAGAAGACCGACACCCGCCTGACCGAAATCATGATGGCGCAGGACTTCCACGACCTCACCGGCCAGGTGATCAAGCGCGTGGTGGACCTTGCCGGCACGATAGAAGAACAGCTGCTGGCGCTGCTGCTCGAGTCCGCGCCGTCCGGCCAACCCGGCCAGGACAAGGCGTTTGAACTGGCCGGCCCGGTGGTCGATGCCGTCGGCCGCACCGATGTGGTGACCGACCAGCAAGGCGTGGACGACCTGCTGGCGAGTCTGGGCTTCTGACCCCGCGGCGCCTCGCGCCTCCACCTTGAAAAGGGGGTCACACCAGCGGCCCGGCAGAGCCGGTTCCGTGGTGTCCCTGGTGGTGGGAATGTGCTGGCGGAATAGGCCGGTTTCCCCCCGCCTTATCGCCCTTTAGTTTTTCCGCTCGCTTTCCACAATCAGGCTCACTTACCCGAGCCTGATCCATGGATTCGTCCAGCCAAGACAAAAACCTGCCAGCCACCGCGCAGCGCCTGAAGAAGGCGCGCGACGACGGCCAGGTTGCGCGCTCCAAAGACCTGACCCACCTCACGGTGCTGGGCGGGGGCATGGCGGCGCTGTTTGCACTGGCCCCGCTGGGCTTTTCGCGCATGCGCGAGGCACTGGCCCTGCAGCTGCACTTCGACAACGCCAGCGTGCGCACGCCCGAGCTGATGCTGCAGCGCCTGGTGGATACGGCCGGTATGGGCCTGATCCTGGTGCTGCCCCTGGGCCTGCTGATGGCAGTGCTGGTGGTGACCTCCATCGTGGCTGCGGGCGGCTACGCCTTCAGCACCAAACCGATCGAGCCCAAGCTGGACAACCTCAGTCCGCTCAGCGGGCTCAAGCGCCTGTTTTCGCGCCAGCAACTGGTCGAGACCGCCAAGCTGCTGGTCATCACCGCCGTCATCCTGTTGGTGGCGGCCCAGTTTCTGAGCAGCCACGCCGAAGCGTTTTCCACCCTGCTGATGCGCCCGCTCGAAGCCGGCATCGGCCAGCTCGCGCAATGGCTCATGCTGGGCGTGGGCCTGTTGCTGCTGGTGGTGGGCGTGGTGGCTGCCATCGATCTGCCGACGCAGCGCGCCCTGCACAAGCACAAGCTGCGCATGTCGCACGATGAAGTGCGCCGCGAGCACAAGGAAGCCGAAGGCGACCCGCACGTCAAAGGCAAGCGTCGCCAACGCCAGCGCCAGCTTGCGCAGCGCAACAGCATTCGCGCCGTGCCCAAGGCCGACCTGGTGGTGATGAACCCGACCCACTATGCCGTCGCCCTGCGCTACGACGAAGCCACCATGGCCGCGCCGCGCGTGATCGCCAAGGGCGCCGACCTCATCGCCTTGAAGATCCGCGACGTGGCCAAGGCCAACGCCGTGCCGGTGCTGCAGTCGCCCATGCTGGCGCGTGCGCTCTACGCCAACGCCGAGATCGACCAGGAAATCCCCGGCGCGCTCTTCACCGCCGTGGCCCAGGTGCTGGCCTGGGTCTATCAGCTCAAGGCCGCCATGCGGGGCGAGGGCGTCATGCCCGCCGATCCGCTGCCGCAGGTGCCGCCCGAGCTTGATCCGCATTTCAAGAAACCCGCTCAGGAGTCTGAGGAATGAACTTCTTGCAGCAATGGCTCAAGCGCAATGGCGCCGTCGCCGGGGCGCTGGCCGCCCCCATGCTCGTGATGACGGTGCTGGCCATGATGGTGCTGCCGCTGCCGCCCTGGCTGCTGGACACCTTCTTCACGCTCAACATCGCGCTGGCGCTGATGGTGATGATGGTGGCCGCGCACATGAAGCGCCCGCTGGACTTCTCGGTCTTCCCGACCGTGCTGCTGCTGACCACCTTGTTGCGCCTGTCGCTCAACGTGGCCTCCACCCGTGTGGTGCTGCTCGAAGGCCACACCGGCCCGGGCGCGGCCGGCGCTGTGATCGAGTCCTTCGGTCACTTCCTCATCGGCGGCAACTTCGCCGTCGGCCTGATCGTCTTCATCATCCTGGTGGTCATCAACTTCGTGGTGATCACCAAGGGCTCCGAGCGCATTGCCGAGGTGTCGGCGCGCTTCACCCTGGACGCCATGCCCGGCAAGCAGATGGCCATCGACGCCGACCTGGGCGCGGGCCTGATCGACGAGAAAGAGGCCAAGCGCCGCCGCGCCGAGGTGGGCGAAGAGGCCGAGTTTTTCGGCTCCATGGACGGTGCCTCCAAGTTCGTGCGCGGTGACGCTGTCGCCGGCATCCTGATCCTGATCATCAACATCATTGGCGGCTTTGCCATCGGCATGGCGCAGCACGGCCTGTCGGCCGGACAGGCCGCCGACAACTACATCCTGCTGGCCGTCGGCGACGCGCTGGTGGCGCAGATTCCCGGCCTGCTGATCTCGGTTGCGGCCGCCATGGTGGTCTCGCGCGTGGGCAAGGACGAGGACGTGGCCGGCATGGTCGCGCGCCAGATGTTCATCTCGTGGCGCGTGATGGCGATTGCCGCCTCGGTGCTGTTCCTGCTGGGCGTGATCCCGGGCATGCCGCACATCTTCTTCCTGATGTTCGCGGCACTGCTGGGTGGCCTGGCCTGGTGGCGCCGCCAGCAGGATCTGGCGCCCAAGCCGGTCGAGAACGCACCCGCCACGCCCGCCAACGACGGCGAGGCCACCTGGGACGATCTGCAACCGGTGGACCTGCTCGGCCTCGAACTCGGCTACCGCCTGCTGTCGATGGTGGACAAGAACCGCCAGGGCGACCTGCTCACCCGCATCAAGGGTGTACGCAAAAAGTTCGCACAGGACGTCGGCTTCCTGCCCCCAGCCGTGCATGTGCGCGACAACCTCGAGCTGCGCCCCAGCGCCTACCGCATCACCCTGCGTGGCGTGGTGGTGGGCGAGGGCGAAGTCCACCCCGGCCTATGGCTGGCGATCGACCCGGGCGGCACCGGTGTGCCCCTCATCGGCACCCCCACCACCGACCCCGCGTTCGGCCTGCCCGCGCACTGGATCGACGAGCGCCAGAAGGAAAACGCGCAAATGGCCGGTTTCACGGTGGTTGATTCCGAGACTGTGCTGGCGACCCATCTTTCACACTTGATGCAAGTCCAGGCGGCCAAGTTGCTGAGCCGGACCGAGACCCAGGAACTGGTCGAACACGTGACCCGCCTGGCCCCCAAGCTGATCGAAGAAGTCGTGCCCAAGATGATCTCCGTCGCTGCGTTCCAGAAGGTGCTGCAACTGCTCCTCGAAGAGGGCGTGCACGTGCGAGACATCCGCACCATCATCGAATCGATCGCGGAACACGCTTCCCAGATCACCGAACCCATCGAGCTGGCGCGCCGCGTACGCACCGCGCTGGCGCCGGCCATCGTGCAGCAGATCTACGGCCCGGTGAAAGAGCTCGAAGTCATCGCCATCGAGCCCGGCCTGGAGCGCCTGCTGATGCAGGCCCTGACCGGCAACAACGCCGGCGCGCTGGACCCCGGCGTGGCCGAGATGCTGAGCAAGTCCGCCACCGACATCGCCAACCAGCAGGAAGAAAAAGGCGTGCCCGCCTGCCTGCTGGTGCCCGACGCCATCCGCAGCGCCATGGCGCGCCTGCTGCGCCGCGCCGCGCCGCGCCTGCAGGTGCTCGCGCACAGCGAGATCCCCGAAACCCACCTTATCCGCATCGGCCCGATCCTGGGTCAGCTGGCGGCGTAGATATGAAACACCCCCGCCTCGCTTCGCTCGACCCCCTCAAGGGGGCGTCACCTGAGGCCCGGCAAAGCCGGTTCCTCGGTGACTCCCGGTTTGACCTCGGCGCGCATGCGTCACTGAATTCTTGAACGCTTTTTCTGGGAACGTCAGCATGAACATCCAACGCTTCATCGCCCCCACCTCGCGCGAGGCCATGTCCAAGGCGCGCCGTCAGTTTGGCGACAGTGCCGTGATCCTCTCCACGCGCCAGACGCCCGAAGGCTTCGAGGTCATGGTGGCCGCCGAGGAAAGCCTGGCGTCCATGACGCAGGGCGCGCCCGCATCGGCCGCGTCCGCCGCTGCGGCCAAGCCGGTGGAAGCGCCGCGCCAGGCGCCGTTTGCCAACACGCAATCGACCATCGCCAGCGACACCGAAGCCATGGCGATGAGCACGCTGTCGTTCCAGGAATATGTGCGTGAGCGCATGCTGCGCAAGCGCCGCGAACAACTCGACGGCGGCTCGCCCGAGGCAGCGGCCGAGGCCGCGCCCGCCCGCGAACCCGAGCCCATTGCCGTGCCGGTGCAGCGCTTCAACGAGCCGGAGCAGATCCGCACGCCGCGCGCCACGCCGCAGCCCATCCGCACGCGTGAGAACGCCTTCGCCGA
This sequence comes from Hydrogenophaga sp., assembly GCF_019635465.1. Taxonomy (GTDB): domain Bacteria; phylum Pseudomonadota; class Gammaproteobacteria; order Burkholderiales; family Burkholderiaceae_C; genus Hydrogenophaga. Next base: position 161,672 of record NZ_JAHBZK010000006.1, read on the forward strand.
TTCGGAGCCGCGCTTTGCCGTGCAGGAAGAGCAGCGCATGTCGCTGGAGCTGAACGCGCTCAAGGACATGATCGAAGAGCGTTTCAACACCCTGGCCTGGCTGGGTTCGAGCAAGAGCAACCCGATCCAGTCGAGCCTGATGCACAAGCTCATCCGCGCCGGCTACTCGCCCGCGCTCTCGCGCGCCGTGCTCGAGCGCCTGCCGGTTGAAGCTGGCGCCGGCGAATCGCTGCGTTGGCTGATGGACGCCATTCAGCGCAACCTGCGCGTGGCCCAACCGGGTGCCGGCCTGGCCGACGAGGGCGGTGTGGTCGCCCTGGTGGGTGCCACCGGTGTGGGCAAGACCACCACCGCCGCCAAGCTGGCCGCGCAATGCGTCAAACAATACGGCGCCAACAGCGTCGGTCTGGTCACCCTCGACAGCTACCGCGTCTCGGGCTACGAGCAGCTGCGCTCCTTCGGCCGCATGTTGGGCGTGGTGGCGCACCTGGCGCACGACCGCGCCGCGCTCAAGGACATGCTCGGCCTGCTGGCCGGCAAACGCCTGGTCATCATCGACACCGCCGGCCTGGGCCAGCGCGACCAGCGCGTGCAGGACATGCTCGACGTGCTGGAGATGCCCAGCCTCAAGAAGGTGCTGGTGCTCAACGCCGGCACCCAGGGCGACACCCTGGACGAGACGCTTTCCGCCTTCAAGGCCGACAAGCTGCACGGCGTGGTGCTGTCCAAGGTGGACGAAGCCGTCAAGCTCGGCCCCGCCATCGACGCCCTGATTCGTCACCACGTGACGGTGCGCGGTGTGGCCAACGGCCAGCGCGTGCCCGAAGACTGGCACCACCCCGATGCCGGCTCGCTGGTCAAGCTGAGCATGGGCTCGAGCAGCAAGTCGGCCTTCGACCCCAGCACCGCCGACATGGGCTTCTACTTCGCCCAGTCGGCCGGCCGCAGCGGCACCTTCGGTGGCCTGCATGTTTGAGTTCGGCCTTGACCAGGCCGCCGGCCTGCGCCTGGACATGCAGGCGCGCGACGGCAGCCCGGCCCTCATGCCCCTGGCCAGCCCGGCCCAGCCGTCGCACGGCTTTGAGTGGCTGTGCCGGCTGGCGATGGACCTGGCCGACGCCGGTCAGCGCGTCGTCGTCATCGACGGCTGCGCCACCGAACGCGGCGAGCGCGGTGGCCTGTGCCACGCGCTGGCCGACACCAGCGAAACGCAACTGGGCGCCGCGGCACAGCGCGGCGAGTGGCAGGTGATGCCCGGCGCGCGCGGCCTGCAGACCCTGGTGGGCACCGCCGCCGCCGGTGGCGCCGACACGGCGGTCTCGCGCCTGTTTGCACCGTTCGCGCACGGCGCGCTGGTGTTGCTGTACGCGCCGGCGCAAGCCCTGGCCTCGCTCCTGTCGGGCATCAGCGCGCGCGTGCTGGTGCCGGTGATCGACCAGCCGCAGGCCAGCATCGATGCCTATGGCGCCCTGAAATGGCTGCACGGCGCGGGCCTGTGCCCGGTGCTGGCGCCGCTGTCGGCACCGCAGCAGATTCTCTCCAACGTGGTCGACACCGCGCAGCGTCACCTGGGCCTTCGCGTGCCCGTGTGGGCGCAGCCGGCCTGGTCGCAGCGCGTGCCCGATGGCGCGCTGGTGCGCGCCGACACGCCCCCGTTCTCACCTCACCGTTCACCCGCCCGCGGCGTTTACGCCGGGGCCGCTCACCCCCTCTGGAGCTGACGATGTACACCGCCAAAGGCACGCTCGAACGCGATGACCAGCTGAAGAAATACAGCCCGCTGGTTCGTCGTCTGGCGCACCACATGATCGCCAAGCTGCCCCCGAGTGTCGAGATCGACGACCTGATCCAGGTCGGCATGATCGGCCTCACCGAAGCCATTGCGCGCTACGAGCCCTCGCAGGGCGTGCAGTTCGAGACCTTCGCCAGCCAGCGCATCCGCGGCGCGATGATCGACGAGCTGCGCGACGGCGACTGGATGAGCCGCGGCTCGCGCAAGAGCCAGAAGGACATCGAGCAGGCCGTGCACCGTCTGCAGCAGAAGCTGCACCGCGTGCCCAAGGAGAGCGAGATCGCCGCCGAGATGGGCCTGACCCTGGCCGACTACCAGTCGCTGCTGGCCAAGGTGCGCGGCACCCAGCTCGTGTACCTGGAAGACATCAGCGGCGGCAGCGACGACGAAGACAGCTTTCTGGACCGCCACATGGGCGACCACGAGGCCGACCCCTCGTCGATGCTGCAGGACCAGCGCATGCGCATGGCCCTGGTCGAGGCGATCAAGACCTTGCCCGACCGCGAGCAGCACATCATGAGCATGTACTACGAGCACGACATGAACCTCAAGGAAATCGCCGCCGTGCTCGGCGTGACCGAATCGCGCGTGTGCCAGCTGCACAGCCAGTCGATTGCGCGCCTGCGCACCAAGCTGCGCGAACACTGACCCCATGAGCCGCGGGCCCCACAGCGTCGCGCTGGTGATGATCGCGCGCAACGAGGCGCGCGGCATCCAGCGCGCGCTGGCCAGCGTGCGCCCCTTTGTGGACCGCCTGCTGGTGCTCGACACCGGCTCCACCGACGACACCGTGGCCCTGGCCCGCCAGGCCGGCGCCGACGTGCACCGCTTCGACTGGTGCGACGACTTCTCGGCCGCGCGCAACCGAGCGCTCGACCTGGCCGATGCCGACTGGCACCTGATCGTCGACGCGGACGAATGGCTGATCGAGGGCGGTGAACAGGTGGCCGCTCTGCGCCACCAGGCACCCGATCACCTCGGACAACTCGGCATCCGCAGCGAATTCGGCGCAGACTCTCAGGTGCATGTGTCCTGGCTCACCCGCGTGCTGCCACGCGGCGTGCGCTACAGCGGTCGCATCCACGAACAACCCGACTCCGACCTGCCGCGCGTGCGCCTGGGCATCACTCTGGGCCACGACGGCTACACCCCGGCGCAGCTGGCGCTCAAGCGCGGGCGCAACCGCACGTTGTTGTTGGCCGAGCGCGACGCCCACCCCGACGACCCCCACGTCTGGCTGCACCTGGGCAAAGACCACGAAACCTACGGCGAACACGCCGAGGCCGCCGCCTGCTACCGACAGGCCTGGCAGCGCAGCCCGCAGGGCGCACCCTGGCGCCACGACCTGATCGTGCGCCTGCTGCACTGCCTGGGCCAGAGCGGCGCACTCGACGAAGCCCTGGTGCTGGCCGGCAACGCCATGGACGAATGGGACGGCTCGCCCGACTACCACTTCGTGCTCGGCAACCTGCTGCTCAACTGGGCCACCCGCCACCCCGAGCAGGCCATGGATCAAGGCCTGCCCATGGCGCGCGCCGCCTGGGAGCGCTGCCTGCAGATCGGCGAACGCCCCGACCTCGACGGCTCGGTCAGCGGCCGCGGCAGCCACCTCGCGGCGCACAACCTCGCCGTCATCCACGACGGCCTGGGGCAGGCCGATCAGGCAGCGCACTACCGGCAATTGGCGGTGCAGTTGCGCACTTGAGCGCGGCATTCGCCGGTTGCTCAGCTGTGGGTGAGACCACCCGCATCCCTTTTGATGAGGCTAGGATGGCCACCACCGGCCAGGAGCGGGCGGTAACCACTCATGTTCCGGCTGCTTCGACGGCTGAGGCCCTAGCTGTCGCGCGGCTCGTCCAACCATTGCAAGGAGTGCGGTTTGAACCTCTCAGACTTCGATGATCGTCGCGAACTTGAAGCGGCATGTCATTGCGGTGCGGTGCGCTTTCGACTGGTTCTGACAGATGGTCTGCGAAGTGCACGGCGATGCAACTGCTCGTACTGCAGCATGCGCGGCGCCGTGGCAGTGTCTACCGATCTGGAGAACCTGCAGGTTGTTCAAGGCGCTGAAAAGCTGACGCTCTACCAGTTCAACACCGGCCAGGCCAAGCACTACTTCTGCTCGGTGTGTGGCATTTACACGTTCCATTCGCGACGCTCCACTCCGACCCAATATGGCGTCAATGCATCGTGCATTGAGGGCCTGAGCCCCTTCGACTTCGCAGACGTTCCAGTGTTGGAAGGGCGAAGTCATCCAAAGGACCGGGGCGGCGGCCCCCTGACCGCTGGGTGGCTAAGCTACCGCGCCAACGAGCGCACGTAGCCAAACGAACATACTGGCAACGGCCGTCCGCATTCATCCCGTGGCTATGCTCGCTGCTCCAAGGAGCGCAGCCGCCCATGACCCCCTTCACCACCCAACCCCTGCCAGCCGACCCCACCGTCACCGCGCCCGACGGCTCAGACGTGCGCGTGCTGTGCGCGCTGGCGGGGGGCAGCATGGCGCATTTCTCGCTGGCGCCGGGCCGGGTCACGCAGGCCGTGGTACACCGCACGGTGGAGGAGATCTGGTACGTGATCTCGGGCGAGGGCGAGATGTGGCGTCGGCAAGGCGACAAGGAAGACACCGTGGCGCTGCGTGCCGGCTTGAGCCTGACCATTCCGGTGGGCACGCACTTTCAGTTTCGCGCCATGGGCGACCAGGCCCTGTGTGCGGTGGCCATCACCATGCCGCCCTGGCCTGGCATGGACGAGGCGGTGCCCGTCGAAGGCACCTGGACCCCGACGGCTTGAAGCCTGGGCGCGCTCAAGGCAAGCCTTTGCGGCGCGACAATCGCGGCCCAACGCCCAACGCCCAACGCCCAACGCCATGACCTCGATGCCATTGCCCGCCCTGCGCCTCGCCGCTGTCCTCGCTGTCGCCGCCGCCATGGGTGGCTGTGCGACTCCGGTCGACACCCGGACCATCGTGTCCGACAGCCCGTCCTACCTCAACGACAACTTCACGCCGATGCAGCTGAGCGCAGCCGTGCGGTCCCAGGTCGAGAAGGGCGAGCCGATGGCGCCGCGGTTTCGCCGCATCGAATTCCGCCACTCGGTGGTCGTCGAGGGCCAGGGCAATCGCTACGAGGTCCAGGCGAATACCACGCTGACCAACCTGGGCAACGGCTATGTGCAGCAGCGCACCGAATACGCGCGCAACGACCTGGCCTACCGCGTCAACCTGGCCCTGTCCTTTGCGGGCATCCACCTGCTCAGGTCGCAGACCACCTTCCTGGAGCGCGCCAGCGCGCAACAGCCCTTGGAGATCAAGGAGCTGATCCGCTTCGACCGCGGCCTGGGCAACCCCAAGCCCGGGCAGAGCTATGTGATGGAGGCCCGCCTGGGCACAGCGCCGCAGCTCATGGGCTTCACCTACGAGAAACGCACCTGCACCGCCGGGCAGCCCGTGCCGGCCTCGGTGTTGATGCTCGAGCTGCAGGGCACCGCCATACCGCTGGAATGCGTCAAGACGGGCGAGAACGGTGTGGTCATCAACAAGATGAAGTTCGTCTGGCTGCCTGACTTGGGCGTGGGGTTTCAGACCGACTACGTGAGCGCGCGCGAAACCAGCCTGTACACCCTGCATTCGATCAACGTGACCCGCTGACCGCACCGCTGCCATGTCTTTGTTGTTTGTCTACGGCTCCCTCAAGCAGGACTATCCCAACCACCCGGTCAACCGCGGTCGCCGCGTGCCGGGCGAGTACCGCACCGCGCAGGCCTACCCCATGCACCTGATCGACTCGGTGCTGCCCTGCCTGTTTCTGCAACCCGGGCAGGGGCTGCCGGTCAGTGGGCAGCTGTTCGAAGTGAATGCCGACGCGCTGGCGGCAATGGATGCGCTGGAGCGGGTGGGTGAACCCGGTGGCTACCAGCGCGTCACCATCGACGTGGTGGCCTCGGACGGCAGCGGTGCGTTGACGCCGGCCTTTGCTTACGTCCAGGATGCCGCCTTGTTGCAGCGCGGCGGCCCACACCCGGGGCCGCTGGCCGACTACACGCCCGAACACGCCCGCGCCCTGCGCTGGTGAGCCCGCCCGGGGCCAACCCTGCACGCCCTATGCACGCCTTTCGCCCCATCACCCTCGACCACCTCGTGCTGCGCGTGGTGGACCTCGATCGCATGCTGGCCTTCTACTGCGACGTGCTGGGCTGCACGATCGAGCGCCGCCGCGACGACATCGGTCTGGTGCAGTTGCGTGCCGGCGATGCGCTGATCGACCTGGTGCCGGTGGATGGGGAACTGGGTCGCGCCGGTGGTGCCGCACCGGGCAGCGAGGGCCGCAACCTGGACCACTTCTGTTTGCGCGTGGTGCCCTTTGACGCGCGGGCCATCCGGGACCACCTGGCGCGCCACGGCCACGCCGCCGGGCCGGTGGAACAGCGCTTCGGCGCCGAGGGCGAGGGCCCTTCCATCTATGTGAGCGATCCTGAGGGCAATGTGGTGGAGCTCAAGGGGCCGCCGCAGGCTCAGGTCTGAGCGCTGGGGTCGGCATTCCCGTTCTCGAAGCGATCAGTCGACAGTTGGGGTGCGCGACCTTTGTCCTATGTCATGGGCCTGGCGTGACGCGTGGTCATGATGGGTGCAACCCGTCTGTTCAACCACCCGCCCATGGAGACCACGATGAAGAACTTCCCCGCGAACTACGAGGAACTCAACACCTGGATGGAGAAGCTGGGGATGGCCGTCCCCGATGTCATGCAGGGATTTGGCGCCCTGCATGACGCCAGCCTCAAGTCCGGGGCCTTGACCAGCAAGACCAAGGAGTTGATCGCGCTGGGCATTGCCATCACGGTGCGCTGCGATGGCTGCATCTCCTACCACGTGCACGACGCGCTCGAGGCCGGTGCCAGCAAGGATGAGGTCGCTGAGACGGTGGGCGTCGCCATCATGATGGGCGGCGGTCCATCGGTGGTCTACGGGATTGAGGCGATGCAGGCGCTGGAGCAGTTCCTGCAGCAAAAGGCCCGCTAAATCGCCAGACCGCTCGGGCCCGGCGCTGCCCGAATGTGGGCTTGGGGCTGCCTCAGGGGCGCTGGTAGCGCGCCGCGCCCACCTTGCCCAGTTGCTGGTAGGTGGGTTTTTGCAGGTGGTCGGGCAGCAGGCTGCCGAGGGCGCGGTCGTTGAGCGCGGCAGCGCGCAGGGTGGCGGCGCGCAATTGGGCAAATCGTTGGGCGGCCGACTGCAGGGCCTCGGCGTCGGCGCCGCGCAGCGCCAGCGTGCTGGGCGCGGCTTTCAGCGTGGCCTGCACGGCCGCGCTGGCGCGTTCCACGGCGGGCGCATCGGCCTGCAGCAGGGCGCGCTCCAGCCCGTCCAGTTGCCCGTGCAGGTGGGCAATCCAGGTGTGTGCGGGCTGGGTGTTCTGGGTCATGGTGGTGTGCGCGTTCAGGCGCGGCCGGCGTTGAGCATTTCGGCCGCGTTGGCCAGCAGCTTGTCGGCGATCGCCTCGGGGTTGACCTTGAACGAGCCGTCGGCAATGGCCTGCTTCATGGCGGCCACTTTCTCGGCGTTGAACTCTTCGCCGCCGCCGGAAGAACCGACGTTGGCAGACGACGACAAGGTGACCGTCACACCCGGTTGCGGCGAACCGCCGGCCGGCTTGGCAGCGGCCTCGGCGGCCGCGACGGGTTGCGGGGCCGCCTTTTGGGGGCCACCGGCCACGCTGCCGATGTAGGAATCCGATGCTGAAGAATCGACTTTCATGTCACGCTCCGCGCCCTGTTTTCAGGGCAATGTCGTTGTCGTATCGGTCTTGATCTCCAGAACTTTAGGGTTTTAGTGCCTTTTTTCTACCGCTCGTCGCTCAAGGATGCTCTTCACAGCGGCAGTTCGACGGTCTGGTCGGCCCGCACGGTGCCGCTGACCACCTTGCCGTTGGGCAGGCGCACCCGGGCGGCTTGACCCACGTGGCCGGCGCTCAGCGCCTGGCCCACCACCGATACGGCAAAGCCGCGGCCGTTGGCGCTCACTTTCACTGGCGTTCCCGCATCAAAGGCCTGCGGGGCGCGCACCATGTTCTCGCGGATGACCTGGCCCGGGGTCAGTGCATAGGCGGCCTGCTGACCCACCCAGCGCTCGGGCGCGGCCAGCACCATGGACGGGTGGGCCGCCCAATCCACTTCGGCGCGATCGGCCATGGCTTGAGTCAGGGTTTCACCGGCCGGCACGGGCGCCTTGAGCACCCAGGCCGGCCCGAAGGCCTGCACCGTCACCGGGATGTAGACGCTCCAGCGTGTGGGGCCGTCGACGCAGCGCAGACCCACACGGCTGCGGCCCCAGAGGCGGCCACCGGGCGGCAGAAAGGGTTCGATGCCATTGCAAGGGGCCAGCCGCAGGCGGCTGTCGAGCGAGCCCATCACCACCTCGGCGCGCAGCGGCATGCCGGCCTGCTCGGCCAGGGCCTGTTCGACCGTGGGTTGCAGAAAGTCGCGCGCGAGCTTTTCCAGGCCGTCGGCATCGCTGGCGCGCGCGCTGGCGGCGGCGGCCAGCAGCACCAGGGCAAAGCTCACGGTCAGCAGCAGGCGAAGGGCAGGGCGGTTCATGGGGCGCACTCCGGCGTGGGTGGACGAATTCAGGCAATCACTCTAGGGGTCGGGCGTCCAGCCAAAGCCGCGAAATACCGGGTCCGCATGCCGCTGTTTCCGGCTTTTGCCGCCCTCAAGTCTTTTGACAATGCCCGCAAGTCCCGGTCCCGAGCGCTTGTTCGGACCGGCCCCACCCACCCACCTGCGAGGTGACCATGCTTGACCAGATGACCGACCGGCTGGATTTCCATGCCAAGGCGTTGGTGCTGCGCTCGCAGCGCCAGCAGGTGATCGCCAGCAACATCGCCAACGCCGACACCCCGGGCTATGTGGCGCGCGACTTCGACTTCGCCAGCGCACTCAAGAACGCCACCGGCACGGGCACCGGCAATGCCGTCACCACCGACCCACGCCACTTCAGCAGCGTCGGCGCACCTCCCGGTGGCGACCCCAAGCTGGGCTACGCGGTGCAGACCCAGCCCGCGCAGGACGGCAACTCGGTCGACCTCGACCGCGAGCGTGCTTCGTTCGTGGACAACACCATCCGCTACGAATCCACGCTGCGTTTCATCAATGGTCACGTCAAGACCATGCTGAGCGCGATCACGGGTCAGTGATCGCCTGAAAGGACTCTGCCATGTCGATGTTCCAGATCTTCAATGTCAGCGGCAGCGCGATCAGCGCGCAGCAACAGCGCCTGAACGTGGTGGCCTCCAACCTGGCCAACGCCGATGCGGTGGCCGGCCCCGACGGCCAGGCCTACAAGGCGCGCCACATCCACTTCCAGACCCAGAGCATGGGCGGCCCCGGCAGCGCCGGCGTGAAGGTGCAGACCATCACCGAAAGCGATGCCCCGGGCCGGCGCGTGTTCGAGCCCCAGCACCCCAACGCCGACGTCGACGGCTATGTGACGCACTCCAACGTGAACCCGGTGGAGGAGATGGTCAACATGATTTCGGCCTCGCGCTCGTACCAGAACAACGTCGAGGTGATGAACACCGCCAAGACGCTGATGCTCAAGACGCTGCAGATGGGTCAGTAATCGCCGTCGCCCACGCAGACCCCGACAAGGACGCACGCACATGATGTTCTCCAACCCCCTGGACCTGTCCAACCTCGGCACCACCGTGGGCAGCTCCACTGCGCAGCAGGCCACCACGGCGACCAACGCCGAGGCCACGCAGGACCGGTTCCTCAAGTTGCTGGTGGCCCAGCTCAACAACCAGGACCCGATGAATCCGATGGACAACGCGCAGATGACGACGCAGATGACGCAGATCAACACGGTCGCCGGCATCGAGTCGCTCAACGCCACGCTCAAGGGCATGGCCGCGCAGTTCACCGCCATGCAGACGCTGCAGGGCGTGTCGCTCATTGGCCGCGAGGCGCTGGTGGCGGGCAACAACTTCGGCTTCGATGGCGCCTACGGCAAGGCCGCGTTCCGCATCGACGAGTCGGCCGCGAGCGTGCAGGTCGACGTGGTCGGCACCAACGGCGAGATCCTCGACACCCTGGACTTCGGCGCCCTGACCGCTGGCCAGCATTCGTTCAACTGGGACGGCACCGGCATCGACCCCACCCAGGTGGCTGGCTACCGCGTGCGCGCATCCAACGGTGGCTCGCCCGTCGAAGCCACCACCTTTGGCCGCTACACCGTCACCTCGGTCGGCAGCAGCGACGGCGTCACCACCCTGAAGCTGCAGGACGGACGCTCGCTGAGCTACGACCAGATCGACACCTTCATGTAACCCACCGATTTCGCCCAGCAAGGAAACACCATGGCATTCCAGCAAGGACTCTCCGGCCTCAACAGCGCGAGCAAGAACCTCGACGTGATCGGTCACAACATCGCCAACGGCAACACGGTGGGCATGAAGTCATCGCGCACCGAATTTGCCGAGGTCTACGCCAGCTCGGTCAACGCCGCTGGCGGCGTCAACCAGGGCATCGGCGTGTCGGTGGCAGCGGTGACGCAGGCCTTCACCCAGGGCAACATCACCATCACCGGCAGCGACCTGGACATCGCCATCAACGGCGCCGGTTTCTTCGAGCTGACCAACCCGGACGGCACGCTGTCGTACTCGCGCGCCGGCATGTTCAAGCTCGACCGCGAAGGCAACATCGTCAACAACGACGGCAGCCAGCTCATGGGCTACCCCACCGACGCCGACGGCAACCGCCTGAGCTACAACACCGTGGCCCTGACGCTGCCCACCGCCAGCCCGATCCCGGCGCAGCAGACCAGCACCATCACGGCCGAGTTCAACCTCGACGCGCGCGCGCCGATCTGGAACTCGGTCACGCCCAACACCCCGCTGACGACCTACGGCACCTCGCTGGTGGCCTTTGACCAGCAGGGCATCGAGGTGCCGGTGACGATGGCTTTCCGCAAGGTGGCCAACAACAGCTGGGAGGTCTACACCGGCGTCAACGGCGCCGACCCGGCCCTGTCCACGCCGTTCACCGTCAACTTCCTGCCCGATGGCTCGCTCGACACCGCGACCACCACCATTCCGCCGCTGGCACTGAGCTCAGTCAACGGGGCCTTCAACGCCACCATCGACTTCAGCAACATCTCGCAGTTCGGCACCGCCTTTGGCGTGACCATGCTCGACCAGGACGGCTATCGCCCGGGCCAGTTCGTGGGTCTGAAGATCGGTGAAGACGGCGTGGTGACCGGCCAGTACTCCAACGGCGAGACGCGCGCCGCCGGCCAGGTGGCCCTGGTGAACTTCCGCAACGCACAGGGCCTGCAACCCATGGGCGGTGGCAGCTGGTCGGCCACCTTCGCCTCCGGCGACCCGGTGCGTGGCGAACCCGGCACCGGCAACTACGGCTCGCTGCGTGCCGGCGCGCTGGAAGACTCCAACGTCGACATCACGGCCGAGCTGGTCAACATGATGACCGCGCAGCGCGCCTACCAGGCCAACGCACAGACCATCAAGACGCAGGACCAGGTGCTGAGCACGCTGCTCAACATGCGCTGAGGATTTCATGGGGCGTGAGCTGAAATAGCGCCGAGGGGGTAGTGCGGGCGAGGGCTGGGCTACCTAGCATCTCGCGGGTTTTCAACCCGCCCCGAGTGCTGCGCCCATGTCATCTGCCAACGATTCCTGGTCCTTTCACAACCTGTCCGACGACCTTGCTCCTGCGCGCGCGGCGGGAGCACGCGTGTTCGCCACCCGCGATCGCTCGGACCACATCCACTCCATCACGGTCTGCTTCGCCGGCACCAAACCCTCGCTGGACGCAGTGGATCGGGTGCTTCGCGAATGTGCCGCGCACGTGGCGGCGCAAGACAGCTCCTTTGACGTGTTCATCCGCGCAGAATGGGTGCCGCATGCCGATGCGCACCGCCGAGAAATCGAGCTCATCTATCCGTACGGCCAGGACTTCTTCCTGTGCTTCGACGCCAGGCTGCGTCAGATCGGCGTGCGTCAAAGGGGAGGCAAGCGCTTCGTGAAACCCTGGCCAGTCGACGACGTCGCCGCGGTGTGCCGCAAGGCCTACGCAGCGCACGACCCCTTGCCGCTGGAAGACTACCCCGACACCGACGATGACGACGACAGTTCGATGGGGGACTTGCGCTCGGAGGTCGTGCACTGGATCTGGTACGGCTACCACGCACTGTCCGACATCGACGCGGTGATCGTGGCGCGCGCCGAGGACGATGAAGACATCGACCTCGACGAGATGCGTGCCTTCGCGGCGACCATTCTTGCCAGGAAGCGCGCGGCCGAAGCTACCTGGGCTGCCGAGACGGACAACGATCGCCTGGCCGACGCGTTCTCAGACCTCATTCACGACGGCATCATGGCCGTGCAGTGGGCGGGCGACACCCTCGATGAAGGCTTCGACGTGGTCAACAGCCGCATTGAGGCAGAGGACCCCCGGGGCGAGCAGTACACCGGGGCCTGCTTCTTCCACAGCCAGGACATGGACCGCGCGCTCAACGAAGAAGGTCTGATGGTGGCTTTTGGCCACCTCCACAGCGATGAACCCGCTGACTACGTCGCCATCGGCCAGCGGGTCTGCGAGGCGCTCAGGCGGCATGGCCTGCGCCCGGAGTGGAACGGCACGGACCGCCAGCGCATCGGACTGCCCGGGTTTCGCTGGCAGCGCCGCACCCCGGACTGACCCTGCCCCACCCCCCGCCACCTTGGCCGGGGTTTGAAGCGAGGAAATGCGCGGCAGCACCCCTGCTGTTCGGCGCATTGGCCACCCTCAAGAATTTCCACAATCCGTTCAACCCGTCGAAGTCAGCGCCGCTGACTGCGCCCCGGCGAGTGAAAGGACTTGTGCTTGGACCGCTTCATCTACACCGCCATGACCGGCGCCAGTGCCGCGGCGCACCGCCAGCAGGTGCTGACGAACAACCTGGCCAACGTATCGACGCCGGGCTTTCGCGCTGAACTCTCCACCTTCCGTGCCGTGCCCATTCGCGGCGACGGCGCCAGCACCCGCGTGTTTGCGCTGGAGGCCACCGCCGGCCACCTGGACACGCCCGGCGCCATGCAGATCACCGGCCGCGCGCTGGACGTGGCCGCGCAAGGCAATGCCTGGTTCGCCGTGCAGGGCCTGGACGGTACCGAGGCCTACACCCGCGCCGGCAACCTCGAGGTCAACGCCGAGGGCACGCTGGTCAACGCCAACGGCCTGCCCATGCTGGGCGACGGCGGCCCGATCACGGTGCCGGCCAACGCGCAGGTGGACATCGGCGCCGACGGCTCGGTCAACGCCCGCGTCGGCAACGAACCCGGCCAGGTGGTCGGTCGCCTGAAGATGGTGGTGCCCGACGCAGACAACCCCATCAAGCGCAGCGACGACGGTCTGTTTCGCAGTCCGCAAGGCGATCCGCTGCCGGTCAGCGAGGTCGCGCGTCTGCAGGACGGCGCCATCGAAGGCTCCAACGTCAATCCGGTCGAGGCCATGGTCGGCATGATCGCCGCGGCCCGGCAGTTCGAAGTCCAGATGCGCATGCTGCAAAACGGCGAAGGCAACGACCGCAGCGCATCGCAATTGCTCAGCACCAGCTGATAGAGGGCATCACCATGATCAACTCACTCATGACCGCCGCGACCGGCATGACGGCGCAGCAGACCCAGCTCGACGTCATCTCGCACAACCTGGCCAACGTGGCCACCACCGGCTTCAAGAAGTCCAAGGCGGTGTTCGAGGACCTCATGTACCAGAACCTGCGGCAGGTGGGTGCCAACGCCACCGAGCAGGCCGAACTGCCCACCGGCTTGCAGGTCGGCCTCGGTGTGCGCACCGTCGCCACCAGCCGCAGCTTCACGCAGGGCACGCCGCAGCAGTCCGGCAATTCGCTGGACGTGGCCATCAACGGCTCGGGCTTCTTCCAGATCGAGATGCCCGACGGCACCACCGCCTACACGCGCGACGGCAGCTTTCAGGTCGACGCGCAAGGCCGCATGGTCACCAGCAGCGGCTACCCGCTCACCGCCGGTATCACGCTGCCGGTGGAGACCGAAAGCGTCACCATCTCGTCGGACGGCATCGTCAGCGCCAAGTTGGCCGGGCAGACCCAGCCGCAGCAGGTGGGGCAGATCGAACTCGCCAACTTCATCAACCCGCCTGGCCTGGAGCCGCTGGGGCAGAACCTGTACCGCGAGAGCGTGGCCTCGGGCAACCCGATCAACGCCGCGCCCGGCAGCACCGGCATGGGTCGACTGATGCAGGGCTACACCGAAGCCTCCAACGTCAACGTGGTGCAGGAGCTGGTCGACATGATCCAGACCCAGCGCGCCTACGAGATGAACTCCAAGGCCATCCAGACCTCGGACCAGATGCTGCAGCGTCTGTCACAGCTGTGAGGCTCGCCATGATCCGCCTCGCCCTGTTTGCGCTGCTGGCGCTGCTGTTGAGCGGCTGCGAAACGCTGCAGAACCAGCCCAAGGTCGATCTGCAGCCGGCGCAGCCCGTGCAGTACGTGCAGAGCGATACCGCCGTCAACGGCGCCGCCACGCCCAGTGGGGGCCTGTTTCGCGCCGCCACCTACCGCCCGGCCATGGAAGACCCGCGTGCGCGCCTGCCCGGCGACACGGTGACGATCCAGATCACCGAACGCGTGACCGCCACGCAAAGCTCCTCGGCCTCGATCGGCCGCAGCGCCGACGCCTCGGCCAGCATCTCCGCCATTCCGCTCTTCAAGGGCTCGTGGGGCAATGCCACGCTGGGTGCGCAGAGCGACAACAACTTCTCGGGCGACGGCAAGAACCAGTCGAACAACGCCTTCAACGGCTCCATCACCGCCACGGTGCAGCAGGTGCTGCCCAACGGCCACCTGGTGGTGGTGGGTGAAAAGCAGATCGGCGTCAACGCCAACGTGGACGTGATGCGCTTCTCCGGCACCATCAATCCGCGCGACATCCGCCCGGGCAACGTGGTGCCCTCGACGCAGGTCGCCAACGTGCGCGTGGAATCGCGTAACCGCGGCGCACAAGGCGAAGCCATGTCAATTGGCTGGCTGGCACGGTTCTTTTTGAGCGTTCTGCCCTTCTGAACCCGGTCACCATCGCCTGCATGAACCGCTTGTTCCGTCCTGCCATGTGTATCGACCGATTCCGCCGCCACTTGATGCTCCTGTGTGCTGCCGTCGCAGCATTGCTGGTGCTGCCCGCCGCCGCGCAAAGCATCCGCGTGAAGGAAATCGCGGCGGTGCAGGGCGTGCGCAGCAACCCCTTGACCGGCTATGGCCTGGTGGTGGGCCTGGACGGCACCGGTGACCAGACCACGCAGATGCCCTACACCGGGCAGAGCCTGGCCAACTTTCTGCAGCAACACGGGCTGACCCTGCCCAGCGGCGCCAACCCGCAGCTCAAGAACGTGGCCGCCGTGCTGGTCACGGCCGAGCTGCCGCCGTTCGCTCGCCCGGGCCAGCCCATCGACGTGACCGTGTCCTCGATCGGCAACGCCAAGTCGCTGCGCGGCGGCACGCTGATCACCACGCCCATGCGCGGCGCCGACGGCGAGATCTATGCCTTGGCGCAAGGCAACCTGATGGTGGGTGGCGCCGGTGCCTCGGCCGGTGGCAGCAAGGTGCAGATCAACCACCTGAGCGCTGGCCGCATTCCCGGTGGTGGTCAGGTCGAACGCGCGGTGCCGACACCGCTCAACGTGGGCGACACCGTCGACCTTGGCCTCGACAGCAACGATTTCCAGACCGCCAGTCGCGTGACTGCGGCCATCAACAAGGCCTTTGGCGGCAACGTTGCCAGCGCCATCGATGGCCGCGTGGTGCGCCTGCAGGCACCCACCGATCCCAGCGAGCGCGTGGCCTTTCTGGCGCGCGTCGAAGAGGTGCGCATCGAATCGAGCGTGCCCACCGCCAAGGTGGTCATCAACGCGCGCACCGGCTCCATCGTCATGAACCAGGCCGTCACGCTGGGACCGGTGGCCGTGGCGCACGGCAACCTGTCGGTCAGCATCAGCTCCACGCCCGTGGTCAGCCAGCCCAACGCCTTCTCGGGCGGCGAGACCGTGGTGCGCGAGCAGGCCAACATCCAGATCAGCCAGGACAAGGGTTCGCTCATCCAGATGGGCCCGGCCGCCAACCTGGCCGACGTCGTCAAGGCACTCAACGCATTGGGCGCCACGCCGCAAGACCTGCTGGCCATCCTGCAGGCCATCAAGGCCTCCGGCGCCTTGAACGCCGACCTCGAGGTGATCTGATGTCGGTCAACGCCTTTCAGCCCACCGGCCTGGCCGCCGACCCGACAGCGCTCAACGCGCTCAAAGGCGCTGGCAACGACAAGGCCGCGCTGAAGGAGGCTGCCAAACAGTTCGAGGCGCTGTTCATGCGCGAGCTGCTCAAGAGCATGCGCGAGGCCACGGCCAAGAGCGGCCTGTTCGAGAGCGAGGGCGAGAACCTGGGCACCGATCTGCTCGACCAGCAGTTCTCGGTGCAGCTCTCGGGCCTGCCCGGTGGGCTGTCCGAAGCCATTCAGCGCCAGCTGGGCGGCAAGCTGAGCGATGGGGGCGCTGCCCTGCCGTCGTCGAGCACGCCCACCACCTTCGAGCGCATCCAGGGCTCGCAACGCCAGGCGGGCTTTGTCGAGAAACACGCGGCCGCTGCACAGGCAGTGTCGCGCGAGACCGGCATTCCGGCGGCCTTCATGCTGGGCCAGGCCGGGCATGAGAGCGGCTGGGGCCGCGGTGAGATCCGCAACAGCGACGGCACACCGGCGCACAACCTGTTCGGCATCAAGGCCACCGGCGGCTGGAGCGGCAAGGTGGCCGAAATCACCACCACCGAATACGTCGACGGCGAGCCGCGCAAGGTCACGGCGAAGTTCCGCGCCTACGACTCCTACGAAGAATCCTTTCGCGACTACGCACGCCTGATCGGCAACAGCCCGCGCTACGAAGGCGTGATGGATCAGCTGCACTCGGTGCAGGGCTTCGCCAAGGGGCTGCAGAACGCCGGCTACGCCACCGACCCGGCCTACGCGTCCAAGCTCAGCCGCGCGATCAACACCACGCTGTCCTTGCAGCGGGCCCAGGGCTGAGGGAGCTGATCCATGTCCTCACTGAACATCGCCACCCGCGCGCTGACCACCAACATGTCGGCGTTGCAGGTCATTGGCCACAACATCGCCAACGTCAACACCGAGGGCTATTCGCGCCAGACCATCCAGCTGCAGACCGCGGGTTACCAGTCCACCGGTGGTGGCTACTTCGGCAAAGGCGTCGAGATCGCCACGGTCACGCGCGCCTACAACGAACACCTGACCCGCGAAGCGCGGCTGACGGCCTCGGCCGCGGCCGCCGACCAGGCCCGCCTGGAACGGCTGGAGCAGCTCGAATCGCTGTTCCCCATGGGCGAGCAAGGGTTGGGCACGGCGCTCAACGACATGCTCAATTCGTGGAGCGACCTGGTGGCCGCACCCAGCAACTCCACCGCGCGTGTGGTGGTGCTCTCACGTGCCGACACGCTGGCCGCGCGCCTGCGCGACACGGCGGGTCAGATCGACCTGTTGCGCAGCAGCACGCAGCAGCAGGTGGGCGAAGAGGTCAACACGATCAACCGGATCGCGCAAGACCTGGCCACCGTCAACCGCAAGATCATCGAAACCGCGGGCGGTTCACACACGCCCAACGACCTGTACGACCAGCGCGATCAGCTGCTGCGCGACCTGAGCCAGTACGTGCAGATCAGCATGGTGCCGGGCGAAGGGGGCACAGCCTCGGTGTTTGTGGGTGGCAGCCAGCCGCTGGTGCTGGGTACGCAGGCCGCCAAGCTGGCGGTCGAGCGCGATCCGATGGACACGTCCAGGATCAACGTGCTGTTTCAGCAAGGCGGCATGAGCACCACGCTGGACACCGCCAGCCTGGGCAGCGGCGAGTTGGTGGGCACGCTGCGCTTCCTCAACGAAGACCTGGCCTCGATCCAGAACCAGCTCGGCCGCATCGCGCTGGCCACCTCGACCATCGTCAACGAACAACACCGACTGGGCGTGGACCTCACCGGCGCACAAGGCGGCGACTTCTTCACACCGTTTGCACCCGCCGCCGGCATCGCCTCGCCCGCCAACAGCGGCAACGCTGCGGTGAGCGCGGCCGTCACCAACCCCAATGCACTGGTCGCCTCCGACTACGAGCTGCGCGTCGAGGCCGCGGGCTTCAGCGTGGTGCGCCTGTCCGACGGCGCCACCACCAGCCTGGCCACGCTGCCGGCCGAGGTGGATGGCCTGACCTTCCAGATCGACAGCGGCGCGGCCAACACCGGCGACCGCTTCCGCATCCGCCCCTACGAGGCCGCCGCGCGCAACCTGCAGATGGCGATCAGCTCGCCGCAGAGCCTGGCCGTGGCCAGTCCGGTGCTGGTCACACCCGGCACGGCCAATTCGGGCAGCCTCGCCGTCGAGAACATCTACGCGGTCGATGCCTCGGCCAACCTGACCGACCCGGTCACCATCACCTTCAACGCCGACGGCACCTACAGCGCCACCGGCCTGGGCCCGGGCAACCCGGCCCCCGACAACCCGGGCCCGCCCGCCAGCTACAACTTCACGCCCGGCAAGCCCATCGTGCTCAATGGCTGGAGCCTGACCCTGCGCGGCAGCCCCACCGCGGGCGACACCTTCGACGTCGGCGCATCGCCCACCACCGCCATCTCGCAGAACGCGGGCAACGCCAACGCCATGCTGGCCTTGCGCGGCATCGCCACCTTCGATGGCGTGGCCTTGTCCGAAGGCTATGTGAGCTTGTTCTCCGATATCGGCACGCGGGTGCAGAGCGCCGAGTTCTCGGCCCAGTTCACGCAAAACATTGCGGCCACCGCCGAGCAGGCGCGCTCCAACGTGTCGGGCGTCAACCTGGACGAAGAGGCGGCGCGGCTGCTGCAGTTCCAGCAGGCCTACCAGGCTTCGGCGAAGTTCCTGCAGATCGCCCAGAGCACCTTCGACAGTCTGTTGCAGACCGTCGGTCGATGACGCACCGAACCTGTGCACATGATCGCGCCGCACCGCCGATGAAGGATTGATATGAGCTTTCGCATCGCCACCGCCAACCAGTTCGACCGCACCGTGTTCCAGCTCGGTGTGCGCCAGAGCGAACTCGCCACGCAGCAAGAGCGCCTGGCCACCGGCAAGCGCGTGATGAAGGCCAGCGACGACCCGGTGGCGGCCACACTGGCCGAAGCCTCGCGCAACCGCGCCTCGCGCCTGGAGGCCGATCTGCGTGCGCTGCAAGCCTCGCGCACCAGCCTGCAGCAGGCCGAGTCGGGGCTGGCCGAGTCCAGCGACCTGATGATCAAGGTGCGCGAGCTGATGGTCTCGGCCGGCAACGGCTCCTACACCGACAGCGAGCGCGCCGATATTGCGCGCCAGCTTGAAGGCCTGCGCGAGCAACTGCTGGCCGTGGCCAACCGCACCGACAGCAACGGCCGAACGCTGTATGGCGGCCTGGGTGGCGCGTCCGTGCCGTTCGTGGATCTCTACGGCCCCAGCGGCAGCGGCGTGACCTTTCAGGGTCTGCGTGGCCAGCCGGCGCCGGGCGACACCAGCCTGCCGCAGACGCTGGACGGCGAGGCCATCTGGATGAAGGTGCCGGCCGGCAACGGCAGCTTCACGCTCACCGTGCCCAACAACAACGGCGGCAACGTCAGTACCAGCGCGGGCGAGGTCATCGACGCCACCCTGACCACCGGCAACGACTACCGCATCGACTTCTCGGTGGTGGCTGGCACGACCCAGTACACGCTGACCAACGTCACCACCGGCACGCCGGTGGCGGGCCACGTCGGGGTGCCGTACCAGAACGGCGGCACCATCCAGTTCGACGGGGTGAGCATCACCCTCAACGGTGCGCCGGCCAACGGCGACCGCGTGGACATGACCGCCAACACCGGCCCGACCGACGTCTTCACCGTGGTGCAGAACGCCATCGACGCACTGCGCTTCGACGGCCCCGGCGAAGCGGGCTACCGACAACAGGAACTGGCGCGCGCCATGACCGAGATCGACAACGCCCACGACCGTGTGCTGCTGGCGCGGGGTCGTGTGGGCGAGTGGCTCAACCGCGCCGATGCGCAGGAGCAGCTCATGAGCGATCGACAGGTCGACCTTGAGGTGGAACAGTCCAACCTCACCGACCTCGACATGGTCAAGGGCATCTCCGACTTCCAGAAGCAACAGACCGCCCTGGAGGCCGCGATCAAGTCGTATGCCCAGGTGCAGCGCCTGTCGCTGTTCAACCAGATCTGATTTCGCCACATGCTGCCGCCCGCCCACACCGTTCTGGACAGCGTTGCCATGGCGTATGTGCCGCTGTGGAACCGCGAGCGCGAGCTGGCGGGGGTGCGCCTGTGCGTGCGCGCCATCCACCCCGAGGGTGTGGACGCCAATCACCTGCTGCGCGCCATCGGCGAGGACTGGCCCGAGGCTGCACCGCCTTTGCTGCTGTCGCTGCAGACGCCGCGGCTGCAACAGCAGGCGCTGGCCTGCCCGCCGATCCACAACACCTGGCTGGAAATGCCGGCTTCGCTGTTCACCTCGCAAGAGACACTGGCGCGCCTGTCCATTGCCCAGCGCAAGGGCCACCACCTGGTGCGCGCCGGTGCGCTGGCGAAGTTGCGAGGCCTGCCCACGCCGGGCGTCAACCACCGCAACCTGCTCAGCGTGGCCCCCGAAGACCGGTTCGATGCATTGCCCGGCCAGATGGTCGAGGGCATCACCACACAGGACGGGGTTCGCCATGCCCTTGACGCAGCGAACGTGTCGGCCGTGGCCGGCTGGCCGGTGGCGGATGTGCTGCGCAACCACCGTGGCGCGCCGCTGCAATACGACCGCCGGGTTGTGCACCAGGTGCTGGAAGTCATCGACGACGAGGAGTGCTCGATCGAATACCTGGAGCGGCTGGTGCGCCAGGACCCGGTGCTGGTCTACCGCATCCTCATGATGGTCAACTCGGCCGCGTACGGCTTGCGCCGCGAAGTCGGCTCGCTGCGCCACGCGCTGATGGTGCTGGGCTTTCGCGAACTGGGCCGCTGGCTGGTCGAGCAACTGCCCGAGATCGAACCCGACGCCGACCTGCAACCGGTGCGCTTCGGCATGGTGATGCGCTCGCGCCTGGCGCAGCACCTGCTGGCCAGTGGCTCCGACGACATCCTGCGGGCCGAGGTCTACAACACCGCACTCCTGGCCCAGCTCGACGTGATGCTGCACCAGCCCTTGTCGGAACTGCTAGGCAAGCTGCCCCTGCCCGCACGCATGACCGATGCCCTGCTGCGCCACGACGGGCCGTACTTCGGCCTGCTCGACCTGGCCCGCCATATGGGCGACCCGGACAAGCTCGACCGCATGGAAACGCTGTGCCAGCGCCATGAGATGACGCTGGAGCAGGTCAACCGCGCGCTGCTGCGCATGCTGGCCACCAGCCGGCTGCACGCCAGCCGGCGTTCGGAGCGGCTGACCTTCTGACACCGCTTGGGCGGCCGACTGGGCGTAGCATCGCGCCCATGCCCGAGTCCTCCAAACACTCCCGCGCCCTGGTGCTGTTTTCCGGCGGCCAGGATTCGACCACCTGCCTGGCGCAGGCGCTCACCCGCTTCGATCACGTCGAGACCGTCGGCTTCGACTACGGCCAGCGCCACCGCGTGGAGCTGGACGCGCGCCGGGTGGTGCGGCGCGAGCTGAGCGAACGCTTTCCCGCCTGGGCGGCCAAGCTGGGCGACGACCACACGCTGGACCTGTCGGTGCTGGGTGCGCTGTCAGAAACCTCGCTCACCCGCGACATGGCGTACCGCATGGAGGCCAATGGGCTGCCCAACACCTTCGTGCCGGGTCGCAACCTCGTGTTCCTCACCATGGCGGGCGCGCTGGCCTACCGGCGCGGCCTGTCTGTGATCGTGGCCGGCGTGTGCGAGACCGACTTCTCCGGTTACCCCGATTGCCGCGACGACACCATGAAGGCCATGCAACTGGCCTTGTCACTGGGCATGGATACGCGGCTGCTGATCGACACACCCCTGATGTGGATCGACAAGGCCGACACCTGGCGCCTGGCGCAGACCCTGGGGGGCGAGGCGCTGGTCGACCTGATCGTCGAGCACACCCACACCTGCTACCGCGGCGACCGCGAGCACCGCCACGACTGGGGCTGGGGCTGCGGCAAATGCCCGGCCTGCCTCTTGCGCGAGCGCGGCTGGGCGGCCTTTCGCAAGGGGGCGTGGAATTGAACATCCGCCCCGACGATCTTCACGGCCTTGAAATTCAAACCCTGCTGCAGGAGCACCTGAGCCACATGCGGGCCATCTCGCCTCCCGACAGCGTGCACGCGCTCGACCTGGCGCGCCTGCGGCGGCCCGACATCCGCTTCTGGACGGCCTGGAACGGCAACGACCTGTTGGGCTGTGGTGCCCTCAAGCGCCTGGGTGAGCACGACGGCGAGATCAAGTCGATGCGCACCGCCGCGCGTCACCAGCGCCGCGGTGTGGGGCGCGCCGTGCTGAGCCACATCGTGGCCCACGCGCAGGCCGACGGCGTGCAACGCCTTTGGCTGGAGACCGGATCGACCGATCACTTCGCGCCGGCCCGTCGCCTGTACGCCGAGTACGGCTTTCAGCCTTGTGGCCCGTTTGCCGACTACCGCGAGGACCCGCACAGTGCGTTCATGCGGCTTGACCTCCGGCCTCTGACCCCGGCGAAACATGCGTGACGATCGGGTGCGGTTCCTGATATTCGGCTTCCTGCCGGCCTTGAATGTGGTGGCCTTGTTCGTCGCCAGCATTTTTGTGGCCACCAGCGGGCGCAGCGGCTCGGGCGCCGCGCTGGCGGTGGTGTTGCTGTCGATCCTGGTGTCGCTGGCGGCGGTGGTCCACGCTGGCGTGCGGCGCGCGCGCGACCTGGGTTGGTCGGGCACCACCACCGTGGTGGTGATCGGCCTGTGCATCGTGGTGATGCCGCTGGTGCCCGTGCTGCTGCTGTGGTTGCTGCTCGCACCGGGGCAGCCCGCGACCGAAGTGCCGCAGCCGACCAGCCTCAACCGCTGGCTGGCGTGGGTGCTGGTGCTGGGTGCTCCCTGGATGCTGACCCTGGTGGCGCGCTCACTGGGCTGAGTCGACCGCCTGCACCTGGTGGCGCGGACCGTTGGCTGCGCCCGGTACCAGGTCCCATTGCCGGGCGTGGAACGCGGCCACCGATGGGCGATGCGCGATCGAGATCAGCGCGCCATTCTGTTCGCGCACGCGCTCGCGCAGACGCGCGTACAGCTCAGCCTCGGCCGACTCGTCCAGCGCACTGGTGGCCTCGTCCACGAACAGCCAGCGCGGCTGCTTGAGCAGCGCGCGGGCGATGGCCAGGCGCTGTTGTTCGCCGCCCGAGAGCTTCTGGCCCCAGGCATCGTGTTCGTCCAGCCGGTGCACAAGGTCGGGCAGCAAGGCGTCGCGCAGGGCCTGCTGCAGATCGGCGTCGCTGTGCGCATCGGCGGGCTGCGGGTAGGCGAGCGCGTCGCGCAGGCTGCCGTTGGGGAAGTAGGGCCGCTGCGGCAGGAACATGGCGCGCGTGCCGAAGTCGGTGGGCAGGCGCAATCGGCGCAGCACCCAGGGCCAGATGCCCGCCAGGCCACGGAACAGCGTGGACTTGCCGCTGCCCGACGGGCCCTTGAGCAGCACTGTGTCGCCGGGGGCCACGCGCAGGCCGTGCGCCGCCAGCAAGGGTGTGCCGCCGGGCAGCGCCAGCTCCAGGTCGTCGATGGCGATGGCGTCGTCGGCCGCGACCTCGCCGGCGTGCGTGGTGCGCTCGCTGGGCAGTGCGGCGAAGCTTTCCTCGAAGCTGGTGATCCGGTCGGTGGTGGCGCGCCAGGCGGCCAGGCTGCTGTAGTTGTCGACGAACCAGGAGAGCGAGTCCTGCACGCGCCCGAAGGCCGAGGCGATCTGCATCAGCTCACCCAGCTGGATGGCGCCGCTGAAAAAGCGGGGCGCGGCCACGATGAACGGGAACACCACGGCGGCCTGACCAAAGCCCGCGGTGAACCAGGTCAGGCGCTTTTGCGCGTTGATGAGCTTGAGGTAGTTGGCCAGCACATCGGCAAAGCGCAGGCCGAGCTGGCGGCGCTCCACCGGTTCGCCTTTGTCCAGCGCGATCGACTCGCTGTATTCGCGCACCCGCACCAGGTGGTGGCGGTAGTCGGCTTCGTAGCGCTGCTGCTGGAAGTTCAGCGCGATCTGCGGCCGCCCGATGTAGTGCGTGGCCACGCTGCCAAGCACACAGTAGATGACGGCCATCCAGACCATGAAGCCCGGGATGTCGTAGGACTGGCCCTGGAAGCTGAAGCCGAAGCTGCCGGACAGCGTCCAGAGAATGCCCACGAAGCTGACCAGCGTGACCACCGCGTTGAGCAGCCCCATGGACAGACCCACGGTGTAGCTGGTGAAGAGGTTCATGTCCTCGGCCAGGCGCTGGTCGGGGTTGTCGGGTGGGGCGTTTTCGCCGCGGGCGTAGCGCGCCAGTTCCATCTGATAGAAGCGCTGGTTGCTCAGCCAGCGGTCCATGTAATGGCGTGTCATCCACGAGCGCCAGCGCATCTCAAGCAGTTGGGTCAGGTAGAAGCGGTAGACCGCGATGACGATGAAGCCGAAGGCCAGGTAGGTGAAGCGCCCCAGCTCGCGCCAGAAGACGGCGGCGTCCTTGTTCTGCAGCGCGTCGTAGAACACCCGGTTCCACTCGTTGAGCAGCACCAGCATGTAGACCGCGGCCAGGTTGAGCACCACGATGGCGGCGAACAGGGTGCGCGCCTTCCATTTCTCGTCGGACGAGAAATAGGGGGTCGAGAGTCGCCAGGCCTTGCCGGCGAATTCGCGGAAGGCCTGGAGTTTGCTGGGTGGGTTCATGGGTGGCCCTTGGGCTCGTTGGAGATGCCGGCGGCCACATGCCCGGCGGGCACGTGCTGCGCAGCGGCTTCGATGTGACCGGTCTGATCGTCGAAGAAGAAGTCTGGTTCAAATTCGCGCAGAAATTCGCCTTTGGGCAGGCCGCCCAGGAACATGGCCTCGTCGATCTCGATGTTCCAGTTCATGAGCGTGCGGATGGCGCGCTCGTGGGCGGGGGCGCTGCGTGCGGTCACCAGCGCGGTGCGCACGCGCATGCGCGGCGTGCCTTCCTGCTGCAGGCGGTGCAGGGCTTCCAGCAAGGGCTTGAACGGGCCGCCGGCCAGCGGCAGCGCGGCCTTGCTGGCCTCGTGCTCCTGGAAGGCGCTCAGCCCCTGGGCCTGGAATACGCGCTCGGCCTCGTCGGAGAACAGCACCGCATCGCCGTCGAAGGCGATGCGCACCTCGTGCGGGTGCTGGTCGCTGGCGCGCACCGAGGTCGGGTAGACCTGGGCCGCCGGCACGCCGGCATCGAGCGCGGCACGCACGTCGGCCAGGTGGGCCGACAGAAACAGGTTGGCGCGCAGCGGGCGCAGGTAGCGCCAGGGCGACTGGCCGCGCGTGAAGCTGCCACGCTGGATGGGCAGCCCGTAGTGCTTGGCCGAGCGGAACACCCGCATGCCCGAGACGGGGTCGTTGCGCGAGAGGATCACCACCTCGACGCGTTGGGTGTCGGGGTCGTTGAAGGCCAGCAGCTTGTGCACCAGCGAAAAGGCCACGCCGGGGGCGGCGGGTTCGTCCAGGCGCTGCAACTGCAGCTGCATGTAGGCCTTGTCGTCGCCTTGCTCGAAGATGCGGTTTTCTTCTTCGAAGTCGAACAGCGCACGCGAAGAAATGGCGACAACAAGCTTGCCGTCCAGGGTCACAGCCATGGCGCTACTTCACGAGGGTATTGAGCTGGATGATCGGCAGCAGCACCGCCAGCACGATGAGCATCACCACGATGCCCATGGCGACGATCAACAGCGGCTCGAGGATGGTGGCCAGCGACATGGCGCGGCGCTGCACCTCGGCAGCGAGTTGCTCGGCCGCGCGCTGCAGCATCTGCGGCAGCTGGCCGGTCTGTTCGCCCAGGCGGGCAAACATGCTCAGCAGCGGCGGGAAGCGCTTCTTGGCCGACAGGGCCGAGGCCAGGGGCGCGCCTTCGCGCACACGCACCAGCGCATCGAGCGCGTCCTCGCGCAGGGCGCGGTTGTGCAGGGTTTCGGCCGCTGTCTGCAGGGCGCGCAGTATGGGCACGCCCGCACCGGCCAGCATGGCCAGGGTGGCGGCAAAGCGTGCGGCGTTGAAGCCCCGCGCCAGCCGGCCGATCACCGGCAGACCGAGCACGGCCGAATCGATGCGCAGGCGCACCGCGTCGCGCTTGCGCGCCAGCCAGAAGCCGACACCGCCCGCGACCAGCAGGATCAGCATCAGCCAGCCCCACTCCCGCACGAAGCCGCTGATGGCCATCATCACCACGGTCAGCCAGGGCAGGGCGCGTTTGCTGCCTTCAAACACGCCCGCCACCTGGGGCACCACGTAGCTCACCAGGAACACGACGATGGCGATGGCCACCAGGGTGACGATGGCTGGGTACAGGGCGGCGGCGATGAGCTTGTTGCGCAGGGCTTCGCGGGCTTCGAGGTCGTCGGCCAGGCGTTCGAGCACGGTGCCGAGCTGGCCGCTTTGTTCGCCCGCGGCCACCACGGCGCTGTAACTGGCGGCGAACTCGCGCGGAAACTGCGCCAGCGCGCGCGCGAACGCCGAGCCGGCGTTGACCTCGGCGCGCAGCGTGGCCACCAGGTTGCGCACCTTCTCGTCTTCGGCCTCTTCGGTCAGGGCCGACAGCGCGCGCTCCAGCGGCATGCCGGCGGCCACCAGGCCGGCCAGCTGGCGCGTCCACACGCCCAGGGTGGTGGCGTTGAAGACCCGACCGCCCCAGAGCGTGACGTTGAGGCCCTTGCCGGTGGGCTCGCTGGCAGTGGTGCTGGCCGGCTCGACCGACAGCGGCACCAGAGCGCGCGCCCGCAGCTGGGTGCGTGCGGCGCGTGCGGTGTCGGCGTCGATCAGCCCCTTGTGCGACTGGCCGTCGGCGTCGAGGGCTTCGAAGGTGTAGGCGGGCATGTCAGCGGGTGGGGTCGGCGCGGCGCGGTACCAGAGCTCATTCTCGGGTGACCGACATCACCTCTTCGGCCGAGGTGATGCCGGCGTCGATCAGGCGCTGGCCGTCCTCGCGCATGGTGTGCATGCCGCCCTGTTCTGCCGCCACGAACAGCTTGCTTTCGGCCGCGCGGTTGTGCACCAGTGCGCGGATGCTGTCGTCGGCCACCATGAGTTCGTAAATGCCGGTGCGGCCCTTGTAGCCGCTCTGGTTGCAGTGGGGGCAGCCCACCGGGTGCCAGCGACCCTGCTCGTCCTGGCGGCGGCAGTGCACGCAGAGCTTGCGCACCAGGCGCTGGGCCAGCACCCCGAGCAGCGAGCTGCTGAGCAGAAAAGGCTCCACGCCCATGTCGGTCAGGCGGGTGATGGCGCTGGGGGCGTCGTTGGTGTGCAGCGTGGCCAGCACCAGGTGGCCGGTGAGCGAGGCCTGGATGGCGATCTGCGCGGTCTCGTGGTCGCGGATCTCGCCGATCATGATCACGTCCGGGTCCTGACGCAGCAGGGCGCGCAGTGCCTTGGCGAAGGTGAGCTCGATCTTGGGATTGACCTGGGTCTGGCCAATGCCGGGCAGCTCGTATTCGATCGGGTCTTCGACCGTCATGATGTTCTGCGTGCCCGCATCAAGGCGTTGCAGCGCGGCATACAGCGTGGTCGTCTTGCCCGAGCCGGTGGGGCCGGTGACAAGGATGATGCCGTGTGGCTGCTTGATCAGGCGCTCGAAGCGGGCCAGCACGTCGCCCTGCATGCCCACCGATTCGAGGTTGAGCTTGCTTTCGCTCTTGTCGAGCAGACGCAGCACGGCGCGCTCGCCATGGGCGCTGGGCAAGGTGGACACGCGAACGTCGACCGCACGGGTGCCGATGCGCAGACTGATGCGGCCGTCCTGCGGCAGGCGCTTTTCGGAGATGTCGAGCTCGGCCATGATCTTCAGGCGCGAGATCAGCGCCGCGTGCAGCGCGCGGTTGGGTTGCACCACCTCGCGCAGCGTGCCGTCGACGCGAAAGCGCACGCTGGAGTGGCGCTCGAAGGGCTCGATGTGGATGTCGCTGGCGCCGTCGCGCGCGGCCTGCGTGAGCAGCGCATTGAGCATGCGGATGATGGGCGCGTCGTCGGCGGTCTCGAGCAAGTCCTCGATGGCCGGCAGCTCCTGCATCATGCGGCTGAGGTCGGCGTCGCTTTGCACCTCGCTGACCACGGCCGCCGCGCTCGACTCGCCTTGCGAGTAGGCCACGCTGATGCGCTGGCGCAGGCCCTCGGGGTCTTCCCAGCGGATGTCGCCCACGCGGTGCTGGCGCAGGATCTCGGACAGCGCCGACAGCCGCCGCGTTTGCGACTCGGCGTCGGAGGCCGCACCGCGGCTGCCGATCAGAATGAGCTCGCCGGCGTCTTCCTCGAGCAGCCACTGGTGCTCGCGGGCGAAGGCGTAGGGCAGCGGGTACTTCACGCGGGGCGCCTTACTGGGCTGGCGTGGTCGGTGCCGGTGCCTGGCCCGGAGCCGGGACGGGTGTCGGGGTGGCCGGCTGGGCAGCGCCCGGTGCCTGGCTGGTGGGCGCATTCGGGTCGGGCACGCGCGGCGCCCGCGGGAACGGCAGGGCGTTCGGGTCGAGCTGGGGCGCGCCGTTGATCTGCAGCACACCGTTCTGCTCGGGTTGCGCATCGCGCTGCACAGCGCGCATCTGCTCGTAGCGGTCGAGCGCGAGGTTGGTCGTGTCGCGACCATCGCGCATGACCACCGGGCGCAGGAAGACCATCAGGTTGGTTTTCTTGCGGCTGCGGCTTTCGCTGCGGAACAGGTTGCCCAGCAGGGGCACGTCGCCCAGACCGGGCACCTTGTCCTGGTTGGCGGCAAATTCGTCCTGCAGCAGTCCGCCCAGCACCACGATGGCGCCGTCGTCGACCAACACGGTGCTTTCGATGCTGCGCTTGTTGGTGATCAGCCCGGTGCTGGAGTTGACCGAGGACGCCGCCACACTGCTGACCTCCTGATAGATGGTCATCTTGATGGTGCCGTTTTCGCTGATCTGCGGCTTCACCCGCAGCGTCAGGCCGACGTCCTTGCGCTCGATGGTCTGGAACGGGTTGACCGAGCCGTTGGTGGCCCCGGTGTTGGTGAACTGGCCGGTCACGAAGGGCACGTTCTGGCCGATCACGATCTTGGCTTCTTCGTTGTCGAGCGTGAGCAGGTTGGGCGTGGACAGGATGTTGCCAGCGCCGTTCTCTTGCAGGAAGCGCGCGAGGAAGCCCAGCACGTACACGCCGTTGGTGCGGCGCGCCAGGCCCACGTTGAGGCCCGCGTTGGGCAGGGTCTCGCCCTGCGCCAGGTTGAGGATGTTGCTGCCGCCGGTGCCGAAGTTGGTGCCCAGCAGGCCGATCACGCGATCGCCCGATTTGCCGGTGGCGCCTTGCCACTGGATGCCGAACTCGGCCGCCTTGTCGTCGTTGACCTCGGCGATGAGGCTTTCCACATAGACCTGCGCGCGGCGCGAGTCGAGCTGGTCGATCACGGCGCGCAGCTGGCGATATAGCGGGTCGGGCGCGGTGATGATGAGCGAGTTCGTCGCCGGGTCGGCCTGGATCTGGCCACCAGTGGACGGCTGCGCGCTGGCCGCCACCGGCGTGGTGGCGGGTGTGCTGCCGGCCGCGCTACCCAGGGCCACGCTGGTGCTTCGCGTGCTGCTGCCCAGGGCCGAGGTCGATGCGCCACTGTCGCCGGCGGCCATGGCTGCGCGCAGGGTGGTGGCCAGTGCGGTGGCGTCGGCGTTCTTGAGATAGACGACGTGGATGTTGCCGCTGACTGCCGCCGCCGAGGGTTGGTCCAGCCGCACCACGAGCGACTTGGCCAGCGCCAGACGCGCCGGGTTGGCCGCGCGCAGCACCAGGCTGTTGCTGCGCGAGTCCGCGAGGATGGTGGTGCGAAAGCTCGCGTCACCGCCCTGGGCCGCGCCGGCCGTGCCACTGGATTCGATGAGGCGCAGCACCATGGGCGCGACGTCGGCGGCCACGGCGTGCTGCAGGGGAATGATCTCGATGTCGCTGGCACCGGGTGTGTCCAGCGCCGAGATGATGCGCGCCACGCGCTGCAGGTTCTCGGCGTAGTCGGTGATGATGAGCGAGTTGTTGCCCGGGTTGACGTTGATGGTGTTGTTGGGCGGGATCAGCGGGCGCAGCACCGGCACCAGGTTGTTCGCGTTCTCGTGGTTGAGCCGGAAGATCTGGGTGACGACCTGGTTCGATGACGGCAGCGCCGACGCCGAGCCGGCGTTGACCACGTTGCCCTGCAGCTTGGCGTCGGCCTCGGGCACGATCTTGTAGAGGCCACCGGTGTCGACCAGGGCAAAGCCTTGCAGGCGCAGCGCGGCCGCGAACTGGTTGAGCGCGGCCGTCGGCGGTACCGGGCGGTCGGTGGCCAGGTTGACGGTGCCGCGCACGCGGGGGTCGACGACGACGCTGCGGCCGGTGATGGTGGCCATGGTGCGGGCCACGGCTTCGATCTCGGCGTTGACGAAGTTCAGCGTCACCGGCTCGGTGCGGCGGGACTGGGCCTGGGCGTCGGCGGGCGGTGCCGGCAGCAGGCCCAGCGCCATGGCGCAGGCCAGCGCGAGAGCGCTGCTGCGGCTGGCCGAGGGAGTAAGGGCAAACATGGCGCGATCCTATCTGTTGGCTGGCGTCAATCAACCGATGGTGATGACGGAGCGAGGGCCGTTGCGGCGGCCCACGATGTTGAGCAGGTTGGTCAGTGCGAGTTCGTTGCCGGGTGCCGCCTGGGCGTCGCCGGCAAAGCGCAGCCGCCCGCCGACCCATTGGCCCTGGCCTTGCAGCAGCAAGGCGCCGCCCACGGTGTCGAGATCGAGTCGGGCGGTGTTGCCCTCGGCGTCGGCGCGCAGGCTGGCCCGGTAGCTGCCCAGCGGGCGCACGCTGGCCAGGCGCGAGGCGAGGTCGATGGCGTCGATGACCAGGCCACCCTGCAACTGCAGACGGCCACTGGCCATGCGCACGCCGAAGCCGTCGGAGCGCAGTGCCAGGGTGCCTTCGAGGCGAAGCGTGTTCCAGGGGGTGCCCAGACCGACCAGCAGCTCCGCCGGCCAGCGGCTCTCGAATGGCGCCACATCAAGGGCGGAGCCACCCAGGCTGGGCTTGAAGGTCAGGCGGATGGCCTGGGATGTGCAGCACGGTGCGGTCAAGGCCAGGCCGACCGCCGGGCCGCCGTCGTGCCAGGCCGGACGCAGGCGCCAGGCCACGCCCTGGGGCAGGGCGCTGCGGCTGCGGCTGCCTTCGCCGCCGGTGAACATCAGATCGGCGCGGCCGTTCCAGATGGAGCCGCGCGCATTCACGAACTGCAGCTGACCGCCCGTGGCCTGTGTGAGGGCATCGCCCAGCCAGCGTGCCGGTGCGAACAGCAGCACGGCCAGCACCAGCCCGAGCACGGAGGCCAGGATGGCGAAGCGGCGGATGGCGACGGGACTCATGGTTCAGTTCCCGGCCAGAGGAGGCCCGCCCACCACCAGCGTGCCGGTCCAGCCGCCCGAGGCGGCGTCGCGGCTGATCTGCGACTCGACCGGCAGCAGCCGGGCGTTGATGCGCACCTGCTGCAGCCATGCCGCCAGCGCCTGGGGTGGGGTCTGACGCAGGGCCAGCGTGGCGCGCTCGCCCAGCACCGAGATCTGGCCGGTGCCGCCCAGGCCGACGGTGGCGGCCTCAAGTGCGCGCAGGGCTTCGTCGCGCGACGGTGGCGCGGTGCCGGATTGCGCGCGCAAGGCCTCGGCCGTCTGCGCCATCTGCTGCATGCGGGCCAGTTGGGCGTCGAGAGCGGCGTGCTGGGCCGGTGCGGCGCGCAGGGTGTGCCAGGCGGGTGCAATGGCCACCATCCAGAGCAGGCCCAGGCCCACCACCGTGGCGGCGATCAGCACCAGGCGGCGCTCGCGCGGCGACAGCGAGGCCAGCCAAGCCGAAGCCGCCGCCAGACCACGGGTCGGCGAGCTTTTGGAGAAGGGGGAAGCGGTGTCGGCCATGGCGGTCGGGGTCACGGTTGCGGGGCCTGCAAGGCCATTTCCTGGCCGTCGAAGCGGGCGCGCCAGCCACCGGCCTGCAGCGCTTGCTGCAGTGCGCGCACCTGCTCTTCGCTGGCGCGCCAGCCGGCCAGCTTGAGGCCGTCGGCGCCATAGGCAAGGCGGGTGGGTGTGAGCGGGTTGGCGCCGGCCGCGCGATCGATGGCGCCCAGCAGCGACTCCATGTCGCTCACCGACAGCAGGCCGCTGGCCTGTTGCAGGCGGGCCAGTTCGCGCTGCATCTGGACCGGCGCGTCGATCACGGTGGTGACCTGGGGGAAGGTGCCGGTGAGGGTGGTGCGCACGGCGTCGGTCTTGGCGCGCAGGCTGTGCCGCTCCTGCCAGGCCACGAGGTTGAGGCCCAGCAGCTGTGCGGCCAGCAAGGCCACCAGGCCCCAGCGGGCGGCGCGCCAGTGCGGCGCGCTGCGAAACTGCCGCCAGCTGCGGCGCAGGCGCTGGCTGCGGCGGGCGTTGGACGACAGGCTGAGGTCGAACTGCGCCAGGTTCCAGTCGGTCTGGCCGGCGCGCAGCAGCCACTGCGCGGGCAGGATGGGGTCGAGGTGG
This sequence comes from Hydrogenophaga sp., assembly GCF_019635465.1. Lineage (GTDB taxonomy): Bacteria > Pseudomonadota > Gammaproteobacteria > Burkholderiales > Burkholderiaceae_C > Hydrogenophaga. The sequence goes on from NZ_JAHBZK010000006.1 coordinate 194,169, forward strand.
CGCCCGAGGGCTTGCTCGGCCAGCTCGAGCACGAGCGGGTCGGCCAGCCAGACGTCGAGACTGCGCGCGACGGAGCTGTCGTCGCCGGCGCCGGGGATCAGGGCGTCGATGGGCGGGGTGACCGCGGCTTCGCCCAGGGGAATGCAGCTCACGCCCAGTGGTGTGGCGCTGGCCAGCCAGGTTTGCTGGCCATCGATGTGGGCCCAGTGCAGCAGGCTGGGTGCCTCCATGGCGAAGCTGCGCGTGGTGCCGGGTGCGGAAGGAGCGGCCGCCGAGACCATGGGCCACATGAGCGGCGCGATGCGGGACACGGGGCGCCCGGACGATTCCAGTGCGCGGACCCAGCCACGCAAGGTGTCGCGGGCGGTGCTGGCCACCCACACCGGCTGGCCAGGGCGCCCACCGGGCTCCAGCGCGTGGTGCAGTTCGCCCACGTCACACAACACCCGGTCTTCGAGCATGCCGTCCAGGGCGGCGCGCAGCTTGGGTCCGCTGACCTTGGGCAAGGCCAGCCGGTGCCACGACAGGGCGCGCGGCGGCAGCGCCAGCACCAGTTCGTCGTCGCGCGGCAGCAGCGACAGGGCGCATTCGCCGTCGTCGTCGAACTGGTGGCCATCGGTGGTGCGCACCCATTGGATCAGGGTGGACGCCGCACTCGGGCTGGCAAGGTAGTCGACCGGGGTGACGATGAGCACAGTCAGGTTTTCAAAGGGTGGAACGGGGCATTCTAGGTAGGCCGCACGACAAATCGACCGTTTCGGCCCCGGCGGCGTTGCGCAGCGGCTTCAACGGCGTGTAAAGCGCTCGCGCCAGACGATGCGCACATCAAGGTTGCGCCGCACCACCAGCGAGCGCTCCTCGATCACCGTGTCGTCCAGCCGCAGCCGCCCGCGGACCTCGAAATAGCTGCTGCGCACGCCGTGAAACTGGTCGGACAGCAGCTGGGTTTCGCTGCTGCCCAGGGCGCGGGAGGCCTCGCCCATGGAGCGGAACGGCGTGCGTTCGCGCGCCGCGATGAGGCGCTGGGCGCGCGCCAGGTCCAGCTCGGCCGAGGACGCGGCGATGGCTTCGGCACTGGCGGTGTTCAGGTTGAGCGTGGTGCGCTGCGGCAGCACGGTGAGGTGGGGCTCGAGCCGGGCGAGGCTCTCCAGTGAAATGCCCAGCCACGCCAGTTGCGACAGCTTGGCGGGCAGCAGGGGGGTGCGCGAAGGCTGCGGATCGTTCTGGGCCGCCCGGGTGGTGGCCAGCAGCTCGTCGGCGGCGCTGCGCAGCTCGCTGGCGGGCAGGCCGAGCGAGGTCCACAGCCGCTGCAGGGCCTGCAGGTCGGGCTCCGACAGCTCGATGGTGGTGGGCCCACCGCTGACCGATTCGCGCCGGATGATGTTGTTGAAGTTCAGTCGCGACTGCTGGTCGATCATTTCGCCGGACAGGAAGGCCTGCAGCACGCTTTCGGCGCTGTTGTCGCGGTCGGCCGCCAGAAAGCTGGCCAGGCGGGCTTCTTCCAGGGGCAGCGCCCAGGGCTCGCCCAGGTGGTCGGGGTTGCCGCTGGTCTGGTTGCCGCGCGCGTCTTCGCGCAGGATGAGCCGTGCCCAGTCGAGCGCGCCGGCCAGGATCCACGCGGCCTGTGCCCGTTGGCGCTCGGCCTGCTCGACCTCGATGGAACGCCACTGCTGCCAGGCCGCACTTGCGGCCAGGGCGGCCACCAGCGTGACGGTGAGCATGGCCAGCAGCAGTGCGGCACCGCGTTGGCGCGTCGCCGTGGTCATGGCGCGGCCTCCAGTGTGGGACGCACCCAGTCGCGCACCAGCATGCCCTGCAAGGGCAGCCCGGGGCCGAGCGTGAGCTGCAGCCGCACCCCGTTGGGCAGGCCGGCGTTGGGGGTGAAGTCTTCCTCGCTGCCACGGCTGCCCACGTCAGCGGCCGACTGCGGGTTGGTCCAGGTCTCGCCACGGTGGTAGTACAGCTGCCAGGCATCGGCGCGCACCAGCGCCAGGGCGCTGTCGGCCTGGGGGGCGGTCAGGGCGTCGGCGCCACCGGTGCCAGGCGACAGGCGCCCGGCGGCCCATTCCGCCGCGCGCTGCCAGGCCCGGGCCAGCTCGTCGCGCTGGCGCAGCGGGCCGGACTGCCAGCGCGACCACTGCAGTCCGCCGGGGCCCGGCAGCAAAGCCCAGGCGACGACGCGGATGCCGCGGCTGTCGAGGCCGGTCTCCATGGGGTCGCGCCGGGTGAGGCGAAGCAACTGCCCGTTGAATTCGATGGGCGTCACCTCCCGGGTGTCGATCAGGGCATCGAGATCGGCGTTCCACTGGCCAAAGGCGGCCTGCAGCCGCAGCATGGCGTCGGCCCGCGTCTGGGTGGCCGCCTGCGTGCGTCCCATGCCGTCGATGGCGCGCCAGCTGAGCAAGGCGATGGCCGACAGAATGGCCAGGGCCACCAGCACCTCGACCAGTGTGAAACCGTGGGATGGGGCGGCGCGTCGCATGGTTGGCGTCCGGGCGCTCAGTAGCGGCCCTGGATGGTGGACAGCGTCAGCAAGCGCACGGCGTCGTCGCCGCCGCCCTGCAGTACGGTGGCATCCACCCGCCGGAAATTCGGGTTGGGCGTGGGCGAGACCGACACCCGCACCCGCAGGGCGCGCCCCACCTGTTCGCACACCACCTCGCTGTCGCCGGTGCCGGGGAGCTGGCGCTGCAGCCGCAGGGCGGTCAGCACGTTCTCGGCACACATTTGGGCCAGCCATTGATCGGTCTGGCGCTCGGCATTGCGTGTGAGTGCGCCAGTGGCCTGCAGACCGGCAGTGAGGGTGAGCGCCACCACGCCGAGGGCCACCAGCACCTCGATGAGGGTGAAGCCGCGCCAGCGTTTCATGGCTCGTTAACAACACCGAACGGGCCCAGGCCGTCGGTGCCCAGGGTGACCCGACGCTCGCCGAGTGCCAGCACCAGCCGCTGGGCGGGAATCAAGGGCTCCGGGCCCAGCACCAGGTTGCTGGCACCCGGTGGCTGCACCACGCGCACTCCGGTGTCGGTGTTCAACCAGGCGTGCAGTCCCTCGCGCACATCGGCTGGACGGTCGCCGCCGCGATCGGCCGGCAGGCCGATGAACTCGAAGCCATGAGGAGCGGGGCGCCAGACGACGGGCAGGCCGCTGGTGCGGGACTGGGCCCGGGCCGATTCGAGCATGGCCGACAGGCGCATGGCCTCGCGCTCCAGACGCGTGCCGCTGTCGTCCCGCAGGGCCAGCGTCACGCTGGCCGTGGCCAGGGCCACGATGGCCACCACGACCATGATCTCCAGCAGGGTGAAGCCGCGGTGCTGGCGATGCATGACAGGGGCCGTCAGCGGGGCGGCCGCCTCACTGCCAGCTGCCGACGTCGGCGTCGGCGCCTTCGCCACCGGGTTGGCCATCGGCGCCCAGAGAGAGCACGTCAACCTCGCCGTGCACGCCGGGGTTGAGGTACTGGTATGGCCGCCCCCACGGGTCGTTGGGCAGCTTGTCGAGGTAGCGACGCCAGTTCGGGGGCACCGGGTTGGCGCCGGGCTTGGCGGTCAGTGCGCCCAGGCCTTGCTCGGCGGTGGGAAATCGCTGGTTGTCGAGCTTGTACAGCTTGAGCGCCTGCATGAGGTTGTTGACGTCGGTGCGCGCGGCCGTCATGCGGGCATCGTCGGTGCGATCGAGCACGTTGGGCACGATCAGTGCCGCCAGCACGCCGATGATGACCAGCACCACCATGAGCTCGATGAGGGTGAAGCCGCGCTGCATGGCGCGCCGAAGTGGGGGAAGGGGTCGAATCAAGCGCGTCTCCGGTGCGGTGTCCGCAAGGCCCCACAGAAGGGGTCGGTCGATGATAATGCGCCCCCATGGCAACCGATCGAGGCTTTGGTCATTCGGTGTTTCTGGGCGAAGGCGCCAGTGGCGTCACGCCACGGCGCTCGCCCGCTCTGGTGGCGGTGCTGCTGTGGGCCGCCGCAGGGCTCAGCGTCGGTTACTGGGTGTTGCAGGTGCTGGGGCAATCGCCGCTGACGCCGGTGGCTGCGACGGCCAGCCTGCCCGTCGCGCCGGAGCCCGCTGCCCTGGCTCGCGTGCTGGGCGCAGCACCCGAGGCGGTGGTGGCTGTCGAGGCCGCAGCACCCCCGCCGCTGGCGTCTCGCTTTCAGCTGCTCGGCGTCATCGCCGAGGGGGCAGAGGGCGGGGCCGCGTTGATTGCGGTGGACGGCCAGCCGCCCAAGCCGTATCGCGTGGGTGCTGAGCTTGAGGGCGGTGTGGTACTGCAGTCGGTGCAACGGCGGTCGGCACGGCTGGTGCCCGTGGGCTCAAGCGGTGGCGCGCCAATCGAGCTCAGCCTTCCGCCGCCCCCGGGCGCGGCGTCCTGATCGGTGTGCGTCAGGCCGACGCGTCCATGACCGCCTGAGCCGACTGCAACAGCGGCCAGGCCAGCAGCGCGCCGACACCCTGGTTGAGGTTGAGTTCCAGATCGAGCAGCGGATGCGCGCGCAAATGGATGAGCATCAATCGATGCGGTGAAGCAGCGCCGCGCTGCGCGAACACCAGGTAGTCCGCCACGCTCGGGCTCAGGCCTCTTGCCACCAGCGCGGCCGCACCCGCCACAAAGCCGTCGACGAGCACGATCCGCCGCTCGCTGCCGGCCTGCAACATGGCGCCCACCTGCATCGCAATCTCGAAGCCACCGAAGGCCGCGAGCGCATGAATGGGCGACAGGGCAGCCCCATGGCGCTGGGAGGCGGCCTGCAGTTTGTCCAGGCGCTGCCAGTGCAGGGTGTCGTCCAGCGAGGTGGCACCGGGGTCCTCGCGCGCGAAGGCATCGACCACGGGCACACCACACAGGCGCGACAGCAGCAACGAGGCGCTGGCGGTACCGGCGACACCGACATCGCCCAGCGCGATCACCGTGCCCGGCAGATGCCGGACTACGTCCATACCGGCGTGGATAGCCGACACCGCTTGCGTCAGCGACATGGCCGGCCCGAACAGGCAGTTGCGGGTGCCGTAGCCGATCTTGCGCGACTGCAGGGTGACGGTGTGGTGCCCGGGCGGTGGTTGGTTGATGGGGGTGCCGACGCCTGCGTCGACCACCGTGAGGTCAAAGCCATGCTGGCGCGCCAGCACGTTGGCCGGGGACTTGCCCGCCAGCAATTGCACCACTTGCTCGTGCGTGACGGATTGCGGCCATTCGCTCAGCCCCTCATCGGCCAGGCCATGGTCACCCGCGAAAACCACCAATTGAGGGGCGTCGAACACCAGCAGATCGAATGGCAGCGGGCTGCCGTTCTGAATGCGTGCGAGCTGCAGGGCCAGCTGTTGCAGGCGGCCCAGGCCCAGCGCGTCCTGGCCTGGCACGGCCATGCGCAGCATCAGGGTGTGGTCCAGCGTGGCGTCGGCGGTTGCCGCAATGGGCGGCAACCGCAAGCCGGGAACCGGTGCATGCGGGCGCGAATGGAAAGGGATCAGCGCGGGATCGCGGGCCATGGCAATCCGGCCTCAGCTGCGCAGGAAGAGGCGATAGGCCGGATTGTCGGTCTCCTCCACGCAGGGGTAGCCCAGCGTGGCGAGAAAGTCGGCAAACGCGGCGTTGTCACCGGGCGGCACCTGCAGGCCAACCAGGATGCGGCCGTAGTCCGCGCCCTGATTGCGGTAGTGGAACAGGCTGATGTTCCAGTTCGGTTGCATCAGGCTCAGGAACTTGAGCAGCGCGCCCGGGCGCTCGGGAAACACAAAGCGCAGCAGACGCTCGTCCTGTACCTGGGGTGAGCGTCCGCCAACCAGATGGCGCACGTGCTCCTTGGCCAGCTCGTCGTGGGTGAGGTCCAGGGTTTCAAAGCCGTGCTTGCGCAACTGGCCTGCAATGCGGGTCGATTCGCCTTTGGCCGAGGTGGTGAGCCCTACGAACACATGCGCGCGCGTGTCGTCGTGCATGCGGTAGTTGAATTCGGTGACGTTGCGCGCCGTGCCGGGCAGGGCGCCGATCACCTCGCAAAAGCGGCGAAAGCTGCCGCGCTCTTCGGGCATGGTGACCGCGAACAGTGCTTCGCGTTCTTCACCCACTTCGGCCCGTTCCGCCACGAAGCGCAGGCGGTCGAAGTTCATGTTGGCGCCGCACAGGATGGCCGCGTAGGTCTGACCCTTGGTCTTGTGCTTGGCGACGTACTGTTTGACGGCCGCGACCGCCATCGCTCCCGACGGCTCCACGATGCTGCGCGTGTCCACGAAGATGTCCTTGATGGCGGCGCAGACTGCATCGGTGTCGACGGCGATGTACTCGTCCACCAGTTCGCGGGCGATGCGGAAAGTTTCTTCACCCACCAGTTTGACGGCGGTGCCGTCGGCGAACAGGCCCACGTCGGGCAGCGTGATGCGCTGCTGCTCGGCGACCGAACGCATCATGGCGTCGGAGTCCGTCATTTGAACGCCGATGACCTTGACCTCGGGCCGCACGGCCTTGATGTAGTTGGCCACGCCGGAGATGAGGCCGCCGCCGCCAATGGCCACGAACACCGCGTCGAGGCGGTCCGAGCCCAGGCGCTGCAGCTGGCGCAGGATTTCCATGGCGATCGTGCCCTGACCCGCAATCACGTCCGGATCGTCGAACGGGTGCACGAAGGTCAGCCCCTGGGCCTGTTGCAGTTCAACCGCATGGGTGTAGGCGTCCGAGTAGCTGTCGCCACGGAGCACCACCTCGCCGCCCAGGCCCTTGACCGCGTCGATCTTGAGCTGCGGGGTCGTCACCGGCATGACGATCACCGCGCGAATGCCCAGCTTGCGCGCACTGAGCGCCACGCCCTGGGCGTGGTTGCCCGCCGATGCGCAGATGACGCCCTTGGCCAGTTGATCGGCCGGCAGGTGCGCGATCTTGTTGTAGGCGCCGCGCAGTTTGAAGCTGAAGACCGGCTGCTGGTCCTCCCGCTTGAGCAGCACCGTGTTGTGCAGGCGCCGCGACAGCGCTCGGGCGGTATCGAGGTCCGACTCAACCGCCACGTCGTACACGCGGGCGGTCAGGATTTTCTTGAGGTAGTCGGCGGGCGTCAGCGCCGGTTGGGGCGAGGTCATCGGCCGATCATATCGACGGACAAAAAAAACCCGGACCGATGGAACCGGTCCGGGTTGGAATCCACCCGTGGAGGGTAGAGGAGACAACCTTCAATACAATGACGCAAGTATATCGCCGGCATGCTGCAACGCAACATCCTGTGGCGGTTTGCCCTCATTTTTAGAGCGCCGCACCCAGACGGTGCGTGCGCTTTCACACGGAGCACAGATCAATGGAATGCACGGTGACCTGGACCGGCGCCTCGGGTACGCGTTCGGCCATGGGATTCGTTGCCGAGACCGGCAGTGGGCACGTGCTCACCATGGACGGCGCGCCCGATGCGGCCAAGCCAGGGAACGGCGGAGCCAATCTGGCGCCACGGCCCATGGAGACGGTGCTCGCGGGAACGGGCGGGTGCACCGCCTATGACGTCGTGCTCATCCTCAAGCGCGGGCGGCACGATGTGCATGGGTGTTCGGTCAAGCTCACCAGCGAGCGGGCCGAGACCGACCCCAAGGTGTTCACCAGGATCCACATGCACTTCACGGTGACCGCCAAGGGCGTGCCGGCGGCCGCCGTCGAACGCGCCATCGCCATGAGCCACGACAAGTACTGCTCGGCGAGCATCATGCTTGCCAAGACCGCCGAGATCACCACCAGCTTCGACCTCGTCGAGGCCTGACCCAGTCCGTCAGATGCGGTGGGCGACCGTGGTCATGACCTTGGCCATGGCGCGCATGGCTTGCCGCACGGGCGCGGGCAGGAGCTGACCACCGCCTTGCAGCGCGTCGCGCGCGTGGCGGGCCTCGTCGTCCTTCATCTGCGCCACGATGGCCTTGGAGGCATGGTCATTGGCGGGCAGGCGATCCATGTGCGAGGCCAGGTGCGCTTCAACCTGGCGCTCCGTTTCGACGACAAAGCCCAGGCTGACGCCGCGCCCCAGTCGCCCGGCCACCAGACCGAGGCCGAAAGCGCCGGCGTACCAGAGCGGGTTCAGCAGCGAAGGGCGCGACCCCAGCTCGTCCAGCCTGGCCTGGGTCCACGCCAGGTGATCGGTTTCTTCATGACCGGCGCGTTCCAGGCGCTGGGCGAGGGCTTCCCGGCTGGCCTCATCGCCGGCCGAACCCCAGCGGGCGGCGAGCGCCTGAGAGGTGTACAGCGCTTGCGCACAGACCTCGCCCACGTGGTTGACGCGCATCAATGCACCAGAAAGGTGCCTTTCGTCGGGACTGAGCGTGTCGTCGGTTTGCTGCTCGGCGATAGTCGGACAAGGCTTGCTGGCGCGGGGCGCGACAAACAAGGTGCGAAGTGCAGCGTCGGCAGCGCTCAACAGGGCGTCGGTGCGAGAGGACATGGGTCGCGTCGGAGTCATTCGAGAGGGCTCCATCCTGCCATGAGCCCAAGCCTGCGTCTGGCGCCATTTGACCGTACCCAGCGCCCAGGCGCAGTGCGTGGACGAACACGAAGGCATCAAGGGTAAGCCCTGATTTCGTCGCTACCGAACAACAACGGCACCACCTCGGGGCAGAAGGGCGGGGCCAAACATGGCGCGAGCGGTGTCTTTCTGTTGCAATCAGCGGAGCTTCCTGCAACGGAGCTTGGCTTGGGGGCTGAGACCCCCGGCCTGTCAACTCAACCTTGGAGAACTCCTCAATGAAAAAGACCCTGATCGCTCTGGCTGCCGTTGCAGCCTCCAGCGCAGCACTGGCCCAGTCGTCGGTGACCCTGTTCGGCATCATGGACATCAACATCCGCAATGTGAGCCAAGGCGGCCAGAGCCTGACCTCCATGAGCCAGGATGGCACCGCTTCGAGCCGTCTGGGCTTCCGTGGTGTGGAAGACCTCGGTGGTGGCATGAGCGCCGGCTTCTGGCTGGAAGGCTCGCTGAACCCCGACAGCGGCACCTCCGGTGGCCTGCAGTTCCAGCGCCGCAGCACCGTGAGCCTGATGGGCGGTTTCGGTGAAGTGCGTCTGGGCCGTGACTACACCCCGACCTTCTGGAACCACACCGTCTACGATCCGTTCGGCACCAACGGCGTTGGCAGCTCGATCAACACCTTCGGCGTGCTGGGCAGCGGCGCCACCACCCTGGTGCGTGCCAACAACACCCTCGGCTACTTCTCGCCCAAGTTCGGCGGATTCCAGGCCCAACTGCAGTACGCCTTCAAGGAAACCTCGGTGTCGCAAGACCCGAACAAGTACGCCGGTGTTCGCCTGACCTATGCTGCTGGTCCTCTGAGCCTCGGCCTGGCCACCGCTTCGGAAGGTTCCGCTGCAGCCAACGCCAACGCCTACAAGCGCACCAACTTCGGCGCTTCGTATGACTTCGGCTTCATCAAGCCCATGTTCCAGTACGCCCAGGGCAAATTCCAGCCGAACGCTGGCGCAACCCAGAAGGTCAAGCTGGTTCTGTTGGGCCTGACCGCTCCCGTGGGTCCTGGCCTGATCAAGGCTTCGTACGTGCGTTCCAGCTACGACAACTTCGCCGACGACGCCAAGCAGATCGCCATCGGCTACGAGTACGGCCTGAGCAAGCGCACCGCCCTGTACGCCAACTACGCTCGTATCTCCAACGACGCGGCTGCCACCTTCGGCCTGAGCCCCAACGCCGCCGCCGTGCCGGCCGGTGGTAGCTCGCGTGGCTACGAGTTCGGTATCCGTCACGCTTTCTGATCGATTGCGGGTTACCCGCAGCTGATCTGAAGCTTGATCTGAAAGCCACCGCTTCGGCGGTGGCTTTTTTTTGCTCGATGCAGAGTGAAGGGATGCGTGGCGCGAAGTTTGCATTGATGAGTTCGGGTGCCGGTGCGTTGTGGGTGAGCAACACTCCCTTGGGTTTTCAGCAGCATTCCTAGGGGTCAACCCTGAAACCAGAGGTCGACTCGCCTACCATCACGGCAGTTTCAGAAATCTGAAATACCCGTTTCTTCTCCCCCTACTACTTCGAAGGAAGATCTATGAAGAAGTCTCTCGTTGCCCTGGCCGTGCTGGGTGCTTTCTCCGGCGTCGCCAGCGCGCAATCGTCCGTGTCGATCTATGGCCTGATGGACGCCTGGGTTGGCAGCCAGCGTGACGGTGCCCCGGGCACCAAGTCGACCACCGTGCTGAACAGCGCCGGCCTGTCCACCAGCCGTCTGGGCTTCAAGGGCAGCGAAGACATCGGCGGCGGTCTGTCGGTGATCTTCGGCCTGGAAGCCGGTCTGAGCGTTGACAACGGCCAAAGCAATGCCGGTGGCGCGCTGCAATTCAACCGCCAATCTTTCGTCGGTTTCTCGGGCGGCTTCGGTGAAGTCGTCGCCGGCAAGGTCTGGACCGCTTACGACGACATCGAAGCTGGTGCGCACCAACTGGGTGGCGCAACGAACTTCGCCGTTGAGTACTCGGTGATGGACACCGGCAACAACTACACCGGCAACCCGAACAACGGCTTCAAGTACAGCTCGCCCGAATTCGGCGGCTTCAGCGGTGCCGTGTCGTACTCGCTGGACGAAAGCGCCACGACCAAGAGCAACGTGATGGCCTTCCACGTCAAGTACAACGGTGGCCCGATCTACGCTGGCTTCGCCTACCAGGACGAAGGCGACACCGCCGACATCAAGTACACCCGCATCAACGGTTCGTACGACTTCGGCGTGGCCAAGCTGCTGTTGACCTACGGCCGTGTGAAAGAAGCGGCTGGCAAGGCCAACGAGTACAGCATCGGCGTGGACGTCCCCATGGGCGATGCGCTGACCCTGTCGGCTGGCTACGCCATGCACAAGGCCAAGTCGGGCTACAGCACCTTCGCTACCAACGAGAAGGCCCGCGGCCTGGGCCTCGGCGCTACCTACATGGTGTCCAAGCGCACCACGCTGTACGCAGCCATGGTCACCGCCGACAAGAAAGACCCGTCGGGCGCCAAGACCAACGAACTGCGCCGCTATGGCGTTGGCGTTCGCCACACCTTCTGATCGATCTTCGGATCCTTCTGAATGCAAAAACCGCCCGGTTGCCCGGGCGGTTTTTTTTCGTCAGTGCAAAACCTGCTGGCTTACTTCTTGGGTGCAGTGGTGGCCGGCGTTTCAGGCTTGGCGCTGGTCGGTTTGAACGACTCGCCGTTGACGGTCAACCCTTGCTGGGACAGGCCGCTCGCTCGCTTTTCGCCGATGCCGGGGACGCGCTTGATGAGGTCTGCCCAGCTTTTGAATGGTGCGCCTTTTCGTTGTTCGACGATCTTGCTGCTGGTGCCGGGCCCGACACCCTTGATGCTGTTGAGGTCGGCTTCGTTGGCCTTGTTGACGTCGACGGCAGCGAAGGATGCGGCCGCAACAACGGTGAGAAAGGTGGCAAGGATTGCGCGCTTCATGTGTGATTCCCTGAGGTTGGTGATTGAGAAAAGCCCAGCCGATCGACCGGGCGCGCGCACTTTAGGTCCGTTCCGCGCCCTGCCTGACCCCATGGGGTATCGCCAATGGCGCTGGCTCATGCACATGGGGGAGGGTTGCGACCCGATTGGACGTTTCGCATGCGCCCTGCGGGGCACCTGAACTGATACGGGTAAGCCCCCTCGCCGAAGCGGGAACGCTTGTTGCATATTGCCGGCACCTCATTTTGTTCAGGTGTCAACGATGAAGCAGATTTCGACGAATGCCCGCTTCTTTGTCTTTGGTCTGATGGCCATGCTGGCGATGGTCGGTGCACATGCAAAGACCTTCAAGTGGACGAGCGCCAGCGACATCCCGACGTGGGACATCCATTCACAGAACAACGCCCTGGCGAACGGCATTCATGCGTCCGTGTACGAGTCATTGGTCTACTACAACAGCCGCACCTTCAAGGCTGAGCCCATGCTGGCCACCGCATGGGCGGAGGTCAGCCCGACGCAGTTGCGCATCACGCTCCGCTCGGGTGTGAAATTCCACGATGGCTCAGCGTTCACGGCAGACGACGCGGTGTTTTCGCTGCAGCGCGCCATGGCGCCCACCTCGAACTTCACGCCCTACATCCAGGGATTCGATCGGATCGTGAAGGTCGATGGCAACACCATCGACATCTTCACCAAAGGCCCCAATCCAGTGCTGCTCAATCAGCTGACCGAGTTGCGCATGATGAGCAAGACCTGGGCAGAGAAGAACAACTCGGTGGCGCCCAAGGACATCAAGACCAAGGATGAGAATTTTGCGCACCGCAACACCAACGGGACTGGTCCGTTCATGCTGAAGGAATGGGTTCAGGACCAGAAGATGGTGCTGGTGCGCAACCCGAACTGGTGGGGCAAGGCGGACACCAACGTCAGTGAAGTCGTCTACACGCCGGTGAAAGCCACCGCCACGCGGATGGCGGCCTTGCTGTCGGGCGAAGTGGACTTCGTGCTGGACCCCAGCCCTCAGGACTTGCCCCGTTTGCGCCAGGATGGGGCACTGAAGGTGGTGGATGGTGTCGAGAACCGCACCATCTTCTTCGGAATGGACCAGCATCGCGACGAATTGGTGGGCAGCAACGTCAAAGGAAAGAACCCGCTCAAGGATGTGCGTGTTCGTATGGCGCTGTACCAATCGATCGACACCAATGCGATTTCTCGCGTGACCCTGCGTGGGCTGGGGCAACCCACTGGCGCCCTGGTTGCTCCGCAGGTCGCCGGTTGGAGCGACTCGGTACATCGTCGCCACCCCTACGATGCGGCAGCCGCGCAAAAGCTGCTGGCCGATGCCGGCTATGGCGAAGGTTTCGAGGTGGACTTTGCCTGCCCAAACAACCGCTATATCAATGACGAAGCCATTTGCCAGGCGGTGGCTGCGATGTGGGCGCGGATCGGGGTGAAGGCCAAGCTGCGCACCCAGCCACTGTCGACCTATTTCCCGATGATCCAGCGCTACGAGGCCAGCATCTACATGCTGGGGTGGGGCGTGCCGACGTTTGACGCGCTCTACAGCCTGCAATCGCTGGTGCGCACTGTCGGCCCGGGTGGCGACGGCAACTACAACGTGGGTCGCTACAGCAACCCGAAGATGGACCAGATCGTCGATCGCGCCAAGACCGAAACCGATCCGCTCATCCGCAAGCGACTGCTGACAGAAGCCCTTGAGCTGCAAAACACGGATGTGGCACACATCCCTTTGCACAACCAGATCATCCCCTGGGCCATGAAGAAGAACATCGAGGTGGTGCACCGCGCCGACAACCGCCTGGACATGCGCCTGGTAAAGGTAAACTGATCAGCCGTTCGACCGCAGAGGGTCGCTCACCGTCAGGCGCGACCCTCTCTTGCTTTCACATCGATGCTTGCATTCATCCTCCGGCGGCTCGTGCAGGCGCTGATCGTCATGGTCAGCGTGGCGCTGATTGCCTTCATGCTCTTTCAGTACGTGGGTGATCCGGTGGTCTTTCTGTTGGGTCAGGATGCGACGCCTGAGCAAATTCGCCAGATGCGCGCCGATCTGGGGCTGGACCAACCGTTCTTCGTCCAGTTCTGGCACTTCCTGCTCAACGCTGCACAAGGCGAATTCGGCTTGAGCCTGCGCCAGGGTGCGAAGGTGTCGCGTCTGATCACCGAGCGCTTGCCGGCCACGCTGGAGCTCTCTGTCGTCGCGGCCGTGCTGTCGCTGGTCATCGGCATCCCGATGGGGGTTTATGCAGCGCTCAAGCGCGGCACCTTCACCAGCCAGGTGTTCATGACCTTGTCGCTGCTGGGCGTGTCGCTGCCGACCTTCCTGATCGGGATCCTGTTGATCCTGGTGTTCGCGGTGCACCTGGGCTGGTTCCCCAGTTTCGGCCGAGGAGATGTGGTGCAGATCGGATGGTGGACCTCGGGCCTTCTCACGCCCAAGGGCTGGTTGCACATCACACTGCCGGCCATCACGCTGGCGATATTTCAGCTCACACTGATCATGCGGCTGGTGCGCGCCGAGATGCTCGAGGTGCTGCGCACCGACTACATCAAGTTCGCGCGGGCGCGTGGCCTGACCAACCGGGCCGTGCACTTCGGGCACGCGCTCAAGAACACGCTGGTGCCGGTGATGACCATCACCGGGCTTCAACTGGGCGGTCTGATTGCCTTCGCGATCATTACCGAGACCGTGTTCCAGTGGCCGGGCATGGGTCTGCTGTTCATTCAGGCAGTCACCTTCGCAGACATTCCGGTCATGGCGGCCTACCTGTGCCTGATCGCCCTGATCTTTGTGGTGATCAACCTGATCGTCGATCTGCTGTACTTCGTGGTCGATCCTCGCCTGCGGGCCGAAAAGGCCGGGGGGCACTGACATGCAAGCTTCACGCATCCGCGCCCACGGCCGCGCCTTTGGCCACATCGCGGCGTTTCACCCCGAGATGACGGCCTTGCGCCGCGACCTGCACGCGCATCCCGAGCTGGGTTTCGAAGAGCAGTACACCAGCAAACGGGTGGTCGAGGCGCTCAAGGTATGTGGCGTTGACGAGCTCCACACGGGTCTGGGCAAGACCGGCGTGGTGGCTTTGATCCACGGGCGGCGCAACAGCAGCGGCCGCATGATCGGCTTGCGCGCCGACATGGACGCCTTGCCCATGACGGAGCACAACGACTTCGCCTGGAAGTCGAGCAAGCCCGGCATGATGCACGGCTGTGGTCACGACGGCCACACGGCCATGCTGGTGGGCGCTGCGCGCTACCTGGCCGAAACACGCCACTTCGACGGTACCGCCGTGCTGATTTTCCAGCCCGGCGAAGAAGGCTTCGCAGGCGCCAAGGCCATGATCGAAGACGGCCTGTTCGAGCGCTTTCCGGTGCAGTCGGTGTTTGCGATGCACAACTGGCCCCAGATGCGTCCGGGGACTGTGGGTGTCAACCCGGGTCCTATGATGGCGTCGGCCGACCGCATCACCATCGAGATCACAGGCAAGGGCGGGCACGGCGCGCACCCCTACGCGGCGGTAGACCCGGTGCTGGTGGCGGCGCACATCATCACGGCGGTGCAAAGCATCGTCTCGCGCAACGTGCGCGCGATCGACAGCGCCGTGATCAGCCTGTGCGCCATGCAGGCTGGCGACCCCGGTGCCTTCAGCGTGATCCCCGGCACAGCGCGCCTGGTGGGTACGGTGCGCACATTCAACCCTGAGGTGCAGGCGATGGTCGAGAAGCGTCTGCACGAGGTTTGCTCGGGCGTGGCCCTCGGCCTTGGTGCCTCGGCCCACCTGAACTACGAGCGCATCTACCCGGCCACCATCAACACGCGCGACGAAGCCCGCTTCGCCACCGATGTGGCGCAGAAGCTGGTCGGCCATGAACACGTGGACCGCAACATGGACCCCAGCATGGGGGCCGAGGATTTTTCCTTCATGTTGCAGGTCAAGCCCGGCGCGTACCTGCGTCTTGGCCAGGGCGCCGAGAACGGGCAGGGCGCCTGCTTCCTGCACAACAGCCGATACGATTTCAACGACGACGTTCTGCCATTGGGTGCCGCCTTGCATGCGGGCCTGATCGAGCAGGGCATGCCGTTGGCCGACGACGCCACGCCGGTCGGCAAATCCAGTTCCGTTTCACCCACCCCCGTCAGGAGCGAAGCATGACCCTCAGAAAAACCGCGGCCGCCTTGTTGGTGGCCGGCGCATTGGCCGCGGCCGGTGTCGTCTCGGCACAAACCGTTCGCATCGGCAACCAGGGCGATGCCTTGTCCATGGACCCACATTCGCTCAACGAGTCGCTGCAGTTGAGTGTCACCGGCAACGTCTATGAGCCGTTGGTGGGGCGGGACCGCAATCTCAAGCTGACGCCGGCGCTGGCCACCAGCTGGAAGCAGACCTCGCCCAACGTCTGGGCGTTCGAGTTGCGCAAGGGCGTGAAATTTCACGATGGTTCAGCCTTCACGGCCGACGACGTGTTGTTCTCGTTTGCCCGCGCAGCCGGTGACGGCTCCGACATGAAGAGCTACGTCAACGACGTCAAAGAGGTCCGCAAGGTCAACGACCACCTGGTCGAAATCGAGACCAAGGCGCCGTTCCCCATCCTTCCCGACGTCATCTCTCTGCTCTACATCATGAGCAAGAAATGGTGTGAGGAAAACCAGGCTACGCGTCCGGTCGATCGCCGCAAAGGTATCGAGAACGCTGCCTCGTTCCGCGCCAATGGCACCGGCCCCTTCCGCCTGCGCGAGCGCCAGCCCAACGTCAAGACGAGCTTCCAGCGCAATGGCAGCTACTGGGGCAAGATTGAAGGCAATGTGATCAACGTCGAGTACACCCCGATCGGCAACGACGCGACCCGCGTGGCCGCACTGTTGTCGGGTCAGGTGGATGTGATCGAACCGGTGCCGCTGCAGGACGTTGCACGCATCAACGCCAGCGGCAAGTCCAAGGTGATGCAGGGCCCGGAGCTGCGCACGATCTTCCTGGGTATGGACCAGAAGCGTGATGAACTGCTGTACTCGAACGTGAAGGGCAAGAATCCGTTCAAGGACAAGCGCGTTCGTCAGGCCTTCTATCAAGCCATCGACATCGCCGGCATTCAGCGCACTGTGATGCGCGGCGCCTCCAACCCAACGGCGCTGATGGTCGGCCCTGGCATCAATGGCTTCGACCCGGCCATGAACACCCGACTCCCCTACGACCCGGAAGCTTCCAAGAAGCTGCTGGCCGAAGCCGGTTACCCGAATGGTTTCGAGGTGGGCATGAATTGCCCCAACGATCGCTACGTCAACGACGCCAACATTTGTCAGGCGGTCGCTGCCAACCTGGCACGCGTGGGCGTGAAGATCAACCTGCAGGCGGAGACCAAGGGCACCTACTTCCCGAAAATCCTGCGCCGCGACACCAGCTTCTATCTGCTGGGATGGACGCCTGGCACGTACGACTCGCACAACGTGTTGAATGCGCTGATCCGCTGCGTGGACGACAAGGGTGCAGGTCAATTCAACCTCGGCTCCTATTGCAATCCCAAGGTGGATGAGCTGACCTTGAAGATCCAGTCGGAGACCGACAAGGGCAAGCGCGACGCCATGATTCGCGAAGCCTTCAAGATGCACCAGGACGACATTGGTCACCTGCCGCTGCACCAGCAGGCACTGGCCTGGGGCGTTGCCAGCAACGTAACCCTGGCCCAACTGGCCGACAACTTCATGCCCTTCCGCTACATGTCGGTGAAGTAAGCCGATCACAACGAGTACGGGCGGGTGCCACAGCAGCCCTGTGGTGTCCGCCCGTTTGTTTCCCGTTTCCAGGAATCCAACGTGCTTGCCTTCCTGCACAAGGTTTTCGACAGCGATGTCGGCCACAGCTTTCGCACCACGCCGACAGCCATCGTTGCGGCCCTGATCGCCATCGTTTGCGTCTTCTGCGCGCTGTTTGCCAATTGGGTTGCGCCGCACAACCCTTTCGATCTGGCCACGCTCGACCTCATGAATGCGCGCCTGCCGCCCATGTGGCAAGAGGGCGGCAATCCTGACTTCATCTTCGGCACCGACGATCAGGGGCGCGACATCCTGTCGGCCCTTATGTACGGGGCCCGCATTTCGCTGGCCGTCGGCTTTGCATCGGTGCTGCTGTCCGTGCTCATCGGCGTGACGCTGGGCCTGCTGGCCGGCTTCATGGGCGGGTGGGTTGATGCCTTCCTCATGCGCCTGTGCGACGTGATGCTGTCGTTCCCCGCGATCCTCGTGGCATTGCTGATTGCCGGTGTGGGCCGGGCGATGTTTCCGAATGCGCACGACAGTCTGGCTTTTGGTGTGCTCATCCTGTCGATCACGCTCACCGGTTGGGTGCAATACGCGCGCACGGTAAGAGGCTCCACCTTGGTGGAACGCAACAAGGAATACGTGCAGGCGGCCCGCGTGACCGGTGTTGCACCGCTGCGCATCATGCGGCGTCATGTGCTGCCCAACGTGTTGGGGCCGGTGCTGGTGCTGGCCACCATCCAGGTGGCCACGGCCATCATCACCGAAGCGACCCTGTCCTTCCTGGGTGTGGGCGCGCCGCCCACCTCGCCATCACTGGGCACCTTGATTCGCGTCGGCAACGACTATCTGTTCTCTGGCGAATGGTGGATCACCATCTTCCCGGGTCTGATGCTCATCCTCATTGCCTTGAGCGTGAACTTGCTGGGCGACTGGTTGCGTGACGCTCTGAACCCCCGACTGCGTTGACCATGAGCCTGCTGCAAGTCAAAAACCTGGTGGTCGAGTTTCCGACCCGACGCGGCACGCTGCGCGCACTCGACGACATTTCTTTCGACATCGCGCCGGGCGAGATCCTCGGTGTGGTGGGCGAATCCGGCGCGGGCAAATCGCTCACAGGCGCCTCCATCATCGGATTGCTCGAACCACCCGGGCGCATCGCGTCTGGCGAAATCGTGCTCGAAGGCCAGCGCATCGACGACCTGCCGCACGAGGCCTTGCGTCGCATCCGCGGCCGCAAGATCGGTGCAATCTTCCAGGACCCGCTGACCTCGCTCAATCCGCTCTATTCGGTCGGCCGTCAACTGATCGAGACGATCACCACCCACTTGCCGGTGAGTGCCGCCGAAGCGCGGGAGCGGGCGATCCAGCTGCTTCGCGACACGGGCATCCCCGCGGCCGAACACCGTATCGATCATTTCCCGCACCAGTTCTCCGGGGGCATGCGCCAGCGCGTCGTGATTGCCCTGGCGCTGGCCGCCGAGCCGCAACTCATCGTGGCCGATGAGCCCACCACGGCGCTTGATGTGTCGATCCAGGCGCAGATCATCACGCTGCTCAAGACCATCTGCAAACAGCGTGGCGCAGCGGTGATGCTGATCACGCACGATATGGGTGTCATTGCCGAAACCTGCGATCGCGTGGCGGTGATGTACGCCGGCCGCGTGGCCGAGATCGGGCCGGTGCACGAAGTGATCAACCACCCGGCCCATCCCTACACGCGTGGCCTCATGGCCTGCATTCCGGACATGACCCAGGAGCGAGAGCGCTTGCACCAGATCGATGGCGCCATGCCGCGCCTGAACGCGATTCCCAAGGGCTGCGCCTACAACCCGCGCTGCGAGCAGGCCTTCGACCGATGCCACGCGCAACGACCGGAGCTCCAGGATGCGGGCGCCACGCGAGCGGCCTGCTGGCTCTGCGTGCAAGGGGAGTCGGCATGAGTGATTCGCCAAACATGACCCCTCAGGCAGACCAGCCCCTGGTGCGGGCGACCGACCTGGCCAAGACCTTCGATGTGTCCGCACCCTGGCTCAACCGCGTGATCGAGCGCAAGCCGCGGCAGTTGCTGCGCGCGGTGGACGGCGTCAGTTTCGACATCGCCAAGGGTCAGACGCTCGCGTTGGTGGGCGAATCCGGATGCGGCAAGAGCACCGTTGCCCGCTTGCTGGTCGGCCTGTATGAGCCCACGCGCGGCGGCTTAGCGTTTGATGGGCAGGACGCCCACGCTGCGTTCAAGACGCCAGCCGGACGTTCCCTGCGCCGACGCATCCAGATGATCTTTCAGGATCCGTACGCCAGCCTGAACCCGCGCTGGCGGGTCGAAGACATCATTGCTGAGCCCTTGCGCGAACACCAGATCGAGACCGACGACGCCAGGGTGCGGGGTCGTGTGGATGAGCTGCTGCAATCGGTGGGACTGAGCCCACTGGATCGTGTGAAGTACCCACATCAGTTCAGCGGCGGGCAGCGCCAGCGGATCTCGATCGCCCGAGCCCTGGCGACGCAGCCCGAGTTTCTGGTGTGTGACGAGCCCACCAGCGCACTGGACGTGTCGGTGCAGGCGCAGGTGCTCAATATCATGAAGGACCTGCAGCGTCAGCAAGGTCTGACCTATTTGTTCATCAGCCACAACCTGGCGGTGGTCCGCCATGTGAGCGACCAGGTGGGCGTGATGTATCTGGGGCGCCTGGTTGAACTGGCACCCAAGCGGGAGCTGTTCGAGCAGCCGCGCCACCCCTACACGCGCATGCTGCTCGACGCCATTCCGAAGATGCACGACACGGGCAGGGCGCGCACACCGGTGCAGGGCGAGGTGCCGAACCCGCTGAATCCGCCGACCGGATGTGCGTTCAACCCGCGATGCCCGCACGCCAATGAGCGCTGCTGCAACGAGCGGCCGGTGCTGCAGACCGTCGGTGGCGTGCGCATCGCCTGCCACGCCGTTGAAGAAGGCCGGATCTGAGCCTCAGGCGTAGCGTTTGCTGCGCAGGTTGTTTTTCATCTCGCGCAGCATCGGTTGTAGGCGGTTGCCACCGATGCGCAACGCCACGCAAGTGGCCACCACATCGATGACCATCAGGTGCAACAGGCGCGAGGTCATCGGGCTGTAGCGGTCGTAGCCCTCCGGATGGTCGGCCGCGAGGTGAATGTGGCCGGCCTGCGCCAGCGGTGAACCACTGGCGGTGATGGTGATGACCGTGGCGCCGTGCTTGCGGGCAATGTCGGCGGCGTCCATGAGGTCGCGTGTTCTGCCCGAGTTGGAGACGATCACCACGCAGTCGCCAGGGCCCAGGAGCGACGCGCTCATCACCTGCATGTGGCCATCGCTGTAGGCAATGGCGTTGATGCCGAGCCGAAAGAACTTGTGTTGGGCGTCCTGGGCAACGATGCCGGAGTTGCCCGCGCCGAAGAATTCGATGCGCCCTTTGCCTTTCCAGGTCGCCACCAGTGCATCCACCGCGCGCTCAATGGCATGTGAGGACGCGTCGTTGCGGTATTTGAGGAAGGCTGCCACGGTGTTGTCGATCAGCTTGACCATGACGTCACCCGTCTTGTCGTCCGCGTCGACGCTGCGGTGAATGAAGGGAACGCCTTCGCTGACGGTGCCGGCCAGCTTGAGCTTGAAGTCCGACAAGCCGTCATAGCCCATGCTGCGACAGAAGCGAACGACCGTGGGTTTGCTCACGTGGGCCCGCTCGGCCAGCTCGCTCACCGGCAGGCTCGCAAAGCTGCGCGGGTCCTGCAGCACCAATCGCCCTACGCGTTGTTCGGCCGGCGCCAAGGAGGGCAGCGAGGCTTTGATGCGATCGAGCATGGCGTGAAACCCGGTGGTTGAAAGTATTGAAATTTTATTACCAGCGGGCGCGATAATCGCGCCATGAATCAGCTCGACGCCCTCAAACAGTTCACCACGGTGGTCGCCGACACGGGCGACTTCAAACAGCTGGCAGCCTACGCACCGCAGGACGCCACCACCAACCCATCGCTCATCCTCAAGGCGGTGCAGAAGCCGGACTACGCGCCTTTGCTGGCAGAGGCCATCGCCCGGCATGGCACCGCGGACAAGGTCGAATTGATGAACCACCTGCTGGTGCGTTTCGGCTGCGAGATCCTGGGGCTCATTCCGGGTCGGGTGTCCACGGAAGTGGATGCGCGTTTGAGCTTTGACACCGCCGCCACCGTGGCTCGGGCTCAGCGGCTGATCGATCTGTACCGTGCCGAGGGCATTCCCAGCGATCGTGTTTTGATCAAGGTCGCTGCCACCTGGGAAGGCATTCGAGCCGCCGAGCTGCTGGAGCGCGAGGGCATACACACCAACCTCACTTTGTTGTTTTCGTTCGCGCAGGCTGTTGCTTGCGGCCAGGCCGGCGTACAGCTCATTTCGCCTTTTGTCGGCCGCATTTACGACTGGTACAAGAAGCAGGCCGGTGCACAGTGGGACGAGGTCGCCATGGCCGGTGCCAACGACCCGGGCGTGGGCTCGGTCAAGCGCATCTTCGAGTACTACAAGCGCCACGGTGTGGCGACCGAAGTGATGGGAGCGAGCTTTCGCAACGCCGGGCAGATCGTGGCGCTGGCCGGCTGTGACCTGCTGACCATCAGCCCCGACTTGCTCGCTCAACTGGCGGCCAGCGACTCGCCATTGGCCTGCGCTCTGGACGCAGACGCTGCGCGTGGCATGGACATTCCTGCGGTGCAGTTCGACGAAGCGGGCTTTCGCTTTGCGCTCAACGAAGACGCCATGGCCACCGAAAAACTGGCCGAGGGTATTCGCGCCTTCGTTGCCGACACGGTCAAGCTCGAAGCATTGATGGTCTGAGAACCTCGATCCCCAAAACAAAAGCCCCGCGATTACTCGCGGGGCTTTTGTTTTGGGCTTTGTCGATGCGTGCCGAAGCATCACATCGACGCAGCCAGAGGGTGCAGGCAAGGCGCAGCCGCGCAGACAGTGGCATCGCCACGGCAAGCGGCTGCAACGCCGCCATGCGCCCTCTGGCAAGGAGCACTTACATGCCCATGCCGCCCATGCCGCCCATGTCACCCATACCACCGGCGGGCATCGGCGCATCTTCCTTCGGCGCTTCGGCAACCATGCACTCGGTCGTCAGCATCAGGCTGGCCACGGAGGCAGCGTTCTGCAGCGCGGTGCGGGTCACTTTCGTCGGGTCCAGAATGCCCATTTCGATCATGTCGCCGTAGGTGTCATTGGCGGCGTTGAAGCCGTAGTTGCCCTGGCCACCCAGCACGGCGTTGATCACCACGCTCGGCTCGCCACCGGCGTTGGCCACGATCTCGCGCAGGGGCGCCTCGATGGCCTTGAGGATCAGCTTGACGCCGGCGTCCTGGTCGGGGTTGTCACCCTTGATGGTGCCAGCGGCCTGGCGGGCACGCAGCAGGGCCACGCCACCGCCGGCCACGATGCCTTCTTCCACGGCAGCGCGGGTGGCGTGCAGCGCGTCTTCCACGCGGGCCTTCTTCTCTTTCATCTCGACTTCGGTGGCTGCGCCGACCTTGATCACGGCCACGCCGCCGGCCAGCTTGGCCACGCGCTCTTGCAGCTTCTCGCGGTCGTAGTCGCTGGTGGCTTCTTCGATCTGGATGCGGATCTGCTTGACGCGGGCTTCGATGTCGGCAGAGGCACCGGCGCCATCGATGATGGTGGTGTTTTCCTTGCCCACTTCGATGCTCTTGGCTTGACCCAGGTCGGCCAGGGTCACTTTCTCGAGCGTCAAGCCCACTTCTTCAGCGATGACCTTGCCGCCGGTCAGGATGGCGATGTCTTCGAGCATGGCTTTGCGGCGATCGCCGAAGCCAGGCGCCTTGACGGCCACGACCTTGAGGATGCCGCGGATGGTGTTGACCACCAGCGTCGCCAGGGCTTCGCCTTCGACTTCTTCGGCAATGATCAGCAGCGGACGGCCGGCCTTGGCCACTTGCTCCAGCGTGGGCAGCAGGTCGCGGATGTTGCTGATCTTCTTGTCGAACAGCAGCACGAAGGGGTTGTCCAGCAGTGCAGCCTGCTTCTCGGGGTTGTTGATGAAGTAGGGCGACAGGTAGCCGCGGTCAAACTGCATGCCTTCAACGACGTCGAGTTCGTTGTCCAGCGATTTGCCGTCTTCCACGGTGATCACGCCTTCCTTGCCGACCTTG
>NZ_JAHBZK010000007.1 GCF_019635465.1 Hydrogenophaga sp.
GCCCCACGGCACACGCCCAGTACCGGTTTCTTCTGCGCCAGAAAACACCGCAGGAGTGCGAGCTCATAGCGATCTCGCACCACATCACCTCGCCATGCGTCCTTGAGCGGTTCTTGCCCATAGGTCTCTGGCGCCACGTCGGTTCCCCCCTGCAGCACCAGGGCATCCAGCTCCTGGACGACCTGCTCGACCTTCAGATGCCGCGCGGCGTGCTGGCTGTCGTGCGTAACGGCGGGCACCATGAAGGCCACTGCCCCGTGCGCCATGATCCAGTGGGCCAGCGAGGCCTCTATGTATTGCAGGCTCTTGTTTCGAAAGCCCAGCTCCGGGGGGACCTGATGCATCAGCCGGGCGGACATGCCAATGCGCAACGGGCGCTCTTGTGAGGCACGCGCGGCGGATCCCGCGGACATACGAGCCGGTTTGCGTACGCCCTTGGCAGCGGCAGTCATGTGCGTCGTCCTCTTCGCACCTTTGGAGTGACCTGCCGAGCGCCTGCCTTCTTGCCAGCAGCCTTCCGAACGGCCTGCTTGAGCTCACCGGCTGAATTGGCGGCTGGTTCACGGTTGCGCCCGCTCCCCCGCGCTCCCTTGCGCACGGGCGCCGCTTCGCGATCGCTTGCACCCGATTTGTCCTTCAACGCGCGCGACACCACATCGTCACCGGTCACGAGACGGAAATCGATGCGTCGACCGTCCAGATCGACGCGACTGACCTGAACCTGAACGCGCGAACCCAGGGCATAGCGAATCCCAGTGCGTTCTCCACGAAGCTCCTGGCGCGCCTCATCGAATCGGAAGTACTCGCCACCAAGCTCGGTGATATGCACCAGGCCTTCGACGTACATGGCATCCAGCGTCACAAAAATGCCGAAGCTCGTGACTGCGCTGACGACACCGCTGAACACCTCGCCCAGATGCTCACGCATGTACTTGCACTTGAGCCACGCCTCAACATCCCGACTCGCCTCATCGGCCCGGCGCTCGTTGGCACTGCAATGCAGGCCCGCCGCCTGCCAGGCCAAGGTATCGGCTGAAGGCTTGCGCACCGGCTGGGTGGGCGGTTTGGCCCGGCTGGCCAAGCGCTTGCTGAGCTTGGCGTGCGCTTCACCCGGCGTCGGCAATGCCGGCAGTTGGTACTTCTGGCGATGCAGTATCGACTTGATCACCCGATGGACCAGCAAATCCGGATAGCGTCGGATCGGACTGGTGAAGTGGGTGTATGCCTCGAACGCAAGCCCAAAGTGGCCGCTGTTGATCGGCGTGTAGATCGCCTGCTGCATCGAGCGCAGCAACATCGTGTGAATCTGCTGCGCATCGGGCCGATCCTTGGTCAGCGCAGCGATCTGCTGAAACTCGCGAGGGTGTGGCTCTTCGCTGATGGTCGTTCCCACGCCCATCGACTTCAGGTAGTTGCGCAGCACCTCCTGCTTCTCCGGTGTCGGGCCTTCGTGAACACGGAACAATCCGGGGTGCTTGCTTTGCGCGATGAAGTCTGCTGCACAGACGTTGGCGGCCAGCATGGCCTCTTCGATCAGGCGGTGTGCATCGTTGCGCGTGCGGGCCACGATCTTTTCGATCCGTCCAGACTCGTCGCAAACAATCTGGGTCTCCACGGTCTCAAGATCGACCGCGCCACGACCGTTGCGAGCACTTAGCAAGGCCCTGTAGACGTCATGAAGATTGAGCAGACTGGGCACCAGCGCCTTTCGCTGCTGCGCTTCGGGACCGCGAGTGTTCTGAAGAATGGCAGCGACCTCTGTGTAGGTAAATCGCGCGTGGCTGTGCATCACCGCTGGAAAGAACTGATAGGCATGCAGTGCGCCTGAACCATCGATGAGCATGTCACAGACCATGCAAAGGCGATCGACATCGGGATTGAGCGAGCACAGACCATTGGAGAGCTTCTCCGGCAGCATCGGAATCACCCTGCGCGGGAAATACACCGAGGTCGCTCGGTCGTAGGCATCCACATCGATGGGAGAGCCCGTCTGCACGTAGTGGCTCACATCGGCGATCGCCACCAACAGGCGCCAGCCTTTGCCCTTGCCAACTTTTGCAGGCTCGCAATAGACGGCGTCATCGAAGTCCCTGGCGTCTTCTCCGTCAATGGTCACCAGCGCGACGTCCCTCAAGTCCACACGGTGGCGCGCATCGGTGGGACGCACATGGTCGGGCAGCGCGCGCGCCTGCGCCATGGCCGCTTCCGAAAACTCGTGCGGAACGCCGTACTTGCGCACAGCGATCTCGATTTCCATGCCGGGGTCATCGATCTCACCCAGCACTTCCTTGACCCGACCAACCGGTTGACCGTACAGCGCCGGCGGTTCAGTCAGTTCGACAACCACAACCTGGCCCGGTTTGGCCGCGCCCGTCGCTCCTTTGGGGATCAGCACGTCCTGTCCATAGCGCTTGTCTTCAGGTGCCACCAACCAAACGCCACTTTCCTGGAGCAAGCGCCCGATGATGGGCGCGTTCGAGCGCTCAATGATTTCGGTAACCCGCCCCTCCGGTCGACCCTTTCTATCAAGTCGCACGATGCGGGCCTTGACGCGGTCCTTGTGCAGAACAGCGCGCATCTCGTTGGAGGGGAGATAGATGTCAGGTTGTCCGTCATCGCGGACCACAAATCCATGGCCGTCGCGGTGACCCGAGACGACGCCCTCAAATTCGGCCAACAGGCTGCTTTTTTCGGTCACTTTTTCTCTGCTATACTGCCGGTTTCCTGAGATGCCCAGGTGGCGGAATTGGTAGACGCACTAGTTTCAGGTACTAGCGCCGAGAGGCGTGGAGGTTCGAGTCCTCTCTTGGGCACCAATCATATAAGGGCTTGCATGCTGAATGGCTGCAAGCCCTTTTCTTTTGCGCGAATCGGTCGATTGCGGATGTGCGTCAGATCGGCAAAGCCACCAGATCGTGGCCATCGGTATCCACAATGCGTGCGCGCGTGAACTCGCCCACTTTCAAGGTCTTGCTGATTTTTTGCGGGGCCAACAAACGCACCACGCCATCGATCTCAGGTGCGTCGGCATAGGACCGTCCGACACCCCCTTTGCGACCCAAGGCGGGTGCATGGTCCACCAGCACTTGCATGTCCGCACCGATACGCGAGCGCAGCTTCTGCGTGGAAACTTCTTCCGCCACGGCCATGAAGCGCACGCGGCGTTCCTCGCGCAGCGCGTCCGGCACCGGATCAGGCAGACCATTGGCCGCCGCGCCCGTCACTGGCGAGTAGGCAAAACAGCCAGCCCGATCGATGCGCGCCTCTCTGACAAAGGCCAGCAGATCCTCGAACTCGGCGTCCGACTCGCCCGGGAATCCGGCGATGAACGTGCTGCGCACCACGATCTCGGGACACAGCTCCCGCCAGCGAGCAATGCGTTCGAGGTTCTTCTCGCCACTCGCGGGTCGCTTCATGCGTCGCAAAACATCCGGGTGGCTGTGCTGCAAGGGCACATCCAGATAGGGCAATACAAGCCCTTCGGCCATCAGAGGAATGACCTCGTCCACATGGGGGTACGGATAGACATAGTGCAGACGCACCCAGGCGCCGTACGGTCGGGCGAGCTCGCCCAGGCGGCGCACCAGATCGAGCAGACGCGTCTTGACCGGTTGCCCATTCCAGAAGCCAGTGCGGTACTTGACGTCCACCCCGTAGGCCGAGGTGTCTTGACTGACGACCAGCAACTCCTTCACACCGGCCTCGAACAGCTTGTGCGCCTCGCCCAACACATCGCCAATCGGGCGACTGACCAAGTCACCTCGCATCGAGGGAATGATGCAGAAAGTGCACCGGTGATTGCACCCCTCGCTGATCTTCAAGTACGCGTAGTGGCGCGGCGTGAGCTTGATTCCCTGCGGTGGCACGAGATCCACGAAAGGATCGTGCGGCTTCGGCAAATGCGAATGCACTGCCTCCATCACCTCGTGCGTCGCATGCGGCCCGGTGACCGCCAGGACGCTGGGATGCATCTGACGCACCAGATTGCCACCCTGATCACCTTCACGCGCCCCCAGACAACCTGTCACGATCACCTTGCCGTTCTCGGCCAACGCCTCGCCGATGGCGTCCAGGCTTTCCTTGACCGCGTCGTCAATGAAGCCGCACGTGTTGACGATCACCAAATCGGCGCCGTCGTAGGACTTTGAGGTCTGGTAGCCCTCGGCACTGAGCTGGGTGAGTATGAGTTCGGCGTCCGTGAGGGCTTTGGGACAACCAAGACTGACGAAGCCCACTTTGGGGGCTGGCGCGCTGCTGAGCGCGGCTGGGGAGATGGCGTCGGACATGAGGGCGCGATTGTCTCAGACCGCGCCGGTGCCGGCACATCACCGCTTGAGGCCCAATGCCGCCAACATCTGCTCGCTGTTCTTCTGCATTTGTTCCTGCATCTGCGTGAACGCAGTGCGGGACTGTTCAAGGTAGGCACCCATCATGCCCTGCATCATGGGCGACTGCACGTTCATGAACTGCTGCCAAGCCTCCGGATTAAGGCCTCCTCCAGCCTGCTCCGCCATCTTCTGCTGCAAGTCCATGAAAATCTGGACGTTCTTTTCAAGGTACGCGCCCATGAAGTCCTGCATCGAGTGGCCATAGAAGCGAATGATGTTCGCCAGCACTTGCTCAGTGAAGATCGGCACACCCGCCGTCTCCTCCTCCAGGATGATCTGCAGCAGGATGCTACGCGTCAGGTCCTCGTTGGACTTGGCATCGCGCACCACGAAGGGTTCGCTGTCCATCACCAGCGCCTTCACCTCCGCCAGCGTGATGTAGGACGAGGTGTCGGTGTCGTACAGCCGGCGATTGGGGTACTTCTTGATGACGCGCACGCCCGGTGTGCCACCTGAGTCAGTCTTGGGTTTGGTTGCCATCCCGGCATTCTAGAAACACCGCCGGATACCCCGGGCATGGTTTTCCCTTTATGGCCGACAAAACGGAAAACCCCTGCAGGCAAAGGCCTGCAGGGGTTGAATCTGGTAGGCGCGAAGGGACTCGAACCCCTGACCCCCACCATGTCAAGGTGGTGCTCTAACCAGCTGAGCTACGCGCCTGAAACTGCTCGAAGCCTCGCAGTATAGCAGGACTATCACACTCTATTTGCGCCGCACCATGCGAACACCCTCCACGTCGCCCACAACAGCCATGGCGCGGCTGACCTGGCGTGCGTCATTGACCTCGATCGTGAATGTCATCCACGCCACACCCTTTACCGTCTGGGTCTGAACGCCGATCACATTCATCTTTTCGCGAGCGAATACGTCCGAAATATCGCGCAACAAGCCCTGACGGTCATTGGCCTCGATGGCCACATCCACGGGATACATAGACGACTTCCCGTCTTTGCCGCTGCCAGAATCGCCACTCCATTCGACATCGATCACCCGGTCCGGGCTCTTGCGAACCAGGTGTGCGAAATCGGCGCAGTCAGCGCGGTGGATGCTGACACCCTTCCCGCGCGTCACAAAGCCACGGATGTCGTCTGGTGGTGCCGGCCTGCAGCATTTGGCAAGTTGCGTCATCAAGGCGCCCACGCCCACCACCAGCACGTCGCCTTTGGGTGCGTCGCCACCACGCCGCGGGACGCGCGCCCAATTGGCCGGCGGCTCGGATGGCGCCTGAGGCTCCGGGGGCCGCAGCTGGGCTTCGATCGCTCGCAGTGAGAGCTCGTCCTTGCCAACCAACTCGAACATCTCATCCGCGCCTGACAGGCCCAGGTCGCTGGCCAGGTCATCAAACTTGACGGCGGTGCGTCCCTCGCGCTGGAGCAGCTTTTCCACGGCGTCCCTGCCACGCGCAACGGTTTCCGCCATGGCCTGGGCGTTGAACCAGGCGCGCACCTTGCTCTTGGCGCGATGGCTCACCAGATAGCCCAATTCGCCATTGAGCCAGTCGCGTGACGGACCGCCCTCCTTGGCAGCAGTGATCTCCACCGTCTGCCCGTTCTGTAGCGCCGTGTTCAAGGGCACCATGGCACCGTCGACCTTGGCGCCACGACAACGGTGACCAAGATCGGTGTGCACCGTGTAGGCGAAGTCCACAGGCGTCGCCCCTTGGGGCAACTCGACGATGGCGGCGTTGGGCGTCAGCACATAAATGCGATCGTCAAAGAGACCCTGGGCCGTGCCGCTAAGGTCGCGCTCCCAAGCCAGCAGTTGCCGCAGCACGGCGATCTTGGCGTCGTACTCCGAGTTGGCCGAAACACCGGCGTATCCCTTGCTGCCGGCCTCTTTGTAGGCCCAATGCGCGGCAACGCCATGTTCCGCGTGATCGTGCATGGCCTGGGTCCGGATCTGGATTTCGAACGCTCTGCCCTGCGCGTCGCGCACCACGGTGTGCAGTGACTGGTAGCCATTGGCCTTGGGCTTGGCAATGTAGTCGTCGAACTCCTCGGGTACGGGCGCAAAGCGCGCGTTGACATGGGCCAGCACGGCATAGCAATCCGCTGTGTCGGGCACCACGACGCGCAATGCGCGGATATCGAACACCTGCTCAAAGTCCAGCGCCTTGCCGCGCATCTTTCGCACGATGCTGTAGATGTGCTTTGGCCGCCCCTGGACCGTGGCGTGAATGCCGCTCGCGCGCAGTTCGTTCTGCAGCTGATCCCGGACCTGCTCCACGTGCGCCTCTCGTTCGGCGCGCTTCTCGTCCAGCAGGTGCGCCACTTCCTTGTAGGTCTGCGGCTCCAGGAAACGAAAGGCCAGGTCCTCCATCTCCCACTTGATTTGCCAGATACCCAGCCGGTTGGCCAAGGGAGCGAACACATTCAGAGACTCGCTGGCCAAGGCATCGCCTGGCTCGCCCTTGCAGGCGGCAAAGTACCGCAGTGTCTGCAACCGCGACGCCAGTCTTAGCATGACGACACGCAGATCGCGCGAGAAAGCCAACAACATCTTGCGAACGTTCTCGGTCTGACTGGCCGCCAGATCGGACAGGGGCGCCTTGGACAATCCCGCTGCGGGCTGGGCGACATCGGACGCAGCCTGCCGCTCTTCGTGCTTGCGGCGCAGCACCTCAGCCGCCTTGAGCCGGGCCTGTCGTTGCAGTTGCACCAGCTTGGTTGTCTCGACCGCCAGCGCGGCGTGTTGTTCGCCAAAGGCTTTGGCGATGACCTCCTGGGGTCGATTGAGGTGCTGGCAGGCATACACCAGATAGGCCGCGGCCTGCATGGCTTCTGACCCGCCGATGTCGGACAGGATTCGAGCGACCGCGTGGGCGTGTGCCAGCGTGTTCTCGCCGGTGTCCAGGGTCTCCGATTCCAGCAAGGGCTCGGCAAAGGCCCGCGCCTTGCCCAGCGCATTGGCCTGCGCAGGAAGCTCCGCGGCGGTTGCGGCCACGATGGCCGCAGGTGCTGCTTCGGTCGCCTCGGTCGATGCAGGAAAGCGCTTCATCGCTTGAACAGGAAGTCGATCACCGCCTGTACTTGATCACCGGCCATCAGGGTTGGCGCATGTCCAACGCCCGCAAAGGCAACACACTTCGCGCGTGGACCTCTTCTGGACATGGCCTCCGCGGTGGCCGCGCTCAGCAAGTCGGAATCGGCCCCGCGCAGAACCAGGGTCGGGCAGGCAATGGCATCGTAGAGATCCCACAGCGCGGCTTCTCCTTCTAGCGCCGCCCGCTGAAGCGTTTCCTGGCTTGCGCCCACCACCATGGCCTTGAAAGGCTGCGCAATGGCGGGGTCGTAGTGCAGTCCGTAGCGCCCACCGTTGACTTTGAGCATGGGACCATTGAGCTCGCGCCACTGGGCCGGCGTATGTGGCCCGAATCCGACCGAGATGCTGGCCAGGTAGTCCAACGCCTGTTGCTCCGTGTCAAATTTCGGGTCATTGCCCACGTAGGTGGCTATGCGTTGCAAGGCTTCCCATTGAATGACGGGCCCAACGTCATTCAGGACAAGACGCGTGATTTCCAACGCTGCCTGTGCGGCAACACCCATCCCGATCAGTCCGCCCATACTGGTTCCCACCCAGGACAACCGAACCAACGGTGACTGTGCTCGAAGGTGCTGGACAAGCGCCACCGCGTCGCCCACATAGGTCGGGACCTGATAGTGCATGGGCTCTGCCAGCCAATCACTGCGTCCCCGCCCCGCCACATCGACCGCAATCACGCGCGCGAAGGGCTGAATGGCCCGCGCCAGGGTGTCGAAATCCCGCCCTTGCCGAGACAGGCCGTGTACGCAGATGACCAGCTCGCGCGACAAGTTGTCCGCGCACGCCCATTCCCAGTAAGCGATCTGGCGGGCTGCCCCGGTACGCGCGGCCACGCCATTGACCGTCAGGTGCTTGAGTTCAGGTTCTGTCATGCCAGTCGATCGTTTGCGCGCCGCACCATAATGCGCCCACGCGTTTTGAATCAATCCTAATGGAACTGGAGTGACCCATGCTTGCCGGAAAAACCGCCCTTGTGACCGGATCCACCAGTGGCATCGGCCTTGGCATCGCCAAGGCGCTGGCCCGTCAGGGGGCCAACATTGTCCTCAATGGATTTGGCGATGCCGAAGGCCCGAAGGCGGAAGTCGCTGCCCTGGGAGTGAAGGTGGGCTATCACGGCGCAGACATGAGCAAGCCAGCGGACATCGAGGCGATGATGGCCTATGCAGCGGCCACTTTCGGCCGCGTTGACATACTGGTGAACAACGCTGGCATCCAGCACGTTGCCCGCGTCGAGGATTTCCCGGTCGACCGCTGGGACGCGGTCATTGCCATCAATTTGTCGAGCGCATTCCATACCTCGCGCCTGGCATTGCCCGCCATGCGAGCGGCCAACTGGGGGCGAATCATCAATGTGGCATCGGTGCACGGCCTGGTGGGCTCCGCCGAAAAATCGGCCTACGTGGCGGCCAAGCACGGGATCGTGGGCCTGACCAAAGTGACCGCACTGGAAACCGCCACCACCGGGGTGACCTGCAACGCGATCTGCCCCGGCTGGGTGTTGACACCCTTGGTGCAAAAACAGGTGGATGCCAAGGCGGCGGCCCAGGGACTGACCAACGAAGCCGCTACCCGTCAACTGCTAGGCGAGAAAGAGCCGTCGATGCAGTTCACCACCCCCGAAGAGCTTGGCGAGCTGGCCGCGTTTTTCTGCTCGCCGGCCGGCAACAACGTGCGCGGTGTTGCGTGGAACATGGACGGCGGCTGGACCGCCCAGTGAGTTCGCCTCAGCGCAGCTGAATCGAGCCGGACACCGTGACGCTGACCGTTGCGGTGCCGGCTGCAGTGGGGATCGGCATGTCGCTGGACGCGGCTTTGGCTTCCATCGCCATGACACGCGGCACGGGGCCACGATCTGGCATGTCGGCCGAGCTGACATTGACCTCCCGCAGCGCGTAGGAAGCAAAGCCAAACCCCTTGGCCACTTCGGACGCCCGGGCGCGGAAGCGCTCAATGGCTTGCGCCTGAACCTGTGATTCCAGCGCTCGACGGGCGTCGCGCGAGAGCGAGAAGCCCATGTTCGACACCGTCATCGACTGAATTCGACCTGCAACCTCACTCACGCGGGCAAGGTCACGCCCTTCGATGATCAGCTCGGCCTGGCCTTGCCACCCGCTGATTCGACCGCCGCTGGCATAGCGGGGATACAAGCGGAGGTTGCCGGATCGCACTTCCAGCTGCTGGGGCTTCGCTTGGGCTTGTGCTGTGGCCAACGCGGCGTCCATCGCCACCTTCAACTGGTTCTGAACCGTCGCCGGGTCGGCACCTTCTTTCGTCGTGCTGAGCACGATGGTGAGCCAGTCTTGCGGCACTTCCATGTGCCCGCTGGCTTGCAGACTCACGATGTTGGAGGGGACTTCGTTGATTTGGGCCTGCGCAGGCGACCAACACGTAGCGAAAAGAACGGCGCTCAGCGCCAAGCCGCGCCACGCGATGGCCACGCGGCGGCCGGAAGAAGCAAGTTTCATGGACTGGTCAGGGTTTGCGACTGGACTCGAACGAAGGCTGACCCCGCAGCTGCTCGCGAAGGCGATGACGCTCCTCCACGGTCAACCGGTAGGGCTTGGCCCCCTCCTCCACGTCGTCATAGGGTTGCCGTAGCGCGTCACGCAAACGCATGGGCGCGCGCGGCTCACCCCCGTCGATAGAGATCGGCATCACGCCAGCCACGTCGGGCACCGCGTCACGCGCGTCTTGCGCATGGTCGGTGCCGGCCAGCGCACAGCTGACCGCAAACATGGCAAAGAAACCTATCGAACCGGACTTCATGGTGGAAATGAGTATGACCAGAGCGCGCATTGTGCAAGTGACACCCCGGTGAAGGCGATGAGCCATGGGGCAACATCTGTAACGAGCTGTCAGGAAATCAAAAATCGAGCATTGACAAGCACTTGGCGCTGCCACAATCGCCTTTGTTACATTTGACGGAAGTTGCTCTCATGCCACAGAACCACGCCCGCCCCAACAAAATCCTGGTCGTCGACGACGACGTGCGCATCCGCGACCTGCTGCGTCGCTACCTCATGCAGGAGGGTTTCGAGGTGATGCTGGCCGAGGACGGCAAGGCGCTCAACCGGGTGCTGCAGCGCGAAGCGGTCGATCTCATCGTGCTCGACCTGATGATGCCCGGCGAAGACGGCCTGTCCATCTGCCGGCGTCTGCGCGCCAATGGCGACCGCACGCCCATCATCATGCTCACGGCAAAGAGCGAAGACGTCGACCGCATCGTGGGCCTGGAAGTCGGCGCCGACGACTACCTGGGCAAACCATTCAATCCGCGCGAACTGCTGGCACGCATTCACGCCGTGTTGCGCCGGCGCCCGCCGACCGAAGTCCCTGGCGCACCGTCCCAAGACCAGGAGGTCGTGAAGTTCGGGCCTTATGAGTTCGACCTTAGTCTGCGCACCCTGCGCAAGGACGGCCAGGAGCTGTCGCTGACCACCGGCGAGTTCGCCATGTTGAAGGCCCTTGTGCGCCATCCGCGCCAGCCGCTGTCCCGGGAGAAACTGGCCCAGTTGGCCCGCGGCAGAGAGTTCGAGCCCTTTGACCGCAGCCTGGACGTGCAGGTCTCTCGCCTGCGCAAGCTCATCGAAGAAGACGCTTCTTCGCCACGCTACCTGCAGACCGTCTGGGGCGTGGGCTATGTATTTGTTCCCGACGGCAACCCTTGATGGACACCGAATCGCGGGTTCCTTTCGAAACCGAGCCCACTGCGCTGGAGACGGCCCCTGCCCCGCTGGAGGTCCGCCCTCCTCGGGGCGTCAGCCTGTTCTGGCGCACGTTTTTCTTTCTCACGCTGCTGCTGACGGGCTGTATCGTCGCCTGGTTGCAGACATTTCGTGCTCTCGAATACGAGCCGCGGGCACTGCAAAGTGCGCAGCAGCTGGCGTCGCTGGTCAACCTCAGTCGCGCGGCGCTCGTGCACTCCGACGCCATCGCGCGGGTGTCGCTGATCAAGACCCTGGCGACCGAGGAAGGTTTGCGCATCAAACCGCGCGAGCCCAACGACACGTTCAAGCTCTACGACGTCGACGCGCTCAGCCGCAACGTATCTGACCAGTTGAAGAACCGCCTCGGCCCGGACACCGTGGTCGCGCGCGAGGTCAATGCGCAGGGCGGTCTGTGGATCGGCTTCACCATCGACGGTGACCAGTACTGGCTGCTGACCGATCCCTCCCGGGTCGGCCCGGTGGCAGGCATCACGTGGTTGATCTGGCTGGGCACCGCGGCATTGTTGTCCCTCACAGGCGCTGCCCTTATTGCCCGCCTGATCAACCGACCGCTGAAGAAGCTCTCGTTTGCCGCGAGCCGGGTGCGCGAAGGTGACTTCAACGCCAGTCAGCTCAACGAAGCCGTGGCCACCAGCGAGATCCGCGAGGTCAACATCGGCTTCAACCGCATGGCCCAGCGCCTGTCAAAAATTGAGCAGGACCGCGCGCTGATGCTGGCGGGTATCTCGCACGACCTGCGCACGCCCTTGGCCCGCTTGCGCCTGGAGACTGAGATGAGCGTGGCCGACGCGCAGGCCAGGGAGCACATGTCGGCCGACATCGAGCAGGTCACCGCCGTCATCGACAAATTTCTCGATTACGCCCGGCCCGATCACCTGCGCACCGCCGAGGTCAACCTCAACCAGGTGATCGACGCCGCCATTTACGCACTGGGCGACGACCCACACGTGATCGTGAAGACGCGGATCGAGCCCAACACCCGGGTCATGGGTGACGCGGTCGAGCTTCAACGGGTGTTCACCAACCTGATGGAAAACGCGGTCCGCTATGGCCGCAACCCGAGCTCGGGCGTGGTGCAGATCGAAGTTGCCTCCAAAGCCAAGGACAACGCCGTGCTGGTGAAACTGCGTGACCACGGCGTGGGCGTCAAGCCCGAAATCCTCGAGCAGCTCACGCAGCCCTTCTTTCGAGGCGACGCAGCGAGATCAGACGCCACCGGCACCGGCCTGGGCCTGGCCATCGTCGAACGTGCCATTGCCCGCATGGGCGGACGTTTTGCGCTGGCCAACAGCAGCACGGGCGGCCTGGCGGCGCACATCAAGCTGCGCCGCGCCGGGCATTGAGCCTCAGGCCTTGAACAACAAGGCCACGGCCCGCGCTTCGATGGCTTCGCCCAGCCCGACCGGGCCCATCTTTTCCGCAGTCTTGGCCTTGACGTTCACCTGGGTGGGGTCAAGTGCCAGCAACGCTGCGATGCGCGCCACCATGGCCGGAATGTGAGCCGCCAGGCGAGGCGCCTGGGCAATCACGGTGCTGTCGACATTGCCGATGACATAGCCGGCTGCGCCCACGCGCCTGGCTGCCTCGGTCAGCAGTGCCCCAGAATCGGCCCCCTTGAATCGCTCGTCGGTGTCGGGAAAATGCCGCCCGATGTCGCCCAGCGCTGCGGCGCCCAGCAATGCGTCCGTGATGGCGTGCAGCAGTGCGTCGGCGTCGGAGTGACCCAGCAAGCCGTGCGTGTGCGGCACCGTGATGCCACCCAGCACCAGTGGCCGGCCCTCGACCAGGCGATGGATGTCCCAACCCTCGCCAATGCGAAATGCGGTCATGCGCGGCTCCGGAGAATGGCTTGCGCAAGGGTGAAATCGTGGGGGTAAGTGACCTTGAAGTTGCTGGCACGGCCGGGCACGAGGCGCGGGCGAGCCCCGGTGCGCTCAATGGCACTGGCCTCGTCCGTGATCCCCGCGAACCCCGTCAGGCTGGCGTCCTTGAGCGCGTCATGCAACGCACCGAGACGAAACATCTGCGGCGTCTGGGCCAGCCACTTGTGTTGACGATCGATCGTCTCGGCCACACGGCCGTCCGCCTCGCCCTTCAAGGTGTCGGCCAGCGGCAACGCCAGCAGGCCGCCCACCGCGTCATCTCGACAAGCTGCCACCAATGCCGCAATCTCCTCCGGCGTGACGAGGCAGCGGGCCGCGTCATGCACCAACACCCAGTCGTGGTCTGGTACGCCCGACTCGCGCAGAAAGCACAGTCCGTTGAAGACGCTTTCTGCGCGCGAGGCGCCGCCCCGGCGAACGGCCTCCACACCTGAGCGGTCGGTCCACCAGGTGTCATCGGCGGCAATCACCACCAGCACACGCTCGATCGCGGCCACGGCCTGCAAGGCGCTGAGCGTGTGGGTCACCATCGGTACGCCCAGCAAGGGCTGGTATTGCTTGGGTTGCCGGGTGCCGGCGCGCGACCCCGTACCCGCACAAGGCAACAAGGCATGACAACGTGGCGTGTCGGAATTGGGGGGTGAATACGTGGCCATGGGCGGGCGCCATTCTAGAATTCATCGCATCACCCCCGGCTTCAAGCGTCCGGGGGTGTTTGTCATTGGTAGCCCCGAATGCCCATCTCCTTGCCGCCCCTGTCTCCCGGTAAACGCCACACCATGCCCCGCCCGGTGGGCTCGGCCGACGCCCTCTGGCTGGCCAGCCTGGCACAACGCGAGCGCGCCCAAGGCCGCCTCACCGCCATCGTCACAGCCGACGCCAACGACGCGCAGCGGCTGATCGACGAGCTGGCCTTTTTTGCGCCCGAGTTGCGGGTGACGCTGTTTCCCGACTGGGAGACGCTGCCCTATGACACGTTTTCGCCTCACCAGGACCTGATCAGCGAGCGGCTGGCCACCCTGTGGCGCATCTCGCAGCGCCAGCACGACGGGGGCGCGGACGTGGTGGTGGTGCCCGCGACCACCGCGCTGTATCGGCTGGCGCCGCCCGCTTTTCTGGCGGGCTACACCTTCGAGTTCAAGGTGCGGCAGCAGCTGGACGAGGCCCGCCTGAAGGCCCAACTCACGCTTGCGGGCTACAGCCACGTGACCCAGGTGGTCAGCCCGGGCGAATACGCGGTACGGGGCGGGCTGATCGATCTGTTCCCGATGGGCAGCCCGGTGCCCTACCGCGTCGATCTGTTCGACGACGAGATCGACAGCATCCGCACCTTCGACCCGGACAGCCAGCGCAGCCTGTACCCCGTGAACGAAGTTCGCCTGCTGCCCGGGCGCGAGTTCCCCATGGACGACGGCGCGCGCGCGAAATTCCGCAACCGCTGGCGCGAGTTGCTCGAAGGCGACCCCACCAAGAGCCGCATCTACAAGGACATGGGCAACGGCGTGGCCACCGCCGGCATCGAGTACTACCTGCCCCTGTTCTTCGACGACACCGCCACGGTGTTCGACTACCTGGGCCCTGACGCCACGCTGGTGTTGCACGGGGAGCTCGAACCCGCCTTCCAGCGCTTCTGGCAGGACACGCGGGATCGCCATCGCCTGCTGCAAGGCGACCCCGAGCGCCCCATCCTCGCCCCCGACGCGCTGTTCCTCAACGCGGAGCAGTTTTTCACCCACGCCAAGGCGCATGCCCAGGTGGTCATGCGCCCGGGCAGCGAGGACGTGGCCGACAGCGCGCTGGCGCAGGCGTTGCCCGACCTCGCCGTGGCACGCGGTGCGGACGATCCGCTCGCCCGCCTGCAGGCACACCTGCGAGCCACCAGCCAGCGCGTGCTCATCCTGGCCGAGAGCGATGGTCGCCGGGAAAGCCTGCTCGACTTCCTGCGCGCCAGCGGGCTGAACCCACCCGCCTTCGACGCCCTGGCGGAATTCGAGCGCAGCAGCGAGAAGACCGGCATCGCCACCGCCGCACTGGCCACTGGCTTCGCCTGGATGCAAGGCGGCATCGACTTCGTCACCGAGACCGAACTCTTCGCCGCCGGGCCCACGACGCGCCGACGCCGCAAGCAGGAACAGGTCAGCGACGTCGACGCGCTGATCAAGGACTTGTCCGAGCTCAATGTGGGCGACCCGGTCGTCCACGCACAGCACGGCATCGGGCGCTACCGCGGCCTGGTCAACCTCGACATGGGCGAGAAGAACCCGGACGGCTCGCCCGCGCTGCAGGAGTTTCTGCACCTGGAATATGCGGACAAGGCCGTGCTCTATGTGCCCGTGAGCCAGTTGCAGCTCATTGGCCGCTACACAGGGGTGAGCGCGGACGAAGCCCCGCTGCACAAGCTGGGCAGTGGTCAATGGGAAAAGGCCAAGCGCAAAGCTGCCGAGCAGGTGCGCGATGCCGCGGCCGAGCTGCTCAACATCTACGCGCGCCGTGCCGCGCGCCAGGGCCACCCCTTCCGCTACTCGCCGCAGGACTACGAGGCCTTCGCCAACGACTTCGGCTTCGATGAAACGCCCGATCAGCGCGCTGCCATCCACGCGGTCATCCAGGACATGATCAGCCCGCAGCCGATGGATCGCCTGGTGTGTGGCGACGTGGGCTTTGGCAAGACCGAAGTCGCCCTGCGCGCGGCCTTTGTGGCCGTCACCGGTGGCAAACAGGTGGCGTTCCTGGCCCCCACCACGTTGCTCGCCGAGCAGCACTACCAGACGCTGGTCGACCGCTTCGGCAAGTGGCCGGTCAAGATTGCCGAGATGAGCCGGTTTCGTTCGCAGAAGGAAATCTCGGCGGCACTCAAAGGCATCGCCGATGGATCGGTAGACATCGTCGTCGGCACGCACAAGCTGTTGTCCGAGAAGACGCAGTTCAAGAACCTGGGCCTGCTGATCATCGACGAGGAGCACCGCTTCGGTGTGCGCCACAAAGAGGCGATGAAGCAGCTGCGCGCCGAGGTCGACGTGCTCACGCTCACCGCCACCCCCATACCACGCACCCTGGGCATGGCGCTCGAAGGCCTGCGCGACCTCAGCGTGATCGCCACTGCGCCGCAACGCCGACTGGCGATCAAGACATTTGTGCGCAACGAGGGGACTGGCGTCATCCGCGAGGCCGTGCTGCGCGAGCTCAAGCGCGGCGGGCAGGTGTACTTCCTGCACAACGAGGTCGAAACCATCGAAAACCGGAAAGCCAAGCTTGAGGAAGACCTGCCCGAGGCTCGCATCGCGATCGCCCACGGGCAGATGCCGGAACGCGAGCTGGAGCGTGTGATGCGCGATTTCGTGGCTCAGCGCTTCAACCTGCTGCTGTGCTCGACCATCATCGAAACCGGCATCGACGTGCCCACCGCCAATACCATCGTCATCAGCCGGGCCGACAAGTTCGGCTTGGCGCAGCTG
Organism: Hydrogenophaga sp.; assembly: GCF_019635465.1. Taxonomy (GTDB): domain Bacteria; phylum Pseudomonadota; class Gammaproteobacteria; order Burkholderiales; family Burkholderiaceae_C; genus Hydrogenophaga. The sequence goes on from NZ_JAHBZK010000007.1 coordinate 16,500, forward strand.
CACCAACTGCGCGGACGAGTCGGCCGCAGCCACCACCAAGCCTACGCCTACCTGCTGGTGCCCGAGATCGACGGTCTGACCAAACAGGCCGCCCAACGACTGGACGCCATTCAGCAGATGGAGGAACTGGGCAGCGGTTTCTACCTCGCCATGCACGACCTGGAGATCCGGGGCGCCGGTGAAGTGCTGGGCGAAAACCAGAGCGGCAACATGCTGGAGGTGGGGTTCCAACTCTACAACGAAATGCTGGCTGAAGCGGTCAAGTCGCTCAAGGCCGGTCGGGAGCCAGACCTGCTGTCACCCCTGTCGGCCACCACCGACATCAACCTGCATGCCCCGGCACTGCTGCCCAACGACTATTGCGGCGATGTGCACCTGCGGCTGTCGTTCTACAAGAAACTGGCCACGGCCAAGAACGCAGACCAGATCGACGCCTTGCTCGAGGAAATCGTCGATCGCTTTGGCAAACTGCCGCCCCAGGCACAGACCCTCATCGATGTCCATCGCCTCAGGGTGCTGAGCACGCCGTACGGCGTGGCCAAGGTGGACGCGGCGCCGGGCGTCATCAACGTCACCTTCAGGCCAAATCCGCCGATCGAGCCCATGCGCATCATCGAGCTGATCCAGAAGCACCGGCACATCAAGCTCGCCGGCAACGAAAAGCTACGCATCGAGCGTGCGCTGCCTGACGTGAAAGACCGCGTTCAATTGGTGCGCGACGTGCTCAAGGCGCTGGGGCAACCCATCCGAAACCCCGAGCCGGCCGCCCCCGCTTGATCCGCGTCAAGAGCTGGGCAAATCGGTGCTACATGCGCCGCCGGTTTACCGGCGCTTCACGCAGGCGCCGAATATCTTCACCTGCGTGCTCCAGACTTTGAAGCACGTACCGCTCAGGAGTCTCTGTCATGAATCTCAATGCCCAGCGCCCATGGATCACGCCCGTGGTCATCGGCGCTTTCCTGCTGTCCGCCACCACTGGCGTGCTCATGTTCTTTCACCTCGACAGCGGTCTGAACAAGACTGCGCACGAATGGCTGAGCTGGGCGATGGTGGTGGGCGTTGGTCTGCACATCCTGCTCAACCTGCCCGCCTTCAAACGCTACTTCACCCAGACCACCGGGCGCGTGGTGATCGCCTTGTTTGCCGCGGTGCTGGCGGTCAGCTTCATCCCGGCGGGTGCCGATCAGGCCGAGCCTGGATTCGCGGCACCCATTCACGCGCTGGCCGAAGCCCCTGTAGCCAGCGTCGCTGCGGTCGCCGGCGTGGATGAAGCCACACTGAACCAACGCCTGGTCGCCGCAGGCGCCACCGGCGAGGCCGGGCAGACCATCGCACAGCGTGTTGGCCCCGACCTTCGGGCCCAGATCCGGGTGCTGACCCAGGTGCTCCAGCCTGCTCCGCAATAATCGCGGCATGTCTGCCGCCATCGAACACAGCCCTGGTCTGATCTCGCGGGGCATCGCCTCCCCCTTGAAGCTTGCCGACTTCAAGCTCATCGCCTTCGACATGGATTCCACGCTCATCAATATCGAGTGCGTGGACGAAATTGCAGACGTGGTGGGCAAGAAGGCCGAAGTCGCCGCCATCACCGAGGCGGCCATGCGCGGCGAAATCACCGATTTCAAAGACAGCCTGCGTCGCCGCGTGGCCCTGCTCAGGGGTGTGACCATCGCCGACATGGAGCGCGTCTACGTGGAGCGCTTGCGCTTGAATCCTGGCGCGGCCGAGTTGATTCGCGCCTGCAAAGCCGTGGGCATGAAAGTGCTGCTGGTGTCCGGCGGCTTCACCTTCTTTGCACATCGCGTACGCGACACCCTGGGCATCGACTTCGTTCGCGCCAACATCCTCGAGGTGGCCAGCGGCCCCAACTGCGGTGAACTCACTGGTGGCTTGGTGACGCAAAGCTGGGGCGACATCTGCGATGGCGCAGAAAAGCGCCGCACGCTGCTTGAGGTGGCGTCCCTGCTGGGCATTGAACCCAGCCAGTGCATTGCCATGGGCGACGGCGCCAACGACCTGCCGATGATGGGCGCCGCCGGGCTGTCCGTGGCATACCACGCCAAGCCCAAGGTGCGCGAGCAAGCCATGGTGTCCATCGAGAGCGGTGGGCTGGATCGGCTGCTCGAACTGATGAACTGAGCCGGGCGCGTCACGCCCAAAAAGACAAAGCCCCGGCGATTTCTCGCAGGGGCTTGACCTGTATGGGGTTTCCTGGTGGGCGGTGCAGGGTTCGAACCTGCGACCCCTGCCGTGTGAAGGCAGTGCTCTACCACTGAGCTAACCGCCCGATCGGCGCCGTGCCAAAGACATCAGCACCGTCGGAAGCCTCGCATTATAGCCTGATATTCAAACCGATTCGGACAGCCGCCACACTGTCTTGCCTTTGCTTGCCTTGTCCAGATCGGCCAGCACCGCTGCATGGGCCTGCGCTTCCTGGTCGTTGGCTCGGAGCACAGGCAACTCGAACCGGCTCAGATCCAGTTGTTCCACGGCACTGCCCTCGCCCGCCGATTCGGCCACCTCGATGAGCAGCGCATCCTGTCCGCGCGTCATGTTGATGTACACGTCGGCCAGCAATTCCGCATCCAGCAACGCGCCGTGCAAGGTACGGCCGGAATTGTCGACCCCGAGCCGATCACACAAGGCATCCAGACCGTTGCGCTTGCCGGGGAACATCTCCTTGGCCATCACCAGCGTGTCCAGCACCCCTCCCACCAGCGACTTCACAGCCGGCAGGCCCAGCCGTTCGAACTCCTTGTTCAGGAAGCCGACATCGAACGGGGCGTTGTGGATGATGATTTCAGCGTCGCGCAGGTAGGCAACCAGTTCCTCGGCGATCGCCGCGAACTTGGGCTTGTCGCGCAGAAACTCGTTGCTGATGCCGTGCACCTTGAGCGCGTCTTCGTGGCTGTCGCGCTCCGGGTTGACGTAGTGATGCAGGTTGTTGCCGGTGAGCTTGCGGTTGAGCAGCTCCACGCAGCCGATCTCGATGATGCGGTCACCGTTCTCCGCAGACAGGCCGGTGGTTTCGGTATCGAGAACGATCTGGCGCAAGGTCATTTCTCCGGAGTGCTATCGATCCTCCGCAGGGCCGCTCCAAGTCGGGTCAGCCCTCTCCGGGGCAGCGACCCGCATAGCGGCGGAGCGTGGGGGTCAATGATTCTCTTTGGCGTGGTTGATGGAGTACTTGGGAATTTCGATCGTGACGTCCTGCTGGGCCAGGATGGCCTGGCAGGACAGACGCGACTGGGGCTCCAGGCCCCAGGCGCGGTCGAGCAGATCCTCTTCGTCTTCGTCCGCCTCATTGAGGCTGCCCGCGCCTTCACGCACGATGACGTGGCAAGTCGTGCAGGCGCAACTCATGTCGCAGGCATGTTCGATGTTGACGCCGTTCTCCAGCAAGGCCTCGCAAATGGAGGTGCCAGCGGGTGCGCTGATGGTCTTGCCTTGCGGGGCGTATTCGGCGTGGGGAAGGATTTTGATCGTGGGCATGGGGAGAAGGTCTCTCAGACTTCTTCAATTCTTTTGCCGGACAGCGCTTGCTGAATACCTCGGTTCATGCGTTCAGCGGCGAATGTCTCTGTTCCCTTGGCCAGTGCCTGGCTGGCCGCTTCGATGGCCGCCGCATCCTCGCCCTGTGCCGCCGACGCCAGCGCGGCCATCAGGCCGTCCAGGCCTTCGCGGTCGGGGACCGACAGCAGGTCGCCGTCGGCGGCCAGTGCCGAGCGCGTGGCCAGCAACAGGCGCTCGGCGTCGACCCTTGCCTCGACCAGCGCACGTGCCTGCATGTCCTGCTGCGCGGTGGCAAAGCTGTCCTGCAGCATCGTCGCGATCTGTTCGTCACTCAGGCCATACGCGGGTTTGACGTCGATGCTGGCTTCAACGCCCGAGGTGAGCTCCTTCGCTGCGACCGACAACAGCCCATCAGCATCTACCGTGAAGGTCACCCGAATGCGCGCAGCGCCCGCCGCCATGGGCGGTATGCCGCGCAGCGTGAATCGCGCCAGGCTGCGGCAGTCGGCCACCAGATCGCGTTCGCCTTGCACCACATGCAAGGCCAGCGCAGTCTGGCCGTCCTGGTAGGTCGTGAAGTCCTGACCTCGTGCGGTCGGAATGCTGCTGTTGCGCGGCACGATCCGTTCAACCAGGCCACCCATGGTCTCAATGCCAAGAGACAGGGGAATCACATCGAGCAGCAGCAAGTCGCCGTCCTGGCTGTTGCCGGCCAGCGCATTGGCCTGAAGCGCAGCGCCCAAGGCCACCACCTCGTCCGGATTGAGGTTGATCAATGGCTCGGTGCCGAAGAAGGTGCCCACCGTCTCGCGAACGACCGGCATGCGGGTGGATCCACCCACCATCACGACGCCCTGAACCTCTTCCTTGCTCACACCCGAGTCGCGCAAAGCCTTGCGCACGGCGGCCATGGTGCGCGCGGTCAGCGCCGCGGTGCAGGCTTCGAATTCGGCACGCGTCACGAGCTGCTCGATCACTCTGCCGCTGACCTCAACCCGAAAGGCCGCCGTTGACTCACTGGACAACGCCTCTTTCGCGCGCCGCGCCTCCTTGTGCAGGCGGGCCCGGTCTGCAGCGGTCAGCGCACCCATCGCGTCTTGCTGCGCCAGGACCCAAGCCGCCAGCGCCTGGTCGTAATCGTCGCCACCCAGCGCGGAATCGCCGCCGGTGGCCAGCACTTCAAACACGCCTTGGGTCAGTCGCAGGATGGAAATGTCGAACGTGCCACCGCCCAGGTCGTACACGGCATAGACACCTTCGCTGCCGTTGTCCAGGCCGTAGGCGATGGCGGCGGCAGTCGGTTCATTGACCAGACGCAACACATGAATGCCCGCCAACTGCGCCGCATCCTTGGTGGCTTGCCGTTGGGCATCATCAAAGTACGCCGGCACGGTGATCACCGCACCAAACAGGTCGTCGTCAAAACTGTCCTCGGCCCGAAAGCGCAGCGTGGCGAGGATTTCTGCGCTGACTTCCATGGGCGTCTTCGGTCCCGCAACCGTATCGACCACCGCCATGCCTTGCTCATCGACGACGGCGTAGCTCAAGCGGTCGACATCGGCCACCTGTTCGCGGCGCCGGCCCATCAGGCGCTTGACCGAACTGACCGTATTGGCCGGATCGTCCACCTGAGCAGCCAGCGCATCCCAGCCAATCTGGCGACCGCTGCCACCACGGGCCGACTCCAGGTAGCGCACCACACTCGGCAGAATCACGCGCCCTTGCGCATCGGGCAGACACTCAGCCACCCCGTGCCGCACCGCCGCAACCAGGGAGTGGGTGGTGCCCAGATCTATGCCCACCGCCACCCGACGTTGGTGAGGATCAAGGCTTTGGCCAGGTTCGGAAATCTGCAGGAGCGCCATCGGTTCGTTTTTGTGTCGTACAAGGGCAAGCCGGCTATTGTCCCAGTTGGTCGAGGCGGTCTTCCACATCTTGCGCAAAGCGCTCAATGAACATGAGGGCTCTGACTTGACGCGCTGCCTCTGGGGCGTCGTCATTGATGTCCAGCGCCTGTTGCAGGGCGAGCAGGCGACCTCGTCGCGCCGTGCTCACTTCGTCTGCGAGACGCTCCAGCGAGCCAGCGTCATTCGCTTCGTCCAGTGCCTCGCGCCAGGCCAGCTGCTGCATCAGAAAGTCGCCGGGCATGGCCGTGTTGCGCTCGGCATCGATGGCAGCCCCTCTGCGCTCGCACAGGTAAGCCGCGCGCTGGACCGGATCCTTCAACCGCTGGTAGGCCTCGTTGATGCGCACAGACCACTGCATGGCCTGACGCTGGGACTGCGCATCAGCGCTCGCATGGCGGTCCGGATGTGCCGTCTGCTGCAAGGCCTTCCAACGCGCGTCCAGTTCGCCACGCGCAACGTCAAAGCGCTCGGGCAAACCGAAAATCTCGAAATCGCTGGACAGAAGATTCATCGGCAAAGAAAAACCGCCAAGGCTGTTGCCGGGCGGTCGTTCCCTCGTGCAATCAATCAGATGCGGAAACTCTCACCGCAGCCGCATCGATCCCGCTCGTTGGGGTTGTTGAACCTGAAGCCCTCATTGAGGCCTTCGCGGACGAAATCCAGCTGGGTGCCGTCGATATAGGCCAGGCTCTTGGGATCAACCAGCACCTTCACGCCGTTGTCCTCGAAGACCACATCCTCGGGTGCGACTTCATCGGCGTACTCGAGCTTGTAGGCCAGGCCCGAACAACCCGTGGTTTTGACGCCGAGCCGAACACCCACACCCTTTCCCCGCTTGGCGAGGTAACGCGTGACGTGCCGTGCGGCCGATTCCGAAATCGTGACAGCCATGGGCTCAGTTCGCGTGCTTCTTGCGGTAGTCGTCCACAGCCGCCTTGATGGCGTCTTCGGCCAGGATCGAGCAGTGGATCTTCACCGGCGGCAAGGCCAGCTCTTCCGCAATCTGGCTGTTCTTGAGCGCGGCCGCTTCGTCAAGCGTCTTGCCCTTGACCCATTCGGTCACGAGTGAGCTGGACGCGATGGCCGAACCGCAGCCATAGGTCTTGAATCGTGCGTCTTCGATCACGCCAGTGCTGGGGTTCACCTTGATCTGCAGCTTCATCACGTCGCCGCAGGCCGGCGCACCCACCATGCCGGTGCCAACCGATTCGTCGCCCTTGTCAAAGGAGCCAACGTTGCGCGGGTTTTCGTAGTGATCAACGACTTTTTCTGAATAGGCCATGCTTGTTCTCCTTCAATGCGCTGCCCACTGGATGGTGGACAGGTCGATGCCATCCTTGAACATCTCCCACAAGGGCGAGAGCTCGCGCAGCTTCGCGACGTTCTCCTTGATGGTCTGGATGGCGAAATCGATCTCTTCCTCGGTCGTCCAGCGGCCGATCGTCATGCGCAGGCTGCTGTGGGCCAACTCATCGCTGCGGCCCAGGGCGCGCAACACATAGCTGGGCTCCAGGCTGGCCGATGTGCAGGCCGAACCCGACGACACCGCGATGCCCTTGATACCCATGATCAACGACTCGCCCTCAACGTAGTTGAAGCTCATGTTCAGGTTGTGCGGCACGCGACGGGTCTCGTGCCCATTGATGAACACCTCTTCGATGCCCTTCAAGCCATCGAGCAAGCGATCATGCAAGGCTTGGATACGCTTGTTCTCTTCGTGCATCTCGGCCTTCGCAATCCGATAGGCCTCGCCCATGCCCACGATCTGGTGGGTAGGCAGAGTGCCCGAACGCATGCCACGTTCGTGACCGCCGCCGTGCATCTGCGCTTCGATGCGCACGCGCGGTTTGCGACGCACATACAGCGCACCGATGCCCTTGGGGCCATAGGTCTTGTGGCTGGTCAGGCTCATCAGGTCGACCGGCAGTTGCTGCATGTCGATGTCCACGCGCCCAGTCGCCTGTGCCGCGTCGACGTGGAAGATCACGCCCTTTTCGCGGCAAGCCGCGCCGAGTGCAGCGATGTCCTGCACCACACCGATCTCGTTGTTGACGAACATGACCGAGGCCAGGATGGTGTCGGGTCGGATCGCCGCCTTGAACACATCAAGGTCAACCAGGCCATCGGCCATCACATCCAGGTAGGTCACTTCGAAGCCCTGGCGCTCCAGCTCGCGGCAGGTATCGAGCACGGCCTTGTGTTCGGTCTTGACCGTGATGATGTGCTTGCCTTTGCCCTTGTAGAAATGGGCTGCGCCCTTGAGCGCCAGGTTGTCTGACTCGGTAGCGCCGCTGGTCCAGACGATCTCGCGCGGATCGGCATTGATCAGGGCGGCGACCTGCTCGCGCGCGGTTTCAACCGCCTTCTCGGCTTCCCAGCCCCAGGCATGGCTGCGTGACGCCGGATTGCCGAAGTGCTCGCGCAACCAGGGAATCATGGCGTCCACCACCCGCGGATCGCAGGGGTTGGTGGCGCTGTAGTCCATGTAAATCGGAAAGTGCGGCGTGCTCATGGGGAATCGTTCTGGTGGAAATCGTTCGATCATCGACGCGACGGCGCGCACGGGCTTCAATGCCCCTGGCGCTGCCATGGCTGCAGCGGGCAGAGCCCGCCGCCCGTGTCACTTTGACAGCGCCACGCCTCCAAGGGCGAACACCGAGTTGGGGGCGTTCACGCGAATGGGCTTGACCACCGGCTGACTGGAGATGGCGCGTTTGATCATGGGAGCGTTCTCCACCACCACGCCCTTGGCCAGTTGTTGGTCCACGAGTGACTGCAGGGTCACCGAGTCGAGAAAGTCGACCATCTTGGCGTTGAGCTGGGCCCAGAGCTCATGCGTCATGCAGCGCTGACCATCGCCCATGCAGTTTTCCTTGCCACCGCATTGTGTGGCGTCGATGGGCTCGTCGACGGACACGATGATGTCCGCCACCGTGATGTCGGCGGCCTTGCGGCCGAGCGTGTAACCACCGCCCGGCCCGCGGGTGGACTCGACCAGCTCATGTCGGCGCAACTTGCCGAAAAGCTGTTCCAGGTAGGACAGAGAAATTTGCTGGCGTTGGCTGATGGCTGCCAGCGTGACCGGGCCGTTGTTCTGGCGCAGGGCCAGATCGATCATGGCGGTGACCGCAAAGCGGCCTTTCGTGGTGAGGCGCATTTCAAGCTCCTTGAGCGTTGGCTTGACCGTCGTGTTGATGTCCGTCGGCCCCTGCCGTAGCGGACGCTGTTCTCCACCGCCCCGGCCCCACTTGGAGGCCCCCTTCGACTGCAGGTTCCCGACTGTTTCCGTCGAGTATACCCGAAAAGCTGACTGAATTGCTCGGCATTGTACCGCGGATGCGGCAGTGCAGCAGGCCGGCATAGCGTCCGGCAATCGAATCAGGTCACGTGATCGTGGCCATCTGCTCCAAAGACACGGGCCTTGAGCCGCGCCAATTGGTCACGCACCTGGGCCGCCTGCTCGAACTCCAGGTTGCGGGCATGTTCGAGCATGAGTTTTTCCAGCCGCTTGATTTCGCGGGCCACGTCCCTTTCGCTGAGCTCGTCAAGTTCGGCCCGCGCCGCACTTTCGGCCGCCAGGCGATCGGCCTCCTTGCCCGCCTTCTCGCTGTACACGCCGTCGATCAAGTCCTTGATGCGCTTGTTGACGCTGCGCGGCGATATGCCATGGGCCAGGTTGTGAGCCAATTGTTTGGCGCGACGGCGCTCTGTCTCGTCCATGGCCGCCTTCATGGAGGCAGTGACCTGGTCGGCATACAGGATGGCCTTGCCGTTGAGGTTGCGGGCCGCGCGGCCGATCGTCTGGATCAGGCTGCGCTCGGACCGCAAAAAACCTTCCTTGTCGGCGTCGAGGATGGCCACCAGCGACACCTCGGGAATGTCCAGGCCCTCGCGCAGCAGGTTGATACCGACCAGCACATCAAACGCGCCAAGGCGAAGGTCACGGATGATTTCCACGCGCTCGACGGTGTCGATGTCGCTGTGCAGATAGCGCACTTTTACCCCGTTCTCGTTGAGGTAGTCGGTGAGCTGCTCGGCCATGCGCTTGGTCAGCGTGGTGATGAGCACGCGCTCGTTGCGCTCGACGCGCCCACGGATCTCCTGCAGCACGTCGTCCACCTGGTGCGTCGCCGGGCGGACCTCCAGCTCCGGATCAACCAACCCGGTGGGGCGCACCAGTTGTTCGACCACCTTGCCTGCGTGCTGCTTCTCGTAGTCGGCTGGCGTGGCCGACACGAACACCACCTGCCGCATGCGCTGCTCGAATTCATCGAACTTGAGCGGTCGGTTGTCAAGCGCACTGGGCAGGCGAAAGCCGTACTCCACCAGCGTGGTCTTGCGCGCGCGGTCGCCGTTGTACATACCACCCAACTGCCCGATGAGCACGTGGCTCTCGTCCAGGAACATGACCGCATCGCGTGGCAGGTAGTCGGTCAGGGTCGAAGGTGGATCGCCGGGTCGTGCCTGCGAGAGGTGTCGCGTGTAGTTCTCGATGCCCTTGCAATGCCCGACTTCGCTGAGCATTTCCAGATCGAACCGCGTGCGCTGCTCCAGCCGCTGCGCTTCGACCAGCTTGCCCATGCCCACCAGCTCCTTCAGGCGCTGGTCGAGTTCGAGCTTGATCGATTCCACCGCCTGCAGCACCTGCTCTCGCGGCGTCACGTAGTGACTGCTCGGGAACACGGTGAAGCGCGGAATCTTCTGGCGCACCTTGCCGGTGAGCGGATCGAACAACTGCAGGCTTTCGATCTCGTCGTCGAACAACTCGATGCGGATCGCCATCTCGGAATGCTCGGCCGGAAAAACGTCAATGGTGTCTCCCCGCACGCGGAACTTGCCGCGGCCGAAATCCATCTCGTTGCGGGTGTATTGCATGCGCACCAGCTGGGCGATGACATCGCGCTGGCCCAGCTTGTCGCCCACCCGCAGCGTCATCACCATCTGGTGGTAGCTCTCGGGTTTGCCAATACCGTAGATCGCCGACACGGTCGCCACGATCAGCACATCGCGCCGCTCCAGGATGCTCTTGGTGCAGCTCAGGCGCATCTGCTCGATGTGCTCGTTGATCGCGCTGTCCTTTTCGATGAACAGGTCGCGCTGCGGCACATAGGCCTCGGGCTGGTAGTAGTCGTAGTAGCTGACGAAGTACTCGACCGCGTTCTTCGGGAAGAACTCGCGGAACTCGCTGTAGAGCTGCGCCGCCAGCGTCTTGTTGGGCGCAAACACGATCGCCGGGCGGCCCACGCGCGCGATCACGTTGGCCATGGTGAATGTCTTGCCCGAGCCGGTCACACCCAGCAGGGTCTGGAACACTTCGCCATCCTCAATGCCCTCCACCAGTTGCGCGATGGCTTCGGGTTGGTCCCCTGCCGGCGGGTACGGCAGGAACAGCTCAAAGGGCGAGCCGGGGAACTGGACGAATTCGCCTTCCGGGGGCGACTCGGCGGTGGCTTCAGGCAGCGTGGGCGTGGGCATCGCGTGATTGTGCCGGCTGCGCCAAGCCCCCACCCGCTATGCTGGCGCGCCATGACCCAGCGAGAGACCCAACCCACGCCCAGCAAGGAGGCCATCGACGCCCTGCCTCCGTTCCCATCGCTCGACCTGGCCGCGATCACGCTGGTGCAGACCGCCGCGCAGGCCCAGGCGGCAGCACGCGCCCTGCAGGACGACGGCTGGTGGGGGTTCGACACCGAGTCGCGCCCGACCTTCCTGAAAGACCAGGTGTCGGACGGTCCGCACGTGGTGCAGTTGGCCACGCTGAACCACGCCTGGGTGTTTTTGCTGCACGACACCGCCTGCCGCACTGAAGTCGCTCGCCTGCTGGCCTTGCCCACGACACGCAAAGCCGGCTTTGGCTTGCGCGACGACCAGTTGCGCATCCGCAGCAAGCTGGGCGTGGAGGCGGCGGGCGTGCTGGAGCTCAACGCCGTGTTCCGAGAACGCGGCTACCGCAAGGACATGGGCGTGAAAGCGGCGGTGGCGGTGTTGTTCGGGCAACGCTTTGCCAAGAGCAAGAAGGCCGCCACCAGCAACTGGTCGGCGCGCACCCTCAGCGAATCGCAGATCCTGTACGCCGCCAATGACGCCTGGGCGGCCCGCAAAGTGGCTCAGGCCTTGGGCTTGGGCTGAGTCGGCCCCAGCAACCAGTCCTTCACGACCGCGTTGAACTCGGCCGGCTTCTGGCGCATCACCCAGTGGCCGGTGTCCAGCGACTTGGCCGCGCAGCCTGTAGTGCGATTGAGGTGGCGCACCCAGCGGCTCGAATGGAACATGAACGGCTTGCGCCGGCCGTACACGTACAAGCCCGGCAGTTGCTCGCCGATGAGCTTGTCCACTGGTGCCAGCCCACGCATACCGCCAAACGCCTTGAACCAGGTCATGGCATAGGGGTAGTTCATTTCCCAGCCCATGGACTGGGGATCGTTGCGACAGCCAATGCTGCGCGCCATCCAGCGCGTCATGCGGTTGGCCAGTGCGGGAAGGCGCTCGCCCAGCTGCCAGGCCAGCGCCAGCCAGATCTGGTAACCGGCGATCATGAGTTTCTCGCGCACCCCGAGGCCACGCATGTACTCGCCGCTGTTGTGATCGCCCACGTCCACGCAGACGATGCGCGCCACGCGATCACGGTGCCGGGCAGCGAACTCACAGCCGAACACGCAACCCCAGTCGTGCAACACCAGGGTCACCGGCACCCCCGGGCTGGCGGCATCAACGATGGCCAGCACCAGGTCGCAGACCTCATCCACCGAGCTTGGCCGCAGCCCCTTGGTCAGGTCGAACCCCGGCAAGTGAAACCGCACGCAGCGAAAGTGTTCACCCAACGAGGCCACGGTGGTGTCCCACAGCGCTGGCGTGTCGGGCCAGCCATGCAACATCACCAGGGTATCGGCGCCACGCCCGTCGATGAACACATCGACATCGTCGATCACCAGCTCGGGCGCCGGCCCGGGCACGGTGTCGGGGGAGTCGGGCGTGTCCGCCGGCGCCGCTTCGGTCATAGCGCCCTTCCCAGCCGGGCAATGCCCTCTTCGATCTTGTCGATCGGAGCGGTGGCAAAACTCAAGCGCAGCGTGGCGTTCACCGGCTGGCTGGCAAAGAACGGCGCGCCAGGCACAAAGGCCACGCCCTGCTCAATGGCCTGTTTGGCAAAGGCCGCACCGTCGGCCACTTTGCCGCCCACGCCGGTCAGGCTGGCCCAGACGAACAGGCCGCCTTGCGGATCGACAAACGAAATGGCGTCGCCCAACTCGCGCCGCAGGGCGGTCGTCATGGCGGTGGCACGCTCGGCATAGACGCGGCGTACGCGGTCCAGCGTGGCCGGCATGCGACCGGCCTTGAGGTATTGCGCCGCAGTGGCCTGGGCAAAGGTGCTGGTGTGCGCGTCGCTGAACTGTTTGCACATGGTGGCCTTGGCCAGCAGCTCGGCCGGCGCCACCATCCAGCCCACGCGCAGGCCCGGGCTGAGGACCTTGCTCAGCGAGCCGCAGTGCACGATCAGATCGCGCGCACCCGGCACGTCGGCCGACAGCGCCAGCAGGCTGGGCGGCGGTGCCTCGCCAAAGTACAGGTCGCCATAGGGGTCGTCTTCCACGATCAGCGTCTGGTGCTTGACCGCCGCTGCCAGCACCGCCTTGCGGCGTGCCAGCGGCATCAGGGCACCGCTGGGGTTGCCGAAGGTGGGGATGAGGTAGACGAACTTGGGTTTGTGCTCGGCAATCAGCTCGGCCAGCCTGTCGGTTTGCGCACCCTGCCCGTCCACTGGCACGGTGATGAGGTCGGCGCCGTACAGGCGGAAGCACTGAATGGTGGCGAGGAAGGTGGGGCCTTCGACAATGACCTTGTCGCCGGGCGAGATCAGGGTCTTGCCCAGCAGGTCCAGCGCCTGCTGGCTGCCGGTGGTGACGATCAGGTCGTTGGCGGTTACGCCACGCGCGCCCTTGCTGGCCATGAAGGCCGCCAGCTGGTCGCGCAGCGGGCCGTGCCCTTCGGTCGCGCCATACTGCAGCGCCGCGCCCGGCTCCTCGCTCAGCGCCGCGTTGACCGCCTCGCGGATGCCGTCGACGTCGAACAGCGCGCTGTCCGGGAAGCCACCGGCAAAGCTGATGATTCCGGGCTTGCCCAGCAGCTTGAACAGCTCGCGGATGGCGGAGGTTTCGACGTTGTTGAGGCGATCGGCAAACGGCGTGGTGAAAGGCATGGGCAAGGCGACCTGTTGGAGCAAAGCCCGCATTGTCACCAAACCGGGCGGTTTCGTCCTGCTCGAACGACACCCTAGACTCCGCCGCCATGAAGCGCGATCACATAGCCCCCTTCTTCGCCACCCTGGCCGCGGCCAACCCCCACCCACAGAGCGAGCTCGAATACACCACCGTGTTCGAATTGCTGGCCGCAGTGCTGCTGTCGGCCCAGGCCACCGATGTGAGCGTCAACAAGGCAACGCGCAAGCTCTTCCCCGTGGCCAACACGCCGCAGGCCATCCTGGACCTCGGGCTGCAAGGCCTGGAGAACCACATCAAGACCATCGGCCTCTTTCGCAGCAAGGCCAGGCACCTGATGGAGACCTGCCGCATCCTGGTGGAGCGCCACGGCGGTGAGGTGCCGCACACGCGCGAAGCGCTGGAAGCCCTGCCCGGCGTGGGCCGCAAGACAGCCAACGTGGTGCTCAACGTGGCCTTTGGCGAGCCAACCATGGCGGTGGACACGCACATCTTCCGGGTCAGCAACCGCACCGGCCTCGCGCCGGGCAAGACGCCGCTCGCGGTGGAGCAGCAGTTGATGAAGCGGGTGCCGCCAGCCTACGCCGTGGACTCGCATCACTGGCTGATCCTGCTCGGGCGCTATGTGTGCCTGGCGCGCAAGCCGCAGTGCCACCGCTGCTCGGTGGCGGCGTATTGCGACTATTCGCCCAAGACTGCCGCCTGAGACCCGCGGCACAGCGACCTCAGGCTCAGAACTCGATGACCTGCAGCTCACCCTGCGCGGGCGCCTCTCGCGGCCATTCGGAAGCCGATCCGATCCGACGCGGCCCATGGGCCTTCAGGTAGCTGGCGGCGCGGATCACACCCGCGTGCGTCACCCAGGCCGCCTCGCGAATGCCGGCGCCGTGCAGTTCCAGCACCAGTGAGGCCACCCGGTCGATCACCTGCTGCGTGCACTCCTCGCCCCCGAAACGGTGCAGCGCGAAGTCGGCCATCCAGTCGTCGAAGGCCGCGCGCGGCACCGCCGCCCAGGGCTGCATTTCCCAGCGACCGAAGTCCATTTCGTTCAATCGGGTATCCACCCGCGCGGCGCCCAGGTCGGGCCGCTCGCGTTGCAGCACCGCAGCCAGTTGCTGGGCGCGCGTGAGGCCCGACACCCACAGCGGCACGAAGCGCGGCAAGGCCGCGGCAGCGGCCTGCGCAGCCGCCACCGTCGCCTCGGCGCGGGCCGGTGCGTCGGTGATGCCGTAGCAAAGCCCATCAGGCAAGGCCACGGCGGCATGGCGGATCAACCAGAGTTTCATAGGCTCAGTGCAAGTGCCAAGTAGAACAGCAGTTCGCTCACCTGTTGTGTCGCCCCCAGGCCATCGCCGGTGAAACCCTGCAGGCGGCGTTGCAGCCAGCCCCGCATCCAGGCCGTGCCGAGCAAGGCGCCCAGTGTCGCCGACCACCAAGGCGTGGTCGGGTACAGCCACACCACCAGGCACATGGCCAGCGCCGTCCACAGGCCGGCGGCCAGCAGCGCGCCCGGCGACAGGCTGTCGGCCAGCGGTTTGCTCTTGGAGCCGGCCGCATCGCCCACGTGTGGCAGCGTGTAGATGACCAGCAGCGGCATCGCGCGGGACACCACCTGCGCCGCAAACACCGCGACCACTGCGCGCAGGGCGTCGCTTTGCGCCAGCAGCACCAGCAAGCTCACCTTGGCCAGCAGTGCCAGCACCAGCGCGATGGCACCGAAACTGCCGATGCGCGAGTCCTTCATGATTTCCAGCGCGCGGGCACGATCGGCGCTGCCCCCAAGGCCATCGAACAGGTCGGCCAGACCGTCCTCGTGGAAGGCGCCCGTGAACAGCACACCGGCGATGGTGGCGCCCACCGCCGCCACCCAGGGTGAAGCGGGCAACGGCGGCAGACACCACTGCAAGGCAAAGAAGACCCCGCCCATCCACACGCCCGCCAGCCAGCCCACGCCCGGAAAATGCGCCGCACTGGCGCGCAACATGGCCGGGCTGAAACCCACCCAGTCCGCCAGGCGCCCGGTCACCGGCACACGGCTGAAGAACTGCAGTGCCAGCAGGTAGTGGCGCAGAAAGCGGCTCAAGGACACGTTCAGGCCTTCTCGCGGGCACCCACGTCGGTAGTCGCACCAGACACCCCGGCGCTGTCAAAGCTGGCCATCTCGCCCAGCAAGGCGCAGGCGCTCACCAGCAGCGGCCAGGCCAGCGCCGCGCCGGATCCTTCGCCCAGGCGCAGGCCCAGGTCAAGCAGCGGCTCGGCACGCAGGTGGGCCAGCATGAGCGCATGGCCGCGCTCGCCCGAGCGGTGCGCGAACACACACCGCTGCAGCACATGAGGGCGCAGCCGCGCGGCCACGAGCACCGCGCTGCTGGCGATGAAGCCGTCAACCACGATCACCCGGCGTTCGGCCGCGGCCTGCAACACGGCGCCCACCAGCGTCGCGATCTCGAAGCCGCCGAACGCGGCCAGTGCCGACAGGGGCGCCACCGCATCGGGGTGCCGTTGAAGCACCGCTTGCAGCACGGCGACCTTGCGTTGCACGGCCTCGGCATCGAGCCCGGTGCCAGCGCCGGTGACGTCGGCCACGGCCAGCCCGGCCAGGCGCGCCAGCAGCAGCGATGCCGCCGAGGTGTTGCCGATGCCCATCTCACCCAGCAACAGCGCGTTGCCGGGCAGGTCCTTCACGATCGCCATGCCGTTGGCGATGGCGGTGTCGCACTGTTCGGCACTCATGGCCGCTTGCGCCAGCGCGTCGGCCGTGCCCTCGGCGACCTTGCGCACCAGCAAGCCCGGGCGCGGCGCGAAGGGGTGACGCACGCCGCAGTCCACCACGGTCAGCGCCAGCCCGTGCTGGCGCGCGAGCACGCTCACGGCCGCGCCACCGGCCAGAAAGTTCTCCACCATCTGCCAGGTCACGTCGCTGGGGTAGGCCGACACGCCGCGCGCCGCCAGGCCGTGGTCGCCCGCGCACACCAGCATCTGCGGTTGCAGCAGTCGGGGCGAGGGCGTGCCCAGGATGGCGCCCAGGCGTTGGGCCAGCCGCTCGATCTGCCCCAGCGAACCCAGCGGCTTGGTCTTGCTGTCCATGGCGCGTTGCAAGGCGGTGGCCAGTGCGTCATCGTGCAGGTCATCGACGGCGGGCACGCTCGAGAGGGTCATCAGGTTCTCCTACAGATATCAGGGCGCGACCAACGCATCGAGCACGCCCGGCCGACAGTGGGCCTGCAGCGCATCGGCCAGGCGGTCGAACACGGTGTCCAGCGTCGGCACTTGGGCGCCGAACAAGGCCTGCAGCGCCCGGGGATCTTCAAACAGGCCGTGCAGGTACACGCCAAGCACGTTGCCAGCGCCGTTGCACCAGGCCAGGCCGGGCATGACCTCCCGCACCTGAGCACCGGCCGCGAGCATGGCCGGGTGCGGTGCCGTCTGGCCGTGGTGAATCTCGTAGCCGGCCACCGCAACGGCCGACAGCGCCGACCAGGCACCGGGCAGCGGCGAAAAACTGGCCACCGTGTGGCGCACGGTCTTCTCGCGCGCAAAGCTCGTCACCAGCGGCAGCAAACCCAGGCCCGGTGCGTTGCCGTCGATGCCCTCGGTGTCGATCAGGGCCTCGCCCAGCACCTGCAAACCACCGCAGATGCCCAGCACCCGGCCACCGCGCGCGGCGTGCTCGCTCACCCAGCGGTCCAGGCCTTGTTCGCGCAACCAGGCCAGATCGGCCGCGGTGGACTTGCTGCCCGGCAACACGATCACGTCCGCCCGCGGCGCGTCGCCCGGGGCGCGCACCCACTGCAGGCGCACGCCAGGCACGTTCTTGAGTGGCTGAAACTCGTCGAGGTTGCTGATGCGCGGCCAGGCCACCACCGCCACCGTGGTGTGCACCGCGCCGGTGGCATGCCCGCGGTCGTCGAACACGCCATCCTCTTCCGGCAGGCTGTGCTGCCACTGCATGGGCACCACGGCCACCGTGGGCACGCCCGTGAGTTGCTGCAACTGCTCGGGGCCCGGCGCCAGCAGCGCCGCATCGCCGCGAAACTTGTTGAGCACGAAGCCCCGCAGTCGCGCCCGATCGGACTCGGCCAGCAAGGCCCAGGTGCCGTAGAGGTGGGCGAAGGCGCCACCCCGGTCGATGTCGGTGACCAGCAGGCAACGGGTGTTGGCTTCTCGCGCCACACGCAGGTTGACGATGTCGTTGGCCATCAGGTTGATCTCGGCGGGCGAGCCCGCGCCCTCGATCACCACCACGTCGTTCTCGGCCATCAGTTCGTGCAGCGCCTGTCGCACCGTGGGCCAGGCGCGTTCACCGCGCTCGCGCCAGGGCAAGGCGGTCAACGCCGGGTCCACTCGCCCCATCAGCACGTACTGGCTGTGCGTGTCGGCCTCGGGTTTGAGCAGCACCGGGTTCATGCGCACCTCAGGCATGGCGCGCGCCGCGAGCGCCTGAAAGTACTGCGCACTGCCGATCTCACCGCCCTGCACCACCCGGGCGTTGTTGCTCATGTTCTGGGCCTTGAACGGCGCCACCTTGAGGCCCTGGCGCACGTAATGGCGGCACAGTGCGGTGGCCAGCCAGCTCTTGCCGGCCCCGCTGCTGGTGCCCAGCACCATCACGCACACCGCTGCCATGGCGTCAGCCCTGTCTTGCGCGCAGGCCCAGGCGGGCCAGCAGGGCGCGGTCGGCGTCCACGTCGGGGTTGCCGGTGGTGAGCAGCTTGTCGCCGTAGAAGATGCTGTTGGCACCGGCCAGGAAGCACAGCGCCTGCACCGCCTCGCCCATCTGCTGCCGCCCAGCCGACAGGCGCACCTTGGCGCGCGGCATGGTGATGCGCGCCACCGCGATGGTGCGCACGAACTCGAAGGGGTCGAGATCGGGCTGATCGGCCAGCGGCGTGCCCGCGACCTTGACCAGGTGATTGATGGGCACCGACTCCGGGTAGTCGGGCGTCAGGTTGGCCAGCTGTGCCACCAGGCCCGCTCGCTGGCGGCGCGACTCGCCCATGCCGACGATGCCGCCGCAGCAGACCTTCACGCCCGCGCCACGCACACGTTGCAGGGTGTCGAGGCGGTCCTGGTAGTCGCGCGTGCTGATGATGTCGCCGTAGAAGCCGGGGTCGCTGTCGAGGTTGTGGTTGTAGAAGTCCAGGCCCGCGTCGCGCAGCTGTTCGGCGTGGCCCTCGTCGAGCATGCCCAGGGTGGCGCAGGCCTCCAGCCCCTCGGCCTTGACCACGCGCACCAGTTCGGCCACTGCGGCGACGTCGCGGTCCTTGGGTGCGCGCCAGGCAGCGCCCATGCAAAAGCGCGTGGCGCCGGCCGAGCGCGCTGCGCGCACCGCCGTGCGCACCGCCTCGACGTCCATCAACTTGGCGGCCGCCACGCCCGTGTCGTGGTGCACCGACTGCGGACAGTAACCGCAGTCCTCGGGGCAGCCGCCGGTCTTGACGGACAAGAGCGTGGCGAGCTCGATCTCCTGCGGGTTGTGGTGCTCACGGTGCACGGTCTGTGCGCGGTGCAGCAGGTCGGCAAACGGCAGGTCGAACAGGGCTTCGATGGCCTCGACCTGCCAGCGCCGCGCCTGCGTGTCGGGCGCTCGGCTCGTGTGCAGGCGGACGGTCTGTTCCTTGAGGGTGTCGGTGGTCATGGTGATCGGGTCTCCGGAGCGGGGGCATTGTCGCCCTCGTGTGAGTGGTTCCAGGCAGCCAGCAGGGCATCTTGCGAGGCCGGCGCACGCACGCCCAGCCGCACATGGCCGGGCAGGCCGAACGAGGCGCAGTCGCGCAGCTTGACGCCGTGGTGGCGCCGCAGCGCGTCCAGCCGCCGGGTTGGTTGTTCGCCCGGCAAGCGGGCAACAAAGTAGTTGGCCTCGCTGGGCAGCACCTGCCAGCCCAGCGATTCGCAGACCGCTTGCTGGCGCTGCTTCCAGCCGCGCAGAGAGTCGGCGCAGCCGTGCACCCAGGCCTGCACCTCGGGCAGCGACCAGGCCCTCAGCATGGCCTCTGCGTGCGCGCCGAGCGGCCATGAGGGCGCCAAGGCATGCAAGGCGCCCAAGGCGTCGCCCGATTGCGTGGGCGCAATGGCATAGGCCCCGCGCACACCCGTCATGCCAAGCGCCTTGTTGGGCGACCAGAGTTGCCAGATCCGATCCAGCACACTCGCGGCGAGCGATGACTCGCCTTGCAGCCGCAGCGGTGCGTAGGCGCGGTCGAGCACCAGGGTCTGCCCGTCGCGCAGACCGTGCACGCGCTGCGCCAGGCCTTCGTCAGCTTGCCCCAGCGGCGTCGACGGCTCACAGGCCCAGATCAGGCGCGCATCCTCGGCCCGCGCAGCACGCGGCAGACGCCAGGCCAGGGCCGCGCGCGCGCAATCGCCGTAGTGGTGCGGCGGCAACCACACACTCGCCCCGGCCGATTGTGCGGCCCAGGCGGTAAGGCGCTGGATGCCTTCGCTGGCGCTGGCCAGCAGCAGCACGCGCCGCGGGTCCACCTGGTGCAGGGCCGCCAGCGCGGTCCGCAGATGGGTGGCCGCGGGGTCGGGGTAGTGCGTCGGGTCGGCGTCGCGCACCATGGCCAGCGCCACAGGGCAAGGGCCGCAGGCGTTCGCATTCGTCGAGAAGTCGTGCATGGGCACACCGAGCGCGTCGGCGCCACCGTGCACAGAGTCAAGGCCGATCACGCTCATCGCCAGGCGCCCACCGCAACCAACGAACACACGGCCACCACCCACAGCGCGCCACCCAGCCACAGCGCGCGCGAGCCCAGTGCAATCGCCAACGCCACATCGCCCTCCGTGGGCGATCGTCCCGTCGCGTGCAGTGTGTAGACGCCCGGCTTGCGCAGTCGCAGGCCTTGCACCAGCGCCAGGGCCGCCATGGGCCAGCCGCTGTTGGGCGACGGTGTGCGGCGCGCCTCGCGCCACAAGGCGCCCCACCCTCGCCCGGCGCCGCCGGCCAGCATCAGCAGCACGGCCGTGATACGCGCCGGCACCCACGACAACACGTCGTCGACCCGCGCGGCCCACTGGCCGGCCCAGGTCCAGTCGCGCGCCAGGCCCTGGGCGTCGCGGCGCAGGCCGTCGTAGCCCCACATCGCGTCCGCCGTGTTGGCCCAGCGGTACAAGGCCGCGCCCGGCAGGCCCGCGATCGCAAACCACAACAACGGCGCCACCACCGAATCGTTGAGGTTCTCCGCCAGCGATTCGATGGCGCTTTCGCGCACCGCCGCCGCGTCCAGCGCAGCGGTGTCGCGGCTCACCAGCCAGGACAGACGCTCGCGCCCGGCGACCAGCGACTGCGCCAGTGCCTGCTCGACCGAGGCCACCTCTTCGCGCAGGCAGCGCCAGGCCAGCAGGGGCTTGAGGCACACACCCAGCAGCAGCGCAGACCCCCAGTTACCCAGCGGAGCGACCAGCCATTGCACGGCCCAGGCCAGCGCCACCACCAGCGTGGCGCCCAAGGCCCAGGCCACCACGCCCGACAACCATTCGCGCAGACCGAAAACCGCGCGCGCCTGTTCACGCACCGGCGCCACCCGACGGCCCATCGCCGACAGCAGCCGCCCCATCCAGACCACCGGGTGCCACGCGGCCCGCGGCTCACCCCAGCAGCGGTCGATCGCCAGCGCCACCGCCACGCTCAGCAGGCCCTCGACCATCAGTCCTCGATGCCGCGCTGGGCCGGCACGCCCGCGTTGAAGGCGTGCTTGACCTTGGTCATCTCGGTCACGGTGTCCGCCAGTTCGATCAGTTCCGGCGGGCAGCGCCGGCCGGTGATCACCACGTGCACATCGCGCGGGCGTTGCTGCAGGGCGTCGATCACCCATGGCAGCGGCAGCCAGCCATAGATCAGCGGGTAGGTGAGTTCGTCGAGCACCACCATGAAGTGCTCGCCGCTCAGGATGGCCGCGCGCGCCCGCTCCCAGCCGTCGCGCGCCAGTTGCGCCGAGCGCTCCAGGTCCTGGCTCTTCCAGCTGAAGCCATCGCCGAGCCCTTCGATCGGCAGGCCAAGCTGCTCGAACATGCGGTGCTCGCCAAAGCGCGCTGTAGGCACCTTCATGAACTGGAAGATGCGCACCCCTTTGCCGTGCACATGCGTGCGCCCGAACGCTCGCAGCGCCAGGCCGAAGGCCGCCGTGCTTTTGCCCTTGCCGTCACCGGTGTGCACGATCACCAGGCCGCGGCGTTCGCCCTCGGGCTTGTCGTAAGGCTTCTCGCTCGGCGGTGTCTCAATCTGCATGGGCTTCTCCGGTCTGCAGCCTGGGCAGCGCGGTCCATTGCGCGCCCACGGCCTGGATGTGGATGCGGTGGTCGAACACCGCTTCAAGCGCGCCGTGGGTGGCCGCGTCGCCGCTGGCACCGTGGTGGGCCAGCCGGCCTTCGCGCATCACGACCACGTCGTCGGCGTGCAGGGCCAGGCCAATCTCGTGCAGCACGCTGACCACGGTGTGCCCGTGCTGCACCAGATCGCGCACCAGCTGCAGCCAGTCGGCCTGGTGGGGCGGGTCGAGGTTGGCCAGCGGTTCGTCCATCAGCAGCACCTGCGCCTGCACCGCCAGCGCACGCGCCAGCAGCACCCGCTGGCGCTCGCCGCCCGAGAGCGACCCGAGGGCGCGCTCGCGCCAGTCCCAGGCCTGGGTGGCGCGCAAGGCCTGTTCCACGGCGGTGTGGTCCTGCGCACTCGGCGAACCCAGCCAGGCCTGTTGCGGCAGCCGGCCCAGCATGGCCACGTCGATCACGCGCAGGTCTTCTCCGGCGTCCTGGTTCTGCCCCAGCCAGGCCAGGTGGCGCGCCCGCTCGCGGCGGGGCCATTGCGCCAGTGCCCGCCCCCGCAGCTGCACCGTGCCGGCCGACGGCGCCAGCAGCCCCGCCAGCACGCGCAAGAGCGTCGACTTGCCCGCGCCATTGGGGCCGACCACACTGGTCCAGCGCCCCGGTGCCAGCTCGAGGTCGATGCCATGCAGCACCTCGGCCTCGCCCAGGCGGGCATGCAGGCCGCTCACCGCAAAGGCCGCCGTCATGACAGCCCTCCGCCGCTCACGCGCCGATGCATCAGGTACAGCAGGTACCCGCCACCGAGCACCGCGGTGAGCACACCCACCGGCAGCTCCTGCGGCGCGATGACGCCGCGCGCCAGCACGTCGGCGCCCGCCAGCAAGACCGCGCCCATCAGGCTGGCCAGGGGCATCAGGCGGCTGTGCGTGGTCTTGACGGCGGCACGCACCAGGTGCGGCGCGGCCAGCCCCACGAAGGCAATCAAACCGGTTTGCGCCACCGCCGTGCCGGTGGCCAGGGCCAGCACCGCCACCAGCGCGGCGCGCAATGGCGCCAGCGGCAGGCCCAGGCTCAGCGCGGTGGATTCGCCCAGCGCCAGGCCATCGAGCACGCGCGCCAGGGCCCAGGCCAGCGCCAGGCACAGGCCCCACACCACGGCCATCAAGGCCATGGCCGACCAACCGACGAAGCCGGTCGAGCCAAGCAGGAACGCCTGCATGGCCTGCAGCGAGTCGGGTGAAAAGATCAGCACCAGCGAGGTGAACGCGCCCAGCACCACGCCCACGATCACGCCCGCCAGCAGCAGGCGCAGCGTGTGCTGCACACCGCGCGCCAGCATCAGCGTGAGCAGCACCGCGCCCACCGCACCCAGAAAGGCCGCACCCGTGAGGCCCAGGCGCACCGCCCAATCGCCCGAGTACACCGACACCGCTGCCGCGGTGCCGGCCCCGCCCAGCATGCCGGCCGCGCCACCCATGAGCGCCAGCGCCAGCGACACGCCCAGCGATGCGCCGGCCGCGCTGCCCAGCAGGTAAGGGTCGGCCAGGGGGTTGCGAAACAAACCTTGCGCCACCGCGCCACCCAGGCCCAGCAAGGCGCCCGCGCACCAGGCACCCAGCGTGCGCGGCAAGCGGATGTCCCACACGATCTGGCGGGTCACCGGATCGTGCTGCGCCTGCATCAGCGTGGACCACACGCCGTCAAAGCCGGTGCTGCCCACGCCCACGCCCAGCACCCACAGCACCACACTCAGCAGCACCAACAACAGCGCCAGGTGACGCGGACGCGTGAGGCTCATCGGGCAGCCCCTGGCGCGTGCTCGCGCAGGCAGCGCGCCATCAGCTGCGCACCTTCGGCCATGCGGGGGCCGGGGCGCACCAGGATGTCGGCCTGTGCCGGCGCGAACACACACACCCGCTGCTCGCGCACCGCGCGAATGGCGCCCCAGCCCGGGCGCTGCTGCAGGGCCTGTGCATTGCGCGCGCCGATCATGATCAGGTCGGGGTTGGCGCGCACCACGAACTCGGGGTTGAGCTTGGGAAACGGCCCGAGCTCGGCCGGCAATATGTTCTGCACCCCCAGCCGCGTCAGCGTCTCGCCAATGAAAGATGAGGCCCCCGCGCCATAGGGCCCGCTGTTGACTTCGAAATACACCCGCGTGCTGCGCAGCACCGGCGGCAACGACTGCGCCGCCGCCGACACCCCCGCGTCGATGGCACGCCACACCTGGCCCGCATCGTTCACGCCCAGCAGCGCGCCCATGCGCTCGAGCACCCGTCGCATGTCGGCGTGGGTTTTGGGCTCAAGCGCCACCACCTTCAGCCCCAGCGCTTCAAGACGCGCCGCCGCGCGAGACGACGTGGCCAGCAACACCACGTCCGGCCGCAAGGCGACGATGGCTTCGATCTGCGGGTCAATGCCGCCGCCCACCTGGGGCAAGGCGCGCACGGCGGCAGGCCAGTTGGAGTAGCGGTCCACCCCAACCAGGAGCGCGCACTGGTCGAGCGCGCACACCGTCTCGGTCAGCGATGGCAGCAGGCTCACGATGCGTTGCGGCGGCGCCGCCAACACCACCGTAGCACCACGGTCGTCGACCACGCGCACCTCGGCCTGCGCGCCCAGGCAGCAGCACATCAACAGCAGGCAGACGAGTCGCTTCATGGTGTTTTCAAACCCAAGGGCAGGCCGGCGGCCATCAAAGTCACGCGCGGGCAAATGGCAGCCACTGCCTGGTTCAGGCGCCCCAGCGTGTCCACGAAGCCGCGCACCTCGGCGCCCAGTGGCACCACGCCCAGACCGATCTCGTTGCTCACCAGCACCACCGGCCCGGGGACGCGGCGCAAGCTGTCGCACAGCCCGTCGATGAGCTTTTGCGGCGACATGGTCGACGGCCCCGAGCGCATCGGCATGAGGTGGTGCGTGAGCCACAGCGTCAGGCAATCCACCAGCACCAGCGTGTCGGCGCGGCTGGCGCGCGCGATGGCGTCGGCCAGGCGCAAGGGTTCCTCGATCAAGCCGATGCCGGGCAGGCGCGCCGCGCGGTCTTGCTGGTGACGGCGGATGCGTTCGCCCATTTCGGCGTCGCCCGGCACGGCCGTGGCCACGAAGGTTGCCCGGTGCGCCGGGCTGGCCGCCAGCCAGGCCTGGGCGCGCGATTCCGCCAGGCGTGACTTGCCGCTTTTCTGGCCGCCCAGAATCAGCTCGGTGGTGATGGCCTCAGCCATGGCGCGCGCCCCAGGCCATGACGATGCGGTGCAGCTGCTCGACACCATCGGTGAGCGCGGCCGGCCCGGGCTGCAGGATGTCGGCCGACTTGATCTCGTGCAGCTCGCCGTCGCGCACCGCGGGCACGTCCTGCCAGCCCGGGCGCGCCGCCACCCGCTCGGGGCGGAACTTCTTGCCGCACCAGGAGCCGACGACGATGTCGGGCGCGCGTTCGACGATTCGAAAGGGCTCGCCGATGATGCGGTCCTTGCCCATGGGCATGGCCGCCAGCTCGGGGAAACAATCGTCACCGCCGGCGATGCCCATCAGCTCCGACACCCAGCGGATGCCGCTGATGCAGGGCTCGTCCCATTCCTCAAAGTACACCTTCGGCCGCCGCGGCAAGGCCGATGCGGCGGCGGCCATCCCGGCAAGCCGCGCCTGCGTGCGCGCGATCCAGGCCATGCCCCGCTCGGCCTCACCCACCAGCGCCGCCACCTGCAGCAGCATGTCGAAGATCTGCGCCACGCTGCGTTGGTTGAACACCGTCACCTGCACACCGGCGCGGACCAGCGCCGATGCGATGTCGGCCTGCAGGTCGGAGAACCCGAACACGCAGTCCGGCTCCAGCGCCAGGATCTTGTCGATCTTCGCGCTCAGGAAGGCGCTCACGCGCGGCTTCTCCTCGCGCGCCCGGCGTGGGCGCACGGTGTAGCCCGAGATGCCCACGATGCGCGCCTCCTGACCCAGCAGATAGAGCCACTCGGTGGTCTCCTCGGTCAGACAGACGATGCGTTGCGGGCCGCTCGGGGCGCGGGAGAAGTCGGCGGGCATTGGGGGAATTTACTTGGCGGTGATCACTTGGGCGCCCAGCGCAGCGTCACGAACACGCCGCGCCCGGGCTGGTTGTAGCCACGCACGGTTTCGTAGGCTTCGTCGGTGACGTTGCGCAGCTGGGCCTGCAGCGTCCACGCCTTGGCGATGGCGTATTGCACGTTCAGGTCCAGCGTGGTGTAGCGCTCCAGCAAAAAGGTGTTGGCCGTGTCGTCGTAGCGATCGCCCACGTGCAGCAAGGTGCCGCCCACCGTCCAGGCGCCGCGGGTGTGGTCCACCCCCAGCGAGGCCTGCGTGTTGCTGCGCCGGGCCAGTTGCTTTTGCGTGACGAGGTTACGCGGGTCCAGGCTGTCGAGCGAGGCCCGCACCAGCCAGTTGCCGATGCTGGCGTCGTAGCTCAGGGTCCAGCCATCGATGCGGGCACGCGGCACGTTGGCCGGCAACGGCCCCGACGGAATGAAGCCGCGGATGCGGTTCTCGAAATACACCAGCTTGGCGGTCTGCCCGCCCTGGCTCCAGGTCAGCCCCACATCGGTGTTGCGGCCCTCCTCGGGCACCAGGGTTGCGTTGCCAAAGCCTGGGTAATAGAGCTGGTTGAACGACGGCGCCACGAAGCTCGTGCCGTAGGACACGTGCGCACGCCAGGCGGGCGCAAAGCGGTAGCCATAGCCCGCAAAACCGGTGGTGCTGTTGCCGAACTGCGAGTTGCGGTCATTGCGCAGGTTGAACTGCCAGCTGTGGGCGCCGGCTTCGCCGTTGAGGCCAGCAAAGACCGAGTTCACGCTGCGCTGGGTCACGGTGTACGCGGTCGCGCTGTCCACGCGCTGGGCCAGCCGCTCGACACCCAGCAACGCCACGCCCAGGGGCGTGTCCACGTCGTTTTGCCAGAGGAACTGGTCCTGCGTGGTCTTGAAGAAGCTGGGCAGCGTCGAGCCGACGATGGTGTTCGAGTCGTCAATGCTCTGCGACACCTGCACCTGCGTTTTCCAGCCCCGCAACACCTTGCCATTGACGCCCGCGCGCACCACGTCGGAGCTGAAGGCGTCGCGGGTGTCGCGGCCGGCGCCGTCGTCGTAGTGGTTGGTGCCTTCAGAGTGCAGCACACCCAGATCGAGCTGCCAGTCGCGGGCAAAGGCCACCCCCAGCGACGCATTGAGCGAGCGCTGACGCAAGGGGTCGCGGTCGGCGTTGTAGTTGCCGAACTGCACCGTCGGGTTGGTGGTGGAAAAACCATGGTCATTCAGCGTGGACGCATCGATGGCGTAGCTGACCTGACCGTCGCCGCCACGCAGCCCCACCCCGGCGGTGGCGAAATGTTCGCTGCCGACGCCCACGAAAGCGCTGGGGTGAAAGCCCTCGCTGCCGCGGCGCGTGAAGATCTGCACCACGCCGCCCACGCCGTCGCTGCCATACAGCGAAGACCCCGGGCCCTTGAGCACTTCGATGCGCTCGATGGCTTCCAGCGGCAGACCGCTCCAGACCGGCGTGCCGGTGGTGGCCGAGCCGTAGCGCACGCCGTCGATCAGCAAGATGGTGTGACGCGACTCGGCGCCGCGAATGAAGATGTTGCCGCTCTTGCCGCGGCCGCCATTGGTGGCCATCTGCACGCCGCCCAGGCGCACGAGGATTTCGGTGAGCGTCTGCCCGGGCATCTTTTCGATGTCGGCGCGATCGATCACGGTGACGTCGCTGACCAGGCTGTCCACCCGGGTGGGTGTGCGGTTGGCGGTGACGACGGTGTCGGCAAGGGTGGGAACGGCCTCCTGGGCGAAGGCGGGCACGACCACAGACAGGCTCAGCGAGAGCGCGGCCTGGGGCCAGAACGAAGCACGGGTTGTCATGGTGATGAGAAAAGCCAGAAGCCCTCACCGCCTTCCCCGACGGTGCCTGGGCGTCACAGCGGCACCGCTTGCGCAGCACCGCCACCTCGTTGGCCGGTATCCGGGCTGACAGCGCGACCGCCATCGCCTTCCCAGCGGTGCCCGAAGGCGCCAGCCAGTGGCTGTGTGATGGCGGTGGAACTCCCGGCGGCCTGTGACCACCGGTTGTCCCGTCTGCTTACCGTTGCGGGGGCAGCGCAGGTTAGGTTCGCCGCGCGAGCGGCTGGCCCTCCTGCTTCCCGTTGAACTGCGGCGAGAGAAGACCGCCGCGAGCACCAACGGCGTGGATTCTATGCCGATGCCACGCCTACAATGACCGCCGCACCCGGGACACCACCATGGCCGCCTCAAAGCAACTCGATCAGATCACCGAGAAAGTGGAGCGGCTTTTGCTGCGTCACGAAGAGCTGCAGCGCACCAACGCCTTGCTCGTCGAGCAGGTGCAGGCCCTGCAGGCCGAGCGCGATTCGCTCAAGTCCCGCCTTCTGGCCGCCCGCGCGCGCATCGACGCTTTGCTCGAGCGATTGCCGGCCGAACTCGAACGCAAGGAGCGCTCATGAACAAGACGGGCCACAAGCAGATGGAGGTCCAGATCATGGGCCAGAGCTACCTGCTCTCCTGCCCCGTGGGCGGCGAGGCACTGCTGCTCGAAGCGGTGGAACGCGTCGACACCGCCATGTGCCGCATCCGCGACGCCGGCAAGGTCAAGGCGCGCGACCGCATCGCGGTGCTGGCCTCGCTGAACTTGGCCTACGAGCTGTCGCAGATCGAACGCAAGGAAGCCGAGCGCGAGGCCGAGCGCGAAGCCGAGTCGCAGCAGTTCCAGGCCTCGTCGTTTGCCGGCGCCGATGGCAGTGCGATGGCCGAGATGGGTGGCGGCTTCGACACCGACCCCGTTGACCCGCAAACCCAGGCGCGCGTCGAGGAGCTGATGCGCCGCCTCGACCAGACGCTCGATCGCGACGGTCGACTGCTCTGAGCGGCCACCTCGACCAACGCCGCCCGTCTAAGTGCAGGGCTTCACCGACCGGTGGCCAGCACCCACCCGCACGTGCTTCTAGAATTCACCCCGTCTGCAGTGCGTGCCGGGCTTCAATGTCCTTGAACCAATGCTCATCGAGCCCGGGCTTGGTACATTGCGCGGCTGGTGCGAGCGTCTCGCGTCAGACGAACCCGAAGCCGCGTTGCCCTCGCCCACCTGAACCCCGGTTCAGGCTTTCGGCCCGGCGCCCACTTGCAGACACCTAATTCATGTCCCTCGAACCCCTGTTGATCGCCGAGCTGGCATTGCTCGGCCTGGGTACCGGTTTCCTTGCTGGCCTGCTCGGCATTGGCGGCGGCATGCTGATGGTGCCCTTCATCACCTTCATCCTGTCCAACCGGGGCGTCGCTGGCGACCTCGCCGTGAAGATGGCCATCGCCACTTCGATGGCCACCATCATCTTCACCAGCATCTCCAGCGTGCGCGCCCACCACAAGCGCGGCGCCGTGCGCTGGGACATCGTCAAACGCCTGGCCCCCGGCATCGTCACCGGCGCGGCCGTAGCCAGTCTGGGGGTGTTCGCGCTGCTCAAGGGCGCCTGGCTGGCCTTGTTCTTCGCGGCCTTCGTTGGCTTCTCGGCCACGCAGATGCTGCTCGACAAAAAGCCCACGGCCACGCGCACGCTGCCGGGCACGGCGGGCCAGTTCGGCGCAGGTGGTGTCATCGGGTTTCTGTCGGGGCTGGTGGGCGCGGGCGGTGGCTTTGTGTCGGTGCCCTTCATGACCTGGTGCAACGTGCCCATCCACAACGCGGTCGCCACCAGCGCCGCGCTGGGCTTTCCGATCGCGCTGGCCAACGCCGTGGGCTATGTCATCTCGGGGCAATCGGCGCAGAACCTGCCGGACGGCGCCATCGGCTACATCTACCTGCCAGCACTCGTGGTGATCGCCAGCGTCAGCGTGCTGATGGCGCCCGTGGGCGTGAAAGCCGCGCACGCTTTGCCGGTCAAGCTGCTCAAGCGCGTGTTCGCCTGCATCCTGTACATGCTCGCGGCCTACATGCTCTGGCGCGGCCTGCGCTGAGCCGCACCGGGCGCCTGCCCCGTCAGAGCGGCGAGGCGCTCACCACGATGCCGTCGTCGTCCGCGTACAGCCAGTCGCCCGGGCGCACCGGCACACCCTGAATCAGCACCGGCACGTCGCGCTGACCTTCGTCGCGCCGCTCGGTGGGCAAAGGCACCGGTGCCAGCGCGCAGATGCCGACGTCGCTCTCGATCAGTTCGGCGACGTCGCGCACGCAGCCATCGATCACCACGCCGGCCCAACCGTTGCGCGCCGCCGCCGCGCCCAGGTTGCCGCCCAGCAGCGCACGGCGCAAAGAGCCGCCGCCGTCCACCACCAGCACCCGACCCTCGCCCGGCGATTCCACCGCAGCTTTCACCTGGGTGTTGTCCTCGAAGCACTTCACCGTGCTCACCGGACCGGCAAAACGGCGCCGCGCACCGAACTGGCGCCACACCGGTGGCAGCACGCGAAACGCGCCGCTGGTGTCGCCCTTGTGGGCGTCGCACAGGTCACAGGTTGCGGGGGAATCTGCCGTCATCTCGAAGCTCCAGCCAGGTTGATTTGCGCGGCATTGTGGAGACAAACCTGCACGCATTGGCATTGGCGCGCATTCGCTTGCGCGCAAAGTGTTGTTTTCCCCTCTACAAACGCCCGATTTGCAATGACAGCGACGCGAGAAAAGCGAAGCACCTTATTGGAAGCCTGTGACAACTCCATTAGCATCTACACGCTTGTGTGAAAGCGCGTTTTCCGCAGGCGTTCACGTCAACTTCTAGAAGGAAATTCAACATGGCAACTGCGAAAAAGGCCGCCGCGAAAAAAGCGCCGGCGAAAAAGGCCCCCGCCAAGAAGGCGGCTCCGGCCAAGAAAGTCGTGGCGAAGAAGGCCGCCCCGGCGAAGAAAGCGGCACCGGCCAAGAAGGCCGCGCCGGCGAAGAAGGCGGCTCCGGCCAAGAAGGTCGCCGCCAAAAAAGCGCCCGCCAAGAAGCGCACCCCCAACGCGGCCTTCATGAAAGCGCTGACCCCCAGCGCCGCCCTGGCCGCCATCGTGGGCAGCAGCCCGCTGCCGCGCACCGAAGTCACCAAGAAGGTCTGGGACTACATCAAGAAGAACAAGCTGCAGGACGCAGTCAACAAGCGCATGATCAACGCCGACGCCAAACTGAAGGAAATCTTCAAGAAGGCCCAGGCTTCGATGTTCGAAATGACCAAGCTGGTCAACGACCATCTGAAGTGATGCGCCGAACGCACCGCCAAGGTGCGTTTGCTCCCGACAAAGCCGACGTTCCGTCGGCTTTGTCGTTTCTGCTCGTCCATCGCCGCGCGCGACCTGATCACGTGACCAACTGTGCGAAACTGCGTCGCCCTGTCACGCACCCCGATGAACACGCGTCCCTCGACCACGCCACCGCCCACCGACGCCATTGAAGCGTCGGGCAACTCGTTGCCGCCATTGCGGCACAAAACCGTTCTGGTGATCGATCTGGTCGAGTCGGTGCGATTGATGGCCGCCAACGAAGCGCAAGTGGTGAGTCACTGGCGCAGCTTCGTTCAATTCGCCACCAGTGAGGTGTTGCCCGAACGGGGTGGCCGCCTGGTCAAGAGTCTGGGCGATGGCCTGCTGGCCGAATTCGAGCACCCATCGCAAGCGGTGCGCGCAGCGCTGGCCCTGCACCGCCATTTCGACGCCGCCAACCGACAGTTGCCCGCCGCCGAGCAGATGTACCTGCGCGCCGGCATCAACGCCACGCAGCTGTATGTGGACGACGTGGACGTCTACGGGCACGGCGTTAACCTGGCCGCGCGCGTGGCCGATCTGGCCGCGCCGGGTGAGACGGTCGTCACCGCCAGCGTCTACGACGCGCTGGTGATCGGCGTGGACGCCGACGTGCAGGACCGCGGCGAGAGCTACCTCAAGCACTGGCCCGAGCCGGTGCGCACCTGGTCGGTGACGCCGGTCAATGAACACACCCCGGTGGTTCGACTGCCCACGCCGGCCGAATCGGCGAGCGATTTCCGACCCGGCGTGGCGGTGGTGCCGTTCGAGACACGTACGCATGCGCAGGAGCATTTCGTCATTGGCGAGCTGATCGCCGACGGCGTGATCACCCAGCTCTCGCGCAGTCAGGACCTGCGCGTGATCTCGCGCCTGTCCACCAGCGCCTTTCGCGGTCGTGGCTCGACGCCGGCCGAAATCGGCCAGCGACTGGAAGCGTCCTACACGCTCAGCGGCAGCTACGTGAGCTTTGGCGACAAGGTGGTCATCACCGCCGAGCTCAGCGACAACCGACGCAACGAAGTCGTCTGGGCCGATCGGCTGTCAGGCGACACGCTGGACCTGCTGCAGGCCGAGAGCGAACTCATCACCCGCCTGAGCGAAGCCACCGCCAGCGCGGTGCTGCACCACCTGGTGCAGCGCACCCTGGTGCAGCCGGTGCCGCAGCTGGAGAGCAATGCGCTGATGCTAGGCGGCATCACGCTGATGCACCGATCCACGCCGCGCGACCTCAAGCGCAGCCACGAACTGCTGGAGGCGGTGGTCGACCGCCACAAGCGCGTGGCCACACCGTGGGCCTGGCTGGCGAAGTGGCACATCATGCAGGTGGTGCAGGGCTTGGCGGCCGATCCGTCCAGGGAGTTCCGCGAAGCGATCGGCGTGGCGGATCGCGCGCTCGATCTGGAGCCCAGCAGCTCGCTGGCCATGGCGATCAAGGGACATGCGCTGTGCCACCTGGGTGCCGATGTGGATCTGTCCAGGCAGTTACTCGTTCAGTCGACCGAGATCAACCCCAACGATGCAATGGCGTGGCTCTACTTGAGCGTGTGGTCAACGCTCTGGGGGGTGCCCGACGATTCGGTCGCCGAAGCCGAAACGGCTCTGCGACTGTCGCCGCTGGATCCGCAGAAGTACTACTTCGAAATGATGCTCGCCAACTGCTACCTCGCTACGCACCGTTTGAGCGACGCGATCCGGCTGGGCCAGGCATCGATGAAAAAAAACCGCTTTCACGCGCCCACCATCCGCGCCGTGCTGATCGCACAGTTCGAGTCCGGCGACCTCACCGGCGCGCGGGGCAGTTTCGACATGTTGCGACAGGTGCAGCCCGATCTCACGATCGCGAAATACCGATCGACCGGGGGCGACAGCCCGATGCGCAAGCGCGCCGTGCATGCCTTTTCGGCTCTTGGCATGCCCGATTCCTGAGAGCCCGAAGAACAGAGAGGTCAATCATGAGCGGAGGTGTGAGCGGTGGCGTCAGCGGTGGCGTCAGCGGTGGCGTCAGCGGAGGGGTGAGTGGGGGTGTCAGCGGCGGGGTGAGTGGCGGCGTCAGCGGCGCCGTCGCATCGGCCGACGCGCTGATCACCAATCGCGCCGCCATCGTTGGCCCCTTTGATGGCCCGGTTCTTCAAGTGAAGTGGCCGCAAGTCAACGACCCTGCCAACCTCAAGCGCTGGGCGCCGACACCGCGCCTGCTGGCCATCGGCAACGAGCTGCAGGAAGGTCTGCGTGTCGACACCAATGCGCGCCGGCGCCGGGCCGAGTTGCACTTTGATCGCCGGGGCCGCAGCGACACCCTGGTCATGCTCGAAGGCCCGGACGAGCGCCTCATCAAGGAGCAACTGCCCCTGGTGGCCGCGTATGCCAACCTGCGCGCCGACCGCGCCGTCGAAATCGTCGACCAGATGGGCTATCCGGTGGCGTTCTGGTCGTCGGTGATCGGCATGACGACGCACCGTCACAAAAAGACGCTGGAGCTCATCGAGCTGGCCTATGCCTTCACCGCCAGCTTCACGCAGCGTTTCAAGTTCATCTTCTCGATCACACGCGCCGACGAGTTCTCGCCGCAGATCCAGGCCATGATCCCGACGCCGGGCCATGGCTCCTGGCCCAGTGGCCACGCCACCGAGGCCTTCCTCATCGCCACCTTGCTTGAGAAGCTGCTCGACGCCGCCGCACCGGCACGTGGGCGCCACCCTGGCAACGGCGCCGCCAGCCGCGAGCAGCTGCAACGCCAGGCCGCGCGCATTGCCGTCAACCGCACTGTCGCCGGTGTGCACTACCCCATCGACAGCGCCTGCGGCCGATTGCTGGGCACGGCGCTGGCCGAGTACATCGTGGCGCGCGCCACCGGCGGCAAGGTGCACGAACGCGGCTTTCACGCCGAGCTGTTCCGTGAACCGGACGGCGGCCCCAAGGACTTCTCGCTCGAAGACAGCATGGACCACGCGAGCGGCCACCCCTACACGCGGGCGCGCCAGGGCCGCACCGTGCCCGAAGCGCCGCTGCTGGCGTGGTTGTGGAACGAAGCCGTCAAGGAGTGGCCATGAGCCGCCGGGCCGCTCCCAAGGCTCATCGTTCCGCAGTGCGCAGCACGGAGGTGTTCTGATGAGCTGGCGGCCGCTGCCCAAGGGCCGTTTCACCGGCATCGACTGGTCCGCGCCGGGTGCCATCGATGGCATGGACCCCTACCTCGCCTGGGCCGAGGCCGATGGCTTCGTGGGCTATCACGCCCCTGGTCGACGCGATCAACCCCACTGGCTGCCCATCGTCATCGGCCTGCGCGAGGGCGCCGATGTGCGCCAGCTGGTGGACGCCAGCTCGACGCAGTGGTTGCAGGTGCCCACGGTCTATCTCCTGACCCCGGGCCTGCGCCACTGCACCGCGCGCGTCTCGCGCGACTTCTTCAAGGCCTGGCGCCGCCACCACCCGGTGCGCGCGCTCATCGAGCGCTTTGAACTGGGCCTGCCGGTGGAACACCATGCCCGCGCCCTGGCGCACTTCTGCCACCCGCACAAGCAACCGCGCCCGGTGCGCGACCGCCTGCACGGCCCGGTGCTGGGCGTCATCGACGGTGGCCTTGCGCTGGCCAACGCGGCGTTTCGCGACGGTCGCGGTCGCACGCGCATCCTGCGCTTCTGGCGCCAGGACAACTTCTACGGTGGCGTCTGGCCCGGCCCGATCAACGACGCCCGCGTGCCGCTCGACCCTCATCGCGCCGGCCCCATGCCGCACGACATGGGCTACGGCCACGAGCTGCACGCCACGCAGATCGACCGCGACATCGCCCGCTTCACCCAGCGTGGCCACTTGAACGAAGAGGCGCTGTACCGCCACCTGCAGCTGCCCGACCTGTCGCACCCGGTCAACCACGGCACCCACGTCACTGGCCTGGCCACCGCGCCCGGCGGCCTGCTCGATGCGGCGCGCAACGACTTCGCCAGCCGCTGCCCCATCGTGGCGGTGCAGCTCGACTGGGCCAATGTGCTCGACACCTCGGGCGGTGCGATGAACGTGAGCGTGCTCGACGGCCTGCACTACATCGTTTCGCGCTGCACCGATGACGCCGCCATCGTGACCAACATCAGCTGGGGCACGCTGGCCGGGCCGCACGACGGCACCTCGCTGCTCGAAGCCGCCATGGACGAGCTGGTGCAGGTGCTGGGCGGGAGACTGCAGATCACCGTGCCGGCCGGCAATGCCTACCAGAGCCGCACCCACGCCAACGCCACGCTGGCGCGGCGAACCTCGCTCGACCTGCACTGGACCACCCTGCCCGACGATCAGACACAGAGTTTTCTGGAGATCTGGCTGCCGGCCAACGCGCAGCAGGTAAACATCGGCATCTCGCCGCCCGATCGCCCCGATCAGGCGGTGACGCTGGCGCCGGGCGCTTCGGGCATGTGGGTGGGTGGCGACGGGCGTCCTCGCTGGAGCGCCATCTACCCGCACACGAGCGCACTCGGCAGCCTCGGCACCTGTGCCCTGATCGCGCTGGAGCCGAGCTTTCACCGCGAGGCCGGGCACGCACTGGCGCCGTTTGGCCGCTGGACCGTCAGCCTGCACAACCACGGCACCCAGCCTGTGACCTTCGACGCCTACGTGGAGCGCGACGACGTGGCACTGGGCGTCAACACCGGCGCCAAGCAGTCGTTCTTTGAGGACCGCAGCTACGACACGCTGGGTAACCTCAACGGCTGGGTGGATCACGCCAGCAACCCAACGCCGATCCGCCGCAGCGGCACCTTCAACAGCCTGTCCACCGGGCAGGCCACGGTGAGTGTGGGCGGTACGCGGGCGACGGACGACGGGCCACAAGCCCTGGCCCGGTTTGCGCGCTACTCGCCTCAGCGACCGGACCCCGACCCCACCCGGCCGCAGCGCCCGGGGGTGAAACTGGTGCCCGAGACGCTTGCGCCCAGCGACGACAACCCCGCCTTGTGGGGTGTGCGCAGCACCGGCACCTTGAGCGCCAGCAGCGCCCGACTGGCCGGCACCAGTTCGTCCGCCCCGCAGGAGGCGCGGCGCCGCCTCAACGCGCTCGAATAGCGCCGCGGCTCACCAGCGTGCCGGCAACGGCTTGATCAACCAGATCCAGCGCTCGCGCACGGCGATGAAGCCGCCAGTCTCCAGGTCCTTGAGCAGGCGGCTCACCATCTCGCGCGAGCACGCCAGGTGCTGGGCGATCTGCTGGTGGGTGATGCGCTCACGCAGCGGACGCTCGCCCTGCTCGTTGGGCTCGTGTGCCCATTCGGTGAGCAGCTTGACCAGACGCCCATAAACATCAATCAAGGCCACACTGCGCGCGCTTTCGGTGGCCAGCCGGGCACGGCGGATCAGCCGCGCCATGAGTTCGAGCGCGAACTCGGGGTGTTCGGCGATGTAGCTGAGCAGACCGTGGCGGGTGACCACCGAGCAGGTGGTGTTGTCGACCGCTTCGACGTTGGCCGAGCGCGGGCCACCGTCGAGCGACATTTCGCCCACGTATTCCAGCGGACCGTACAGGCCCAGGGTGAGCTCCTTGCCGCTGGCGTCGGCCACGAAGGCGCGAAGCCGGCCCTTGAGCACGATGAACAGCGTGTCGCCCGTATCGCCCTCCTGAATCAACAGGGCGCCACGTCGGTAATGGCGGTGCACGCCCTGCGCCGCCAGCGCTTCAATGTGTTGGGTGTCGTACGAATCGAGGTTGGAAGCGCTGGCTGGGGGCATCCGGGCAGATCAGGGGTGGTTGTAGGACCCCGAATTCTGCGTGACCGGTGTGACGATGCGCAAGGCGGGCACCACGGGCGGCAGGCTGTTGATCCGCTGCAGCAGACGGCGGATGCTGGAAGCGCCGGCTTTTTCGCGCAGGGTCTTGATCTGGCTGCGCACGGTGGACACGGCCACGCCGTTTTCCTGCGCGATCTCGTTGATGTCCAGGCCGCGGCACAGCGCCAGCAGCACCACCTCTTCGGTCGGGCTCAGGCTGAGCGCGCGGGCGAACATGCGCACGGCCAGGTTGTCGCAGACGTTCTGGCGCGAGAGCACCACCAGCACGGTGGGCTTGTCGTCTTCAAGCGGGTGCGACAGCGGGGTGAAGGCCATCGACAGGTCGCGCTCGGCCTCGCGCATGAGCACCAGCCGGCGCTGACCGCGCACCGCAGCGTCCAGCGCTTGCTGGATGCGCTCGCTGTGCTCGGGGGTGTTGCCCATGAGGCTGCCGCTGCAAGCGCGCAGCAGGCGGCGCTGGGCGAGTTCGTGGCGCGCCAGGTGGTTGGCGTGCAGGATGCGACCTTGCGCGTCCAGCAGCAGCAGACCGTAGTCGATCTCGTCGAACACGCGCAGCAGATGCGCCTCGCTCAAGCCGGACACGTCGTCGTGTACCAACTGACCACTGGACCAAACCTTGTCTGAAACCTGCAACATGGTGAACCTCCTGTTGAGACAGAAGTGTTCACCTCTGAGCGGCGACGCGATGTGTCGTGATGACGCGCAGTTTGTGATCTATTCACCAACGGCGTTGGGCGGGAGGGCATCGCGCGCCTGGCCGCTCAACGCTCAACGCCGCTTGAGTGCCGCCTCGCGAATGGCGCTCAGGGTGCCGCGGGTGGTGATGACCTCGGCGTCGAGCGGCACCACGATGACGGTGCCGCCGTCGTGGGCCAGCGCGCGTTGCAGGGCGGGCTCGAATTCCGCCGTGGCCTGCACACGCTCGGCGGCGTAACCATAGGCGCGCGCCAGGGCGCAGAAGTCGGGGTTGGAGAGGGCCGAGCCGCTCACACGCGCGGGGTACTCGCGCTCCTGGTGCATGCGGATGGTGCCGTAGCTGCCGTTGTCGAGCAGCAGCACGATGCTGCGCGCGCCGTGCTGCACCGCCGTGGCCAGCTCCTGCCCGTTCATGAGGAAGTCGCCGTCGCCCGCAATGGTGAAGGCGGTGCGGCCGGTGGCGATGGCAGCGCCAATGCCCGCCGGCACGCCGTAGCCCATGGCGCCGTTGGTGGGCGCCAGCTGGGTCTTGAAGCCGCGTGCCAGCCCCGGGTAGCGGTAGAAGCGATGCAGCCAGCTGGCGAAGTTGCCGGCGCCGTTGGTGAGCACCGCGTCGTCGGGCAACAGGCGCTGCAGCGTGGCGATGATGGCCGGCATATCGATCGGGCCGGGCAGCGTCACGCCTCCGTTGGCCGGGTCGATGTTGGCCAGGTAGTCGGCGTGGCAGCCGGCGGTCCACTGGCCCCAAGGCAGCGTCGGAGGTGCTGTCAGCACCTCCAGGCTGCGGGCCGCGGCGTTCATGCTGGCCTGGATGGCCAGCGTGGGCTGGTACACGCGGCCCAGCTCTTCGGCGCTGGCGTGGATGTGCACCAGCTTCTGGCGCGGCAGGGGCGCTTCGATGAGCGTGTAGCCGCCGGTGGTGCTTTCGCCCAGACGTGGGCCGAGCGCGATCAGCAGATCGCTCTCGCGCACCCGCTTGGCCAGGGCCGGGTTGATGCCCAGGCCCACGTCGCCGGCGTATTGCGCGTGGTGGTTGTCGAAGGTGTCCTGGAAGCGAAAAGCATTGGCCACCGGCAGTTGCCAGTTCTCGGCAAAGCGCTGCAGCGCGGCCGCGCTCTGCGGCGTCCAGCCGCCGCCGCCGGCAATCACCAGGGGGCGCTCGGCCGCCAGCAGCAGGGTGCGCAGTTCGCGCAGCGAGCCCGGGTCGCTCCAGGCCTGCACGGCGTCCACGCGGGGCAATGGCGCAGCGTCCACCTCGTGGGTAAGCATGTCTTCGGGCAGCACCAGCACCACCGGGCCAGGCCGACCGTTCATGGCGGTGGCAAAGGCGCGCGCCACGTACTCGGGAATGCGGCGCGCATCGTCGATGCGCTCCACGCGCTTGGCCATGCCCTTGGTGGACGGGCCGAAGAAGGCGGCGAAATCCACCTCCTGAAAGGCCTCGCGGTCGCGGGCATCGCTGGCCACATCGCCCACGAACAGCACCATGGGCGTGCTGTCCTGAAACGCCGTGTGCACACCAATCGAGGCGTTGGTGGCACCGGGCCCGCGCGTCACGAAGCACACGCCGGGCCGCCCGGTCAGTTTGCCGTGCGCTTCGGCCATGAAGGCCGCCCCGCCCTCCTGGCGGCAGGTCACGAAGCGGATGCGGTCGGCGTGCGCGTGCAGGCCGTCGAGCACCGCCAGGTAGCTTTCACCCGGCACGCCAAACGCGTGCGTCACACCCTGTTCGATGAGGCATTCCACCAGCAGGTGGCCACCCAGACGCGCGGCGCTCATGCGGCCACCCCGGTGCGTTTGCCCACGCCGAGCGCGGCGACCACCGACAAGGCCAGCGTGAGCGCGGCCCCCGACAGCGTCGCGGCGTACCACCCGTGGTCCATGAAGATGCCAAACAACAGCGGCGAGATGGCGAAACCCACATCCAGACCGGAGTAGACCGTGCCGTACACCCGGCCGGTGGCGCCCTTGGGGGTGGCGCGCTTGATAAGCAGATCGCGGCTGGGGCCGGCCACGCCAATGGCAAAGCCGGTGGCCGCCAGCACGACCATGGTGCCCTGCTCGCCAAACCAGCCGGTGGCACACACGGCCATCAACAAAGCGCCCAGGCCCATGGCCCAGGCCACCACGGTGTCGCTGGACACCTGGTGCTTGTGCCCGTAGACGGCCACGAAGCCGCCGGTGAACATGCCGGCCGCCGCGCACAGCATGTAGGCGCTGATGGTGAAGGTGGCTGCCTCCATCGACGTGCCGTACATGGCTTGCAGGATCGAAGGCGCAAAGCTCTGCACCACCGCCAGTGTCATGGTCGAGAGCAGGAAGAAGGTGAAACACCACCACACCACGGGCAGCTTGAGGAAGTCGAGATCGTTGGACGCGGTCGCATCACCCGCGCGCTGAGGACTGCGAACCACCACTTCCGTCTGCAGCTTGTCGCGCTGCCACCAAAGCAGCGCCAACACCCCCGCGTACATGATGGCCGCCGACAGGTAGGCGGTGCGCCAGTTGCTCATGGCCGTGATGCCCACCAGAAAGGCAGGCGCCAGCGCCCAGCCCAGGTTGCCCGTGAGCCCATGCGCGCTGAAGGCGTGGCCGAGCCGGGGCGCCGACACGCGCTGGTTCAGGATCGTGAAATCACAGGGGTGAAACGGTGCATTGCCGATGCCCGCAAGCACCGCCACGGCCACCAGGCCCCAGTAGCCGCTGGCCTGCGAAGCCACGAGGGAGGCCGCCAGGAAGCAGCCAATGGCCGAAAACAGCACCGGGCGCGCACCCACGCGGTCGACCAGAAAGCCCGAGAGCGCCTGGCCGATGCCGGAGATAACGAAGAACACCGCCATCAACAACCCGACGTCGGCAAAGCCGATACCGAACTCCCGGATGAAGACCGGGAACAAGGGCGCGAGCAGCAGATGAGAGAAGTGGGAGGTGCCGTGGGCCAGGCCGACGAGGCCGATGACGGTGGCGTCTTGCCGCAAGGGAACCGGGTTGGCAGGCGGCAGGCTGCCCAGGGTGGCGGTGGTCATGGGCGAGATGGTAGCCAGCCGGCGATGCCCGCGCTGGCCGCTGGGCGACACCGCGCGCGATGGTCCGCCTGCGCGCCGTGCGCGCTCAGTGCATGCTGACGGGTTCGAGCACCGGCGGCGGACCGGCCGTGAGCACGGCATCGAGCGCGGTCTGCACCACCGGGCGGGCCTCGACCGGGCGCAGCCAGCGGTTGCGGATGAGCCGGATGCACACACGCTTGGTCATCGAGTGCGCGCGCCCGCCGCGGCTGGTGAACATGAACAACGTGCCCCGGTTGCTGGCCCAGGTCAGTTGCGCGCGCAGCCATTCGCCGTGCGAGTACAGGTCGACCCAGGCGCCTTCCTTGAGCGAGAACAGCATCTGTTCGGCGTCGAAGGCGCTCTGCTCGTCCAGCGAACCGGTGGACGAGTCGAGGTCGACACCGTGCAGACCGCCGAAGTCGGTCGCGATGGTGTCCTCGAAACCGGCGTCGGCCAGTTCACGCTGGCCGATCCAGGGCTGTGCAGCCGCCTTGGGCACGCGCTGCTCGGGCGTGGCCGGGGTGAGCTCCTCGAGCACGATGAGTGCGGTCGCATCGCCTTCGAGCGGAATCGGGTCGGAGTGGCCGGAATCGCTGCGCACCTTGGCGCGGCGCAGGCCCAGCACCGGCTCGTGCAGGCGCAGCAACTGGTCAAAGAAACCGCGGGTTTCGTCTTCGGACTTGCCCAGCTCTTCCAGGCCCTGGCGCAAGGTCTTGACCAGGCCGGGCACGATGCGAAAGAGCTCAGCGGGCCGGCGCAAGGTCACTTCCTTGCGAATGCTCCAGAGCAGATCGGACACCGCCTTGCGGTAGGCATTGAGCCGATCTTGCGATTTGGGCAGCCCCATCTCGGCGGAGGCCAGCACCAGGGCCCAGCTGCCGTAGATGAAGTCGAGGATGAAGGCAGGCGCGTTCTCGATGTCGGGGCGCTGGCTCAGGTCCCAGGCGATCTGGTCGGCCTTGGCCTGGCGCTCCTCGGCATGGCGCAAGGCGTGCAGGCGATCGTTCTGAACGCTCTCTTCGCGCTCGTCCCTCGAGCGCCAGTCGCCACGCAATTTGTCGAGGACCTCACCAAAGGCCTTGGGGTCCTTGGCCGCGCGCTCGTTGAGCGTGCGAAACGCCTCGCGCACCGGACCGAAGAAGGACTCGAACTCTTCGCTGAATTCGTCGTTGTAGCGGAAGCTGCGCTGCGCCACGCTTTCGACGAGACGCCGCGCCGGGTGCGCGTCTTCGTTGAAGTAGCGCGGCTGGGTCATCGCCTGCTGCAGCAGGGCAGGCTCGAGCGCCACCACCGCTTCACGCACCGGCGCCAGCAGCAACGGGTCGCGCGCGACCTGGTTGACCAGCTTGCGAACCACGTCCAGGCCAACGGCCTGGGCTACCGACCTGGCTTGCGACTTGAGGTCGAGCAGCACCCGCGAGCGCTCGGTGGCGGTGGCCATCTCGCCCCAGGTCTGACCACTGAGCTGCGAGGCAATGCTGACGTGGCGCACCGGGCGATCCACCGCCGGCAACTCACGAAAACGCGTGCGCTCTTCTTCAAGCACCACCTCGTCGAGCACCGGAATGGACGCCAGCGCCTGCAACTCGGCCCGCGCCCGGTCGAGCGCTTGGAAGTAGTTTTGGTCGAGCGGCTTGTCGAACTCGCTGCCACCCTGCTCCAGGAACTGCTGCATCACGTCGTGATCGAGCATGGGCTCGGCGCGCGCCAGGTCGGCCATGGGCGGCAGCCACATGGTGTCGGCGTTGGCATTGGTGCGGTCGGGTTGCACGGCCTGACCGCCGGGCGTGAATTCGAAGTCGAGCAGATCGCGTTTGGGGTGCCCCGCCGGCTTGCTGGCTTGCGGGTCGGCCACCAGGCGCACGCGGTAGCTGGCTTCCTGCACGTTGGCCTTCTGCAGCATCAGCGCGAGCTGCTCGTACAGCGTGCGCAGCTCGCGTCCCAGTGGCACCGCCACGTGGCGCATCCACAGCGTGCGGATCTCGGGGTCGCCCTCTGACGCGGTCATGAGCTCGCGCAACACACGCACGTAGATCGAGGGGCGCAGGGGGTTCTTCTCGGCGTGCACCGAATGCAGGCCGATCAGCGAGCTCATGCGGGCATCGAGCACCGCGAGC
This sequence comes from Hydrogenophaga sp., assembly GCF_019635465.1. Taxonomy (GTDB): domain Bacteria; phylum Pseudomonadota; class Gammaproteobacteria; order Burkholderiales; family Burkholderiaceae_C; genus Hydrogenophaga. Next base: position 59,269 of record NZ_JAHBZK010000007.1, read on the forward strand.
GCCTGCTCCACCTCGGGCAGCAGGTTTTGCAGGATGCGCGCCGACTCGATCGATTCGTTAACTGCGCTTTCGTCGACCAGGGCGAGCAGCTGCGAGTTCGACAGCAGACCCATCGACGATGTACCACCTTCTTCGTACCCGTTCTGCAAGGCCACCTTGAGCTTCTGGGTGAAGGCCGCACCCCAGGTCTGGCGGTGCTTGAGCAGCGCGTACCACGCGCGCGCGCAACGGTCGCGCGCGGCGACGTCGCGCTCGTCCTTTTCTTCCTGCTGCATCGAACTGACGGCCAGATCGATGCAGCGCCCCAGACTGGGGGCGGCATGGCGAACGGCTTCATCGAAGCACTGCTCGAGCAGGGGCGAATTGACCGGCATGGTCCTCAACTGAATGGCAACACGTGACGCGGATCACGGTTATAGCCTTGAGCTGCGTGATCGATATGCTCATCGGCCGATTTCCGGACGACCTCCACGTTTGAGGTTCCAGTCGGTCATTGACGGGGCGCAGACGGCTGGCGCGATTCTTGAATGCACACAGTGCGCCAGGGCTATTCATGTGCACGTCACGCCGCTGGCGCACCGTTACAGATCGCCATGGAGACACCGCTTTACACCCGTACGTCTCAGGCCTGGCAGAACCTCGCCAAGCCAGACGCGCTGGACCGCAAGGCCCACACCCTGCTCCTGCTGGCCAATGGCCGGCGCACCCTGCGCGAGCTCTCGCGCCTGCTCGACGAAGACATCAGTGAGCTGGCCGCCCGCCTGGCGGACCTGGGCTATCTGCAAGACACCCAGGCCCTGGCCCTGACCGAGCCGGAAGACGACCTGGCCTAAGCCACGCCGGGCCGGCCGCACCCGTCAAGCCATCGGCAAGGCTTCGCCGAACTCGAACACGCCTGGCTGGCGCACCGGATCGACGCCGACCGGAATGGCCGACTTGGGCGGATAACGCCCTTCCAGCAACAACTTGGACAGCGGGTTCTCGATGCGCTGCTGGATCGCGCGCTTGAGCGGGCGCGCGCCGAACACGGGGTCGAAGCCCACCTTGGCCAACTCACCCAGCGCGGCGGGAGAGACCTCGAGCTTGAGATCCATCTTCTGCAGCCGGGCCTGCAAGGCTTGCAGTTGAATGGCGGCAATGGCTTCGATGTTCTTCGCGTCGAGCGCGTGGAACACGACGGTCTCGTCGATGCGGTTGAGGAACTCGGGGCGGAAGTAGGTCTTGAGCTCGCCCCACACCGCCTCTTTGACCTCGTCGTAGGGCTGACCGACCATGGACTGGATCATGTGCGAGCCGATGTTGCTCGTCATCACGATCACCGTGTTCTTGAAGTCCACCGTGCGCCCCTGGCCATCGGTGAGACGCCCGTCGTCGAGCACCTGCAACAAGACGTTGAAGACGTCCGGGTGGGCCTTCTCAACCTCGTCGAGCAGCAGCACCGAATAGGGCTTGCGACGCACCGCTTCGGTGAGGTAGCCGCCCTCTTCGTAGCCCACGTAGCCCGGGGGCGCACCGATCAGGCGCGCGACCGAGTGCTTCTCCATGAACTCGCTCATGTCGATGCGCACCAGGTGGTCCTCGCTGTCGAACAGGAAACCGGCCAGCGCCTTGCACAGCTCGGTCTTGCCCACGCCGGTCGGGCCCAGGAACAGGAAGGAGCCGGTCGGGCGGTTGGGGTCGGACAGGCCCGAGCGCGAGCGGCGGATGGCGTTGGCCACCGCGCTGATCGCTTCGTCCTGGCCCACCACGCGCTGGTGCAGGCGGTCCTCCATTTGCAACAACTTGTCACGCTCGCCCTGCATGAGCTTGCTCACCGGGATGCCCGTGGCGCGCGCCACCACCTCGGCAATCTCTTCCGCGCCGACCTGGGTGCGCAACAGTTGCGGGCGCCCGCCTTCCTTCTTGCCGGTCTCGGCGGCCTGGGCGTCCTTGAGCTGCTTTTCCAGCTCGGGCAGCTTGCCGTATTGCAGCTCGGCCACCTTGTTGAAGTCGCCCTTGCGGGTGTGTTCTTCGATCTGGTGACGCAGCTTGTCGATGGCTTCCTTGACCTGGGCCGAGCCCTGGGCCTGCGCCTTCTCCGACTTCCAGATCTCTTCGAGGTCGGCCAGCTCGCGCTTGAGCTTGGCGATCTCGTCGTCGATGAGGCTCAGGCGCTTTTGCGAGGCCTCGTCGGTTTCCTTCTTGATGGCTTCGCGCTCGATCTGCAACTGGATCAGGCGCCGGTCGAGCCGGTCCATGACCTCGGGTTTGGAGTCGATCTCGATCTTGATCTTGGCCGCCGCTTCGTCGATCAGGTCGATCGCCTTGTCGGGCAGGAATCGGTCGGTGATATAGCGGTGGCTGAGTTCGGCCGCGGCCACGATGGCCGGGTCGGTGATTTCCACGCCATGGTGGACTTCGTACTTCTCCTGCAGGCCGCGCAGGATGGCGATGGTGGCCTCGACCGTGGGCTCGTCCACCAGAATTTTCTGGAAGCGGCGCTCCAGCGCGGCGTCCTTCTCGATGTACTTGCGGTATTCGTCCAGCGTGGTGGCGCCCACGCAGTGCAACTCGCCACGCGCCAGCGCCGGCTTGAGCATGTTGCCGGCGTCCATGGCGCCTTCGGCCTTGCCGGCACCCACCATGGTGTGCAACTCGTCAATGAAGACGATGGTCTGGCCTTCGTCCTTGGCCAGCTCGTTGAGCACGCTCTTCAAGCGCTCTTCGAATTCACCGCGGTACTTGGCGCCCGCCAGCAACGCCGCCATGTCGAGGCTGAGCACGCGTTTGCCCTTGAGGCTGTCGGGCACCTCGCCAGCCACGATGCGCTGGGCCAGGCCTTCGACGATGGCGGTCTTGCCCACGCCCGGCTCGCCAATGAGCACAGGGTTGTTCTTGCTGCGACGCTGCAGCACTTGAATGGCGCGGCGGATTTCGTCGTCGCGGCCAATCACCGGGTCGAGCTTGCCTGCACGGGCGCGCTCGGTGAGGTCCAGCGTGTACTTCTTGAGGGCCTCGCGCTGGCCTTCGGCTTCGGGGTTGTTCACGCTTTCGCCGCCGCGCACCGCGCTGATGGCGGCTTCCAGGCTCTTGCGCGACAGCCCGTTCTCGTTGGCAATGCGGCCAAGTTCGCCCTTGGCGTCGGCCACGGCGAGCAGGAAGAGCTCGCTGGCGACGTAGGCATCGCCGCGCTTGATGGCCTCTTTCTCGCTGGCCTGCAGCAGCCTGGCCAGCTCCTGCCCGACCTGCACCTGCTCCTGCCCTTGCACCTGGGGCAGGCGCTTTACCGCCGCCTCGCTGGCCTGGGTCAGGCCCGGCACGTTGACGCCGGCGCGCTGCAGGATGGACGAGGGCCCATCGGTCTGGCGCAGCATGGCCAGCAGCAGGTGAACGGGTTCGATGTAGGCGTGGTCGTTGCCCAGGGCCAGACTCTGGGCATCGCCGAGGGCTTCCTGGAACTTGGTGGTGAGTTTGTCGAGACGCATGGCAAGGGCTCGCTGAAAAAGTGGACTGCCGGTCACATGGCACCGACAGAGCCAATTTCAAGGCGCCGGCCCTACGCCGGCATTGACCGAGGTCAACGTCGCCAGTAGGCGTAGGGCCAGGCGAGCGAAAAGCCGGCGCGCCGGTACAGCGCCAGGGCCGGTGTGTTGTGTGCCGTGACCTGCAGGAAGACCCGCTCGATGCCGCGGCGCCGGGCTTCCCGCGCCATGGCGTTCAGCACGGCACCCGCCATGCCCCGGCCACGCTGGCTGGCTGCGGTGCGCATGCCGTGCACGCCCAGCCAGCCATGGCTGTAGCTGGCCGCGCCACACGCCAGTGTTTCGCCATGCTCCAGAAGGCTGGCGAACAGCGTGCCCTGGGCACGGGCCAGTGCGCGGGAGCGGCTGGCGCCGTCCACGGGGTCGAGCCCTTCGCCCAGGAACATGGTCATCCAGGCAGCGGTGGGCGCCTCGTCCAGATGCAGTTCCCGCCCGGGCACCAGCGCCTCGGGGATCGCGTGCAGCACGGTGGCGATGTCCCCGACCTGGGTCTGCGTCGGCAGCGCCCGGCGAAAGCCCCGCTCGCTCAAGGCCTGGAAGAAGGCGTCGAAGCTGGGCAGGTCGGGCAGGCGCCAGGCCGGTGTGAAGCCGCGCGATGCGTAGCGCGCAAGGATGTCGTCAATGGCACCGACATCGGGGGCGTCGTGGCGCAACGGCACCGCGCACTGCGCGCGCCCGACGGTGCCGTGGTCCATGGGCAGCAACCAGCCAGGCACGCCGTCATCGACGAACTCGGGCGACACCGCCTGCACGGTGGCGCGCTCCAGGCTGTCGACGTCGCGGGCGTCCATGCTCGTCTCTGCCAGCGGTCTTCAGGCGTTGCCCGCCTGGATGCCCCAGCGCTGCAGCGCCTGGTCGTCGCTCACGCGGGCGTCGACCCAACGCGCGCCTTCGGGTGTTTGCTCTTTCTTCCAGAACGGCGCCTGGGTCTTGAGGTAGTCCATCAGAAACTCACAGGCCTGAAAGGCCTGGCCACGGTGAGCGGAGCTGACGGCCACCAGCACGATCTGATCGAGTGGCTGCAAAGGGCCCACGCGGTGGATGACCCGGGCCCCCAGGATGTCGAAGCGCTGGAAGGCGGCGTCGATCATGGCCTCGATGGCCTTCTCGGTCATGCCGGGGTAGTGCTCGAGTTCCATGGCGCTGACCGACTGGCCGTCGTTGCGGTCGCGCACCGTGCCGATGAAGGTACAGACCGCGCCGACGCCCTTGTCCTGCAGGCGCAGCAAGGCCACTTCGGTGCTGAGGTCGAAGTCCGCGGTCTGGATGGCCACGCGCGCGGTCATCGCTCAGCCCCCGGTCACCGGCGGAAAGAACCCGACCTCGGCGCCGTCGGTGAGCGCGGCCGATTCTTCGGCCATGGTCTGGTTGAGCGACACACGCACCGCCCGGCCACGGGCGAGGGCCTCGGCATGGGCGCCACCACGGGCGATGAGCTCGTCGCGCAGCGCGCCCAGCGTGGGCGCCGTGGTGTGGATGCGCTCGGCACTGTTGCCAATGGCCTCGCGAATCGAGGCGAAGTAGCGCAACTGGATGGTGTTCATGAGAGCAGGTCCGCCAGGGCTATGAAGTGCACGACATCACCCGGCGCAATGGTGGTGCCGGCCGGGTTGTCGACCAAGCCGTCGGCCCAGGCCACCGAGGTCAGCACCCCCGAACTCTGGTTGGGAAACAGGTCGACGCCGCCCTGCGCGTTGCGGCGGGCACGCAAAAACTCGCGACGCTTGTCGGCGCGCGGCACCGCGAAGTCGGCACGCAAGCGCATGGCCGCGGGCAGGCGCAGCGCCGAGGGGTCGGCCACCCCCTGGAGTTGCAGCAGGAAGGGCCGCACCAGCAAGAGGAAGGTCACATAGCTGGACACCGGGTTACCGGGCAGGCCGATGAAATGGCAGCGCCCGGCTACGTCCGCGCCCGCACCTGCGTCTCGGCGAACGTGCCCATAGGCGAACGGTTTGCCCGGCTTCATGGCGATCTGCCACAGGGCCAGTTCACCCAGTTGTTGCACGGCGGGTTTGATGTGGTCCTCTTCGCCGACCGACACGCCACCACTGGTGAGGATGAGGTCGTGGTGATCGGCAGCGGTCTTGAGGGCCGCCAGCGTGGCCTCGCGGCGATCGGGCACGATGCCCAGATCGCTCACCTCGCAACCAAAGCGTTGCAGCAGGGCACGCAGAAAAAACCGGTTGGAGTTGTAGATGGCGCCGGGCGGCATGGCCTCGGGCGGCACCTCGCCGGGCATCACCAGCTCGTCGCCGGTGGAGAACAGGGCCACGCGGGGCCGGCGCGTCACGGTCAGGTGCGCCAGACCCAGGCTGGCCGCCAGGCCCAGCGCGGCTTCGTCAAGACGTACGCCGCGCGCCAGCACGACCGACCCGCGGGTGACGTCTTCGCCGGCACGCCGCACCCATTGGCCCGGCTGGGGAATGGCGTCGATGTGCACGGCGTGGAAATCGCCCCCCACCTCGCGCGTGTCCTCCTGCATCACCACCGCGTCGGCGCCCTCGGGCATGGGCGCGCCGGTGAAGATGCGGGCACAGGTGCCCGGGCGCAGCGGTTCACCGGCGTGCCCGGCCGGGATGCGCTGGCTCACCGGCAGCACGGTGCCGGCCTCGGGCAGATCGGCCACACGCACCGCGTACCCATCCATCGAGGAGTTGTCGCGGGGCGGCACCTGCAATGCGCTCACGAGGTCGGTGGCCAGCACCCTGCCCACGGCATCGAAGGTCGCCACCGATTCGGTGTCGGTCAGCGGCAGGGCATGGGAAAGCAACGCATGCAAGGCGTCGTCAAGCGCCATCAGCGGGGCGCGCACCGGAGCGGTCATGTCTCGTCGGGTCGGCTGTAGTGGAATCGGGTAGCATTGTCGACCAGCCAGCCCGCCACGTCATCGGGCAGATTCAAATCCAGCACCGGGCGTGCGGGCGCAACCGGCAGCGCTTGCGGCGAATCGGTGGCCACGGCCAGCACCTGGGCCTGCTCAGGGTAGATCACAGGCTGGCCACTGGCTTCGCGCCAGACCTCGATCTTGGGCAGGCTGCTGCGCTTGAAGCCTTCGACCAGCACCCAGTCCACGTCGGCACGCAGGTGGCCGAGCAAGGTGTGCACGTCGTGCTCCACTGGTGCGTCGAATTCATGCATCTGCACCAGCCGGCGCGGCGACGCCGCCAGGATTTCGACGGCGCCCGCCTCGCGGTGGCGCCAGGTGTCCTTGCCGGGGTGGTCGATGTCGAAAGTGTGGTGCGCGTGCTTGATGACCGACACCCGAAACCCGCGCAGTCGCAAGGCGGGAATGAGTTGCTCAACGAGGGTGGTCTTGCCCGATCCTGAGAAGCCCGCAAAGCCGACGACGTGCATCCCGCTGACCCGCCTCAGGCGCAATGCCCGGCGATGAACGCCTTGACCCGCTCGGCATCGGCGGCCATGACGGTGACCCGCTTGGGCAGCGATTCGATGCCCTCGTAGGCGGCGGGACGGCTTGGCTCTCGGCCCAGCGCTTCGACAATGGTCTCGGCGAACTTGATGGGCAACGCGGTCTCGAGCACCACCATCGGGACGGTCGGATCGCGGTGCGCCCAGGCCACCTTGACGCCATCGGCGGTGTGGGTATCGATCATCACGCCGTGACGATCGAACACTTCGCGGATGGTGGCCAGGCGATCAGCGTGCGTGCTCTTGCCACTGACGAAACCATAGCGGGTGGCAGCGTCGGCGAAGGCGGGGTCCTGCCCCAGATCGAACCGGCCCTGGCGCCCCAGCTCATCGGCGAACAGCGACTTGCAGCGCGCTCCGTCGCGCCCCACCAGATCGAACACAAAACGCTCGAAGTTGCTCGCCTTGGAAATGTCCATGGACGGGCTGGAAGTCTCGTGGGTGTCGGCGCTGCTGCGCACGCGGTACACGCCGGTTCGAAAGAACTCGTCGAGCACGTCGTTCTCGTTGGTGGCGACAACAAGGTGTGCAATGGGCAAACCCATCATGCGCGCCACATGGCCCGCACAAACGTTGCCGAAGTTGCCCGACGGCACGGTGAACGACACGCGTTCGGCGTTGGATGCCGTGGCCTGGAAGTAGCCCGCGAAGTAATAGACCACCTGTGCCAGCAGACGCGCCCAGTTGATCGAGTTGACGGTGCCGATGCGCCAGCGGCGCTTGAAGTCCAGGTCGTTGCTGACCGCCTTCACGATGTCCTGGCAGTCGTCGAAGACGCCTTCGATGGCGATGTTGTGGATGTTCGGGTCCTGCAGGCTGAACATCTGCGCCTGCTGGAAGGGGCTCATGCGGCCGTACGGGCTGAGCATGAACACGCGAACGCCGCGCTTGCCCTTCATGGCGTGTTCGGCCGCACTGCCAGTGTCGCCACTGGTGGCCCCCAGGATGTTGAGCTCCTCGCCACGGCGCGCCAGTTCGTACTCGAACAGATTGCCCAGCAGCTGCATGGCCATGTCCTTGAAGGCCAGCGTGGGGCCGTTGGACAAAGCCTCCAGGAAAAGGCCCTCGCCGAGTGGCTTGAGGGGCACGATGGGCGCGGTGCCGAACACAGCTTCGGTGTAGGTGCGCTCGCACAGCGAGCGCAGATCGTCGGCAGGAATGTCGTCGATGTACAGCGACAAAACCTCGAAGGCCAGCGCCGCATAGCCACCGGCCCGGCCGTTGCCATAGGTATCACGCAGCCGTTGCAACGCCTTTCCGTCGAGCTGCGGATACCTCTCTGGCAGGTACAAGCCGCCGTCGGGTGCGAGCCCCTCAAGCAGGATCTCGCAGAACCGCCTGCGATCCGGGTGACCGCGCGTGGACAGATACCGCATCAGTTGAGCTCTTCCTTGCGAATGCGCACGATGGGCGCCAGCACACTGGGCAAGGCCTGCAGCTGCGCCAGCACGTCGCTCATCGTGCCTTCCCGGGTGTCGTGCGTGAGGATGATCAGGTCGGTGCTGGTGGCGCCTTCGCCTCCCACTTCGTCGGCCTCGCGCTGAAGCACGGCATCAATGCTGATGCCCTGCCCGGCCAGCAGGCCCGTAACCTCGGCCAGAACCCCGGCCTGGTCCGCAACACGCAGGCGCAGGTAATAGCTGGTCACCACCTCGCTCATGGGCAACACCGGCAGGTCGCTCATGGCATCCGGCTGGAACGCCAGGTGGGGCACGCGGTGATGCGGGTCGGCGGTGTGCAGACGCGTCACGTCCACCAGATCGGCAATCACGGCGCTGGCTGTGGGCTCGCTGCCGGCGCCCTTGCCGTAGTACAGGGTGGTTCCGACCGCGTCACCCTGCACCACCACCGCGTTCATGGCGCCCTCGACGTTGGCAATCAGCCGCTTGGCAGGCACCAGGCTGGGGTGCACGCGCAGTTCGATGCCCTTGGGTGCACGCTTGGTGATACCCAGCAGCTTGATGCGGTAGCCGAGTTGTTCGGCATAGCGAATGTCGGTGGCCGAGAGCTTGGTGATGCCTTCCACGTAGGCCTTGTCGAACTGCACCGGAATGCCGAATGCGATCGCGCTCATGAGGGTTGCCTTGTGCGCCGCGTCCACACCTTCGATGTCGAAAGTGGGGTCGGCTTCGGCATAGCCCAGGCGCTGCGCCTCCTTGAGCACGACGTCGAAGTCATGTCCCTTGTCGCGCATCTCGCTGAGGATGAAGTTCGTCGTGCCGTTGATGATGCCGGCGATCCACTGGATGCTGTTGGCGGTCAACCCTTCGCGCAAGGCCTTGATGATGGGGATGCCACCTGCCACGGCCGCTTCGAAAGCCACCATCACGCCTCGCTGCGAAGCCGCAGCAAAGATCTCGGTTCCGTGCACCGCGAGCAAAGCCTTGTTGGCCGTGACCACATGTTTGCCAGCAGAGATGGCCGCCATCACCAGTGCCTTGGCAATACCGTAACCACCGATGAGTTCGATGACGATGTCGATGTCCGGGTTGGCAATGACCTCGCGTGCATCGCCGACCACGGCCACGCCTTCTCCCACGATCGACTTCGCCCGGGCAGTGTCGAGATCGGCCACCATGGTGATCTCGATGCCACGTCCCGCGCGGCGGCGAATTTCTTCCTGGTTGCGACGCAGCACTTCGAAGGTGCCGCTGCCCACGGTGCCGATGCCCAGCAGGCCAACTTGAATGGGTTTCATGGTCAATGACTAGGTTCGAAGTACTCAGGTGCCGTGGCGCTTTCGCCAGTGCTCAAGGAATCTGGCGACACGCCCAATGGCCTCTCGCAAGTCGTCCTCATGGGGCAGAAAGACGATCCGGAAGTGCTGGTTGTCGGGGTAGTTGAAGCCCGAGCCCTGCACCAGCATCACGCGTGTCTCTTGAAGCAACTCCAGAAACATCTGCTGATCGTCCTCGACCGGATACACCTTGGGGTCCAGCCTAGGGAACATGTAGAGCGCTGCCTGCGGCTTGACGCAGGTGACGCCCGGAATGGCCGTGATCAACTCGTAGGCGAGATCGCGCTGGCGGCGCAAGCGCCCTCCCTCATTGACCAGCTCATTGATGCTCTGGTAACCACCGAGAGCCGTCTGGATCGCCCACTGGCCGGGCACATTGGCACACAGGCGCATGTTCGAGAGCATGTTCAGGCCCTCGATGTAATCCTTGGCGGGTTTTTTGTCGCCGGTGACGATGAGCCAACCGGCGCGATAGCCACAGGAACGATAACTCTTGGACAAAGAATTGAAGGTGAGCGTGAGCACATCCTCTGACAGGCTGGCAATCGGCACATGTTTGACGCCGTCGTAGAGCACCTTGTCGTAGACCTCGTCGGCAAAGATCACGAGGTCGTGTTCTCGGGCAATGGCCACCAACTGCTGCAGCAACTCCGTCGGATACAACGCACCCGTGGGGTTGTTGGGGTTGATCACCACGATGCCCTTGGTGGCCGGCGTGATCTTGCGCCGGATGTCTTCGACATCGGGCAACCACCCCTTGGACTCATCGCACAGGTAGTGCACGGGTGTGCCGCCAGAGAGGCTCACCGCGGCGGTCCACAGCGGATAGTCTGGTGCGGGCAGCAACAGCTCGTCGCCATCGTTGAGCAGCGCGTTGGTTGCCATCACGATCAGCTCACTGGCCCCGTTGCCCAGGTAGATGTCGTCGAGGGTGACACCTTTGATGCCCTGGCGCTGGGTCTCATGCATCACCGCCTTGCGCGCCGCGAAGATGCCTTTGCTGTCCGAGTAGCCCGCCGAATTCGGCAGGTTGCGGATCATGTCCTGCTGGATTTCCTCGGGCGAATCAAAACCGAACACCGCCAGGTTGCCGATGTTGAGGCGAATGATCTTGTGCCCCTCCTCTTCCATCTGACGCGCCGCGTCCATGATGGGGCCGCGGATGTCATAACAAACGTTGGCTAGCTTGGCGGATTTCTGGATGGTCTTCAAAGTCCCTCCAAGGGGGCGGGTAAGGGTTTCGCAGGGCTACACTGACGGGGCTCCGGCCCTGAGCAAACCCGCAATTTGACCACAGTTCATCGCCCTCGCTGGCGCACAGCGCCCCCATGAAACTCCATGCCGACACCCCCCACAACCTGGCCATTACGTCGTTGGGAGACGGCTGGATTGCCATCAACGGGGAACGCCATACCAGCAGCGTCGTCCTCAGTGCGTCTCGCGGCCTGAGAAGCTGGCAGTGCAGTGAATTCGGGAATCTGGCGGTCGAGCACTTTGCCGAGTTGCTTGACGAACCTGACGCGCTGCCCGAACTGGTCATCTTCGGTAGCGGCGCAAGACTTCGCTTTGTCGCGCCGGCTTTGCTTCGCACCTTGATCGCCCGAGGCATTGGCGTCGAGACCATGGACACCGCGGCCGCTTGCCGCACCTACAACATCCTGGTGGGGGAAGGAAGGCGGGTGACGGCCGCTTTGCTGATAGAGGCATGACCCGAGCGATGGGCGCGGGTACGCAATAGGCGTTAAAATAACGGGCTGCTGCCCGAATGCCATTGCATGGCGTGCTGGTAGCCAACGCTACACCATCAACTCACTTCAGGGGTCTCCACAGCATGGCCGTCGTTGTCAACAAACCTATCCCCGAATTCGAATCCGTGGCCACCAGCGGGGTGAAGGTCAGCCACCAGAGCCATCTCGGTCAGACCCTGGTTCTTTACTTTTATCCCAAGGACAACACCCCCGGTTGCACAACCGAGGCCATGCAGTTCCGCGACAAGTACAAGGATTTTGTGAAGGCGGGCGCCGAAGTCTTCGGGGTTTCGCGCGACAACATGAAGTCGCACGACGATTTCAAGGCCAAGCTTGAACTTCCCTTCGAACTCATCGCCGACACCGAAGAGAAGATGTGCCACATGTTCGGTGTGGTCAAGAACAAGATCATGTACGGCAAGAAGGTGAAGGGCATTGAACGCAGCACCTTTCTGATCGGCCCTGACGGTGTGCTTCGCCAGGAATGGCGCGGACTCAAAGTCCCCGGTCACGTCGAAGAAGTCCTCAAGGCCGTCAAGTCCCTCAAGAAGGCAGCCTGAACTCGGTTGCTGCATTGCAGCGACAGTTGCGTCGAAGGCACTGGCGGCGTCACGCGCCAAGTGCATAATGGGCCGCATGTCTTCGGGCATTCTTCCTGCTTCTGATCGTTCTCCGTTGCCTCGCTGCCCGCAAAGCCGCCCGGTTCGCCCGGCGGCTTTTTGTTTTTTTGAGTCCGCGCACTGACCGCCATCACCACACATGCCACTGCCCCCCGCCCCGACCAAACGCGCCGCATTGCTTGCCCCCGACGCCTACGCAATCAAAGCCTCCGACACCCCCATCGAAGAACTGAATGAGCGATCTGACGGATTGAACATCCTTCAGTTGGAGGAGCCGGCAGAGGTCAAGCCCAAAGCGGCGCCCCCCAAAGCCAAGGCCCGAAAGCGGGCAGCACCGACCCTCGAGGCCCGACCCGAATCGCGGACCAACCCCACTTCGCCTCCTGCTACGCAGAAATCGAGCGCCACCAAACCGGACAGCGCACCTGTTCGACAAGCCGTACCTGCTGTGGCCCGGCGACGCGCTGGCGGACCAACGAAAGGCGGTCCTGCGAGGCTGTTCGTGCTGGATACCAACGTGCTGCTGCACGACCCCATGAGCCTCTTCCGCTTTGAGGAGCACGACATCTATTTGCCGATGATCGTGCTGGAGGAGCTCGACGGTCACAAAAAGGGCATGACCGAGGTGGCTCGCAACGGGCGCCAGACCAGCCGAAATCTGGACATGCTGGCTGCGCAGACCGGCGGCGACATGGCGAAAGGCCTCAAGCTGTCGGCGACGGGCCACCAGTCGGCGCGTGGCCTGCTCTTCTTTCAAACCGAGCCACTGACCAACGAGCTGCCAGCCAGCCTGCCACAAGGCAAGGCCGACAACCAGATCCTCGGGGTTGTGGCCGGCCTGCGGCATCGTTTTCCAGAGCGCGAAGTGATTCTGGTGTCCAAGGACATCAACATGCGTGTCAAGGCACGCGCACTCGGCCTGCCTGCGGAGGACTACGAAAACGACAAGACGCTCGACGATGGCGAACTCCTGTACCCCGGCTCGCTGGCGCTGCCGCAGGATTTCTGGACGCGCCAGAGCAAGACCATCGAGAGCTGGCAGAGCGGGAGCCACACCTTCTACCGGGTCAGTGGCCCGGCGGTGAGTCAGTTCTACATCAACCAGTTCGTGTACTTCGAGGCCCCAGGCGAGCCTTCCCTTTACGCGCGCGTGATCGAGATCCGGGACAAGACCGCAGTCCTCAAGACGCTCAAGGACTACACGCACCTCAAGAATGCTGTCTGGGGCGTGACCAGCCGAAATCGGGAGCAGAACTTCGCACTGAACCTGCTGATGGATCCCGAAATCGATTTCGTGACCCTGGCCGGCACCGCGGGTACCGGCAAGACCCTGATGGCGCTCGCCTCGGGACTGACGCAGGTGCTAGACGATCGTCGCTACACCGAAATCATCATGACCCGCGCCACCGTCAGTGTGGGCGAGGACATCGGCTTCCTGCCTGGTACCGAGGAAGAAAAGATGGGCCCCTGGATGGGCGCACTCGACGACAACCTCGAGTTCCTCGCGAAGGGCGATGGCGGCAATGCCGGCGAGTGGGGCCGCGCGGCAACCAATGAACTCATCCGCAGTCGCATCAAGGTCAAAAGCATGAACTTCATGCGCGGTCGCACCTTCATGAACAAGTACGTCATCATTGACGAGGCTCAGAACCTGACACCCAAGCAGATGAAGACATTGATCACCCGCGCCGGTCCTGGCACGAAGATGATCTGCATGGGCAACCTCGCCCAGATCGACACGCCCTACCTGACCGAGGGCTCGTCGGGCCTGACCTACGCGGTGGACCGCTTCAAGGGCTGGCCCCACGGTGGGCACATCACCCTGGCGCGTGGCGAACGCTCACGACTGGCGGACTTTGCCTCCGAGGTTCTCTAGGTCGCTCAGGCACTGCCCAACAAAAAGGCGCACAACGGTGCGCCTTTTTTCTGCCCGGTAGACACCTTGCCTACGCCAAGTCAGAAGTCGCCGCCGCCGGCGAGCGACTCGAATCGCGTCAGCATGTTCAGGAAGGCCAGTTTGACCGTACCGGTCGGGCCGTTACGTTGCTTGCCGATGATGATCTCGGCGACGCCCGGCTCCTTGCACGCATCTTTGGAGTAGTACTCGTCGCGGTAGATGAACATGATGATGTCCGCGTCCTGCTCGATGGCGCCCGATTCCCGAAGGTCACTCATCATGGGGCGCTTGTCTGTGCGCTGCTCCACCGAACGGTTGAGCTGCGACAGCGCAATGACCGGACACTGCAGCTCTTTGGCCAGCATCTTCAAACCACGGGAAATTTCGCCCAGTTCTGTCGCACGGTTCTCGCCGTCACTGCTGCTGCCACTCATGAGCTGCAGATAGTCAACGACGATGAGTCCAAGCTTGCCGCACTGGCGAGCAAGACGCCTCGCGTTGGCGCGCAGCTCGCTCGGGGTCAATCCTGGTGTTTCGTCGATGTGCAGCGACACATTGCGCAGACGTTCGATCGCCTCGGTCAGCCGCGGCCACTCCTCATCGGTCAACTTTCCGGTGCGCAGGTGGCCCTGGTTGATGCGCCCGATAGAGCCGACGATACGCACGGCCAACTGGGCCGCACCCATTTCCATCGAGAACACGGCCACCGGTAGACCTTCGTTCAAGGCCACATGCTCGGCGATGTTGATCGCAAAGGCGGTCTTGCCCATGGACGGTCGCGCAGCGAGCACCACGAGGTCGCCAGGCTGCAGGCCAGCCGTCATCCGGTCAAGATCGATGAAGCCTGTTGGCACACCCGTGATGTCGTTCGGGTTGTCGGCCATCTCCTGCACCCGGTCGAGCAGGTCGACCACCAGCCGATCCATCGACTGGAAGCCCTCCTTCATGCGCGAGCCTTCCTCGCCGATGTGGAAGATCTTCTGCTCCGCCTCATCCAGGATCTTGGCGACCGCCTTGCCCTGCGGGTTGAAGGCCGCCGTTGCGATCTCATCACTGGCCGCGACCAGCTTGCGCAACACCGCCCGTTCGCGAACGATCTCCGCGTAGCGACGGATGTTCGCCGCGCTCGGCACATATTGAGCCAGCGAGTTGAGGTAGGCCAGGCCGCCCACTTCGTCGGCTTTGCCCAGGTTCTGCAAGTGCTCGAACACGGTCACCACGTCAGCCGGCTTGGCGGCATTGACGAGGGCGGCAATGGCCGAGTACGTCAGGCGGTGCTCGTAGCGGTAGAAGTCGGAATCGTTGACGAGGTCCGCGACCCGGTCCCAGGCACCGTTGTCGAGCAGCAGCCCGCCCAGCACGCTGGATTCGGCCTCGATCGAATGCGGGGGAACACGCAGCTGGGCGATCTGACGGTCACCCGCCTCGTCAACGCCCGCACCGAGGTCGGGAAAGGGGTCTGAAAATGCAGTGGACATTCGGCGTCGAGGCAAAACAGCATGGTAAGCATGCACAACGCGGGTGACCAGTGGATACCCTGTGCGCAACCCGTGGACAGACTGTGAGCAGCCCGACGGCACGGAAAAGAAAAAAGCCGCTGCCTCGCGACAGCGGCTTTCATTGGGCTGAAGCCGATCAGGCGGTTTCGCCGAGCACCGCAACCGCCACGTCAACCGTGACGTCGGTGTGCAGATGCACTTGCACCGTGTAGTCGCCAACGTTCTTCAGCAGGCCGTTGGGCATGCGAACCTGGGCCTTGGCAACGGTGAAGCCCTGCTTGGCCAGCTCCTCTGCCACATCGTTGTTGGTGACGGAGCCAAACAGGCGACCGTCAACGCCAGCCTTCTGCGTGAGCTTCAGGCTCACTGCAGCCAGCTTCTCACCCAGCGCCTGGGCCTCGGCCAGCTTGGCGGCAGCGGCCTTTTCCAGCTCGGCGCGGCGCGCTTCGAATTCGGCCACGGCGGTCTGAGTCGCGCGACGGGCACGGCCCGTGGGGATCAGGAAGTTGCGGGCGTAGCCGTCTTTGACCTTGACCACGTCGCCCAGGGCGCCGAGGTTGATCACTTTGTCGAGAAGAATCACTTGCATGTCGGGCTCCTCAATCAGACGCGGTGCTGATCGCTGTACGGCAGCATGGCCAGGAAGCGCGCACGCTTGATGGCGGTGGTGACCTGGCGCTGGTAAATGGCGCGGGTACCGGTCAGGCGTGCCGGAATGATCTTGCCGTTCTCGGCGATGAAATCGCGCAGGGTGTCGATGTCCTTGTAGTCGACTTCCTCGACCTTGGCGACGGTGAAGCGGCAGAAACGCTTGCGCTTGAACAGCAGCGATTGCGTGTTGCGCTTGGGGCGCTTGTCTTTGCCGAAACGCTTGGGTGCAGCCATGATGAATGTCCTATGTCTTGCGGTATGTCTGGATGTGGAACACCACGCCCTTGCCGTTGCGTGCGTTCGCCAGGAATCCGTCAAAGTCACCGGCTTCGTTCAAGGCCTGCTTCTGCAGGGCTTCGGCGAGTGCGCCAAAGGCTGCGGCCTTGAGTTGGAGCTTGACTGTGCGGGGTGTATCCAGTTCGGTTTGCTGCGACTCGTGCTCAAGCACGAGATTGAGTACCGGTATGCCGGCTGGCGTGTAACGCAGGTTCTGCACCTGCACCACCACCGCCTGCAACTGAAGACGATTCACCTGATTCCCGCGAACCTCACGCACATGGCGTCAGGCGGATTGCTCCTGCGACTGTTGCTGGGCCTTGCGGGCCTCTTCGCGCTCGACCGTCTTCATCATGGACGAAGCACCGGTGTCGGCCTTCTTGCGCTGCACGCTCAGGTGGCGCAGCACGGCGTCGTTGAAGCGGAAGGCATGCTCCAGCTCATTCATCACGGCCTGATCGGCCTCGATGTTGACGCACAGGTAGTGGGCTTTGGACAGCTTGTTGATCTGGTATGCCAGTTGACGGCGACCCCAGTCTTCAACGCGGTGGATCTTGCCGCCGCCGGCGGTGATCATGCCCTTGTAGCGTTCCAGCATGGCCGGAACCTGCTCGCTCTGATCCGGATGGATCAGCAAAACGATCTCATAGTGACGCATGGACTCTCCTTGTGGATGACCCCGGCCGGCCGTTGCAAACACGGCCGGGGAGGATGACAGCTGCCCCCAGGCGTCAGCAGGGGTGCAGCAAGGCAAGCCCGCGATTATACAAATGTTCGGCCCCCCGGCCAAATCGGGGCGGGGGGCCGTATTGCGTCTCGCCCGGCGGGCGCCCGGCAGGCCCGGGCGGAGCACGCCGAGTCTGCCTCAGGAAGCGCGCAGGTTGGGGTAGCGAACGTGCTCGACCAACTGCTGAATCTTCTTGCTGGGTGCCGGGGTGATCAAGCTGATGAAGATGATCACCGCAAAACCGACCGGCACCCCGAACAGACCCGCAGAGATCGGGAGGATGCCCCACCAGAGCTCGACCGGCGAGGTGATGCCGAAAATGCCGCGCAACCAGGGTTGGGTCGTTGCCATGTAATAGAAGGTGATGCCCAGGCCGGCGATCATCCCAAGCGAGGCAGCACCGCCCGTCGCACGCTTCCAGAAGATGCCGAGCACCAGGGCCGGGAAGAACGCCGCCGCCGCGAACGAGAACGCCGCCGACACCAGGAACAGAATGTCCGCCGGCTTTTGTGAGGCGACGTAGGCAGCGGCCAGGGCCACCACCAGCAGCAGCGTCTTCGAAATGGTCACCCGCCGGGCCGTCGAGGCATTGGGGTCGATCATCTTGTAGTAAAGGTCGTGCGACAGCGCGTTGGCGATCGTCAACAACAAGCCGTCGGCGGTAGACAGGGCCGCGGCCAGACCGCCCGCGGCGACCAGACCCGAAATGACGTAGGGCAAGCCACCAATGGCCGGTGTGGCCAGAACGATGATGTCGCCACCAATGCTCATTTCGTTGAGCTGAAGAATCCCGTCCTTGTTCACATCGGTGACTGACAGCAAGCCTGGATCCACGCGGTTCCACGCCGCTATCCATTCGGGCAGGTTGTTGAACGGTGTGCCCACCAGCACGGTGAACACCTCGAACTTGACCAGCACCGCCAGGGCCGGGGCCGTGAAGTACAGCAAGAAGATGAAGAAGAGTGACCAGGTCACCGACTGCCTCGCCTCGCGAACGCTGGGCACCGTGTAGTAGCGCATCAGGATGTGCGGCAGCGCGGCCGTACCCACCATCAGGCAGAAGATCAGCGCCAGGAAGTTGCGCCGCGACTCATCGAAGGTCTTCTGTGCCGCTGCGTCGCCGTTGGGGTCTCCGGCAAACTGCTGGGCATGGCGCGGCATGCCGTTGAGTGGCTTGGTCTTGGCATCGGCACCCGCCTTGGCCTTCGTCCAGGCGGCCTTGGCCGCAGCGGCATCCTTGGGCAGGTCGGCCAGCGCACGTTCCGCAGCGGCAATCTGCGCGCTCGGGGCGTTGGTCGATTTCAGGTCGGCCAGATTTTTCTCGGCCGCAGCCTTGTCAGCCGCCAGCGCGGCCGCCGGGTCCTTCAGTTTTTCTGCCAAGGCCTGTGAGCGCGCCTTGTAGAGATCACGCACTTCGATCTCTTTCGGATCGTTGATCAGGCGTTGCTCTGCTTCGGTCACCTTCACGAGCTGCTGGCCATAGATGACCTGCGGCACCGGCACGTTGGTTTGCTTCACCGACAGCCACACCACCGGAATCATGTAGGCCACGATGAGGATGATGTACTGAGCCACCTGCGTCCAGGTCACCGCGCGCATGCCACCCAGGAACGAGCACACCAGAATGCCGCCAAGCCCCAGGAACACGCCCAGCTCGAAAGCCACACCGGTCAGGCGCGCGGTGATCAGGCCGACGCCATAGATCTGCGCAACCACGTAGGTGAACGAGCACAGAATGGCGGCAAAGATGCCGATGAAGCGGGGCAGATTGCCGCCGTAGCGCTCGCCCAGAAAGTCGGGAATGGTGAACTGTCCGAACTTGCGCAGGTACGGCGCCAGGAACAGCGCCACCAGGCAGTAGCCCCCTGTCCATCCCATGATGAACGCCAGGCCACCGTAGCCCGACAGATAGAGCGTGCCCGCCATGCCGATGAACGAGGCCGCTGACATCCAGTCGGCGCCGGTGGCCATGCCGTTGTAGACCGCAGGCACGCGCCGGCCTGCCACGTAGTACTCGGCCGCATCGGTCGTGCGGCTCATGATGCCGATGCCCGCGTACAGCGCGATGGTGGCGATCAGAAAGATGAACCCGATCCACTCGCGCGACAAGCCCAGCTGCTCAAGCACGGCCAGCACGACCACAAAGGCGAAGAAGCCGCCCGTGTACCACTTGTAGACCTTGTTGAGTTGCTTGCGAAAGGCCGCATTGGAGCTGCCCGACTTCTTGCTGGTTTCAAAGATGCCTGCCATGACTTACTCCTCGGCCTCGTTGACGCCGTGTTCGATGTCGAGCCGGTTCATGTAGCGCGCGTAGAAACCGATGATCAGCACATAGACCACCAGTGCACCCTGCGCCCCGACCCAGAAACTGAATGGCCAGCCGAAGAAGCTGAAGTTCAGATCACGCGCGAAATAGGCCACCACGAACGTCACAAAGAACCAGATCACCAGCAATATGGCGGTGACGTTGAGGTTCTTGCGCCAGTACTGGCGGTGTTTCTCTGTCAGTTGCATCGAGTCGACCTCCATCAACAAGACCCCTTCGGGCACATCACGAACACCACGCATCTCCTCACGTGGCCTGCAACCGGTCCGTGCTCTCGGCGCAGCGTCCGCACGCCACACCCCTTTTGCTGGCCTGCGTCTGAAGTGCGTGTCAGGTCTGGCCCTGGGCCAAACCGGTCTCGCGCTCCAACTGGGCCGCCACCTTCGGCTCGAACTTGCGAAGGTGGCGAATGATCCGCGCCGCCTCCTCGGGCTCTTGCCGGTCCACATGCACCCGCGCCAGCTGGTACCAGCCAAACGGGCTCATGGGTTGCAGTTCCGTGTTGCGCTTGAGTGCCACGATGGCTTCCTCGAAGCGCCGCTGTTGAATGAGGCACAGCGCCAGGCCATACCAGGCTCGATCGAACTTCTCGTCGAGCGCGATGGCGCGCCGAAACGCTTGTTCCGCGTCGTCGATGTGCCCAAGGCTTTCACTCAGAAAGCCCAGGTTGAACCAGCCCGCCGCCTGCGTGGGCTGCAGCGCTACCCATTGGCGCAGCGCCTGCACAGCCGCCGCCTTGTCGCCAAGTTCAGCCAGCACGTGGGCGCGTGTGGCCAAGGCGTGTGCGTCACCTGCGTCCATCGCCAGCAGTTCATCGACGCGCTCAAGCACGGCGTGCTGCTGCCCGAGCAGCAACAACAGGCGCACCTGTGCACGCAGGTACCACCGATGCAGCGACCGGCTCACTTGCACAACTCCACGCCGATCTGAAAGCAATGCTGAATGCGCAAGGCGGTGACCACCAGCCAGGAGAAGGCCAGCAGCAGAAAAGCCACCAGGGGGACATGCCGCTCGAGCACGATGCGACGCGGAGACACCCACCGGGCCAGCAGCACAAATGGGCGACCGATCTGGCCCAGCAACTGATAGAAGAAGTTCTGCTCCCGACGTTGGCCGGCGAGCAAGCCGACCACCCATTGCCCGGCCAGCGACATCAGGGCGATCTCGCAAACGGTTTTGATGGCGGTGAGCAACAACAGCATGCTGGGGGGAGTTGTTGCGATTCTTGGCCGCCAACTTACCGATTTCTTACGAAGGCACTTGCACCGCACCTGACCTAGGTCAAACACTGAGGAGGGTTTTCCCGCATCACGCCGGCCCGACCCGGGCTACCATGCCCGCGACCCGACATGGCAGACACCAGCACACCTTCCCCCACTGGCGCGGCATTCATGCCCCGGACCACGCCCACCGAGTTGCAGCGGCTGACCGAGCCCCTGGCCAGCCTGGTCAAACGCCCGCCGGTGGGCCTTGCGGGAAGCACCCCGGTGCAAG
The DNA here is from genome assembly GCF_019635465.1 of Hydrogenophaga sp. GTDB lineage: Bacteria > Pseudomonadota > Gammaproteobacteria > Burkholderiales > Burkholderiaceae_C > Hydrogenophaga. The sequence continues at coordinate 80,194 of NZ_JAHBZK010000007.1, forward strand.
AGGCCGCGCAAGTCATGCGCCGTGAAAACGTGTCCTCGGTGCTCTGGCTGGAAGGTGAACGGCTGCGCGGCATCGTGACCGACCGGGACCTGCGCAACCGCGTGCTGGCCGAGGGGCTGGACCTGCAATGCCCCATCGCCGACGTGGCCACCACGAAGCCCCTGGTCGTTGGCGCATCCCGCCCGGCTTTTGACGCAGTGCTGGCAATGACGCGACATGGCATTCACCACGTGCCGGTGGTGGATGGCGAGCGCGTGGTGGGCGTGCTTACGCCAAGCGACCTGTCCACCCAGAACGCCGGCTCCCCCCTGACACTCGCCGCTCTGGTGCACCGAGCAGCCGACCTCCCGGAACTGATGCAGGCGGTGGAGGGTGTGTCTTTGCTGGTGCAGCACCTCGTGGCGGCCGACGCCACTGCGCGCAGCATCGGCCACATCGTCACCGCCATCACCGACGCCGTGACCCGGCGACTGATCGCCCTGGCCGAAGCCGACCTTGGCCCGGCGCCGGTGCCCTATGCGTGGGTAGCGGCCGGCTCTCAGGCCCGGGAAGAGCAAACCGCCAAGACCGATCAGGACAACTGCCTGGTCATCGACGATGCCTTCGACGAACACGAACATGGCGCGTGGTTTGAAGCCTTCACCCGCCGGGTGTGCGATGGCCTGAATGCCTGCGGCTACGTGCATTGCCCAGGCGAAATGATGGCCATGAACCCCAAATGGCGGCTGCCGCGGCACCGTTGGCAGGCGCTGTTCGACCACTGGACGATGCAGCCCGAGCCCATGGCCCTGATGCTCACCAGCGTCTTCTTCGACCTGCGCACCATTCACGGCGAGCAAGCCTTGCTGGACGGTTTACGCAACGAGGTCCTGCAGCGCACGAAAGGCAACACGCTGTTCCTGGCGCACCTGTCCGACAACGCACTGGGGCACCGCCCTCCTCTGGGTTTTCTGGGTCGCATCACTACTGAGCGGTCCGGCGAGCACAAGGGCACGGTCGACCTCAAGCACGGTGGCATCGTGCCGGTGGTCGATCTGGCACGTGTCTACGCGCTGGAAGGGGGTCTGGGTGCCGTCAACACCCACGACCGTCTGCTGTCCGTCACCAGTGGTGGCGCCATCAGCTCACAAAGCGCGCACGATCTGCGCGACGCGCTGGAATTCATCGCCATGGTTCGGCTGCGCCATCAGGCACGGCGCATGGGCCGCGGCCTGGCCCCCGACAACTTCATGGCCCCGATTGACTTGTCGAACTTCGAGCGCACCCAGCTGCGCGACGCCTTCAAGGTGGTGCACACACTGCAACAGGTGCTGTCGCAACGCTACGGGCGACGCTGAAGGGCGATCGGGCGTCAGTAGCGAAGGCGGGCCAGGTAGCTGCGCTGTGAAGCCTCGCGCGCCTGATGCAGCGTGTGAATGCCCTGGGCAGCCAGCAGCGGCACCAGCTTGAGCAGGATCTCCGCTGTGGCCAGCGCATCGCCGAGCGCCGTATGGCGACCGGTCACCGTCACACCGAACCGCTCGGCAATCGCCTCCAGTCGATGCGAGGGCTGGTTGGGCTGCGCAATCGACGCCAGCAACAGCGTGTCGAGCACCGGCTGATCAAAATGCACGCCGGTGCGTTCGGCCTTGAGTTGAAGAAAGCGCATGTCGAAGGCGGCGTTGTGGGCCACGAGCACGGTATCGCGCGCATAGGCATGAAACGCCGGCAACACTTTCTCAATGGTGGGCTGCCCCACCACCATCTCGGGACGAATGCCATGGATGGGAATGGTCGCAGCCGGGATGGGGCGGCGCGGGTCCACCAGCTGCTCGAACGACTCCCCACGCAACAAGCGGCCGTTGACGATGCGCGCCGCACCGATCTGGATGATCTCGTCACCCGCCGACGGGTCGAGTCCGGTGGTCTCGGTATCGAACACAGTGAAGCTCAGATCGACCAGGCGGGCGTCGTCGAGCGCACTGACCACCGGTCCCAGCTTGAACAGATCGAAGTCGTAGAACTCGGGCCGGCTGTCGATGGTCGGCACCACCGGCGCGGCGATCGGGGCATCGGCAAGCGGCAGTGCCAGGCGCAAGCTGGATTCGTGGCGTGCGCGTTCGCGCTCGTAGCTGACCGCGGCGCGGTGTCGACCCGCGACATCGCGCAGGCTCAACCCCAGTGCTTCGCCACCATGGGTCAGGGAGTCGAGTTCCCAGCCCATCACCGTCTCGGCGCTCAAGGCCTGGCCTTGCCAGACGAGGTCGAGCTGCACCTCGCCATCGCGAGCACCCGCACGCAGCCGCAGCGCCACGCGCCGCACCGCGTACTCGCTGGCCAGACGCTCGGCCATGGCGCACAAGGCAAACACCAGGGAGTGGCTGTCCACGCGCAGCCACCAGGCCTGCTCGGGCGGCTCGATCTCCACCGAAAGCACACCGTCGGCGGACATGCGTTGCGCGGCCAGATCCAGCAAGTCCGCACCCAGCATGTCTTCGAGCAACCACGTGGTCCTCACGGCGTCATGGGCCTGCCTCGACACAGCCTCGACGCGGGGCATCGCCTCGGCCAGTTGCGCCTGCAACGCGCCCTCACCCAGTTGCCCGGCACTGCCATGCAAGGCCGCCAGCGTTGACCGCACGGTGTCACTGAAAGCCAGCACCGCCTGCTCACGCCCGGCATCGGCCGCCATTGCCTTCGTCACGTCTTCCAGCACCAGCAGGTAGCCCGTCAAAGCGGCATCGACAGGACTGTGGCGCACTGGCGCGAGCTGCACGCGCAGCACCTGCCCGCCGGGGTGCGGCGCCAGAAAGCTGCTGGTGGGGTTCGCCTTGCCCTGCTGCAGCGCGTGGCGCACCCGGCCAAGAGCATGGTCGATCAGCCGAGGGTCGATCAGCGCATGCACCGACCGACCAAGGCCCAGCAGCTCGCAACCCGCAGCGACTGCCGGCGCGCTGGACAAGCCACGCGCCAGGGCCAGCGCACTCGGGTTGTAGAGCAGCACGCGGCCATCGAGGTTGCAGGCGATGACGCTCTGGGTGAGCTCGCTCATGAGGGCGGCCAGTCGGCTGCGCTCCTGCTCAAGGCTGGCGCCCGCGGCTTCAATGCGCTCACCCAGGCTGCAGGCCAGGGAGCGGCGATCGGCGATCAGGCGATTGGCGGCTGCGGCCAGGGTTCGCGTCAGCGCATCGCCTTCCAGCGGCAGATCCGGTGCATCGGCGTGTTCGGCGCTGGCGGCAATGTGCTCCGCGAGCCGCGCCAGCGGGGTGACCGACGATTGCCACCACTGGACGAGCGCGGCCGCCACCAGCGCCCCATACACCACCAGCAACAGCCCCAGCAAGGCCACCCGCGTCTGGAGCAGATCGCTCAGCGTTTGCTCCAACAGGGCCAGATCGCCAGGCGCGAGCGAACCAGACAGCAGCACATAGGCACCCGAGAGCAGCGCAATAGGCGCTGCGGTGAGCGCAGACCACAGCAGCCAGAAACGCAGGTGGCGCCAAGGCTTCATGGCGTCACCCGGCAGGATCGACGACGTACATTGGGCGCCCCATTGGCCGGGGGCGCGCGGCTTGTCTCGTTGTGGGCTGGCATGGCGACATCTTGACGCAGCGCCTGCGCCCTGCGGCTGATCGCCGTCAAAGCCGACGGGTTTTGCCCGCCGGCTGTCGGACGTTGCGGCGACGCCGCCAGGCGTCGCTCAGTCGGGCGTCAATCAGTCAGACGTCACTCGGCCGCCAGGCGCTGCCAGGTGTCAACCACCGTGTCGGGGTTGAGCGAGATCGAGCTGATACCGGCGTCGCGCAGCCATTCGGCGAAGTCGGCGTGGTCGCTGGGGCCCTGGCCACAGATCCCCACGTACTTGCCTTCGGCCTTGCAGGCATTGATGGCCAGCGTGAGCAGCGCGCGCACCGCCGGGTCGCGCTCGTCGAAGTCGTGGGCCAGCAACTCCAGACCGGAGTCGCGGTCCAGGCCGAGCGTGAGCTGGGTCAGGTCGTTCGAGCCGATCGAGAAGCCGTCGAAGAACTGGAGAAAGTCCTTGGCCAGCACGGCGTTGCTGGGGATCTCGCACATCATGATGACCTTGAGGTCACCCTCACCGCGCTTGAGTCCCTGCGCAGCCAGCAGCTCGGTCACCCGCTGGGCCTGTGCCAGCGTGCGCACGAAGGGCACCATGACCTGCACGTTGGTCAGACCCATCTCCTCGCGCACGCGCTTGATGGCCTCGCACTCCATGGCAAAGGCCTCGGCAAAGTCCGCGCTGATGTAGCGCGCCGCGCCGCGAAAGCCCAGCATGGGGTTCTCTTCGTCCGGCTCGTAGCGCGAGCCACCGACCAGCTTGCGGTATTCGTTGCTCTTGAAATCCGAGAGGCGAACGATGACCGGCTTGGGCCAGAAGGCCGCCGCGATGGTGGCCACGCCTTCAGCGACCTTGTCCACGTAGAACGCGCGGGGCGACGCGTGGCCACGGGCCACCGACTCCACCGCCTTCTTCAGATCGGCGTCGATCTGCGGGTAGTCGAGGATGGCCTTGGGGTGCACGCCAATGTTGTTGTTGATGATGAACTCGAGGCGGGCCAGCCCGACACCACCGTTCGGAATCTGCGCGAAATCGAAGGCCAGCTGCGGGTTGCCGACGTTCATCATGATCTTCACGTCCATGGCGGGCATTTCGCCGCGCTGCACTTCGGTGATTTCGGTCTCGAGCAGGCCGTCGTAGATGTTGCCGGTATCGCCTTCGGCGCAGCTGACGGTCACCAGCGTGCCGTCCTTGAGCAGATCAGTGGCGTCACCGCAGCCCACCACGGCCGGGATGCCAAGTTCGCGCGCGATGATGGCCGCGTGGCAGGTGCGGCCACCCCGGTTGGTGACGATGGCGCTGGCGCGCTTCATCACCGGCTCCCAGTTCGGGTCGGTCATGTCGGTCACCAGCACGTCGCCGGGCTGCACTTTGTCCATCTCGCTGATGTTGTGCACCAGGCGGACCGGGCCGGTGCCCACTTTCTGGCCGATGGCGCGGCCGCTGGCCAGCACCGCGCCCTTGCCCTTGAGCTTGTAGCGCACCTCGGTCTTGCCCGCGCTCTGGCTCTTAACCGTCTCAGGGCGTGCCTGCAGGATGTAGAGCTGGCCGTCGGTGCCGTCCTTGCCCCACTCGATGTCCATCGGACGGCCGTAGTGCTGCTCGATGACCAGCGCGTACTTCGCCAACTGCATCACGTCGGCCTCGCTCAGGCTGTAGCGGTTGCGCTGCTCGACGGGCACGTCGATGGTCTTGACCAGCTTGCCGCTGGCCGCCTTCTCGTCGGCGCTGCTGAACACCATCTGGATCAGCTTGGAGCCCAGGTTGCGGCGGATCACGGCGCGCTTGCCGGCCTTGAGCATGGGCTTGTGCACATAGAACTCGTCGGGGTTGACGGCACCCTGCACCACGGTTTCGCCCAAGCCGTAGCTGCTGGTGATGAAGACCACGTCCTCAAAGCCGCTTTCGGTATCGATGGTGAACATCACACCCGCTGCACCCAGGTCGGAGCGCACCATGCGCTGCACGCCGGCCGACAGGGCCACGTCGGCATGGGCAAAGCCCTTGTGCACGCGGTAGCTGATGGCGCGGTCGTTGTAGAGCGAGGCGAACACCTCCTTCATCTTGTGCAGCACGTCGTCGATGCCGACCACGTTGAGGAAGGTTTCCTGCTGGCCCGCGAACGACGCGTCGGGCAAATCTTCGGCGGTGGCCGAGGAACGCACGGCAAACGACGCCTTGTCATTGCCGGCGCTCAGCGTGGCAAATGCGTCGCGGATGGCCTTTTCAAGGTCGGCGGGGAACGGCTGCGCTTCGACCCAGCCGCGGATCTCGGCACCAACTGCGGCAAGTGCACGCACGTCTTCGGTGTCGAGTGCGCCCAGTCGCGCATTGATGCGATCGGCAAGGCCGTCGTGTTTGAGGAATTCGCGGAAGGCGTGCGCCGTGGTGGCAAAGCCCGTGGGCACCTTCACCCCGCTGGGCAACTGGGAAATCATCTCGCCGAGGCTGGCATTCTTGCCGCCGACCGACTCGACGTCGCTCATCCGCAGTTTTTCGAACGGTACGACCAGGGCGGTCGGCTCGAACAGGTTGGACATGGAAAGACTCCTGAGGTTGAAAAACCGGGGTTCCATGCACCAGCGTGTGACCTTTGGTTGTGTTGTGGGTCGGCCACCGGGCAAGGGTGAAATTCGGGCTGGCGGGCGGGCCACATAATGGCCGCCACGCAAAACCCTGGAATTGTAAGGACGGCCCGGACATGCCACTGCGCACCGTATTTTTTGTCTCTGACGGCACCGGCATCACGGCCGAAACGTTTGGCAACGCCATCCTGGCGCAGTTCGAGGCCGACATGCGCCGGGTGCGCCTGCCCTTTCTGGACAGTGTCGACAAGGCCCACCAGGCGGTTCGCCAGATCAACCACACCCACGATGTGGAAGGCAAACGACCGCTGGTCTTCACCACGGTTGTCAACGCCGAAGTGCTCGAGGTCTTCGCCCAGCACTGCAAGGGCATGTTGCTGGACATGTTCGGCACCTTCGTGCAGCCGTTGGAAGTTGAGCTCGGCATCAAGAGCAACCACCGCGTGGGCCGCTTCTCGGACGCGTCCAAGAGCAAGGCCTACAACGACCGCATCGAGGCCATCAACTTCTCGCTCGCCCACGATGACGGCCAGAGCAACAAGGATCTGGAGTCGTCCGACGTGATCCTGGTGGGCGTGAGCCGCAGCGGCAAGACGCCCACCTCGCTCTATCTCGCCATGCAATACGGACTCAAGGCATCCAACTACCCCTTGATTCCCGAGGACTTCGATCGGCGCAAACTGCCACCGGCCCTGGTGCCGCATCGCAAGAAGATCTTCGGTCTGACGATCGCGCCCGAGCGCCTGAGCGAAATCCGCAACGAGCGCCGACCCAACTCGCGCTACGCCAGTCTCGACAACTGCCGCATGGAAGTGGCCGAGGCAGAGGCCATGATGCGCCGCGAAGGCATTCGCTGGTTGTCCACGACCACCAAGTCCATCGAAGAAATTGCCACCACCATCCTGCAGGAGGTGAGACCCGAACGGCTTGAGTACTGAACCGGTGAGCCTTTTTTCATTCACTTGTGGGGAGCGGATTAAGTCCTGCGATTGACACCCCGTCTCGCTGCCACCCAGAATCCGTGACGCAGTTCACGCTCGTCAACCATCCTGGGGGTTTCATGGCGATGATCGTCGGCAACAGAAGTCGCCCGCAAGCTGCCAGCACCCGCAGCGTTGGCGCCCCGCCTACGCGCAAGCGCCGCGCCCGCGCACCCCAGGGGGCCTCCCTACACATCGGCCTCAACGAGGTCTCGGCCAATGCCTACGCCGGATGGACCGGGCCCTTGGCGGCCTGCGAGTTCGACGCCAACGACATGACCGCGCTGGCCAGGGCGCGCGGCTTCAGCCCCACCACGCTGCTCACCGCACAGGCCACCCGTACGCGCGTCTTGAGTGCATTGCGCCAGGTGGCCAGAACGCTGAAAGCTGGCGATCTTTTCTTGCTGAGCTATTCCGGCCACGGGGGCCAGATCGACGACACCTCGGCCGACGAGGACGACAAGCTCGACGAAACCTGGTGCCTGTACGACGGTCAACTCATCGACGACGAGCTGTACTACGAGCTCAGTCGCTTTGTCGAAGGGGTGCGTGTTCTCGTGGTGTCGGACAGTTGCCACAGCGGCACCGTCACCCGCGCACCCATGCCGACACCTGGGTCTGCACAACAGCGCCCGCGCATCATGCCCCGCGCCATCGGGCGGCGCGTCTACGAAGCGCACAAGGCTTTCTATGACCGGTTGCAGGCCCAGGTCGCCAAGGCCGCCGAGCACCGCAAGCTCGACCCCGACACCGCATTGGCCAACGTGGTGGTCAGCGAGCGACTGAGCGCCATCGTGCACGACTTCAAGCCCGCGGTGATCCTGATTTCGGGCTGTCAGGACAACCAGTTCTCCATGGACGGAGAACACAACGGCGCCTTCACCGAGCAATTGCTGCGGGTGTGGAACGGTGGGCGCTTCTCCGGCAACCACGGACGTTTTCATGCGCAGGTACGCAGCGGCCTGCCGCCCACGCAGTCGCCCAACCTGTTCACGTTGGGCCCCGCCGCCGACTTCCTGAGTCAGACGCCTTTTTCGATCTGACGCCTTCGGGCCAGCGCGGGGGCCGTGGCCACCCGCACCCATTGCCTCACTGTGGAGGGCCGCATGCTTCGCATCGAGCAACACCGCCTTGTCGGACCGGGTGTAAGCCAACAAGCCACGCCCAATACGGGGGGCGCACTGCGCCCACGGTACCTGGTGCTGCACTACACCGCCGGGCGTGACGCCGAGAGCGCCGTGCGATCCCTGTGCACGCGCAAGCCCCAAGGCAACGCCTCTGCCCACCTGGTGCTCGGCCGCGACGGACAGATCGTGCAGCTGGCCCCGTTCGACGTGACCACCTGGCACGCCGGCGTGAGTCAGTGGGGCAACCTGATCGGGCTCAACAGCTCGTCCATCGGCATCGAAATGGACAACGCCGGGCTGTTGCACCACGAAGGCGAACGCTGCGTTGCCTGGTTCGGCAGGGCCTATCCGCGCGACGAGGTCGTAGTTGCCGAACACAAGCACGGCGGTGGCACCCAGCCATGGCATGCCTACAGCGAGGTCCAGATCGAACGTGCCCTGGCACTGTGCGAGCTGCTGGTCGCTCACTACGGGCTCGAAGACGTGCTGGGGCACGAGGACATCGCCCGCGGGCGCAAGGTCGATCCCGGGCCGGCGTTTCCGCTGGGTGCCGTGCGCAGCCGCGCGCTGGGCCGGGGCAGTGACGCCGTGCCGCGCATGGTGGTGACCGTCGCCAGCCTGAACATCCGCGATGGCCCGGGCGCCGAATTCGCCAAGCTGGCGCCAGCCCTCAAGCGCGGCACCGAATTGATCGTCTTGCGCGCACTGGATCGCTGGTCCCAGGTCGCCGTGGTCGGATCCAGCGATCTGGAGGGCTGGGTCTGCAACGACTTCATCGAGCGCCAGGTGGCGCGACGCGGAGAAACAGCCCCGTTGGCGCGCACACAGCGCCAGGCACCCGTCGCCGCCCGGCGCACACGCCCAACCACCAAGTCCGCGCGCACCCGCACCCGAGCGGCCAGCGCGCGCCAACGCTGAGGCATCGACATGAAGGCCAACGACCAGAACCCGGTGACCTTCGTGGTGCAGGGCACCCCCACGTCAGCGGCAACCACCCGCGACGCATCCGCCAATGGCCCGCCCACCCTTGGCGGCCGCGCAAGGGTCAGCCAAAGGGTGCAGATGGGCGCGGTACGCGGTGCCGGCCAGGCCGTGCGGCTGAGCCTCACACCTGGCACAGATGCCTTGGTTCTGCACATCGCCAATGGCCCGTCACTGATGCTGCATCCGCACACCGCGCGCGACCTGATGACGGCCCAGCAATCGGCACCAGGCGCGGTGCGTGGAAGCAACGGCGCCGACATCGCGGTGCCCGCACAACTGTCCTGGCCGGGTCTGGAGCGGGCGGGCGCGACGCGGGGGCGCCTGGGTCAGGTGCTGCTGTCGGCCATCGAAGTGGTCACCGGCCTGGGCGCACAGCCAGTGTCCCGCTTGACGGCGCAACGCATCGCGCAGCGCATGGACGACCAGGTCGACCCCGGCGTCTACGCGCTCAAGGCGGACACCTTTGACGGGCCACTCAAGGGCCAGAACAAGCTGACACGCATTGCGGCCGCTGGCGGCGGTGGTCCGATGCTGGTGCTGCTGCACGGCACGTTCTCCGAGACCCATGGCACCTTTGCCAAGCTGTGGACGCATCACCCTCAGCGTGTGCGCGACCTTTTCGCTCACTACGGTGATCGGGTCTACGGCCTGGATCACCCCACGCTGGGCGCCAGCCCGATCGACAACGCCTTGTTGCTCGCGCGCGCCCTGCCCGACGGTGCACGGGTTCATCTGCTGACCCATTCGCGCGGCGGGCTGGTTGGCGAGGTATTGGCCCGCGTGTGCGCGCACCCCGACCTGGACGAGGCGGCCCTGGCGCCATTCAAGCCGGCCGACCAGCGTGGGTCGTTGCGTGCGCTGCGGGCGCTGGCCGCCGAACTCAAAGGGCGCGACATTCGCGTCGAGCGCATGGTGCGCGTGGCCTGCCCGGCCCGTGGCACGCTCCTGGCGTCCGGTCGCCTCGACGCCTATGTCTCGGTCCTCAAATGGACACTCGAACTGGCCGGTGTGCCGGTGGTGCCGCGCCTGCTGGATTTTCTCGGCGACGTCGCCAGCCAGCGCACCGACCCTGCGGTGCTGCCCGGCCTGCAGGCCATGACGCCCGACAGCGCGCTGGTGCAGTGGTTGCACACGCTGGATCGGCATGGGCCGTTGCCGGGTCAGCTGCGAGTGGTGGCGGGCGACATCGAAGGCGACTCCGTGATGTCCTGGGTGAAGACCCTGCTGGCCGATGCCTTCTACTGGACCGACAACGACCTGGTCGTGCAGACCCGCTCGATGTACGGCGGCACAGCGCGAGCCGGTACGCCAACCCAGCCAGGCGCCAGCTTCGTGTATGAGCGTGGCGGGCAGGTGACCCACTTTGCCTACTTCAGCCACCCCCGCACGGCCGAGGCGGTGTGCGACGGCCTCACGCAGGCGCAACCCGCTGGGTTTCGTGCCATCGGACCGCTGTCGTGGGCGGGGCAAAGCAGCGACGGCGTGCGCGCCGCGCCCCGCGCCAACAGTTCGGACACGGGCAAGCGCCCAGCGCTCATCCTGTTGCCGGGCATTCTGGGCAGCAACCTGGCGGTCAACGGCGAGCGCGTCTGGCTGGGCTTTCGCATGCTGGGTGGCCTGGATCGGCTGCGCTGGAGCGGCACCGCGGGCGCGATCACACCCGACGGGCCGATCAGTGTGGTCTACGACCGCCTGGCCGAATTCCTGAGCGATACCCACGAGGTCATCGAGTTCGATTTCGACTGGCGCCGCCCCATTGAAGAAGAAGCCCGGCGACTGGCTGAATGCATGGAGCGCGAACTCAACGAGCGCTCGGCCAGCGGTCAGCCGGTGCGTTTGCTGGCGCATTCGATGGGGGGCCTGGTGGCACGCACCGTGCAACTGGAGCGCCCGGACGTGTGGCAACGCTGGAGCGAGCGCGCCGGTGCGCGGCTGCTCATGCTCGGCACCCCCAACGCGGGCTCGTACGCGCCCATGCAAGTGCTCTCGGGCGACGACACCTTCGGCAACGCACTGGCCGCCTTCGGTTTGCCGTTTCACGATCACGAAGCGCGCAACATCATGGCCGGCATGCCCGGATTTCTGCAACTGCAGGCCGGGCTGACCGACGAGTCTCTCGGCCTGGGGCGCAGCGAGCGCTGGCAGGCCCTCGCCGATCAGGACCTCAAGACCCTTGAGCGGGCCGCCACCTGGCACAGCGAAGGGCCGCAGCGCTCCATCTATCGCTGGGGTGTTCCGCCTCAGGCCGTGCTCGATCAGGCCATCGCTTTGCGCAAGCGGCTCGACCGGCAGGTTCTGGAAGACCTCGCCGCGTTTCGGGACCGCATGTTGCTGGTCGTGGGCCACGCGCGCTTCACACCGGCCCGCTTCGACCTGGACCCCAACGAAGGCCTGGTGTACCTGGACCTGCCCGAAGGCGGCGATGGACGGGTGACGCTGGACAGTGCGCGCCTGCCCGGGGTTCGCACCTGGCAGCTCGATTGCGCCCATGGCGACTTGCCCGCTGCGCGCGGAGCCTTCGAGGCTTACCTCGAGCTGCTCGAGCGCGGCGACACCGCGCGCCTGAAGGCCCTGCCAGCGCCGACACGCGCAGCCCCGGATGCACAAACCCTGGTGCGCCATCGCCCGTCGCGACAACCGGGTGCGCTCGCAGCGCCGTTGGTCAACCCCGGCGACGTGTTCGGGGCGGCACAGGTTGACCGCCCTCAGGCGACGGCGCGAACACGCCCCTTGCTGGTCAGCGTGCACAACGGCAACCTCAAGTTCATGCGGCGCACCTTGATGGTGGGTCACTACACCGCGTCCGCACTCAGCGGCAGCGAAGCCGTCGTCGACCGCTACATCGGCGGCACCATGTCGGCGTCACTGCGTGCCGGCCTCTATCCGGAAGCCCCCGGCACCCACCAGGTGTTCGTCAATCACCAGCCCGACCAGGCGAACCCGCTGGGCCTGCCCCGGCCGCCGCACGTGGTGGTGGTGGGCCTGGGGCCCGAGGCCAAGCTCAACAGCACGCAGCTCGCCATGAGTGTGCGGCAAGCGGCCATGGCCTGGTCCCAACGGATGTCCGAGACACCTGGCGCGGGCAGCGACAACTTCGAGCTGGCTGCCACGCTCATTGGCAGCGGCGGCACGGGCATCAGCACCGGTACCTCGGCACAGGCCATCGCGCAAGGTGTGCGCGAGGCCAACCAGCGTCTGGCACAGCACAAGTGGCCGCTGGTGGGCCACATCCACCTGATCGAGCTCTACCTCGACCGCGCGACCGAGGCCTGGTCCGCGTTGCGGCTGCTGACACTGGCCGCTCCCGAGCATTTCACCCTGACACCCACCGTCCAGTGCGGCATCGGCCCACTGCGACGACCGCTGGACAGTGGCTACCGCGGCACCGCGTACGACTACATCAGCGCCATCATGCAGCGCGACGAGCACGGTGAGCCGCACATCGTCTACTCGCTCGACACCCAACGCGCGCGCACCGAGGTGCGGGCGCAGGCGACACAGACCACGCTGGTGCGCGAGCTGGTCAAACGCGCATCGAACCACGCCAATCAGGACCCGCAAATGGGCCGCACCCTGTTTCAGCTGCTGGTGCCGGTCGAAATGGAGGCCAGCCTGGGTGGCACCACCGAACTGGTGCTCGAGCTCGACGACGGGACTGCCGCCATCCCCTGGGAGCTCCTCGACGCCCCGCAGGACGGGCGCAGCGGCCCGCGCAAACCCTGGGCCATCCGCAACAAGCTGCTGCGACGCTTGCGCACCGTCAACTTTCGCGCCCAGGTGAGCGACGCCACGCTGGAAGACGACGTGCTGGTCATCGGCGAGCCACAGTGCGACCCGACGCTCTACCCTGCGCTGCCCTCTGCGCGCGAGGAAGCCCTCGCAGTGGCCGAGGCCCTGCAGGGGCCACAAGGCCTTGACCCGGCGCGCGTGCACACGCTGATCGCAGACGAACAGGGCGCAGGCCCCGACGCGGCAAGTGTCATCAACGGCCTGCTGGCGCGTCGGTACAGGGTCGTGCACATCGCAGGCCACGGCGAGCCCGAGCTGCTGCGCGAGGGACTGCCGCCCAAACTGCGGGGCGTGGTGCTCAGCGACGGCGCCTTCCTGGGGCCACACGAGGTGCAAGCCATGCGCACCGTGCCGGAGTTGGTGTTCCTCAACTGCTGTCACTTGGCGGCCGATAACGGCAAGTTGCTGCTGACCGACTACGACCGGGCCGCCTTCGCCGCGGGCGTGGCCAAACAGCTCATCCGCATCGGCGTGCGCTGCGTGGTGGCGGCCGGCTGGGCGGTGGAGGACGACGCCGCCAACCAGTTCGCAAGGGCCTTCTACCAGGCCTTGCTCGGCGGGCAGCGATTCATGGACGCAGTGCAGGCCGGACGCGTGGCCGCCCACGACGCCAGCCCCCAAGGCAACACCTGGGCGGCCTACCAGTGCTATGGCGATGCCGACTGGGTGTGGGAGCGCGCCGAAGTCGATACGCGCCGCGCACCACCCACGCCCGCCCAGATCTACGCCGGCGTGGCGTCACCGGCCGCACTGGCGCTGGCGCTGGAAACCCTGGCCGTGGAAAGCACCACCCAGGGCGCGCGACCCGAGACCCAGCGCGAGAAGATCCGCCATCTGCAGGCACGCTTCGAGAGCGCCTGGGGCGCCATGGGCGCGGTCGCAGAAGCGTTTGGCGTCGCCTGGGCCGAGGCGGGCGAGGCATCGCTGGCGCTTCAGTGGTATGCCCGCGCGATGGCCGCCAACGACGGCAGTGCATCGGTCAAGGCGAGCGAACAGCACGCCAACCTGCTGGCCCGCCAGGCCTGGGAACAGGTGCGCCACACCACCGGCGACACGCCACAGCGGGCGTCCACCGTGCGAGCCGCAAAGCGCGACATTGGGCTGGCCATCGACACCCTGCGGGCATTGCTGGTGGTCTCCCCCACGCTCGAACGGGAAGGTCTGCTGGGCTCGGCCTTCAAACGGCTCGCCATGGTTGAGCGTGTAGCGGGCGACGGCGCAGCCGAGCAAGCGGCCCTGGCGCACATGGCCCATCACTACGGCAACGCCGAGCGGCTGGCCCAGCAGTCTGGTCGAACCGACCTGTTCTACCCCGCGCTCAACCTGCTCGCCGCCGATCTGCTGCGCGGGCGACCACTGGACACCGCGCGCGTGCAACGCACGCGTGACACCTTGCAACGGCAGCGTCAGAACGAGCCCGATTTCTGGAGCGTTGCGGGCCTGCCGGAGCTGGCCGCCATCGAGGCCCTGCACCAAGGTTCGCTGGCCCTTGCTTTCATGAACATCAACGACTCTCTGAGTGACCTGCAATCGCGTGCCGGGTCGGCACGCCAATGGGCCTCACTGGCCGATCAGATGCGTTTCGTGCTCAGCCATGCGAAGGTGGTCAAACCCGGCGACCGCGCGGCCGCTCAGACGCTCATGCAACAGCTCGACGCCTGGTCGAAGGTGGACGGTCCTCGCGTTTGATGACGGATGACCTCGTGCGCGGTGCGCACTCATGACGAATGACTGAAGCCACCCAGACCGCGAGGCAGTCATGGGCGAAGCCAGATCATGCCGGCCGCGCAGCGGCCGCGTCATTCGTCATCAGACGCGCTTGCGTCCGGGACCCAGCCCATGTGCCTGGCGTCCCAGCGCAAACGACAAAAAGAGCTTGATCCACAACGTGGACCCGGCGATGGCGATCCAGGTGTCGTAGTCCACCCGGCCCAGTGCCACCAGCACGATCACGCCAACCATCACGCCGCCGCCGACCAGGTTGAACGCCAGTTCGTAGGGTGCGTAGCGCGCCGCATTGGGTGGCGGCATGCCCTTCTTGAGCGCGACCTCCGAAAAGTCCTTTCGCACACCGATGCGCCAGGCGCGGCGCAGCCAGAAGAAGGCCACGGGGAACAGCACCAGGTAAAAGATGATGCGAATCGGGAAGATGCTGAGCGAATAGTCCATCGGATTGCCAGGCTGCACACACGCGGCCGATTGTGCCGTCCACGCGCGGGATCCGTTCAAAAAAAAGCCCCGCGGCGCAAACCGGCGGGGCGTGGAGGCCTGCCACAGGCCGCCGAAGCGGCCCGTGACAAGGTTGGGATCAGTGACCCGTTGCAGCGCCCGCGCCACGGGGCACGCGCACCGATTCCACCAGGTGCTGAATGTGATCCGGCACCGGCTTGGAAGCCTTGCTCACCAGGAAGGCAACCACGAAGTTCACGATCGCGCCCACCGTGCCGAAGGCTTCGGGGGTGATGGTGAAGAAGCTGTTGACGCCACCGATGAGGTCGGTGTAGCCGGTGCCTTTGATGAAGAAGATGCCCTTGTGTGCGAACACATAGAACAGCGTCACGAACAGGCCAGCCAGCATGCCGCAGATCGCGCCCTTGTCGGTCACCTTCTTGCTGAAGATGCCCATCATGATGGCGGGGAAGATCGTGGATGCCGCGATACCGAAGGCCAGGGCCACGGTACCGGCCGCGAAGCCTGGTGGCTTCAGGCCCAGATAGCCAGCCACCACGATGGCACCGGCCATCGAGATCTTGCCAGCCAGCAGTTCGCCCTTCTCACTGATGTCGGGCTTGATGGAGCCCTTGATCAGGTCGTGCGAGATGGCCGACGAGATGGCCAGCAGCAGACCGGCAGCGGTCGACAGAGCAGCGGCCAGACCACCCGCGGCAACCAGCGCGATCACCCAGTTGGGCAGCAGCGCGATTTCGGGGTTGGCCAGCACGATGATGTCGGCGTTGACGGTGAGCTCGTTGCCTTTCCAGCCAGCAGCGTCGGCCTTGGCCTTGGCGGCTTCGTTCTTGGTGGCCGAGTTGTAGTACTGGATGCGGCCATCGCCGTTCTTGTCTTCCCACTTGAGCAGGCCGGTGGCTTCCCAGCGCTTCATCCACTCAGGACGCTTGGCGTATTCCAGGCTGGCTTCGGGCGCGTACAGATCGGCGCGCTGGTTGGCCACGTCGGGGTTGACGGTGATGCGGCCATCGGCGTCTTTGGTCAGACCCACAGCGCTGTTGACGGTGCCGTGCAGGTTGAGCTTGGCCATGGCGCCCACAGCGGGTGCCGTGGTGTACAGCAGCGCAATGAAGACCAGTGCCCAGCCAGCAGAGGCGCGGGCGTCGGCGACCTTCGGCACGGTGAAGAAGCGCACGATCACGTGGGGCAGGCCCGCGGTACCGATCATGAGCGAGACCGTGTAGAAGAACATGTTGAGCATGCTGCCAGCGCTCGAGGTCGAGTACTGGTTGAAGCCCAGATCGGTCACCACCTGGTCCAGCTTGGCCAACAGCGTGGTGTTGGTGCCGACGAGGTCGGAACCCAGGCCCAGCTGCGGCAGGAAGTTGCCCGTGAGGTTGAGCGAGATGAAGAACGCCGGCACCAGGTAGGCCAGGATCAGCACGATGTACTGAGCCACCTGGGTGTAGGTGATGCCCTTCATGCCGCCGAACACCGCGTAGGCAAACACGATTGCCATGCCGAGGTAGATACCGGTGTCGCTGGAGACGCCCAGGAAACGCGCGAAGGTCACGCCCACACCGGTCATCTGACCAATGATGTAGGTGATGGAGGCCACCAGCAGGCAGATCACCGCCACCGTACGCGCCGTTTGCGAGTAATAGCGGTCGCCGATGAACTCGGGCACGGTGAACTTGCCGAACTTGCGCAGGTACGGCGCCAGCAGCATGGCCAGCAGCACGTAGCCGCCGGTCCAACCCATCAGGAACACGGCGCCGCCGTAGCCCAGGTTGGAGATCAGGCCGGCCATCGAAATGAACGAAGCCGCCGACATCCAGTCAGCGGCCGTTGCCATGCCGTTGGTGACGGGGTGAACACCGCCGCCGGCGACGTAGAAGTCGGAGGTGCTGCCGGCACGTGACCAGACAGCGATACCGATGTAGAGCGCGAAGGTCGCGCCCACAACGAGGTAAGTCAGGGTTTGCAGATCCATGGTGTTACCTCAGTCTTCGTGAACGTCGAATTGACGGTCGATCTGGCCCATCTTGCGTGCGTAATAGAAGATCAGCACGATGAACACGTAGATGGAGCCTTGCTGCGCAAACCAGAAACCAAGCGGGTAGCCACCCAGCTTGATGCCGTTGAGCGCGCCTGCGAACAGGATGCCGGCCCCGTAGGACACCGCGAACCAGATGATCAACACCTTGGTAAGTAGTCCCAGCGTGGCCTTCCAATAGGCTGCGGAGTTGTTGTTGCTAGACATTGAGCGTGTCTCCTCGATGGTGAAACCACCATGGGGGAGCCATGGCGGCGAACGACCAGGGGCCTCCGCCCTCCGATCCGCCGCGGACTCTCGAAGGGGCACCTTACGGGAAAATTTCACGCCCCTGAGGTCGCTCAGCGGGTTCGGGTATGCCCCTAGAACACCTGACACGAATCCAACAACAGCTTGCTTGAAACTGACAAGGCGGCCCGAAGCCGCCTTGTCTCTCGGGGTTCAAGCCCCCCTACCGACGGCCTTACGTCAGGCCGTCTGCGCCTCAGGTTCCACCTGGCGAATGAGGTGATCGAAGGCACTGAGCGAGGCCTTGGCGCCGTCGCCTGCCGCGATGACGATCTGCTTGTAGGGCACCGTCGTGCAGTCGCCAGCCGCGAACACACCCGCCACATTGGTGTGCCCTTTCGCATCCACCACGATCTCACCGAAGCGGCTGAGTTCGAGCGTGCCCTTGAGCCACTCGGTGTTGGGCACCAGACCGATCTGCACGAACACACCCTCGAGTTCGAGGTGACGGATCTCTTGGCTGCCACGGTCCTTGTAGCTCAGGCCATTCACCGTGCCGCCCGCGCCGGTGATCTCGGTCGTCTGTGCGTTGGTGTGGATGCGCACGTTGGGCAGGCTCTGCAGCTTGCGCACCAGCACGGCGTCCGCTTTGAGGGTGTCGTTGAACTCGATCAGGTCCACATGCTGCACGATGCCTGCGAGGTCGATCGCGGCCTCGACGCCTGAGTTGCCCCCACCGATCACGGCGACGCGCTTGCCCTTGAAGAGCGGGCCGTCGCAGTGCGGGCAATAGGCCACACCCTTGTTGCGGTACTCGGCTTCGCCGGGCACGTTGACGTTGCGCCAGCGAGCGCCAGTGGACAGGATGACGCTGCGCGCTTTGAGCGTGGCACCGTTGGCCATCACGACCTCGTGCAAGGCACCGGGCGCGCTGGCCGGCAGCAGCTTCTCGGCGCGCTGCAGATTCATGATGTCCACGTCGTAGTGGCGCACCTGCGCCTCCAGGGCGGCAGCGAACTTCGGGCCGTCTGTTTCCAGCACGCTGATGTAGTTCTCGATCGCCAGCGTGTCGTTGACCTGGCCACCGAAGCGCTCGGCCGCCACACCCACGCGAATGCCTTTGCGTGCGGCATAGACCGCCGCAGCGGCACCAGCGGGCCCACCACCCACGATGAGCACGTCGAATGCTTCCTTGGCGTCCAGCTTGGCGGCTTCGCGCGCATCTGCGTTGACGTCGAGTTTGGCGACGATCTCCTCAAGCGTCATTCGGCCACCGCCGAACTCCTGGCCGTTGAGAAACACCATGGGCACCGCCATCACCTGGCGTTGCTCGACCTCGGCCTGATACAGGCCGCCGTCGATCACCGTGACCTTCACCGCCGGGTTGCGGATGGCCATCAGCGAGAGCGCCTGCACCACGTCCGGGCAGTTGTGGCAGCTCAGGCTCATGTAGACCTCGAAGTTGAGCTCGCCCTGCAAGCTGGCGATCGCATCGAGTGTTTCCTGCTCGGCCTTCGGGGGATGGCCGCCGGTCCACAGCAGCGCCAGCACCAGTGAGGTGAACTCGTGCCCCAGCGGGATGGCCGCGAAGCGCACACCGGCGGTCTCGCCATCACGGGCGATCACGAACGAGGGCTTGCGCTCGTCCGAACCACTGTCGTCGAAACGCACCTGGTCGGACAGGCTCGCAATCGTGGTGAGCAACTCGCGCATCTCCTGCGACGAAGCGGATTCGTCGAGCGATGCGATGAGGCGGATGGGGCGCTGCAGTTTGCCGAGGTAGGCCTGCAACTGGCCTTTGAGGGTGTCGTCAAGCATGGTCGTTGAGCCTTAAGCGTTGGAATGGGTGCGAACCAAGGGATCGCTCAGGGAAGAGCGCTGGGCGCGCAACACGCCCAACGCCCAACCCTGAACGCTCAACGGTGCATCAGATCTTGCCGACGAGGTCCAACGACGGGGTCAGCGTCTTGGCGCCTTCGTTCCACTTGGCCGGGCACACCTGGCCAGGGTTCTTGGCCACGAACTGAGCGGCCTTGAGCTTGCGCAGGGTCTCTTTCATGTCACGCGCGATGGCGTTGTCGTGAATCTCGGCGGTCTTGATCACGCCTTCGGGGTTGATGATGAAAGTGCCGCGCAGCGCCAGGCCTTCTTCTTCGATGTGCACGCCGAAGCCACGGGTCAGTTGGTGCGTGGGGTCGCCCACCAGCGGGAACTTGGCCTTGCCCACGGCGGGCGAGGTCTCGTGCCACACCTTGTGCGAGAAGTGGGTGTCGGTGGTCACGATGTAGACCTCGGCGCCCAGCTTCTGGAATTCGGCGTAGCTGTCGGCGGCGTCTTCCACCTCGGTCGGGCAGTTGAAGGTGAAGGCGGCGGGCATGAACACCAGCACCGACCACTCGCCGCGCAGGCTGGCGTCAGAGACGGGCACGAACTTGCCGTTGTGGAAGGCGGTGGTGGAGAAAGCGGGGACCGTGGTGTTGATGAGAGACATCAGAAGCTCCTGGGTTGTAGAAAATGTCAATCGATATGAATCGCTTGATAGCGAACGAATGCTAGTGTAAACGAGCACTATGACGGTCACCCATCGATAGTTCCTATCTAAGCGATTGACAGCATTGTTGCATCGCCGCATGTAAACGGGAATCGTTCTTATTTGTGATAAAGTGCAACACCCCAGCCAGCCACAGCCCGTCCAAGCCCCACAACGCAGGGGCGCCAACGCAGGCGCTGCAGCCAGCCAACGTTTCAACCTTGCTGCACTGCCATGCCTCAACACCCTCTCAAGCCCCTGCCGCTGGGCGCCGCTCTACTGGCCAGCTCTCTGACCGCCTCCCCCGCCTTTGCCCAATCTGCCGCTCCCGCCAACACGCCCACGCTGGGCACGGTCGAGGTGCGCGATCAGGTCATCGGCACCGACTCGAAGAGCACGCTGAAGGCCACGGAGACCAGCATCGGCAAGGGCAAGCAGGCGCTGCGCGACATTCCGCAGTCGGTCACAGTGATGACCGAACGCCTGCTCGACGACCGCAACCTCGACGACTTCCGCGAGGTGCTGCGCACCACCGCCGGCGTGACCTTCCAGGCCGGTGAAACCGGCGAGGAAGACATCCGTCTGCGCGGCTTCTCACTGGGCCAGGCCGGCGACATCTATGTCGACGGCATGCGCGACGCGCCGCTGATCGAGCGCGACACCTTCAACCTCGACCGCGTCGAGGTCCTCAAAGGCTCGGCCTCGATGCTGTTCGGCAAAGGTTCCACCGGCGGCGTGGTCAACCAGGTGAGCAAGCAACCCTTCCTGATGGACCAGCACGAGGTCAACACCACCATCGGCACCGGCAAGGAAGTGCGCCTGACTGGCGACTTCAACATCAAGACCGGCGAGGACTCCGCCTTGCGCATCAACGCCATGGTGCAGAACGCCGACAACAAGGGTGCCACCGACAACAAGCGCGGCATCGCCCCGACCTATCGCTGGGGCATTGGCCTCAAGGACGAGTTCTCGGTGGGGCTGTACTACCTCGAGACCGACGGCAACCCCGGCTACAACCATCCCTGGTTCCAGCAGTCCATCGGTGGCGGCTTCAACAAGATCATTGAATCGCTGCCGGCCGAGAATTTCTATGGCCTGGCCAGCGACTACAACCGCACCCAGACCACCGCGGCCACATTCAGTCACACGCACCGCTTCGATCAGGACAGCGAGCTCAAGACCACCGTTCGCCATGGGCAGTACGAGCGCGAGCTCTGGGCCAGCGTGATCCGCTTCGCCGGTGGCACGACGTTCGAGAACCTGAACCCGTCGACGGTCATCACCCGCACACCCAAGGGCCGCGTCGGCTACAGCGACCTGACCCAGGTGCAAAGCGACTACAGCACCGCCTTCGATGCCATGGGCATGAAGCACAAGCTGCTGGCTGGCGTGGACTTCAACTACGAGCACGCGCTGCGCAACCAGAACTTCGCCGGCACGGCCTCGGGCCTGACCACCACGGTCGGCACACCCAACGACGGCGCCTGGCGCGCCGACACCCGTGGCGACCCGGCGCTGACGCACTTCGACGCACGAACCATCGGTTTCTACGCGCAGGACACCATGGCGCTGAGCGAAGCACTAAAGCTGGTCACCGGCCTGCGCTTCGACCGCTTCAACGCCAGCTACACGGACCCTTCCGGCAATCACTTCTCCGTTAGCGAGAACCTGTGGAGCCCACGCGTGGGCCTGCTGTTCCAGCCCAGCAGCACGGCGTCGTACTACGCGTCCTTCGGCACCTCGTACAACACCTCGGGCGATACCTATCAGTACGCGCTGGGCAGCTTCGCGTCCGGCAGCAACAACGCCAAGAACGCCAACACGCCGCCAGAGAAAAGCCGCAACTTCGAAATCGGCGCAAAGTGGGACCTGTTCGAGAACCGCGCCTTGTTCGGCGTGGCCGTGTTCCACTCCGAGAAGTACAACGAGCGCAACACCGACCCGGACACCGCCGCCACACAGCAACTGCTGTCGGGCAAGCGCTTCGCACGCGGCATGGAGTTCAACCTGGCCGGGCGCATCACGCCCGCCTGGGAGATCTTCTACAACCACACGTGGATCCCGAGCGCGCGCATCACGCAGAGCAACCAGACCCTGGCCGCCAGTGGCGGCGGCGCGCAGGTACAAGGCGATCGCCCCGGGCTGACCCCCAAGCACAGCGCCAGCCTGTGGACCGCCTACCGGCTGACCCCGAGCTGGCGCGTGGGCGCGGGCCTGAATTTCCGCAGCGAGCAGTCGCCAGAAGGTGCGCGCAATGTCATCGCCGACAGTTTCGTCACGCTCGACGCCATGGCCGAGTACGTGATCAGCGATCGCCACACACTCAAGCTCAACGTCACCAACCTCACCGACAAGCTGTACGCCGACGGCCTGTACCGCGGCTTCTACCAGCCCGGCGCACCGCGCAAGGTGCAGCTGACGCTCACCTCGCTGTTCTGACCTGCCCATGCTGCTTCGTCTCACCTCCCTGCTCTCCCCCGACGAACTCACCCAGGCGCGCGCGCTGCTCGACAACGACGCGCCCTGGATCGACGGCGGCGCGAGTGCGGGTGCGCAGGCGCAGCAGCGCAAGCACAACCAGCAAATCGCCAGTGACAGCGAGCACAGCCGCCGGCTGCAGTCGCTGGTGCTGGCGGCCCTGCAGCGCGAGCCGATGTTCCTGTCGGCCGCGCTGCCCAAACGCATCTTCCCGCCGCGCTTCAACCGCTACCGCGCCAGCGGCGAGCACTACGGCGCACACATCGACAACGCCATCCTCAAGGCTGCGGAGCCTGGCCAGTGGCTGCGCGCTGACCTGTCCTGCACGGTGTTCCTGGCCGATGCCGGCAGCTACGACGGCGGCGAGCTGGTGATCCACGACCGCCTGGGCGTGCAACGCATCAAGCTCGACGCGGGCGACGCCCTGCTCTACCCCGCCGGTCTGCTGCACGAGGTTCTGCCGGTCACGCGCGGTGAGCGCCTGGCGAGCTTTCTCTGGGTCGAAAGCCTGGTGCCGCAGGAGGCGCACCGCCAGATCCTGTTCGATCTGGACATGAACCTGGTGGCGCTGCGCGCACGCCATGGCGAAAGCGACGAGACGGTGGGGCTCACCGGCGTCTATCACAACCTGCTTCGGCAATGGGCCACCCCATGACCCCCGACAACGACGCCCTGCCGGCCTGGCACGCCTGGCTTGAAGGCGGCGCGGGCGACGAAGTCACGCTGCGTGACAACGAAGCCGCCTGGCAAGACCTGCGATTGCGACCGCGCGTGTTGCACTCGCTGGCCGGCAGCCAGCTGCGCACGACGCTCGGCGATCGGGCGCTGCCCCACCCGCTGTTCATGGCACCCATGGCGCACCAGGCGGCCCTGCACCCACAGGGTGAAAGCGCCAGCGCACTCGCCGCCGCAGCGCTGGGTGCGGGCTATGTGCTGAGCTGCCAGGCCAGCACACCACTCGAGGACATTGCCAGGCTGGTGCTGGCCGACAGCGGCCGCGGCCCTTTGTGGTTCCAGTTGCACTGGCTGGGTTCGCGCAACGCCACCCTGGCGCTGATCCAGCGCGCAGCGGCGGCCGGCTTCGAAGCGGCGGTCCTCACGCTCGACGCGCCAGTGCAAGGGTTTCGCGACCGCGAACGGGCAAGTGGCTTCGTCCTGCCCGCTGGCGTGTCGTCGGTCAATCTCACCGATCGCCCGGTGCCAACCTCACTGTCTGCGCTGCTGGCCCAGGCGCCAACCTGGCACGACCTGGCCTGGCTGACCCAGCACAGCCCCCTGCCCGTCTGGGCCAAGGGCATCCTGCACCCTGGCGATGCCGTGCTGGCCGCCGAGCACGGCGCCAGCGGGCTGATCGTCTCCAACCACGGCGCACGCCAACTGGACACGGTGCTGGCCACCGCCCAGGCGCTGCCCGACATCGTGGCCGCCAACGCGGGCCGATTGCCGTTGGTGGTGGACGGCGGCGTGCGGCGAGGCACCGACGTGCTCAAGGCGCTGGCCCTGGGAGCCGATGCGGTGATGCTGGGTCGCCCCCTGGCGCGCGCGTTGGCCACCGATGGCGCGCAGGGCGTGGCCCGCGCGCTGCGGCAACTGGTGGATGAGCTCCACATCGCGCTGGCGCTGTGTGGCCTGACCCAACCTGGCCAAGCGCGTAGTGCGCATCTGGCCGGCGACCTGTTTGCGCCAAAATCTGCAGCAGCTTTTGTAAATGCGAAGAATTCGCGTTTAGAATAACAACCGCTACTTGCACCGTCCCCACAATGGCCGCCCTGATCTCCCTCGCCCTCGGTGTCGTGCTGATCCTGATCGCCGTGCGATGGGTGCTGCACCGCTGACCCGTGTTCACTTCGAGAAGCCAGGCCCCGACCGATACCATGACCGCTTTGCGCGCCGACGCGGCCTCACCGTCCCTACCCTCCCCCATGCCTTCGCACCTGCAACGCCGCCTGAGCATCGTGGCCGCCGTGGTCGGTCTGCACGTGGCCGGCGTGTGGGCGCTGCAAAGCGGCCTGCTGCGCCGCGCCATGGAGATCGTGATTCCGGTGCAGGTGATGGCCGACCTGATCGAAGCGCCCCAACCCGAGCCACCACCGCCCGCGCCGCCGGCGCCACCCGAGCCCCGGCAGGCGACGCCCAAGCCCCCGGCGCCCAAACCGCGCCCAGCGCCACCACCACCGAAGCCGCTGCCAGTGGCCACCACATCGCCCGAGCCCTCGCCCATGCAGGCCGCACCCGCGGAGCCCACGCCTGCGCCGGTCGAACCCGTGGTGGCGGCCCCCGTTGCGCCACCCGCCCCACCGGCGCCGCCGGCACCGCCCGCGGTGGTGGAGCCCATCAGCAACGCGGACTACCTGAACAACCCCAAGCCCGCCTACCCGGCCATGTCGCGCCGCCTGGTCGAAGAAGGACGTGTGCTGCTGCGCGTGTTCATCGAAACCGACGGCCGTCCCACACGCATCAACGTGCTGCGCAGCAGCGGCTTCGAGCGCCTGGACAGGGCCGCCACGGAGACCGTCATGCAGTGGCGGTTCGTGCCAGGCAAACGTGGCGGCGTGCCCGAGGCCATGTGGGTCAACGTACCGGTCGATTTCAAGCTCAACAAGTAACGCTCTTCAACACACCACCATGACCAACGATTTCGCCACCTCGGGCCTGGCCCATGTCTGGACCCAGGGCGACTGGGTCACCCGCAGCGTCGCCCTGGTGCTGCTGGCCATGTCGCTGACCACTTGGATCATCATCCTCTGGAAGGCGCTGGACCTGCGCGCGCAACGCAAGCAGGCGCGCGGCGTCGAAGGCTTCTGGCACAGCAACGACTTTGCCGAGGCCCTGGACAAGCTGGGCGACGCCGAGGCCAACCCCTTCCGTGCCGCGGCGCTGGAAGGCCGCGAGGCGGCACGCCACATCACCCAAAAGGACGGCGCCGCGCGCCCGCAGTTGCACGACAGCCTGGACGTGAGCGACTGGATCGAGCGCTCGCTGCGCAAGAGCGTCGATGACTTCACCGCCCGTGCGCAAAGCGGCCTGTCCGTGCTGGCCTCGGTGGCCTCCACCGCACCCTTTGTCGGCCTGTTCGGCACGGTCTGGGGCATCTACCACGCGCTGCTGGGCATTGGCGCTGCGGGCCAGGTCAGCATCGATCAAGTGGCCGGCCCGATCGGCGAGGCACTCATCATGACGGCGCTGGGTCTGCTGGTGGCCATTCCCGCCGTGCTGGGCTACAACGCCCTGGTGCGCGGCAACAAAGGGGTGCTGCACCACCTCAACCGCTTTGCCCACGACCTCCACGCCTACTTCGTGACCGGCGCGCGCGTGAGCATCGGCGGCGATGGCAAGGTGCTGCCCATGAAGCGCGGCTGACGGAGGCAATCATGGCCATTGGCACGCAAGACACCAGCGACGAGGTCATGAGCGAGATCAACATGATCCCGTTCATCGACGTGATGCTGGTGCTGCTCATCATCTTCATCATCACCGTGCCCGTCATCAAGCATGCGGTCAACGTCGAGTTGCCGCAGGCCAGTGTCGAGAAGGTGCAGGACAAGCCCGAAAACATCCACCTGGCGGTGGATGCCGACGGCCAGTACTTCTGGAACGAACAGCAGGTTGACGACCGGGTCTTCGCCGAGCGCCTGGCAGCGGCCGCGCTGCAGGAGCCGCAGCCCGAGCTGCACATCCGCGGCGACAAGGCGGTGCGCTACGAACGTGTGGCGCTGGCCATGGCGGCCGCGCAGAAGGCCGGCCTGCGCAAGATTGGTTTCATCACCGAGCCCGCACCCTGACCGGGCGGGTTCACACGGTTCTCCATCGTGGGGCGACCCGGGGAAGCCCGCTTCCCCGAGCGTCGTTTTTGGCCAGCCAGGGCGGTGCACTCACCGCCGATAGCCAGGCATTTTTTCCGCGAATCAGAGACCGATGGCCGCGATGCCGGCGCGCGCGATCTGCGCATCCTCGACCGACTTGACGCCGCTCACGCCCACCGCGCCAATGCACTGCCCGTCCTTGACGATGGGCACACCGCCCTCAAGCATGCCCTGCAGGTGCGGCGCGCTCAGGAACGACATGCGGCCCTGGTTGATCACGTCCTCATAGACCTTGCTCTCGCGCCGGCCCATGGCCGCCGTGTTGGCCTTGGCCGGGGCGATGTGGGCCGACACCGGCGGCGCGCCGTCCAGGCGCTGCAGCCACAGCAGGTGCCCGCCGGCGTCGACGATGGCGATGGTCACGGCCCATTGGTTGGCCAGGGCTTCTTTCTCGGCCGCCTCGGCGATCTTCCTGACGTCGGCTGCTTCAAGCTGGTGCGTTGATTTCATGAACTTTTCCTGAGATTGGGGAACAAACGGCCTTGAAAGCCCGACGATACAGCGGCGATTGCAGACGGAACAGTCACAACTGTCGCCACCTGCACCCGGATGGCTGAGCGCCGTGCCTTCGCAAACCGGCACCCCGTGCCACAATGGCCGCGTCTTTCAGACCCAAGGAGATTCCAACGATGACCGACCACGTGCAAACCAGCGGACGCTTTGGCGCCGCCGTGTCTTCCACCAACGCACAGCGCAACCGCGTGCTGCGCAACACCTACTGGCTGCTGGCCCTGTCGATGGTGCCCACCGTGCTGGGTGCCTGGGTGGGACTGGCCACGGGCATCACCGCCAGCCTGGGCGGCGGCCTCGGATTGATCGTGTTCCTGGGTGGCGCATTCGCCTTCATGTTCGCGATCGAGAAGACCAAGAACTCGGCCGCCGGCGTGCCCGTGCTGCTGGCCTTCACCTTCTTCATGGGCCTGATGCTCTCGCGTCTGCTGGCCATGGTGCTGGGCTTCTCCAACGGCGCGAGCCTGATCATGACGGCCTTCGGTGGCACCGCAGCGGTGTTCTTCGGCATGGCCTCGCTCTCGAGCGTGATCAAGCGCGACCTGTCGAGCATGGGCAAGTTCCTGTTCATCGGCGCCATCCTGATCGTGGTCGCCGCCATCGCCAACGTGTTCATCCAGTCCAGCGCGCTGATGATCACCGTGTCGGTGCTGGCCGTGGGTGTGTTCTCCGCCTTCATCCTGTACGACCTCAAGCGCGTGCAGGACGGCGAAGAAACCAACTACATCACCGCCACCCTGAGCGTGTACCTGAGCCTGTTCAACGTGTTCCAGAACCTGCTGGTTCTGCTGGGCGTGTTCGGCGGCAACAGCGACTGAGTGGTTTCACCCAGCGAAAACCAGGGGGCCTACGGGCCCCTTTTTCATGCGCGGGTGTCAAGTTCGGGTCGAACCAGCCGAAAAGCTCTGCAAACACCCCACATCCATCATGCGCCGCACCACCCTGCTCCTCCTCGCCGTTGCCAGCGTCGTGCTGGCCGGCTGTGACGCGCTCGGCATCGAGACCGCCACCGCGGTGGCGGCCCGCAAGGAGGCCGAGGGCAAGGCCATCGGCAGCGCCTGCCGGCACGCGGTGCGCAGCATCGAATCCTGCTTCCAGTCGAACACCCGCGCCAGCAAGGCGGCCGTGTTTGCGGGCTGGCGCGAGATGGACCAATACATGCGCGACAACAATGTCGTCGGCATGCCGTCCGAGGAAGCGCCTGTCGAGGGCGACAAGGCCGCCCACGGCGAGAAGTCCTGACCGCGGCGCCGGGCGCGCTCAGGCGGACGCGTCGGCCAGCTCGAACACCGCCATGCTCTCCACGTGCGCCGTGTGCGGGAACATGTTCACCGCTCCTGCGGCCACGCACCGATACCCCGCCTGATGCACCAGCAAGCCCGCGTCGCGCGCCAGCGTGGCCGGGTTGCAGCTCACGTAAACAATGCGTCGCGGCGGCGTCCAAGCGCCACGCAGCTCAGGCGTCTGGTGCAGGTCGGCCAGCGCCTTGGCCAGCGCGAAGGCGCCCTCACGGGGAGGATCCACCAGCCATTTGTCGGCCACCCCATCCGCCACCAGCATCTCGGGGGTCATCTCGAACAGGTTGCGCGCCACAAAAGCCGTGGACGCCAGCGGTTGCGCCCGGCCAGCCTGGTTGAGTGCCAGGTTCTCGCGCGAGCGCGCCACCAGGGTCTCGCTGCCCTCGATGCCCAGCACCTCGCCCGCTGTGGTGGCAATGGGCAGGGTGAAGTTGCCCAGGCCGCAGAACCAGTCGATGACCCGCTCGCTGGCCTTGGCATCCAGCAGCCGCAGCGCACGCGTCACCAGCACGCGGTTGATGGCCGGGTTGACCTGGGTGAAATCGGTGGGCTTGAACGGCATGGTGATGCCGAACTCGGGCAATGCGTAGCTCAGCGGCTCGCCACCCTCGTCGAGCAGGCGAACGGTGTCGGGGCCTTTGGACTGCAACCACCATTGCACCGCGTGCCGCTGGGCGAACGCGCGCAGGCGAGCGAGGTCGTCCTCACTCAAGGGCTCCAGGTGGCGCAACACCAGCGCAGTAACGGTGTCGCCGCAGGCCAGTTCGATCTGCGGGCAGGTTTCGCGCGCGTCCATGCCGAAAATCAGCTCGCGCAAGGGCATCAGCATCGCGCTCACGTGAGGCGGCAGCACCGGGCAGACCTTCATGTCGGCCACGTAGCGGCTCTTGCGTTCGTGAAAGCCGATCAGCACCTCGCCCTTTTTGTGCACGTGCCGCACCGACAGGCGAGCCCGGTAGCGGTAGCCCCAGGTGGGCCCTTCGATCGGGCGCAGCAGCGTCTCGGGCCTAACCTTGCCCAGGTGCCAGAGGTTGTCTTCGAGCACGCGCTGCTTGATGGCCACCTGCGCCGCCGGGTGCAGGTGCTGCATCTTGCAGCCGCCGCAGGCGCCAGCGTGCAAACCGAAGTTGGGGCAGCCCGGACGCACCCGCTGCGAGGACTCGCGGTGGACGGCGGTGGTGGTGCCGGCCTCCCAGTTGTTCTTCTTGCGGTGGATGGAGACACTGACCTGCTCGAACGGCAGCGCACCTTCAATGAAGACAACCTTGCCGTCGGCGCGGTGGGCAATGCCCTGGGCTTCGATGTCGAGGGATTCGACGGCCAGCGAGCCGTCGGGAAAGGCGGGGATTGTCTGGACTTCAGCGGACATGCCGCGATTGTCTCAGGCCCCTGGACCTCAACCCGCGCAGCGTGAGGGCGCAGCCGATCCGCCGCCGGGCCGCCCCAAGGCGGATCAGCCACCGAGGGGCTGAGCCCCGCGGCTCCAAGCCTGCCTGCGCAGGCTTGGACGGGCGAAGAAGGGCTGGCTCCGGCAGCCCTGCGGCCTGCAAGGCCTCGCGACCCGCGCAGCGGCGGAGCGTGGGGGCCATTTCACATCCAAGCGGCCAGGTATTCCTGCCAGTGCGGCTCGTTGGGCGCCAGGTTGCCCAGCGTTTCTTTCACGAAGTCGATTTCCTGCGCGTACTCGGCAGGGGTGAAGCCACCACGCATCTGCTGGAAGCGGCAGTACATGAGGTAGGTGTTCATCACATCCGTCTCGCAATAGCGGCGGATCTCTTCGGTCTGCCCGGCCAGGTACTGCGCGTACACCTGCGAGCCGTCCATGCCCAGCTTGCCAGGGAATCCACAAAGTTTGGCCATGGCGTCCAGAGGCGCATTGTTCTTGGGCGAGTACATGGCCAGCAGGTCCATCAGGTCCAGGTGGCGCATGTGGTATCGACCGATGTAGTTGTTCCACTTGAACTCGCGGTCGTCTTCGCCCATGTCCCAGTACTTGTTGGCCTCGACGCCGTGGCGCAGGCCGCGGTAGTGCAGCACCGGCAGGTCAAAGCCGCCACCGTTCCAGCTGACGAGCTGGGGTACGTGCTTTTCGACCGCGTGGAAGAACTGTTGCACCACCTTGCCTTCGCTCGCACCGTCGCGGTCCACGAACGAATGGATGCGCAGGCCTTCGGCATTGCGGAATACGCAGCTGATCACCAGCACACGCTGCAGGTGCAACGGCATGAAGTCGCTCTGCCCCTTTTCCTTGCGTTCGGCCAGCCAGGCGTCGTAGACCTGCGCATCGCTGACGTCGCTGGTCGCGCCGCGCAGGCTGCGCAGCCCGTCGATGTCCGGAATGGACTCGATGTCAAAGACGAGGACCGGCCAGGACATGGGCGTTCAGCGTTGAGGGTTGAGCGTTTGGCATGAGCAGGTCGTCGGCGCTGATCGCTCAGCGCCCAACCCCCAACGCAAAACGCCCATCACCGCTTGGGCAGGTAGGACAGCGGGTCGACCGGCTTGCCGAGACGACGCACCTCGAAGTGCAGCTTCACGCGGTCGGCGTCGCTGCTGCCCATTTCGGCGATCTTTTGCCCCTGTCGCACGGCCTGGTCCTCGCGCACCAGCAAGGCCTGGTTGTGGGCGTAGGCCGTGAGGTAGGTGTTGTTGTGCTTGAGGATGATCAGGTTGCCATAGCCGCGCAGACCGGCGCCCGCATAGACCACGCGGCCATCGGCGGCAGCCACCACCGGGTCGCCAACCTTGCCGGCAATGCTTACGCCCTTGTTGGTGTTCTCGTCGAAATTGGCGATCACCTGCCCGCTGGCTGGCCAGACGAATTGCACCTCGTCACCCGCAGCCACAGGGGCAGGCGCCGGTGCGGGGGCAGGCGCCGGTGACGGTGCCGCCGCAGGGGCGGTCGCCACAGGGCTGGTTTCGGTCAACGGCCGTGCCGTGACCCCACCAGAGGTGATCGGTGCCGTCACCGGGCCATTGGGCACGGCGGCGACAGCCGGTGCGGGCGCGGGCACGGCTGCACCGTTCGGCGGCGCCACGCGAAGCAGTTGGCCGACCTCGATCGCGTTCGGGTTGGGCAGGTTGTTCCAGGCGGCCACATCGCGCCAGTCCTGACCGGCGTTGAGCGCAATGCGGTACAGCGTGTCGCCCGGTTGGACGGTGATGTAGCCCACCTTGGGTTGGCTCTCACCGGGGGCCGGTGCGGCCGAAATCGGGCGGGAGGTGCCGCGGTCTTCCACGGGGGCGGGACGCGCCACGCGGGTCGCGCAACCTGCGCTCACCAGCAACGCAGCGCCCAGCAGCGACCACGTCAACGCCCTGCCTGCCGTCCATCCCTGTTGCCCGGCCTCAGCCGGGTCATGCAAAGCCAAAGGGTTCATGAAGATTCCACCGTTGTCTGCGAGCCGCCCGTCGGGGCGACTCCAAATCCATACACGCTCATCGCCGGCAAAGGCGGGGACCGTCATGCGAGGCCCGATTTTAGGGGCACGAAAAGAACGGCCTCGAGCTCGGTGCGCACGATGCCGCGCGCGGTCTTGTCCACCACCACCAGGTTCTGCCGACCACCGGCCGTGACAGCCGGCGCCACCAAGCGCCCGCCCACCGCGAGCTGGTCGATCCAGGCTTCGGGCAGATCGTTCCCACCGGCCGCGGCAATGATGGCAGCGTAGGGTGCACCTTGTGTGAAGCCAAGCATGCCATCACCCAGGATGAGGTGCAGGTTGGGCACCCGCAAAGGGCGCAGGTTCTCGCGCGCCTTCTCGTGCAGGCTGCGGATGCGTTCGATGCTGTAGACCTCGCGCGCCACCTGGCTGAGCACCGCGGCCTGGTAGCCGCAGCCGGTACCGATCTCCAGCACGCGACCCAGGGGCGCCGACGGCGCCTGGCACAGCAGCTCCACCATGCGGGCGACCACGCTCGGCTTGCTGATGGTCTGGCCCTGTCCGATCGGCAGGCTGGTGTCTTCATAGGCCTGGTTGACCAGCGCGGTATCGACAAAGCGGTGGCGCTCGACCGCCAGCATGGCCGCCACCACACCCGGATGCGAGATGCCCTGGGCCTGCAGTTTGCGCACCATGGCCGCGCGCACCGCCGAGGATTCCATGCCCACCCCGCTGGGCGTCGGCCGGTGCGGAGCCTGGGTCGCTTTAGCCAACCGCGCCGGCGCGGGGGCCGGCGTCCCGGCCGGCAGCCGCGCAGGAAACGCCGGACGGGGCTTGGGCGCTGGCGGTTTCAAGCGCCGCCTCCGGACAAAGACGCCGCGGTGGGCGCCCAGTAGGGCAAGCGATCGTGATCGGTGAGGTCCACCTGCAAGGGCGTGATGGTGGCAAAGCCTTGCAGCGCGGCATGGAAATCGGTGCCATCCACGTCGTCGCGCGCCGGCCCGGCGCCGCCGATCCAGAACATGGTCTCCCCGCGCGGGCTTTCCTGGCGGATCACGGGCTCCGCTGCGTGACGGCGCCCCAGTCTGGTGACCTTGAAGCCCTTGATCTGCGCCAGCGGCAGGCAGGGAATGTTGACGTTGAGCAACCAGGGCTCCTGGCGCCGTTGCGCCTCGGGCAGCGACGGCAACAACTGCTGCACAAGCTCGGCCGCCTTGGCTGCCGCCACGTCGAGGTGCTTCCAGCCCTTCTCCGTCTGCGAGAAGGCGATCGCCGGAATGCCGAACAGATAGCCTTCCATCGCGGCACCCACGGTGCCCGAGTAGATCGTGTCGTCGCCCATGTTGGCGCCGTTGTTGATGCCCGATACCACCAGGTCGGGTCGGTAGCCGAGCAACCCGGTCAGCGCAATGTGCACGCAATCGGCCGGTGTGCCGTTCACATAGCGGAATCCGTTGGCCGCCTGGTGCACGTAAAGCGGCGAATGCAGCGTCAGTGCGTTGCTCTTGGCGCTGTTGTTGTGTTCGGGCGCCACCACCTCGACCTCGACATCGGGCAGGGCTTTGAGTGCGTCGTGCAGGGCCACGATGCCCGGCGCCTGAAAGCCGTCGTCGTTGGCGATGAGGATCTTCATGGCCGGAATTCTAGGAGGCCATGGCGGTCACCCTCGGGACAATTCGCGGGCGTGCCCTCTGAGCAGAACCGGAGTGCCTGCCTATCATGCTCGCCAACCCCAGTACCGGAGACAAAAGCATGCATGCCTGGCTGTGTGAGAACCCCGTGGGCGTCGACGCCCTGCAATGGAAAGAACTGCCCACGCCCACCCCAGCGGCGGGGCAGGTGTTGATCCGCATCGAAGCGGCCAGCCTGAACTTTCCCGACCTGCTCATCGTGCAAAACAAGTACCAGATGAAGCCGCCCCTGCCCTTTGTGCCCGGCAGCGAGTACGCCGGCGTCATCGAAGCGGTGGGCGAAGGCGTGCAGCACCTCAAGGTCGGTCAGTCGGTGGCCTGCCTGAGCGGCACCGGCGGCTTCGGCACCCACACGCTGGCGCCGGCTGCGCTGTGCATGCCCCTGCCGCCGGGTTTTCCGGCGGTCGACGCGGCGGCGTTCATCATGATCTACGCCACCTCGTACCACGCGCTGATCGATCGCGCGCAACTCAAGGCCGGCGAGACGGTGCTCATCCTCGGTGCCGCCGGTGGGGTGGGCACGGCCGCCATCCAGCTGGCCAAAGCCGCGGGCGCCCGCGTCATCGCCGCCGCCTCCACCGACGACAAGTGCGCGCTGTGCACCAAGCTCGGCGCCGACGCCACCATCAACTACAGCACCCACACGCCACAGGCGGGGCTGCGCGACGAGATCAAGCGCCTCACAGACGGCAAGGGCCCCGACGTGATCTACGACCCGGTGGGGGGTGATTTCGCCGAGCCGGCGTTTCGCTCCATCGCCTGGCGCGGGCGCTACCTGGTGGTGGGCTTCGCCAGCGGCCCCATCCCGGCACTGCCGCTGAACCTGCCGCTGCTCAAGGGCGCGAGCATCGTCGGCGTGTTCTGGGGCGACTTCGCCAAGCGCGAGCCCAAGGCCAACGCCGCCATGATGCAGACCCTGGCCGGCATGTACGCCAAGGGCGAGATCAAGCCCCTGGTGGAGCAGACCCTGCCCATGGCCGACCTGCCCAAGGCCTACGCGATCATGGGTGCGCGTTCGGTCAAGGGCAAGCTGGTGCTGGTGAACTGAACGTCAGCGTCGATCAGCGCGCGGCCTGCGTGCTGACCGATGGCGTCCAGCCCCCTCCGATCGCGCGGTACACCGCCACCAGCGACGCCGCCGTGTCCACCTGCGCCTGCACCAGCTGGTCGCGGATGGCCAGCACCTCGCGCTCGGCCTGCAGCACGGTCTGGAAGTCGGTGACGCCGCCCTCGAAGCGCGCGCGCGCCAGTTGCGCGGCTTCGTCGGCGTGGCGCGCGGCTTCCTGCAATCGCTCGCTGCGCTGCGTGTTGCGGTTGAAGGCGCTGAACGCGCCCTCGGTCTCTTCCAGCGCCAGTGCCACGGTCTGCTCGAACACCACCAGGCGCTGGGTCGTGCGCGCCTCGCTGGCGGCGATGCGCGAGCGGATGGTGCCGAAGTCGAACGGCGTCCAGGACACCCCGATGCCTACGGCATAACGTGCTGCGTCGCTGGTGAACAGGTCGCCCAGGCGCGCTGCGTTGAAACCCAGCAGGCCCGACAGGCTCAGGCGCGGATACAGCTCGCTGCGCGCGATGCCGATGCCCGCCGTCGCCGCCGCCAGCTGGCGCTCGGCCACGGCCACATCGGGCCGGCGCTGCAGCCATTGCTCGGGCGTGCCCAACGGCAGCGTCGCCAGGTCGGTGACGGGCAGCGTCGGCATGGGCTGCGGCGTCGCCAGGTTGCCCAGCACCTGCCGCGGCGATTGCGCCGTCAGCGTGGCCAGGCGCAAAGCCGTGGTTTCAATCTGCGTCTGCAGCGCAGGCAACACCGCTTCGGTGCTGGCCACCAGCGCACGGGCGCCGGCCACGTCGAGCTGGCGTGCCCGACCGGCCTCCAGCCGCGCCTCGGTGATACGCAGCGACTCGCGCTGGTTCGCCAGATTGGCCTCGGTCACGCGTTGGCGCTCCTGCAGGCCCCGCAAGGCCAGGTAGTTGCGCGCCACCTCGGCCGCCACAGCCGTTTGCGCAGCATGCACACCGGCCTCGCTGGCGCTGACCTGTGCGGCCGCGGCCTCGCGGGTGCGGCGCACACCACCGAACAGGTCGATCTCCCAGCCGGCGATGAAGTTGGCGTCGAAGCTGTTGCTGGTGCGCGCGCTGCGCGATGCGCCAGGCTGCTGGGTCTGCGGCGCCACCGATCGCTGCGCGTTGCCCTCAATGCCCACACCCGGCAGGGCCGAGGCGTCGGCCTCGCCTTGCAGCGCGCGGGCTTCCTGCAGCCGGGCCTGCGCCAGGCGCACATCGGTGTTGGCCGCCACGGCGCGCTCGATCAATGCATTGAGCACCGGGTCGTTGAAGCCGCGCCAGAACTGCGCGATGTCATCGGCCGGCGCCTGGGCGTTGGTGCCACTGGCGCCGGCATTGATGAAGCTGGCGTCCAGGGGCGTGGCCGGCTTCTGGTAGTCGGGGCCCACGGCGGCGCAACCGGCCAATGACACCACCACCAGCGCGGCCAGCGCCAGGGAGCTGAGTCGGATGTCAAGCATGGCGGGTCTCCTGTGCGGGCGCGGCGTCGTCCTGGCCGAGGCGGTGTGCCCGGCGCGAACGCAGCAGCGCGTAGAACACCGGCGTCATGAAGATGCCGAACAGGGTCACGCCCACCATGCCCGAGAACACCGCGATGCCCATCGCGCGCCGCATCTCGCTGCCGGCGCCACTGCCCAGAATCAGCGGAATCACGCCGGCGCAGAAGGCGATCGAGGTCATCAGGATCGGGCGCAGTCGCATGCGGCAGGCATGCACGATGGCGTCGTAGAGCTTCTCGCCACGCTCTTCGAGGTCTTTGGCGAACTCGACGATCAGGATGGCGTTCTTGCAGGCCAGCCCCACCAGCACCACCAGCGCCACCTGCGTGAAGATGTTGAGGTCGCCCGGCTGCATGAAGGGTGGGAAGCTCGATAGCCACACGCCGAACAGCGCCGAGAGAATGCCCATGGGCACGATCAGCACGATCACCAGCGGCAGGCTCCAGCTTTCGTACTGCGCGGCCAGCACCAGGATCACCAGCAGCAC
Source organism: Hydrogenophaga sp. (assembly GCF_019635465.1). Lineage (GTDB taxonomy): Bacteria > Pseudomonadota > Gammaproteobacteria > Burkholderiales > Burkholderiaceae_C > Hydrogenophaga. Next base: position 116,475 of record NZ_JAHBZK010000007.1, read on the forward strand.
CGAGATGGCCAGCACGGCGGCCAGCACCGGCAGCGTGATGTGCGTACCCGGGATGGTGAAGTCGCGCGTCAGTCGGTCCTGGTAGCTCAGCTCGGTCCACTCGTAGGTCATGCCGCGCGGCAGCGTGCGCTGCAGCAGCGCCTCGATCTCGCCTTCGGCCTGGCTCGACGAAAAGCCCGGGTTGGGTGCGCCGTTGATGTCGGCCGAGGGGTAGCCGTTGTAGCGCGTCACCCGCGTCGGCCCGAAGGTTGGCTCCACCGTCATCAGCGCGCCCAGCGGCACCATCTCGCCCGCCGCGTTGCGGGTCTTGAGGTTGGTGATAGCCTCGGCGTCGGCGCGGAACGGCGCGTCGGCCTGCACCACCACCTGGTAGGTCTTGCCGAAGCGGGTGAAGTCGTTGACGTACAGCGAGCCCAGGTTCACCTGCATGGTGTCGTAGATGTCGGCCAGGTTGATGCCCATCTGCTTGGCGCGCGTGCGGTCCACGTTGGCAAAGAGCTGCGGCACGTTGATGTCGTAGCTCGAGAACGGCGTACCGACCGACGACTTCGGATTGCCATAGACCTGGCCCAGCGTGCCCCAGACGGCGCCATACAGCGCCTGCTCGCCCAGGCCCGCGCGGTCCTGCACCTGCAGCTTGAAGCCACCCGCGTTGCCCAGGCCGTCGACCGCCGGCGGCGGCACCACGAACATGCGCGCGCCCTGGATTTGCTGGATGGCGCCATTGACCTTGCCCAGGATCGCGAACTTGCTGAGCTCGGGCGAGGTGCGCTCCTCGAACGGCGCCAGGCCAAAGAACACGATGCCTTCGTTCGGCGCGGCCGAGAAGCCCGCGATCGACAGGCCCGGGAAGGCCACCGAGTCGACGATGCCCGGCACCTTGAGCGCGATGTCGCTCATCTCGCGGATGACGGCGTCGGTGCGGTCAATCGAGGCGCCTGCGGGCAATTGCGCAATGCCGATCAGGTACTGCTTGTCGGGTGCCGGCACAAAGCCCGACGGGATGCGCGCAAACAGCAGCCCGGCCGCACCCAGCAGCACCGCATAGACCACCAGCGACACCGTCTTGTGGCGCACGATGGAGCCCACACGACGGCCATAGCCTTCGCTGCCGCGGTGGAACACGCGGTCGAACCAGCGGAAGAAAGGCCCGAAGACCTTGTCCATCAGGCGCGTAAGCCTGTCGGGCGACACGTTGTGCGGGTGCAGCAGCAGCGCCGACAGCGCCGGGCTCAGTGTGAGCGAGTTGAAGGCCGAGATCACCGTGCTGATGGCGATGGTGACGGCGAACTGCTTGTAGAACTGCCCGGTGAGGCCGGGCACGAAAGCCAGCGGCACGAACACCGCGCACAGCACCAGCGCAATGGCAATGATGGGCCCCGACACCTCGCGCATGGCCTTGATGGTGGCGTCACGTGGCGACAGGCCTTCCTCGATGTTGCGCTCCACGTTCTCGACCACCACGATCGCGTCGTCCACCACGATGCCGATGGCCAGCACCAGCCCGAACAGCGTGAGCGTGTTGATCGAATAGCCCAGCAGCAGCAGGAAGGCAAACGTGCCCACGATGGACACCGGCACCGCCAGCAGCGGGATCAACGAAGCGCGCCAGGTCTGCAGGAACACCACCACCACCAGCACCACCAGCGCCACGGCCTCAAGCAACGTGGCCACCACCTTCTCGATCGAGGTCTGCACGAAGCGCGTGGGGTCGTAGACGATGTCGTACTCGACACCCGGCGGGAAGCTTTGCGACAGCCGGTCCATGGTCTCGCGCACGCTGTTGGACAGCGCCAGCGCGTTCGAGCCCGGGGCCTGGAAGACGGCGATGGCCGCGGCCTCCTTGTTGTTGAGCAGACTGCGCAGCGCGTAAGTGCCCGCGGCCAGTTCCACCCGGCCGATGTCGCGCACGCGGATCAGGCCACCGGTGGCCGGGTCGGCGCGCACGATGATGTCGGCGAACTCCTGCTCGGTGGTCAGGCGGCCCTGCGTGTTGACCGCGAGCTGGAACTCGGTGCCTTTGGGCGCAGGCGGCGCACCCACGGTGCCGGCCGCCACCTGGGCGTTCTGCTCACGGATGGCGCCCACCACCTCGGCGGTGGTGAGGTTGCGCGCAGCCAGCTTGCCCGGGTCGAGCCACACGCGCATGGCGTAGTCGCCCGCACCGAACAGGATGACCGAGCCCATGCCCGGCAGGCGCAGCAGATCGTCGCGCACGTTCATCTGGCCGTAGTTGCGCAGGTACAGCGCGTCGCGGCTGTTGTCCGGGCTGAGCAGGTGCACCACCATGGTCAGGTTGGGGCTGCTCTTCTCGGTCGTCACGCCGATCTGGCGAACGATGTCGGGCAGGCGCGGCAGCGCGCGGTTGATGCGGTTCTGCACCGCGGTCTCGGCCGCTTCGGGGCTGGTGCCGATCTTGAAGGTGACGGTCAGCGTCATGCCGCCGTCGGCCGTGGCCTGCGAGTCGTAATACAGCAAGTTCTCGATGCCGCTGATCTGCTCCTCCAGCGGCGTGGCCACGGTCTCGCTGATCACGCGCGGGTTGGCACCCGGGTACTGGGCGCGCACCACGATCTGCGGCGGCGCCACCTCGGGGTACTCGGACAGCGGCAGCTGAAAGATGGCCAGCGTGCCGATGAGGAAGATGAAGATCGACAGCACCGCGGCAAAACGCGGCCGGTCGATGAAGAACCGGGAGATGTCCATGGTGGCGCTCCCTTACTGACCGGGCTGCTGCGCAGCTGCTGCAGAAGCCGGCGGCGGGAAGATGGGCATGCCCTTGTCGTCCACCTTCAGCACCTGCGGCTGCACCGGCACGCCGGGCATGATGCGTTGCAGGCCCTCGACCACCACGTTCTCGCCGGGCTTGACGCTGCCGCCCAGCACCACGCGCATGCCGTCCTGCAGCGCACCGGGTTGCACCACGCGGAACTGCGGCACTCCGCCCTCGCCCACCACCACCACCACCTTGCGGTTCTGGTCGGTGCCAATGGCGCGGTCGGGCACCAGCGTGGCCTCGTAGGGCGCGCTGGTGGTCATGGTCAGGCGCGCGGCCAGACCGGGCACAAAGCGCCCGTCGCGGTTGTCGAAGCTGGCGCGCAGGCGAATGGCGCCGGTCTGCGGGTTCAGGCGGTTGTCGATGAAGTCCAGCGTGCCCTGGTGCGGGTAGCCGTCTTCGTTGGACAGGCCCATGCGCACCACCGGCTTCTGGCTGCCCGAGGCCTTCACACGCAAGAAGGTCTGCTCGCTGCCGTCGAAGCTGGCGTACACCCGGTGGGTGGCGGCGATGGTGGTCAGCACCACCTGCTCATTCACCAGGTTGCCGGCGGTGACGTTGGCACGCGACAGGCGCCCGGCGATCGGCGCACGCACCGCGGTGTAGGCCAGGTTCAGCTTTGCCACACGCAGGGCTGCTTCGGCGGCCTTGATGTCGGCGTCGCTGGTGCGCGCACCGGCGCTGAGCTGGTCGACCTCCTGGCGCGACACGGCGCGGCTGTCGAGCAACTTTTGCGCACGCGCCAGTTCGGTCTTGGCCAGCTCGGCGCGCGACTGCGCCGCCACCAGGGCGGACTCGGCGCGGGCCACCTCGGCCTCGAAGGGTCGGGCGTCGATGCTGAACAGCAAGGCACCGGCGGCCACGCTGGCGCCATCGGTGAAGTGCACCTTCTCGATGGTGCCGCCCACGCGCGGGCGCAACTCCACGAACTCGGCGGCTTCCAGGCGGCCGCTGAAGGTTTCCACGTCGGTGACGCTGCGCTGAACCGCAGGGGCCACGCTGACCGGCATGGCCGGCGGCGGGCCGCCCTGGGCATCGGCGGGGCCACCGCAGGCGGCGAGGAAAGGCAGGGCCAGCGCAAACAGCGCGGCCAGAGCGCCGAGGCGCCCAAGACGATGTGCAGGCATGGGGGTACTCCAGAAATTGCCGACGCCGCAGCCCCCCGGTCGGGGGCGCGGCGTTGCGCGAGCTGCGGATTAAGCCGCAAACAAAAAAAGTCTGCTGACCGTCACATTGGCCGGAGGATTGTGCAAGCCCCGGCGACGTTGAGCGGTCGGCGCATCCCTCATTTGGAGGCCGTTGTGGGCGGCGGCGACGGCCAGCGCACCACCGGCGTCTTCACCGCCACGCCGGGTGGCGCGTAGGCGGGCGCGGGCTGGCCGGCCGGGCCGGCCGCGCGCACAAATGCGTAGATGGCCTTGAGGTCGGTGTCGGACATGTCGCGCAGCGCGAACCAGGGCATGGGCGGACGCATCGGCTGGCGGGCGCGCTCCAGCCACTGGGCTTCGCTCAGCGTCTGCATCACCAGCCGCAGGTTGCTCGGGTAGGTGGTGCCCCACGGCCCTTGCAGACCCATGGCGTCGCCGGTCAACCACTGGGCCTCGGGCGGAGTGGCGCCGGCGCTGGGCGCGTAGCCCGGCGTGTGGCAGTCGTTGCAGCCGGTGGTCTTCACCAGGTAACGGCCCAGATTGACCAGGTCGGTGTCGGCGGGGCGTTGCGGGCCGGCGGCCAGGGCCACGGTGGATGCGAACAGGGCCAGCGCGGCGGCGGCGATGCGGAACATGAACTTCTCCTCGAATGCGATGGAGCGAAGTGTGCTGCGCCGCCTCACCTGCGGTTCGTAAAAGTTCGCTGGGCAAACCTTAAAAGTTTGCTAACCGCGGCCGCGCCTGTGGACCCACCATCCCCGATCGTCCCGAATGACAGGAATGTCATCCACACCGGTGCCTCACCCACCAACAATCGCGGGCTGCCGAGCCATTTGCCGAACCGCCATGTCACGTACCCGCATCCTCATTTCCGCCGCCGCCTTGGGCCTGAGCGTCACCCTGGCCAGCGTGGGCTGCGCGAGCCGGGCCGCGGACACAACGACCAGCGACGCCGAGCGTCAGGCCACGCGCCAGGCCCGGCTGGCCGAGGCGCTGCCCATGCCGGGCGACGAGCTGGTGCAGACCGTCAATGCGGACTGGGTCGACACCGCCCGCGATCGCCCGGTGCCGGTGCGCCTGTACCTGCCGCGCGAAGCCAAGGCGCCGGTGCCACTGGTGCTGGTGTCGCACGGCATCGGTGGTTCGCGCCAGGGCTACAGCTACCTGGGGCGCTACCTCGCGGCGCACGGCGTGGCGGCCCTGCACGTGCAGCATGTGGGCAGCGACAACCGCCTCTGGCGCGGCAACCCCTTCGAGCTGGTGACCCGGCTGAACGGCGCCACCACCGAGGCCGAGGCCATCGCCCGCCCGCAAGACCTGCGCTTTGCGCTCGACACCCTGCTGGCCGATCCCGCACTGGCCGCGCGCATCGACTCAGCGCGCATCGCCGTCGTCGGCCATTCGTATGGGGCCAATACCGCCTTGCTGGTGGCCGGCGCCCAAGTGCCCGGCAAGCCCTCGTTGACCGATGCCCGCCTGAGCGCGGTCGTCGCCATCAGCGCGCCGCCCTTTCACGGCTACGGCGATCCCGAGGCCATCCTGGGTCGGCTGCAATTGCCGGCGTTGCACATCACCGCCGAAGACGACGACATCCGCATCCCCGGCTACGGCTCGGACGTGAAAGACCGCCTGGCCCTGTACCGCGCCACCGGCAGCGAACACAAGCAACTGGTGGTGTTCCGCGACGGCTCGCACAGCATGTTCACCGACCGCCTCGGCACCGGTGGCGCCGACCTCAACATCGCGGTCAAGGCCGCCACGCGCGAACTGGTGCTGGCGTTTCTGCAGGCCCAGTGGGGCGACGGCGTGGGTGGCCTCGACGACTGGCGCGAGCGCCATGCCAGTCTGCTCAGCCCCGACCAGACCCTTCAGGACGACGCGGCACCGGCCAATCTGGCCAGCACGTCCTCGCGCCTGGGAATGGGCGCCACCGCACCGTAGCCCTGCGTGGACAAGGCGGCCACCGCCGCCGCGTAGCGCCCGGCGCTCACCAGATCGTCGCCCGCCACCAGGCGCGTGACGAAGGCGCCGCCGAAGGCATCGCCCGCACCGGTGGCGTCCACCGGCTGGCAGGCAAAGGGCGCGATGCGGTGCCGCTGCTGCGCATCGGCCACCAGCGCGCCCTGCTCGCCCAGCTTGAGCGCCACCACTTTGGCGCCCAGGCGCAGGCAGTGATCGACCAGGGCATCGGACTCGGTGAGCCCGGTGATGGCGACCACGTCGTCGTAGCTTGGGAGGCAGATGTCGCAGTGCGCGATGACGTCGTTCATCACCGCGCGCGCACGGTCGATGCCCCACAGCTTGAGCCGCAGGTTGGTGTCGAAGGAGACCTTCACGCCGGCCTCGCGCGCCATGGCCATGGCGGCGTAGGCGGTGTCGCAGGCCGTGGGTGAGATGGCCAGCGAGATGCCCGACAGGTGCAGCACCCTGGCCTTGGCGATGCGCTCGCGCGGCAGTTGCGCCGCCGTCAGCCGGCTGGCGGCCGAGCCGCTGCGAAAGAAGCTGAAATGGTGCCCGCGCGCGTCGTGGGTGACGAAGTAGATCGCCGTGAACGCGGCGGCGTCGGTGCCCACGCTGACGTGGTCCACGCCCTCGTCGTCCCACAGGCGACGCAGCATGGCGCCGTAGGGGTCGTCGCCCAGCGCGCTCACATAGGCCACACGCGCCCCCTGGCGGGCAGCGGCAATGGCGAAGTTCGAGGTGTCGCCACCAAAGCCCTGCAGGTACAGCTGACCGTTGCCGTCGCCGGTCTGGTTGAACTCGACCATCGCCTCGCCGAGCGAGACGATGTCGAAGGCCTCTGCGCTCGCCATCAGATGCGGCCGTACTTGGCCAGACCCTTGCGCAGCGACTTCTCGGCAATGATGAGCTTGGCCTGCTCGAGCTCGCGCTGGTCGATCTCCTGCGCCATGGCCAGCACCTCGGCGGCCCTGGCCTGCGGCACCACCACCACGCCGTCCACGTCGCCCACGACGATGTCGCCCGGGTGCACCATCACGCCCGCGATGCGCACCGGCACCTGCGAGGCCACGGTGCGGTAGCGGCCCAGCGTGGTGCCGGGGCTGACGTCGCGCGCATAGACCGGAAAGCCATAGTCGCGCCGGATCTCGGTGAGGTCGCGCACGCCGCCGTCGAGCACGGCGCCCGCATGGCCATTGGCCACAGCGCCCGCGGTCATCAGGCCGCCCCACACCGCCACGTCGGGCTCGCCGCCTTCGATGCTGATGCAGATCACGCTGCCGGCCGGCGCTTCATCGATCAGGTCGAGCGCGTGCTGCGGCGGCACGAATTCATCGGTGGCGGCCTCCAGCACAGTGGCCGCCGGGCCGCAGATGCGTTTGTCGTTGATGCGGGGCTTGATGCACGCCGCCATGTAGCCGCGCTGGCCACAGACCTTGTCCACCGCGTCGGCCACCGAGGCCACGGCCACTTTCGAGAAGGCGTCGATCAGTTCATTCATTGCTTGCTTTCGGTTCGGTCGGATGTTTGTTCGGCTGTTCGTTTGGCTGTTCGTTTGGCTGTTCGCTCGGGTCACCAGCGGTTGAGCCAGTTGATCGGTGCCTCGCCGCGCAGCACGCGCGCGGCCTCTTCGGCGGTCTTGCGCTGCAGGTCGCGCATGGCCTCTTCGCTGTACCAGCCCATGTGGTTGCTTACCACCACGTTGTCCAGGCTGAACAGCTTGTGGATGCCGGGCGGCTCTTTCTCGAACACGTCCAGGCCCGCACCCAGGATGCGGCGCTCGCGCAATGCCTCGTACAGCGCATCGGTGTGCACCAGGCCGCCGCGCGCGGTGTTGACCACGATCGCCGTCGGCTTCATGCGCGCGATGCGAGCGGCGTCGATCAGGTGGCGCGTCTGTTCGTTGAGCGGCGCGTGCAGCGAGATCACGTCGCTCTCGGCGCACAGGGTATCGATATCGACACGCTCCACGCCCGGTGGCAGCTCGGCACGCGGGTCGGTGACCAGCACACGCGCAAAGCCGAAGCCGGCGAACTTCTCCAAGGTCATGCGCGCGATGCGTCCGAAGCCGACCAGCCCCAGCGTGCGCCCACGCAGGCGGAACATGGGTTGCAGCACGCCGGTGGACCAGCGGCCCTCGCGCACCTCGCGGTCGTGCAGCCAGAGCCGGCGCGAAACCGCCAGCGCCAGCGCCACTGCCTGCGAACTCACCTCGTCGGTGCCGTAGTCGGGCACGTTGGCGACCATGATCTGCCGCTCGCTGGCGGCCACCTGGTCGATGTTGTCCACGCCGATGCCGTAGCGAATGATCGCCTTGCAGCGGCTCAGGCCTTCGATCACCTCGCGCGGCAGCGGCGATTCGCGCACCAGTACCACGTCGGCCTCGCGCGCCGCGTCGAGCGCGCGCAGCGGGTCGCGCCGGCAAGGGCTCACCACAAAGCGCGCGCCCAGGGGCGCGAGCAGGCTCTCTTCCTGGTCGTAGCTGGCGTAACCGTCGTCGACGGCCACGACCAGCTTCGATCCTCCCTGGTTCATCTCGCTCACTTGCGTGTGGCCTCCACGGCCTTGAACAGCGCGTCCACGTAGTCCTTGCCGATTTCCTTCTCGGCCCATTCGCGCACCGGCGGCTGAGCCAGCTTGCGGAACTCGCCGATCTGCGCAGCGGTGGGCTCATAGACCTGCATGCCCACGCCTTCCAGGATCTTCTTGGCGTTCTTGTCCTGCTCGGAGGTCATCTTGCGGTGGATGGCGATGGCCTTCTGCACGCCTTCGTTGACCGCCTTGCGCTCGACATCGGTCAGGCCCTTGTAGAAGCGGTCGTTGATGAGGTAGCCGTGCACCGACCACACGTGGCCGTCGAGCGTGGCGTACTTCTGGTGCTGGTACAGGCTGGCCGCCAGGATGTTGGTCACGCCGTTCTCCTGGCCGTCCACCACCTTCTGCTGCAGCGCGGTGGGCAGTTCACCCCAGGGAATGGCCGAGGCCGAAGCACCCAGCGATTCGACCAGCGCCTTGAACACCGGCGAGGGCTGGATGCGGATCTTCATGCCCTTCATGTCGGCCGGCGTCTGGATCGGGCGCAGGCTGTTGGTGAAGTGGCGCACACCGTTGTCGGCAAAGCCCAGCACGCGGATGCCGGTCTTCTTGATCATGTCGTCCGAAAAGCCCTGCAGCCAGGCCGAGTCGTACACGCGCCAGGCGTGTTCGTGGTTGTCGTACAGGAACGGGATGCCCAGCACACCGATGGGCTTGTGCACCGTGCCAATGGCGCCGTCGTGTGCGACAGCCATCTCCAGCGTGCCCAGGCGCAGGGCCTCCATGGTGGGCTGGTCCTTGCCGAACTGGCCGGCCGGGAAGACCTCCACCTTGATCGAGCCATTGGTGGCCTTCTCCACGTACTCCTTGAACGCCATCGCGGCCACGTGCTTGGGCTGATCGTCCTTGGCGGGCTGGAAGTGCGCGTACTTGAGCGTCTTTTGCGCATGCGCAGCCAGGGGCAGCGCCAGCGCCAGGCCCATCACGGCGACGAGGGTCTTGAGTTTCATTGGTATGTCTCCTTGGTTGACGACGGGGAACTCACAACGGGAATAGCAGCTATCGGGCGTAGCCGAACAGCGAAGGCACGAACGTGCTGATCGAAGGCACCAGCACGACCGCCAGCAACACCACCAGCAGGGCAGCCAGCAGCGGCAGGATGGCGCGCGTGAGTTCTTCGATCCTCAGGCGCGCCACCGAACTCATGACGAAGAGCACCCCGCCCACCGGCGGCGTGGCCAGACCGATCGTGAGGTTGAGCACGATGGCCATCGCGAAATGCAGGGGGTGGATACCGAACTGGTCCGACAGCGGGGCCAGCACCGGCACCAGAATGATCACGGCCGGCAGCGTGTCGATGAACAGGCCGCACACCAGCACGAAGACCATGACGATCAGCATGATGGCCACCGGGTCGGTGGTCATGCCGCCGATGGCCGCGCCGATGCTCTGGGGAATCTGCAGCAGTGTGAGCAGCCAGGCAAACAGCGAGGCCATGGACACGATGATGAGCGCCGCCGACGTCACCAGGCCACTCTGCAGCAGCACGCGCACGATCAATCGCGCGTTGAGCGTGCGGGTGACGAACAGGCCGATGAACAGCGCGTAGAACACCGCCACCGCCGAGGCCTCGGTGGGCGTGAACAGGCCGGTGAGGATGCCCGCGATGATGATGGCCGGCATGGCCAGCACCGGCAGCGCCTTCCACAACGCGCGCAGGCGCTCGCTCCAGGGTGGCCTCACGCTGGCGGTGCCGTAGCCGCGACGCACCGACAGGAAATGATTCACCGCCATCAGGGCACCGCCCATGAGCAGCCCGGGAACCACACCGGCCAGAAACAGCCCGGCCACCGTCACGCGGCTGTCGGTGAGTGCGTAGATCACCATCACGATCGAGGGCGGAATGATCGGACCGATGACCGAGGTGGCCGCCGACAGCGCCGCCGCATAGGCCTTGTCGTAGCCACTGCGGGCCATCATGCGGGTCTCGATCGCGCCCGGGCCGGCCGCGTCGGCCAGCGCGGAGCCGCTGATGCCGGCGAACATCATCGACGTCACCACGTTCACATGGCCCATGCCGCCGCGCACATGACCCACCATGGCCCCCGCAAAGCGCAGCAAGGCGGTGGTGATGCCGCTGGCGGTCATCAGGTCGGCCGCCAGGATGAAGAAGGGCACGGCCATCAGCGGGAAGCTGTTGATGCCGTCGAAGAAGCGCTGCGGCACCGACAGCAGCGACAGATTGCCGTCGATGGCCAGGGCCAGCAGGCCCGCACCACCCATGGTGAGTGCGATGGGCACGCCCACCGCCAGCCCGATGGCGAACACGATGAACAGCACGGCGCTCATTCGCAAGCCCTCCGCGCTGCGCACTGCGGGGCTGAGCGCCTTGGGAACGGCCCGGCGGCGCTCATGCGGGCTCTCCCTCGTGTGAGCCGTCACCGATCTCCTCGGCGTGCTCGAACTCGCGCGCAACGAACTGGCGCCAGAACAGCAACAGGTGCAGCAGCATGGCCGCCGCGCCCAGCGGAATGCCCAGATAGGGCAGGCCCGAGGGCAGCCCCATGGCCGGCGTCTCCTGGCTCCAGGTGAATTCGGCGATCTGCACACCCAGCACCACCAGCGCCAGCAGGAACAGCGCAATGCCGACCGCGATGCACACCCGAACGAACTTGCGCAGCGGCGCCGGCAAGGCGTCCTGCAGCATGTCGACCGCCACGTGGCGGCCTTCGCGCAGGGCCAGCCCGGCGCCCAGGTACGCCACCCAGATCATCTGGATCTGCGTGAACTCCTCGACCCAGAAGATCGACTGGTTGAAGACGTAGCGCATGACGACGTTGGCGAACACCAGCACCGCCATGGACGCCATGAGCAGCACGATGAGGGCCTGATTGATGCGCACGAATCCGTGTTCGAGTCGCGCCGCCCAGGAGGTGGGCGACGGTGGGTGAAGTGGGGCCATGGGCCGGGTGTCTCCTGCTGTGCTCGGTGGGCGCCGCTTCGCAAAACGCGACGACCTAGGGTTTTGCCCGAAGCGTATCTGATATCTCAGATATAGGATTCAGGGAAAGCCCTAGGTCATCCGCCCCGGCGGAACGCCAACGGCGACACAACAAGCGCCCACGTCAGCGCACACCACGGAGAATCGCGGCCATGACACGCCAGCTCGAACTCGAACGCCCTCGCCTGCTCACCGACGTGGTCGGTGAACGCATCCGCGAGGCCATCGTGATGGGCGACCTCAAACTGGGTGAGCAGGTGTCCGAAGCGCAGCTGGCCGCGCGCATGGGTGTGAGCAAGACGCCGGTGCGCGAGGCCCTGGTGCGCTTGCAGTCGCAAGGCCTGGTGCAGGTGCACCCGCAGCGCGGCACCTTCGTCTTTCGCCTCACGCCCGAGCAGGTGGGTCAGCTCTGCCGTTTTCGCGCCATGGTCGAAACCGAGGCCTTGCTCGAAGCCATGGAGGCCGATCGCGCCGGTCTGCTCAAGGGCATGAAGCAATGCGTCAAGGCCATGAAGACGGCCGAGGCCGCGCGCGACCTGCCGGCGCTGGCGCGCATCGACATGGCGTTTCACTGGCAATTCTTCGAGCATTGCCCCAGCCCCTACGTGCGCGCGGCCTACGAGGTGCTGCGCTCGCAACTCACCGCGCTGCGGCACCGCTCGCCGATCGACAACGCGGTGAGCAGCCACCAGGTGCTGGTCGACGCGGTGGGCGATGGCGACGGCGTCGCGGCGGGCGCACTGCTGCGTGATCATGTGCTGGACAATGAACCGCGCTATCGCGCCGCCTGTGGCGGCTCCTGAAGCCCGCACCCGAGAAGCACACGCCCTTGCCATCCCTGCACAAACACCGCTCGCGCGCCGTCACCGACGGCGTCACCCGCGCACCGCACCGCGCCTTTCTGCGCGCCACCGGCCTCGACGACGACGCGATCCAGAACAAGTCGCTGATCGGCATCGTCAGCACCCAGGGTGAGAACACGCCCTGCTCCCTGGGCCTGGCGCCGCAGGCCGATCGCGCCCGCCTGGGCGTGGCAGCCGGCGGTGGCGTGCCGGTGAGCTTCACCACCATCTCGGTGTCCGACGGCACCTCGATGAACCACGCCGGCATGCGCATGAGCCTGGTCTCCCGCGAGGTGATCGCCGACAGCGTGGAGGTGGCCGTGCGCGGCCACGCCTACGACGGCCTGGTGGCCTTCGCCGGCTGCGACAAGACCCTACCGGCCATGATGATGGCCATCGTGCGGCTCAACGTGCCTGCGGCCTTCGTCTTTGGCGGTGCCACCCTGCCCGGCCACGCCGCGGGCCGCGAGGCCACCATCCTCACCGCCATCGAGGCCGTGGGCGCGGTGCAGACCGGCGCGATGACGCCCGATCAGTTGCACACCATCGAACGCAGCTGCACGCCCACCGCCGGTGCCTGCCCGGGCCAGTTCACCGCCAACACCATGGCCATGGTGGGCGAGGCGCTCGGCCTCTCGCCCCTGGGCTCGGCCATGATGCCCGCGGTCTACAGCGAGCGACTGGCCATCGCCGAGCGCGCGGGCGCCGGCGTGATGCGCGCCATCGAACAAGGCGGCCCCTTGCCGCGTGAGCTGGTCACCCGCCAGAGCCTGGAGAACGCCTGCGCCGCGGTCGCCGCCACCGGTGGCTCCACCAACGCGGCGCTGCACATCCCGGCCATCGCGCACGAGGCGGGCATCGAGTTCACGCTCGACGACGTGGCCGCGGTGTTCCAGCGCACGCCGCTGATTGCCGACCTGCAGCCGGGCGGGCGCTACCTCGCGCGCGACCTGCACGAAGTGGGTGGCGTGCCCATGGTGCTCAAGACCCTGCTCGCCGGCGGCCACATCCACGGCGACGTCCTCACGCTCGACGGCGAACGCCTGGCCGACGCGCTGCAGCGCTGGCCCGATGCCGACGGCACCATCGTGCGCCAGTGCAACCAGGCCATCCACGCCAGCGGCGGCGTGACCGTGCTTCGCGGCAACCTGTGTCCCGACGGCGCGCTGCTCAAGATCGCCGGCCTGCGCTCGCTGCAGTTCACCGGCCCGGCGCGCGTGTTCGACAGCGAAGAGGCCTGCATGCGCGCCGTGTCGGATCGCGCCTACCAGGCGGGCGAGGTGCTGGTCATCCGCAACGAAGGCCCCAAGGGCGGACCCGGCATGCGCGAGATGCTCAGCGTGACCGCGGCCATCTACGGCCAAGGCATGGGCGAGTCGGTCGCACTGCTCACCGACGGGCGTTTCTCGGGCGCCACGCGTGGCCTGTGCATCGGCTATGTGGGGCCCGAGGCCGCAGAGGGCGGGCCAATCGCGCTGGTGCAAACCGGCGACCTCATTCACATCGACGCCGATGCCGGTGTGATCGAACTGCGCGTCGATGCCGACACCCTGGCGGCGCGCCGCACGCGCTGGACGCCACCCACTCGCGCGCGCCTGGGCGGCGTGCTCGAGAAGTACGCCCTGGTGGTGCGGCCCGCGCGGCAGGGCGCGGTGACGCACTCGGGCGCGGTCGACTGGCCCTACGAATCGCCCACGCCCACGACTTCGGACTGAACCCAGGCGACAAGCGCAGTCGCGGCGCGCGGCGTAGCATGCGCCGCCATGACCGCCGCCCAACGCCCCGCCGACCCCAGCCTCATCGATTCGCGCACCGCCGCCTGGCGGCTGCTGACCGTGCTCGGCCTGGTCACGCTGGGCAACGCGGCCATGTACGTGGTGGCGGTGGTGCTGCCTGCGGTGCAGGCCGAGTTCGGCATCGGCCGCGGCGACGCCTCGCTGCCCTACACGCTGATGATGGTCTGCCTGGGCATCGGCGGCCTGTTCACCGGCCGCCTGGCCGATCGGCACGGCATCACGCCGGTGCTGCGCCTGGGCGCGCTGGCGGTGGCCGGTGGTTTCGCGGCGGCGGCGCTGTCGGGCAACATCTGGGCCTTCGGTCTGGCGCACGGCCTGCTGCTGGGCTTGCTGGGCAGCTCGTCCACCTTTGCACCGCTGCTGGCCGACACCGCGCTGTGGTGGAACAGGCGCCGCGGCATCGCGGTGGCCATTGCCGCCAGCGGCAACTACGTGGCCGGCACGATCTGGCCACCGCTGGTGCAGCACGGCATCGAGACCATCGGCTGGCGCAACACCTACTTTCTGCTGGCCATCGTCTGCGGTGGCGGCATCTACCTGCTGGCCAACCGCATGCGCCAGCGCCCACCGCTGGTGATCACGGCGGCGCCCTCACCCGGTGCGACGCTGCCCGACACCACGCGCCCCTTCGGCCTCAAGCCCTCGCACGCCCAGGCCCTGCTGTGTGTGGCCGGCGTGGGCTGCTGTGTGGCCATGTCGATGCCGCAGGTGCACATCGTGGCCTACTGCGTCGACCTGGGCTTTGGCGCAGCGCGCGGCGCCGAAATGCTCTCGCTCATGCTGGCCAGCGGCATCGTCAGCCGCCTGGTCTCGGGCTGGATCTGCGACCGCATCGGCGGCATCCGCACCTTGCTGCTGGGCTCGGCGCTGCAATGCATCGCGCTGCTGATGTTCCTGCCCTTTGACGGCCTGGTGCCGCTGTACCTGATCTCGGCCATGTTCGGCCTGTTCCAGGGCGGCATCGTGCCCAGCTACGCCATCATCATTCGCGAGTACTTCGCCCCGCAGGAGGCCGGTGCACGTGTGGGCGCGGTGATCATGGCCACGCTGGTGGGCATGGCCCTGGGCGGCTGGATGTCGGGCTGGGTGTTCGACCTCACCGGCAGCTACCACGCCGCCTTCCTCAACGGCATCGGCTGGAACTTGCTCAACATGGCGATCGCGCTGTTCCTGTTCTGGCGCGTGCGCGGCGCCGGGCCGGGTGGACTGCGGCGAGCGGCGGCCTGACTGCCCATGGCACAGGCCATCGACACGACCTCACCCGAAAGCTGCAACGACGCGCTCGCTCAGACGTTCGCCGGGTTGAAGACCCGAGCGTGCATTTGATGTCTGAGTGCGTCGGCATTCAATGCCCCATCCGCCAGGAGGGGTCCTGCTGACTTGCTCAGCGCAGTCAAAAGCACCTCCACCAGATCGGCGTCAAGTGTCGTCCAATCCACGCGAGCCAGGAACAGTTTGAAGAACGCCTGAGCCTGATTGCCCAGGCCTTTCACGAATGGCCCAAATACCTTGTGCTCCCATTCGGGTTGCAAGGTGCCCGCCTGAAGGGGTCGCAACAGCGGGTTGAAGCACGGGTCCAGGATGTTGTCCATCAACGCCGGCCGATCCTGCGTAGCGGAAAGACCCACAAGCAGCGCGCCGAACATCTGCCCGAGGTCTTCGAGCGACCCATTGCCCACATCCACATGGCGGCCTATCCTGCGGCCCACTTCGCGCAGCAGGGTGGTGAATTCGTTGCTAGGGCTCGGCAGCGGTATTTCACCCATCAGCCACGCCGCACGAGCAATCCCCCGCTGCACCGCCGTCAAGAGTTGCGTGGCGACAGCCATCCTTATCACAGCCCGTTGTGGATTCGCTGAAATTCGTTCCCTGTAGCAATCGAAGGCCAGTTCCACCAAACCCCTGAACGTGTCCTCAGGCAACTTGTTCGTGGACTTAAGTTGCGCGACGATGAACGTACTCAGCATCCTGTCCAAGCCGGTGGCCACCTCCCTCTTGAACAACATGGCCCTGGCCCAGATCATCATGTTGCTGGCAACGATGCTCCGCTCGGACAGAGCCGCAATCATGAGCGGCGCATCGGGTCGACCCTCGATCAACGCATTGCTGAACAAGGGGTCAAATTGCTTCCAACCATGTTCAGGAAGGCTGCATTGCATTGCCAGCGGAAAGCAGCAAGCCAATAGAGCGCGGGTTTCTGCCGACTTGGGATCTGCGCCTCTGCTGAAAGACAGTTCTTCTAAAAATGACGCACCCAACGATGCCGTCCCCCGCCCATGCTGGATCACATCCATCACGGTCCACAGCGCATCGAGGTCGGCATTGCTTCCCAGCCATACCAGAAACTCGCGGCATTGTGGGTTCGAGGACATGGCCTCCATCAAGTCGTCGATACGTCGCCCTTGAGGCATCACATCCGAACATTGCGTTGGGTCAACCCTGTGCGAAAGCGCCCGTGCCATCAAGTCCGCACATGCGTGCAACTCGGGGAATTGATCCACAGACACGGATGTCAACAATTGCTTGTACCGATCCAGTGCGATCGTTCGGCCTCGCTGCAATGCATCGCCTGAACCCGATCGAACCGATTGCGCGAACCGCAGCGTCGACAGGAGCAGTGGTTGCATGCCCTCTCCCCTGGCCTGCAGATGGCTGACGCACCGCTTCAGGATCCCAAGCACCTTGGCGGTGTCCTGCCGCGCCGGCTGCGCCATTGTCGGGTCCAGCATCGACAACAAGCGCGTCAATTGCGCGTCCTTCTTCAGGTTTACTGCCATGTCGACGATGTCCACCAGCGGCACCCAATCGGCGCTCTCACCACTCTCCGTTGCCTCAGGCATTTCGGTCAGCGGCAGCGTCATCGGCTCATGGCCAGCCTGGCGCCATTGCTCTGCAACGCTCCACTGCGCCACCATCAGCAGCAGATCACCCAGCACGTCTTGCAAGGGCTCGCCCAGGCGCGCCTGCGCCAGCAACTCCACCAGGCCCACAACCTCGGACAACCCCACAGGAAAAGGAAGGGCATCAGGTGGTACATCCGCGACGCACGCGTTCAGCCAGTCGCCGGCCAGTTGCGCACACGCCGATCGACAAGCGTCGCGCGCTGCCTTGTCAACATCCAGCGTCGACAGCACGCACGCCAACTCGACCAGACCTTCAAGCCCCTCACGCTTCGGGGGCAAAGATGCCAGAAGGGCATTCATCGGATTCACATCCTTGCCCGGGGCTTCCAGCAACGACTGGTAAGTGGCCCAGATTGATGCGCCGCGTTCTTTTGCGACCGCCACTTGGTCCAGGATCAAAGACATGGACGCAGGGAGTCTCTCCAACCTCTGATCGACGGGGGTATCGGCCCCCCTGGCAGCGCTGGCGAGGCGCGCTTCGGCCTTCTTCAGCCTGACGTCCAGACGGACACGAGATCCTGTCCACGCGTCGAGCGCGTTTGCGCCGCCCGCCACGACCAAGGCAGCCAGGTCCTTGCTGCGGATGCCACGCTGCTTGATCAGTGCACAACAAGCTTGCGGTTTTTCCGCCTGCACCAGTGCGACGAGAAGACGATTCACCGCCCTGGGGGCCAGGCGGGTCACCATGGGCTCGGGTGCGCTGATGGGTGACAAGGTGATTAACTTGAAACCTTTGGCGATGCGTGTGACAAGCTCGGGCAGCTGCACCAGCACATCGGCGGCTTCCTCCAGGCCCAACCCACATTCACCCAGCACATGAAAGGCCTGCTCGATCTCGGCGCCCATGTGACCAAGCGCGCGGTGCGTTGGACCAACCAAAACGGATCGATCAGCGTCGTTCTCGTAGGCGACGGAATGCGTTCTGCCTGCCGCCGCCGCCACCTGTTTCGCGATGCAGGCATCCACCGCCTTGCGCACACGGGGGCTTGTGTCGGTGGTGAACACGATGCTCAAACCGTAGCACCTCGCGTTCGCCTGCTCGCGCCGGGACAGGTTGAACTGCACAAAGCTGGCCAGCTCCTGCTGGCGCGGTGCAGCCTCATCGGGTGTCACCCGATGGTCCTGGGGGTGGTGGGAGCCGGCATGTGATGGCCGGGGCGATGAGGGTCGGAAACCTGTCGAGTACTTTTGCATGGTGTGCAGTCGGTGTGAGTGAAGTTCGGTCGAGAGAGCGCGGTGACCAACCAGACAATGGGTCTTCACCGGCACGTCGGTGAACGGCCATGACCCACCGATACCGATCGGACGGCGATCTGTGTTTGAGCAGCCTCAGGCGAACGAAGCGGGTGCTGCGTCCTGCCGTTCAGCAGAAAGCGCATCGGCAAACAGCCGATGCATGGCCACGAACCTGTTCACCAGCGCAGCAAACGCGTGCTCGCTCAGGTCATCGAAGTCGGATTCGTGAGAGAGAACCAGCATGCGCGAATCTGGGCTGATCTGCACATGCCAGTGCCGGCGGGTTCTGGGCAATGCCTGGGGCGGTGCGAATGGATCCAGATCCCATTCATCGTCCCAGTCATCCTCCTTCTCATCGTCGCCCTCGGGCTCTTCGTCAATGGCAGCCGGGATGTGACCAAGCGCTTCGCTGCCTGCCACTTGCGCGTAGCCCGGGCTGGAATAGATCGTCACGACCGGATGATCGCGATCACTGTGAAGCATGAGGAACAGGTCTTCGCCAAAAGACAAGGTCAGCAGATCGTTTGAGCGGTCCTCGGTAAGGCGGAGGTCATGCGTACCGGCGTAGGCCTGGCACAGTTGCGAGAGTCGGGCGTGAGACATGAAGGGCGGCGGGAGTGGCGAATGCATCGGTGTGTCACGCCTTTGATCGACTTGGTTCCGCCGGTGCGCACCCTTCCGTATCCGACACTCAACCGATGGTCAGCCCCGACAGCCGCTCCACCGCGGCATGAAACCGCGCTGCACTGCATTCCGTTCGACCAAAGTGCCAGTGCGTGTTGGCGCCACTGGCCAGTGTGGACTGGCACGACACGCCCAGCGCAAAGTCCTCGTCCAGCGCGCCCCAGAATGAGTCCACGTTCTTGCGCCAGTGCGCGCGCGCCTTCTCGGTTGCAGGCAGCTCGGGGATCAGGGTGATGGCGCGCACCGTGCTGCGGTCCACCGCCTCGGGCCACACGCTGAACAGGTTGGCGTGGTCGCCCTCGTGGAGGATGAAGGTGGCCGGGAAGAAGAAATAGATGATGTTGCTGTGCCGCCCGATGTCCCATTGGGCAGGGTCCTGATCGCGAAGCCCCGCCATGCTGCGCTTGGGCAGCAGCAGGCGCTGATGGTCGCCGTCGTGATCGGCGATCAGCAGGTTGTCGTGAAACAGCGGCGCGATGCTGTCGCGGTGGGCGTACTGGAAGTGGTAGGTCTCGAGGTTGCCTTCGAACGGGATCTTCCAGTTGGCGGCATTGGTGAAGCTGCGCTGGTGGAACGGCACCCAGAGGTCGTAGCCCCAGTGCCGCAGGTCCTGCGCAAATCGGCCCAGGTGGGCGCGCAGATCGAGGACTGCGCTCTCATCGGGTGCCAGCACGCGCGGCACCACCCACACCAGGCCCAGCGACTCGCCCACCGCCACGCGCGCCAACGCACATTGCCCGGGCGGTGCATGCGCAAAATCGGCCGCATGCGGACGCCCTGCCAGCGTGCCGTCGAGCCGGTACGACCAGCTGTGGTACGGGCAGATCAACACCCGCTTGCTGTGCTCGCCGGCATCGAGCAGGCGCGCACCGCGGTGCCGGCAGGCGTTCACGAAGCCGCGCAGTTCGCCGCCTTCGCCACGCACCAATAGCACCGGCAATCCGGCGAGATCAACGGCCAGTGTGTCGCCGGGCCGGGCCAGCTGGGCCGAGGGGCACACCGCCACGGGGTGGCGGCAAATCACATGCTCGCGCTCACGCTCGAAGCGCGCCGGGTCGAGGTAGCGCGCCACCGGGCTGAGCGTCGCCTCGCCACGTTCGCTGTCACCGGCCGCGATCAGCGCCAGCGCACGCCGGATCAGCCGCACCTGTTCGTCGTGTTGCATGGTGTCTCCTGCCGGCCATGCTGCTGCCGATGGCAGCGCCGCGATGTCAAGCGAGCGACACCGCGCTGCTGACGGTCAGGCCAACACCAACCAGTGGTTGTCGAGCGCAGCGGGCACGGGCATGCGCTGGACGCCTGCATCGCTGAGCAAGGTGGCCCCGCCGCCGGCCCACCAGTGCGCACCGGCCACCGCCACGGCGCAGGCCTCGGGCAATGCCTGGCGTGCCACGACCCGGCCTTGCGCGTTCCAGCCCACCAGCGCGTCTCCGCGCGTGGCGCCGACCCAGAAGCCGCCACCCGGGCGCGCGCCGATGTCGCCGCCGTAGCCTTTGACGCCCGGCGCAGGGTCTGCGGCTTGCAGGCGCTGGCCGTCCCAGGTGGCGAGGATGGGCGCCGCCGATCGTGCGGCTTCGTCGTCGTGCTCGGCCTGCAGCGCAATGCCCACGCGACGCGTGGCTGCGTCGAAGGCCAGGTGGCGAATGCTCAGGCGCGCATCGTCCAGGCGCCATTGGCCCAGCAGACGGCCATCGCGTGGGCTCAGCGCCACGAGCGACGGGTCCATGCGGTCGAGGTCGCGGTGGCTGCGTCCGGTTTCGCTCTGGGTCGGAATACCGCCGTTGGCCACGATGAGCGCGCCGGCCGGGATGTCGCCTACGGACTGCGGCAGCACCAGCATGGCGTGCGGGTCCATGCCGTGCGTGCGCCACTCGCCCAGGCGCGCCAGGCTGCGCGGGTCGCGCACGCCCACCAGGCCCGAGGCGTCGGCCTGGTCGGTCTCGGTGGTCCACAGCTGCTTCGCGTCGGGCGAGCGCATCACGTGGCCGTTGAGGCGGCGGTCGTCGTTGACCCACTCCCATTGCGCGGCACCACTGTCGGGGTGCCAGTGCAGCAACCAGTCACCGGGACGGCGGGCCGCCACCAGCACGCTGCCATCGGCCTGCTGACACAGACCGTGAGCGCGCGTGGGCAGTTCGATGCGGGCCTGCACCTGCACTGCGTCCGCGCCGGGCTGCAGCACACCGGCGTGGTAGCGCCCGTCTTCGGCCCAGGTGGCCAGCAAGCGCGTGCGGGCACTGCTGGCGCGCGCGGGCAGGCAGGCGCCCGCACCCACAGTACCCACCGCGGCCAACAGGCCCAGCCAGGCGCGGCGCGACAGAACCATGGTGGTCATGCAGCCCTCAATCGCCGTCGGCGCTGGAGAAGCCGATGCCGACCTCCATCGCGGTGGATACGTCGCGCTGCATCAGCGCGGTCAGTGACTTGAGCGCGGTGGCCGCGGCGTCCACTCGCGCTGGCTGATCGGGCGAGGCGTTCTTCATCGCGCCATCGGCTTGCAGCACCGCGTCGCGCCAGCGGTCGGCCAGGGCCAGGTGCCCTCGGCCACGCAGGTAGGTTTCGATGGTGATCAGCCCCTGCCCGGGCGCCGGCACCGGAGCAGCACCCTGCACCGCAACCGCGCGCAGGCTGCCCCAGGCCTGGGCCCAGGCGGCCGCGGTCTGACCACTGGCGGCACGCGGGAACGCCGGCGCGCCGCCGCGCGTGGCGGCCTCGCGCAAGGGCTTTTCCATGTTGGCCCAGCGCAGCCGCTCCAGCCCGCCAAGCCATTGGTTGACCCACTCACTGAAGGCGGGCACGGAGGCTTCTTCCTGTGGTGGGTCGGCGGCCAGGGCCGCGAAGGCCTGGTGCAGGGCATCGGCCTCGGCCTGCACGGCCTGGGCCGCCAGCACGCTGTAGCTGCAGGCTGGCGAGCCCGCCGTCACGGGCGCCACCCACAGCAGGTGTTCCAGCGCAGGCAAACCCTTGGCGGGTGTGCCCACGCGGGCCATGTCGGCCAGCGACTTCGGCTCGCGCGCAAGCATGCGCTTGAGCAGGTCGGGCCGCATGGGCTGAAAGTCGATTTCGCGCAGCGAGCGGCGCTCGATCAGCGGGCCGACGGCCACCGCGCTCAGCCGCTCCCAGGCCAGCATGGTCTGCGTCCACGCGGCGCGCGCCGGCTCGATGCCGGGGCCGCCCGCACAGTGCTGCTGCAGGGCCAGCACCAGCGCAGCGGAGCGATCGGCAAAGGCCTGCGCCAGCGGCACGGTGTGGCCGCGGTGAAAGCCGGCCACGGCGTCGGGCGAGGTGTAGAACGGCACGGGGTCGGCGCTGGACTGCGCGGCGGCACCCAGGGGGGCGCCCAGCAGCAGGGCCAGCCCGGTCGACCAGGCGGCGTGCAGGACAAAACGGCGCGGCGTCACAGGCTCTCCACGAATTTGACAAGCGCGTCGCGATCGGCGCGCTTCATGCGCAGCACCTGCTGCTTGCTGGCTTCGGCTTCGCCGCCGTGCCAGAGGATGGCTTCGAGCACACCATCGGCGCGGCCGTCGTGCATCAGACGGCGGTGGCCATTGACGTCGTGGAACAGCCCCACGCCCCACAACGGCGGCGTCTTCCATTCGCTACCGTCGGCCAGGAAATC
This sequence comes from Hydrogenophaga sp., assembly GCF_019635465.1. Lineage (GTDB taxonomy): Bacteria > Pseudomonadota > Gammaproteobacteria > Burkholderiales > Burkholderiaceae_C > Hydrogenophaga. The sequence continues at coordinate 138,977 of NZ_JAHBZK010000007.1, forward strand.
GGGGCGGCCATCGGCCAGCGCCTCGCCCATGTCGTGCAGCAGCAGGTCGGTGTAGGGCCAGATCTTCTGGCCCGACAAGGCCTTGCTGGTCAGGCGCGGAAACGGCCCTTCAGCGGTGGTGTAGGTCGGTCGGTGGCAGACCGCGCACTGCGCCTGCGCAAACAGGCGCTGGCCCTTGAGCACCTGCGCAGACCCGGCAGCGCGGCGCGCCGGTGGCGCCAGCACCGCCTGGTAGAAGACCACTTCTTCGAAGGTCTTGGGGTCGAGTTCGGGCTGCGTGCCATGGGCGCCGGCCGGCGCGGCCTGGCAGTCGGTCTGGGTGGGGGTGCAGTTCTGGTTCGGGAAGGTGGTCGAGGTGATGCCGATGTCACCCAGAAACGCACCCGCGGTCTGGTGCGCGATGGTGGCGACGTTGGCCTTCCAGCCGAAGCGGCCTACCATCTCGCGCTGGGCCACGGCGTCCCACACGCGGTTGGGGCGCCCGCTGACGGCACCACCGGCGTCCGCCTGCGCCTTGGCATTGGCCAGGATCTCGGCTTCGGGAATGGCCTCGAGCAGTCCCACGCCGATGACCTGGGGCGCCACGCGCGGGCTCACGAGCGCGTCGGGCGCCATCGGGCCGTAACCCAGTTGGTCGATCTCGTAGACCGGCTTGTGCAAGGTGTAGCGTGTGCCATCGGCGAACTTGCCGCTCAGTGGCTCCCAGCGCAGGCGCACGCGGCCCTCGGGCTTGACGCCCTGCACCGCGGCCGTGTTGAGCTGGTCGCCATACACCGGGTCGGGTTTTGGGCCGCCGTGCTCACCGACACCGGGCACGGACAGGCGCAACAGCAAGGCCAGCGGCGGCTGGTCCGACAGGCCTTCGGTCCAGGGCGGCGGCGCACCGCGGCCATCGTGCAGGTGGCAGGCCGCGCACGAGCGCGCGATGAAGTTGGGCCCCAGGCCGTCGCGCGCCGTGGTGCTGGCGGGCGCCTCGACCCAGTTGCGCTTGAAGAACGAGTTGCCGATGACGAAGCGCGTGCGCTCGGCATCGGGCAGGTTGGCGGCCGGAAATGAGAACGCGTTCTGGCCGGTGGCCCAGACGGTGGCGTCACCGGCCACCTTCTCGGCCAACGGGTCCGCGCCCGGCGTGGCGGCCTGCAGGGGAGCGACAAACGCCGCGACGGACAGCGTGAGCAGGCCGGCCGAAGCGAGCAGCAGACGGGTGGGTTTCAAGGCTTGACGAGGGTGAGTTTCGAAATGCCGACGGCAGCGGCCGCGGCGACCAGATCATCGGATTGTTCAACAAGGCTCTTCACCGTGGCCTCGATGTGGGCGCGTCCGGGCGATCCCACGATGACCGCGCGATCGAAAGGCGCCGGAATGGACTCGGCCGCCACCACCGACGCATGGATCTGCTTCGTGGTCTTGTCGGCCAGGGCGGCGTCCTTGGCGGCCACCAGGTCGCGCAGACTGGGGCCTTCGATCACACGGCCGTCGGCGCGCACATAGCGGCCGGTCCAGACGTTCTCGATGCCGAGCGCGTCGGTCACCGTGTCGCGGTGGGTGTTGTCCGAGAAGCAGCTGTGCTCGTCTTCCTGGTCCTGGCTGGCCAGGGCCACTTCGAGCCGCTCGCCCGCCAGCTCGCCACGCGAGAGCGAGCCCAGGCCGACGAACATGCGGCGCAGCGACTCCTGGCCGCCCTTCTCGAATTTGGCGCGGTAGTTGTTCTTGACCCCGGGTGCCCAGGCCTTGGCCACATAGGCCAGGTCGTCGACCAGCAGGTCGGTCACCACGTTGAGGTATTGGCGGCGCCGATCGGCGTTGGGCGCCTTGCCATCGACGAAGTCCTCGAAGCTGCGGTTGCCGGGCCCGGTCTCGGACAGGTCCTGACCCCAGAGCAGGAATTCCACGGCGTGCCAGCCGGTGGCGATGTTCTCCTCGCCACCTTTTTCGTTGAGGCCGCTCAGGGCCTTCTTGCTGATGGGTTGCTTGCGGTTGTTGACGATGCCGGCGGTCTTCTTGCCGTCGATGTAGTCCACATAGGACTCGTCCATCGGCCACGCATTGATGCGGCCTTCGGGGCCCATGTCGTCGTCGATGGGACCGCCGTAGAAGCGGAAGGCCTCGGTCTGGCCGTACGACTCGCGACCGGCCAGCCAGGCCTTGCGCGCTGCCGCCAGCGTCTGCTCGGAGGGTGCGGCGGTGAAGGCGTGCACCGCGGCCTGCAGGGCCTTGGCACCGGCCAGGGTGTCGTCGTAACCGGCCGAGACGAGCACCCCGTAATGCGCGGCCACACTGGCCGGGGTGGCCGCCGTCTGGGCGTGGGCGGGGCCGATCAGCGCGATGGCCAGGGCGAAGGCGGACAGGGTGCAGCGGGGCGTCATGGCGGTCTCCTTGAGGGATTCGGAATCCGCCGAGTTTAAATAAAAATGATTCTCAGTTTTGAAACGCCAATCCGAGCAAAGGGGTTTGCCGCCGACAACGCCCTCGGGCTACTGAGGGGAGCGCACGCCAACGCGGGCAACGCTGTCTGCCGACGCACACGCGGCCAGTATGTCCTGCGCAGGGTTGACGTCCTTGCCCTCCACCTGTGCCAGGCCGGCCAGCGTGTGGAACAGGTTGTCGTGGCTCCAGGGCTTGGCGGCGAGTCCGCGCAGGCAGTCGTTGTGCACCTGCAGGCGGGCTTGCATGGCCGGCGACAGCCACATCACCATGGGCACGTGCTTTTGCACCTCGGGCGCCACCGACCAGGGCATGCCGTGCAGGAAGAGGCCGTTCTCGCCCAGCGACTCGCCGTGGTCCGACACATACAGGACGGCCGCAGGCCGCTGCAGGGCCGCCAGCCGATCGATCAGCTCGCCCAGCATGGCGTCGGTTTCGCGGATGCCGTTGTCGTAGGCGTTGACGATGCGTTGTTCGTCGCACGACGACAGCGTGTTGGTCTCGCACTCGGGCAGGAAGACCTTGTGGCTCTTCTGGGAGCGTTCGAAATAGGCGGGCCCGTGGTTGCCCATCTGGTGCAGCACGATCACGCTGCCGAGCGTGCGGCGCTGCGCGTCGAGCGTGGCCAAACGCTTCAGTGCCAGCTCGGGCAGCACCGCATCGGGGCAGGCTTCGCCTTGGCACACACCCTGACCCACCGCGTCCATCGCGCGCTCGTTGGGGACCCGATCGCACACCCCCTTGCAGCCCGACTGGTTGTCGATCCACGCCACCGCCAGGCCCGCGCGCTGCAGCAGATCGAGCACGTTCTCCTCGCGTGGCCCATCGAGCCCGGCGCGCCCCAGGCGCGAGAACATGCATGGCACCGAGACCTGGGTGCTGGTGCCGCAGGAGTGCACCTGCGAGAAGTAGGTGATGTCACCGCTGGCGGACAGAGCGCTCAGGCGTGGCGTGGTGTCGCGTGCATAGCCGCCCACACCAAAGTTGTCGGCGCGCGCCGTCTCGCCCACCACCAGCACGATCACGGGCGCCGCGTCGGCCGCCATGGCGGTGCCCGCGGCCCGGGCGTCCAGCCCGATGGCCTGCAGCGGTTGCGCGGCATGGGCCGATTCGCTTACGCCCTGGCGCACCAGGGCATACACGCTGTTGTAGGGGTTGACCATGTAGCGCAGCGACTTGTTGTTGCGCATCAGCGAGGCCAGGTCCTGGAAGGTGGCGAACAGCAGACCGGCCGCCACCAGCAAGGCCAGCAGCACCACCAGGCCACGCTGCCACAACTGGCGCGTCCAGCGCACCGTACGCACCGGGGCGCGCCACCACCAGATCACCGGCAAGGCCACGCCCAGCACCACGGCCAGCACCAGGGGCAGCGTGAACAGGCCGGCGGCTTCGACGGCGTCGGTGTGGAAGACATTGGCCACCATGCCGGGGTCGATCACGATGCCGTAGGTCCACATGAAGTAGCTGCCCATGCCGGCCAGGGCAATGAGCGCCGCGCCGAGCACGCGCCGCCAGGGGCGCCACATCAACAGGCCAAAGCTGGCGAGCAGCGCACACAGCAGAAAAAGCGCCAGCGCGGGCAGCATGAGCGGGCTTGCCGCCGCCTCGGGCAGGCGCGACACGGTGAGCCACAGGGGCAGATTGCCAGCCACCACCAGCCAGGCGGCCAACACGGCGTCCTTGGCGAGCGGGTGCCAGCCTTGCGAATGGGCAGCAGTCGTCGTCATGGGCGCGCATGCTCGGGCGCGAGACTTAACCGGTCATTAACGGCAGCCAGCCATCGCGGCTGGCGCTGTTGCGCACAAACAGCGATCTAAGGTCGACTTAATCTGCCGGTGGTGCCATCGGGGGGATGAATGCACCTTTCAAGCCCCTGGCCGTGTTCCGGCCCACCACGCTCGAGTGGTGGACAGTGACGCTGCTGACCTTCTACGTGCTGGTGATGTGGGATTTCAGCGGTCTGGATCTGGCCGTCATGCAGCACATCGGCACCGCACATGGTTTTCCCGAACGCGACAACTTCTGGTTGTCCACCGTCGGCCACATCTGGGCGCGCAATGCGGGCACGGTGCTGCTGATCGGCGTCTGGATCGCGGTCTGGCGCCCCATCGCCGGGTGGCGGCGGTTCGAACGCCGCGAGCGGCTGACCATGGCGGTGGCGACCACGGTGGCCTTGCTGGCTGTCAACGTCATCAAACGGCACAGCGGCACCAGTTGCCCCTGGGACCTGGACCAGTTCGGCGGTACCGCGCACTGGGTGTCGCACTGGAGCTGGTGGGTGGCGGGCGACGGCGGCCCCGGGGGTTGCTTTCCCGGCGGCCACGCCTCCACCGCCCTCGCCTTCATCGGTCTGGCCTGGCCCGGTCTCAGCACGCCGGAAGACAGCGCGCGCTGGCGCTTCGGCCAATGGGCACTGTGGCTGTCGCTGGCGGGTGGTGCGGTGCTGGGCGCGGTGCAGCTGTGGCGAGGTGCGCACCCGCCAAGCCACAGCGTCTGGACGGCCTGGATCTGCTGGACGGCGTCTGGTGTGGTGTTCGGCCTGTGCCGCCGCTGGCGCGCGCGCGGGCTGCTGGCCCGGGCTGCGCACCTGAGCGAAGGGCCGTAGGGCTCTCAGGCTTGCGCCAGTTGCTGGCGCAGCACGCGGTGCAGCACCTTGCCGGTGGCCGTGCGCGGCATGTCGGCATCGGCCACGAAGCTGACCGAGGTCGGGCACTTGAAGCCGGCCAGGCGCGCACGGCACCAGTCGCGCATCTCCTGCACCGTCGCGTTCTGCCCCTGGTGCAGCACCACCACCGCGTGCACGGCCTCGCCCCATTTGTCGTGCGGCACACCCACCACCGCCACGTCGCGCACCTTGGGGTTGGCGCCCAGCACACCCTCGACCTCGGACGGGTACACGTTCTCGCCGCCCGAGATGATCATGTTGCTCTTGCGGTCGACCAGCCAGATGTAGCCCTGCTCGTCGCGCCGCGCCATGTCGCCCACCGAGCACCACTCGCCATCAAACGCCTCGGCGGTCTTGTCGGGGTTCTGCCAGTAGCCGTCAAAGGCGTAGGCGGTGCGTGAGAACAGCTCGCCCACCTCGCCATCGGCCACCTCGTTGCGCTGCTCGTCCAGCAGGCGGATCGCACCACTGCCGGCCCATTCCCGCCCGACCGAACCCAGCTTGGCCAGTTGTTCATCGGGGCGCAGCAGCGTGACCCAGCCGGCCTCGGTCGAGCCGTAGAGCTCATAGAGCCGGCCATTGCGGAACAGCTCGAGGATGGCGCGCTTGGTGTCCGGCCGCGCGGGCGCGGACGAAATCATCAGCTTGGCCACGGCGCTCAGGTCGTGGCGGCACTTCACCTCGTCGGGCAGCGCCAGCACCATGATGTAGTGCGTGGGCACCAGCGAGGTGAAGGTCACGCGGTCTTCTGCCAGCGTCTGCAACAGCGCCTGCGGATCGAAACTGCGACGGTCCTCGACCACGATGGTGCCGCCCATGTGCATGAACGTGGTGCCGAAGTACAGCGAGTTGGCGTGGCACAGCGGCATCACCAGCAGCGCGGTGTCGTCGCGGGTGAAACCCATCTCCAGCGCCGTGGCCAGGGCAATCAAGGTGCTGCCCCGGTGGCTGCGGATGGCGCCCTTGGGCCGGCCGGTGGTGCCCGAGGTGTACATGAAGGCACAGGTGTCGTCGGGGTGCACCGGCGCGAAGGTGAAATCGGCACTGCCTTGCGCGACCACGCTCTCGTAGCTGCGCCACCCCGGGGTCACAGCGTCGCCGAGCACGATGAAGCGTTCGGGCGCCACCGGCAACTCGGCGCGAATGGCATCGAGCGTGTCGCAGAACTCGGGGCCCACGATCACCGCCGACACCTCGGCGTGGCCCAGGATGTAGGCCATCTCGGGCCCGGTGAGGCGAAAGTTCAGCGGCACCACCACCAGCCCGGCGCGCGCCATGGCCACGTACATCTCCAGCCACGCCAGGCAGTTGTAGGCCACCACCCCCACGCGATCGCCTTTGGCCAGGCCCATGCCCAGCAGGCCGGCGCCCAGCTGCGACGCCCGCCGGTGCCATTCCAGGTAGCTCAGGCGGCGGGTCGAATCGCGCGCGCCCAGCTTGGTGGGCGTGAGCCGGGCGTGCGTGGCGATGGCGTCGGCGATGGTGAGCAACTGGCTCATGGGTTGTCTCCTGGGCGGATTGATCGGTTCGGGGTCTACCGGTCATCGGCTGGGGGGCAAGTCGATGCGGATTTATGAACTCTGAATTCAGAGTTCAAATATAGTAGCCGCACACCACCCTTGGCGCGAAGCCCTGAGAACCCGCGCGCCGATGGACGGCAAAACCCACAGGAGACATGCATGGCCCCTCCCTCTTTCGGCGATCAATCCGCCGCCGCGGTGATCGCGCGGTTCCTGAAGCAACGCGGCGTCCAGCGCGTGTATGCCCTGTGTGGCGGCCACGTCATGCCGATCTGGATGCGGCTGGACGCCGAAGGTATCCGCATCGTCGACGTGCGCGATGAACGCGCCGCGGTCTACATGGCCCATGCCGAGGCACTGCTCACAGGCGGCCTGGGCGTGGCCCTGGTCACCGCCGGCCCGGGCGTGACCAACGCCATGACCGGCATCGCGAATGCGCACGTGGCGCGTGCGCCGGTGATGGTGCTCTCGGGTCTGCCGCCCACCGCGCAGGAAAACCGCGGTGCGCTGCAGGACATCGTGCACACCGACCTCGTGCGCAGCATCACCCGCTACGCGCGCACCGTGCGCCACCCCGACCTGGTGCCGCAGGAACTGGCCGAGGCCGCCGCCCGTGCACAGGGCGAAGGCGGTGAGCCAGGCCCGGTGTACCTGGACTTCCCGGTCGACACCTTGCGCGCCGACGTGGCCAAGGCCATGCAGTTGCCCGAGCTGTTCGAAGCCCGCGCAGTGCCGCGCACGCCACCGCACCCCGACGCGGTGCGCGCCGCCGTCGATGCACTCTGGCGTGCCAAGCGCCCGCTGTTCATCAGCGGCCGCGGCGCGCAGGGCGCAGGGCCCGCGCTCTCGGCCTTGCTCACCCGCCTGAACGCCGCGTACCTCGATACCGGCGAAAGCCGCGGCCTGATCGGTGACGATCACCCGGGCGTGGTGGCCGCCATGCGCGGTGCCGTGATGGGCCAGGCGGACCTCGTGGTCACGGTCGGCCGGCGCCTGGACTTTCAACTGGCCTACGGCTCGCCCGCGGTGTTTGGCGACGCCGCCTTTCTGCGCATTGCCGACTGCGCCGCGGAGCTGCGCGACAACCGCCGTGGCAGCGTCTCGGTGCTGGCGGACCCGGCGTTGGCGCTGCAGGCCATCCTCGACGCCGCTCCGACGGGCGCACCCGCCAGCGACCCGGCCTGGGTACACGGCCTGCGCGCCCAGCACCTGCAGCGCTCGGACAAGCTGGCCAAGGGCATGCGCGATGCACCCCACGGCAACGACGGCCGCATGCACCCCAATCGCGTGCTCGCGGCGTTGCGCGACGCCCTGCCCGCCGACGCAGTGGTTGTCGCCGACGGCGGCGACTTCCTCAGCTTTGCACGCGTGGGCCTGCCGGCCAGCACCTACCTCGACCCCGGTTCTCTGGGCTGCATTGGCGTGGGCACACCCTTTGGTGTGGCGGCCAGCCTGGTGCACCCCGAGAAGGTCGTGCTGGTGGCCACCGGCGACGGCGCCTTCGGCTTCAATGCCATGGAGATCGACACCGCCGTGCGTCAGAAGGCGCCGGTGCTGATCGTGGTGGCCAACAACGGCTCGTGGGCCATCGAAGTGCGCGACCAGCAGGAAACGCATGGCAAGGTGGTTGGCACGCACCTGCAGTTTGCCGACCACGCCGCCATGGCGCGCGGCTTCGGCATGCACGCCGAGCGCGTGGAGCGCGCCGAAGACCTGCCCGGTGCCATCGCCCGCGCCATGGCCAACCGCCCCGCGCTGCTCGACGTGGTGGTCACGCCTGAGGCCGCCTCATCCGACGCCAAGTCGGGCCTGGCCTGGGTGCCCGATCTGCAACCCCTGGCCGCCTGGGACGAAGCCGAGCGCCAATGGCGCGCGGGCAACTGACCAAGCAGCGGCTACGATCGCCGCCATGAAATCGCTGCAAGCCGCTCCCAGCCTGGTCGAACAGGTGCACGGCGCCATCCTGGCCGAGATCGCGTCGGGTCGCCTGCCGCCCGGCGCGCGCATCATCCAGGAGCAGATCGCGCAGGCGCTGGGTGTGTCGCGCCAGCCGATTCAGCAGGCGCTCACGCTGCTGCGCAAGCAGGGCGTGCTCAACGACGCGCCCGGGCGTGGATTGCAAGTGGCGCCGCTCGACCTCGAACACGTGCGCCACATGTACGACGTGCGAGCCGTCATCGAAGGCCTGGCCTTTCGCAAGGCCGCCGAGCGCGGCGCCGAGGAGGCGGCCAGCAAAGGGCCCGCCCTCATTCGCGCCGGGCGCAAGGCCGTGGCCAGTGGTTCGGTGGTCGCCATGATTAACGCCGACATGGCGTTTCACGACTTCATCTACGCACTGAGTGGCAACCCGCTGGTGGCACCCGCGATGGAAACCCACTGGACCAACGCGCAACGCGTGATGGGCGAAGTGCTGATGCGCGACGAAAAACCGCGCGACATCTGGGACCAGCACGATGCCTTGCTGGCCGCCGTGGCCGCTGGCGACGGTGCCAAGGCCGAGCGCCTGGCCCGCAAGCACATCCTCGAAGCGGCCGAGTTCATGATCGATCGACTCAAGACCGAAGCCGCCAGCCACTGACCGTCGTGGCATCGCGCTTTGCCCAAAACAAAAGCCCGGCAAGGCCGGGCTTTGTGGGGAATGCGGTGGGGTGGCTGATGGGACTCGAACCCACGACGACCAGAATCACAATCTGGGACTCTACCAACTGAGCTACAGCCACCGCAAGCCGCGCATTATAGCGTCCCGCGGATGCCGCTCTCAGCGCAGCGCGTTGGCCGGCTTGGGCACCAGGATGCGCACTTTGTAGCGCTCCTTGAGCATCTCGTAATAGGCCTCGCCTTCGGCTGCCGCCCAGCCCTGGCCCACTTGCTGGACTTCCTGGCTCAGACGCTGCTCGGGCGCTTCGGCGCGGGGCAGCACCTTGGTGACCTCGACCACCGCATGGCCCTGCTCGCCCAGCGAGACACCCAGCCACGCGGGCAAGGCGTTCGGGTCGGCGCTCAGCGCGGCTTCCAGCACGCGCGGGTCGAGGCTCTGGGCCGACTCGCGCGAAACCGTCACCGCGGCGCCCATGGCCGCCGCATCGGCGCCACCCTTCCAGGCTGCCAGCTGCTTCTCGGCGGTCTCGCGCGCGAGTTCGGCCGAACGTTTGGCCACGAGCTGGGCACGTACCTGATCGCGCACTTCGTCGAGCGTGAGTGTGCGCGCAGGACGGTGCGCCACGACGCGCGCCGACACCAGTTGGTTGCTGCCGGTTTCGATGGCGGTGGTGTTGCGCTTGTTGTCGATGGCATCGGCCGAGAACAGCGCTTCAAGCAAACGCGGGTTGGCCAGCACACCAGTCTGCCCAGGCACCGGCGTGCGCAGCACGTCCTTGGCCGTCTGGATCTGCAGCTTCAGGCGATCGGCCGCGGGCTTGAGGCTGTCGGCCTGCTCGTAGACCAGGTTGCTGAAGGTGTCGGCCGATTCCGCATATTGGCGCTGAGCCTGTTGCTGCTTGAGCTGTGCTTCGATCTGCGGCTTGAGCTCGGCGAACGGCTTGACAGGCGGCGCCTTGATGTCGGTGAGCTCAATGATGTGCAAGCCGAAGTCGGTTTCCACGATGTCGGAGATATCGCCCTTCTTCATCGAGAACACCGCCTGCTCGAAGGCCGGCACCATGGCGCCGCGGCCAAAGAAATCGAGATCGCCACCATTGGCCGCAGACCCCGGGTCCTGCGAGTTGGCCTTGGCCAGTTCCGCAAACTTCGACGGATCGGCCTTGACCTGCGCGAGCAGCGCCTCGGCCTTCTTGCGCACCTCGGCCTTCTGTTCGGGTGTGGCGTCTTTGGCCAGCGTCAGCAGGATGTGGCTGGCGCGGCGCTCTTCGGCACCACTGAGCTGGGCCGCGTTCTGGTCGTAGTAGCTGCGCAGTTCGGCATCGGTGAAGCTGATGCCTTTGGCCAGCGCTGCCGCGTCGAGCACGATGTACTCGACGTCGGATTGCTCGGGCGCCTGGAACGAAGCCTTGTTGTCGTTGTAGAAGGCCTCGATGTCGGCGTCGCTGGGCTTGACCTGCGACGCAAAGTCGCCGGCGGCGAAGGTCTTCACACGCAGCTCGCGTTGCTGGAAGAACGCGTCCAGCACCGGGCGCGCCATGGCGGTCGAGGCGAAGCCCGTGCCCTGCACGGCCTGCAGCACCTGGCGCTGCGACAGGTCGTTGCGCAACGAGGCCTCGAACATCTCGGGCGACATGCCCTGGCGGGCCAGCAACTGGCGATAGCCTTCAACGTCGAGCGAGCCATCGGACTTGCGCAGGGCCGCAATCGACGGGTTCTGTTGCAGTTCACGCGCCAGGCGCGCATCGCTGGTGTACAGGTTGAGCTGGGTGGCCGCAGTGGCCAGCACGCGCTGGCGCACCAGGCGCTGCAGGCTCTCGTAGCGCACCGCGTCGCTGTCGAGCATGGCGGCATCGATCCCCGGCATTGCGTCACGAAGCCGCTGCACCTCCTGGCGATGGGCCTGATCCCACTCTTCGCGAAGGATGTCTTTGCCGTCAACCGTCGCCACTGCTTCGCCGCGCCCGAAGAAACTGGTGTAGCCCTGAATGCCAAACAGCACGAAGGACGGAATGATCAGGATCAGCAAAAAGCCCATGAGGTACTTCTTGCGATCGCGGATGGACTCGAACATGCGTGAAACCCTGTGATGACTGCGCCCTGCGCTGAGTGACGGACGTTGACCAGTGGAACAACAAAAAAGGCGAACCCTTGTTCGCCTTCTTGTGGTGGGTGCTGACGGGGTCGAACCGCCGACCTACTCCGTGTAAGAGAGCCGCTCTACCAACTGAGCTAAGCACCCACTGGAACCGATGTGCAACAGGTCAGTTGACCGCGTCTTTCAGTGCCTTGCCGGGGCGGAACTTCGGCACTTTGGCGGCCTTGATTTTAATCTCGGCGCCGGTGCGGGGGTTGCGGCCCTTGCGAGCGGGGCGTTTGGTCACGCCGAACGAGCCAAAGCCCACCAGGGAAACGGTGCCGCCCTTCTTGAGGGTGGTGCGGATGGCCGCAATGGTGGAGTCCAGAGCGCGCGTCGCCGCAGCCTTGGAAATGTCGGCGTGCTTGGCGATGTGTTCGACGAGTTCAGTTTTGTTCACGAAGAGCCCCTCTTGAAATGGAAAAGTTGGGTTGTGTGGCGGGCTGCTGGCAACGTGCGCTGCGTGGCAAAGCCGGTACGCCCGGGGGGGCGCAAGCCGCAACCATGAAGACTGGGGCACGCGCCGCGAACGATTAGACCCACGTGCCGCAAAGCGTGTCAACAAAGCGACCGGCTCTGAGGTGCGTGGGCCACACGAGCGGCGATTCTAGTCGCACAGACGCGCAGCCCAGCAGGGCTGCGGCCTACGGACTTTCCATGAAAGTCGTCAAATGAGCGACGCAATGGCGCGACCCAGGTCGCTGGTGCCGGCGCTACCCCCCAGATCGGGCGTGCGCGGTGCACCACTCTTGGGCTCCAGCGCCGCCTCAATCGCGCGCATCACCGCGTCGTGTGCCTCGCGATGCCCCAGAAAGTCCAGCATCAGCGCCCCGCACCAGATCTGGCCGATCGGGTTGGCGATGCCCTTGCCGGCGATGTCCGGCGCGGAGCCGTGCACCGGCTCGAACAGCGACGGATGGGTGCGGTCCGGGTTGAGGTTCGCACTCGGCGCAATGCCGATGGTGCCGGTGCACGCCGGGCCGAGGTCGGAGAGGATGTCACCGAAAAGGTTGCTGCCCACCACCACGTCGAAGAAGTCGGGACGCTGGACAAAGTGCGCCGTGAGGATGTCGATGTGGAACTTGTCGACCGTTACATCGGGATACCCTTTCGCCATCTCGGCCACGCGCTCGTCCCAGTAAGGCATGGTGATGGCGATGCCGTTGCTCTTGGTCGCACTGGTCAGGTGCTTCTTCGGGCGCGAACGCGCCAGCTCAAATGCGTGGCGCAGCACACGGTCGACTCCGTGGCGCGACATGACGGTCTCCTGGATGACGACCTCGCGCGGCGTGCCGGCGTACATGCGGCCACCCACACTGCTGTATTCGCCCTCGGTGTTCTCACGCACGATAACCATGTCGATCTCGCCGGGCGCGCGCGGGCTGCCGTCGCGTCGCACCACCGGTGCGGTCACACCGGGCATGAGCCGCGCCGGGCGCAGGTTGATGTACTGGTCGAACTCGCGCCGGAACATCAGCAGCGAACCCCATAACGACACGTGATCGGGCACCTTGTCGGGCCAGCCCACCGCACCGAAATAGATCGCGTCGTGTCCGCCGATCTGGTCCTTCCAGTCGTCGGGCAGCATCTTGCCGTGGCGTTCGTAGTAGTCGCAGCTGCTGAAGTCGAAGTGGTCGAACTTCAGATCAATGCCGAAGCGCGTGGCCACGGCTTCGAGCGCGCGCAGGCCTTCGGGCATGACTTCGGTGCCGATGCCGTCGCCGGCGATGACCGCGATGCGGTGCTTGCTCATGGGGTCTCCTCACATTGGGGCAACAGGAACGGGCACGACTGTAGCGGTTTCATTCGCAATAATGCGTGCATTCATTCTTGAGCCAAACGCAACAAATGGACCGCGCCGATCTTCAGATGGTGCTCACCGTCTCCCAACAAGGCAGCCTCGCCATGGCGGCACAGACACTGGGCCTGACGCCATCGGCCATCACTCGCCGCCTGGCCACGCTCGAAGCGTCGCTGGGAGTGCGGCTGTTTCAGCGCACCACGCGCAAGGTCACGCCCACGGCCGAAGGCGAATCGCTGGCGCTCCGCGCCGCCGAGCTGTTGCGCGGCTTTGAAGCCCTTGAAGACGAACTGCGTGAGCGACAGGCCGAACCGGCAGGTCCGATCCGCCTGGCCGCCACCTTCGGCTTCGGTCGGCGCTGGTTGGGGCCTGCACTGGCCCGCTTTCAGCAACGACACCCGGCGGTGTCCATCGACCTGCAGCTCACCGAGCGTCTGCCCGATCTGTCGGCCGAAGGCTTCGACGGCGCGGTGTGGTTGTGGCAAGCACCCGACCAGCGCGCCGGCGAATGGGTGTCGCGGCGCCTCGCGCCCAACCGCAGAGTGTTGGTTGCAGCACCCAGCTACCTGGCGGTGCACGCCGTGCCGCAAACGCCCGACGACCTGGCCATGCACCACTGCCTGGTGGTTCGCGAGCACACCGACGCAGGACAGCACCGGCAGGACCATTGGGCCCTGCAGCGCGATGGCGATCCCGGGCGACGCCGGGTTGCCGTCGCCGGGCCGCTGTCGAGCAATTCGGGTGAACTGGTGCGCGATTGGTGCCTGGCGGGTCAGGGCATCATGCTGCGCAGCCTGTGGGACATCGCACCGCAGTTGGCCAGCGGTGAGCTGGTGCGCGTGCTGCCCGCCTGGAGCCACCGCGACGCCGACATCCACTGGCTGGCGCCGTGGCGAGCACAGTCGCCCAAGCGCATTCGCCTGCTGGTGGCGGCGTTGGCCGCGGAATTCGAGGGCGAGCCCTGGCGGCCCGCTGCGCCAACTAGCGCGGGGCGCGCACGACCAGGCTCACGCCAAAAGCGGTGACCGCAATACCGGCCACGGTCAGCGGCGTGATGGGCTCGCGAAACAGCAGCCAGGCCAGCACCGCCGTGCAAGGCGGCACCAAGTACATCAGGCTGGCCACCGACGCGGCGGCACCACGCTGGATCAACAGGTACAGCAACGAACTGCCGCCCAGCGTGAGACCCAGCACCGACCAGGCCATGGCGCCCACGAACGAGCCGGTGAAGTCCATGGCTTCGTGCTCGAGCAGCGCCAGCGGCAAGGTGACCGCGAATGCCGCAATGAGCTGCACCGTGTTGGCGGTGCGCACGTCGCAGGCCTGCACGAAACGCTTCTGGTACAGCGTGCCTGCGGTGATGGCAAACAGCGCGAACACCGCATAGCTCAGGTTCTCGGCGTTGGCGTGGTCGCCCGGCGAGCCTTCAACCAGCTTGCGCCACACCACCAGCACCAGGCCCGCAAAGCCCAGCAACAGGCCAAGCCATTGCCGCTTGGAGACGTGTTGCTGTGCACCACCCATCACCGTGAGCCAGATCGCGGTCAGCACTGGCTGCAGCCCGACGATCAACGCCGACAGGCCCGAGCCCATGCCCGCCTTGACGGCCGCCCAGACCCCACCCAGGTAGCCCGCATGCATGAGCACACCGACGACCGACAGGTGCCACCATTGCCGCCGATTGGCGGGCCACTTCACCCCTGCGATCAGGATCCAGGGCAAAAAGCACAGGATGGACAGCGCATAACGCGTTGCCAGAAACGACAACGGCGGTGAATGCGGCATGCCAAAGCGGGCCACGATGAAGCCCGTGCTCCAGATCAGCACGAACACCCAGGGCATGGCGCGCAGCCACGCGTTGTCATTGGCAGAAGCGGTCACGTCAGAAGCGATGGAAGTGCGTGCGCCGCTTCAGCGGGCGCGGGCGCGGATTTCGGGCAGGGCCTTGCGCAGGTAGTACACCATCGACCACACGGTCAGGATGGCCGAGGCCCACAACAACCATTCGCCCCACAGGTTTGTGTCAATCACACCGAACAAACGCCCGTCGTAGAGCAGGAACGGGATCGCCACCATCTGCACCGAGGTCTTGACCTTGCCGATCATGTGCACCGCCACGCTCTTGGTGGCGCCGATGATGGCCATCCATTCACGCAGCGACGAAATCGCGATCTCGCGACCGATGATGATCAGCGCCGCAAACACGTCGGCGCGGTCCATGTGCACCAGCACCAGCAAACTCGCGCAAACGAGAAACTTGTCGGCCACCGGGTCCAGAAAGGCACCGAAGGCCGAGGTCTGGTTGAGCTTGCGCGCCAGGTAGCCGTCGGCCCAGTCGGTGAGGGCGAAGACGATGAACATCGCCGTCGCCACCAGGTTCTGCTCTGCCGTGGTGAGCGCTTCCAGGTAGAACACCCCCACGATGAGCGGAATGGCCACGATGCGGGCCCAGGTCAGCAGGGTCGGGAGGTTGAAGAACATGGGGGCGGATTATGGGGGGTGACCCTGACACGGGTAACACAAGCCTGCGAGGCCGAGGCTCCGGTCGCGCTGTACCACCGATGGCTCAACGCAATCCGCGATAGATCGTCTCAGCGAGCTCCAGCGAGATGCCATCCACCGTCGCCAGGTCTTCCACGCTCGCGGCCGCCACGCCGCGCACGCCACCAAAGCGTTGCAGCAGGCGCGCCCGCTTCTTTGGGCCAACGCCGGGAATGTCTTCGAGCTGGCTGCCACCGGTGCGCACCTTGGCGCGCTGGGCGCGCATGCCGGTGATGGCGAAGCGGTGGGCTTCGTCGCGGATCTGGGCAACCAGCATGAGGGCCGCGGAGTCGTGGCCGAGGTAGACCTTGCTGCGGCCATCGGCAAACACGAGCTCTTCCAGGCCCACTTTGCGGCCCTCGCCTTTTTCCACACCGACGATGCTGCTCAGGTCAAGCCCGAGCTGCTGGAAGACTTCGCGCGCCACGCCGACCTGGCCCTTGCCGCCATCGATGAGCACGATGTCGGGCATGCGGGGGCCGGTGGCGGGCATGTCCTTCTCCGGGGTCGCGGGCGCTGCGTCAACGCCTCCATCAGCGTCAGCGTCAGCGACGGTCCCGGGTTCGGCCGCAGGCACATCTATTGTCGGTGCCGCCACAGCCACCTCGGCTTCACCGGCCTCCACCTTGAGCGCTTCGGCTATGCGCCCGTAGCGGCGCGTAAGCACCTGACGCATGGCCGCGTAGTCGTCGCCGGGTGTGATGCCGTCGATCTTGTAGCGGCGGTACTGGCTGTTCTGGAGCTTGTGGTCTTCGAACACCACGCAGGAGGCCTGCGTCGATTCACCCGCGGTGTGTGAGATATCGAAGCACTCGATGCGCAGCGCCGCCAGATCGTCGTCGGGCAGTTGCAGCGCCTCGGCCAGCGCGCGGGTGCGGGCCTGCTGGCTGCCCTCTTCGGCCAGCAGGCGCGCCAGCGCGATACCGGCGTTCTTCTGCGCCATCTCCAGCCACAGGCGTCGGTGCTCGCGCGGGTTGTGCACGGCGTGCACCTTCTGGCCGGTCTGCTCGGTCAAGGCCTCGAGCAACGGCCGGCCCACGGCGTGGCTGGTGATCAGCACCGAAGGCAGGGGCGCGCCCAGGTAGTGCTGCGCGATGAAGGCCTCCAGCACGCGCAGGGCGGTGCGTTCGCCGGGGTCGCCCTTCTCGGCGACTTCGCCATCGGCACCCTCGGACAGCAGTTCCTCAATGGCGCTGGCGTCGTCCACGTGCGTGGGGAAGTACGGCCGGTCGCCCAGGTGGCGTCCGCCGCGCACCATGGCAAGGTTCACGCAGGCGCGCCCGCCCTGCACCTTGACGGCCAGGATGTCTGCGTCCTGGTCGTTGCCCATTTCCATGGTCTGCTGGTGCAGCACGCGCGAGAGCGCGCTCATCTGGTTGCGGATCTCGGCGGCCTGCTCGAACTCCAGCTTCTCGGCGTGCGCCAGCATGCGCTGCTCCAGCGTGTGAAGCACCGACTGCGTCTCGCCGCGCAGAAAGCGCTCGGCGGTGGCCACGTCCTGCAGGTAGTCGCCCTGGTGGATCTGGTCCACGCAGGGACCGCTGCAGCGCTTGATCTGGTACAGAAGGCACGGCCGCGTGCGGTTGGCGAATACGGTGTCTTCGCAGGTGCGCAGCCTGAACACCTTCTGCATCAGTTGGATGGTCTCCTTGACCGCCCAGGCACTGGGATAAGGGCCGTAGTAGCTGTGGCGCTTGTCCACCGCGCCGCGGTAGTACGCCATGCGCGGAAACAGCGTGGACGCACTGGTGCTGCGGCCGGCCGACCTGGCGGCGTCGCGGGTGCCGGTGATCTTGAGGTAGGGGTAGCTCTTGTCGTCGCGGAACAGGATGTTGAACCGCGGGTTGAGCGTCTTGATGAGGTTGTTCTCGAGCAGCAGGGCCTCGGCCTCGCTGCGCACCACCGTGGTCTCCATGCGCACGATGCGGCTGACCATATGGCCAATGCGTGTGCCGTCGTGGTTCTTCTGGAAGTAACTCGACACGCGCTTCTTGAGGTTGCGCGCCTTGCCCACGTACAGCAGCTGGCCCTGGGCGTCGAAATATCGGTACACGCCGGGCAGCGCAGGCAGCGCCGCCACTTCGCTGAGCAGTTGTTCGGAATGCACGTCGTCGGCCATGGGCGCGTATTGTGGCCTTGGCAAGGCGCCGATGGCCTCGGGCATCATCGCGGCCATGGCGAAGCCTTCGCACCCGGTGTGGGATCTGTTCTGCCGCGTCATCGACAACTTCGGCGACGTGGGTGTGTGCTGGCGGCTGGCGGCCCAGCTGGGTGCGCGCGGCCACAGCGTGCGCTTGTGGATCGACGATCCCACCGCGCTGGCCTGGATGGCACCGCAAGGTGCGCCCGGCGTGCAGGTGCTGCGCTGGAGCGAGCCCTTCGACCCGCATGGGCTGACCCCGGGCGATGTCTGGATCGAGGGCTTTGGCTGCGAGCTGCCCGAGCCCTTCGTGGCCGCGCGCACCCGGGACCCGGTCTGGCTCAACCTCGAATACCTGAGCGCCGAGGCCTTCGTACGGCGTCAGCACGGCCTGCCCTCACCGGTGATGCACGGGCCCGGGCGCGGCCTGACCAAGTGGTTCTTCCACCCGGGCTTCACCGACGGCACCGGTGGCCTGCTGCGCGAGGACGACCTCGCCGCGCGACAGGCCGCGTTCGAGCGCGACCGCTGGCGCGCCGGTCATGGTCTCAAGCCCGACGAACGCCTGAGCGTGCTGTTCTGCTACGAGCCCGCTGCGCTGCCCGCGGTGATGGCCGAGGCGCCCACCCACTGGCTGGTGACGCCCGGCCGGGCGGCAGCAGCGAGTCATCACCTGCCCCTGGCGACCGGCGCCAGCCGCCAGACCCTGCCCTACCTCGATCAGCCCGGCTTCGACGAGCTGCTGTGGGCCGCCGACCTGAACTTCGTGCGCGGCGAGGATTCGCTGGTGCGCGCGCTGTGGGCGGGACAGCCCTTCATCTGGCACATCTACCCCCAGCACGATGACGCGCACCACGCCAAACTCGACGCGTTTCTGGACTGGCTGGACGCGCCGGTCAGCCTGCGGACCCTGCACCGGCAGTGGAACGGCATCGAGCCCGGCGCCGCCTGGCCCGGCTGGACGACGGTGGACAGCTGGCGCCCCGTGGTGCAGGCGGCCCGGGCCCGACTGCTGGCTCAGGCCGACCTGGCCACCCAGTTGGCGGGATTCGTCGCCACAAAGGGCTAAAATCGCGGGCTTTGCGACCACCGGCCGGGCGCCAGACCCAGGCCCCTACCCCGCGCATCGGTGCCCAGCGCCCGAGCGCCTCACCGGAACCCCCTATGAAAATCGCCCAAGAAATCCGCGCCGGCAACGTGATCATGCACGGCAAGGACCCGATGATCGTCCTGCGCACCGAGTACGCCCGTGGTGGCCGTGGCGCCGCCACCGTCCGCATGAAGCTCAAGGGCCTGCTGGGCAACATCGGCACCGAAGTCGTGTTCAAGGCCGACGACAAGATGGACCAGATCATCCTGGACCACAAGGAGTGCACCTACTCCTACTTCGCCGACCCCATGTACGTGTTCATGGACACCGACTACAACCAGTACGAAGTCGAAGCCGAGAACATGGGCGATGCGCTCAACTACCTTGAGGACGGCATGGCCGTCGAAGTGGTGTTCTACGAAGGCAAGGCCATCTCGGTTGAACTGCCCACCAGCGTCGAGCGCGAAATCACCTGGACCGAACCCGCCGTCAAGGGCGACACCTCGGGCAAGGTGCTCAAGCCGGCCAAGATCGCTACCGGTTTCGAAGTCCCCGTGCCGCTGTTCGTGAGCCAGGGTGATCGCATCGAGATCGACACCCGCACCGGCGAATACCGCAAACGCGTCTGATGAGCCCCCACGCTCCGCCGCTGCGCGGGTCGCTGCCCCCCGAGGGGGCGCGTTTCGGCCTGGGGCGGCCCGGCGCCGAAACAGGATTCTTCCTCTGACGTATTCGTACGCAAGGGCTCCACACGGAGCCCTTCTGCATTGAGCCCCCATGGACCTGCTCAGCCGCATTGCCGACGTCATCATCCCGGTGTTCCTGATCGTGGCCATCGGCTACGGTTACGCGCGCCGCAAGGCGCCCGACCTCACCAGCTTCAACCGCATTGCGCTCGATGTACTGGCGCCGCTGCTGGTGTATTCGGCCCTGGCCTCGCGCAGCTTCGTCATCGGCGACCACGTGCCGCTGCTGATCGGCGCCACTGTGCTCATACTCGGCAGCGGCTTAATGGCCTGGCCGCTGGCCCGGGCCTTTGGCGCGCAGCCGCGCACGCTGGTGCCGGTGGTCATGTTCAACAACTGCGGCAACATGGGTCTGCCGCTGGCGCTGCTGGCCTTCGGGCAGGAGAACTTCGGCGCGGCGGTGGCCTTGTTCTCGGTCAGCAACCTGCTGCATTTCTCGCTCGGGGCGCGCATCACCAGCAACGCGGCGCGCACGCGCGACCTGCTCACCAGCCCGCTGATGATCGGCACACTGCTCGGCTTTGCCAGCGCCTTCACCGAGGTGCGCCCGCCCGAGGTGGTGCTCTCGGGCCTGAAGCTGCTGGGCGATGCGCTGCTGCCCATGATGCTGTTCGCGCTCGGCGCGCGCCTGACCGCCCTCACCCGTGAGGGCATGGTGCTGGGCCTGCTGGGCGCGCTGGCGCGGCCCTTGATCGGCCTGGCCATCGGCATTCCGCTGGCCTGGGCGTTGGGCGTCGAGGGCGCAGCGCGCGCGCAGCTGCTGCTGTTTGCCGCCTTGCCCCCGGCCGTCATTCAGTACATGCTGGCCGATCGCTACCATCAGGAGCCCGAAAAGGTGGCCGCTTCCATCATGGTGGGCAATGCGCTGGCGGTGGTCTTTGTGCCACTGGCGCTGGCCATCGGGCTCTGAACACGAACAGAACGGGGGACATCTCCATGCAAGCCAACCAAGACATCACCGAACGCCGCCTGGCCGACGCCTGGGCCGAGCTGCAGGCCCATTCCGACAGCGGTCAGGCGCTGCACGCCGACGCCTACCGACTGGCCTTCGCCGACCCCGAATTCCTGCTGCGGCGCGAGACGCGCGGCATCCGCTTCCAGCTGGAAATGCTCAAGCCCGATCTGGCGCAGCAGCAGCTCGGCATCGAAAACACCATCGTCGTGTTCGGCAGCGCGCGCTTTCGCGAGCAGGGCGAGGCCGAAGCCATGCTGGCCGCCGCCGAGGAAGAAGGCGACGCGCGTGCCCTGCACAAGGCCCGCGCCATGGTGCGCAACGCGCACTACTACGACCGGGCCCGCGAGTTCGCACGCATCGTGGCGCGCTACAGCGCGCGCTGCGCCAAGCACGAACAGCTGTTCATCTGCACCGGCGGCGGGCCGGGCGTGATGGAAGCCGCCAACCGCGGCGCGCACGACGAAGGCGCACCCAATGTGGGGCTCAACATCGCGCTGCCGCACGAGCAGTCGGCCAATCCCTACATCTCGCCCGAGCTGAGCTTCAAGTTCCACTACTTCGCGCTGCGCAAGATGCACTTCATGATGCGCGCGAAAGCTTTGCTCGCCTTCCCGGGTGGCTTCGGCACGCTCGACGAGCTGTTTGAGGTGATCACCCTGGTGCAGTGCAAGAAGGCCAAGCCGGTGCCGATCCTGCTGTATGGCAGCGACTACTGGAAGCGCCTGATCAACTTCGACCTGCTGGTCGAAGAAGGCACCATCTCACCCGAGGATCTGCAGTTGCTGCGCTACGTGGACGACCCGCAGACCGCCTGGGACGCCATCGCGGCGTTCTACGACCTGCCCAAGGTCTGAGCTTGAATGCGGGCCCAGGCGCCACCGCGCCAGGGCCCGACCCCATCACTGCGTCCAACCGCCGCCGAGTGCGGCGTACAGCGCCACGCGGTTCTGCTGCAGGGCCAGTCGGATCTGCGCCTGCGATTGCTGCGCCGTGAACAGCGAGCGCTGCGCATCGAGCACATCCAGGAAGCTCGCCACGCCATTGCGGTAGCGCAGCTCGGCCAGGCGCAGGCGGTCACTCTCGGCCGTCACCTGATCGTCCAGTGCCTTGAGCTGCTCGCCCAGGGTGGCGCGACCGGCCAGCGCATCGGCCACCTCGCGGAACGCGGTCTGGATGGCCTTTTCGTACTGCGCCACCGCAATGTCGCGCGACACCTTGGCCGACTCGAGCCCGGCGCGGTTGCGCCCGGCATCGAAGATGGGCAACAAGGCCTGCGGGTTCAGCGTGAAGCCCCAGGAGCCGTCCTTGAACAGACCCGAGAGCTCGGTGCTGGCCGTGCCCACGCTCGCGGTGAGCGAGATGCGCGGGAAGAAGGCCGCACGCGCCGCGCCGATGTTGGCGTTGGCCGCGATCAAGGCCTGTTCGGCCTGGCGTATGTCGGCGCGCCGGGTAAGCAGGTCCGATGGCAGGCCGGCCGGCACGTCGGCCAGGACCGCGGCGTCGCCATCGGCCACCTGCACCAGACTGGCTGGCACGCTGTCGCCCACCAGCAGCGTGAGCGCGTTCGCATCGAGCGCACGCGCGCGCTGCTGTTGCGCCAGCGAGGCCCGCGCGGTGGCCGCGAGCGATTCGGCCTGGCGCAGGTCGAGGGCGGAGGCCGCACCGTTGTCGAACCTCAGCCTGGTCAGTCGCAGCGAATCGTCGCGCGAGCGCTGGGTCTCGCGTGTGATGGCCAGCAAAGCCTCGTTGGTCTGCAAACTCAACCAGCTGCTGGCCACGGCCGAGATCAGGCTGGTCTGCGCCGCGTGGCGGGCCTGCTCGCTGGCGAGGTAGTCGGCCAACGCGGCTTCCTTGAGCGCGGCAAGACGGCCGAAGAAATCGATCTCCCAGGCGCTCACGGCCAGCCCCACGCTGTAGGTGCTGGTGATGCTGCCGCCGTTGGTGCCCTGCCGGTTGCCGATGGCGGCGGCGTTGACCGTGGGGTACTGGTTGGCGCGCGCGATCTGGTACTGCGCACGCACCCGTTCGATGTTGAGCGTGGCCACGCGCAGGTCGCGGTTGTTGGCCAGCGCGCGTTCGATCAGCTCGCGCAATTGCGGGTTGCGCACGAAGTCCTGCCAGGCGGTGTCGGCCGCGCTGCGCTGGTTGGGCGTGTCGGCCGCCAGCGGGAAGGTCTGCGGCACCGGCGCCGCCGGCCGCTCGTAGGTGGGAATCATCGAGCAGCCGGCCAGCACCAGGGCAGCGGCCAGCGTGCTCAGACGCAAACGGACATCACGACTCATCGCTGTAGGCTCCATGCGCACGCGCGCTTTCGAGGTCGCGCTGGTGCTGGCGCTCGCTGCCCTTGAACAGGCGCCGCACCACCGCGAAGAACAAGGGCACGAAGATCACCGCCAGCATGGTGCCGGTGATCATGCCGCCAATCACGCCGGTGCCGATGGCCCGCTGGCTGGCCGAGCCGGCGCCAGAGGCAATGAACAGCGGCACCACGCCCAGGGTGAAGGCCATCGAGGTCATGATGATCGGACGGAAGCGCAGACGTGCGGCCGCCAGTGCGGACTCGAACACGCTCTTGCCCTGTGCCTGTACATCCTTGGCGAACTCGATGATCAGGATGGCGTTCTTGGCCGACAGGCCGATGATGGTGATCAGGCCGACCTGGAAGTACACGTCGTTCTGGTAGTTGCGCAGCCAGGTGGCCAGCAGCACGCCGAGCACACCCAGCGGCACCACCAGGATCACCGACAGCGGAATGGTCCAGCTTTCGTACAGGGCTGCCAGGCAGAGGAACACCGCCAGGATGGCAAAGCCATACAGCACCAGCGCCTGCGAACCCGCGAGTTTTTCCTCGCGCGAGGTGCCCGTCCACTCGTAGCCAAAGCCTTGCGGCAGCTGCGCTGCGAGGCGTTCCATCTCGACCAGCGCGTCACCCGTGCTGTAGCCCGGCGCGGCGCTGCCGCTGATGCGCATGGCGGGGTAGCCGTTGTAGCGCACCGCCTGCATCGGCCCCTTGACCCACTGGGTGGAGGCGAAGGCCGACAGCGGCACCGCCTTGCCCTGCGTGTTGACAACGTTCAGGCGCAGCAGGTCGTCGGGTTGCATGCGCGCGGGTGCATCGGCCTGCACGATCACGCGCTGCAGACGCCCGCTGCTGGGGAAGTCGTTCACATAGCTCGAACCCAGCGCCGTGCCGATGGCGGCGCTGATGGCGTCGAAGGGCACGCCCAGGGCCTGGGCTTTGTCGCGATCGATGGACAGCTGCACCTGTGGCGCATCTTCCAGGCCGTCGGGCCGAACCTGCGTCAGCACCGGGCTTTGCGACGCCAGTTGCAGCAACTGCCCACGTGCGGCCAGCAAGGCGTCGCGGCCCAGACCGGCACGGTCCTGCAAACGGAAGCTGAAACCCGACGAGGTGCCGAGCTCCGGAATCGGTGGCGGACTCAGCGGAAAGATGAACGCGTCGCGAATGCCCGAGAGCGCACCGAACGCGCGGCCGGCCAGGGCCTGCGCCGAGTTGCCGGGCGCGCTGCGTTCGTCCCAGTCCTTGAGCGTGACGAAGGCAATGCCGGCGTTCTGGCCCTGACCCGAGAAGCTGAAACCCATCACCGCCACCATGCTCTGCACTTCAGGTTGCTTGAGCATGAAGGCTTCGACCTGTTCCATCACCGCGCGGGTGCGCTCCTGCGTGGCACCCGGGGGCAACTGCACGTTGACCAGCAGGTTGCCCTGGTCTTCCTGCGGCAGGAACGAAGTTGGCAGACTGCGGTACACCCAGGCTGCGGCCGCGCCGATGGCCAGGTAGACGATGAGCATGCGCCCGGCGCGCGGCAGCAAGGCACCCACGACGCCGGTATAGCCGTTCGTGAGACGCCCGAAGCCGCGGTTGAACCAGCCGAAGAAGCCTTTCTTCTCGACGTGATGCCCCTTCTGGACGGGCTTGAGCAGGGTCGCGCACAGTGCCGGCGTGAGCGACAGGGCCATGAAGGCGGAGAACGCGATCGACACACCCATCACGGCGGCGAACTGGCGGTAGATGTTGCCAATGGAGCCGGCGAAGAAGGCCAGCGGCACGAACACCGCGATCAACACCACCGTCACGCCGATGATGGCGCCCGAGATCTGGCCCATGGCCTTGCGCGTGGCCTGCAAGGGCGGCAGGCCTTCCTCGCTCATGATGCGCTCGACGTTCTCGACCACCACGATGGCGTCGTCCACCACGATGCCGATCACCAGCACCATGCCGAACATGGTGAGCACGTTGATCGAGAAACCCATGGCCAGAAGCGTGGCGAAGGTGCCCAGCAGCGCCACCGGCACCACGATGGTGGGAATCACGGTGTAGCGGAAGTTCTGCAGGAACAGGAACATCACCAGGAACACCAGCGCCACCGCCTCGACCAGCGTCTCGGCCACTTGCGAGATCGAGATCCGCACAAAACGCGAGCTGTCGTAGGGGATCACCCACTTCATGCCCTGCGGGAAGAAGCGCTCCAGCTCGGTGAGCTTGGCGCGCACCGCGTCGGCCGTGGCCAGGGCATTGCCACTGGGCGAGAGCTGCACGCCAATGCCGGTCGAGGGCTTGCCGTTCAGACGGGCCGACGTCGCGTAGGCCTGCGCGCCGAGCTCGATGCGCGCCACGTCCTTGAGGCGCACGGTGGCGCCACTGGCCTCGGCCCGCAGCACGATGTTGCCGAAGGCCTCCACCGAGCTGAGCTGGCCCTGCACCACCACCGTGGCCGAGATGCCCTGCCCGGCCACGTTGGGCAGCGCGCCGATTTCGCCGGCCGAGACCTGTGCGTTCTGCGCGCGGATGGCCGCCGTCACGTCGGCCGCGCTCAGGTTCAGCCCCAGCAGCTTGGCCGGGTCGATCCAGATGCGCATGGCGCGCTCGGTGCCGAACAGCTGCGCCTGCCCCACGCCGGGCACGCGCTGGATCTCGGGCAGCACGCTGCGGGTGGCGTAGTCGCCCAGGGCCACCGGGTCCCACTTGGGGTCGTCGCTGGTGAGGATGGTGAACAGCAGGAAGTTGCTGCGCGACTTGTCCACGCGCACACCCTGCTGCGTCACCGCCGAGGGCAGGCGCGGAGATGCGCGCGAGAGGCGGTTCTGCACGTCGACCTGTGCCAGGTCGGGGTTGGTGCCGGGCTGAAAGCTCAGCGTGATCGATCCGGTGCCGTTGGCCTGCGCCGTCGACTCCATGTAGATGAGGCCGGGCGAGCCGTTCATCTCCTGCTCGATGATGGACAGCACCGATTCTTCGAGCGTCTTGGCCGAAGCGCCGGGGTACGTGGCGCTGACCACGATCGACGGCGGCGCCACCGGCGGGTACTGCGAGATCGGCAACTGGGTGATCGACACCGCGCCGAGCACCATGATGAAGAGTGCGATCACCCACGCAAAGATGGGGCGATCAATGAAGAACTTGGCCATGCGTCGGCGTTCCTAGATTCGGCGGATGGGAATGAACGGGCCTCAGCTCGACGTGCTGGGCGCAGCGGCCTCGCCCGGCTTCTTCCAGGGCACAGGCTTGACCGTGGCCCCGGGGCGCAGCTTCTGGAAGCCATCAACCATGACCTGCTCGCCCGGCTTGAGGCCATCGACCACCACCCACTGGCCGTCCTGCTCGCCACCCAGCGTGACGTTGCGCGACGCCACCTTGCCTTCGCCGTCCACCACCATCACGGTGTCGGCCTGGGCCGATCGCGTGACCGCCTGCTGCGGCAGCAACACCGCGTTGCTGGCCGTGGCCTGCTCCAGACGCACGCGCACATACAGCCCGGGCAGCAGCACGCCGTCGGGGTTGGGCACTTCGGCGCGCAGCGTGACCTGGCCGGTGGTGCTGTCCACCGTCAGGTCGGAGAACAGCAAGCGGCCTTCACGCTTGTAGACGGAGCCGTCCTCCATCACCACGCGCACCTTGGCAACCTCGCTGCCCGCGCCCTTGAGGCTGCCGGCCTCGAAGGCACGACGCAGGCGGTAGACCTCGCTGGCCGACTGCGTGAAGTTCACGTACATGGGGTTGATCTGCTGAATGACCGCCAGCTGTGTGGCCTCGCCCTGACCCACCAGCGCGCCCTCGGTGACCAGCGAACGGCCAATGCGACCGTCGATGGGTGCCGTGACGTTGGCGTAACCCAGGTTGATGTCGGCGGTGCGCACGGCGGCACGCCCGGCCGCCACATCGGCTTCGGCCTGTTTCTGTGCCGCCACCGCGTTGGCGTACTCCTGGGCGCTGATGGCGTTCTCCTTCACCAGCGGCGCATAGCGCTCGGCCAGTGCGGTGGCCTGCGTCAGGTTCGCCTCGGCGCGGGCCAGCGTGGCGCGCGCGCTCTGCAAGGCGGCCGCGTAGGGAGCCGAATCGATCTGGAACAGGCGCTGCCCCGCCTTCACCTCGCTGCCTTCGCGGAACAGGCGGCGCTGCAGGATGCCCGCAGCCCGGGCACGCACCTCGGCCACGCGCGAGGCTTCGAGTCGACCCGGCAGTTCGTTGACCAGACCGACGTCGCCCGGGTGAATGGTGACCACCCCCACCTCGGCCGGCGGCGGTGCGCCGCCACCGGCCTGGGCCGGCGCCTCGGTCTTGCCGCAAGCGGTCAATACGGCGGCCAGGGTCAGGGCCGCAACGGAAATGACCGCGCCACGCCGCGGCAGATCGGACGAAAGATGCATGGGGAAAGGCCTCGGGAGAGAAGAGGAATTCGGAAAGCGAGCGAGTATACATACGCGTATGTATGTATAGTCCGCAGCCGGAAATAGCCCGCCCTGTTGAAAGCCCATTCATGGTCCGCCGCACGAAAACCGAAGCTCTGGAGACAAGAAACCGCCTGCTCGACGCTGCCGAGCGGCTGTTTCAGGCCAAGGGTGTCTCCAGCACCACGCTGGCCGACATCGCCACGGCGGCCGGCGCCACACGCGGCGCGGTGTACCACCACTTTCACGACAAGGCCGATCTGTTCAACGCCATGATGGAGCGCGTGACCATGCCGCTGGAGGCCTCCCTGGCCGATGTGGGCTGCGGCGCGCCAGACACCGAGGACCCACTGCAGGCCATCCGCGATGCCATGTTGCATGCGCTGCGCCAGACCGCCAACGACGAACGCACCCGCCGCGTGTTCGAGGTGGCCACGCACAAGGTGGAGTACGTGGACGAGATGCAGGCCGTGCGCGATCGCCACCTGCGGGTGCGCAACGAATGCATGGCCATGACGCGCGTCGCCCTGCAGGAAGCCGTGCGACGACAGGGCGTGACGCTGCCGGTGCCGCTGGCCACCGCGGCACTGGGTCTGCACGTGATGGTCGACGGCTTGATCCAGAACTGGCTGCTGGACCCGCAGGCATTCGATCTGGTGCGCCACGGCCGCCAGACCATGGACACCTACCTCAGCGGGCTGGGGCTCAGTCTGTCGCCCGCTCGGGCACGACGTCCTTCGGCAGCGGTGCGCGCGAAACCAGCCGCAGGTGCAGCGCGGCCTGCGCCATGAGGTTGGCCGACACCGGCGCCGTGACGAAGACGAACAACGTGATCAGCAACTCGGGCACGCCCCAGCGCCCCTGAGCCGTGGCCACCAGCATCGACGCCAGCAGCACGCCGCCCACCCCCAGCGTGGACGCCTTGGTGGGCGCATGCAGGCGCATGTAGAAGTCGGGCAGGCGCCACAGGCCGATGGCGCCCACCAGGATGAAGAAAGCGGCCACCACGATCAGGGCGGCGGCCAGCCATTCGATGACGGGATGCATCAGGCGTTCTCCTTCACTCGACGACGTCGCCACGCGTGACGTAGCGCGCCAGCGCCACGGTGGACGCAAAACCCAGCATGGCCACGATGAGCGCGGCCTCGAACAGCAGCGGCGTGGACCAGCGCATGCCCAGCATGACCACCAGCGCCACCGCGTTGAGGTACAGGGTGTCGATGGCCAGAATGCGGTCGGTCAGTTCGGGCCCGCGCAGCAGGCGCCAGCCGCACAGCACCATGGCCAGCGCCACGGCACCGGCGCCGATGTTCAGTGCGATGTCGAGCACGCTCATGCCTGGCCCTCCTCGCCCACGCGGAAGATGGTCAGCAGCGGCGCTTCATAGCGCGCCTTCATGTCGTCGATGGTGGCCTGGTGGTCGCTGCAGTCGAGCGCGTGCACCCAGATCACGCCGCGCGCTTCGTCAATGGTGGCCGACACCGTGCCCGGCGTGGTCGTGATGATGCTGGCGAAGATGGCGTTGACCCGTTCGTGCGAACTGGCCAGGGGCACCGGCAGCCAGGCCGGTTGCGGCTTGTCCATCGAACCCAGCACGATGCGCGCGACGATGAGGTTGGACTTGACGATGTCGTAGATCACCACGATCAGCAGGCGACCCACGGTGGGCCAGTGCAGGCCGCGGCTGGCCGGCGCCAGAAAGCGGTGCAGCAGGCGCGGCACGATGAGCGCCAGCAGGGCGGCCGACAGCAGATGCACCGGCTCGACGCTGCGCGACAGCGCCAGCCAGCTGCCGGCCAGCAAGGCCGACAGCACGGGGTGATCGAACCAGCCGGGGCGGCGGGGGGCGGTGTCGGTGGACATCGTCATGGCTGCTCCTTGGTGGGGGTCTGGGGCCTGGGTCGGCGACCGTCGTAGGGACGCGTTGTGGGCTGGCCCTCGGCGTCGGGGCCGAGCACGGCGCGGGCATAGGCCCCCGGATCGCCCAGTTGCGCGGCGGCAGCGTCGGTGTAGCGCTTGATCGGCGAAGCAAAGACCGCCATGGCCACGCCCAGCGCCAGAAAAATCCAGGCCGAGGCCACCATGCGCCAGCTCGAGCCCGAAGCACCGGGCTGGTCGGCCTCGGGCGCGATGTGCCAGAACACCACCACGCCGGCGCGCGCCAGACCCAGGATCGTGAAGAAGCCCACGGTGAGCACGATGGTCCAGACCCAGGCCTGCGCCGCCATGCCCGAGGCGCTGTCCAGAATCATCAGCTTGCCGAGGAAGCCCGGCATGGGTGGGAGGCCAGCGGCCGATGCAGCGCCGAACAGCATCATCACGCCCAGCAGCACCGGCTCGCGCAGCGCCGCGGCCGGTTGCAGCCGGTCGCAGGCTTCGCCACGTTGCGCGGCCATGAGCTCGACCAGCAGGAACAAACCCGCCATCACGATGGTGCTGTGCAGCGTGTAATACAGCGCCGCCGACAAGGTGTCGGGGCTGAACAGCCCCACGCCGGCGAGGATGGTCCCCACCGACGACACGGTGAGGTAGGCCACCATGCGACCCATGGTGTGCGCGGCCAGGGCCCCCATCACGCCCAGCACACTGGTGGTCAGTGCCGCGGGCAACAACCAGGGCTGAGCCACCAGCGCGGCCTCACCGGCCTCGACGCCGAAGATGCCCCAGTGCACGCGGATGATGCTGTAGGCGCCGACCTTGGTCATGATGGCGAACAGCGCCGCCACCGGCGCGCTGGCCGCCGCGTAGGTGCCAGGCAGCCAGAAGTACAGCGGCACCAGCGCGGCCTTGAGGCCGAACACCACCAGCAACAGCAAAGCCGCTGCGCGAGCGATCGGCACCGCGTCGGCATGGAGGTGCGTCAGCCTCAGGGCCACGTCGGCCATGTTGAGCGTGCCGGTGGCCGAGTACAGCATGGCCAGGCCAATGAGAAACAGCCCCGACGCCGTCAGGTTGAGCACCACGTAGTGCACGCCCATGCGGAAGCGCTCGCGGCCCTGGCCATGCACCAGCAGCACATACGAGGCGATCAGCAGCACCTCGAAGAACACGAACAGGTTGAACAGGTCGCCAGTGAGGAAGGCGCCGCACAGGCCCATGAGCTGGAACTGGAAGATGGCATGGAAGTGTCGGCCGCGGCTGTCCCAGCCGCAGCTGGCGTACCAGATCACCGGCAGCGCCACCAGTTGCGTCAGCAGCACCATCAGCGCAGACAGCTGATCGACCACCAGAGCAATGCCATAGGGTGCGGGCCATTCGCCCAGGCGATAGACCAGGATCTCGCCACCCGCGGCCTGGCGTACCAGGCCGATCGCCATCACCAGGCCCAGCGCCACCGAGCCCAGCGACAGCCGACGCCGCCAGCGCAATCGGGCATCGTCGTGCGCACCACCCAGGCCCGCCATGCCACCGCGGTCGCCAATCAGCAGCAAGGCCACCGCGGTGAAGATCGGCAGCAGCACCGACAGCACCGGCGCGTGCTGATGCCAGAAGTCCAACAGGGCCGTCATGCGCGGGGCTCCTCACCGTCGATGTGATCGGTGCCGGACTCGTGCCGGCTGCGCAGCGCCAGCTCGATGATGAAGCCGGTGGTGGCAAAGCCGATCACGATGGCCGTCAGCACCAGGGCCTGCGGCAGCGGGTCGGCAATGGCGCCCTCGCCCACCAGCACCGGGTTGGCGTTGGTCCACAGGCGACCCATGACGAAGATGAACACGTTGACGGCATAGCCGAACAGCGACAGGCCCAGCACCACCGGGAAGGTGCGGCCCCGAAGCATCAGGTACACGCCGGTGGCGGTGACGATGCCGATGCCGCTGGCCAACAGGAATTCCATGCTGATCATGCGTTGCTCCGGGACGCGGCGGCCGGGGCCTCGCGCGAGACGGTGCCCAGCACCGAGATGGTCAACAGCGTTGCCCCCACCACCGTGAGGTAGACGCCCAGGTCGAACGCCGCGGCCGAAGCGAAGGGCAGGTCACCCAATACCGGCACATGCGGATGGCCGTGCGCACTGGTGAGGAAGGGGCGCCCCATCACGAAGGCGCCCACGCCGGTGAGCCCGGCGATGCCCAGCCCGGTGCCGATCCAGCGCACGAAGCGGCGGCCACCGTCGGCGCGCAACAGCAGCTCGGCGCGCGACTGGCCCATGGCCATGTACTGCAACACCAGTGCCACCGCGGTGATCAGCCCGGCAATGAAGCCACCACCCGGCAGGTTGTGACCGCGCATGAAGATGTAGACGGTAAACACCAGTGCCACCGGCAGCACGACGGACGCGGCCACGCGCAGCAGCAGCGGCTGGCGCGCAAAGGTCCAGTCGCGACCCTCGGTGTCGGCCGTGCCGCGCCGCGTGCGCATGCCGTCCATGAGGGCCAGCACACCCAGCGCCGCAATGCCCAGCACCGTAATCTCGCCAAAGGTGTCGTAGCCGCGGAAGTCCACCAGGATCACGTTGACGACGTTGCTGCCTCCGCCCTTGGGCAGGGACTGCTCCAGGAAGTACCAGGCGATGGAGTCGTGGCCGCGCGTGAGCAGCCACCACGCCACCACCGCAATGCCGGCACCGGCGCCCAGCGCAATCAGCGCGTGCAGACCGCGGCGCAGCGCCGGCGATTCGCGCGGCGAGCGCTGCGGCAGCAAGGCCAGGCCCATGAGCAGCAACACCGTCGACACCACCTCGACCGACAACTGCGTGAGCGCGAGGTCGGGCGCCGACAGGCCGACGAAGGTGAGCGACACGATGAGGCCAACCACACCCACCAGCACCACGGTGCGGAACCGGTCGTGGTGGCCCAGCACGATGGCCACGCACGTGGCCACCAGCAGCGCCCACACCACCATGGCCAGCGGCGTGGCGGCCAGCGGTGCCCGCTCGCCCGCGCCCAGGCCGCTGCCCACCAGTGGCGCGGCACCCAGCACCAGCGCCGCCACCACGAAGCTGGCCACATAGCGCTGCAGCGAGCCGTTCTCCAGCCGCTGGGTGAGTCGACCGGCGAGGCCGAACAGGCCGTTGACCAGCGCCTCGAAAAACTGGCGGCCATTGGCCGCGCCGAACCAGCGCTCGCTCTCGATGCCGTGCAGGCGACGCCGCCCCATCAAGGCGCGGTACAACAGGCCACCCACCACCAGCGCCACCACACTCATCAGCAGCGGCAGGTTGAAGCCATGCCACAGCGCCAGGTGGTAGTCGGGCAAGGCCTTGCCAGTCAGCGCCGTGGCGGCCACATGCACCAGCGGGCCGAAGGTCAGCGCCGGCAGCAAGCCGACGACCAGGCACACGATCACCAACAGGATCGATGGCGCCTTCATGCCCAGCGGGGGCTCGTGCGGGTGCGGGTTGGGCACGTCGCCGATGGGCCCATTGAAGAAGGTGTCGTGCACATAGCGCAACGAATACGCCACGCTGAAGATGCCGCCCAGCGTGACCAGCACCGGCACCACCAGGTGCCACACGCCCGCCGTGGCGTTGACCGCCTCGGTGAAGAACATCTCTTTGGACAGGAAGCCGTTGGTGAGCGGCACGCCCGCCATGGATGCCGCCGCCACCATGGCCAGCGTGGCCGTCCAGGGCATGAGCGAGAACAGGCCACCGAGCTGACGCATGTCGCGCGAATGGGTCTCGTGGTCGACGATCCCTGCGATCATGAACAGCGAGGCCTTGAAGCTGGCGTGGTTGAGCACGTGGAACACCGCCGCCACCGCAGCCAGGGGCGAGCCCAGGCCGATCAGGCAGGTGATGAGGCCGAGGTGACTCACCGTCGAATACGCCAGCAGGCCCTTGAGGTCGTGCTTGAAGAGCGCGATGAAGGCCGCGAACACCATGGTGACCAGGCCGGCCGTGGTGACGATGGTCTCGAACAGGCCGGTGCCGGCCAGCACCGGGTACAGGCGCATCAGCAGGAACACGCCCGCCTTGACCATGGTGGCCGAGTGCAGGTAGGCCGACACCGGCGTGGGCGCGGCCATGGCGTCGGGCAACCAGAAGTGGAACGGGAACTGCGCGCTCTTGGTGAAGCAGCCCAGCAGGATCAGCAGCAGCGCCGGCACGAAGCGCGCATCGGCCTGAATGGTGGGCACCATGGCCAGCATGGCGCTGATGTCGTAGCTGCCAGCGATCTGGCCCAGCAACACCACGCCACCGAGCATGGCCAGGCCGCCGCCACCGGTGACCGCCAGCGCCTGCCGTGCACCGGCGCGCGCGTCGGGCCGGTGGCTCCAGAAGCCCACCAACAGAAACGACGACAGGCTGGTGAGCTCCCAGAACACCACCAGCAGCAGCAGGTTGTCCGACAGCACCACACCGAGCATGGCGGCCATGAACAGCATCATCTCGCTGTAGAACTTGGCCACCGAATCCTTGGCGCTGAGGTACCAGTGCGCGTAGGTGACGATGAGCAGGCCGATCACCAGGATCAGGCCCGCGAACATCAGCGACAGGCCGTCGAGCCGGAAGGTGAGGTTCAGCCCGAGTTCGGGCACCCAGTCCCAGCGGTTGAACACGGTTTCGCCGCGCATCACGGCGGGCGCGTTCACCAGCAGCGAGGCCAGACTGGCCAGCGTCACGCCGAACGCGACCAGCGCGGTGAGTGGGCGGGACAAGCGCCCCAACCAGGCGGTGGTCAGGGTCCCCAGCAGCAGAGGCAGTAGAACGGTGATCAGCAGCACGGTGTCTCTCTCAGGTCAACCCGCGATGCTAAACGGTCACGTAAGCGTCACCGACAAAGCCCCTCAATTCGGCCCCTGTCACTCCTGTCGCGTGTCGATGCGGCTGTCCAGCTGGCTGTCAAGGCGCTCCGGCGGCGGTGGCTCGGGGCGCAGCCGCCAGGCCAGCGGCGAGGCCGAGCCCACCGCCGCGCCGACCACCCAGAACACCACGCCCGGTCCCACCAGCGCGCCGGCCGATCCGAACAACAAGGGCATCACCACACTGGAGCCATTGATCGCCATGGAGCGCAGGCCCAACGCCTCGCCGTGGCGGTGCGGCGGTGTCATCTGGTGCAGGGTACTCATGATCATAGGCTGCACCGAGCCCAGCGCCAGGCCCAGCAGCACCGACAGCACGGCCATGGTGGCCGCCGTGTGCGCGAACGGATAGGCACCGAAGAGCACGGTGGTGATGAGCATGGCGCTGGCCACCACCTGCGATTCGCGCAGGCGTGCCGCCACCCAGGGCATCAGCACACGGATGGTCGTGGCCGCCAGCGCGAAGCCACCCAGGATGGCGCCGATGGCGGTGGCCGACAGACCGCGCTCATGGCCCAGCACGGGCACGAGAAAGGTGTGCACATCCCAGCACGATGACAGCAACCAGTTGATCACCATCAGTCGGCGAAAAGCCGGGTGGCGCAACAGGTCCCAGGACGAACGTTGCCGACGGCGTGCGGACGGCACCACAGGCTCGTGCTCGCGCACGCCGCGCACCCACAGGTGCGCCAGCCAGGGCAACAGCCCCAGCATCAGGAAGGCCCAGCGAAAGCCCGCGAAGTCGATCACCAGCCCGGCCAGCAAAGGCCCGAGAAAGTTGGAGATCGACGGGCCGATGGCCATCCAGCTGAACACCTGCTTGAGCGTGGTGGCGTCGTGCGCGAGCCGGCCCACGTGGCGTTGCACCGTGATCTGCGCGAGGTTGCTGGCCGCACCGCAGGCCACGGCCGACAGGCACAGCACCGCGAAATGCGGCCACGCGGCCGAGGCCAGCGCGCCCACACTGGCCACCACCACCGCCAGTTGAATGGGTTGGCGCAGGCCACGGCGATCGGCCAGGCGACCCGCGGGCAAGGCCAGAAAGATGGCCGCCAGCGCGAACAGCGCGAGCAGGATGCCCACGGTGCCGGCGCTGTGGCCGGCACGCAGCGCCATCAGCGGTGCGGCCATGCGCAGGCCCGTCATGCAGGCATGAACGCTGATCTGGGAGGCAATCAGCCGCGCCAGATCAGAACGTATGGCGGGGTTCACGGGGCCTCGCGTTCGGGCGGATCGTTGTCGAGCGGCAGCAGGCTGGCTGCTCGGTCCTGTGGCAAAGCCTCGACGGTCTTGAGCGCGCGGCCCATGGCGCGGCTGCGCACCTCGGCGGCCTCCAGCGTGTTGAGCACGGTCTGGGTCTGACCCTTGACCTTGGCCAGCACGTCGCCGAACTTGGCGAACTCGGTCTTGACCGCCCCCAGCACCTGCCAGACCTCGCTGCTGCGCTTCTCCAGCGCCAACGTGCGAAAGCCCATCTGCAGCGAATTGAGCATGGCCATCAGCGTGGTCGGCCCGGCCAGCGTGACGCGGTGCTCGCGCTGCAGCAGCTCCATGAGGCCCGGGCGGCGCAGCACCTCGGCGTACAGGCCTTCGGTGGGCAGGAACAGGATGGCGAAGTCGGTGGTGTGCGGCGGCTCGAGGTACTTCTCGGCCATGGACTTCGCCTCCAGGCGGATGCGTTGCTCCAGCGCCTTGCCCGCGGCCTCGGCACCGTCAACGTCGGCGCGTTGCTGAGCGTCGAGCAGGCGTTCGTAGTCTTCGTTCGGGAACTTGGCGTCGATCGGCAGCCAGCAAGGCGCGCCGTCGTCGCCACGGCCCGGCAGCTTGATGGCGAAGTCGACCACGTTGCGGCTGCCCGGGCGCGTGGCCACCTGGGTGGCGTACTGGTCGGGCGCGAACACCTGCTCCAGCAAGGCCGCGAGTTGCGCCTCGCCGAACATGCCGCGCGTCTTGACGTTGGTGAGCAGGTGCTTGAGGTCACCCACACCCTGCGCCAGGGTCTGCATCTCGCCCAGGCCCTTGTGCACCTGCTCCAGCCGGTCGGCCACCTGCTTGAAGCTCTCGCCCAGTCGCGCCTGCAACGTGCTCTGCAGTTTCTCGTCGACCACGGCGCGCATCTCGTCGAGCTTGGCGGCGTTGCCCTGTTGCAGCTGGGTGAGCTGCGCGTCCAGCGTGGTGCGGATCTCGGCCAGCCGGCGCGCGTTGGCCTCGCTCATGTCCTGCAACTGGCGCGTGAGGGCGTCGCCCAGCGCACCGCGCAGTTGCACCAACTGCTGCGCAAACCCGTCGAGCTGCGCGTTCTGGGTGCGCGTGGTCTCGGCCGATTGCGCGGTGATCGACTCCTGAAAGCGGCTCAGGCTTTGTTGTTGCTCCACGCGCGCGGCACGCGCGGCCTCCGCGGCCTGGTGGGCGGACGCCTCGCGAAAGCTGGTGATGGACTGCAGCAGCTCCTGGCGGGTGGCGCGCGCGGCGTCGCCCATTTCGCGGCGCAGTTCGGCCTCCACATGTTCAACGCGCTGCGCGGTCTGTTGCAACTGATTGAGCACCGCCTGCCGGTGGGCGAGTTCGTCCGCGTCGGGCCCGGGGCGGCGGCGCAGCAGCAACAGCTGCAGCAGCACGCCGATGCCCACCAGCACCAGCAGCAGGACGATCACCCACGAAGCCATCATGCGCGCGCGCCCTTGCCAAGGATGTCGGCGTTGATCGGCGTGCGCGGCTGGCCCGTGGTGAGGTAGGCGATCACGTTGTCGGCGGCCAGCATGGCCATGGCCCGGCGCGTGCCGATGGTGGCGCTGGCGATGTGCGGCGTGAGCACGACGTTGGGCACGGTGAGCAGATCGGGATGCACCTTGGGCTCGCCTTCGAACACATCCAGACCCGCGGCCGCGATGCGGCCCTGCTTGAGTGCCTGTGCCAGCGCCGCGTCATCGACGATGCCACCGCGAGCGATGTTGACCAGCGTGGCGGTGGGCTTCATCTGCGCAATCTCGGCGGCGCCGATGGCGTGGTGGCTCTCGGCGCTGTAGGGCAGCACCAGGATCAGGTGGTCCGCCTCGCGCAGCAGGGTCGCCTTGTCCACGTAGCTGGCCTTGCATTCGGACTCGGTGGCGGCGTCCAGGCGCGAGCGGTTGTGATAGATCACCTTCATGCCGAAGCCGTGCGCGCCGCGGCGCGCAATGGCCTGACCGATACGGCCCATGCCCAGAATGCCCAGCGTGCTGCCGTGCACCTCGGCGCCGGCAAACATGTCGAGCGCCCAGCGGTTCCAGCGGCCTTCGCGCAGAAAGATCTCGCTCTCGGTCATGCGGCGCGCGGTCGCCATCACCAGCGCAAAGCCGAAGTCGGCCGTGGTTTCGGTGAGCACATCGGGGGTGTTGGTGGCCAGCACACCGGCCGAGCTCAGCGCCGGCACGTCGAAGTTGTTGTAGCCCACCGCGATGTTGGCCACGATGCGCAGGCCCGGGCATGCCGCTGCCACGGCGCCGTCGATGCGGTCGCTGCCGGTGGTGAGCGCCCCCACCTTGCCCTGCAGGCGCTCGACCAGCTGCGCCGGCGACAACACTTCGTCGGCATCGTTGTGGTCGACCTCGAAGTGCTGACGCAGGTGCTCGACCACGTCGGGGAACACCTTGCGCGTGATCAGGATGGCGGGCTTGCCCATGGAATGTCTCCTTGTTGTGTGGGTGTGTGAATCAGCGGAACCACAGCCAGGTGATCAGTGCGAACAGCGGCACCAGGATGGCGAACGACCAGGCCATGTAGCCGAAGAAGCTGGGCATTCTGACGCCGCGGTCCTCGGCAATCGCCTTGACCATCAGATTGGGCGCGTTGCCGATGTAGGTGTTGGCGCCCATGAACACCGCGCCCAGCGAAATCGCCACCAGCGTGGGCGCCAGCGTCGTCATCAGCGTCTGCGGGTCGCCGCCGGCGCTGTTGAAAAACACCAGGTAGGTGGGCGCGTTGTCGAGGAAGGAGCTGAGTGCCCCCGTGGCCCAGAAGTACATGGCGTTGTGGGGCGTGCCATCGGGCAGCGTCACGGCGCGCACCACGGCCGCAAACGGGCCGTCCACCCCGGCGCGCAGCATGGCGATCACCGGCACGATGGTCAGGAAGATGGCAGCGAACAGCTTGGCCACCTCCTGCATCGGGCCCCAGCCAAACTGGTTGCCCTCGTGAGCGCTGTCGGGCGTGATACGCAGCGACAGCAGCGCCACACCGATGAGACCGATGTCGCGCACCAGACCTTCCAGCGCGATGTCGGTGCCCGCCACGTGCCAGGCCACGCCCGGGTGCCACAGGCCGCTGAGCAGCACCAATCCCACCACCACCGCCAGCAGGGCCAGGTTGGCGGCGCCGTCCAGGCCGAAGGCCGGCGAGGTGTCGGGAGTCGGATCAACCGGGCGAATCTCTTCGCGGCGGTGGTAGTACCACCAGTCGATCACATAGAACAGCGCCAGCAACACGCCGACCAGAAACAGCGTCTGCGGCCAGACGTGCTGGATGGTCCAGAAAAAGTCCACGCCCTTGAGAAAACCCAGGAACAACGGCGGATCGCCCAGCGGCGTGAGTGCGCCGCCCGCGTTGGACACGATGAAGATGAAAAACACCACCACGTGCACCTGATGGCGGCGGTTGTCGTTGGCACGAATGAGCGGGCGGATCAACAGCATGGAAGCGCCCGTGGTGCCCATGAAGCTGGCCAGCAGCGCACCGATGCCCAGGATGGCCGTGTTCAGGCCGGGGCTGCCGTGCAGGTTGCCCCGCACGTGAATGCCACCGGCCACGGTGAACAGCGCAGTCAGCAAGATGATGAACGGGATGTACTCGGCCACCGCCGCGTGCATCACCGCGGCACCGGCTGCGCCCGGGCCGAACACGACCGCAAAAGGCACCAGAAAGGCCAGCGCCCATGCCGCGGCAACCTTGCCGAAATGGTGGTGCCAGAACATCGGCGCCACCAGCGGCACGACGGCGATCGAGAGCAGCACACCGGCAAAGGGCACGCCCCACCAGACCGCCAGCGCACGTCCGTCGACTTCGGCCGCCGAGGCCAGCACAGGCGCGAGCAACGCCCACAGGGTCAAGGCCCTGAGCACGCAACGCTTCATGGTGAACCCCGCGTCAGACGGCCAGCAGATCGACTTCGAACAGCAAGGTGGCGTTGGGCGGAATGACACCACCGGCGCCGCGCGCACCGTAGCCCAGCTCGGGCGGAATCACCAGGCGGCGCGTGCCGCCCACCTTCATACCCTGCACGCCTTCGTCCCAGCCACGGATGACGTGGCCCATGCCCAGCGGAAACTCGAACGGCTGGCCACGGTCCTTGCTGGAGTCGAACTTGGCGCCGGCCGCGCCGTTGGTGTAGAGCCAGCCGGTGTAGTGCACCTGCACCGGGCGCCCGGCACGGGCTTCATCGCCCTGCCCGACCACGGTGTCTTCGTATTGCAGGCCGCTGGGGGTGGTGTTCATGGTCTTCTCCTCGGGAAAAACAGGGTGGCTCAACCGAGCCAGTGGGTAAACGCGGCCACGGGCTCGCGCGGGGTGATGAAGTCGTTGACCGGGGCGTTCGGGTCCGCATAGCCCAGGGCCATGCCGCAGACCAGCATTTCGCCTTCGCCCGCACCGATGTGCGGGAGGATGATTTTGGCGAAGCCGTTCCAGGCCGCCTGCGGGCAGGTGTGCAGGCCGTGGCCGCGCGCGGCCACCATGATGTTTTGCAGGAACATGCCGTAGTCGACCAGCGAGCCGCGGCCCATCACGCGGTCCAGCGTGAACATCAGCCCCACCGGGGCGTCGAACAGCTGGAAGTTGCGCTGGTGCTGGGCGTGCATCTTGTCCTTCTCGCCCTTGGCGATGCCCAGCAGGCCGTAGAGGCCCCACCCGTTTTCGCGGCGGCGGTCGATGTACGGGCTGACCCATTTCTCGGGGTAATAGTCGTATTCCTCGCGGTACTCGGCCGCCAGCGCCGGGTTGGCGTACATGGCGTCGTGCGCCGCGCAGACCTTGGCCACCAGCTCGTCGCGGGCCGCGTTCTGCAACACGTACACCTTCCAGGGTTGCGTGTTGGTGCCCGATGGCGCACGCCGCGCCACGTCGAGCAGGTGCTCGATGGTCTCGCGCGGGACTTGCTTGGGCAGAAAGGCGCGCACCGACATGCGCGAAGTGATAGCCGCATCGACGCTGGCGGGGTCGATCACGGGGGCGGCGAGGGTCATCGCAAGGTCTCCAGAACGTTTTTGAGGGCGTCGGGCAGCGGCACCGGGCGGCGCGTTTCGCGATCGACGTAGACGTGCACGAAATGCCCGTGTGCGGCTGTGGTG
Source organism: Hydrogenophaga sp. (assembly GCF_019635465.1). Taxonomy (GTDB): domain Bacteria; phylum Pseudomonadota; class Gammaproteobacteria; order Burkholderiales; family Burkholderiaceae_C; genus Hydrogenophaga. The sequence continues at coordinate 179,348 of NZ_JAHBZK010000007.1, forward strand.
TCGGCGCCGTCGGCAAACAGGCCCACTTCGTAGCGCACGCTGGATTTGCCCAGGTGTGCGACCCGCAGGCCTGCCAGCACGGTCTGCGGAAAGGCCAGCGGCGCAAAGTAGTGGCACTGCGTCTCGACCACCAGGCCGATCACGCCGCCGGCATGGATGTCGAGCGCGCCCGCCTCGATGAGGTGGGCATTGACCGCCGTGTCGAACCAGCTGTAGTAAACGACGTTGTTGACGTGGCCGTAGACGTCGTTGTCGGACCAGCGGGTGGTGATGGAGCGAAAGGCGCGGTAGTCGCTGCGCGGGCGAGGGGTCGGGCGTTCGGCCGGTGCGTTCGCGGTCATGGGCGGGCATTTTGCCAGTGCGCTCCGTGCACCGATGTCGCCAACGGCGCGTGGGCCTGCGTTCGCTGCGACCAGCGCTGCGCGTAGGAAAGGGCCACACGATAGGTGTTGACCTGCACCTGCACGGTGGCTTCCATGTCGCGACCGTAGCCACCGCCCATGGCCATCACCAGCGGCAGCGAGCGCTGCCAGGCCCAGTCCATCACCCGCCGGTCGCGCGCCTCCAGGCCGTCAAAGCTGAGCTTGAGGCGCCCCAGCCGGTCGCCCTCGTGCGGATCGGCGCCGGCCAGGTACATCACCAGGCCCGGCTCGAAGCGCCGATCGAGCTCATCCAGGGCCAGGTCGAGCGCGTGCAGGTAGTCGTGGTCGCCCGTGCCATCGGGCAATTCGACGTCGAGGTCGCTGGGCTCCTTGCGGAAGGGAAAGTTCTTGGCGCCGTGCAGCGACAGCGTGAACACCGACGCGTCGTTGGCAAAGATGCGCGCGGTGCCGTTGCCCTGGTGCACATCCAGGTCGACGATCACCACGCGCAGCGGCGCCCGGCTGCCATGGCGCCGCAGGTACTCGGCCTGCATCAGGCGCGCGGCCACCGCAAAGTCGTTGAAGACGCAGAAGCCACCGCCCTTGTCGGCGTAGGCATGGTGGGTACCACCCGCCAGATTGGCGGCCACCCCGCCGCCCTGCGCCATCACCCGGCGCGCCGCCAGCACCGAGGCGCCCACCGAGCGGCGCGCGCGCTCGGCCATGGCCGGGCTCCAGGGAAAACCGATCTCGCGCTGCATGGTGGGCGCCAGCGTGCCAGTGGCCACCGCCTGGATGTACGACGGCGTGTGGACCAAGGCCAGTTCGCCATCCGTGGCCGGCAAGGCTTCGCTCAGGTTCACCTCTGGCAGGTCCAGCGCCAGCCGCTCCCGCAAACGACCGTACTTGGACATGGGGAAGCGGTGCCCTGTGGGCAAGGGCAGCACGAAATGGTCGGCGTAGTAGGCGTGCACGGCTCGGGGAAACGGGGCGTCGGGCGCATTGTGGCGAGGGCGTGCCTTCCGAGCGCGGCCCCCGGGTTTTAGAAACGCCTCCCTAGAATGTTGCGCCGCAGCAAAAAGTGCTTGCGCTCCCCTGTCCCCTCCCTATAATTCGACCCATGTTGCAGCGCAGCATAAACGGACGAAACAAGAGCCTGAACCCAGTGCCTGCGTCCACGCCGCAACCGAGTGCCTTGCTTTTTTTCATCCACCCTTAGGAGTACTGACATGCTGACCGTTGAACAAGTGATCGCCGCCCAGAAAACCCAGATCGACACCCTCTTTGGCCTGACGCAAAAGGCTTTCGAAGGCGTGGAGAAGCTGGTCGAACTGAACATCCAGGCCACCAAGGCCGCCCTGTCGGAGTCCGCCAACAACACCCAGGCCCTGCTGAGCGTCAAAGACGCCCAGGAACTGCTGAACCTGCAAGCCAGCATGATGCAGCCCCTGGCCGAGAAGTCGGTGGCCTACAGCCGCCACCTGTACGACATCGCTTCGGGCACCGGCGCCGAATTCAGCAAAGCCGCTGAAGCCACCGCCACCGACGCCCAGAAGAAATTCATGGCCGTCGTCGACAACGCCGCCAAGAACGCCCCCGCCGGCTCCGAGAGCGCCGTCGCCGTCATGAAGAGCGCTGTCTCGGCTGCCAACAACGCCATCGAATCGGTGCAGAAGGCTGTCAAGCAAGCCACCGAAATGGCCGAAGCCAACTTCAACACCGTGACGGCCACCGCCGTCAACGCCACCAAGACCGCTGCCAAGAAGCGCTGAATTGCACACTTTTGGAGCCGTTGATCGCAGGACTTGACATTTCGTCGCCCGGCCACAATTGCTCCATGGTCGCAAGCCTTAGTCTCTGACCCAAGGTTTGCTGTCCACCCGGTTTTTTTGGTTGTCTCCTCGGGTCCTTTTCGAAATTCCGTTTCATCGGACCCTTATCAGCCCTCACCACACGGTGAGGGCTTTTTTTTGCCTGGTTCGACGCCCACTCCCCCGGGGTTTGAGTGCAATCGCGACGCCTAGAATGGCCGGCTGCGCAACCCACACAGATTCCAAACGGGCGAGGACTTCGTGCAACCAGACCATTCACCTGCCCAGATGCCTGCCCAAGATTGCGACGTCTTCGTGATCGGGGGCGGCCCCGCCGGCTCGACCGTATCGGCACTGCTGGCCAGCCAGGGCCACCGCGTGGTGCTGGTCGACAAGGACCACCATCCGCGTTTTCACATCGGTGAATCCCTGCTGCCGGCCAACCTGCCCTTGCTCGACCGCATGGGCGTGGGCGAGGCGGTGCGTGCCATCGGCATGCCCAAGCCCGGCGCCGAGTTCGTTTCCCCGCAGCACAGCCACACGCAGACCTACTACTTCGCCGACGCCTGGGACAAGACCATGCCCGGCGCCTACCAGGTCCGCCGGGCCGATTTCGACCACATCCTGCTCAACAACGCGCGCACCCGCGGTGTCGAGGTGTTTGAAGGCACGCGCGCGGTCGACGTGCAGTGGGATGCGCCCGGCCGCAAGGTCGCTTCGGTCACCACGCGCGACGACAACGGGGCCAGCGCCACCTGGCGCCCCCGCTTCCTGATCGATGCCTCGGGGCGCGACACCTTTCTGGCGGGCCGCCTCAAGATCAAGACCAAGAACCCGGACCACAACAGCGCGGCGGTCTATGCGCACTTTCAGAACGCGCAGCGCCTACCGGGTCAGGACGCCGGCAACATCTCGGTCTTCTGGTTCGAGCACGGCTGGTTCTGGTTCATTCCGCTGCACGACGGCGCCACCAGCGTGGGCATGGTGACCTGGCCGTACCACATGAAATCGCGTGGCGAACGCAGCCTCAGCGACTTCCTGCTCGACAACATCCGCCAGTGCCCGGCGCTGGCGCAACGCCTCGCACAAGCCACGCTGTGCACCGAGGCCGAAGCGGCGGGCAATTACTCGTACAGCGCCACGCAGTGTCACGGCGACAACTTCCTGCTGCTGGGCGACGCCTATGCCTTCATCGACCCGGTGTTCTCGTCGGGCGTGTGGCTGGCCATGAGCGGCGGTGAGGTCGGCGCCGAGGTGGTGCACGCCTGCCTCAGCTCGCCCGAGCGCGCCAAAACCGAACTGGCCCGCTTCGATCGCCACATGCGCCTGGGTCCGCGCGCCTTCTCCTGGTTCATCTACCGCATGACCAACCCAACCATGCGCGGCTTCTTCATGCAGCCCCACAACCCCTTGCGCATGAAGGAGGCCTTGCTTTCGGTGCTGGCGGGCGACCTGTTCGGGCGCACACCGATCTGGCCATCGCTGTGGGCATTCAAGGCGCTGTACTTCTCGGTCAACCTGGTGCACCCCCGGCGCGCGTGGCGGGCCTGGCGTCAGCGGCGCGGCAACGTGCAGGCCGCACCTGCACAGACCGGCGCATGAACCGCCTGCAGCGCCTGCACCCCTGCCCCACCCGGCCATCGTCCATTGAGCAGGTCCTGGGCGGATCGGCGATCGCCGACGCCCAAGGCGCCCCCGACTGGCCCGAACAAACACTGCACATGACCGGCTTCGATGCGCCCTGGCGCGAGGCCTGGGGCGTGGCCGGCGACATCGACGCCGGGCAGCACGGGGACGTGCTGTGGCGCGCCAACCAAGAGGTGATGTTCGCGCTGGTTGAGCTGGAAGAGCCCTCCGGATCAACGGCCAAAGGTGCGGGTGAGGCCCTGCGGGCACTCACCGAGCGGGCCTATGGCCAGCTGTTCGACCTGATGGCCACACAGGGCACGCCGCACCTGTGGCGGGTCTGGAACTACCTGCCCGACATCAACGCAGAGGCCGACGGCCTGGAGCGCTACCGCTGGTTCAATCTCGGGCGCCACCAGGCCTACGACGCGCGTGGCACAGCGGTGGCGCAGCATGCGCCCGCGGCCAGTGCGCTGGGGTCGGCCGGCGGCCCCTTGTCGATCGCCTGCCTGGCGGGGCGTCATCCGCCTCGCGCCATCGAAAACCCGCGTCAGGTCAGTGCCTACCACTACCCCGACCAATACGGCCCGAGACCACCGGTGTTTGCCCGCGCCGTGCTGGCGGGCGATATGGGCCAGCCGACCCTGTTCGTTTCGGGCACGGCCAGCATCGTGGGCCACGAGACGGTGCACGCAGGGGACGTGCTGGCCCAATGCGCAGAGACCGCGCGCAACCTGAACGCCGTGTTCGCCGAAGCCAGCCACGCCGGTGGCGGCCACCACTACCTCGCCCATCAAGCAGAGCACCGCGTCTACGTTCGCCACAGCAACGACGTCGCGGCCGTGCGCGCGTTCCTGACAGATGCCCTGCAAGGCGCGCCGCTGGCGCTGGTGCAGGCCGACGTGTGCCGCCAGGACCTGCTCGTGGAAGTCGAATCGGTGGCCAACCCGGCACGCTGACCCATGCGCACCGAAGCAACCGTCCCCCGCATGCCCTGGTGGCAAGCCACACGCGAGACCGTGGCCATGGTGGTGGGGCTGGGCACGCTGGCGCTGCTGTGCCTGAGCTGGTTCCCCGCGGCCGCCGTGCTGCACCTGCTGCTGCCCCGGCGCACCGGCCAGTGGCTGGGCCGGCGCGTCGCCTGCCACGGCTTCCGCTTTTACCTGCGGGTGCTTGAGCTGGCCTGCGGCTGCCGCTTCGACCTGGCGGCTCTTGACGGCTTGGGCCGAGAGGGCGCCATGATCGTCGCCGCCAACCACCCCAGCCTGCTTGACGCGGTGCTGCTGGTTTCCCGTCTACCCAACGCCGTCTGCATCATGAAAGCGGCCTTGCTTGACAACCCCATGTTCGGCGCGGGCGCCCGGCTGGCGCGCTACATCCGCAACGACAACCTGGTCAACCTGATCTCGCGCAGCCGCGCTGCGCTGCGCGAAGGCACGCAGATCATCGTGTTCCCCGAAGGCAGCCGCACCGAACAATTCCCTATCGATCGTGTCCTGCCCTCGATTGGCCTGGTGGCCCAGCGCGCGCAGGTGCCCGTTCAGGTGGTGCTGCTCGATTTCTCGTCGCCCTACCTCGGCAAGGGCTGGCCCATCTGGCGCCGCCCCTCGCTGCCGCTGGTGGTCACCGCGCGGCTGGGCCAGCGCTTTGACGCGCCGCAGGATGTGCCGACCTTCACCGACGCATTGCAGCGCCACTTTGACGACGCGCTGAGCCCCGAGTCCGCCGATGCCGCCACCGATACGGCCCGACCATGCACGCCTCCACGACCCATCTCGTCCTGATTCCAAGCTACAACCCGGGCGATCTGTTGCTCGGCACCGTGCGGGCAGCGCGTGCCCAATGGGCGCCGGTGTGGGTGGTGGTGGACGGCAGCACCGATGCTTCCACCGCGCAGGTGCAGGCACTGGCCGCGCAGGACGACGGGCTTCGGGTCATCGTGCTGCCCGTCAATCAGGGCAAGGGCGCGGCGGTGCTGGCCGGCATCAAGGCCGCAGCGGCCGCGGGCTTCACACACGCCCTCACCATGGACGCCGACGGTCAGCACCCCGCCGAACTCATCCCCAACTTCATGGCCACATCCACCGCCGACCCCGCGGCCATGGTGCTGGGCAAGCCGGTCTTTGGCGCCGACGCCCCCGCGCTGCGCGTGCAAGGCCGGCGGGTGTCCAACGCCTGGGCCAACCTCGAAACTCTCGGCATGGGCGTGGGCGATTCGCTGTACGGCTTTCGGGTCTACCCGATCGCTGCGCTGCGCCGCGTGATGGCGTCCACGCGCTTCATGCGCCGCTTCGACTTCGACCCCGAGGCGGTGGTGCGCCTGTGCTGGGCCGGTGTTCGACCCATCAATGTGGACGCACCGGTGCGCTACCTGGGCGCCGACGAAGGCGGCGTGTCGCACTTCAAATACCTGCGCGACAACACCCTGCTCACCTGGATGCACACGCGCCTGTTCATCGGCTTCGTGCTGCGCCTGCCCATGCTGCTGTGGCGCAAGTGGCGCGGCTGAGGCCTTTGGTCTCAGCCCATGCCGCCGTTGATGCCGATCACCTGCCCGCTGATGTAGCCGGCCTCTTCCCCGACCAGAAACGACACCAGCGCCGCCACCTCGTCGGCCCGACCGGCGCGCTGCATCGGCACCATCTGGCGAATGGTCGCGGCATCAAACGCACCGTCGGCCATGCCGGTATCGACGATGCCCGGTGCCACCGCGTTGACCGTGATGCCGCGCGAGGCCACTTCCAGCGAGAGTGAACGCCCCGCCGCGTGCAGGGCCGCCTTGGCCGCGGCGTAGTTGGTCTGGCCGCGGTTGCCCAGCACCGCCGACACCGAGGTGATGTTGACGATGCGGCCCCAGCGGGTACGGATCATCGGCAGCAACAACGGCTGGGTGACGTTGAAGAAGCCATTGAGCGAGACATCGACCACCCGGTCCCATTGCTCGCCCCGCATGCCGGCCAGCACTGCGTCGTCGTGCACGCCCGCGTTGTTGACCAGCACCTGGATCGGTGCCTCGTCGATCAGCGCGGCCAGCGCAGTGGCCGTGGCTTCGCGGTCGCACACATCGAACTGCACGGCGCGCGCGGAACCACCCGCCTCACGCAGTTGCTGCGCCAGGGCTTCGGCCCGTGCCAGCCCTTGGTTGGCGTGCACCAGCACTTCCAGCCCATCGCGCGCGAGGCGCTGCGCGATGGCCGAGCCCAGGCCGCCACTGGCGCCAGTGACGAGCGCGCGTTTCATGCGTCACCTCCACTCGCGCCCGCGTTCGCACCCACATCGAGCACCACGGCAGCGCGGCCCTCGGCCAGGCAACCGCGCGCCGAGGCGACACGAAAGCCGTACATCACGTTCGCCCCCACCGCCGACAGGCGCTGTGCGGTGATCTGCAAGGGCGAGTCCTCGGCCAGCAGTTCGCTGTGGTGCAACTGCACCGCGCGCACGCTGGCGAGGTAGCCGGCGGCGGGTGCGGGGCTGTCGCCGGCGGTGAGTGCGCCATGCACCGCCATGGCCTGCGCGGCGTACTCGATGGCGTGCGCGCTCGACAACACCCCGTCGCGTCGCAAGGGGTGCTCGGTGCCAGGGGCGATGTGCGCACTGCAGGTGATGGCGTCGTCGGACCACTGCTGCACCGCATCGAGCAGGCACATGCTGCCCTGGTGCGGAATGCGCTGCGCGATCCACGCGCGGTCAAGGGGGGTGTCTGGGCTCATGGGCGTTCGGCGAAGGCTCTGCGAAGGCGATGCGAAGGTTCAGCGCGGCGTGAAGCGCAGCTCGAGGTGCAAGGGCGCCAGGTGGTCGATGACCGCGCGCGTTGTCTGCCCCTTTGCAATGGCCTGCAACAGCGGTAAGGCCCGCAACGATGGGAAGGCCTGGCGCAGGCCATCGAGTCCGCCATCTGCCATGGTGGTGGGTGGCTCGCGCGTGGGTGTGCCCTGCAACTGGCCCAGGCTGGTTTCGCGGGCCTGGGTGCCCAGCCACAGCGCCACACCGGCCACGTCGGGCACCGGGCGGCAGGTGTGCAAAGGCTCGGGGTATTCGCTGTCGTAGACCACCAGCAGAATCTGATCGAGCCCATCGGCCAGCTGGCCGACGGCGTCGAGCCAGCCGGCGCCGAAGCTGGCGTCGTAGGCGCACAGCACCTGGCTGGGCGCCATGGAACGCGAGGCGATGCCCCAGTAGCCGGCCGCGGCGTTGTGGACCGAGTTGTGAAAACGCGTGGGCGAGACGGCGCGGTCGCTGCCCGCGAGTTGCTCGCACAGCGCGTGGCAGTTGTGCCCGTCGGCACCGGAGGAGCTGAACACCGTGGCCACCGGCGCGGGGTCCTGCTCACCCAGTGCCTGCCAGCCCAGGGCCAGCGCAACGCGCACCACCCGACTGGCGCGTCGGCGCTCGGCCGCGGGCAAACGCTCGGCCACCGGCAACACCGTGGGCGCCGAAGTCCAGGCCTGCTCGCCGCGCAAGGTGCGCGCGGTCTGGCCCCAGTCCGGCAGACCCGGTGCAATCAAGGACACGCCATGCAACCACACCGACGGCGCACTCATGCGGACCTCCCGAACACCAGGCTGCAATTGCTGCCACCAAAACCGAAGGAATTGCTCAACGCCAATTGCAGCCCCGGTGCCGCCGATCCGCCCAGGCGGTAGTCCACCTGAATGGCCGGATCGGGCGTCAGGGTGCCCGGGCTGCCCGGCAGCCAGCCATCGCGCAGGGCCAGCGCGCAGACCACAGCTTCCAGCGCGCCCGCGGCCCCCAGCGTGTGGCCGGTGGCGCCCTTGGTCGACGAGGCGGGCACACGCTGTGCAAACAGCTCTGCCACCGCCAGACCTTCGGCGGCGTCGTTGGCGGGTGTGGCGGTTCCGTGCAGGTTGATGTAGCCGATGTCATCGGCCGACACGCCCGCGCTGCGCAGCGCCGCCTGCATGGCCTGCAAGGCACCCAGGCCTTGCGGGTGCGGCGCCGACATGTGGTGCGCGTCGCTGGATTCGCCTGCGCCCCGCAGCACGATGTCGCCGGCCTGCGCGGGCCCACGCTCCAGCAAAGCGAAGGCCGCCGCCTCACCAATGGAAATGCCGTCGCGCTGCGCGTCGCCCGGGCGGCAGGGCTGCGCCGACGTGAGCTGCAGCGAGGCGAAGCCGTACAGCGTGGTCAGACACAACGAGTCCACCCCGCCCACCACGGCCGCATCGATGGCGCCGGCGCGGATCTGCCGGGCCGCAGCGGCAAAGGCCTTGGCGCTGGACGAGCAGGCGCTCGACAAAGCCATGGCCATGCCTTCGATACCGAAGCAGGCTCGCACAAAGGCGGCCACCGAGTAGGTGTTGTGCGTGCCTGCGTAATTGAAATCGTCCGGCAGCGCGCCGGTGGCCGGGTCGCGCCGCCGGTAGGCCAGTTCGGTCTGCAGAATGCCCGAAGTGCTGGTGCCCATGAAGACCCCCACCCGATCGGCACCGTGACGCGCCACTGCCTCGCGCACCCGCTCGGCGAAGCCGTCCTGTTGCAGGCCCAGCCAGGTCAGGCGGTTGTTGCGGCAATCGAACTCGCGCCACGCATCGGGCAAAGCGACATCGTCCACACCCGCCACCTCGCCAACCCAGGTCGACAGGTCGACGGTTTCGAACCGACACGGCTGCAGGCCGCTGCGGCCTTCGCGCAATGCCAGTGCGTGCGCGTCGATGCCTGCCCCCAGGCAGGAGGTGGCGGTGTAAGCGGTGAGGGGCAAGGGATTCATCGGGTCGGATCGAAGCAGGATGATGGCGGGCGTTGTCAGCGCACCCGGCAGTGAAGCATGACATTGGCAAAGGGCTTGCGCCCATTCATGTCGCGGTGCTCGACGGCAAAGCCCAGATGCTCAAGCTCGCCGCGCCAATCGGCAAGGCCGCGACAGTACAGCCGGGGCAAGCGGTGCCCGCGCGCATACGTGACCGCGCGATCAACACCATTGCAGACATGAAACCGCCAGCCGGCGTCGGCGTCGCCAATGCGGGTGAGAAACACGCCACCGCGCGGCAAGGCGTCGCGGATGCGCCCCAGCAGCGCGCGTTGGCGCGCAGGGTCGACATAGTGCAGGGCATCCAGAATGGTGATGGCGTCGGGCCGACCCAGGGCCACCTCGGTCATGTCGCCCTGTTCGATGCAGACCACCGGATGGTCTGTGCCAAAGGCGCGCCGTGCGCGCTCGACGTCGCGCGCCATGAGTTCAATGCCCTGCAACTGCGTATGCCGCTCAGGTTGCGGCCACTCGGCGGGCCATTGGCCCGCGTCGGCCAGTTCGCGAGCGCTGAGCAGCCAGGCGAACAGGCTGCCCTGGCCACTGCCCAGGTCGAGCACGCGGCCCGCGTCGCCCAGCAAACCGGTGCGGACGATTTCGTGAAAGAGGGTGTCGTGCCCCAGTTTGCCGCGCGCGTAGTGGTATGCGAATTGCCCGGCGTGTGCGAAGCGCCCACTGGCGTGGTCCACAAGCTGCTGAATGGCCGCGCTGTTCATGGCAGGCATTGCGCAAGGGTGACCGTGCGAAGCCCCAGCCGATGCGCGTCGGCCATCAGCAAGGGCAGCACGGCGTTCAGCACCGGCGTGCCCTGCGCGGTCTGGCGGGCATGGCCGTCGTGCAACAACAGGATGTCGCCACCTTGCAGCCCGCGCGTCAGACGACGGTGCACGGTGGCGGCGTCGCCGGTTCGGGTGTCGAAGCCGCGCCGCGTCCAGCTGGCCAGGGTCAGCCCCAGCTCGTGCAGCACCGGGTCCAGCCAGGGATTGCGCAGGCCGGCGGTGGGACGGAAAAAGCGCGGCGCCTGCCCAGTGATGTCGCTGAGCATGTGTTGCGCGGCAAGGATGTCGTCGCGCATGCGCGACGGGCCGAACACCGAGAACGCGTGCGAGTGGCTGAAGCCGTGGTTTTCCACCCGGTGGCCGCGGCGCACGATGTCGCGGCACAGCGCCGCGTGGGTCTGGGCGCGATGGCCGATACAGAAGAACGTGGCGCGCGCACCCAGCGCGTCGAGCACATCGAGCACCTGCGGCGTGACGGCCGGGTCGGGGCCGTCGTCGATGGTGAGGGCGATGGCCTGATGCGTGGCCTCGCCCGCGGGCAAGCGGGCCCAGTTGACGCCCAGCCATTGCGAGCGCGGCCAAAGACCGCCGCCCACCAGCGCGGCGTGATTGGCCACCACCGCCGACGCAGCCCAGGGCCACCACGCCGGTTGCCACAGCGCGGCGCCCGCGGCCACGCCGTGCAACAGCAGTGAGGCCGGCAAGGCCGGTGCCGGACGCCAGCGCGCGCTCACGGCGCCACCTCGCTGCCGCCCGCACGCGCGTGGGCGACGAAGGCCTGCCAAAGACCCTGCCAGCACGCCCAGTCGTGGTCGCCATCGAGGGTGTGCACCGATGAACGCGGCAGGCGCGAGGCCATGCGCGCCATGCCATCGACAAAGCGGTCGCGCACGCCATAGCCCATCCACACCGGCAGATCGGGCGGAGGTTGTTGCCACCAGGCCCAGGTCTCCAGCACCGGGTCGTCGGGCACAGCGGGTGGGGTCCAGGTGTCCAGGCCGCCGGCCAGCTCGATGCGTCGCCACACGCTGCGCTCGCCCGGGTAGGGCGAGAGCAGGCACAAGCCATCCACGGCCTCGGGCCAGCGCCGCGCGCACAGCACCGACTGCCAGCCGCCCAGCGAGATGCCGGCCAGCCAGACCCGCGTGCCTTGCGCGCGCACTGGTCGCAGATGCTGATCCACCAGGGCCTGCAACTGGTCCACACCGTCCAGTCGTTGCGCCTGCAGATCCACCGCCACCAGATCAAGGTCCAGGCCCGCGGCCTGTGCCTGGCGATCGAAGCCCTGGTCCACGACGTCCTGCGCGCGCATGGCCGCACCGGGCAGCCACACCAGCCGCCAGGGTGCGCGGCCCGTGAAACCCTGCCCCGGCACGGCGTTCATGCCGCCCGCTCCCGCGGCGCGAGCGCCGCCGCAAACACCAGGGCCAGCAAGGCGCCGGGCGCCACGGTGGCCCCCACCGCCTGCAGCACCGGCACCGCCGACATGGCCAGCGCGCCAAAGCCGATCACCGTGGTGCCGCAGGCCACCAGCACCGACAGCAGCGAGGTGGCGTCCGCCGCCGGGTCGCTGCACCAGCGCTCCAGAAACAGGGCGTAGTTGGAGCCCACCGCCACGATGAGCAGCATGCCCACCAAGTGCAGCAGGTGCAGGCGCGCACCGCCCAGATGAAGGCCGGCCATCACCACCGCCACCGTCGCCACCAGCGGCAGCAGCACGGCCGCCAGCCGCCTCGCGGAGCGCAAGGTGAGCGAGAGCAGCGCCACGATGGCCACCATGCCCAGCAAGGACAACACGATGGCCTGGCGCAGGTAGTCGGCGTACATGTGCTCGAACTCGGCCTTGAGGTCGACAAACAAGGCGCCGCTGCCTTGCAGGGCGCGCTCCAGCTCGTGCGCCGGCAGATCGGAGCCGCCCTGCCCGGCCACCGGCCGCAGGGGCAGCAGGGCCGTCCACCCCGAGGGGTGCGACTGCAACAGCGAGTCGACCGCCAGGGCCAGCGCGGTGCCGTCCAGATCGGCGCGGCGCAGCGGTGGCGCCGTGCGCGCCTGGGCCACCTCCGCGACGAAAGGCGCAAGGCGCGCGGGTGAGATGGGCTGACCGGCCAGGGCGTCGTCGAGTCGGCCCTTCAGCACCTGCGACTCGGGCAGGCTGGCCTGGCGCTGCGACTGCAAGGCCTCGCTCGGCAGAAAGCGGGCGGGCGAATCGAAGCCGCCGATGCGTCCCTGCTCAACCAGGGGCGCGAGGCGCTCGCCGGCCAGCTCGGCGCCTTGCAGAGCCAGCTCGCGGCTGGCCGCACGCACCACCACGATGTAGCGCGCATCGGGTGCGCCCAGGTCACTGCGCAATTGCGTGTCGCGCTGCGCATCGGCTTCGGTGATGCTGGAGAGCACCGACAAATTGGGCTCCCACAGGGCCTGCCGGTGCATGGCGAGATAGGTCAGCGCGATCGCACCCAGCAGCAGCACCGGCCAGCGCAGCGCACGCGCGCGGCGCACCAGACCGACAAAACCTGGGGGCAGACCGGGCGTACGCACCTGCACCTGACCCGCCATCGCGGGCAGCACGAAGCGCGTCACCAGCGAGGCCGTGACCACGCCGCTCAAGGCATACAGGCCCAGTTGCGCCAGCCCCGGAAAACCGGCAAACAGCAGTGCACCGAAGCCCAGCACCGAGGTGGCCACGCCCAGGCGGATCGTGGGCCAGAAGCGGCTGTGCCATTCGCGCAGATCCCCGCGGCCGGCCTGCACGAAGTAATAGATGCCGTAGTCGACCGCCTCACCAATGAGCGCCGCACCGAAACCGGCGGTGATGGCGAACACCGACCCGTGCACCAGCGAGACCACCACCAAGCCGGCCAGCGCGCCGCTGAGCACCGGCACCAGCGTGAGCAGCAGCGGCCAGGGGCGGCGGTAGACCAGCCACAGCAGCAGACTGATGCCGGCCGCACTCATGAGCGTGAGGCGCGCCACGTCGGCCTTCACCGCAGCGCGCGTCTGCACCGCAAACACCCCCGGGCCGGCCACCTGCAGGCTCAGCGCGGGCGTGGCCTGAGATTCCTCGGCGAACAGCTGCTGCACCCGCTCAACGGCCTGCGCCTGGCCGTCGGTGTCGGCGCCCAGCGCACGGGTCTGCAACAGCAGCAGCGCGCGCTGGCCATCGCGCGAAGACCACACGCCCTCGGCCATGGCCGGCTGACCCTGGGATTGCAGGCCGCTCAGCAACTCGATGACTTCGCCCGTGGGATCGCGCAGAAAGTGCGGCTTGAGCAGCAGACCGGCCGGCGAAGACACGATGTCGATGGTGTTGAGCACCGCCGAGCGCAGGCCGTCGACGCTGAAGCGATCGGCAGTCACTGCCGGGCTCAACTGGTAACGGTGGCGCATCAGCACCGACAGCTCGCCATCGAGCGCGCCCAGCTCGCCGTTCTGTACCGACACAAACGCCGGGTCGGCGGCGAGCCGGTCGCGCAGGGCGTGCGAAGCCTGCGCACGGCTTCGCGCGTCGCCGCCTTCAATCGCCACCATCAGCAACCGCGACACCACGCCTTCGCGCAGCTGATCGACCAACACCTCCTGCTCGGGCGTGGGCTCGGACGGCAGAAAGAACGACAGATCGGTGGTGAAGCGACTGTGCGACACCCACCAGACCGCCAGCAGCATGGCTGCCAGCCAGGTCGCCGCCAGCACCAACCGCGCACGCACCTTCATCGGGTCACCATCGGCTCGAGTTGCAGCTCGGTACGATCGCCGTCGGCCTGGGCGTATTCGATGTGGCGCACATTGATGTCGTCGCCGTTGAGCGTGATGCGGGTGACGATGGCCCGCATGGCGGGCTCGATGGGCTCCAGCACCAGCGTCCATCGGCGCAGGCTGCCCTGCAGTTGAAGTTTGTAGTGGCGCTCCAGCCCGGCGCGATCGCCGCGCAAGGTGCTGCGGATGCTGGCCACGAAGGCCTGCACTTCGGGGCGCTGCGCGATCTGCACGCTCATACGGGTGCGCTCGCGCTCGATGGTGATGGTGTCCTTGTAGAGCAGCACCCGCTCAGCACGGGGGCGCAGGGTGCGACGCTCCAGCCAGTCCGGCGGGTTGTAGATCATCTCGCCGGTCGATCGCAGCGGGGCATCGAGCATGGCCAGGTGACGCAGTTCGACAAAGCGCACTGTCCCGCCCGCGTTGGTCGCCAGGCGGGCCATGAGTTGATCGAGCAGGTCCTGCGCCTGCGCCAGCGGCGCCATCAGCAGCAAGACCAAAGACAGCAGCAGACGAAACCTCATGCGCGCCAGAAGTCGAAAAAGTTGAACCAGTTCATCGGCGCCTGCCGGCAGCAGGCCTGCAATGCTTGCACATAGGCCTGCCGGATACCGTCGATGGCCTTGTCGCGTTCGAGGCGAGGCACCGCCGCAAAGTTGCCCAGGGGCCGAAACACCAGGCGGTAGCGGTTGCCCCCCATGTACAGCCCGGCCATGAAGAACACCGGGCGTTTGAACACCGCCGCCAGCCGCCAGGGTGCCGTCGGAAACGGCGCGGGCGCCCCCAGAAAGTCGTGCGTGGCGCGCGCGTCGTTGTGCAGCGAGCGATCGGCCAGCAGACCGAGCAGGTGCCCCTGCTCAAGCCGGGCGGCGGCCTCGATCATCGAGTCGGGTCGGCCCAGTGGCACCACCTCCTGCTGCAGGGCCGGGTTGATGACCTGCAGCGCGGCGTTGACCTTGCGCGCGTTGTCCTCGTACATGAGCATGGACACCGAAATGCCCGGGTGGCGCCGGCCCACACAGCGCAAGGCCTCGAAGCTACCCAGGTGCGCCCCCATGAGCAGCACGCCACGCCCGTCGGCCATCGCGTCCAGCAAGGCCTCGCTGCCTTCGATTTCGATGTCGAACAGGTCGAAGCGGTCCTTGAGCAGGTAGACGCGATCGTGCACCGTGGTGGCAAATGCGAGCAGGTGCCGGTACAGGTCGCGCCAGCGCACAGGCCCGCCCAAGACGCGCGACAGGTACTCGCGGCTGGCGCGCCGGGCAGACGCACCGAAGAGCAGAAAGTACAGCGTGATGCCGTGCAGCACGCAGCGGCTGAGCCGGCGACCCAGGATCAGCGAGATCAGCACCATCAGGCGCATGACCAGCTGGTGGCCGCGTTCGGGTTGCGCGCGCCAGGCGGGCGCCTTGGGGGCCGTCATGCCGCGCCGGCCCGCAACTGGCCGCTGGCCACCTGTTCGCCGTCGCGCCGGAATTCGAAGTTCAGCGTGCCGGTGGCGGTGGGTGTGAGCCGCAGCAGCAGTCGGTCGCCGGGTCTGACCACCTGCAGGAACTTGGCCTGCGGAACGAGCCAGACCCCATCGGCCGCCGAAGTCTGGAAGCTGCGCGCGGCCTCAAGCGCGAGGTCAAGCAGCACGACACCGGGCAGCACCGGGTGCCCGGGAAAGTGCCCCGCGAAGGCCGGGTGGTCCAGCGGCACCTGCCACGCACGCTCAAGCGGCTCCGGCACCTGGGGCAACGCCGATGGGGTCACCGGGGCCGAGGACTCAGGCGGACTCACCGAGCACCTCGCGGCGGTAGAGGGTCTGCAACGCATCGCGCGTGAGCTTGCCCGTGGCATTGCGCGGCAAGGCCGGCAGCAGCACCAGCGGACGCGGCAGAAAGATGGCGTCCACGCGTGCACGCAAGGCCTGCAGCAGCGCCTGGCTGCCAAGGCCCGGCGCCACCGCAAATGCGACGAGGCGGGTGAGCCCCGCGGCCTGCTCGCTGGCAGCGGCCTCGTCGGGCAGAAAGAAGGCCGCGTCGGTCACGCCCTCGATGCCGGCCAATTGCTGGTTGAGGTAAGCGAGAGAGGTGCGCTTGCCGGCCAGATTGATCAGGTCCGCATGGCGCCCGTGCAGCAGAAAGCGTCCGTCGGGCAAGGTCTCGATGAAATCGGCCAGCGGCACGCGCCCTTCGACGTGCCCGCCTTCGGCGTGCGTCACATCGCCATCGGCCTGCAGCGTCACGTCGCGCATCGGCGTCCAGGCCGCGCCCAGCACGGTGCGCCGGCTGGCCAGCGCCGACGACTCGGTGGAGCCATAGATTTCGTGCACCTCAGCACCGGTGGCCGCCTCCAGCTGGCGGGCCAGGCCCTCGGCCAGCGGCGCGGTGGCCGACAGCACACGCTCCACACGCCCCCCGCTCACACCCGCGGCCAGCCAGTTGGCCAGGTGAAACGGGGTGCTGACCAGCATGCGCGGTGCAGGCACCCTGGCCAGCGCGTCATCGATGTCGCTGGGGTAGAACGGCTTGCCGCTCCAGAACGCGCAGCCACCGTGCAAGGCCAGCAGAAAGGTGGATTCGAAGCCGTAGCTGTGTTGCACCGGCACCGTGCCGACCAGGACATGGGGTTGCCGGTCCAGCCCCAGCGCTGCTGCCTCGGCACGCCCGTTGCGCACCAGCCGACCCCAGTGCTTGCGGTGCGGCTGCGGCCGCCCGGTCGAGCCGGAGGTGAACAGGATCGCCGCCAGCCGGGTGTGTTCGATGGCGGGAATGTCGTACACCGCGTCGGGTCGACCCTCACCGGGACCGACCGCCAGCCGCGGCAAGCCGCCCGTGTCGACATCGTCGCGCTCCACCAGACACACCGCGCCCGGGTGATCCTCAGCCACTTGCAGCAGGCTGTGCGCCAGCTGGGACGAAGGTTGCAGGCTCACACGCTGGCGCAGCAGACCGGCCGCAAAACCCACGGCAAAGCGGTAGCGGTCTTCACACAGGTTGATCAGATCGCCTTGCGGCGGCAGCCGCCCGGCCAACGCCTGGGCGTCGGCGATGTACTGGCGCACGGTCACGGCGGCACCGGGCGTCCAGGCCAGCACGTCGTCCAGCCCCAGACCGGTGACCAGCGGCGTCGATACGTCCATGGGATCAGCAGGCAATGGGACGACGCCCTGTGCGCGTGCAGCGGCCGTCATGTCGGCTCCCGCGTGGCGCGCCGCCGGGCGAGGTCTTGGCGGTAGGACTGCACCACCATCTTCAGCGTCGGCCGCTCATGAGGTGGCAACACCACACGGCGCCACAGTGCGTCGAGCACGAACATGAGGCCCACCAGAGGGCCCGTCAGCATGTTGCCGTACACCGACCAGACCTCGCGCGGCGCCCACAGGAAGAGCCCGGTGGACACCGCCGCGTTGATCACGAAATACAGCGTCCAGGCCAGCGTGGCCTGGCGGGTGTAGCGCAGCTTCGCCGGCGAAAGGTACTGCCCCATTGAATGGCGGGCGAAGCGCGTGATCAACGGGTCGCCGTCACCCCGCAAGGAGGCTCCAAACCAGGCCGCCAGCGCGAGGTGAACGCCCAGGTGCGGCAGGTAGTGCAGCAACGCGATCTGGGTGCGCAGCACCGGCCACAGCGCCCACAACAGAGCCAGGCAGAGCAGCCACAGCACCACCCGCCAGACCGGTGCACAAGTGCGCGCAATCACGATGCCGAAGGCCAGCAACACGGGGGCGATGGCCACGGCTGCGTTCAGGTCGGCAGGCCCTTTGCCGATCGACCCCAGGTGCGACGCCAACATCCAGGCCAGCAGCAACAGGCCGACCAGGGCGGTTCGCAGCCAGCCAAGGGCATTCATGTGGTGCGGTGTTGCACGACGTGCGCGGCCAGGGACCGCGCGCTCGCGAATATCTTCAGGTTGTCGTCGTTGTCCGAGCGCATCTGAAAGCCGTAGCGCTTGGAAATGACGAGAGCGATCTCGAGCATGTCGATCGAGTCCAGGCCCAGGCCTTCGCCGTACAGCGGCGCGTCCGGGTCGACCTCGGCGGCGCTCACCTCCAGGTTGAGGGCTTCGATGATCAGCGCGATGAGTTCGGGCAGCAGCTGTTCGACGGCGGTGGGATCGACGGTCTCGGACGACATGGTTTCCTCGTGGGACGCTTGGGCGTCAGGCGGGAGTGGCGGCAAACGCCAGCACGGCGTTGCTGCCCCCGAAGGCAAATGAATTGGACAAGGCCACACGCAGCCCATTCACGCGCCGACCTTCGAGCACATGGTCGACGCCTTCGCAGGCGGGGTCCAGCCGACCGGACAGGTGGGCGGTGGGTGGTATGGCTTGCTCGCGCAGCGCCATCACGGTGGCGACGGCTTCGATGGCGCCGGCGGCACCCAGCAGGTGACCGTGCATGGATTTGGTGGAACTGACCGGTAAGCCGGGCGCGCGAGCGCCGAACACATCGACGATGGACTGCACCTCGATCGGGTCACCCTCGGGTGTGGCCGTGCCATGCGCGTTGATGTAGCCCACCGCATCGGCGGTGATGCCCGCGTCGTCGAGCACGCCGCGCATGGCGCGCGCCTGACCTGAACGATCAGGCCGCACCAGGTGGCTGTGGTCGCAGTTGGTGGCGTAGCCGATCAACTCGGCGTGGATGCGCGCACCGCGCGCCACCGCGTGGTCCCAGTCTTCGAGTACCAGCGCTGCCCCACCCTCGCCCAGCACAAGGCCGGTGCGGTCGGCAGCGAACGGCCGGCAGGCCTGCGCAGAGGTGTGTTCATCGCCTTGCGCCATGACCCGCATGGCCTCCCAGGCGCGCACCACGCTGACCGATTGGCAGACATCCGAGCCACCGGTGACCATGACCGTGGCCTCGCCAGAGCGCACGCGCCGGTAAGCCTCGCCGATGGCGATCGACGCCGAGGCACAAGCGGCTGTGTGGCTGCTGCTGACGCCGCCCAGGCCGAGCTGGATGGACGCGTGCGCGTTGACCGCGTTGCTCATGCCCATGACCACCGACAAGGGCGAGACACGCTCGCGGCCCTTGAGCCAGAGATCGCGGGCGCCGCGCTCATGCGCGGCCAGGCCGCCCAGTGCCGTGCCCCAGGAGCAGCCCCAGCCAGAACGGTCGCTGTCATCGTCCTTGGCAGAGCGCGGCAGGGCGGCGTCCTGCCAGGCATTGAAGACCGCCGTCATGCCAAGGTGGGCAAAGCGCTCCATCATGGACGCGAGTGGTTTGCCGAGCACGCGGTCGGGCTCGAACCCCTGACACAGCACGAACGGCGTCTTCAGCGGACGCGGCTCGTCTTGCGTGACCATCCAGCGCACGGCCGATTCACCAGCGCACAGGCGTTCAAAGAAATCGGAGAGATCGGCCCCGTAGGGGCTCACGAGGCCCAGACCCGTGATGGCGACCCGACGCCGCGTCATCCTTACCCCGTCTTGGTCGACGACAGTGCCTCGATGATGGCCACCATGTCGGCCACGGTGCTCGGCGGCGTCTGGTCGGAGGCGATCTCGATGCCCAGGCGGTCTTCGGCCTCGAACATCAGCTCGGCCAGCATGAGCGAGTCCACGCCAAGGTCGGCCAGCACGGCGTCGGGCTTCACATCGGCCTCGGCCACACCAAGGCGATCAACCAGGAACTGGCGGATCAGTTCGAGCGCATTCATGTCGTTCCCTCCCGCCGGCGCTGCCACCGGGCGGTCATCGGTCTTTGGAGTAATGAATCAGGCCGGTACACGGGCGGGATCGGTGATGGCCCTGGTGGTCAGGGGCAAACCACTCGGGCATGCCCTGAGCAATCCTGAAGAAGCGGCGGATTATAGCGACGCGCCCCTGTTTCATGCCCCCGCACCATGGGCCCGTCACAGGCCTGACCACAGGGCTCGGCTACAGTACGCCGCGATCGTCTGACGTCCCTTTCGCGGCCCCACACCCGATGCACGACCCCACCACGGGCTGGTCCCGCCAACTCGCCCAGCGCTTTGCGACCCTGTGGTACCTCAAGGCCGTGGGCACGGCGGCCTTCATGGTGCTGTTCTTCCAGGCCTACTTCTGGGTGTTGAAGCACCCCGGCGGCACGCCGACCGTGGTGCCGGCGCTCGCGCTCGATCACTGGATCCCCGTCACCCCTGTGGCGCTGTACGCCTACGGTTGGCTGTGGGTCTTCGTCTCACTGCCACCAGCCTTCATTGGCGACTTTCGCTCGCTGCTGCGCTACGGCGCCTGGGTGGCCCTGATGTGCGCCCTCAGTCTGGGCATCTTCTGGCTGTGGCCCACCCAGACCCCGCACTTCGACGTCGACTGGTCGGCCCACCCCCAACTGGCCTTCCTCAAAGGCATTGACGCCGCGGGCAATGCCTGCCCGTCACTGCACGTCGCGGCCGCCGTGCACGCCACGTTCTGGCTGCTGGGCCAGATGCGCACCGTGGGCGCGCCGGTATGGACGCGCTGGGCCATCGTTGCCCAATGCCTGGCCATCGTCTGGTCGACGCTGGCGATCCGCCAGCATGTGGCGATCGACGCGGTGTGTGGGGCAGCGGTCGGCCTGCTGTTCGCCTGGCTGTCGATGCGCCACCGGGATCACCGGTTCTAGGCGTCGGCTTCGGCTACCCCATTCACAGCGGCTGCCGTTTTTCCACCAGCACGCGCATGAGTGCCGGCAGCGCCGCGCGCATGGCTTGCCGCCCCGCCTCGATGGCGCGCTGACGCACCGAAAAGTCGGCGCCACCCATGCCGTTGAGTGCCGGACGCACCACCACATCGGCCCCCACCAGTTCGTGGCGGTTGATGTTCTGGCCCATGATCGCGAAGGTCTGCAGCAGCACCTCCAGGCTGCCCGAGGCGGTGTTGCCCTCCGGCGCGCTGGAGATGTCCACCGCCACCACCACCTCGGCGCCCATGTCCCGCGCCTGACGCACCGGCACCGGCGCCACCAGACCGCCATCGACGTACTCCGTGCCTGCGATGGACACCGGCGAGAACACGCCCGGCACCGAGCTCGACGCCCGCACCGCCATGCCGGTGTCCCCGCGCCTGAACAGCACGCCGCGGCCGCTGTGCAGGTCGGTGGCGAGGATGCCCAGCGGCAGTGCCATGTCTTCGATCAACCGGTTGTCGACCGAGCGGCGCACATAGCGCTGCAGCGCCTCGCCGCGCAGCAGACCGCGCCCCAGGATGGGCAGCGACCAGTCCGCGATTTCGGCCTCCTGCATCTGCAGGGCCTTGCGCTCGAGTTCGGTGCCGGTCATGCCGCTGGCATACAGCGCAGCCACCAGGCTGCCCGCCGAGGTGCCCGCCACCATGTCCGGCCGCACACCCGCGCGTTCAAGCTCCTGGATGACGCCGATGTGAGCAAAGCCGCGCGCGGCCCCGCCACCCAGTGCGAGCCCCACGCGCGGTGCGCGGGTCAGCACCACGGGCGGCTCAGGCTGGGCGGGCGCCACCACCTCGGGTGGCGCCGGCGGCGTGCTCACGCTGGCGCAACCCGCCAGCACCAGGGCGGCGAAAAGCCCCGCCCAACGACCCAGACACTTATTAAGAACCATTCTCGTTTCTGTTAGCATGCACCGAGATTGGAACCCGGCAAACCGCACATTGTTCCAAAGCCGTTCACCTGATCGCCGATTTCGATTCGAGAGACCTCCCCATGACCACCAACCGCCGCTTCACCCTGAGTCTGCTTGCCGCTGCCGCCCTGAGCGCCGGCTGGACCGCTGCCCACGCCGAAGACAAGGTGCTCAACCTGTACTCGGCCCGCCATTACCAGACCGACGAGGCTCTCTACAGCGACTTCACCAAGGCCACCGGCATCAAAATCAACCGCGTGGACGCCGACGACGCCGGCATCGTGGCGCGCCTGCGCGCCGAGGGCGCAGCCTCCCCGGCCGACGTGATCCTGCTGGTCGACGCCGCGCGCCTGGCGGTGGCCGAATCGCAGGGCCTGTTCCTGCCCATCAAGTCGGCCAAGCTCGACGCCACCATTCCCGCCAACCTGCGCAGCGCCGCCACGCCCGATGGCGTGGCCTGGACCGGCTTTTCCACCCGCGCCCGCGTGATCGTCTACGACCCGACCCGCGTCAAGGCCGCCGACGTCGCCACCTACGAGCAGCTGGCCGACCCCAAGCTCAAGGGCATGCTGTGCACCCGCTCGGGCTCGCACCCCTACAACCTGTCGCTGTTTGCCACCGTGGTCGAACGCCTGGGCGACCAGAAGGGTGAAGCCTGGCTCAAGGGCCTGGTCGACAACATGGCGCGCGACCCCAAAGGCGGCGACACCGACCAGATCAAGGGCGTGGCCAGCGGCGAATGCGGCGTGGCGCTGACCAACAGCTACTACTTCGCGCGCATGCTCAAGTCCAACAAGCCCGAGGACCGCGCCGTGACCGAGCGCGTGCGCGTGGTGTTCCCCAACCAGGGCACCAGTGGCACGCACGTCAACATCTCGGGTGCGGCCGTGGCCCGCCACGCCAAGCACCCCGAAGCCGCCATGGCCTTCATGGAATACCTCGCCAGCCCCTCGGCACAGGAGTACTTCGCCAACGGCAACAACGAGTTCCCGGCCGCCAAGGGCGTGAAGATCGCCAACGCAGCCCTCAAGGCCATGGGCGGCGACGACTTCAAGGCCGAGACCGTGCCGCTGGCCTCGGTGGCCAGGAACCTCACCAAGGTGCAGCAGATGCTGGACCGCGCCGGCTACAAGTGACCCGCACACACCATGAAAAAGGCCCGCCGATGCGGGCCTTTTTCATGGGTAGCGGGCTCAGTACGTCGGCGGAACGTAGATTTCGCCGGGCACCTGGTGGCGGCGGTAGCCCTCGTGGCGAATGCGCTCCGGCAGCGTGATGCCTGCGCGCTCCACCTCGTGGTACGGAATGAGTGACAGCAGGTGGTGGATGCAGTTCAGGCGCGCCTTCTTCTTGTCGTCGGCCGGCACCACCCACCAGGGTGACTCCGGCACGTTGGTGCGCGCCAGCATTTCTTCCTTGGCCTTGGTGTAGAGCTCCCAGCGCCGGCGGCTCTCCAGGTCCATGGGACTGAGCTTCCACTGCTTGAGCGGGTCGTGGATGCGACCGAGAAAGCGCGCCTCCTGCTCTTCGTCCGAGATCGAGAACCAGTACTTCACCAGCTGGATGCCCGAGCGCACCAGCATCTTCTCGAACTCGGGCACGGTGCGGAAGAACTCCTCCACCTGGTCGGCGTTGCAAAAACCCATGACCTTTTCGACGCCGGCGCGGTTGTACCAACTGCGGTCGAACAGCACGATCTCGCCACCGGCGGGCAGCTGCGTCACATAGCGCTGGAAGTACCACTGCGTGCGCTCGCGGTCGTTGGGCGCGGGCAGCGCCACCACGCGGCACACCCGAGGGTTCAGGCGTTGCGTGATGCGCTTGATCACCCCGCCCTTGCCGGCCGCGTCGCGGCCTTCGAACAGCACCACCACCTTGTGTCCGGTGTGCACCACCCAGTCCTGCAGCTTCACCAGCTCGGCCTGCAGCCGGAACAGCTCGCGGAAATACACCCGACGCGCCTCGCGCCGCTCGGCCGCAATCGCCGGATCGGCCTCTTCATCGAGGTCGCGGTCCTCGATCTCCATCTCCAGCTCTTCGTCGTAGCCGTCCATCAGGTCTTCGCTGACGCGGCGCATGAAATCGTCGGTTTGAGGGGACATGGTGGGCCGGGCGGAGCAGCGCTGAGGGATCGGACGGGCAGTGTGGCGCCATGACGTGACGGTTTGGTGACAGTCATGTGAACCCTCAGCACCCATGGCAAGCGCACCAGGGCGCCTGCCGGGTTGGAACCACAACCCGCCCTTTGTCACCAAGCCGTAACCTGCCAACGAGCCGGCATCAGCGCCCTATCAGCAATCCAAGACATGACCATCCCTTCGTTCAATCCCGCGCGGAACGCATCAGCCGCCGTCCTTCGCGCTCACCAGGCACCCGTCACCGAGCAGGTTCGGCCGGATCCCGGGTCGACCAAGGTCTTGCATGCCAAGGGCGCTGCGGGCACCCCATCCAAGGCCAGCTTCCCTGAGCTGAATCACAGTGCGCTCTGGCAGCCTGCACGGCGCAAGCCAGTCGACACCAGCCAAGCCAGCGCTGGCGCCGCGCGACTGATCGAAAAGTCCGGCCACCCAAAAGCCAAAGAGGCCGCCCGCGTGCTGTTCAACCCCACGTCGGGTCAGGAAGCGCTGCGGCAATGCGTACAGGACCTGGCCTGGGCCGCCGAGCACCCGCCCCTGCCCGCTGAGCGTGACGTCACACCGGAAGACATCCGGTTTGTGGGCGAGAGGCCCAGCAGTCGTCCGCTGACGGCTGCCGACATCCGGTTCGATGGCGATGCATCGCAATACCCTGTTCGCGCACGACAGTCCGAGCCGCCAACTGCGGATGCGCCAGAAGTGCAATCAACGCATATCGACATTGACGACATCCTTGCCGGTCGCGCAGAGGTCCAGCCGGCAGTCGCGCGCGAGCCCAATCCCGCAACACCCCAGGCCCCCCAGCCAATGACGGACATTGACGACATCCTTGGTGGCGACGATCGACACTAGGCTTCGGGGCGTCGTTCCCTCGCTCTCCAACCGACGCATAATTGACGTTTACGTCAACGTCAAACGCCGGTTGCGGCACAACGAGGAGCACACATGGACATCGCAGGCAAGGTATTCATCGTCACCGGCGGCGCGTCGGGGCTGGGCGAAGGCACGGCGCGCATGCTGGCCGCCAACGGCGGCAAGGTCGTCATCGCCGACATGCAGGTCGACAAGGGTGAGGCGGTGGCCAAGGACATCGGTGGCGCCTTCGTCAAATGCGACGTGAGCAACGAGGCCGACGGCCAGGCCGTCGTGGCTAAGGCCGTGTCGATGGGCAAGCTCATGGGCCTGGTCAACTGCGCGGGCATTGCTCCGGCCGAGAAGACCGTGGGCAAGAACGGCGCGCACTCGCTGGCCGTCTACACCAAGACCATCATGGTCAACCTGGTCGGCAGCTTCAACATGATCCGCCTGGCCGCCGAGGCCATGTGCAAGAACGAGCCGGAGTCCACCGGCGAGCGCGGCGTGCTCATCAGCACCGCCAGCGTGGCCGCCTACGACGGCCAGATCGGGCAGGCCGCCTACAGCGCGTCCAAGGGCGGTGTAGTCGGCATGACGCTGCCCATTGCGCGCGACCTGGCGCGCAACGGCATCCGCAACATGACCATTGCCCCCGGCATCTTCGGCACGCCCATGCTGTTCGGCATGCCGCAGGAAGTGCAGGACGCCCTGGCCGCCGGCGTGCCCTTCCCCAGCCGCCTCGGTACGCCACAGGACTACGCCAAACTGGCGAAGCACATCATCGAAAACGACATGCTCAACGGCGAGGTGATCCGCCTCGACGGCGCGATCCGCCTCGCACCGAAGTGATCGGGCCAGCCCTCGCTCAGTGGTAGGCCGTACGCGCCTGGGGCAGGTCGATCAGTCCCTGCACGACCTTCTCCAGCGCGTCGTGGCGCAGGCTGCGCATGCCCAGTGCCACGGCGGTGTCGAAAATCACCGACGGCCGTGCACGGTCTTGGATCAAAGTGCGGATCTCGCGCCCGTTCTGAAGAATTTCGTAGACCCCGATGCGCCCGCGGTGTCCCTTGTCCTTGCACTGGCTGCACCCCACCGCGTGGCCGATGCGGATGTCGGTTGGCGAGTCGACGCCGGCCGCTTCGAGCAGGCGCTGCCCCGCTTCGTCGCGGGTGAGAGACGAGCCCTCCCGGTATTCATCGACCAGCGCATCCCAATCCGACGACGTGATCGCGCGCCGCCGGGCGCAGGCCGGGCACAGGCAGCGCACCAGGCGCTGGGCCACGATGCCCAGCAGCGAATCGGCAAAGTTCATCGGGTCCATGCCCAGATCGAGCAGTCGCACGACGCTCTCTGACGCGCTGTTGGTGTGCAGCGTCGACAGGACCAGGTGTCCCGTCAGAGAGGCTTCGATCGCGATCTTCGCGGTCTCGGTGTCGCGGATCTCGCCGATCATGATGATGTCGGGATCGGCGCGCAGGAAGCTGCGCATGGCGCTGGCAAAGGTCAGCCCGATCTTGTCGTTCATCTGCACCTGACGCAGACCAGCCTGGGTGATTTCAATCGGGTCCTCGGCCGTCCAGATCTTTCGCTCCGGTGTATTGACCTCCGCCAGCATCGAATGCAGCGTGGTGGTCTTGCCCGAACCTGTGGGTCCAGCCGCCAGCACCATGCCGAAGCTGCGGCGCGACAGCGCTTCGATCGCCGCCCGATCGCGCGCCTGAAGACCCAGGCGCGACAAGGGCAACGGGTGGCTGGAAGCCAGCAGCCGCAGCACCACATCTTCCAGCCCATCGTGCGTGGGCAACACCGCCACGCGCAGTTCAAGCGGCGCGCCACCGTGGGTCGAGAAATCGATCTTGCCGTCTTGCGGGCGTCGCCTCTCGGCAATGTCCAGCCGGGCCATGATCTTGATGCGCGACACCAATGGCGCGCGCAGACTGGCGGGCAGCGACAGGTAGGGCTCGAGATCACCGTCGTGGCGCATGCGAACCAGCGTCAGCCGCTCGCCCACGTTGGTCTCGATGTGGATATCGGACGCCCCCGTGCGCTGAGCGTCGGCAATCATGCGATTGACGAGTTGCACCATGCCAACGGTATCGCTGCCGGCCGCATCGCTCTGTGTCTCAGGGCCAGCACCCACCTCGTCCACGGCCAGAGCCACCAGTTGGTCGAGCGCCAGCTGATCGACCGCACCCGGGTGCACGGTCGTTGCCGACGCCGGTGCCGGGCGGCGCAAGGTCGGTGCTGCGGTGGCACCTCCAACCGTCATGGGTGCTCGCTGCCCCAGCTGTCTGCGCTGAATGGCTTCGCGATCGGCCCAGACCATCCACACCGCGTGGCCTGTGGCCTGCTGCAACTGCTGATGCAGCGTCTCGTCGGTGGGTCGCCAGGAAGCCGCCACGAACTGCCCCTGCAAATGACCCAATGGCAACACCTCGAAGCCCCGCGCCTGAGATGCGGGCAGCAAGTCAGACACGCCCGCCTCGGTCTCGAACGCATCCGCATCGATGTCGGGCAGTCCCGCCACCCGAGCCAGCGCGCGCTGCCACTCTTCGTCGGTGATCAGAAACCGCTCGACCAGTTCGTGTGAGCGCGAGCGCAGCAGGTCAGGGTTCTCGCGCCGCAAGGCATCCACCTGCTGCGCGTCAAGACAACCATCAAGCACCAGCGCATCGCCCAGCGCAACCACGGCACGATGGCGGGCCTGGTCGGCTGCTTCGGCGAGCTCGATCATGTCGCGAGCGAGAGGACCAACGGTGATCGACTGGATGGATTCGGTGCGCAAGGTGGCGTCTCCTTAGCGTGCCCCATTGACCCGAGAGCCGATCCCGCGGGCCGTGGCAGCACAGTGACCACGATAGATATCGGCACCGGTGCTCGATTGATGCACCGCAAGGTGACGGATGGCACCGCCAACGCAAACGTCCTCCACGTGCGTAAAGTCACGTCCATGTTCCGTCCGGTCCACACGTTCGCCTGCCTCTGGCGCCAAACACGATGCCTGTCCCCTTGGCTGGCACTGTGCCTGGCGTTTGCACTCACGGCCTGCTCAACCATTTCGACCAAACCGCCCGCGGCGGCCGCCACACCAACGCCACCCGAAGCCGCATCGGGTTTCACCGCCAAACCCGGCTGGTCGTTCGAGCGGCAGGCGGTGGCGGCAGCCAACCCACTCGCTGCTGACGCCGGCCTGCAGGTGCTGCGCGCCGGCGGCAGCGCTGTCGATGCCGCCATCGCCGTGCAGATGGTGCTCACACTGGTCGAGCCGCAGTCCAGCGGCATCGGCGGCGGCGCCTTTCTGCTGCACTGGGACGGCCGCCGCGTGCAGGCCTACGACGGCAGGGAGACCGCACCCGCCGCCGCCACCGAACGCCTGTTCTTTGACGGCAACGGCAACCTGATGCCGTTTGGCCGCGCGGTGGCCAGCGGCCGATCGGTGGGTGTGCCCGGCACGGTGCCCATGCTGGCCCTGGCCCACCAACAGCATGGGCGCCTGCCCTGGGCGCGCCTGTTTGAGCCGGCCATTGCGCTTGCCGAACAGGGCTTTGCGGTCAGCCCACGCCTGAACGCCTTGCTGTCGGCCGAGACCGCATTGCCCAGGGACCCGGTGGCGCGCGCGTACTTCTTTCAGCCCGACGCCCGCCCCTGGCCGGTCGGCCATGTGTTGCGCAACCCTGAGCTTGCCGCCGTGCTGCGCCAGATCGCCGAGCGCGGACCGGCGGCCTTGAGTGAAGGCCCGATCGCCCAGGCCATCGTCGACAAAGTGCGCCAGCACCCTGACCTTCCCGGCACCTTGAGCCTGGCCGACCTGCGCGACTACCAGGCCCGCGAACGCCCCGCGTTGTGCCACCCGCTGAGGGCAGGTGCGCGTTGGTGGCGGGTGTGCGGCATGCCACCACCCAGTTCGGGCGCCATCGCCATCGGGCAGATCCTGGGACTGTTATCGCGCACGCCGCAAGCCATGGCCTCCTTGCGCAATGGCATTCCGGGCGCCGACTGGCTGCACGCCTGGACCGAGGCCTCACGGCTGGCCTTTGCCGACCGCGCCCTCTACGTCGCCGACCCCGACTTCGTGCCCGCTCCTGGCGGCGACTGGCAGAGCCTGCTGACCAGCGACTACCTCAACGCGCGCGCGGCGCTGATCGGCCCCACGCGCCTGCCGCAGGCCCTGCCCGGCCGCCCTGCGGGCACGCCCGTGGCCATGGCACCCATGCCCGACCAACCCGAGTCGGGCACCAGCCACATCAGCATCGTGGACGGTCAGGGTCATGTCCTGTCCATGACCACCACCATCGAGGCCGCCTTCGGCGCTCGCCTGATGGTCACCACCGACCCGACGCGCCCCGGCGGCTTCCTGCTCAACAACGAGCTCACCGACTTCAGCTTTGCGCCATCCGACGAGGCTGGCCGCCCGATTGCCAACCGGGTGCAGCCGGGCAAGCGACCGCGCTCCTCCATGTCGCCCACCCTGGTGTTCGACGCCAACACGGGGGCGCCAGTGATGAGCGCCGGCAGCCCGGGCGGCGCCATGATCATCCACTTCACCGCCAAGGCCCTCTGGGGCAGCCTGCACTGGGGTTTGCACCCGCAGGCCGCGCTGGACCTGCCCAACTTCGGCAGCCTGGGCGGGCCGCTTCTGCTTGAGCGTGACCGCTTTGCGCCCGCCACCGTGCAGGCGCTCGAGTCGCTCGGCCACCAGGTGCAGCAGGTCGATCTCACCAGCGGCGCTCAGGCGCTGGTGCGACGCAGCGACCGCTGGCTGGGCGGGGCCGATCCGCGCCGCGAAGGTGTGGTCAGCGGCGACTGAAGACGGGCTTGCGACCGGGTAAGCTCCCTGCCCTTCCCATGGCCATCCCGCAAAGCTTCATTCAGGACCTGCTCAGCCGCGTCGACGTGGTCGACGTGGTGGGTCGCTACGTGCAGCTCAAGAAGGGCGGCGCCAACTTCATGGGCTTGTGCCCCTTCCACGGCGAGAAGTCGCCCTCGTTCAGCGTCAGCCCGGCCAAGCAGTTCTATCACTGCTTCGGTTGCGGAGCCAACGGTAACGCCATCGGCTTCCTGATGGAACACACCGGCATGGGCTTCATCGAGGCCGTGAAGGAGCTGGCGTCGCAGGTCGGCATGCAGGTGCCCGACGACGGCGAATCGCCACAAGAGCGAGAACGCGCTGCGCAAATGCGCCAGCAGCAGGCCACGCTCAATGAGGTGCTGGAGAAAGCGGCCGCCGCCTACCAGAAGGAGCTCAAGGGCTCACCGCGCGCGATCGACTACCTCAAGCGCCGCGGCCTGTCCGGGCAGATCGCCAAGGCCTTCGGCATGGGCTACGCGCCCGAAGGCTGGCGCCACCTGGCCAATGTGTTCCCCGACTACGCCTCGCCACTGCTCACCGAGTCGGGCCTGGTGATCGAGCACGCCGACGAACAAGGGCACGACGGACAGGCCAAACGCTACGACCGCTTCCGCGACCGGATCATGTTCCCGATCCGCAATGTCAAGGGCGAGTGCATCGGCTTTGGCGGCCGCGTGCTCGACAAGGGCGAGCCCAAGTACCTCAACTCGCCCGAGACCCCGGTGTTCAGCAAGGGACGCGAGCTCTACGGCCTGTTCGAGGCGCGCACCGCCATCCGCCAGCACGGCTACGCCCTGGTCACCGAGGGCTACATGGACGTGGTGGCGCTGGCCCAGTTGGGCTTTGCCAACGCCGTGGCTACGCTGGGCACCGCCTGCACGCCTGATCACGTGCACAAGCTGTTTCGCTTCACCGAAGCGGTGGTGTTCAGTTTCGACGGCGACAGCGCCGGGCGGCGTGCCGCGCGCAAGGCACTCGACGCCGCCCTGCCACTGGCCACCGACACGCGCAGCGTGAAGTTCCTGTTCCTGCCGCCCGAGCACGACCCCGACAGCTACATCCGCGAACACGGCGCCGAGGCCTTCGCGCGCTTCGTGCGCCAGGCGGTCCCGCTGAGCGAATTTCTGGTGGAAGCGGCCGCCGACGGCTGCGACCTGGCCACCATGGAGGGCCGCTCGCGCATGGTCACCAACGCGGCGCCGCTGTGGAAGGCGCTGCCCGAGGGCGCGCTCAAGCGACAGCTCATGGGCGTGCTGGCCGAGAAGGCCCAGCTCGACCCCCAGGACCTGCCCGAGCTGTGGGGCCTGTCGGCCAACGAGCGAACGCCCACGGCCCGCGGTGGCAAAGGCGGCAAGGGCGGCCGTGGCGCCGAGTCGCGCTACAAGCAGCGCGCCTATGGCGCCGGCGCACGGCACGCCATCAAACCCAAGTCGATCGCCATGGCCGAGCACATTGCCCTGGCGGCGCTGCGCAACTCCTCGGCCTGGGACCAGCTGACCAACGACGACCACCACGTGCTGTGCGAGCTGCAGTCACCCCACGGTGACCTGTTCTCGTGGATCGACGTGCGCTTCAACGAACACGGCGCCGAACCCTGGGCCGTGCTGCAACTGGGCGTCGAAGGACAGCCGTTTGCCGACCTGGCCACCCGCCTGATCGGCCTGGACCACCTGCAGCCCACGGGCCAGACCTACGAGATCGAGGAGATCGGCGAGGACGATTTGCGCCGGCTGGTGACCGCCATTCACCTGGACGCCATTGCCGATGAGATCGTCAAGACCAGCCAGTTGCCGGCCTCCGACCCCCAGCGCATGGAGCGTCTGTACGAGCTCAGCCGCCGGCAGAAAGCCCTGATGCAGGCCCAATTGCCCCGGGCGCAGACCTCGTGACCAAACCGTGACCGCGCCGGTATAATCCACGCCTTGCACCGCAAGCGCGACAGCAGCACCTCCGGCACCGGCCCGGCCCTCATGCAAGGGCTACATGGATCACCCTCCTGGCCACCCCGCCTGTCTCCCCCGTGAGAAGGCGCGCGGAAACCCGCAAGGACTGCACACCAAATGTTCGCCCCCACAGCTTGCAGGCTCACCCGCACCGGCGCGTGGTGGGCTTGAGTGCCCTTCAAATCCACCGGTTCGGCACCATCTGATGGGGCCTTCTGGCGGCTGACGAGTTTCTGCCGGTCCGTTCGACGATTTTTTTTGAGGTATCCATGCCCGCGAAGAAAGCCAGTGCGTCCGTAGCTGCCAGTGCCAAGTCCCCTGCCAAGAAGGCCGTAACGGCCAAAGCCCAACCGGTGGCGACCCCCAAGAAAGCCCCTGCAGTGACCACCAAGACCCCCGCCAAGGCCGCCGCCAAGAGCGCGCCTGCCAAGAAGGCCCCGGCCGCCAAGGCCGAAGCCAAGACCACCGCCAAAAAGGCCAAACCCGAAGCGCTGAGCGAAGAACTGCTCGACGACGCGGTGCCGGCCAAGAAAAAACCCGGCCGCCCGGCCAAGGCCGCCGCGGAGAAGTCCACGCCCGCTGCCAAGCGCGGTCGCAAGCCCGGCAAAGCCGCCGCCGGCAAGTCCGAAGAGGACATGGGCGACGACCTGGGCGACATGGACGACGTCGACAGTGACGGCGATCTGGGCGAGGACGTCACCGAAGAGGTGGTCGAGGAAGCGCAGCCGGCCGAGAAGGCCAAGCCGCTGCGCATGAAGATCAGCAAGGCCAAAGAGCGCGCGCTGATGAAGGAATTCGGACTGGATGAAACCATCCTGTCCGAAGAAGAAGCCCGCGCCCGCCGCGAACGCCTCAAGACCCTGATCAAGCTCGGCAAGACCCGCGGCTACCTCACGCACGGCGAGATCAACGACCACCTGCCCGACAAGCTGGTCGAGGCCGAGACGCTCGAGGTCGTGGTGTCCCTGCTCAACGACATGGGCGTGGCCGTCTACGAACAGACGCCCGACGCCGAGACCCTGCTGCTCAACAACACCGGCCCCACCGCCGCCACCGAAGAAGAAGCCGAGGAAGAAGCCGAAGCCGCCCTGTCCACGGTGGACAGCGAATTCGGCCGCACCACCGACCCGGTGCGCATGTACATGCGCGAGATGGGCACGGTCGAGCTGCTCACGCGCGAAGGCGAGATCGAGATCGCCAAGCGCATCGAGAGCGGCCTGCACAGCATGATGGAAGCCATCAGCGAATCGCCGGCCACCATCGCCGAGATCCTGGCCATGGCCGAAGAGATCCGCGAAGGCAAGGTCGTCATCTCCACCGTGGTGGACGGCTTTGCCGACGCCGACGAGGCCGATGACTACGTGGCAGAGGAAGACTTCGACGACTACGACGAAGCCGACGACGACGATGGCAAGGGCGGCTCCAAGGCGCTGACCCGCAAGCTCGAAGAACTCAAGCGCGAAGCGCTGGAGCGCTTTGACGCCATGCGAGGCATGTTCGAGAAGCTGCACAAGGCCTACGACAAGGAAGGCTACGGCAGTGCGAACTACACCAAGACCCAGCACGCCCTGACCGAGAAGCTGATGACCATCCGCTTCACCGCCAAGGCCATCGAGAAGCTGTGCAGCACGGTGCGCGGTCAGGTCGACGAGGTGCGCAAGAAAGAGCGCGAGCTGCGCCGCATCATCGTCGACAAGTGCGGCATGCCGCAGGAGACCTTCATCAAGGACTTCCCGCCCAACCTGCTCAACCTCAAGTGGGTCGAGAAGCAGGCCGCCGCTGGCAAGTCCTGGAGCGTCGTGCTCGAGCGCAACATCCCGCCGGTGCAGGAGCTGCAGCAGGGC
Organism: Hydrogenophaga sp.; assembly: GCF_019635465.1. GTDB lineage: Bacteria > Pseudomonadota > Gammaproteobacteria > Burkholderiales > Burkholderiaceae_C > Hydrogenophaga. Next base: position 212,619 of record NZ_JAHBZK010000007.1, read on the forward strand.
CTGATCGACATCCAGAACAGCGTGGTCGTGCCGATCGAGCACCTCAAGGCGATCCACAAGCGCATGAACGAAGGCGAAGCCTCGTCGCGCGACGCCAAGAAGGAAATGATCGAGGCCAACCTGCGTCTGGTGATCTCGATCGCCAAGAAGTACACCAACCGCGGCCTGCAGTTCCTCGACCTGATCCAGGAAGGCAACATCGGCCTGATGAAGGCGGTCGACAAGTTCGAGTACCGCCGCGGCTACAAATTCTCGACCTACGCCACCTGGTGGATCCGCCAGGCCATCACCCGCTCCATCGCGGACCAGGCGCGCACCATCCGCATCCCGGTGCACATGATCGAGACCATCAACAAGATGAACCGCATCAGCCGCCAGCACCTGCAGGAGTTCGGCTTCGAGCCCGATGCGTCCATCCTGGCCGAGAAGATGGAGATGCCCGAGGACAAGATCCGCAAGATCATGAAGATCGCCAAGGAGCCGATCTCGATGGAAACCCCCATCGGCGACGACGACGATTCGCACCTGGGCGACTTCATCGAGGACACCACCAACACCGCCCCGATCGAGGCCGCCATGCAGGCCGGCCTGCGCGAGGTGGTGAAGGAAATCCTCGACAGCCTCACCCCGCGCGAAGCCAAGGTGCTGCGCATGCGCTTCGGCATCGAGATGTCCACCGACCACACGCTGGAAGAAGTGGGCAAGCAGTTCGACGTCACGCGCGAACGCATCCGCCAGATCGAGAGCAAGGCGGTGCGCAAGCTCAAGCACCCCAGCCGCAGCGACAAGCTGCGCAGCTTCATCGATTCGCTCTGATCACGGGCGCTGATCGACAGGCGCGTCGCCAGACCAAAGGGGAGCCAGTGGCTCCCCTCTTTTTTGCTGCGGCGTGAAGCAGCCCCTCTCAGAGGTCTCGCCGCCGCGCCACCAGTTCGGCGTATCCGGTGGCCGGGTCGGGTTCGCGCGAAAACGCCCAATCGGGCAGCCAGGCGATCAACACCTCAGCCGCGGTGCGCACCACGCACCCCGGCAGCACATGCCCACCCCACACCCGGCCTTGCGCATCCGACAGGCTCATGTGCAGGTGCGTGTAGTCGGCGCCCACCGAGCCACTGAGCGAGAGGATCTCGCTCGGCCCGGGCACCACCGTCGCGCGATCGGCAGCGGCCAGCCGCAGCTGCGCATCGATCAGGCTGCCGATGCCCGCCACCACAAACGCCGCCTGCTGGCCTTTTGCGCGAACAGCGGCTTGCAGGGCATCGCGCAGGTCTTCGCCCGGCATCAGACGCAGGGGCGTGGAAGAAGTTGAAGGGACACTCATGCCCAGCATGATGCCCCACGGGTCGTTCCAGCGCGATCACTCCGGCTCGATGCCCGCCGCCTTGATCACGCGCCCCCACTTGGCGGTTTCGGCGGCCTGGAACCTGGCCAGCTCGTCGGGCGTGGTGGGGAACACCTCGCCACCGCTGGTGGCGAAGAACTGCTGCACCGGCGCGCCCTTGAGGGCGTCGACGATCAGCGCGTTGAGACGGGCCACCACCGGCGCAGGCGTGCCGGCCGGGGCATAGGCGGCAAACCAGTAGCCCATGTCGTAGCCCTTCACACCCGAGGCGTCGATCGTGGGCACCTCGGGCAGCACCGCCATGCGGCGTTGCGAGGTGACGCCCAGAGCGCGCAGCTTGCCAGCGGAGATCTGCGGCACGCCGGTGGAGGCGTCGGTGAACATCAGGGTGATCTGGCCCCCCAGCAAGTCGGTGATGGCCATCGGGTTGCTGCGGTAGGGCACGTGCAGCAGTTGCACGCCCGCCATCTGCTGAAACAACTCGCCCGCCACGCGACTGGACGAGCTGCCGCTGCCAAACGACAGCTTGCCCGGCGCCTGGCGCGCGGCATCAAGCACATCGGCCACGCTCTTGAAGGGCGCATCGGCACGCACCACCAGGATCTGCCCGCCCTTGCCCAGGCCGGACAGCGGCACAAAGTCTTTCACCGGGTCGTAGCTGAGCTTTTTGTAGAGATGCTCGTTGGCCGCGTGGGTGGTGTTGGTGGTGATGAGCACCGTGTACCCATCGGCCGCGGCCTTGGCCACCTGTTGCGCAGCAATCTGGCCGCTGGCGCCGGCCTTGTTGTCGACCACCACCGGTTGGCCGCCTTTGGCCGCCACGCCAAGGCCGATGGCGCGCGCCAGGCTGTCGGTGGCGCTGCCAGCGGCAAAGGGCACGACGAAGGTGATCGGCTTGTCGGGGAAGCTGCCCGATTGCGCGAAGGCGGTTGACGCGGCAAATGGTGCGGCGGCCGTGCAGACAATCAGTGCCAGCGCAGTCCGCCGGGCAAACAGAAATGGGGTGAGGCGGGTCATGTGTGTCTCCTGTGGTTCTGGGGAAAGGTCGTCACACGGCAGTGCCGCGCAACTGCGAAATCAAACTGGTCGGCACCTGCAAGGGCATGGCAAGCAGGTGAAAGGACAGCGCCTTGCCATGGCTGTCGAGATTGAGCGAGTCGTTGACACCGCCATCAAGCACCTCGTCGAGCACGAAGTTCATCGCCTGCAGGCGTGGCAGCACGTAACGCTGCACACCGCTGGGCTGGCGGTGCGCAAAGAGCTCGCGCACCTTCTGCGCCGTGATCTGCGCTTCGATCAACGCGAACAGCTCGGGGCTCCACGCGATCAGCGAGATGTTGGATCGATTGCCTTTGTCGCCAGTGCGCCCGTGGGCGGCCCGCCACAGCGGCACGGTGATCAGGGGTTCTGTCATGCGTCGGCCTTTACCATCACGTGGCGTGTGGGCACCTGCTCACGCGAGACCAGGGCCGACAAAGTGCCCAGCGTCGGCCGCAGGCTGGTGCGAATGCCGCCGCCACCAGCCGGGCCGCAGGTATAGAGCGCCGTCACCTCGCGCAGCAAACGCTCGGCCTGCGACTTGTCGGCGTGGCGCATGGCAAGACGCAAGCGCACATCTTCGGCCCGCGCTGCCGTGAGGCCGGCCAGCCAGCGCCCCTGGTCGTCGCCCCAGACGCTGGCCACGCCGATAAGGTCGGCCCGCAGCGGCACCGTCGCACCGAGGCGCTCTCGCACGATGTCGGCGGCAAGCCGTGCGCGGGCAGTCGCACGCGCGCCCGCGTAGGACACCTCGCCTTCGGCCAGCCAGCCGCTGGCGTGGCACACATTGACCTTGAGCGTTGCCGGTCTCGGGTGGCCACGCACCCCGCTCACGCGCACGCGATCGGCGCTCAGCGTTTCGACGTCGACCTCGCCGATGTCGGCAACCACATCCGGCGTGAGGTACGCGCGCGGATC
>NZ_JAHBZK010000008.1 GCF_019635465.1 Hydrogenophaga sp.
GACTACGGCCTTCGCGCGGCGGGGCGAGAAATCGCCCCCGACCAGGGACCGGCCCATCGCCAACGCTGCCTGGAGGCATTGGCGCTGTGCTGAGCACCCCGCTCCTCGCGCTGCGGTCGCCGACGGCATTGCCGCGCGACGCCCGCGACACGCTGTTCCTGCTGGCGGTCATTGCCTGGGTGGTGGCACTGCAGGCGGCACACATCCCGGTGTGGACCACCGCGCTCACCGCCGGCGTGCTGCTGTGGCGGGCCTGGCTGGCATTGAAGGCGAGCCCCCTGCCCGGCTGGCCCTGGCGCGCCGCGGTGCTGGCCCTCGCGCTGGTGGCCACCTGGGTCAGCCATGGCACGCTGGTGGGGCAGGACGCGGGCGTCACGCTGGTGGTGGTGCTGCTCGCGCTCAAGACGCTGGAGCTGCGCGCCCGCCGCGACGCCTTCGTGGTGTTCTTTCTGGGCTTCTTCACGCTGCTCACGCACTTCTTCTATTCGCAGTCGCTGGTCACGGCGGCGGGCATTCTCGTGGCGCTGCTCGGCCTGTTGACCGCCGTGGTCAACGCCCACATGCCGGTGGGTCGGCCACCGCTGGCGCAGGCCGCGCGCATCGCCGGTGGCATGGCCTTGCTGGGCGCGCCCATCATGCTGGTGCTGTTCCTGTTGTTCCCGCGGCTGTCGCCGTTGTGGGGCGTGCCCAACAACAACCCCAGCGGCACCAGCGGCCTGTCCGAAGAGATGCGGGTGGGCGACATCGCCTCGCTCGCGCTGGACGACAGCATCGCCTTTCGCGTGCGCTTCGATGGTCCGCCGCCACCCGCCGGCCTGAGCTACTTCCGTGGCCCGGTGCTCAGCCGCTTCGACGGTCGCCAGTGGCAGCCCCTGGCATCCGACTTCCCTTCGCGCCTGCAGCTGGCGGCCGACCTGCGACCGCAGGGCGAAGCCATCAGCTACGAGGTCACGCTGGAGCCACACCGCCGCCGCTGGCTGTTTGTATTGGAGGCCGCCACCCAGGCGCCCGTGCTGCCCAACAACCGCGTGCGCATGACGCCCGAGCTGCAATGGATCGCTCAGCGTCCCATCGCCTCGCTGGTGCGCTACCGGGCGCAGAGCCACCTCAGCTTCGAGCACGGGCCGCTGAACACCAGCCTGGGCCTGCAGGACTACCTGCAGCTGCCGCCAGGCTTCAACCCGCGCACCCTGCAACTTGCCCACGACCTGCGCAAGCAGTTCGGCCCGGGCCCGCAGAATGCGCCGGCCCTGGTCGACGCCGCACTGCAGCGGCTGCGCACCGGCGGCTACAGCTACACACTGGAGCCCGGCGTGTACGGCCAACACACGGCCGATGAGTTCTGGTTCGACCGCAAGGCGGGTTTCTGCGAGCACATTGCCAGCGCATTTGCCGTGCTCATGCGCGCCATGGACATTCCGGCGCGTGTGGTCACCGGCTACCAGGGCGGCGAGCTCAACGGCGTCGACGGCTACTGGGTGGTGCGCCAGCGCGACGCCCACGCCTGGACCGAGGTCTGGCTGCAGGGCCGCGGCTGGGTGCGCGTGGACCCCACCGGCTCGGTCTTCCCGGGCCGCGTGGGTTCGGTGCAGCGCCTGCGCGCACCCACCGGCGCGTTGGCCGGCGCCATCGAGGCCGCCATCAGCCCCAACCTCATCGCCCTGCTGCGCGCCAACTGGGAAGCGCTCAACAACAGCTGGAACCAGTGGGTGCTCAACTACACGCAAGACAGCCAGTTCGAGCTGCTGCGCTCGCTGGGCGTGGACGCGCCCACCTGGGAAGACCTGGCTTACCTGTTGCTGGCCTTGGTGGTCGTGGCCAGCTCGGCCGGCGCCCTTTGGACCCAATGGGAGCGCCACCGACAGGACCCCTGGTTGCGCCTGCTCGGCGATGCACGGCGCCAGCTGACCAAGCGGGGTGTGAGTTCGACTGACGCCACCCCCGCGCGCGAACTGGCCCAACGCGCCCGCGCCCAATGGGGCGACGAGCCGGCCCGGGCGGTGAGCGAATGGCTGCTTCGGCTGGAGGCCTTGCGCTACGCGCCACAGTCCACCGATTCGCTGGGCGAGCTGCGCCGTCAATGGCGCCAGATGACGTGGCCCGCCCGCGCGTCGTCGTGATGAAATCGGGGCCATGAATCGCCGCGATCTGTTTGCCGCCCTGCTCAGCGCACCCGCCCTGTCAGCCGCCCCGGTCTGGTCACAGACCGACATCCCCGCCAAACGCCGCGCCGGTGCACCTGTGGCCGACGCCGGCCCGCTGTACCGCGATGTCCCTGCGGCCATGGCCTTCGCCGATGACCTTGCCCAGCGCCGCGGCCTGGACGCCACCTGGGTGCGCGAGCAGATCGGCCGCGCCCGCAAGCTCGATGCCGCCATCCGCGGCGTCACCCCGCCGCCCACCGGCGTGCCCAAGAACTGGGCCGCCTACCGCGCGCGCTTCATCGAACCCATCCGCCTCGCCGCCGGCCAGCGCTTCTGGCAAGACAACCGCGACACCCTGGCGCGCGCCGAAGCCCAGTTCGGCGTGCCCGCCTCGCTCGTGGTGGGCGTGATCGGTGTCGAAACGCTCTATGGCCGCCACACCGGCACCCACAAGGTGATGGACGCCATCACCACCCTGGCGTTCGACTTCCCGAGCGTGCACCCGCGCGCGGCCACGCGCAGCGCCTTCTTTCGCGACGAGCTGGAGCAACTGCTGGCTCTGTGCCAGCGCAGCGACATCGACCCGCACAGCCTGCTCGGCAGTTTTGCCGGCGCCATGGGCTGGCCGCAGTTCATGCCCAGCAGCTGGGCCAACTACGCCATCGACTTCGACGGCGATGGCAAGGTCGACCTGTTCAACAGCCAGGCCGACGTGATCGGCTCTGTGGCCAACTACTTCAAGACCTTCGGCTGGCAAACCGGCATGCCCACGCACTACCCGGTGCGCTTCGACGACAACAAGCTCGACCTCGAAACCCTGCTGGCCCCCGACATCCTGCCCAGCTTCAGCGTCGAGGCCTTCACCGCCAAAGGCGCCGTGCTCGACGGCCCCGCCCTGCAACACCCCGGCAAGCTGGCGTTGGTGGAGCTGCAAAACGCCGACGCACCGCCCAGCTACGTGGCCGGCACCGACAACTTCTATGTGGTGACGCGCTACAACTGGAGCAGTTATTACGCGATGGCGGTGATTGAGTTGGGGGAGGCGGTGAAGGCGGGGGCCGGCCGCTGACGGCGCCCGAGCGGGCGTTCAAACCTTGAACGCAAACGGTGCGGCGTCGCTTTCTACGGTCACTTCACCGGGAACACCCATGACCACTTGCCGCCATGCCTGGACCATGGATCTGAAGCCAGTCAACACGCTGAGCAATGTCTGCGTCGTCAGGCCCGTCGCAGGCAACTCGACCATCAATGCCAGATCGCCATCGGCATCGACCATGGCGATGCGCGCGTTGCCTTGATGCCGCCATGATCCGTTGAAGGCAAGAGCGGCCCGGTATGCCGCCAACTGGGCGTGCTCGGGCGGATTGCCCAGCAAGGCCTGCACCATCAGGCAATCAAGATCGGCATCCCATTCGAGCAGCAAGGCGTCGTCGTCGAACGCCAGCGTCCAAGCGGTGGCCTCGGGGTCGAATGACACACGCACCAAGTCATCCATTGCCGGCCCCAAAGCCTCGAGCAGGCTGTTCATTTCCTTCGATGGCTCACTCATGGTGTATTCCGCAAAACGTGCTACCGGAGACATTCGTTGGTATCGACTCAGTGACCTGCCCGTGTCAGCAGTTCGTTTCTGAGATCGGATTCGTTGGCCTGCAAGCCCTGAAAGATTTCCAGTTGGGCCAGCTGCTCTGCCGAGGCGCGCTGCGCGGGGTCGGGGCACAAAGTCATATTGAAGAAGTTCTGCCATTCCTTGGGAATTTCGACGTCGGTGTCCTGTTTATACCAATCCGAGAACGTGAGATTCAGATCCGAATTGGCATACGAAATCACCCTGTCAACGTAATGCGCCGTGTGGACCGTACTAGACCAAATCTCGGGAGGACCTTCAAATGGCAGTCTTCCACCGGTCAAGTGCCGAAAGACTGCCACGCCCAGCGAAAACACATCAGCTTTGTGCCCGACCTCGTAGTAGCCGGATCCTTGCTTGCTCTCGCTGACCAACCACTCGGGGGCCTTTTGCCAATCATTGCCATTGCCGGTCGCGTATGGAGTAATTTCTTCCGCCGCCGAGTAAAACCGCGAGTTCTCAGCACCTGCCACCCCGAAATCGGTGAGTTGCCACACGCCTTTTGAAGATAGCAGGTAGTTCTCTGGCTTGATGTCTCGATGAGCAATACCCGCCAAATGAATCTGGCGCAAACCATTGGTCCAATCAAGCACACTCAGCTTGGAGGTGGGGTCTGCACAGTGTGCGGCAAACACGTCAAAGCCTGGCTTTACACCGGCTTCCTTGATTCTTCGCCTACCTGCTTCGTCCAAGACATCCTCACCCCGCTGAACCAAGGACGCGTTGGTCCTATTTATCTCGCTGTTCAGCGCAGCCATTTTGTCTTTATTGATGCCCATATCTCCACTCGCCAGACCTAAACTCATTACTTGGTATGTGTCGCCAGTAGGAACATAATTGACCAGCCCTTGGGTGTCGACAACATAGGAGACTTCGCATCCAGGTATACGAGTTCTGGCGGCAATTTGGTGAGCAACCACCTCTCGGCGCTGGACTTCAAGACGCTTCTCTTTTAAACCAGGGGCGTCACATTTATTTTCCAACACCTCCTTCAACGCGTAGGTTTGGCCATCATTGTGAAACCGTGCACGCTTAACCCGGCCAGCCCCCCCCTTACCAATGACATCTCCTATCTCAATCACCCGGTTATCGGAAAGCTGCGTGAATCTGTCCAACGCCTTGGAAATGTGATCGGCCTTGAGGTCACCTTTGCCAGATTCGACCCGAGCCCATGCGTCTTTACCCAAGCCGTCTTTCATGGCAGCGTCGAAGTTCACACCCTGTCGGGCGCAGATTGACTGCATCGCCGTCAACAAGACCTGCCGCTTGGTGGTCGTCAAACCCACCAAGGATTCGACCGCACGATTCACCAGGTTCCCGCTGCGATGCGGGCGCACATACAACTCGTTATTCTTGAGGCGGATTCGTCCCGCCTTCATGGCAAGAGATTGCAGATCGCCTACCGTGGCGGAGTAGATGTTGATGCGTTGCATGACGGTCTGTACCAGAGACAAAGCAGCCTGAACGCTGCGAACAGCCGTGCATGGCGACGGCTTCGGGTACGACCTGTGTGGCAGGTGCTTGTTGATGGTTCCCTGATGGGCGAGCGAAAGCGCACATTCGCGGGCCAACCTGGCCGGACCCGCTTGCCTGCGAGATGACCTACCCCGCCGGCACCAGAAAGTCCTGGCTGATGCGCCAGCCCAGCTCGTTCACGCGGTCGAGGAACTGGGTGAGGAAGGCGTGCAGGCCGGTGGCCAGGATTTCGTCGATGCGGCCGTATTGCAACTCGGCCTTGAGCTTGCCGGCGCGGCGCAGGGTTTCGTTGCTGTGGTCGTTGGCCACCACGGCCAGGTTGTTGACCACCTCGTTCAAGCTGGCGGCCAGGCTGCGCGGCATGTCGGCGCGCAGGATCATGAGCTCGGCCACGCGCTCGGGCGTGATGACGTCGCGGTAAACCTTGCGGTAGACCTCGAAGCCGCTGACGCTGCGCAGGATGGCGCTCCAGTGGTAGAAGTCGTACTCCTGATCGAGCTCGCTGGCCGCGCCGAAGAAGTCGCTGTGGATGGCGTGGAACTTCACGTCGAGCAATCGCGCGGTGTTGTCGGAGCGCTCCAGGAAGGTGCCCATGCGGTAGAAGTGGAAGGCCTCGTCCTGCAGCATGGTGCCAATGGCCACGCCGCGCGAGAGGTGCGAGCGGAACTTCACCCATTCAAAGAACTGGCCCGGGTCGCGCTCGAAGGTCTTGCCGTGCAGCTGGCGCGTGAGTTCAAGCCAGGTCTGGTTCTGCATCTCCCACAGCTCGGTGGTCAGCGCACCGCGCACCGCCCGGGCGTTTTCGCGCGCCGCGCGCAGGCAGGCCACGATGCTGGACGGGTTGTTCTCGTCGCGCACCATGAAGTCGAGCACGTTGCGCGGGGTGATGGCGTTGTCGCCGTACTTGGCGCGAAACGCCGGCATCAGCTCGCTGATGGTGAGCAGGCCTTCCCAGCCCACTTGCGCCACAGCGGCCGACTGCGGCAGCAGCGAGGTCTGGTAGTTGACGTCGAGCATGCGTGCGGTGTTTTCCGCGCGCTCGATGTAGCGCGACATCCAGAACAGGTGATCGGCGGTGCGAGACAGCATGTATTTCTCCCGTTCAGTCTTCCAGCACCCAGGTGTCCTTGGTGCCACCGCCTTGCGACGAGTTCACCACCAGTGACCCTTCCTTGAGCGCCACGCGCGTGAGGCCGCCGGGCACCATCTGCACCTCCTTGCCCGACAGCACGAACGGCCGCAGGTCGATGTGACGCGGCGCGACACCGCTTTGCACGAAGGTCGGGCAGGTCGACAGCGACAGCGTGGGCTGTGCGATGTAGCCGTCCGGCTTGGCGATCACCGCCTTCTTGAAGTCCTCGATCTCGGCCTTGGTGGAGGCCGGCCCCACCAGCATGCCGTAGCCGCCCGCGCCGTGCACCTCTTTGACCACCAGGTCCTTGATGTTGGCCAGGATGTACTTGAGGTCTTCGGGGTTGCGGCCCATGTAGGTGGGCACGTTGTTGAGGATGGGCTTTTGCCCCAGGTAGAACTCGATCATCTTGGGCACGTAGGCGTAGATCGACTTGTCGTCGGCCACGCCGGTGCCCACCGCGTTGCAGATGGCCACATTGCCCATGCGGTAGACGCCCAGCAGCCCGGCGCAACCCAGCGTGGAGGTGGGGCGGAACACCAGCGGGTCGAGGAAGTCGTCGTCCACGCGGCGGTAGATCACGTCCACCCGCTTGGGGCCACGCGTGGTGCGCATGTAGACGAAGTTGTCCTTGACGAACAGGTCCTGGCCTTCGACCAGTTCCACGCCCATCTGCTGTGCCAGGAAGGCGTGCTCGAAGTAGGCGCTGTTGTACATGCCGGGGGTGAGCACCACCACGGTCGGCTCGGCGGTGGTGGCCGGGCTCACGGCGCGCAACGTCTCGAGCAGCAAGTCGGGGTAATGCGCCACCGGGGCCACGCGGTTCTCGCCAAACAGCTCGGGGAACAGCCGCATCATCATCTTGCGGTTCTCGAGCATGTAGCTCACGCCGCTGGGCACACGCAGATTGTCTTCGAGCACGTAATACTCGCCCTCGCCCTGCGCGTTGGGTGCACGCACGATGTCGATGCCCGAGATGTGCGAATAGATCTGATGCGGCACGTCCACGCCCATCATCTCGGGGCGGAACTGTGCGTTCTGGAACACCTGGTCGGCCGGCACGACGCCCGCCTTGATGATTTCCTGCTCGTGGTAGACGTCGTGGATGAAGCGGTTGAGCGCCGTCACGCGCTGCACCAGCCCCTCCTCCATCGAGTGCCACTCGTGGGCCGGGATGATGCGCGGTATCAGGTCAAAGGGAATCAGGCGCTCGGTACCGGCGCCGTCTTCGTCCTTGGCGCCGTAGACCGCGAAGGTGATGCCCACACGGCGGAAGATCATCTCCGCCTCTTCGCGCTGGGCGGCCATCACATCGTCGGGTTGCTCGGCCAGCCATCGCGCGTATTGCATGTAGTGCTCACGCACTTCGGTCGGCGTGGCGTTCATTTCGTCGAACTTCGGGCGACTGCTCATGGCGGTTTTTCTCCTGCCCGGCAGGATAGCAAGCTCCGGGCCAGGCGTGGCTGATATTGGTCAATCCCGCCAATGCCAGTACCGCCGCCCCACCTCCCGCTCGCACCGCACACGGTCTGGTTGATCGCTGCGCCAGGTGGCCGCCCCGCACTGCGGCGTGGCCACCCAGTTGATGCCACGCGCCTCGTAGCGCGCCACCACCACCTCGGCCGGATGGCCAAAGCGGTTGCGGTAGCCGGACTGCACGATCACCTGCTGTGGCCGCAGGGTGTTGAGCAGCACCGGGCTGGACGAGCTGGCGCTGCCGTGGTGGGGCGCCAGCAGCAGCGTGGCGCGCCAGTCGGGGCGGGCCAGCGCCAGCGGCACCTCCTGCGCGGCGGGGATGTCGCCGGTGAGCCAGGCGCTGTGCTCGCCCGCCGTCACCCGCAGCACGCAGGACATGGCGTTGGTCGACATGCCAGGGCGTGCGTAGTCCGACGGGCTGGGGTGCAGCACGTCGAAGCGCACGCCGTCCCATGTCCATTGCTGGCCAGCCAGGCAGTGGTGCTCGGCATCGTCGTCGTAGGACGACCGCCACTGTGCCTCGGGGAAGGCGTCGCGCAAGGCCTGGGCGCCGCCGGCGTGGTCGCTGTCGCGGTGGCTGATCATGATCAGGTCCGGGCGCACACCCAGCGACCGCAGCAGGGGCAGCACGATGCGGTCTCCGGCGTCGGCCTCGGGGTTCCAGCGCGGGCCGGCGTCGAACACCAGGGCGTGGTGCGCGGTGCGCACCAGCACCGCACTGCCCTGCCCCACATCGAGCGCCATTACCTCGACCTGGCCAGGATCGGGCCGCCAGGGGGTCTGCACCAGCGCGGGCACCAGCAGCAGCGCGCCGGCAGCGCGCCACAACGGTGGCAGGCGCAACGCCAGCAAGGCGCCACCCACCACCGCTGCCAAGGCCAGGGGCATGGGCGCCACCGGGCGCGTCCACACGGCCCAGGGCCAGGACGCCAGCCACTGCAGGCCCGCGCCCAGAGCGTCCACCGCCCCCGCAGCCCAGTGCCAGACCCAGGGCACCACCACCCCACCAATTGCCAGCGGCGTCACCACCAGCGTGACCCAGGGAATGGCCACCAGGTTGGCCACCAGGCCCACCACTGACACCTGCCCGAATAGCACCAGGCTCAGCGGCGCCAGCGCCAGGGTCATGAGCCACTGCTCGCGCAGCAAACCCATCAGTGGCGCCAGCCAGCGGCGAAAGGCCGAGTACCTGCCCTCGCCTGCGGCCTGACCCGGATCGCCCGCAAACAGGATGGCGACCGCCACGAAGCTGAGCCAGAACCCTGCCGACAGCCACGCCCAGGGGTCCAGCGCCAGCACCACCGCCATCACCGTCAACCACAGGGCCGGCCAGGGCCAACGCCGCAAACCCAGGCGCAGGCCCACCACCAGCGCCAGCATCAGCACCGTGCGTTGGGCCGGCACGCCCCAGCCGGCCAGCACGGCGTAGGCCGCGGCCAGGCCGACGCCGCCCCAGGCTGTGGCGCGGCTGCGTGGCCAATGCCGCGCCAGCGCCGGCCAGCGCCGGGCCACCTGGCGCCACAACACACCCACCAATGCCGTGGCCAGCCAGGCAAAGCCGGTGATGTGCAGGCCGCTGATGGCCATCAGGTGGGCCACCCCGGTGGCGCGAAACAGGTCCCAGTCCGGCCGGTCGATGGCCGACTGGTCGCCCACCGCCAGCGCTGCGAGCACGCCGGCGGCCGGCCGCTCGCCCAGCTCGTGGTCGATGCGCTGCACGATGCGCTGGCGCCAGCGGTCCACCGTCCACCACGGCGCGCCCGACACACGCTCAGGCACCGGGTCGCGCACGCCGGCTCGCACGTAGCCGGTGGCGCCGATGCCGTGCTGCCACAACCAGGCCTCGCGATCGAAACCGTGGGGGTTGAGGCTGCCGTGTGGGCGCTTGAGACGCACGGTGAACGCCCACGTTTCCCCCGCCTGTACGCTCCCGCCATTGGTTGTCGGGGCCCCGTCTCCGCGTGCGTCATCGGCCGCACGCTCCTGGCGGTACCAGCTCAGCTGCAACCGGGCCGGCAAGGCACGTGGCGCGCCGTCCTGCGACGCCCGTTCCACCGCGAACTGAAACACCTCACCCAGTGGGCTGCGGCTCGGCAAGGACGCAATGCGCCCGACCACCGCAATGTCCACGCCTTCAAGCTGCGGGTCCAGCCGATCGGCCAGCCGGTGCTGGGCGCGCCAGCCGCACGTGCCCACAGCCAGGGCCAGCCCGGCCAGCAACCAGGCCAGGCGCACGCGCAGGCACAAACCCAGCAGCCCCACGGCGACGAGCGATGCGTACACCGCGAGGGGCCACACTTCGGGCTGCTGCAACTGCCAGGCCACGCCAGCCACCCAGCCCAGCATGGCCCAGCCGGATCGCCAGTGCGATGTCCGCTGGACCACGCTGTCATGGCGTTGTGGCGCAGCTCTTGCTAGCATGCCCGCCAGGCGCGCGCGGGCGCGCCCTACCGCCGATTGGCTCATTGTTGTCGTCCTCCCTGAAAGCCCTGTCGCATGGCCATCCACGTCGCCCTGAGCCACATCACCCACTACCAATACGACCGCCTCGTGCGACTGGGTCCGCAAGTGGTCCGCCTGCGCCCGGCGCCGCATTCGCGCACCAAGGTGCTGTCGTATTCGCAGCGCATCGAACCCGCCAACCACTTCATCAACTGGCAGCAGGATCCATTCGCCAACTACCAGGCGCGGCTGGTGTTTCCCGAGCCGACCACCGAGTTCAAGATCACCATCGATCTCGTGGTCGAGATGGCGGTCCACAACCCGTTCGACTTCTTCCTCGAGCCCAGCGCCGAGCAGGTGCCGTTCCAGTATGACAAGGCGCAGAAGGCCGAACTGGCACCGTATCTGGTGGCCGAGCCACCCACCCCGCTGGTCAAGGCCTTCCTCGACAGCGTCGACCGCACGCCCATGCGCACGATCGACTTCCTGGTGCAGCTCAACCAGCGCCTGCAGCGCGACATCGCCTACACCATCCGCATGGAGCCCGGCGTGCAGACGCCGGAGCAGACGCTGCAGCGCAAGCTCGGCTCCTGCCGCGACACCGGCTGGCTGCTGGTGCAGCTGCTGCGCCACCTCGGTCTGGCGGCGCGCTTTGTCTCGGGCTACCTGATTCAGCTCACACCCGACGTCAAGGCCATCGACGGCCCGAGCGGCCCCGAGGCCGACTTCACCGATCTGCACGCCTGGTGCGAGGTGTTCCTGCCGGGCGCCGGCTGGATCGGCCTGGACCCGACCTCGGGCCTGTTGGCCGGCGAAGGCCACATTCCGCTGGCCTGCACGCCGCAGCCCGGCAGCGCGGCGCCGGTGGAAGGCGGGGTGGACGAGTCGGAGGTCGACTTCCAGCACCACATGAAGGTCACGCGCATCTACGAATCGCCGCGCGTGACCAAGCCCTACACCGACGACCAGTGGGCCGCGGTGCTGGCCCTGGGCGAGCAGGTCGATGCCGACCTGGAGCGCCACGACGTGCGCCTGACGCAGGGTGGCGAGCCCACCTACGTGGCCACCAGCGACCGCGACGCGGCCGAATGGAACACCGACGCACTCGGCCCCACCAAGCGCGGCTACGCCACCGAACTGGTGGATCGCCTGCGCGAGCGCTATGGCGCTGGCGGCTTTGTGCACATGGGCCAGGGCAAGTGGTACCCGGGCGAGCAGTTGCCGCGCTGGGCGCTGTCGGTGTTCTGGCGCACCGACGGCCACACCTGCTGGCACAACCCCTCGCTGCTGGCCGACGAGCGCGACGAGGCCCACTACACCAGCGACGATGCGCGCCGTTTCACCCAGGCGCTGGCGCGCCGCCTCGGCCTCACCACCCGCTTCATCACGCCCGGCCACGAAGACACCTGGTACTACCTGTGGCGCGAACGCCGCCTGCCGGTCAACGTCGACCCTTTCGACAGCAAGCTCGACGACGAGCTGGAACGCGCGCGCTTGCGCCGTGTGTTCGGCCAGGGGCTGGAGGCGGTGGTGGGCTATGTGCTGCCGCTGCAGGCCAACGCCGGCAACCCGGGGCTGGCCGGCACCATCTGGTCGACCGGGCCCTGGTTCTTCCGCGACGAGCGCATGTACCTGGTGCCGGGCGACTCGCCCATGGGCTATCGCCTGCCGCTGGATTCGCTGCCCTGGGTGTCCTCGGGCGAGTACCCCTTCCACATCGAGCAGGACCCGTTCGCGCCACGCGAGCCCTTGCCCACCGGCAGCACGCTGCGCACCCAGATCGCCCCGCACACCATGGGCGGCGGCTTCGCCGAGGGCGGCACCGTGGCGCTGCAAGGCACCACGCTGGCCGGCAGCGGCGTGCCGGGTGGCGCGGGCACCGGCAAAAGCGGTGAAAGCGGCGACAGTGGCGGCAGTGGCGAGGGCGCGCTCGCCAGCGGCCCGCAGACCCTGTCATCGCGCTTTCCGCAGCGTGGCGAATCGGGTGGCTGGCTCACCCGCACCGCGCTGTGCATCGAGGCGCGCGACCCGCAGCGCGCCAACGGCCCCAAGGCCGAAAAGCTCAAGGGCGGCAAGAGCCAGCACCTCTATGTGTTCATGCCGCCGCTGTCGCGCCTGGACGACTACCTCGACCTGCTCGCCGCCATCGAAGACACCGCCGAGCGCCTGAACGTGCGGGTGGTGCTCGAGGGCTACCCGCCACCGCGCGATCCGCGTCTGAAGATGCTGCAGGTCACGCCCGACCCCGGCGTCATCGAGGTCAACATCCACCCGGCGCACAACTGGGGCGAGCTGGTCGAGCACACCGAGTTCCTGTACGAGGCCGCGCACCAGACGCGCCTGTGCGCCGAGAAGTTCATGACCGATGGCCGCCACACCGGCACCGGGGGTGGCAACCACTTCGTGCTGGGCGGCGCCACGCCGGCCGATTCGCCCTTCCTGCGCCGGCCCGACCTGCTCGGCAGCCTGATCGCCTTCTGGCACAACCACCCCTCGCTGTCGTACCTGTTCAGCGGCCTGTTCATCGGTCCGACCAGCCAGGCCCCGCGCGTGGACGAGGCGCGCAACGACCAGCTCTATGAACTCGAGATCGCCCTGTCGCAGATCGAGAACGCGCGCGCCGTCTACGGCAACAACGTGCCGCCCTGGTTCGTCGACCGCACGCTGCGCAACATCCTCATCGACGTCACCGGCAACACGCACCGCAGCGAGTTCTGCATCGACAAGCTGTACTCGCCCGACGGCCCGACCGGGCGCCTCGGCCTGCTGGAGCTGCGCGCCTTCGAGATGCCGCCGCATGCCCACATGAGCGTGGCGCAGCAACTGCTGCTGCGCGCCCTGGTGGCGCGCTTCTGGCAAGCGCCCTACAAGGTACCGCTGGCGCGCTGGGGCACCGAGCTGCACGACCGCTGGCTGCTGCCCACCTACCTGCGCATGGACTTCGAGGACGTGATCGACGAGCTGCGCCAGTTCGGCTACGGCTTCGACATGGCCTGGTTTGCGCCGCACTTCGAGTTCCGCTTCCCGCTGATCGGGCAGGTGTCCGCACGTGGCATCGAAGTCACGTTGCGCAGCGCCCTGGAGCCCTGGCACGTGATGGGCGAAGAAGGCGCCCCGGGCGGCACCGTGCGCTACGTCGACTCCTCGCTGGAGCGGCTGGAGGTGCACGTGCGCGGCTGGACCGACCGCCGCCACAGCATCACCTGCAACGGCCGCGTGCTGCCGCTGCACAACACCGGCGTGGCCGGCGAGTTCGTGGCCGGTGTGCGCTACAAGGCCTGGGCGCCACCGTCGGCCCTGCACCCTGGCATCGGCGTGCACGCACCGCTCACCTTCGACATCGTGGACACCTGGATGGAGCGCTCCCTGGGCGGCTGCCAGTACCACGTGTCGCACCCGGGCGGGCGCAACTACGACACCTTCCCCATCAACGCGTTCGAAGCCGAAAGCCGGCGTCTGGCGCGCTTTTTCCAGATGGGCCACACCCCCGGCCGCATGCAGGTCCGCGCCGAAGGCGTCAACCGTGAATTCCCATGCACGCTCGACCTTCGGGCGTGACATCACGATGACATCTCGCAGGCATACTGCGCGCCGTGAACACCGACCCCAGCGACTCCCTCTTTGGCGAACTCATCCCCGAACACCCGGGTGAGTGGGCCATGTCCATGGCTGTCCCGGCCGACCCGGGGCACCTGGACGAGTTGCGCGGCGACGGCCCCCATGGCCTGGCACCGGACTGGGCCGCCTTCTTCGACCACATCGGGCAGGAGGGCCTGGCCGATCTGAACCGTCGCGCCGACAACCTGCAACGCCAGGTGCGCGACAACGGGGTCACCTACAACGTCTATGCCGACGCCCGCGGTCTGCAGCGCCCCTGGGCGCTCGATCTGTTCCCCATGATCCTCAGTCCCCAGGACTGGGCACAGATCGAGGTCGGCGTGCTGCAGCGGGCGCGCTTGCTCAACGCCATGCTGGGCGACCTGTACGGCGAGCGCGAACTGCTCAAGCGCGCCCTGCTGCCGGCCGCACTCGTGCAGGGCCACCCCGGCTACCTGCGCGCCATGCAGGGTGTGCGCCCGCTGGGTGACACCTGGCTGCACATCATCGGCTTCGACCTGGCCCACGGGCCTGACGGGCGCTGGTGGGTGGTGGGCCAGCGCACGCAGGCGCCATCCGGTCTGGGCTACCTGCTCGAGAACCGCATCACCGTATCGCGCCAGTTCCCCAAGGCGTTCGCGGCCATGCGGGTGCAACGCCTGGCGGCCAGCTACCGCGCGCTGATGGAGGGCATCAAGGCCATGGCGCCCGAAGGCGCCAACGCCCGCATCGCGCTGCTCACGCCCGGCCCCTACAACGAAACCTACTTCGAGCACGCCTACCTGGCGCGCTACCTCGGCCTCACGCTGGTCGAGGGCAACGACCTCACCGTGCGCGATCAGCGCGTCTACCTCAAGACGCTGGGCGGCCTGGAGCCGGTGCACGCGCTCATCAAGCGCCTGGACGACGAGTGGCTCGACCCGCTGGAGCTGCGCACCGACTCCACCCTGGGCGTGCCTGGGCTGTTGCAGGCCATCCGCGCCGGCAACCTGTTGCTGGCCAACGCGCCCGGCTCGGCGCCGCTCGAATCGAGCGCGCTGCTGGGCTTCCTGCCCGCCATCAGCGAGCACCTGCTGGGCGAGTCGCTGGCGCTGCCATCGCTGGCCACCTGGTGGTGCGGCGAGGACGCGGCGCTGCGCAGCGTGCTGCCGCTGTTGCGCGAGAGCGTGATCCGCCCCACCTACCCGCGCTCCGGCCTGGACACCGCCATCGGCCAGAGCCTGAGCGCGCGCGAGCTGGACGAGTGGAGCGGGCGCATGGCGCGCCGCCCCGAAGACCACACGGTGCAGTCCTGGCTGCCCTTGTCGCAGACGCCCACCTGGTCGGACGAACGCATCCTGCCGCGCTCGACCATGCTGCGCGTGTTCGCACTGGCCGACGGCGCAGGGTCGTGGCGCGTGCTGCCCGGCGGCCTGGTGCGCCTGGCGCCGCGCGGCCAGATGGTGGCCGCCATGCAGCGCGGTGGCAGCAGCGCCGATTGCTGGGTGCTGACCGACGGCCCGGTGGACCACACCACCTTGCTGCACGCCCAGCACAGCTCACTGGCCATCGCACAGCAGAAGCACCCCGTCACCAGCCGCGCCGCCGAGAACCTGTTCTGGCTCGGCCGCTACACCGAACGCGCCGAAAACACCGTGCGGCTTGCGCAGATCGTGCTCGACCAGCTCGACGGCGAGGAAACGGGCACGCCCGCGCTGCTGGCCTGGTTGTCGGCGGTGGCACGTGAAAACGCCCTGGTGGTGGCCGACACACCCGAGGCAGGCCAGTCGTCGCGCGTGTTTGCGCGTTGCCTGATGGCCAACCTGGCGCCCGGCCCGCACAACGCCCAGACCGAGGCCTCCTTCAGCGTGGGCTTCAACCTGGGGTCCATCAAGGCCGCTGCCTCGCAGGTGCGTGAGCGCCTGTCGCGCGAGCACTGGAACCTGATCGAAATCACCCATGCGGGCTTCGTCAAGTCGGCGGCGCAACTGGCCGACGACGGCGAGTACGCCACTGGCGAAGCGCAATCCATGCTGCAGGAAGCCAGCGAAATGCTGGCCGCCATCACCGGCTCGCAGACCGATCGCATGGTGCGTGACGACGGGTGGCGCCTGCTGTCCATCGGGCGCCACATCGAACGCCTGGTCACGCTCTCGCGCGCACTGACCGTGGGCCTGGAGACCGGCAGCATCCACGAGCCCGGCGGTTTCGAGGCCATGGTGGCCTTGTTCGACTCCACCATCACCTTCCACGCCCAGTACCAGCAGCGCCGCGACATGGTGGCGCTGATCGATCTGCTGGTGCTCGACCGCGACAACCCGCGCTCGCTGGCCTGGGTGGTGCAGACCTTGCGCGCGCGGCTGGCCCGCCTGGGCACCAGCGTCGCGCCGCAGGACGCCGAGTTCGCACGCGAGCTGCCCGATCCGTCCCAATGGCAGCTCACCGAGCTAAGCAACTGGCAACGCGGCGCCGACGGGCGCCGCCACTGGGCAGCGCTGGAGCGTCTGCTCGACGACTGCGAGAATGCCGCGGTCCAGCTATCCAACGGCATCGCGCGGCTGCACTTCAGCCACGCCGACCGGCGCAGCCAGACCTTCGCCATCTGAGCGAGGTCACCCGATCGATACGGAGGCCCCATGGAGCTTCGCGTCCGCCACCGCACCACCTACCACTATCAAAGTCCGGTCGACATGGCGCAGCACATGCTGCACCTGTCACCGCGCGGCACCGACAGCCAGCAGGTGCTGACCCACCAGTTGCGCATCGAGCCCGAACCCGCAGCCATGCACCAGTCCGGTGACGCCTTTGGCAACCTGCGGACCTTCTTTGCCCAGCAAGCGCCGCACGAGGCCCTGAGCGTGCTGGCCGACAGCACCGTGCTCACGCAGGCGCCACAGCCCTTGCCCGAGGGTGCGCCCTGGAAGGCCATGACCTGGGAGCGCGTGCGCGAGCATTTCCGTTACCGCGTCAACGCCCCCTACGAGCCGACCGCCGAGTTCGTGTTCGCGTCGCCCCTGGTGCCGCGCGATGCGGCCTTCAGCGAATGGGCCCGCCCGGCCTTCGCGTCGGGCCGCCCGGTGCTGCAGGCCACGCGCGCGCTGATGGAGAAGATCCATGGCGAGCTGGTCTACGAAACCGACAGCACCGAAGTCACCACGCCGCCACTGGAGGCGCTGGCCCAAGGCAAAGGCGTGTGCCAGGACTTCGCCCACATCATGATCGGCTGCCTGCGCAGCCTGGGGCTGCCCGCCCGCTACGTCAGTGGCTACCTGCTCACGCAGCCGCCACCGGGCAAGCCGCGGCTCATCGGCGCCGATGCCTCGCATGCCTGGGTGTCGCTCTTCGTCCCTGGCGCCGACGGCCAGGACGGGCAGTGGTTCGACTTCGACCCTACCAACAACCGCTGCGGCTGGGGCAGCCCCGGCGAGGACTACGTGACCCTGGCCATCGGCCGCGACTTCAGCGACGTCTCACCCATGCGCGGCGTGATCCAGGGCGGCGCCCAGCACACGCTGGACGTGGCGGTGACGGTTGCACCGCCGGCGGAGCTGGAGGGGCGCGACCTCGATCTGCCGAGCAAAAAACCGTCGATAGAATGAGCCGCTCCCTGACGATCCAACGGAGCCATTCATGAGCGCCATCGCCAAGCTCAAACAACTGGGCATCACCCTGCCCCCCGTGTCCACCCCCGCCGCGGCCTATGTGCCCTTCGTGCAGACCGGCAACCTGGTCTTCATCAGCGGCCATATCGCGCGCAAGGACGGCAAGCCCTGGGTGGGCCAGCTGGGCCTGACCCTGGAGACCGCCGAAGGCAAGGAAGCGGCTCGCGCCATCGCCATCGACCTCATGGGCACGCTGCAGGCAGCCTGCGCCGCCGCAGGCAAGACGCTCGACGACGTGAAACGCATCGTCAAGCTCATGAGCCTGGTCAACAGCACGCCCACCTTTACCGAGCAGCACCTCGTCACCAACGGTTGCAGCGAACTGTTTGGCGAGGTGTTTGGTCCGGTGGGCGCGCACGCGCGCAGCGCGTTTGGTGTTGCGCAGATCCCGATGGGGGCCTGCGTCGAGATCGAGCTGATCGCTGAGCTGGGCTGAGCCTCAGCGCTGGCGCCTAGCGTTTTCGGCGCGCATTGGCGCGCCGCACCTGACGGCTTTGCGGCGCGTCGGCCTCCGCCTTGTGCTGCTGCTGGCGTTGCGCACGCCGTTGGGCGAAGTGCCTCGTCGCGAAACGGGACACGGCGAACGCCACCACTCCGACCACGACCACGATCACCACACCGGTGATGTCTGCCTGCTCCACGCTCACGCCTCCTCGGTGGCGCTCGCCGAGCGCCCATAACCGGCCAGAAAAGTCTCGAAGCGCGCCAGCGCTTCGTCCAGCCCGCGCCGAAACGCCGGGTCGCGCGGCGCGCGCCCGTCTACAAAACCCAGGTCGCGCCGCAAGCGACCGCGCTCCAGCCGCAGGTTGATCCAACCAGGCACCTGCTCGCCCCACAACACGGGCAAGGCGTAGTGCCCCATGGTGCGTTTGGGCGCCGGTACATAGGCCTCGAAGCGGTAGGCCCAGCCCCAGAGCATTTCAAAGCGCCGCCGGTCCCACACCACGGGGTCGAAGGGGGCCAGCAGCCGCACGCTGTCGTCCGGCCGGTATCGGCGCGAGGCGGGGTTTTCGTCCGCGGGCCAGAACCAGGTGGTGCCATCGACCACGGCATGGCCGTAGCGCGTGCGCGCGGCCTTCACCACCGCGCGGGTCTCCTCGCTCAGGTGCGGCGCCCCATAACGCAACAGCGTGACGAGGTAGCCCAGGCTGGGCGCAGGCAAGGGCGCGTACAGGTTGACGATGGCATCCACCAGCGCCTCGGCACGCCCGCGTCGGGCGCTGGGGCCATCGTCTTGGCGCTCATGCACCTTGGCTTCGTACACGCGCGTGCCACCCTCGCGCCGGCGCACGCGCAACCAGCCGTGGTAGTGCATGTGGTCGAGCAAACGCGTGCTGGCGTTGAGGTCGCCGCCCCAGTACCCGGCCACGCGGCCGTGGTGGGCAAAGGCCTCGCCCACCTCGCGCGGGTGTGCCACGCCACGCTCACTGACGAAAGCCAGCACATCGCGTGCGCGGCGCGTGGTGGCTGTGTCCCAGCCCTGGCGCGGGGTGCGCGGGTGCAGCAGGGCCAGCATGTCGCGCGGCACGAAGCCGTAGTTGACGAAGGCGTCTTCTTCCAGACCGAGGCGCTCGTAGCGGCGCTCCAGGTCGCCCGCGCGGTAGTCGCGCACCCGCTGGTGAAGGATGAGGTCTTGCGCGCGCGCCGGGGCGCGCATCGGGTCGGCCTGCACAAAGCCCAAGCGGCGCACCGCGGCCGGCAGGCTCAACGGCTTGAACAGGCTGCGTGCGATGGCGTGGCGGCGCAGCGCGTCGAGCGTGAGCGCGCTGGCGGCCATGCGCTTATTCAGCCCGCGCGTCGACCCGCGTGACGCGATTGGGCTTGAAGCCCAGGTCGGCCGCCTTGCCTTTGCGACCGCGCGCGGCGCGCGCGTTGTTCAGGCTGCGGATCTCCAGCGTCTCGTCGCGTTCCTTGCCACCGCGGCCGATGCCCTCGATCTTGACGCTGCGGGTGTAGGCGGCGGCGCCGGCCAGCGTGTCCTTGGCTTCGAGGTCGATCAGCATCAGACCGCGCCCGCCCTTGTCCATCTGCTTGAGCTCGCCGATCTCGAAGGTAAGGATGCGCCCGCCGGTGGAGGCGCAGCACACGTGCGTGGCCGGGGGCAACGCTTGCGCGCCCGACGAGAAGGCCGCGTGCGACGGTGCACACGGCGTCTCGCCTTCGCCCAGGCTGAGGAAGGTTTTGCCGCCTTTCTGGCGCGAGATCATCGACTCGACCGTGGCGATGAAGCCGTAGCCGCCGCTGCTGGAGAGCAGCAGCGCCGCGTTGGCCGGGCCAGCGAAGTAATGCAACGGCTGCGTGCCGCTTTCCAGGTCGATCAGCGTGGTGATGGGCTGGCCGTCGCCGCGCGCGCCCGGCAGGCTGGCCACGGGCACCGAGTACACGCGCCCGTTGCTGCCCATCACGATCAGGGTGTCCACCGTGCGGCATTCGAAGGTGCCATAGAGACCATCGCCGGCCTTGAAAGCAAAGCCCGAGGCCTCGTGCCCGTGGCCGCTGCGCGCGCGCACCCAACCCTTGCTGGACACCACCACGGTCACCGGCTCGTCCACCACCTTGATCTCGGCCACGGCCTTCTTCTCGGCCTGGATCAGCGTGCGGCGCGCATCGGCAAAGGTCTTGGCATCGCCTTCGATCTCTTTGACCATGAGGCGGCGCAGGCTGGCCGGGTTGGCCAGGATGTCTTCGAGCTTGCCCTGCTCCTCGCGCAGCTCCTTGAGTTCCTGCTCGATCTTGATGGCCTCGAGTCTGGCCAACTGGCGCAGGCGGATTTCAAGGATGTCCTCGGCCTGACGGTCGCTCAGGCGGAAGCGCTCGATCAGCGCGGCCTTGGGCTCGTCGCTGTGGCGGATGATGCGGATCACCTCGTCGATGTTGAGCAGCACCAGCTGCCGCCCCTCGAGGATGTGGATGCGATCCATCACCTTGTTCAGGCGGTGCTGTGAGCGCCGGGTGATGGTGGTCTGGCGGAACTCAATCCACTCGACCAGCATCTGCCGCAGCGACTTCTGCACCGGCCGGCCGTCGATGCCGATGACCGTGAGGTTGATCGGTGCGGACGTTTCCAGGCTGGTGTGGGCCAGCAACTGGGTGATGAGCTCGGACTGCTCGATGCGGCTGCTCTTGGGCTCGAACACCAGCCGCACCGGCGCGTCCTTGCTCGACTCGTCACGCACGCCGTCCAACACAGCCAGCACGCTGGCCTTGAGCTGGTTCTGCTCCTGCGTGAGCGCCTTCTTGCCGGTCTTGACCTTGGGGTTGGTGAGTTCTTCGATCTCTTCGAGCACCTTCTGCGAGCTGGTGCCGGGCGGCAGCTCGGTCACCACGAGTTGCCACTGGCCGCGCGCCAGGTCTTCGATCTTCCAGCGCGCACGCACCTTGAGGCTGCCGCGGCCGCTGCGGTAGGCATCGGCGATGTCACCGGCCGGGCTGATGATCTGCCCGCCGCCCGGGTAGTCGGGGCCGGGAACCAGCGCCAACAGCTCGTCGTCGCCCAGCCTGGGGTTCTTCACCAGCGCCACGCAGGCGTCGGCCACCTCGCGCAGGTTGTGGCTGGGCACCTCGGTGGCCAGACCCACCGCAATGCCGCTGGCGCCATTGAGCAGGTTGAAGGGCAGGCGCGCGGGCAACTGCCTGGGCTCCGTCGTCGAACCGTCGTAGTTGGGCACGAAGTCCACCGTGCCCTGGTCGATCTCGTCGAGCAGCAGCGTGCTGATCTTCGCCAGGCGCGCTTCGGTGTAGCGCATGGCCGCGGCACCGTCGCCATCGCGCGAGCCGAAGTTGCCCTGGCCGTCGATCAGCGGGTAGCGCTGCGAAAAGTCCTGCGCCATGCGCACCAGCGCGTCGTATGCGGCCTGATCGCCGTGCGGGTGAAAGCGGCCCAGCACGTCGCCCACCACGCGCGCGCTTTTGACCGGGCGCGCCGCTGTGTTGTTGTTGGGCCCGCCAAAGCTCAGGCCCATGCGGTCCATGCTGTAGAGGATGCGCCGCTGCACCGGCTTCTGGCCGTCGCACACATCGGGCAGCGCGCGGCCCTTCACGACGGACAGCGCGTATTCGAGGTAGGCGCGCTGGGCGTAGCTGGCAAGGCTGTCGTCGGGTTCGGCAACAGGCGGATCGCTGGGGGGAGAGAACAGATCAGAGCTCATGGATTCGCATCGAAAGTCGGGGCGTCGGGTGGGGCACGCAGACGGGTGATGGCGTCAGTTGCGCCAGGGCAGCAGCGCGTGGCCGTTGCCTTTGAGCACGGGTTGCGTGGCATTGAGCGATTCGCCGTCGAGCACGCGCTGGTATTGCTCGACATAGCCGCGCGCCATGCGCAGGTGGTTGAAGTGAAGGCGTGCGCGCTCCTGGCAGGCCTCGGCGGAGAAGCCACCTTGGCGCACCGCGTTGGCCAGCACGTGCGCGTCGGCGGCGAGCACGCCACACTCGGGCGACACCAGCTCCGGCAAGGCGCCATAGGGCGTGGCGAACACGGGGCAACCAAAGTACAGGCTTTCAATGA
This sequence comes from Hydrogenophaga sp., assembly GCF_019635465.1. GTDB lineage: Bacteria > Pseudomonadota > Gammaproteobacteria > Burkholderiales > Burkholderiaceae_C > Hydrogenophaga. Next base: position 22,037 of record NZ_JAHBZK010000008.1, read on the forward strand.
CGGCCAGGCCGAACGGCTCGTGCCAACGCACCGGCAGGATCAGCCCGCGCGACTGGTTGAGCAAGCGGAACTTCGTCTCGCCGCCGACCATGCCGTGAAAGCGGATGGAGGGCCAGGGCGTGAAGCGCCAGGTGCGAGACAGGTTCAGCCGCCGCCCGCCGAGCACCGCCAGCGGTGTGCCTGCCAGGCGGGCTACGCGAATGGCCCCGCGCAGGTTCTTGACCGGCCAGGCGCCCTTGCCGAGAAAGTGGTGGTGCACGCGCGGCAGGTCCGGGTCGACCGGGCCGTAGGCGTCCCAGTCCAGGCCGTTGTGCACAAAGGTCTGCGCCCCGTAGCGCTGCGCGTGGTTGCGCGACAGAAACACGGTGTTCAGCGGAAACGGCGTTTCGCGCTTGGTGTTGCCGTGCTCGGTCACCACAAAGGGCATGTCGGGGGTTTCGTCGGGGCGGAACTGGAAATGCGCAATGTCGAACTCGCCGCGCGGCATTTGCGACAGCAGGGGTCGGTTGGCATCGACCTCGATCACGCGCGCGAACGGGCAGCTCGAGCCGGGCGACACCATCAGGGTCACCTCGTGTCCGAGCGCCACCAAGCCCTTGGCCAGGTCCCAGATCACGCGCTCGGTGCCGCCATAGGCGAACACCGGCACGCGCGTGGGATAAATCAGCAATACCCGCATGGTCCGCCCGATGTGGCGATCAGATGTCGACCTCCACGGCGTCGCCGTGCAGCTCCATCAGCTCGCGCCGCGCGGCCGCCTCGCCCTTGCCCATCAGCTGGGTGATGCGCGCCTCGGTGGTGGCGAAGTCGTGTGCGCCCAGCACCACCGGCAGCAGGCGCCGCGTGTCGGGGTTGAGGGTGGTGTCCCAGAGCTGCTCGGCGCTCATTTCGCCCAGGCCCTTGAAGCGGCTCACCTGACACTTCTCGGCGGCCACGCCTTCCTTGGCCGCCTTGTCGAGCGTGGCGTGCAGTTCGCCCTCGTCAAGCGCATAGACCTTGGCCGCGGGCTTTTTGCCGCGCGCCGGGATGTCCACCCGAAACAGCGGCGGACGGGCGACGTACACGTGGCCGGCCTCGATGAGCTTGGGAAAGTGGCGAAAGAACAGCGTGAGCAGCAGCACCTGGATGTGCGAGCCGTCGACGTCGGCGTCGGACAGGATGCAGACCTTGCCGTAGCGCAGGCCGCTGAGGTCGGGTGTGTCGTTGGGGCCATGTGGGTCAACACCGATGGCCACCGCGATGTCGTGGATCTCGTTGTTGGCAAACAGCCGGTCGCGCTCGACCTCCCAGGTGTTGAGCACCTTGCCGCGCAGTGGCAGGATGGCCTGGCACTCCTTGTCGCGGCCCATCTTGGCGCTGCCGCCAGCCGAGTCACCCTCGACCAGGAAGATCTCGTTGTGGCTCAGGTCGCGGCTCTCGCAGTCGGTGAGCTTGCCGGGCAACACGGCCACGCCGCTGCCCTTGCGCTTTTCGACCTTCTGGCCCGCGCGCTGGCGCGTCTGCGCGGCCTTGATGGCCAGCTCGGCGAGCTTCTTGCCGTAGTCGACGTGGTGGTTGAGCCAGAGCTCCAGCGCAGGGCGCACGTAGCTGGACACCAGCCGCACCGCGTCGCGCGAGTTCAGGCGCTCCTTGATCTGACCCTGGAACTGCGGATCGAGCACCTTGGCGCTGAGCACATACGAGGCGCGAGCGAACACATCCTCGGGCAGCAGCTTCACGCCCTTGGGCAACAAGGCATGCAATTCGATGAAGCTCTTGACAGCCTGGAACAGGCCGTCGCGCAGACCGCTGTCGTGTGTGCCACCAGCGCTGGTGGGAATGAGGTTGACGTAGCTCTCGCGCACCGGTGAGCCGTCTTCGGTGAAGGCCACGCACCAGCTGGCGCCCTCGCCTTCGGCGAAGCTGTCGTGGCCGACCTCGGCAAAGCCTTCGCCCTCGAACATGGGAATCACCGGGTCGGCGGTGAGGGTCTGCTGCAGGTAATCGCGCAGGCCGCCCTTGTACTGCCAGGTCTGGGTGTCTTTGGTCTTTTCGACCACGAGCTGCATGCTCACGCCGGGCATGAGCACAGCCTTGCTGCGCAGCAGATGCACCAGCTCGTTCATCGGCAGGGCCGAAGACTCGAAGTACTTGGCGTCGGGCCACGCGCGCACCGTGGTGCCCTGCTTGCGATCGCCCTCGCCGCGCGCTGCGACCACCAGCGGCTCGGTCACGTCGCCACCCGAGAACGCCAGGCGCGCCACCTGGCCGTCGCGGTGGCTGGTCACTTCGAGTCGCTTCGAGAGCGCGTTGGTCACGCTCACGCCCACACCGTGCAGGCCCCCCGAGAAGCTGTAGGCGCCACCCTTGCCCTTGTCGAACTTGCCGCCCGCGTGCAGCCGCGTGAACACCAGCTCGACCACGGGCGCGTTTTCTTCGGGATGCATGCCGAACGGAATGCCGCGGCCTTCGTCCTCCACGCTCACCGATCCGTCCGTGTGCAAGGTGACGCGGATCTTCTTGCCGAACCCCGCCAACGCCTCGTCGGCGGCGTTGTCCAGCACCTCCTGGATGATGTGCAGCGGGTTGTCGGTGCGGGTGTACATGCCCGGCCGCTGCTTGACAGGCTCCAGCCCCTTGAGGACGCGGATGGAGCCTTCGGAATACGAGGAAGGGTTGCTTGCCATGGGCGCGGATTGTAGGCGCGCGCAGGCCAAACCACTGGACAAAATCACAGCCATGGTGGCAATGCGCCGCGCGCAATAAAAACGGGCACAAATATCAAGGGTGCAATCCGCCCGGGCGACATCGCGCAGGCAGGCCCCCGGGCACAATCCGCGCATGACCACCCCGACCCCTGGCGCGCCGCGCCTGTCCGCCACGCAGGTGCTGCTCTGCGGCGCCCTGATCGTCACGCTCTCCATGGGCATTCGCCACGGCTTTGGCCTGTGGCTGCAGCCCATCACCCAGGCCCAGGGCTGGACGCGCGAGAACTTCGCATTCGCGCTGGCCATCCAGAACCTGGCCTGGGGCCTGTTCGGCATCTTTGCCGGCATGGCTGCCGACCGGTTCGGCGCATTCAAGGTGTTGATCGTGGGCGCCGTGCTGTACGGGCTGGGCTTGAGTGGCATGGCGCTGACCACCACGCCGTTCACATTTGCATTGACCACCGGTGTGCTCATTGGTGCGGCGCAGGCGGGCACGACCTACGCGGTCATTTACGGCGTCATCGGCCGCCAGATTCCGGCCGAGAAGCGATCCTGGGCCATGGGCGTGGCGGCGGCCGCCGGCTCGTTCGGGCAGTTCCTGATGGTGCCGGTCGAAGGCTGGCTGATCCAGGCGCTGGGCTGGCAATCGGCACTGCTGGTGGCGGCCGTGCTGGTACTGCTGATCGCACCACTGGCCATTGGCCTGCGTGAGCCCGGTTTTGGTGGCAGCGCCGCAGCGCATCGCGAGCAGACCATTGGGCAGGCACTGCGCGAGGCTTTCAAGTACCGCAGCTTCCAGCTGCTGATGGCGGGCTACTTCGTGTGCGGCTTCCAGGTGGTGTTCATCGGCGTGCACATGCCGAGCTACCTCAAGGACCATGGCCTCTCGCCCCAGGTGGCCAGCTACGCGCTGGCGCTCATCGGGCTGTTCAACGTGATCGGCACCTACGCCGCGGGCACGCTGGGCCAGCGCATGGCCAAGCGTCACATCCTGGCCTTCATCTACTTCGCGCGGGCGGTGGCCATTGCGATCTTTCTGTGGGCGCCGCTCACGCCGACCAGCGTGTACGTCTTCTCTGCCGTGATGGGGGTGCTGTGGCTGTCGACCGTGCCACCCACCAACGCCACCGTGGCGCAGATCTTTGGTGTGGCGCACCTGTCCATGCTGGGTGGCTTCGTGTTCTTCAGCCACCAGATCGGCAGCTTCATGGGCGTGTGGCTGGGCGGCCTGCTCTACGACCAGACCGGCAGCTACGACATCGTCTGGTACATCGCGATTGCCCTGGGCGTATTTGCCGGCCTGGTCAACCTTCCGGTGCGCGAAACGCCCATCGAACGCGGGCCGCAACGCGTGGTGGCGGCAGCATGACGACGCGCCGGCGTGCGCTGGTGTGGGCCGCCGTGACGGCGGGCCTGCTGGCCACGTTTGCCCTGTACCAGCGCCCCGCCTTTCTGGTGAACCTGGCCGATCAGCTCTGGAGCTGCTTCTGATGCACGGCACCGAAACCCCGTCGGCGTGGGTGATGCGCTGGTCGCACCTGGTGCCGGCGCAAGGCACGGTGCTGGACGTGGCCTGCGGCCACGGGCGGCACTTGAAATGGTTCGCGCAACATGGTCACTCGGTGTGTGGGGTGGACCGCGACCCCGAAGCCATCGCGGCGGTGCGGTCCGTGGGCCGCGCACTGCAGGCCGACATCGAGAACGGCCCCTGGCCATTGGCCGGCGAGCGCTTTGCCGGCGTGGTGGTCACCAACTACCTGTGGCGCCCCTTGATGCCGGCCATTCTGGACAGCGTGGCGCCCGGTGGCGCGCTGATCTACGAAACCTTTGCGATCGACCACGCCAGCGTGGGCCGTCCGTCGCGCGCCGACTTCCTGCTGCGCCCAGGGGAACTGCTCACCCTGGCCCAGGGTCTGCGGGTGGTGGCCTACGAGGACGGCTTCTGCGAAGGCCCCGATCGCTTCGTGCAGCGCTTGGCGGCGGTGCGCGAGATCCGTTCCGACGGTGCTGCACCGCCGCGTCATCGACTGGATGCCGCTGGGTAGAATGCGCCGTTACCTCGCCCGACAAGGGCACCCAGCGCAGGCGGTGGCGCCACGCTGACACAACGATATGCCCAGCACATGATCACCGGCAGCATCGTGGCCCTGGCCACACCCATGAACCCCGACGGCAGCGTCGACTACGCGGGGTTGCGCAAACTCATCGACTGGCACATTGCCGAAGGCACCGACTGCATCGGCGTCGTGGGCACCACGGGTGAATCGCCCACGGTCTCGGTCGACGAGCACTGCGAAATCATTCGCGTGTCCGTCGAGCAAGCCAACAAGCGCGTGCCCATCATGGCCGGCTGCGGCGCCAACTCCACGGCCGAGGCCATCAACCTGGCCCGCTTTGCGCGCGAGGTCGGTGCCGACTGCCAGCTGCAGGTCGTGCCCTACTACAACAAGCCCACGCAAGAAGGCCAGTTCCAGCACTTCAAGGCCATTGCTGAGGCCACGGGCGATCTGCCCATCGTGCTCTACAACGTGCCCGGCCGCTCGGTGGCCGACATGCAGGTTGACACCATGCTGCGCCTGGCCACCGTGCCCGGCATCGTCGGCGTCAAGGAAGCCACCGGCAACATCGAGCGCGCCCAGTGGCTCATTCGCGAAGCACCCGAAGGGTTCGCCATCTACTCAGGCGATGACCCGACCGCCGTGGCGCTCATGCTTTGTGGTGGTCACGGCAACATCAGCGTGACCGCCAACGTCGCACCGCGGGCCATGCACGAGTTGTGCGTGGCGGCCGTGGCCGGCGACGCCAAGACGGCGATGGCCATCCAGTTGCGCCTGATGCCGGTGCACAAGCAGTTGTTTTGCGAGTCCAACCCGATTCCGCTCAAATGGGCCATGGCCCGCATGGGCTTGTGCGGCGAGACCATGCGCCTGCCGCTCACGCCCATGTCCCGGCAATTTGTACCGCAGGTCGAGGCCGCCTTGCGCGACGCCGGCCTGCTGGGCTGACCCTCCCCCTACCCATTCCTCTGCCATGCCGAAGCGCCCTTCCGCCATGCCCGTTCGCACCTTTTACCGCCTGGGCCTTGTGGCCTGCGCCGCCTTGCTGGTCACGGGCTGCTCGATCCTCAAGGAAGACAAGATCGACTACAAGAGCGCGGAGCGCGGCAGCACGTTGGACGTCCCGCCGGATCTGACCCAGCTCAACCGCGACTCTCGCTACGTGGTGCCCGGCGCGGCGGTGACCGCCAGCGGCTACCAGACCAGCCAGACCGCGGGCGCCAATGCACCTGGCGCAGGCACGGCGCCGGTCCAGGTCGGCGATGTGCGCATCGAACGCGCCGGCTCGCAACGCTGGCTGGTGGTCGACCGCCCACCGGCCCAGTTGTGGGGCCCCATTCGCGACTTCTGGCAGGAGAACGGCTTCCTGATCGACGTCGATCAGGAGACGCTGGGCATCATGGAAACCGACTGGGCGGAAAACCGCGCCAAGATTCCGCAGGACATCATCCGCTCAACGATCGGCAAACTCTTCGACAGCCTGTACTCGACTGGCGAGCGCGACAAGTTCCGCACCCGTCTGGAGCGCAATACCAATGGCGGCACCGAAATCTACGTGACCCACCGCGGCATGGCCGAGGTCTACACCAACCGCGAGAAGGACTCGACGGTGTGGCAGCCCCGCCCGGCCGACCCTGAGCTCGAGGCCGAATTCCTTCGCCGACTCATGGTCAAGCTGGGCGTGAGTGAAGCCCAGGCACAGTCGGTGGCGGCCACAGCGCCCACCCGCTCGAACGCGCGCGTGGTGACGGTGGACAACCAGCCCGCGGTGCAGTTCAACGACAACTTCGACCGTGCCTGGCGTCGCGTCGGCCTGTCGCTCGACCGCAGCGGCTTCACCGTCGAAGACCGCAACCGCAGCGAAGGCACCTACTTCGTGCGCTATGTCGAGCCGGTCACCGGCGAGAAGCCAGGCTTCTTCAGCCGCATGTTCGGCGCCGAAGCCAAGGAAGCCAAGCCGCAGCGTTACCGCATCGTCGTCAAGACGGCGGGCGAGCTCACCACGGTGAAGGTGCTGGACGGTCAGGGCAACACCGACGCCACGGGCACGGCCCAGCGCATCGCCCAGTTGCTGGCCGCCGACCTCAACTGAGGTCCGTTGCGCCAGTGGCGCATCGGCACAGCAGATCACTTCGACCGCTGCGGCCGCTACAGCCCCAGCGTCGACGCGGCAAAACCGGGTCGACCCTTGGCCCACCAGTCGTCCAGGCGCTCGTGCAGTGCCACGCGACGTTCGGCGCTGCGCTCGGCCACCACGACGCCATGCACGGGGTCCAGGCGCTCCATCGTCCAGCCCGGCGTCCAGATGGCACTGGGCAGCTCGTGCGCAGACGCATGGGGCACCGCGTGGGCTTCGATGAGGTGCGACCACGTCGTTCGCCATTGCACAAAGCGCGGATGCTTGCGCGCCATGACCTGAAAATCGCGCGCCATCAGGCGCATGCGGCGCCCCTGGTGCGCCCAGGCGTTCAGACCATCGATCACGCTGCGCTCGCCCAGAGGCCAGTCCGCGAAATCGTCATCGGCCAGGATGATCAGGTTCCAGGCCTGCCCACCTGCCGCCGCCATCGCATCGCGCACCACACCCTCAAATGCCAGGCGCCCGACCAGCCGCCCCTCGGGCAGCTCCGGTATCGCGGGTGGCACCTTCTCAAGGTCTGAATCGGCCATCGGCTTTCCTCCATCAGGGGCCATCAACGCTCGTCCGGCGCCAGTCTCACCCACCCTGCATCGAACCAGTCTTTCAGGAGTGCCTGAGCGCCCTCGCTCGACCGCAGAACATCTCGCCCGGACAGGGCCCGCTGGTCTGCCAGCTTGCGCATCAGGCGCGCATCCGCACCACCTGCGCGAAACCCTTCACCGTTGATGAACACGTGGCGATCGTCGTACATCATGCGGGTGCGACGGTCCAGGTGCAAGCCGCCAGGCACCCACGCCGTTGAAGGCTCATCAAACCAGGTGGATGGCTTGGGCTCCGTCAACACCTCGCCCAATGCCAGGTCCAGAGACTGCGGCTGGGCCAGCGCGCGCTGCAGGGCATCCATGGCGAATTGCCGCAAACCGGGCGGCATGCGCGCCGGTGATTCGGTCGCGGGCTGAGAGGGGTCGACGTAGAGGCGACCGTCCTCGATGTCGTCGGCCAGGCGCTGCAACAGTTCTTCGGCCAGTCCACCCGCGTTCGGCGCACGAAAACCGATGGAGCAGGTCATGCAGTCCCCGCCGATGGCGTCGCCGTCGTGCGCCCAGCGTGGCGGCAGGTACAGCATGTCGCCGGGCTCCAGCACAAACTCCTGCTCGGGCACGAAATGGCTGAGGATCTTCAGCGGCACGCCCTCGCGCAGGCTCAGATCGGTCTGGCGTCCGATGCGCCACCGTCGCCTGCCCGTCGCCTGCAGCAGAAACACGTCGTAGCTGTCGAAGTGCGGGCCCACGCCCCCCCCATCGCTCGCCCAGGAGATCATGAGGTCGTCCAGACGGGCATCGGGGACGAAGCGAAACCGCTGCAGCAGCGCATGTGCCGCGTCCACGTGCAAATCGACGCCCTGCACCAGCAGCGTCCAAGCGGGGCGCGATCGCGGAGGCAGCGCCCGCGCGCCGAATGGACCGTGGCGCACCTTCCAGCTTTCGCCAGACCTGGCAATCAGGCGCGACTCCACGCCCTCTCGCGATGCCAGCTCGAACAATGCGCGCTGGTCAACCGGGGGCTTGAATCCGGCAATGGCCTGGCGGATCAGCAATGGCTTCTTTTGCCAGTGGCGGCGCATGAAGGCGGAGGGGGTCAGGCCGTTCAGCAAATCCAGCGGTGCGTCGATGCGTGTGCTCATGGGAGAATTGTCGGATGAAATCCAAGGATCAAAATCGCATGGCGGTCTCGCCCCAATGCGTGGTGGCACTCACCTGGACACTCAAGGACACCCTGGGTGAAGTGCTCGACGAACTCGACGAGCCGGTGGAGTTTCTGGTCGGTGGCACCGATCTGCTGGCCAAGATCGAGGACGCACTGCAGGGCCACGAGGCCGGTGACCTGATCGATCTGCACCTGGAGCCCATTGATGCTTTTGGCGACTACGACGATCGCCTGCTGTTTCTGGAGCCGCGCGACCGATTTCCCGAGCAGCTCGAAGAAGGCATGGGGTTCGAGGGGCTGCCGCCAGGCTGCAATCCGAGCGCACCGCGCGATCGGCTGTACTTCGTGAGCGATATCTACCCGGACCACGTGGTGCTGGATGGCAACCACCCCTTGGCGGGCATTGCCATCCGCATCCATATCAAGGTGCATGCGGTGCGTGAAGCCACCATGGACGAGATCGGCGAGGGCTCCCTGGGCGCAGGCTTCTTCCGCACCCAGCTCGACGTGGACGACCCGTCGTCGACACCTCCGGTGCCCCCCACCTTGCACTGAGTCTGGGAATGCAGGCGCCAGACAAGGCGCCTGCGTCAACCTCGACCGGTAGAGCCGTAGCCGCCGGCGCCGCGTTCGCTTGAGCTTGAGAACTCGTCGACGAGATTGAACCGGGCTTGCACCACCGGCACGATCACCATCTGGGCGATGCGCTCCATGGGCTCGATGGTGAACGCAACCCCGCTTCGGTTCCACGCGCTCACCATCAGCTGCCCCTGGTAATCGCTGTCGATCAAGCCGACCAGGTTGCCCAGCACGATGCCATGTTTGTGCCCCAGGCCAGACCGAGGGAGGATCATGGCCGCGTAACCGGGATCGGCCAGGTGGATCGCCAGGCCAGTCGGCACCAATTGCCACGCGTTGGGCTGCAATGTCAGCGGCCCGTCCAGGCAGGCGCGCAGGTCCAGGCCCGCGCTGCCCGCCGTGGCGTACTGGGGGAGTTGATCCGCCATGCGCGGATCGAGAACCTTGACGTCAATGTTCACGGCAACACGGTCACTTGTTTTCGTTCTTGATGGCGTCCTGCATCGCCTTCATCGGGTCTTCTTCCTTGCCCGCATCGTCTTTGGGTGGTTCCAGTCCTGGCGTTGCACTTTCACCTTCGGCCGGCGCATCGCCACCCAGCGTCGGGGCCCCCATGCCCTCGTAGCCGCCCTCCGAAGGAGGCGCCATGTCGAGCAATAGATCGCGAACCTCTTCGTTGTTGAGCTTGACCTGCTTGGTCAGGCTGCCCGTCACGAGTTCAGGGTTGAACAGGATGACTGCCACCATGATCAGTTGCAGCACGATGAAGGCGATGGAGCCTTTGTAGATCTGCGTCGTTGTTACCGCAGGAATCAGCTTGCCCGTGACCTTGTCGGTGTAGTCCTGACGCGCGGCCACGCTGCGCAAGTAGAACAGCGCAAACCCGAACGGTGGCGTCAGGAAGGATGTCTGCATGTTCATGGCCAACAGCACACCGAACCAGATCAGGTTGATGTCCAGACGTTCGGCCACGGGCGCCAGCAGCGGAATCACGATGAACGCGATTTCGAAGAAGTCGATGAACATGCCCAGCACGAACACCAGGAAGTTCACCACCAGCAAGAAGCCCAGCTGACCACCGGGCAGCTTGTCGAACAGGTGCTCGACCCAGACGTGACCGTCGGCTGCGTTGAATGTGAAGCTGAAGACCGTCGAGCCGATCAGGATGAACAGCACGAAGATCGACAAACGCGTGCTGTTCTCCAGGGCTTCGCGCATCACCTTCATGGTCAGCGTACGACGTGCGCCGGCCATGATGAAGGCGCCCAGCGCGCCCATGGCGCCGCCCTCGGTCGGCGTTGCCAAACCCAGGAAGATGGTGCCCAGCACCAGGAAGATGAGCACCAGCGGCGGGATCAGAACGAAGGTCACCTGCTCGGCCAGGCGCGAAAGCAGACCCAGCCTGAACAGCTTGTTGATCAGCGCCAGTCCCAGCGCGAGGAACGAGCCCACGGTGATCGACATGATCACCACCTCGTCGCCACCAGGTGCAATTTCGCGCCCGATCAACGGGTTGATGATGGCCTCGTGGTTCTGACTCCAGAGCCAGCTGGCAGCGCCGCAGATCAGGAAGAGAAGCAGCAAAGACACATGACCCGACGCGCCGTTGGATTCGGTGTAGATGCGCGCCTCCTTGGGCAAGGCGGGCACCCATTTGGGCAGCACGACGGCCACGATGGCGATGAACACCAGGTACAGGCCCACGAGCATGAGGCCTGGCAACAGTGCGCCGGCATACATGTCACCCACGGAACGACCCAACTGGTCGGCCAACACAATCAACACCAGCGAAGGCGGGATGGCCTGCGCCAGGGTGCCCGATGCCGTGATCGTGCCCGTGGCGATGGTGCGGTTGTAGCCATAGCGAAGCATGATGGGCAGGGAAATCAGCCCCATCGAAATCACGGCCGCCGCCACAACGCCCGTGGTGGCAGCCAGCAAGGCACCCACCAATACGACCGCAACCGCCAAGCCACCGCGTACCGGCCCGAAGACCTGGGCCACCGTGGCCAGGAGGTCTTCTGCCATGCGACTTCGCTCTAGGATGATCCCCATCAGGGTAAAGAAGGGAATGGCCAGCAGCGTTTCGTTCTGCATGATGCCGAACACGCGCAATGGCAGGGCCTGGAACAGTCCCGGCGGGAAGAGGCCGATCTCCATGCCAATGAAGCCGAAGAACAATCCGGTGGCAGCCAACGAAAAGGCAACCGGAAAGCCGGACAACAGGAATATCAACAGCCCCGCGAACAGCAGCGGGACAAACTGGTGGGTGATGAGTTCAATCATGGCGCGCTCGCTCAGGCCTTGTTGTGAATGCCGACGGCTTCGGCCTGTGCGATGTCTTCCATCAATTGCTCGGCTTCATCCGGCTCCTTGTGAGCCAGAGGATCAGGCGCGCTTCCGGTCAGGAAGGCCACCCGCTTGATGAGCTCGCTCAAACCTTGAACCATGAGCACGGCGAACCCCACCGGAATGAGCAGGTAAACGGGCCAACGGATCAGGCCGCCCGCGTTCGAAGACACCTCGCCCGACTCCCAGCCCCGCATGAAGACGGGCCAACCTTCGCGGAACATCAGTACGCAAAGAGGGAACAGAAACACCAGGATGCCGATGATGTCGATCCAGTTGCGCGTGCGCGCGCTGAACTTGGAAGACAGGAAGTCAATGCGAACGTGGACATTGCGCAGAAACGCATAGCCGCCGCCCAGCATGAACACTGCAGCAAACAGGTACCACTGGACCTCAAGCCAGGCGTTGGAACTGACGCCAAACAGCTTGCGCACGATGGCGTTGCCTGCGCTGATGAGCGTCGCGGCCAGCACGAACCACATCATGAGACGACCGACCAGCTCGTTGAGGCGATCGATAAGGGCGGAGAGTGAGAGGAGGGCTTTCATGGAGACCCCAGGTAGTGGGAGCGCCGGGTGGCAAACCCGGCAGTCTAGCCGGCCAAAGGTTTGGTCAGCTGTTGGCTGACTGACGCCTTTGACAACGGACATGCCTCAGAAAAAAACCCCGCCGAGGCGGGGCGAGATGCGATCGACCGGGGCTTAGAGCTTGGCCGACTGCATGTAGCGGTCGAACTGCGCTTCGGTGAAGCGGAACCAGAGGTTCTGGTCGCGACGGAAGGCCGAGTAGTCGGCGTAAATCTTCTTCCAGTTCGGGTTGGTGTCGTTGAGTTCGGCATACACCGCCATCGACTCCTTGAAGGCCAGATCCATCACCGATTTCGGGAAGGCCAGCACTTTGGCGCCGTTGGCCACTAGGCGCTTGAGGGCCGCCGGGTTGCGTGCGTCGTAGCGAGCCTGCATGACCACGTGGGCGTGCGAAGCAGCGGCTTCAACGATGGCCTTGTTGTCGGGCGACAGGCCGTTGTAGGCCGCCTTGTTGACGTAGAACTCGAGCTGAGCGCCACCTTCCCACCAGCCGGGGTAGTAGTAGTTCTTGGCCACTTTGTAGAAGCCCAGCTTCTCGTCGTCGTACGGTCCGACCCATTCCGTCGCGTCGATGGTGCCCTTCTCGAGCGCTTGATAGATTTCGCCGCCGGGGATGTTTTGCGGCACGCCGCCCATGCGCGTGAGCACCTTGCCGGCGAAGCCACCAATGCGCATCTTCAGGCCCTTGATGTCGGCCGCGCTCTTGATTTCCTTGCGGTACCAGCCGCCCATCTGGGCACCGGTGTTGCCACCCGGGAAGTTGACGATGTTGTACTGGTCGTAGAACTCGCGGAACAGCTTCATGCCATTGCCGTCGTACATCCAGGCGGTGAGCTGGCGGCTGTTGAGACCGAACGGAATGGCGGTGGCCATGGCGAACGTGGGGTCCTTGCCGAAGAAGTAGTACGGCGCGGTGTGGCCCATTTCAACGGTGCCGGCCTGAACCGCGTCCACGATACCGAATGCGGGCACCAGTTCGCCAGGTGCATGCACGGTCACGTCGAACTTGCCGCCGGACATCGTCTTCACGGCGGTGGCGAACACCTCTGCGGCGCCGTGGATGGTGTCCAGTGCCTTGGGGAAGCTGGAGGTCAGGCGCCAGCGGATGGCAGCCTGCGCATGTACGGCAGGGGCCGCGCCTGCGGCGAGCACGCCCGCGATGCCCGCGTGCTTGATGAGGGAACGACGATCCATGTTGGTTTGACTCCGTGGTTGTGTTGCTTGTCCCGCTGCGAGGCAGCGGTTGCCAAAGCGGCCTGGGCATTCTAGGAAGGGGCTTTCGCCCCCCCTTGCGGGTTTTCCCTTGAAGCACGGGCTAACCCGCACCACCGTTCAGGCTTCTGTCAGCCAGCAGACCATCCAAACACGCTCAGGCCACGGCCTTCAACCCCGATGCACCATCAAGCAGCGCGCCAAAGCGCTCGCGCACCGAGCGCTCGATGCCCTCCGCGTCGAGTCCTTGCAGGCTCAGCAGCTGGGCCGGGTCACCGTGCTCGATGAACACGTCGGGCAGTCCGAGCGACAGCACCGGCAAGGTCAGTCCTTCGGCTTGCAGGGCCTCCATCACGGCACTGCCGGCGCCACCCATGACACAGCCCTCTTCGACGGTGACGATGGCAGCATGGCTGGCCGCCATCTCGCGCAGCAGTTCGATGTCGAGTGGCTTTGCCCAACGCATGTTGGCCACGCTCACACCCAGCCGTTCTGCGGCGGCCAGGCTGGGATACAGCAGCGTGCCAAAAGCCAGAATGGCCACGCCGCGCCCTTTGCGTCTCAGCTCGCCTTTGCCAAAGGGCAGACCTTCCAGCGCTGTGGGCGGAACCACACCTTCGCCGGCCCCGCGCGGGTAGCGCACGGCGACCGGGTGATCCTGGGCGAACGCGGTGGACAGCAACTGCCGGCATTCGCCTTCGTCTGCCGGACAAGCCACCGACACATGGGGGATGCACCGCAGGTACGCGATGTCATAGGCACCCGCATGGGTAGCGCCATCCGCGCCCACCAGTCCCGCGCGATCCAGTGCAAACACTACCGGCAGCTTTTGCAGTGCCACGTCGTGAATCAATTGATCGTACGCACGCTGCAGGAAAGTGGAGTAGATGGCCACCACCGGTTTGAGCCCTTCGCAGGCGAGCCCGCCGGCAAAGGTCACCGCGTGCTGCTCGGCGATGCCGACGTCGAAATAGCGATCGGGAAAGCGGCGCTCGAACTCCACCATGCCGGAGCCTTCACGCATTGCGGGCGTGATGCCGACCAGGCGCTGATCTGCCGCTGCCATGTCGCACAACCACTGCCCGAACACCTGGGTGAAGGTGGTCTTGGGCGGCTTCGCCGGTTTGGTCAGCCCCACCGCAGGGTCGAATTTGCCAGGGCCGTGATAAGCCACCGGATCGGCTTCTGCAAGCTTGTAGCCCTGCCCTTTCTTGGTGACCACATGCAGAAACTGCGGCCCCTCGTCGTTGTCGAGCAGGTTGCGGATGTTCTCCAGCGTCGGAACCAGCGAGTCCAGGTCGTGACCGTCGATGGGGCCGATGTAGTTGAACCCGAATTTTTCGAACAGCGTGGCCGGCACGACCATGCCCTTGGCATGTTCTTCAAACCGTTTGGCCAGCTCGAACAAGGGCGGCGCTCCTTTGAGCACTTGTTTGCCCACGTGCTTCGCGGCGGCATAGAACTGTCCGCTCATGAGCTGCGCCAGGTAGCGGTTGAGCGCACCCACCGGCGGCGAAATCGACATGTCGTTGTCGTTGAGCACGACCAGCAGGCGCGCGTTCGACACACCAGCATTGTTGAGCGCCTCGAAGGCCATCCCAGCAGTCATGGCGCCATCGCCAATGATCGCCACGCTGCGTCTGGCTTCGCCTTTGGCCTTGGCGGCCATGGCCATGCCCAGCGCGGCCGAGATGCTGGTGGACGAATGCGCCGTGCCGAAGGTGTCGTACTCACTCTCGTCTCGCCGCGGGAAGCCGCTGATGCCGCCCAACTGCCGCAGGCTCGCCATACCGGCACGACGCCCGGTCAGGATCTTGTGCGGGTACGTCTGATGGCCAACGTCCCAGACCAGGCGGTCGTCGGGCGTGTTGAACACATAGTGCAGTGCGATCGTGAGCTCAACCGTACCGAGATTGGAGCTGAGGTGTCCACCCGTTTGGGCCACGCTGTGCAACAGGAACTGCCTCAACTCGTTGGCCAGCGGCCCCAATTGCGCACGCGGCAGTCGGCGCAGATCGGCCGGCAGCCCGATGGACTCCAGCAGCGTGGTCGACTCGGGTTGCTGTGACGGGTTCTTCTTCGGATCCATGTGACGGTTCTCCACCTCAGGAGCTTCGCTGCCCGACCCAATCGGCCAAGGCGTGCAGGGTGCCCGGTTCGGCCAGGCCCGAGCGATCCAGCGCGTCGTGGGCGCGGCACAGCACCGTGTCCGCGTATTGCTGTGCCGGCGCGAGCCCCATGAGAGAAACAAAGGTGGGCTTGTCGGCCGCCGCATCCTTGCCCGCGGTCTTGCCCAGCGTGGCGGAATCGGCGGTCACATCCAGGATGTCGTCCACCACCTGAAAAGCCAGACCGAGGCAGGCACCGAATTCGGCCAGGGCCGCCTGCGCAGCTTCGGACGGCTGGCCCGTGGCGGCGCCCATGGTCACGCTGGCCTGCAGCAGCGCCCCCGTCTTGCGACGGTGCATGGCCTCAAGCTCGGCAAGCCCCAAGGCCAGGCCGACGCTGGCCAGGTCGACGGCCTGGCCTCCAGCCATGCCGTCAGCGCCTGCGGCGCGCGCCAGGAGCCTGCACAGGCGCGCTCCCAGCGCGTCGGGCATCTCGGGGTCGCCGGGCACCAGAATCTCGAACGCCAGGGCCTGCAGGGCATCACCCGCCAGCAGCGCCTGCGCCTGACCGAACTTCACGTGCACCGTGGGTTTGCCACGTCGGAGTACGTCGTCGTCCATGCATGGCATGTCGTCGTGCACCAACGAGTAGGCGTGGATCAGTTCCAGTGCGCAGGCGGCGCGCATCGCCGCCGGCCGATGGCCCTGCACGGCCTCGCAGGTGGCCAATGCCAGCAAGGGGCGCAAGCGCTTGCCCCCATCGAGCACGGCATAGCGCATGGCATCGCCCAGACCCGCCGGTGTGTCCTGGGGTACCCAGGCCGACAAGGCCGATTCCACCAAGGCCTGCTGCGCCGCGCGCCAGGCCACGAACGAGGTCATGTCGGGCGCGTTCATGCGCCGTCCCACGGCTTGGTCTGCCCTGCCTCGAAAACCTGAATCTGCTGTTCAACCGCCTGAAGGCGCTCGCGGCAAAAGGCCAGCAACTCGGCACCTCGTTGGTAACGTTGCAGCAACTGATCCAGTGGCAATTGGCCGGCATCGAGCTGGGCCACCAGGGCTTCGAGCTCCTGCAATGCGGCTTCGTAGCTGTCGGCCACCGGGACGGTGGCTGCCTTGGAAGTGCGTGCGGACGAGGTGGACATGGGCGCAAGGTGCCGGGCCCGTCAAGCGGGGCCCGTGACAAACCGGTCATTCTAGCGGGGTACCCCCACCACACCACCCTGCAGTGCTTCCCCCCGCGGGTACAATCCGGCCTCTTTTTTTTCGAAACGACGGACCTTTCGGGTCCGGAGGGACGCACCACTTCACCCATCCCGCGCGAATTCGTCTGACGAGCACAGCGCTGGGGGCTGGCAACAGCCCCACCTGCCCCTTCATAGGGGGAGTCTTCAGGTCCAGGACGCCATGTCTGATTTGAGTCTTCAACTGCAGCAGGCCAAAAGCCAGTTTTCCGTGTCGAGCTACTTCGACGAGGCGCTGTTCCAGCGCGAGCTGGAGTTGATCTTCCAGCGCGGGCCCCGCTACGTGGGGCATGCACTATCGGTTCCCGAACTGGGCGACTATTACGCCCTGCCCCAGGAAGGCGAAGGCCGCGCCCTGGTGCGCACCCGCTCGGGCATCGAGCTGGTGTCCAACGTGTGCCGCCACCGCCAGGCCATCATGCTCAAGGGTCGCGGCAACCTCGGTATCGAGCGCCCGGGTCACGCCGGCGGCAACATCGTCTGCCCCTTGCACCGCTGGACCTACAGCGGCATGAACGCCCCCCAAGGCGCCAAGGCTGGCGAGCTGCTGGGTGCGCCGCACTTTGACCATGACCCTTGCCTGAACCTCAACAACTACCGCCTGCGCGAGTGGAACGGGCTGCTGTTCGAGGACAACGGCCGCGACATCGAGGCCGACCTGGCCCACATGGGTCCACGCCAGGCGCTCAGCTTCGAGGGCATGGTGCTGGACCACGTTGAACTGCACGAGTGCAACTACAACTGGAAGACCTTCATCGAGGTCTACCTCGAGGACTACCACGTTGGCCCGTTCCATCCGGGGCTGGGCAACTTCGTTACCTGCGACGACCTGCGCTGGGAATTCAAGCCCGAGTACTCGGTGCAGACGGTGGGCGCGCAGAACCTGGGCAGCAAGGCCGGCAGCGCCACCTACCAGCGCTGGCACGAGGTGCTGATGAACTACCGCCAGGGCAAGCTGCCCGAGCACGGCGCCATCTGGCTCACCTACTACCCGCACATCATGGTCGAGTGGTACCCGCATGTGCTCACCGTCTCGACGCTGCACCCGATCAGCGTCGACAAGACGCTGAACATGGTGGAGTTCTACTACCCCGAGGACATCGCCGCTTTCGAGCGCGAATTCGTCGAGGCGCAACGCGCGGCGTACATGGAAACCTGCATCGAGGACGACGAGATCGCCGAGCGCATGGACGCGGGCCGCAAGGCGCTGCTGGCGCGAGGTGACAACGAAGTCGGCCCGTACCAGAGCCCGATGGAAGACGGCATGCAGCACTTCCACGAGTGGTATCGCCAGAAGATGGGCAAGGCCTTTTCAGGCTGAACGGAGCACGATCTTCTTTCCGCCCGCCACCAGTTCTCGACCAGCCGGGGCCTGATCCATGCAGGCCCTGTGGATGCTGCTCGCGTCCTTCTTCTTTGCCAGCATGGGCGTGTGCATCAAGTACGCGTCGGCCCACTTCAACAGCTTCGAGGTGGTGGCCTACCGCGGCCTCGTGGGCATGCTCTTTCTCTGGGGCCTGACGCGCTGGCAAGGGGTGACGCTGGGCACGCGCGTGCCGATGATGCACGTCTGGCGCAGCATCGTTGGCACGGTTTCGCTGACGGCCTGGTTCTTTGCGATTGGCGTGCTGCCGCTGGCCACCGCGATGACGCTCAACTACATGAGCAGCGTCTGGATCGCCACCTTCTTGCTGGGCGGTGCGGTGCTGGTGCAAGGGCGCGGCAGCCCCATTCGCCAGCAGGCGCCACTGTTCCTCACCGTGCTGGCCGGCTTTGCCGGCGTGGCCATGCTGCTTCGCCCCAGCTTCAACCCCGAGCAGGCCACCGGCGCGCTGGTCGGCCTGATGTCGGGCCTCTTCGCCGCCCTGGCCTACCTGCAGGTCGCGGCGTTGGCCAAAGCGGGTGAGCCGGAATCGCGCACCGTGTTTTATTTCTCGCTGGGCGCTTTGGTGGCGGGTGCCATTGGCATGCTTTTTGTCGGCATGAGCCCGCTGCGCTGGCCGACCGCCCTTTGGCTGTTGCCCATTGGCTTGCTGGCCGTGTTCGGCCAGATCTGCATGACCCGCGCCTATTCGAGTGGCGCCACCATGGTCGTGGCCAACCTGCAGTATTCGGGCATCGTGTTTGCAGCCCTTTACAGCGTCACCTTGTTTGGCGATCAACTGCCCCTGATTGGTTGGGCGGGCATGGCCCTGATCGTGGTCAGCGGCATCACCGCCACGGTGCTGCGCGCACGCAGCATGCCGCAAAGTCCGCCCGAGGAGCCTTGAGAACTGCAGACATTGACAGGTAGCGCGCCAACGGTGTGTACAGATGTGCGACACAATGCCGCGATGTACTCGACCCTGATCCAGCCATCCGAGCTGATGGCCCTGCGCAACGCCGGCACCCCGGTGCTGGTGCTTGACAGCAGCTTCGATCTCAGTGACCCGGGCGCCGGTCGCGCGCAGTTCGAGCGCGAACACCTGCCGGGCTCTCTGTACGTACACCTTGACCACGACCTGAGCGACAAGTCCCGCCCGGCCAGCGAGGGGCGCCACCCGCTGCCGGATGTTCAGGTCTTCGCAGGTACGCTGGCCAGACTGGGTTTGAATCAAGGCACGCAGGTCGTGGTGCTGGATCGCCAGGGCGCGAACTACTGCGGACGACTGTGGTGGATGCTGCGCTGGGCGGGGCACGACGCGGTGGCCGTGCTCGATGGTGGCCTGCCCGCCTGGAAGGCGGCCGGCGGCGCCATTGAATCCGGTCCGACGGCCCTGCCGGCACCGGGTAACTTCCAGTTCAAACCCGCGTTGACCTCACCGGTGGACACCGCCTCTTTGCTGGCGCGCCTCGGGCGTGCCGACACGACGGTGATCGACGCACGCGCGGCAGCCCGATTTTGCGGCGAGGTCGAACCGCTGGACCCCGTGGCCGGCCACATCCCTGGCGCCCTGAATCGCCCCTTCGGCGACAACCTGCAGGCCGATGGCCGTTTCAAAACCGCCGAGCAGTTGCGCGCCGAGTTCCTGCGCCTGCTGGGCGGGCGCGACCCCGCCACGGTGGTGCACCACTGCGGCAGCGGTGTCAGCGCCTTGCCGAACGTGCTGGCCATGGAAATCGCTGGCCTGAGCGGCTCGCAGCTCTATCCAGGCAGCTGGAGCGCCTGGTGCAATACCGAGGGCACGCCGCGTGCAAGAGGCTGAGCCGGCGGGCACGCCGGTGCATGTCGAAGTTCCGGCATCGGTCGAATTGAGAAACACCATGATGGCGGTGTGCGCCGCCATCGGTGTGGCATCGCTCGTCGTGCTGTTTCTCGACCTGTTTCTGGCGCCAGCCGGCAGCAGCGAGGCGCCAGTCGCCACCTTGCTGACCGTCATTGCCTGGTCGAGCTGGCTCGCGCTGCGTCTTCGCAAACTGATGCCGGAGGTTGTGGCCCTGATCGTGGTGCTGGGCGTGATCGCCACCGCCACCTTCTCGGTCATCTCCTACGGGTCGGTGCGCACCGCCGTGAACTTCCTGTTCGTGGGCGCCGTCGTGGGCGCCGGCATCTTCCTCGGTCGCCGCGCCATGGTGGCGGTGGTACTGGGGTTGATCCTGCTGCTGGGCGTGTTGATCGCGATCGAAACGCACGGTGGCTTCGGGCAGACACCCGACTTCTCTGTGACATGGCGGGTGTGGGTCACGCAAAGTGCCGCACTGGTGGTCGTCGGGCTCATCGTGATGCACAGCCGCGCAGTGAACCAGCGCGCGCTGGACCGCGTTCGTGCCGAGCTGGAACGGCGCCGCCTGACCGAGCAGGAACGCGACCGCAGCCTTGCGCGCTTCACCCGCATCTTCCAGTCCAGCCCCAGCCCGATGATTGCGCAGTCGGCGCGCACCGGCGCCATTCTGGACGTGAACCCGGCGTTCGAGCGCTGCTACGGCTACCGCCGCTTTCAGGTGCTGGGGCGCGAGGACACTTTCCTCTGGGCCGACCCGCTGGAGCGCGAACGCTACGTCGAGCGCCTCGCGCAAACCCGCCACATCGACCAGCACCGCTGCCGGGCCCGCCGTGCCAATGGCACGGTGTTCGAGGCGCTGATCTCCAGCACCATGGACAGCGAGGTCGACGACCGTCTGGTCATCTCCACCGTGACCGACGTCACCAGCCGCGAGGAACTGCTGGGCAAACTGCGCCGCTCGGAGGCTTTGTTTTCCACTGCTTTCAACTTCGCCCCCCTGAACCTCACCATCACGCGGCTGTCGGACGGCACATTCCTTGAGGTCAACCGGGCCGAAGACCGCGTGCAAGGGCTGCGCCCCGACGACCTCAAGGGTCGCACCTCGGTCGAGGTGGGCGCGTGGCTGTCGCTGGAAGAACGCGCGCAATTCGTGGCCCAGCTGAAGGCCGACGGGCATGTCGACGCCTACGAGACGCGCATGCGCCACAAGGACGGCACGCTGGTCGATGCGCGCCTGTGGGCCGAGGTGATCGAGATCGACGGCGAGCCGTGCGTGCTGGCCAGCAGCATCAACATCACCGACGAAAAGCGCCGCGAAGCGCTGCTGCTGGAGGTCGCCAAAGGCGTCGCCGCCGAAACGGGCGAGGCCTTCTTCAGCGCCTTGGCGCGCCACCTGAGTGACGCCATCCAGGCCGAGCTGGTGATGGTGGCCGAAGTGCGAGAAGGCACTTCACTGGACACCCTGGCCGTCTGGCGCGATGGCCGGCTCAGCCGCAACTTCACCTTCAGCGTCATTGGCACGCCTTGCGCCGATACCCTGCAGCAAGACGGCCTGATGACCTGCCCCGTCGGCCTGGCCAACGCCTACCCCAATGCGCCGCAACTGCGCGCCCAGGGCTACCAGGCCTACCTTGGACAAGCGCTGCGCGATGCCGATGGCCAGACCGTCGGCCTGCTCATGACCATGTGGCGCGAGCCGGTGGACATCCGCCCCGACACCGAGGCCTTGCTGTCCATCTTTGCCAGCCGCGCGCAGGCCGAGCTGGTGCGTCTGCGCCGCGAGCGCGAGATCGTCAGCCTCAACGAGTCGCTGGAGCACCGTGTGCGCGAGCGCACCGCCGAGCTGCAAAAGCTCAATGCCGAACTGGACGCCTTCGCCTACTCCGTCTCGCACGACCTCAAGTCGCCTCTGCGCGCCATCGACGGCTTCACACGGCTGCTGCAGGAGCAGCTCGACGACCGCCTCGACGACGACTCTCGCGACCTGCTCAACCGCGTGATTGGTTCTTCGCAGCGCATGGCGTCCATCATCAACGACCTGCTCGCGCTGGCCCGCGTCAGCCAGGGCGTGCTCAAGCGCACCGAGATCGACATCAGCGAAATGGCACGCCACGTGACGGACATGGAGCTGTCACGGCATCCCGCGCGCCAGGTGAAGGTCGACATCCAGCCCGGCCTGCTGGCCAACGTCGACCCAGATCTGGCCCGCATCGCGTTCGAGAACCTGATCAGCAACGCACTCAAGTACACGCGCCAGCGCGAGCTGGCAGAGGTGTCGCTGGGCGTGGTGGTGGATGACCAGGGCGACGCGCCGCCCCGCTTCTTCCTGCGCGACAACGGCACCGGTTTCGACATGGCCTTCGTCGGGCAGTTGTTCAAGCCCTTCCAGCGCCTGCACCGGGCCACCGAGTTCGAAGGCACCGGCATCGGCCTGGCCACCGTGCGCCGCATCATCGAGCGCCACGGCGGGCGCATCGAGGCCGAGGGCCACCCGGGTCAGGGCGCCACGTTCTGGTTCAGCTTCGGCGAGCCCGTCGCCGACTAGGGCAGGTCCACAAAGCTCAGTGACCGTGGGCCACGCCACTGACCACGGTCACCAGGGCAATGCCCGCCGCCAGCCAGGCCACCTGCGCCACCGTCTCGCGCAGGCTCAGGCGCTTCTGCAACTGCGGAATCAGGTCGGCCAGCGCCACATACACAAAGCTGCTGGAGGCCGCCACCAGGAAGTACGGCAGCCAGTCGTCGAGCTGCACCAGCAGGAAGTAGCCCACCAGCCCGCCCAGCGCGGTCACCGTGCCCGCCAGCGACACCTTCACCAGCGCCGCGCGGTTGTTGCCCGAGGTCTGGCGCAGCACCACCAGGTCGCCCATGTGGTGGGGCACCTCGTGGGCCAGCACCGCCAGCGCGGCCACGGCGCCCAGGCGCATGTCGGCCAGAAAGGCCGAAGCGATCAGGATGCCGTCGCCAAAGGCGTGGACGCTGTCGCCCAGCAACACGGCCCAGCCACCGGCGCGCGGTTCGTGGTGGTGATGGTCGTGGTGGGCGTGTGCATGGTGGGCATGCCCATGACCGTGTTCACCCTGGTGGTGTTCGTGCCCGTGGTGCCACAGCTCGGCCTTGTCGAGCAGAAAAAAGAACACCAGACCCGCCAGCAGCAGCGCGAACAGCTCGTGCGCGCCAGCGGCGCTTTCAAACGCCTCCGGCAGCAGGTGCATGAAGGCGGTCGCCATGAGCGCGCCCGCAGCCAGGCTCAGCATGTGCTGGGTAAAGCGCGCCAGCATGGCGTAGCTCAGCAGCGCTGCCACCCACACGCTGCCCACACCGGCGGCGACGGTACCGATCAAGATTGCCAACAAGGTCATGTGGCTCACCAAGCAAAAAGAAGGCCGCCTTTTGCAGGCGACAAAAAAAGGCCGCCCGAGGGCGGCCTTCGTTGGGGGTGTCGCCCGATCAGGCGACGCCGTGCTGTTTGAACCAGGCCAGTGCCCGCTTCCAGCCGTCCTCGGCCGCCTCCTTGCGGTAGCTGGGGCGGTAGTCGGCGTGGAAGGCGTGCGGAGCGTCCGGGTACACCACGAAGGTCGAGGCCTTGGCGGCCGCGTTGTTCGAGGCGGCCAAGGCGGTTTTCATCTTATCAACCGTGTCAAGCGGTATTCCGGTGTCGGCGCCGCCGTACAAGCCCAGCACCGGGCCGTTCAACAGGCCGGCGATGTCGATCGGGTTCTTGGGCGTCAGGTCGTTGTTCTGGCCGACGATGCGACCGTACCAGGCCACCGCTGCCTTCACTTGTGGGTTGTGGGCGGTGTAGAGCCAGGTCTGGCGCCCGCCCCAGCAGAACCCCGTGACGGCCAGCTTGCTGGTGTCGCCGCCGTTGGCGGCCGCCCACTTCACGGTGGCGTCCAGGTCGCCCATCACCTGGGCATCGGGCACCTTGCTGATGACCTCCTGGATGAGTTTGGCGATTTCACCGTAGCTCTGGGCGTCGCCCTGGCGGATGAACAGCTCGGGCGCGATGGCCAGGTAGCCCGCCTTGGCAAAGCGGCGCGCGGTGTCGGCGACGTACTCGTGCACGCCAAAGATCTCGGACAGCACCAGCACCACCGGCAGGCCGGTCTTGCCGGCGGGCGCGGCGCGGTAGGCCGGCATCTTGAAGCCGTTGACGTCGATCATCACCTCGCCCACCGTCAGCCCGTCGGCCGGCGTGCGGATCGCCGTCTGGGCCATCAGCGGCACGGCGGCGGCGGCATAGCCCACGCCCAGGGCGGTCTTGAGGGCGGTGCGCCGGGTGGCGCCGCGTTCGCTGGACTCGCCAGGCAGCAAGGCCTCGGCGTCGCGGGTCAGATCCTGATCATGCATGCGGGTCTCCTGTGGTGGTGGTGGGCAAACCAGCAGCAGAGTCTGCCCGCGCGGCAAAGGTTCCGCCGTTCGACGGCGGTTTGTCCATGGGTCGTCCACGGGTTCAGTGGGCCTTGTCCCAGTTGGGGCCTACGCCCACCTCGGCCAGCAGCGGCACCTTGAGCTCGGCCACGCCGGCCATCAGGCGCGGCACCTCGGTGCGCACCCAGTCGGCTTCGGCCTCGGGCACCTCGAACACCAGTTCATCGTGCACCTGCATGATCATCTTCGTGCCCTTGCCCTGCGCATCCAGCGCGGCCTGCACCGCCACCATGCTGAGCTTGATCAGGTCGGCCGCGGTGCCCTGCATGGGCGCGTTGATGGCCGCTCGCTCGGCGCCGCCGCGGCGCGGACCGTTGGGGCTGTTGATCTCGGGCAGGTACAGCCGGCGGCCAAACACGGTTTCCACATAGCCACGCGCCTTGGCGCTCTGGCGGGTTTCGTCCATGTAGCGCTTCACGCCCTCGAAGCGCTCGAAGTAGCGCTGGATGTAGTTCTTGGCCGCCGTGTTGTCGATGCCCAGGGCCTTGGCCAGGCCGAAGGCGCTCATGCCGTAGATGAGGCCGAAGTTGATGACCTTGGCGTAGCGCCGCTGCTCGCTGCTGACCTGCCCCAGCTCGACCCCGAACACCTCGGCCGCGGTGGCGCGGTGCACGTCCTGGCCTTCGTGAAAGGCGCGCAGCAGCGCCGCGTCCTCACTGATGTGCGCCATGATGCGCAGCTCGATCTGCGAATAGTCGGCGCTGGCGATCACGCTGCCGGCGGGCGCCACGAAGGCCTCGCGCACGCGCCGGCCTTCGGGCGTGCGGATCGGGATGTTCTGCAGGTTCGGGTCATTGCTGGAGAGCCGCCCGGTCACCGCAACCGCCTGCGCATAGTGGGTGTGCACACGGCCCGTGCGCGGGTTGGCCATCTGGGCCAGCTTGTCGGTGTAGGTGCCCTTGAGCTTGGACAGGCTGCGGTGCTCCAGGATCTTGGCGGGCAGTGGGTAGTCCTCGGCCAGTTTTTCCAGCACCTCTTCGTCGGTGCTGCGCGCGCCGGTGGCGGTTTTCTTGATGACGGGCAGGCCGAGCTTGTCGAAGAAGATTTCGCCCAGCTGCTTGGGACTGCCCAGGTTGAAGGGCTGGCCGGCGATGGCGTAGGCCTCCTGTTCCAGCGCCACGATGCGCTGGCCCAGCTCGTGGCTTTGCGCCGCCAGCGTGGGCGCGTCGATCAGCACGCCGTTGCGCTCGATGCGGTAGAGCGTCTCACTGCTCTGCATCTCGAGTTCGTAGATGAACCTGAGCTTGTCGTCCGCCTGCAGGCGCGGCCACAGCACACGGTGCACGTCCAGCGTCTGGTCGCTGTCCTCGCACGAGTACTCGGCCGCCTTGGGCACATCGACCTGCGCGAATGGAATCTGGTGCGCGCCCTTGCCGCACAGTGACTCATAGCTGATGCCCTTGCGGCCGGTGTGGCGCTCGGCCAGGCTTTCCAGGCTGTGCGGCTTGTGCACCTCCAGCACATAGCTCTGCAGCATGGTGTCGTGCCGGTAACCCTGCACCTCGATGCCATGGTTGGCAAACACATGCCGGTCGTACTTGATGTGCTGCCCCAGCTTGGCCTTGACCGGGTCTTCCAGCCAGGGCTTGAGCCTGGCCAGCACCTCGTCGAACGGCAGTTGTTCGGGCGCGTCGGGGCCCGAATGGCGCAGGGGGATGTAGGCCGCCTCACCCGGGGTCACGCTGAACGAGATGCCCACGATCTCGGCCACCATCTCGTCAAGCGAAGTCGTCTCGGTGTCCAGCGCCACCAGCTCGGCCGCGCACACGCGCGCGAGCCAATCGTCGAACTGCGCCCAGCTCAGGATGGTGTCGTACTTGAGCTCGCCCCGCGGCACGGCCTCGACCGGCTCATCGTCGAACAGGCCTTCGGTGGCACCGTGCGGCACGGCGGTGCTGCCCGCCTGCACCGGTGCGTCCTTGCCAGAAGCCGCCTTGGCCGCCAGCGACTTGAAGCCGTACTGCTCGTAGAAGGTCTTGAGCGCGTCGTGCGCGGGCTCGCTGACCCGGATGGCATCCAGCGCGGGCAGCCCCGGCACAAAGCCATTGAGGTCGCAATCGGTCTTGATGGTGAGCAGCTGGCGGCCGGTGGGCAGCCAGTCCAGCGCCTTGCGCAGGTTCTCGCCCGCCACGCCCTTGATCTCGCCGGCGCGCGCCACCAGCGCGTCGAGCGAGCCGTATTCCATCAGCCACTTGGCGGCCGTCTTGGGGCCCACCTTCTCGACACCCGGCACGTTGTCGACCGCATCGCCGACCAGCGTCTGGTAGTCGATCATCAGAGTCGCCGGCACGCCGAACTCGGCCTGCACGCCAGCTTGGTCGCGGCGCTTGCCGCTCATGGTGTCGATGATGGCGATGTGCTCGTTGACCAGTTGCGCCAGGTCCTTGTCGCCACTGCTGATGATCACGTCGTAGCCCTGGCTGGCGGCCGTGCTGGCCAGCGTGCCGATCACGTCGTCGGCCTCGACGCCGGGCACGTCAAGCACCGGCAGCCCCAGCAGGCGCACCACCTCGTGGATCGGCGGGATCTGCGCCCGCAGGTCGGGCGGCATCGGGCTGCGGTTGGCCTTGTATTCGGGGTAGATGTCGTCGCGAAACGTGGGGCCCGAAGCGTCAAACACACAGGCCGCGTACAGCGTGGGCACCTCCTTGCGCAAGCTCTGGATCATGTTGATCATGCCGCGGATGGCACCCGTGGCCGGGCTGTTGGGGTCGCCGGGCACCGCCCGCAGGTCGGGCATGGCATGAAAGGCGCGGTACAGGTAGCTCGATCCGTCGATCAGCAGCAGCGTGCGGTCAGGGTCTTGGGTCATGGCGCGATTGTGGGGGAACCGCCAGGGTCGGATGCCCCTGCCTACAATGCCGCCATGGTCCGCCCACCCTTGCCCGCCCTCCTCCTGTTCGCCGCCCTGATCAACGCTCTGATCGGCACCGCGCAGGCCCAGACGCCACCACCGCCCGACGCCGCGCCTGTGCAGCGCACGCCGGGCGATCGCGTGGAGCGCATCACCAACGAAGACGCGCTCACCCGCATCGACGAGGTGCGCGTGGACGGCCAGACGCAGTCCATCCAGGTGCAGCCCAAGAACGGCGCCCCTGCGTACCAGATTCAGCCCCTGTCGCCCGGCAACGCACCCGGCGACACCAACGGCCGCTCGTCGGGCAATGCCGGGCGCAGCAGCTGGCGCGTCCTCAATTTCTGATTCTTCATGGCCGTCTACACCGAGGTGCCGTTCGGCGAAGCCGCCGCCCTGATCGACCGCCTGAACCTGGGCACGCTGACCGACTTGCGCGGCATCCAGGGCGGCATTGAGAACACCAACTACTTCGTCACCTGCGAGCGCGAAGGTCAGACCGAAGAGCACGTGCTCACCGTGTTCGAGCGCCTGAGCGCCGAACAACTGCCCTTCTACCTGCACCTGATGAAGCACCTGGCTACGCACGGCATCCCTGTGCCGGAGCCAGCGGTCGACGCCAGGGGAGAGATCCTGCACGAGCTGCAGGGCAAACCCGCCGCGGTGGTGGACAAGCTGCGCGGGCGCAGCGAGCTGGCACCGACCGAACACCACTGCGCCGCGGTGGGGGCCATGCTGGCGCGCATGCACGCCGTGGGACGCGACTTCGAGCGCCGCCAACCGAATCTGCGCGGCCTGTCCTGGTGGAACGACACCGTGCCGGTGGTGCTGCCTTATGTGAGCGACGCACAGGCCGCCCTGCTGCGCGCCGAGCTCGCGTACCAGAACCACGTGGCCGCCAGCAGCGCCTTTAAGGCCCTGCCCCGCGGCCCCATCCACGCCGACCTGTTCCGCGACAACGTCATGTTCGAAGACGGTGCGCTCACCGGTTTCTTCGATTTCTACTTCGCCGGCATCGACACCTGGCTGTTCGACATCGCGGTCTGCCTCAACGACTGGTGCGTGCGCCACGGCGGCGCGGCCGACGGCACCCCGGTGCCTGAGCTGCAACAGGCCTTTCTGGCCGCCTACGAAAGCGAGCGCAGCCTCACCGCCGCCGAACGCAGCCTGCTGCCGGCCATGCTGCGCGCTGGCGCGCTGCGCTTCTGGCTGTCGCGCCTGTGGGATCTGCACCTGCCCCGCGAAGCTGCCATGCTGCAAGCGCACGACCCGGCGCACTTCGAGCGCGTGCTGCGCGCGCGCTTGCCCAACCGGGTGCGACAGGTCGATGCCGAGGCGGTGGTGGCATGAGGGTACGCGTCAACAAGGCCGCCGTTGGCTGGCAATGGGTCCGCCAGGGTGTGCTCACCTTCTTTCGGCAGCCCCTGGCCATGTCCGGCCTGTTCTTCATGTTCATGGCCATCGCCACGGTGCTGTCCTTTGTGCCACAGCTGGGCACGGTGGTGTCGCTGGCCCTGGTGCCCGCCGCCACACTGGGTCTGATGGCCGCCACGCGCGTGGCCGGCGAAGGGCACTTCCCCATGCCGGTGCTGCTGTTCACCGCCTTCCGGGGCGGCAAGCCGCGCACGCAGGCCATGCTGATGCTGGGCGCGCTGTACGCGGTGAGCCTGATGGTGGTGCTGGGCATCTCCCGGCTGTTTGCCGGCGACGCCCCGGTACCCACCCCCGACGTGGACATGTCGCCCGAGGCTGTGAGCGCCGCGATCATCACCCCCGTCACCTGGGTGGCCATGCTGCTCTACGTGCCGGTGCTCATGGCCTTCTGGCACGCGCCGGCACTGGTCTTCTGGCACGGCGTCAAGCCACTCAAGAGCCTGTTCTTCAGCCTGATCGCCTGCTGGAGCAACAAGGGCGCGCTGTTCCTGTTCACCCTGGGTTGGGTGGGCGTGTTCATGGTGGTGGGCCTCGCACTCGGGCTGCTGGGCTCGGTGCTTGGGGGCGCGCAGGCGCTGAGCATCGTGGTCTACCCCATGGTGCTGCTCATGGCGTCCATGTACCACACGTCGCTGTGGTTCACCTTCCGAGCCAGTTTCGAGTTCGACGAGCCAGACACCGCGCCAAACTGACAAGCCTAGGAGGTCAGTCATGAGCCAACACACCCTGCAAGGTCGCACCGAGTCCGAGGTGACCTGGTACCAGCGCCGCGAGACGCTCAAAGCCGCGGCGGCCTGGATCGCCATGGGCGGCATGCCCGCGGCCATGGCGCAATCGCGCAGCAACATCGTCGACCTGGTGGGTGATGTGCTGGTCAACGGCGAGCGCCTGGTGCGCGAACAGATCATCCAGACCGGCGACCAGATCGTCAGCGGGCCCGCCTCACGGCTGGTCTTCATGCTGGGCAACGCCGCTTTCCACGTGCGGCAGAACTCGCAACTGACCGTCGAACGCGGCCGCTCCATCAACACCATGAGCCTGCTGCGTCTGCTGGGTGGCGCCGTGGTCAGCGTGTTCGGCCCCTCCAGCTACCGGGCCATCAGCACCCCCACCCTCACCGCCGGCATCCGCGGCACCGGTGTCTACACCGAGGTCATGGCCGCGCAGGGCGGGCGCACCTACTTCTGCAACTGCTACGGCCGGGTCGAGCTCGAACGCGCCGGGCAGAACGTGCTGTCGCAATCGGTCTACCACCAGTCGTTCTGGGGCGAGGCCGAACCCAAGGGCGGGCGCTACATCACCCCCGCTGGCGCCATCAACCACACCGACGAAGAACTCGAATTCCTCGCCCAGCTCATCGACCAACGCACGGCCTGGCAGATCATGGGCAAGAAGGGCATCAAGGACGGGCGTGGCTTCATGGAGCCGCAGGGTGAAGGCATGCACCCGGCGTATCCGAGGTAGAGCTGTCGCAGCACCCGTAGCGTACGTCGACCACCCGCTCGCGCGAGGGATGGGCAATGGCTGACGGATTCGATCCGATGTGAGGGTGTCTTTGGTCCCCGCTGACACCCAACACGCGCCACCCACTTCAACGATCTCGACGCGCCCTCAAGTGGCACCAAGTCCTTCAGACACCGTGCTGGCGAATTGACTGCGGATCGCGACGTGGGCTAGGGCCTGTTCACACTATTTTTCCAAGATGCGTTGCGGATCAAAAAGGCCATGCGCAAGACGCGAAACGCAGACGGGCCGGTGGCCCGGCGAGGCTTCGCAACGCGGCGCATGGCCTTTTTGGCCGCAACCCGCAGGGAACGGGGTGAAAACAGCGCCACTCGTCGTTGCACTCCTAGGCCAGGTGGCCAGCCTGGCCGTCGTCCCGCGCCTAGATTGGCGCTGTGTTCACCCCGTTCGCACTTGGAAAAATAGTGTGAACAGGCCCTAGCGATCTGCGGCACGGAGCCGGGACGCCGACACGCGCAGCTCGCCAAGGAAGCGCTCGACGGCCTGCTCCCTGGTGAACTCACCTGCGGGAAGACTCACATTGAGCGCGGCGATCGTTGCCCCGCTGCGATCGCGCACGGCCACCGCCAACCCACAAATCGACTCGTCGAGCTCACCCTCGACCCATGCCCATCCCTTGTCTCGAACGGATCGCACCTCCTCGCGCAAGAGCTCGACGTCGGTCAAGGTGGCACCAGTGAAGCGCGTCAGTTTTGCGATTCGCAGATAGCGGTCGAGTTCTTCGTCGGAGAGTCCCGCAAGCAGGACCCGCCCCATCGAGACGGCGTGCGCGGGGAGCCGGCTGCCCAACGTCGGGCTCATCGGCAGGATGCGTTTGGCATGTTGCCGGTGCACATAGACAAGCTCTTCGCCGTCAAGGACCGACAGCGCACACGACTGCTGGGCACGGGCGCACAGCTCTTCCAACGTCGGTTGCGCATCGCGCCAATAGGGAAGCGTTGACAAGTAGGAAAGCCCGAGGCGCAGCACCCTGGGAGTCAACCAATATCTCTTGCCATCTGTGCGAACGAACGACAGATCGATGAGGGTCAGCAGAAACCGCCTCACCGCGGTGCGCGGGAGTTCAACGCCCTCGGCCACTTCCGCAAGCGTCATGCCGCCGGGACCTCGCCCGAGGACCTCAATGACTTTCAGACCCCGCGCAAAGGTGCGGACAAACGATTCACTTTCTGGAGTTGCCATGACGAACGTGTGTTGACAGTCAAAGTATGACCGCCCAATAATGACCTTCAGGCGGTTATCAATAACCGCTTAGCGGACATTCTAACCGATGTCCTGTCGTTTCAACCTGACTGGCGCCGCCAATGACCGAACAAGCTTTCGAAACCGACTTCTGGAAGGACAACACACTGCGAAAGACCTGGGAGGAGATCGTCCCAGGCGAACCCCGCAAGACCATTCCCTACACGCTAACGCTGGAAGCCATCCAGAAGTACTGCCGCGTTGTGGGCGACATGCACCCCCTCTATTTCGATGAGGCCTACGCCAAGTCAACGCCCTACAAGGGACTCATTGCGCCACCGGCGATTCACATCCTGCTGATGTTCTCCTGCACGCCTGCGGACGACTGGATGAGAAGCCCGGGCACGGTCAACGCGGGTCAATCGTGGAGCTACAACGTGCCAGCCCGGCCTGGCGACACGATTCGCCTGGAAGCGCGCGCACTCGACAAATTCATCAAACGCGATCGCTTGTTCGTGGTGCACGACAACGTGTTCTTCAACCAGCACAACCAAGTCATCTGCGCCGGCCGAGGCTGGACGATTCGGCCCCAATGAAGGATCCCAACATGAGCACAACTGCTTCGACCATCAAGACGGGCCACCAGATCGGCGGCACACCCTTCTCGCCTACCCGTGAGTCAATTCGCGCGTTCTGTGAAGCATCGCTGGACTTCAACCCGCTTCACCTCGATGACGACTACATGAAAGGCAATTTCGGCCGCACCAACTTCGGCGGAATCATCATGCACGGCATGAACAACTTCGGCGTGATCACGAAGATGCTCACTGACTGGACGCATGAGCTCGGTGGCGTCCAGCGCAGACTGGAAACTCGCTGGAAGGCCCCCGTGAAGCCCGGCGACACCATCACACCCAGTGCGGTGGTCACCTCAAGCAAGGACACACAAGGCAGTCGCTGGCTCACCCTGGACGTGCAGGTGCAAAACCAGCGCGGCGAAACGGTCGCATTGGGCGAAGCAATGGTCGAGGTTCCGCTGAACCGCTGATCGAGAAGACACCGAAGGCATAACTCAACACGGAGACAAACATGACGAACTTCCAGACCTGCTTTCACATGAAGGCGCGAATTGCGGCCGCATTCCTCGGCGCCCTGACCCTGGTCGGCCTTCCGGCTACTGCACTGGCGCAGGCATTCCCCACTCAGCCGGTCAAGCTCGTTGTGCCATTCCCTCCCGGCGGCACCACCGACATCCTGGCGCGCCACTTGGCCAAGGAACTCCAAGACCAATGGGGTCAGCCAGTGGTCGTTGAAAACCGGGCTGGCGCCAGCGGCACCATCTTCTCGGATCAGCTCGCACGCATGCCGGCAGATGGCTACACGCTGATGCTGACTGCAACCCATCACGTCATCAATCCGGCGCTCTACAAGAACCTCAAATACAACGCGCGCACGGATTTCACGCCGCTGGCCCAGGTGGCTTCGGTTCCGAACGTGCTCGTCGTGCACCCGTCCTTCCCGGCCAAGAACGTTGCCGAACTGATTGCCTATGCCAAAGCCAATCCGGGAAAGGTCAATTTCGGTTCGTCCGGCACCGGTGGCGCCAATCACCTCTCCGGCGAACTGTTCAAGGCAATGGCCGGCATCGAAATGCTGCACGTTCCCTACAAGGGCGCGGCCCCTGCGTTGAACGATCTGCTGGGTGGGCAGATTCCAGTGATGTTCGACTCTGTTCCCGGTGTCCTGCAACACATCCAGGGTGGTCGACTGCGCGCCCTTGGCGTTACCACCTTGAAGCGGTCGTCCGCCCTGCCTGACGTTCCCACCATCGACGAAGCCGGACTGAAAGGCTTCGAAGCCACTGCGTGGTTTGGGCTCTACGCACCGGGCCATATGGCGCCACCACTTCGCGACAAGCTGTCCAAGGACGTGTTGGGTGCACTGCAAAGCCCAGCCATCCGGGCGCAGTTCTCAAGCCTTGGCGCCGAACCCGGCACGATGCCCCAGGAAGCCTTCGCCACATTCGTCGACACCGAACTCACGAAGTGGGCCAAAGTCATCGCTGACGCCAAAGTCAAGATCGACTAGGAGTGATCCTTGCTCGACAGCACGCAAAACGAGCTCGCAGGGGCTGGCGCTCTCTCACACATCAGGGTCCTGGACCTTTCACGCATCCTGGCAGGTCCCTGGTGCACACAGAACCTTGCCGACATGGGGGCAGAGGTCATCAAGGTTGAACGTCCGGGCGTTGGTGACGACACCCGCTCCTGGGGGCCACCCTGGGTGCGTGACAACGAGGATGGCGAGCGACGCGATTCCACCTATTTCGCTGCGGCCAACCGAAACAAGAGGTCCATCACGCTCGACATCTCAACGCCGCAGGGCCAGGACATCGTGCGGCAGCTGGCCGCACTGAGCGACGTGGTCGTCGAGAACTACAAGATCGGAGACCTGCGTCGCTACGGTCTGGACTACGAAACCTTGGCGAAGGTCAACCCGAAACTGGTGTACTGCTCGATCACGGGCTACGGCCAGGACGGTCCAAGTTCGCACAAGCCGGGGTACGACTTCGTCTTTCAGGCCATCGGCGGCTTGATGAGCATCACGGGCGAGAGAGACGACCTTGCCGGTGGCGGGCCCCAGAAGGCCGGCATCGCCATTGCCGACGTCATCACAGGCATGTACGCCACCATCGCCATCCTCTCTGCGCTGCATGGCCGAACCGTGTCTGGGCGAGGGCAGTACATCGACATGGCACTACTTGACTGCATCGTTGCGCTGGGTGGCAACCAAGTGACGGGATACTTTGCAACGGGCAAGGCGCCCGGTCGCTATGGCAACGCCCACGCCAGTCTGGTGCCTTACCAGGTCTTCGCCGCCAGCGACGGCGAAATCGTTGTGGCGGTCGGCAACGATAGCCAATGGCAGCAGTACTGCATCGCCATCGAGCGACAGGATCTGGCCGATGACCTGCGCTGGTCCAAGGTGACAGGTCGCATCGTGGGCAGGCAGCAGCTGGTGCCGGACCTGGCGCGCACGATGCTCACGCGAACCTGTGCCGACTGGATGACCCGACTCGAGGCACGAGGCGTCCCTTGCGGGTCCATCAACAACTACGAACAGGTATTTGAAGACGAGCAAGTCCGCCATCGAAACATGCGGGTGGACATGAACCGGCCCGATGGCAGTACCGTGTCCACGATCGCCAGCCCCCTGCGACTGTCGGACACGCCGCCCGTCTATGACCGGGCGCCACCATCTCTTGGAGATTCCACGGACGCTGTGCTTGCCGAGCTGCTGAAGCTTTCCGCAGAGGATATTGCAAGGCATCGCCTCGAAAAGATCATCTGACGCGCTTCGCTGACGCCACCCTCACCTGACCTCGGCGATCACCTGTCCCAGCGCGTTGTCCACCACCAGCGGGGTCTCGAAGTAGGTCAAGGTGGGTTCACTCCCGTAGCTCGCCCGGATGCGTTGGCGCCAGGCTTCGTTGTGCGCGGCCTCGGCAGCGGCACGGTTCTTCCAGAGATAGAAGGCCCCGGCAATGCCGTTGGCCGGGTCGTAGATGAAGGTTTTGCGGATCAGGTCGGCCTCGCGCTGCCAGCGCGGCGCGACCTCGTGCATGCCGGCCACCACGGCTTCGCGCGTGATGCCGGGCGGGAGGGCGAACTGGACGAACTCGGTGATCATGCGGTGGCCTTGAACAACAGCGGGACGGCCATCATACGAACCCGATTCGTTACGTGCACCAAGCAAAAGGCCCGCACCATCGCCGGTGCGGGCCTTCTGTCTCAGCGCCGATCGATCAGGTACCGATCACGCCGCCGTCGTTCTTGGTGATGACGATGGTGGCCGAACGCGGGCGCGCAGCACCGCCTTCGGGCCAATGGCTGTTGCCACCTTCACCCGGGTGCTGGATGTTGATGAACATCGTCTTGCTGTCGGGCGTGAACGTCATGCCAGTCACCTCGCATTCGACCGGGCCCACGAAGAAGCGGCGAATCTCCTTGGTGGTGGGGTTGGCACACAGCATCTGGTTGTTGCCCTGGTTGGCGTAGTTGCCGGCGTTGCTGTAGTTGCCGTCGGTCTGGATCCACAGGCGACCGGCGCTGTCGAAGCCCAGGCCGTCGGGGCTGTTGAAGGTGTTGTTGGCGTTGACGTTGGACGAGCCGTTGTTGAGCGAGTTGGCCTGCGTGATGGTGGGGTTGCCCGCCAGCACGAACAGGTCCCACTCGAAGGTCAGCGCAGTCGGGTCACCGCCAGCTTCGCGCCAGCGGAGGATCTGGCCGTAGATGTTGGCGGTGCGCGGGTTGGCGTCGTTGGTGGTTGAGCGACCCGAGTTGTTGGTCAGCGTGACGTACACCTCCTTGGTGGTGGGGTGCACAGCCACCCACTCGGGGCGGTCCATGGGCGTGGCGCCCATGGCGTCGGCGGCCAGACGGGTGTTGACCAGGATTTCGGCCTGCGACGCGTACGCGGCCAGCGCGGGGTTGGTGGTGGTCATGGGCATCCATTCGCCGGTGCCCATCATGTCGCCGGTGGTTGCGCCGTCGTTGAACTTGGCCACGTACAGCGTGCCGCTGTCGAGCAGGTCGCGGTTGTTGGCGATGTTGCCTTCGATGTAGGTGCCGGTGCTGACGAACTTGTAGATGTAGTCGTTGGCCTGGTCGTCACCCATGTAGACCACCACGCGGCCATTGGCGGCAATCGCGTAGGCGGCGTTCTCGTGCTTGATGCGGCCCAGCGCGGTGCGCTTCTTGGGCGTGGAAGCGGCGTCGAAGGGGTCGATCTCGACGATCCAACCGAAGCGGTTGGCTTCCTTGGGTTCCTTCTGCCAGTCGAAGCGGTCGAAGTACTGCTCGTACTTGCGCGAGGTGGTGCCGCTGCTCAGGCCGTAGCGCGTCTGGTTGGTGTCGCGCGTGGTGCCGGGGCTGGCGGTGTTGGTGGTACCGAAGTACTGGTTGAAGTTCTCTTCGCAGGTCAGGTAGGTGCCCCAGGGTGTCCAGCCGTTGCCGCAGTTGTTGAGCGTGCCGTACACCTGCGTGCCGGTGGTGTCGGCGGTGGTCTGCAGCAAGGCATCGGCCGCGGCCGGACCGGTCAGCTGCATCAGCGTGTTGCCAGTGATACGGCGGTTGTAGCTGGAGTCGACGACGATGTTCCACACACCCGCGGTGCGCTTGATGTGCACCACGGCCACGCCATGGGCGTTGAGGTCCTTGTTGGCGTCGTCAAGGCTGTCGACCACGCCGTTGGTGAACAGGTAGCCCACGTTGGTGTATTCGTGGTTCATCACCAGCAGGCCTTCGTCGCTTTTGCCGTTGATGGCGAAGTAGTGAATGCCGTCGTGGTTGTCGCCCATCTGGCGGGCCTGGGCAGCGGCGTCTTCGCTGGCGTCGCCGGCCCAGGTCGAACCCGCACCGGTCGAGAACAGCGGCGTGCCCCAGGGGGCCAGCACGCTGGCGCTGTAGCCCGCAGCGATCTTGACCTCGTCGGTGGTCGAGACGGGGATCGCAGTGAAGCCGAGCAGATCGGTGGCGGGCGCTGGTGCGGGCGCAGCAGCATCGCCGCCACCACCGCAGCCACTCAAGCCGGCGGAGAGGAACGCCACGGCAGCGGCGCCCACACCGGTCTTGAGCATGAAGCCGCGGCGGTTCACGGCACGTTCAACCAGGCGCTGGAAGTGCTCGTTGGCGCTCGGGTTGGTGGGCAGGTCTTCGCTGTCGACAAGGTGAGTCATGGATTTCTTTCGGTGGGGTTGATGGAATGAACCGCCGCGAAGGCTAGGCAGCCTGCGTGAAAGAAACGTGAAACCCCGCCGTCGAAACGGCCCACTGCGCCGCACAGCGCCGCTGTCACACGCACGCCATGAACACCTGTGCTCAGATCGCGAGCGAGGGACGCCAACCGTCCGTGGCGGCACCGCTCCAGCCGGTCGTGCGCAGAAAGATGTCTTCGACCTGCCGCGCGATCTGCTGCCAGTCGAGTTGCGCCACCTGTGCGCGCGAGCGCGCCGCCGCCGCACGCACCAGCGCTGGCTCATGCGCCAGGGCCGCGGCCTGTTGCGCGAAGCCCTGCGCATCGTCCACCGGCAGCAACCAGCCGTTGTGTCCGTTGTGCACCCAGTCGCCGGCGGCGGCGGTGTCGAATGCCAGCACCGGCAGTCCGCTGGCCAGTGCTTCGATGGTCACGTTGCCGAAGGTCTCGGTCAGGCTGGCAAAGGCAAACAGATCGGCGCTCGCGAAGTGTGCGGCCAGGTCTTCATCGCGGCGCATGCCGGCAAACAAGGCCTGAGGGCAGCGCTGCGGCAAAGCGCTGCGTTGCGGTCCATCACCCACGAAGACCAGCTTCACATTGGTGCGCACCGAACGCATGGCCTCGTAGGCACGGATCACAACCTCGAGATTCTTCTCGGGTGCGAGCCTGCCCACCGCCAGCATCACCAGCGTGTCGCCGTCGGCGCCCCAGCTGGCGCGCAGCGCGTCGTTGCGTCGATCGGGGTTGAAGCGTTGCGTATCGACCCCACGCGCCACCACCTGCACGTTCTGAAAGCCAATGGCCTGCAGTTCGCCGCGCAAGGCCTGCGTGGGCACCATGGTGCAGCGCGTGAGGTTGTGGAACTTGCGCAGGTAGGCCACGATGGGCGTCTTGAGCCAGCCCACGCCGTAGTGCTGGCTGTAGGCGTGGAAGTTGGTTCTGAAGTCCGACGTCACCGGCAAACGCAAGCGCCGTGCGGCCTGCAGCGCCGACCAACCCAAGGGGCCCTCGGTAGCGATGTGCACCAGGTCGGGCCGGTGCAATGTCCACGCACGAATCAATGAACGCTTGCCCGGCAGCCCCAGCTTGAGTTCCGGATAGCGCGGAATGGGCATGCCACGCATGAGCAGTTCATGAAAGCCCACGTCCGCGCGCGCAGCGTCGTCGCGCTTCTGGCGCGGTCGGATCAGTTGCACCTCGTGGTTGCGCGCACACAAACCCTGCACCAGACGCGACAGCGTGAGCGACACCCCATTGATCTCGGGTGGCCAGGTCTCGGTCACCACCGCCAGCCGCAACGAAGGGCGGGCCGCGGGAAAGGCTTCGACAAGGATGGCATCGGCATTGACGTCGCTCATGCGCGCATGGTCGGCGCGCTTCGCGGCAACTTCGTGACAACAAGTCGGGCTTGTGACGATCGAATGCCGCGGTGGTGACAGCGCCACGATGTCACCGCGTTTTCACACATCGCTTTCAACAATGCGCGAGCCCGATCCCATCGGCCAGCGCCGGCGGCCATCGCCCCGGCTCCCATTGAAGACGGAGAGCTGCCTTGAACGACTTTCTCAAGACCCTGGAAACCCAGCGCTGGGACGACCACCGCTACTACCACCACAGCCGCATCAACCAGTCGCTGCACCTGCTCAGCGCGGTCAGCTTCCTGGTGGCCTATGTGATGCTGTGGTTCGACCCCGTGATCTCGGCGCTGATTGCCTGGCTGGTGTCCATGACCTCGCGCCAGGCCGGTCACTTCTTCTTCGAGCCCAAGGGCTACGACCACGTGAACCAGGCCACCCACGAATACAAGGAAGAGATCAAGGTGGGCTACAACCTGCGCCGCAAGGTGGTGCTGATGAGCCTGTGGGCGCTGGCACCGGCCCTGGTGTGGATCGACCCGACCGTGCTCGGCCTGTTCGACGCCCACCACGACAACCTGGGCTACATCCGCAAGGTCGGCACGCTGTGGCTGGGCCTGGGCGTTGGCGGCCTGCTGTTTCGCACCATCCACCTGTTCTTCCTGCAGGACGTGAAGACCGGCCTGGTATGGGCGACCAAGATCCTCACCGACCCGTTCCACGACATCAAGCTGTACCACAAGGCGCCGCTGTTCCTGCTCAAGGGTCAGTTGATTGATCCCGGGGTCGGTCACCGCTGATCCGTTGTTCGCTGGTTGCGCCTCGCGCACGCTCGCGAGTTCGAGGTACACCACTCCGCG
The DNA here is from genome assembly GCF_019635465.1 of Hydrogenophaga sp. Lineage (GTDB taxonomy): Bacteria > Pseudomonadota > Gammaproteobacteria > Burkholderiales > Burkholderiaceae_C > Hydrogenophaga. The sequence continues at coordinate 61,307 of NZ_JAHBZK010000008.1, forward strand.
ACTGTCCCCCGGCCCTGCTGCGCAGGGCCTCCTCCTTTATGTCGCTGCGTGGCGCACCCCGCACTCGCGAGCTGAAGTGACCAATGGGCGAACACCCTGCACCGAATGCCAACGAGTGGTGCGGTGATCGGGGTGTCTGATGTAGCGAAGTAAAGGAGGAGGATCGGGCTGCAAGCCCGATCCGGGGGACATGAGCGGAATCAGATGCCCCGGTCGCCGTGCCACGGATCAGCCGGAGAAGAAGGCCCGCAGCGTCTCCATCCGCAACTGCTTGCCAATGACTTCTGCATCCACTCCCGCAGGCAGCGACCACCACCCCGCGGCCTGCATCTCCTGACCGGCAGCCACACACCGCTGCACCACCTCATCGAATGCCGCGTCGTCGAAGTTCAGCGAGAAGATGAACCGCCCCGTGCCCACCCAGCTCAAGGCCAGGCCATGCCAGCGCAGGTAGTACTGGTACATCCAGTGATAGCGCCCGGGCTGCGTGTAGCCCAGCGTCCAGATGCTGTGCAGATTGGACGCGCGCACAGGCAGACCGGCGTCGGCCATCGCCGCGTTGAAGCGTTCGCAACGTGCGTTCCAGCGATCGTCGCTGCCCGCGTAGGCGGCTTGCACCTCGGGGGTTTCCAGCCGGTTGAAGAAGGCATGCATGCCGCCCATGACGTGCGGGTGCGCGTTGAAGGTGCCGCGCGCAAAGCACAGGTCGGCGGGACGTTCCGGCCGGAAGCGCTGCATCAGGTCGGCCCGGCCACAGACCACACCCACCGGGTAGCCGCCGGCCACCGTCTTGCCGTAGGTCACCATGTCGGCCTTCACGCCGAAGTATTCCTGCGCGCCACCCGGCGCCAGCCGGAATCCCAGGAACACCTCGTCAAAGATCAGCACGATGCCGCGCTCGGTGCACACCTCGCGCAATCGCTTGAGCCACTGGGTGTAGGCGGCGCGGTCGTAACCCGCGCTGCGCATGCCGTTCAGCAGGGTCGAGTCGCCCGGGGCGTTGCGGTTGGGGTGCAGGGCCTGCAGCGGGTTCACCAGCACGCAGGCGATGTCGCGACGGTGGCGCAGCACTTGCAGGCAGCGCTCGTCCATATCTTTGAGCGTGTAGGTCTCGCGCGGCGGCAGTGGGTTACCCGGGCCGGGCTGCACGTCTTCCCACCAGCCGTGGTACGCGCCACAAAAGCGCACCAGGTTCTTCTTGCGCGTGTGGTACCGCGCCAGTCGCACCGCCTGCATCACCGCTTCGGTGCCGCTCATGTGGAAGGACACCTGGTCCTGGCCCGAGATGGCGCGCAGGCGCTCAATGTTGCTGGCCACCACCGGGTGGTAGGCACCCAGCACCGGACCGAGCTCGAGCCCGATCTTCGCGCCTTCGTCCATGCAGGCCTTGTAGAAGTCGACGCCGAACACGTTGACGCCGTACGAACCAGTGAGATCGAGGAAGCGGTTGCCGTCCAGGTCTTCCACCGTCACGCCCTGCGCGCTGCGCACAAAGGCGCCCACCTTGAGGCGCTCGCGCAGGTAGGGGCTGAAAGGGAATGGCACCCGGTAGGCGCCGGTGAACTGCAGATCGGCCAGGCCTTCGCGTGCCTGCGCGCTCAGGGCCAGCGACTGCGCGTAGCGCTCGGCGTAGCCCGCACACAGCAGGTCAAAGGCTGCTTTGCGCTGCGCCGCCAGCGCGTCGTCGGCACCGTCGGCGCGGAAGAACTGCTGTTCATCGAAGGCGTAGCCCGGCAGCCAGCGCGCCAGGCGCTTGGCCATGCGCGAATGCCCGGCCAGCGAGCGGTGCTTGGCGCGCGAGAGTTCGACGCGTTGCATCAGGTAGGGCAGCGCCAGCAGCAAGGAGCCGGCCGGCACGGCGTAAGGCAGCAGAGACATTCAGGGACATCCCGAAGTGGTGATGTCCGCACTTGTATGGCCATTGCATGACTCCCCCATGAAAGTCCAGCGACAAAACACCCTCACCCCACCATCCGTCGACACGCCGAACACCGGCTTCTGGCAGCGCCAGTTGCGCCGGTTCGCGCTCAACGAGGACCTGAACTTCCTGCTCACCAACCGGGTGCCGCGCATCGCGCTCACGCGCTTCACGGGCTGGTTCAGCGGCATTCGCCAGCCGCTGGTGCGCGACGCATCGATGGCGGTGTGGAAGGCCTTCACCGACCTGGACCTCAGCGACGCGAAGAAGACCCGCTTCGACAGCCTGCACGACTGCTTCACACGCGAACTGCGCGACGGCGCCCGAGCGCTGGACCCCGACCCGACCGCGCTGCTGAGCCCTTGCGACGCCATCGTCGGCGCCTGCGGTCGCATTGCCGACTCGCCAGAGGCCCAGGTGTTTCAGGCCAAAGGCTTTCCCTACGCGCTGCATGAGCTCATTGGCGATTCACCACGCGCACGCGAGGCCATCGAGGCCGTGCGCGGCGGCACCTACGTCACCTTGCGGCTGACCTCGGCGATGTACCACCGCTTCCACGCGCCCGATGCCCTCACGCTCGATCACGTCACGCACTTCAGTGGCGACACCTGGAACGTCAACCCGATCGCACTCGCGCGGGTGGAGAAACTGTTCTGCCGCAACGAGCGGGCCGCGCTGTACACACGGCTGGCCGACGGCACACCGCTGCTGATGGTGCCGGTGGCCGCCATCCTGGTGGCCAGCCTGCGCCTGCGCGCCTTGCCACTGGCCTTGAACACGCGCTACCGTGGCGCCGATGAACTGAGCTGTGACGCCAGGTATTCGCGCGGCGAGGAGATGGGGCACTTCGAGCACGGCTCCACCATCCTGGTGTTTGCGCCGCCCGGCGTGGCGCTCGCCGACGGCATACAGAGCGGGCGGGTGATGCGCATGGGCCAGGTGCTGCTGCAACGCACGCCCCGCCCGGACACATGAACGTCACGCGAATGTCATCGGCACACCCGAGCATTCGCCACGCTTTTCACCAACCCCACGCGACATGCACCACGACGATCTGCGCCCCGGCGCCCTGTTCAACGACGAAGACTCCAACACCAGCGCCAACCTGCCCTTCGAGCAGGTGCTGGCCACGCGGCTGAGCCGCCGCAGCCTGTTGCGCGGTGGTGCTGCCGCCACCGCGGCCGCAGGCGCTGCCCTGACCGGTTGCGCCACCCCCATGGCCAGCGGCGAAGGCCCGGCACCCGTTGCCAAACTGGGCTTTCAGCCGGTGCCCCACAGCCTGGCCGACAGCGTCATCGTGCCGCCGGGCTACACCGCGCAGGTGATCTACGCGCTGGGCGACCCGCTGGGCGCCGACGTGCCGGCCTTCAAGAACGATGGCACCGACGAACGTTGGGACCTGCGTGCCGGCGATCACCACGACGGCATGGAATGGTTCGGCCTCGATGCACAGGGCAAGCCCTCTGACACCTTTGCGTCGCGCGGCCTGCTGGCCATGAACCACGAGGCCACCACCGACGAGAAGCGCTCGTCCTTCTTCATCCACGCCGACGGCGGCACCGCCAACCTTCCGCGCCCGGGCGCCGAGATCGACAAGGAACTGATGATCCACGGCCTGTCGGTGGTGGAGATCCAGCGCAACCCCAAAGGTTGGTCCTACCAGCCGGCCTCGGCCTTCAACCGCCGCGTCACCACGCTGAGCGAGGCCGTGATCACCGGCCCGGCCGCCGGCAGTGCCCACCTCGTGACCCCGTTCAGCCCGGGCGGCACCAAGGCGCGCGGCACCCTCAACAACTGCGGCGCCGGTCGCACGCCCTGGGGCACCTATGTGTCGGGCGAAGAGAACTGGTACGGCTACTTCTTCCGTGACGCACAGGACGACACGCGCCGCAACGACCCCCAGATGACGGCCGCGCTCAACCGCTATGGCCGCAAGGCCGGCGCCGCCAGCCGCCACGGCTGGGAGAGCGGTGGCACCGATGACCGCTACAGCCGCTGGAACATCAGCGCCACCGGCGCGTCGGCCCGCGACGACTGGCGCAACGAGTTCCACACCTTCGGCTGGGTGGTCGAGCTCGACCCTTACAGCCCCAACACGCTCATCACCAAACGCACCGCGCTGGGCCGCTTCGCGCACGAGAACGTGACCTTCGCCAAGGCCACCGCCGGTGAACCGGTGGTGGCCTACATGGGCTGCGACGCGCGCGGCGAGTACATCTACAAGTTCGTCTCCAGCGAGAAATGGGACCCGGCCGACGCCCACGCGCGCAACCGCCTGGTGGCCGGTGACAAGTACCTCGACCGCGGCACCCTGTACGTGGCGCGCTTCAACGCCGACGGCAGCGGCGACTGGCTCGAGCTCTCGCTCAAGAACCCCGCCGTCAAGGACTTCAAGGGCTTCGACTTCAAGAACGCCGCCGACATCTGCGTGTTCACCCGCCTGGCCGCCGACGCCGCTGGCGCGACCAAGATGGACCGCCCCGAGTGGGCCGGGGTGAACCCGAAGAACGGCGAGGTCTACATCACGCTGACCAACAACAGCCAGCGCAGCAGCGCCACGGTGGACGCGGCCAACCCGCGCGCCTACACCGATATGAAGGGCAGCAAGACGCAAAAGGGCAACGTCAACGGCCACATCGTGCGCCTGGCCGAAGCCAGACCGGCCGACGCCAGCTTCCGCTGGGACATCTTCCTGTTCGCCTCACAGGCCGATGGCGACAAGACCAACGTGAACCTGTCGAACCTAACCGACGAGAACGACCTGTCGTCGCCCGACGGTCTGGTGTTCAGCAAGGCCACCGGCGTGTGCTGGATCGAAACCGACGACGGCGCCTACACCGACGTCACCAACTGCATGCTGCTGGCTGCCCTGCCGGGCAAAGTGGGCGACGGCGGCGCGCGCCAGGTCACCTCCGGCGACAAGACCGTCACCACCCAGGCCGGCAAGCCGCAGACGCCGGCCACGCTGCGCCGGTTCCTGGTGGGTCCCAAGGGCGCCGAGATCACCGGCATCACCGAAACGCCCGACGGCCGCGCGCTGTTCATCAACATCCAGCACGCGGGTGAGAACACCAAGATGGCCGACGTGAACGACCCGGACAAGTACGAAAGCCAGTGGCCCGCGAACGCCGGCTACGGCGCCGGCAAGCGGCCACGCTCGGCCACGATCGTCATCACCAGGAACGATGGCGGGGTGATCGGGACCTGAGCACGGGTCAAGGCAGGCTGCGGGGCGACGCCTGAAGACGGCGCGCCGCAGCCGTCAGCAGGATGCGTGAGTACAGCTTGTGAAAGCCCAGCAGCGCACCGAACGCCCAACCCATGCCACCACGCTTGCGCTGCACCACGGCCGAACCGAAGCGCAGCCGCGTGCCTGAGCCGTCAGGCAGCGGCGCCACCATGAACCACGAACGCGTGCGGCCCGCGGCCAACACAGCCTGATCGGCCATTCGCGACTCGACCTGCCAGGCGGCGAACTGCGAGCGCTCGCCCCGCGCCAACGCATGCGCCTGTTCGTCGGTGGAAGGAAAGTGGGACAGGTGGGCAAGCAGCCAGCGCTCCAGCTTGAAGGCGGGCGAGGTGTAGAACGCCGCCATGAAACCGGCCAAGGTCACGGCCTGTGGCACCGTGACTTCGTAGCAGTCAGCATGGTCGCCGCGGGTGCGGTACGCCATGAGCAAGGCGTTGTCAGGCAAAGCAGCCGGCTGAACGCGGTTCATTCGATCGGCGTGAGCTTGGCCACGCTCAGCGCCAGCCACTTGGTGCCATGGCGCGCGAAGTTCACCTGGGCGCGCGCGTCGTCGCCCGCGCCTTCAACCGAAAGCACCTTGCCCTCGCCGAACTTGTTGTGAAACACCGCCATGCCGGCCTTGATTGGCGTGCCCCGGTCGGGCTCGGGCGCGGGGGCGCTCGCCGCCTTCCAGCCCGGTGTCCAGGCCGGTTGCGGCGCCTGCTGGGCCATGGCGCGGTGCCCACCCCACCCGGCGCTGCCCATGCCACCCCAGCCCGAGGGTTGGGGTGGCGTGAGCCACTTCAGGCAGGCCTCCGGCAGCTCATCGAAGAAGCGGCTCTTGAGGTTGTAGCGGGTCTGCCCGTGCAGCAAGCGCGTCTGTGAATGGCTGAGGTACAGGCGCTTGCGCGCACGGGTGATGGCCACGTACATCAGGCGGCGTTCTTCCTCCAGGCCATCTCGGTCGCTCATGGCGTTTTCGTGCGGGAACAGGCCTTCCTCCAGACCGGTGATGAACACGCAGTCGAATTCAAGCCCCTTGGCCGCGTGCACCGTCATCAATTGCACGGCCGATTGGCCGGCCTGCGCCTGGTGATCGCCGGATTCGAGTGCGGCATGCGACAGGAAAGCGGCCAGTGGGCTGAGCGTTTCGCCGGTGTCGGTATCGGGAGTGGGCAAGGCGTCGGCAATGGGAGTTGTCAGGTCCAGCCCCTGGCTGGCCGGGCTTTGCGTGAGCGCCACCGCCTCGCGCCCGAAGCCTTCCTGCATCACGAAGCTCTCGGCGGCGTTGACCAGTTCCTCCAGGTTTTCCACCCGCTCCTGGCCCTCGCGCTCCTGGCGGTAGTGGTCGAGCAGGCCGCTGTGCTCCAGCACCAGCTCCACGATGTCCTTGAGGTTGCTGCCCTCGCTTTGCTCACGCACCACATCGAGCTTGGCGACAAAGCCGGCAATGGCGGTGCCGGCACGCCCGGTGACACCGCTGACGGCGTCGTGCAACGAACAACCCGCGGCGCGTGCCACGTCCTGCAACTGCTCGACACTGCGCGCGCCGATGCCGCGCGGCGGGAAGTTCACCACGCGCAGAAAGCTGGTGTCGTCGCGCGGGTTCTCGATCAGGCGCAGGTAGGCCAGTGCGTGCTTGATCTCGGCGCGCTCGAAGAACCGCAAACCACCGTACACGCGGTACGGCAGGCCGGCATTGAACAGCGCGGTCTCGACCACCCGGCTCTGCGCATTGCTGCGGTAGAGCACGGCCACCTCGTCGTTGGGTGTGCCTTCGCGGGTGAGCGCCTTGATCTCGTCGACCATCCACTGCGCCTCGGCGAAGTCGCTGGGTGCCTCGTACACCCGCACCGGTTCGCCGGCACCGGCGTCGGTGCGCAGGTTCTTGCCCAGGCGGCGCTGGTTGTGGCCGATGAGGTGGTTCGCCGCGTCGAGGATGTTGCTCACGCTGCGGTAGTTCTGCTCCAGCTTGATCTGGTGCATCACGCGGTACTCACGCACGAAGTCGGCCATGTTGCCGACGCGCGCACCCCGAAAGGCGTAGATGCTCTGGTCGTCGTCGCCCACCGCAAAGATGGCATTGCCCGGCCCGGGAAGACCTTCGATCGGCGGCGGCGCGAACAGTTTGAGCCAGGCGTACTGCAGCTTGTTGGTGTCCTGGAACTCGTCAATCAGCAGATGCCGGAAGCGACGCTGGTAGTGCACGCGGATCACATCGTTGTCGCGCAGCAGCTCGTAGCTGCGCAGCATGAGCTCACCGAAGTCGACCACGCCCTCGCGCTGGCATTGCTCGTCGTACAGCGCATACAGCTCGACCTTGCGCCGTGTCTCCTCGTCGCGCGCGGGCACGTCGCGCGCACGCAGTCCTTCTTCTTTGCAGCCGGCGATGAACCACTGCACCTGCCTGGGCGGAAAGCGCTCGTCGTCCACGTTGTGCTGTTTGCACAGGCGCTTGATGGCCGAGAGCTGGTCCTGGGTGTCGAGGATCTGGAAAGTGGCCGGCAGCGCCGCGGCCTGGTGGTGCGCGCGCAGCAAGCGGTTGCACAGGCCGTGGAAGGTGCCGATCCACATGCCGCGCACATTGACCGGCAGCATGGCCGTCAGCCGCGTGGTCATCTCGCGCGCGGCCTTGTTGGTGAAGGTGACCGCCATCACGCCACCCGGGCCGATCTGCCCGGTCTGCAGCAGCCATGCAATGCGCGTGGTCAGCACCCGCGTCTTGCCCGATCCGGCCCCGGCCAGGATGAGCGCGTGCTCGGCGGGCAAGGTGACGGCGGCGGCCTGTTCGGGGTTGAGGCCAGCGATCAGCGGCGAGGGTTGCGCGGGGGTATCGAACAGCATCGCGGGATTGTAGAAAGGCCCCGATGAGCCAGACAGACCATACGGACCGCCATACGCACCGCCATATGGGTTTCATACAGCGCACGTTCGGGCACATCGGCCTAGAATCGCGCACCGGGCCCAAGATTCTTGCGCCCGGTTTCTTTTTGCCCGTTGGCGGCACAAAGACCGGCCAGGCCAAGCGCTCATCTGTTCAACAACAGTTCTCCGGAGCCTGGTCCATGGAAATCTTCGACTACGACAACATCCTGTTGCTGCCGCGCAAGTGCCGCGTGCAAAGCCGCGCCGAGTGCGACGCCGGTGTGGAACTTGGCGGGCGCCGCTTTCGCCTGCCGGTGGTGCCGGCCAACATGAAGACGGTGGTCGACGAGACCATCTGCGTCTGGCTGGCGCGCAACGGCTATTTCTATGTAATGCACCGCTTCGACCTGGACAACCTCAAGTTCGTGCGGGACATGCACGCCCAGGGTGTGTTCGCTTCGATTTCCCTGGGCGTGAAAGCGCCCGACTACGCAACGGTGGATGCGCTGGTGGCCGAAGGCCTGAGCCCCGAGTACGTCACGATCGACATTGCGCACGGGCACGCCGACAGCGTCAAGGAGATGATTGCGCACCTCAAGGCGCGGCTGCCCAAGACCTTCGTGATCGCGGGCAACGTGGCCACCCCCGAGGCGGTGATCGATCTGGAGAACTGGGGCGCCGACGCCACCAAGGTCGGCGTCGGCCCCGGCAAGGTCTGCATCACCAAGCTCAAAACCGGTTTCGGCACCGGCGGCTGGCAACTCAGCGCGCTCAAGTGGTGCGCGCGCGTGGCGACCAAACCCATCATTGCCGACGGCGGCATCCGCAGCCACGGCGACATTGCCAAGAGTGTGCGCTTTGGCGCCAGCATGGTGATGATCGGCTCGCTGTTTGCCGGGCACGAGGAGTCGCCCGGGCAGACGGTGGAAGTCGACGGCGTGCTCTACAAGGAGTACTACGGCTCGGCGAGCGACTTCAACAAGGGCGAGTACAAGCACGTCGAAGGCAAACGCATCCTTGAGCCCATCAAGGGCAGGTTGGCCGACACGCTGACCGAAATGGAGCAGGACGTACAGAGCTCGATCAGCTACGCCGGTGGCACGAAGCTGCTCGACATCCGCAAGGTGAACTATGTGATCCTGGGCGGCGACAACGCCGGCGAGCACCTGCTGATGTGAGCGCCCGGCCGGCTCACACGCCGAGCAGCTCGCGCGCCAGGGCGTGCAGTCGGTGCTTCGGTGTCACCAGCGCTTCCAGCACGCTGAAGTGATTGAGCCCGGGCAGGTCTTCGCTGACCGGCACCACCTCGCGACCCCAGGCGGCCTGCAACAGGCCGTTCTGTCGGCGGAATTCGCTGCTCTCGTCGCCGCCAGCCACCGCATACAGGCGGCCGCGACCGGCGCGCAGCCCCGGTGACGGCAAACGGGCCGGGCTGGCCTTCTTCACCTGCGCCAGGGTGAGCTTGAGCGATGGCTGCACGAAGGGCGCATGCCGCAGTGGCTCCAGATCGAACACACCCGAGATCGACAGGGCGTTGTTCACCAGCGCGGCCGGCAGGTCGGCACCCACCTGCGCCCACTGGCAGGCCAGCATCATGGCGGCGAGGTGCCCACCGGCGGAATGCCCCGCCACCGTGATGCGGGTGGCGTCACCCCCATGAGCGCCGATGTGGCGGTGCGTCCAGGCCAGCGCCTTGACCATCTGCAAGGCGATGTCGGGAATCGTGACCGCCGGGCACAGCGCGTAATTGACCACCACCACGCACACACCCAGGCGCTGGAACACGGGGGCGATGAACGAGTGGTCGGACTTGTCCAGGCTTCGCCAGTAGCCGCCGTGGATGAAGAACAGCACCGGCGCCGAGCCACCCCCTGCGGGCACCAGCGCCGGGAAGATGTCGAGCAACTCCCCCGCGCCGTGGCCGTATCGCAGGTCGGTCAGTGCGGGACCGGTCTGGCGCGCCTCGGCCGACGTATCGGCCCAGTGTGCGAAGTGCCGGGCATGGTCTGGCACCAGGGCCCGGTTGTTGTATTCGCTGTCCAGCCACAGGGGATCGGGGTTGAAGCGCAGGTTCATGGCCGGCGATTGTGTCATGGGGGTGGGGGTACGCGACCGTCGGTCGCCCCAGGCCGAAACACCTGGGGTATGCTGCGCGAATTCCGTATACAGAATTCGTAACCCCTTGTTGACCCACGCATGAGCGCCCAGTTGCACCAGATCGAGACCTCGCCCGACCTCGTCGAGCGGGTGTACCGCGCATTGCTCGACGCCATCTGCACGGGCGCACTGCGGCCCGGGCAGCGGGTGATGCAGGAAGAGTTGGCCGAGCAACTGGCGGTGTCGCGCCAGCCCGTGATGCAGGCACTGCGGCTGCTGCGCAAGGACGGTTTTGTGCGGGACGCCCCGCTGATCAGCGGCCCGAGCGCCCGTACGCGCGGGCTGCAGGTGTGCCCGCTCGATGCCGACCTGATCGCGCAGGTTTACCAGGTGCGTGGAGCACTGGATCTGCTCGCGGTGCGCCTGGCCGCCGCCCAAAGGGTGCGCATCGACCCCGCCATCTTCGAGGCCGGCCGGCTCGCGGTCGAGCGCGCCGAGATCAAGGCCATGATCGACGCCGACGCCGCCTTTCACACCGCCATCTATGCCGCCGCCGGCAATCCGCTGATTGCGCAGACCGCGCAGTTGCACTGGCAGCACATTCGGCGCGCGATGGGCGTGGCCCTGCAGTCGTATCAGATCCGCAAGCCCGTGTGGGAAGAGCACGAGGCGATCGCCGCAGCCATTGCCGACGGCGACGCGATGCGCGCCACACAGCTCATGAGCGAGCACACCGGCAAGGCCGCCTCGGCGCTGACCGCTCTGATGACCCAACCTGAGTCCGCGGCGGCGACTGCCGCAACCGATCAACTCCGTGGTCGTCGACAGCTTCTGTAGTCGATCCACTTGCACGCGGTCCCGGCAATGGCCGGTGACCGCGCTTTTTTTGATACCCCCTCTAGAATCGTCCGCTTTGCCCCGACGCCCATCCCCGTGAGCCAGAACACCACTCCCTCCTCGCCTTCCGACAAGCCTCGCGTTGCCGTGCTGGGCATCGGCATGATGGGCTTTCCCATGGCCCGTCGTCTGTGCGAGGCCGGCTACACGCTGAGCGCCTGGAACCGCTCGCGCACCAAGGCTGAGCGCCTGCAGCCGTTCGGCGCCCGCGTGGCCGATACACCGGCCGACGCGGTGCGGGGCGCCGACATCGTGATCACGCTGCTCGAGAACGGCGATGTCGTTGAGGACGTGCTGTTTCGCCAGGGCATGACGGACGGTCTGTCCGCGGGCGCCCTGGTGATCGACATGTCGTCGATCCAGCCGCGCCAGGCACGCGACCACGCTGCGCGCCTGGCCGCGCTGGGGGCACAGCACCTGGACGCGCCTGTCTCCGGTGGTACGGTGGGCGCCGAGGCCGGCACGCTGGCCATCATGATCGGCGGCAAGGCGGCAGACGTGGAACGCGCGCGCGCCGTGTTCGAGGTGCTGGGGCGCGCCACGCACGTCGGCTCGCACGGCGCCGGACAATTGGCCAAACTGGCCAACCAGATGATCGTGGGCATCACCATCGGCGCGGTCGCCGAGGCGCTGCTGTTGTGCGAGAAAGGCGGCGCCGACATGGCCAAGGTCAAGCAGGCCATCACCGGTGGTTTTGCCGACAGCCGCATTCTTCAAGTGCACGGCCAACGCATGATCGAGCGCGACTTCACCAAGCGCGGCGCGATGTCGGTGCAGCTCAAGGACATGCGCAACGCGCTCACCACCGCCGCCGAAGTCGGCTTCGAAGCCCCCATCACCAGCCTGTTCGAAAAGCTGTTCGCCGAGGCCGTCGACCATGGCTTGTCCGAGCTCGACCATTCGGCCCTGTTCGTCGAACTGGCCAGCCGAAACGGCATGGCCTGACGCACGGGTTTCGCTAGAATCCGCACCCAGTGGGGACGTAGCTCAGCTGGGAGAGCGTCGCGTTCGCAATGCGAAGGTCGGGAGTTCGATCCTCCTCGTCTCCACCAAGAATTCTGAAAGGCCTTGTTTCACAAGGCCTTTTTCTTTCCTCTGGCCCATTCGCCACGGTGACGCGCCTGCAAGCAGACTGGCCGTGTCGCCGCAACGGGGTCGCCCAGGCCACGCAATGCACATGAACGAGACACCCGACGCTTCAACCGCCCACTCGGGCGCACCCGCACCGGTTGACCCCCTGTTCCTCGCTACGGTCAGCATCTCGACCTTCGAGGGAGCGCAAGCGTTGACCAACGCCAGCGGCTTCTTCTTCGAGCGCGATCAACGCCTGTTCCTGGTGACCAGCCGCCACGTGGTGATCGACGAGCCCAGCCAGCATCACCCCGATCGCATCGAGATCACGCTGCACCTGGACGCGCAGGACCTGACGCAATGCACCGGCTTTTCAATGCTGCTGTACGCAGACGGCGTGGCGGTCTGGCGCCAGGGCGCTGACGGTGGTGGCGAGATCGACGTGGCCACGCTGGAAATCGATCGCACAGCCCTGCCGCCGGAGGCCATCGTGCATGCGTTCTCACCTGAGCATCTGCTGGACGATTTCGACCGTGTGGCCCCGGACGCCGCGCTGTGCATCGCGGGTTTTCCGCTGGGGTTTGGCGATGCTGTGCACCAGTTGCCGGTGCTGCGGCATGGCGGCCTGGCGTCGCCCTTCGGCATCCGCTTCCAGGGCAAGGGTTACTTCCTCACCGACGCGCGCACTCACCGCGGCTGCAGCGGGGCGCCGGTGGTCATGCGCATGGCGCAGGCCGACGCACAGAACATCGGTGCCCTGCCCTGGGTCTTGCTGGGGGTGCACTCGGCACGCCTGGACATGGGCAACCGCGATCTGCAGCAGGATGAGTCGCTGGGTCTCAATTGCGCCTGGTACGCCGACATCCTGCTGACGCTGACGCAAGCGCCAGATGACGCGACGCACAACGCGACGGATGACGCCGCGGCCGGCGAAGACTGACGCCTTCAGTACAGCGTGGCGGCCTGCCGGGCGGGCAGCTCACCGTCGTAGCGCTGGCCGTCGATGCCGCCAGCAGACAGCTCGGCCAGCATCTGCCCTGGCGTTGGCACCTCGCCCGCAGAGGCGTGATCGGCCGACCACAAGGATGCGCGCTGCACCGCACGCGCACACTGGAAGAACACCGAGTCGATGGCGATCTCGAGCACGCACTTCGGCGCCTGGCCCTGCATGGCCAGCGCGGCCAGCAGCGCGGGGTCGGTGCCGATGCGCGCTCGGCCATTGACCCTCAGCGTCTCGCGCACACCGGGCACGAAGAAGATGAGCGCCATGCGCGGGTCGTGCAGCAGGTTGCGCAGGCTGTCGACGCGGTTGTTGCCACGGCGTTCCGGCAGCAGCAAGGTCTGGTCGTCGACGATGCGCACCAGCGGCGCCGGGTCGCCCCGGGGTGAGGCATCCAGCCCGCCCGGGCCCACGGTTGCCAGCACCGCAAAGGGCGAGCGCTGGATCCATTGCCGATAGGCCGCACTCAGGCGCGGCGTCTCTTTGACGCGCGAAGCCTCGCCCACAGGGCCAAACAGCGCGTCGAGTTCCGATTCGGTGCTCAGGTAGGTCATGTCGTCGAAAGGTGTGTTGTCAACCGCAGCTGCCCAGGTAGCCGCAGGACGTGCAATGGTCGCAGCCATCCTTGCGGATGAGGGCGCGCGCGCCGCATTCGGGGCATTTGCGCCCACCCATGAGTCCGTTGGCGACTGACGCCACCGCGGTGGCGGCCGATGTTGCGGCCGGCGCTACCGCCGCCAGCACGGGTGCCGACGGCGCACCACTGCGGCGCTCCAGAATGGTCTGCACCGCGAAGGCGATGGCCGCGACCTCGGAGTCGTGCCACATGGGCACTTGCGCACCGTCCTCGCGCACACGGTGTCCCAGGCGCACAGGACCGCGGTCCCACACCACCTTGCGCATGTCGCTCAGCGCCCGGTCCAGAAAACCGCCACGCGCGGCCAGCGACAGCAGCCGCATGCTGGCGGTGATCCATTGCTGCGACTCGGCGCGCTGCCCCACCGGCATGAAGAACTCGATCGCTCGCTCGCCGGCAGGGTGACCATCGGCCGACGTCACCGGCAGGAACGACACCACGATGTAGGTGGTCTGCTCACCCTCATGGGTCCAGTAGCTGATCTTCTCCACCACGGCATTGAGCCCACCTGGCGGACGCCGCTCGATCACCCGACGCATGGGATCGGGCGGCGGGGGTGATTCGCTCGCAGCGGGCGTGTCTTCGGTCTGCAGCACCGCGCCCAGGATGTCGTTCGGTCGGTAAGTGGCGAGCCCCTTGAGGCCCGAGCGCCACGCCTTGAGGTACAGGTCCTTGAAGGCGTCGTAGGAAAAGTCGGCGGGCACATTCACCGTCTTGCTGATGGCCGTGTCCACATAGGGTTGCACCGCCGCCATCATGTTCAGGTGACCATCAACGCCCATCTGCAGCGCCGAGACAAACGCGGGCGGCAGCTGCGAGACATCGCGCCCCAGCGCCTGCCACACCCGCCAGGCGTGGTCTTGCACCTCGTACTCGCGCATGCTGCCGTCGGGCTCACGTTTGCGACGGGTGTAAGTCCAGGAGAACGCGGGCTCGATGCCATTGGAGGCGTTGTCGGCAAAGGCGAGGCTCACCGTGCCCGTGGGGGCGATCGACAGCAGATGGCTGTTGCGAATGCCATAGGTCCGGATGTCCGCCTGCAGCGACGCTGGCAGGCGGCTGGCAAACGTGCCCTCGGCCAGATAGGTATCTGCGTCGAAGCGCGGGAAGGCGCCTTTCTCGCGTGCCAGCGCCACCGAGGCAGCGTAGGCCGCATCGCGAAGGCGCTCGGCGATCTGCCGTGCCATCGCCACCCCATCCGGGGCGTCGTAGCGCAGCCCCATCAGGATGAGCGCATCGCCCAGGCCGGTGAACCCGACGCCGATGCGCCGCTTGGCCACGGCCTCGGCCTGTTGCTGCGGCAGTGGCCAATGGGTGAGGTCGAGCACGTTGTCGAGCGCACGCACCTGCACCGAGACCACCTCGGCGAAAGCCTCGAAATCAAATGAAGCTGGTCCGCCGACGTCGAACGGATGGCGCACGAAACGCGGCAGGATCACCGGGCCGAGGTCGCAGCAGCCATAGGGCGGTAGCGGCTGTTCGCCGCAAGGATTGGTGGCCGAGATGTGCTCGATGGCGCGCAGGTTGTTGTCGCGGTCAATGGCGTCGAGAAACAGGATGCCGGGCTCGGCGAAGTCGTAGGCAGAGCGCATCACCGTGTCCCACAGCTCGCGCGCGTTCACTGTTTCGTAGACCCACTGGCCGTCTTCCCGCTGGAACGCGCCGGCATCCAGCTGAGCCTGGCCAGGGTGGGCGGCGTGCACCAGTTGCCATTCGGCGCCGTTGACCACCGCCTGCAGGAAGCTGTCGGGCACGCCGATCGACACGTTGAAATTGTTCCAGCGACCTGGCGTGCGCTTGGCGGTGATGAACTCTCGCACGTCGGGGTGATCGATGCGCAGCACACCCATCTGGGCACCGCGGCGTGCTCCGGCGCTCTCGACCGTCGCACAGGACTGATCAAACACATTGATGTAGCTGCAGGGGCCCGAGGCCACCGATGCCGTGCCCCTCACGCGCGCGCCGCGCGGGCGGATGCGCGAGAAGTCATAGCCGACCCCGCCGCCCCGCCGCATGGTTTCGGCGGCTTCGCGCAAGGCCTCATAAATGCCCGGGAAGCCGGCTTCGTCGACACCCTGAATGCTGTCGCCCACAGGCTGTACGAAGCAGTTGATGAGCGTGGCCTGGATGCCGGCGCCCGCCGCGCTCATGATGCGCCCGGCGCCGATGCCACCGCGATCGAGCTGTTCGCGAAAGCGCGCGGTCCAGGTGTCGCGCAAAGCCGGCGCCTCGACCGAGGCCAGCGCGCGGGCCACGCGGTCGAACAAGGCGTCGCGGGTGCGCTCGTCGCCCTTGAGGTACTTCTCGCGCAGCACGTCCTCGCTGATGGGCTGTGGTTCGAGCGCGGGCAGCAAATCGATGGCGGCAACGGGGCGGTTCATGGGCCCCATTCTGCGGCGATTCACCATGGCGGACGTCGTCTGGCCGACGAAGACCGCAAGGTCGTCAGTGCCGCCTGTCAGGGCGACACCGACCCGGGGGACATCAGCCGTTGGTCACCCGGAAGACGGCCACGGCTTCCACCAGGCGCTGGGCCTGCTGGCGCAGGCTCGAGGCCGCGGCGGCACTTTCTTCCACCAGCGCTGCGTTCTGCTGGGTCGCCTGGTCCATTTGCGTGACGGCGTCGCCCACCTGGTTGACGCCATCGCTTTGCTCGGTCGAAGCGGCACTAATTTCGGCGACCAGATCGGTCACGCGGCGGATCGAGGACACGATCTCGGTCATGCGGCCACCGGCCTGGTCAACCAGCGTCGAGCCTTGTGCCACCTGATCGACACTGTTGCCGATCAGGTCCTTGATTTCCTTGGCGGCCTGGGCGCTGCGTTGCGCCAGGTTGCGCACTTCGCCGGCCACCACCGCAAAGCCGCGGCCTTGCTCGCCGGCGCGGGCGGCTTCGACCGCCGCGTTCAAGGCCAGGATGTTGGTCTGGAAGGCGATGCCGTCGATGACGCCGATGATGTCGGCGATCTTCTGGCTGCTGTGCTGGATGCCCTGCATGGTGGAGACCACCTCGCCGACCACTTCGCCACCGGCCACGGCCAGATCGCGCGCGGTCACCGCCAGCTGGTTGGCCTGACGCGCGTTGTCGGCGTTCATGCGCACGGTGGAACCCAGTTGTTCCATCGAAGCAGCTGTTTCTTCGAGGGCAGAGGCCTGCTGCTCGGTGCGCTGGCTCAGATCCTGGTTGCCCTGTGCAATCTGAGCGCTGGCCGAGGCCACGCTCTCGGCGTTGTGGCGAACCTCACCCACCACCTGCGACAGCTTGGCCTGCATGGCAGCCAGCGCCTTGAGCATGTCTGCAATTTCGTCGCTGCCCTGCGCCTGCACCCGCACGCTCAGGTCACCCGCGGCCACCCGATCGGCCACGTCGACGGCCTGGTCCACCCGGCGCGTGATCGCGCGGCTGAACACCACGCCGGCCACGGCACCACCGATGCAGACCACCGCCATGAGCGCCAGGCTCCAGACGGTCGCCTGGCGGGCACCGGCCTGGGCCTGCTCGGCCACCGCGGCGCTGTCTTCGCCGATGCGCTTGACCGCAGCGTCGAGCAGGCGAGCCGGTTCGCGGTCCATGCCATGCACGGCCTTGTCGCCCACGCTGGCGTCCATGCCCGCGGCCTTGAACTGCTCGAAGGCGGCGCGGTAGTTGCCGCTCATCGTGGCGTGGGCCTGGCCGAACTGTTGGACCAGGTCGCGCGCTTCGCCGGGTGCCAGGTCGGCGGCGAGGCCTTTGGCCTCGGCCGCCAGGGCGACATCGGCCTTTTGAAAAGCGCCCCAGTATTTGTCGAGTTGCGCCGGGTCCTTGCCGCGCAGCAGGGTGTTCTTCCACTCCTGGACCTGGGTCTTGAACTGGCTGAGCATGCCGCCCACGCGGATCGCGTTGCGGTGGCTGTTGGCCACATCCACCTGATAGGTCTGGATGGAGCCATTGAGGCGGTAAATGCCGAACAAGGCGGCGGCGGTCACCAGCGCCAGCGAGGCGACGATGGCCAGAGGGAGTTTCAACGAGAGCTTCACGATGCAAACCAAAAGACAAGGTTTCCCCACAGGGTAGAACCCCAACTATCGGCATTCGGGCGGGCTTTACGAATGTGAAAAGCAGGCAATCGACCCGGCATTTCCCCGGCGGTGACGACAGACGGTCTTGCCTTGGCGAGAACGTAGAACTAAAGAAATCGGGCGGTCTGCCGATCAGTGCAGACAACGCCGCCTTTGCGGCCGCTTACCTTGCATGCCCATCAGGAGTTGCACATGACCACCAACCCGGTGCCCCAA
Source organism: Hydrogenophaga sp. (assembly GCF_019635465.1). Lineage (GTDB taxonomy): Bacteria > Pseudomonadota > Gammaproteobacteria > Burkholderiales > Burkholderiaceae_C > Hydrogenophaga. Next base: position 79,296 of record NZ_JAHBZK010000008.1, read on the forward strand.
CGCCACAGGGTGCTGATCGTCGATGACGATCCCGGCATGGTCCACCTGCTCGCGCGCACCTTGCTGGACCTGACCCAGTTGCACTTTGCCGTGCGCGGCGACGATGCCCTGCGCAAGCTGGGACAGCACAAACCCGATCTGCTGGTGATCGACGCCGAGCTGCCCGATCTGAACGGCTACGAAGTCATCGCCCGCATGCGCGAGAACCCTGAACTGGCACACACCGCGGTGGTGATGGTCACCTCGCACGACGACGCATCCCACCGCCAGCGCGCGCTCGACGCCGGTGTGCTCGACTTCTTCACCAAGCCCATCGACCGCGATCTCATTCGTGTGCGGGTGCAGCAGATCCTCAGCGGCGAGGCCATGGAGGTGATCGAGCTCGACGAGCGCCCGCTGCCCTTTCGGGACAAACCGACGGCAGTGGCGGCCCCGGCCGGCCCCGCCTTTGCGGTGACCGAACCCCTGGTTCACACGCCCGCAGCGCCAGCGTCCACGGCGCCGCCCGACGGCGTGCCGATCGACGTGCACGCCATCACGTCCGAGCTGTTCGAGCGCATGTCGGCCATCCTGTCGCAAGCCGAGACACTGCGCGAGCAAAAGCCCGACAACGCCCCGGCCAACGAGATCTACCCGATCCAGCGCATCCAGGAAGAATGTGCCGAGGTGATCCAGTTGCTGGTCACCATCAGCGGTGAGGACTGAGTCGGCTCGCCACGCCCGGGCGGCGTGGCTCGCCCGGCACGGGAGGCCTTCACCCCATTCACAATTTGCGCCGTTTCAGTTCGCAAGAACGATTCAGGCGCCGTGGTGATCAGCCCGGGACGGGGCCAGTGTGAACTCGGCCACCGTGCCCACGTCGGGCTGGCTGCGCAGGTGCACATCCCCACCGTGGTGGCGCACGATGCGCAGCACCATGCTCAGACCCACGCCTGTGCCCTCGAACTGCCCCTTGGCGTGCATGCGCCTGAAGGGCTGGAACAGCCCGCGCGCGCGGTTCATGTCGAAGCCGGCGCCGTTGTCCGTTACCCGGTACCAGACCCTTCCATCCAGCTCAAAACTGTCCACCCGGACTCGGGCATGGGGCGAACGGGCGGTGTATTTCCAGGCGTTGTGCAACAGGTTCTGCCACACCTGCGCCACCAGATCGGCGTCGCCCCGGGCGGGCGGCAATGGGTCGTGGCGCATCTCGACCTGGCGTGAGCGGTCGGACGCGCTGACCAGGCGCCAGGTCTCTTCGACCAGGGCGTCCATGTCGATCGGGTCGCGACGCTGGACGCGTTGGTCGATCTGGGCCAGTTCGCACAGCGCGTCGATCATGCTGTTCATGCGCCGAGTGGCCTTCTCAACCTGGTCGCTGTATTCGATCGCCTCTTCGGTATGGCCTTGGGTGAGGCGTTCGCGCAGCAGGCTCACGAATCCCTGGATCGCCAGCAGCGGCGCGCGCAGATCGTGGGCCACGGCGCGGGTGAATTCGCGCACACGCTGGTCTGCCACATCGGGTGAAGGCTCGGTGTCCGGCTCGCTCGGCACATCGATGCGCAGTTGCTCATAGGCCATGCGAAACACCGCGTCGCGGGCCAGGCGTTCGCTGACGTCGTGCACGATGCACAGCACCACGCGCTGGTCACCCACGTTCATGAGCTCGGCGCTGATCAGGCAAGGCCGCGGATCACCGCTCACAGGGGTGACGGAGGCCGGCAGACCATCGATTTCGCCGCGCACGTCGATGGCGCGCGCCATGCGCTTCAAGTTGTCCAGCCCGACGTGGTGAGCCAGCAACCGCAGCGGCTGTCCCACGACATTGGCCTCGACCTCGCCCAGCAGCTCGATCAATGCCGGGTTGGCGTCGCGCACCACACCGCTGGCGTGGTCGATCACCAGCATGGGCTCCGTGTTGCGTGCAAAGGTGCGCTCCAGCAGGTCGTGCGCCTGCTGGAGCGATTGCTCGGCCCGACGCCGCCGCTCGCGCTCGCGCGCATGGGCCCGCGCGCGATACCGCAACGCCCAAGCCGCGCCCAACAGCAATGCCAGCGCGGCGCCTGCAAGCACCCAGATCCAGCGCTGCTGCTCGCGCAGATCGCGCTCAAAGGCCACGCGCATGGCCACATCGGGTGACTGGCCGAGCCAGCGCTCGCGCAGCGCTGGCAAGGTGCCGTTGGCCTCCAGGCGCGCCAGCGCGCCTTGCAACTCATTGAACAGGGCCTCGTTGTCGTAGGCCACCGCCAACGCATAAGTCTGCAGGCTCAGACTGCCTGGCGCGGCCTCCACGCCGGCCACCTTTCCACTGGCCACCAAGGGGTCGGCATAGGCGCGCAACAGCAAGGCCATGTCGGCCTCGCCCCGCTGCACCGCCTGCAATGCGCTCAGGGTATCGGGCGTGCGAACGAAGGGGCCACGAATGCCCGACATCCAGCGCGAGAGCGTCTCGCGCATGGGTTCGCGGTCCAGCACCGCAATGCGATGACCATCCAGGTCCTGCAAGGTTGCGGGCGCGGTGCGTCCACTGGGCAGATAGACCGCGAAATCAAGCGCCGCATGGCCCGGCAAAAAGCGTGAGTACGCGCGGCGTTCGATGGTCTGCACCATGGCCACCACGTCCACCCGGCCAGCGCGGAACGCCTCGACCGTGGCGGCCCAGGGCTGCAACTGGATATCAGCCTCGGCATTGAGCTCGCGCGCAACCGCGCGCATCAGGTCGATCTGGAACCCGACTGGCTGGCCTTGCGCATCGAGCGACTCGAATGGGGCAAACGCCTCATCGCCCCCGTAATGGAGCACGCGCGCCTGCACGGTGGTGAGCGCGCAAACCAGCGTCAGGGCCAGGCTCACCCAACGGACATGTCGACGCAGGGCCCCGTTGGCGCGTGAGGAATCGGTCGGGGTACCCGGCGACAAGGTCGGCATGCGGTCTCGCGTGGATGGCGCAACCGGGGCCCCGGTCACATCCGCTTACGGTGCCACAAGGTGCCCCACTTCCGCGACCGCCCGGCACCGATTACCGGGGTATCCGTCGGATTTGCGCCACGCCTCAGGGTTTGAGCGCGAAGCCGGCGATCTGCTTGTAGTTATCGGAGATGGCGCGCAACTCGTCCTGGCTGATGAGGTCGTCGATGCTGGCAAAGGGTTGCCCTCCGCTCAGCTCATCGGCTTTCATGATGATGAAGTCCGGTGGCAACGTGCGGTTGGTCTGCACCACCCGCGCGGTGGCGGCGATGCGCGCTGCTTCGTAGCGCCGCAAGGCTTGCTCGGGCTCATCCGGCGCGGCGGCCAATTCATCGGCCAGGGTGCGCGCGTCGATCAGCGCCTGCGCCGACCCGTTGGAGCCGCGCGGGTACATCGGGTGCGCGGCGTCGCCCATCAGGGTGATCGGGCCATCGCCCCAACGGTTCAGCGGGTCCTTGTCGACCATGGGGTACTCGAAGATCTGCTGCGCGCCGGCGATCAGCGCCGGCACGTCCAGCCAGTCGTATCGCCAGCCGTCAAAAATGGGCAGGATGTCGTCGGCTCGCCCGGGCCTGTTCCAGTCGTTCATGGGCTTGGCAGGGTCGCGCAGTTCGGCCACCCAGTTGATCAGCTGGTTGCCCTGGCCGTCGACGTTGTCGACGATGGGATAGATCACCATCTTGCCGGTGTCGATGCTGCCAATGCGGATGTAGCTTTGGCCGGTCAGGATCGGCTTGTGCACTGTCACGCCCCGCCAGGTGTTGATGCCCGCGTAGCAGACGCGATCGTCGGGCACCAGTTGGCGGCGAATCAGCGAGTTCACGCCATCGCAGGCGACAACGATGTCGGCCTGAACCTCTTGGCCATTGTCAAACTGCAACCGCACGCCGCTCGCACCACGCGAAATGCCGACACAACGGTGCGCGGTGTGCAGCCGATGTGCGCCCAGACGCTGCATGGCCGCCTGCCATAGCACCCCGTGCAACTTGCCACGGTGGATACCCAACTCGGGCAGGTCATAGCCCGCATGCCGCCCACGCGGCTCGCTGAAGACGTACTGGCCCCAGCGGTTGAAGAAGACGCTCTCGCGGTTTTCGATCGCCAGCGCCAGCAACGAATCGGTCAGCCCCAGGGCATCGAGCTCACGCATGGCGTGCGGCAGCAAGGTGATGCCCACGCCCAGCTCCTTCACCTCGGGCGCCGCTTCAAACACATCGCAGGTCAGTCCACGTTTGTGCAGCGCCAGCGCAAACGCCAGACCGGCGATGCCTCCCCCCACCACGGCAATCTTCATGTGCCCGCTCCCGATCATTCGGCCTTGATGCCCTGCGCCTTGATCAAGGCAGCCCAGCGGTCGGCGTCGCGCGCCACCAGTTGGGCAAAACCGTCCGGCGAATCCGTCGCCGGGTCCATGCCTTGTCCTTCAAATGCCTTCTTCACGTCGTCGCTTCGCAGGATGTCGTTGATCTCGCGATTGAGCGCGTTCACCTGCGGGGCCGGCATGCCCTTGGGTGCAAACACGCCGTACCACATGTCCACGTTCACCTTGCCGATGCCACTCTCGCTCAAGGTAGGCACATCCGGCAGCAAGGGGTGCCGTTTGTCGCTGCCGATGGCCAGGGCCACCAAACGCCCATTGCGCACCTGCGGCAAGGCCACATGAATCGGCAGGAACATGGCTTCGATCTGCCCTCCCAGCAGATCGGTGAGGGCCGGTCCGGTGCCCCGGTAAGGAATGTGTGTGAGGAACACCTTGGCGGTGTTCTTGAGCAGCTCCATCGACAGGTGGTGCGGCGTGCCCACCCCGGGCGAGGCGTAGTTGAGCTTTCCCGGCGCCTTGCGCGCTGCGGCAAGCAGATCCGCCGCGGTTTTGAAGCCGGTGCGCGGGTGCGTGACCAGAATCAGTTGCCCCCAGCTGGTCAGGCTCACGGGCTGCAGGTCGCGCAAGGGGTCGAACGGCAGTTGCGGATAGAGGCTGCGGTTCATGACCAGGGTGCTCACGCTCACCAGCAAGGTGTTGCCGTCCGGCGCTGAACGCACCACCGCTTCGGTGCCGATATTCCCCGATGCTCCGGCGCGGTTGTCCACGATCACCGGGCGCTTGAGCCGCTCCGACAGCCTGGGGCCGATGGAGCGCGCGATCAGGTCAATGCCGGTGCCGGGCGTGAAGGGCACGATCAGCCGCAGCGGTGCGTCCTGCGCCGTGGCCACACCGGTGGCACCCAGCAGCGACGTCGCCAGCAGGGCGCGACGCGAGATCGGGAAAGCGGAATGCATGACCTTGTCTCCTATTGTTAGCATGCTACCTATTGTCGCGCAAACGGACCATCTGCGCATCCGTAGAATCCCGGTCGCCCGATCCAATCCGCCCATGCTCGCCGACCTCTACCAACGCCCAGGATTCCTGCTGCGGCGCACACACCAGATTTCCGCTGCCGTTTTCGAGTCGGCATGCGCCGAGGTCGGTCTGACGCCTGCGCAATATGGGGTGCTGACGGTGCTGGCGACCGAGCCCGGATTGGACCAGACGCGCCTGGCGCGAGCGCTCGCCTTCGACAAAGTCACTGTGATGCGCGTGCTCAAGGGCCTGGAAGAACGCGGGCTGGTTTCCCGGGAGCGCTCCAGCGTCAGCCGGCGGCAGATGACGGTCGCACTCACACCGCAAGGGGTCTCACTGCTCGACGCCGCTCGAGCGCCAGCAGAAGAGGCCTACCAGCGCCTGTTGTCGCCCCTCACGCCGGTGCAGCGAAGGCAGCTCATCGAGCTGTTGCAAACACTTACCGAAGGGCTGGCCGACGAGGCACGTGCGCCCTTTGTGCCCCTGCAGCCGCAGGACGAAGTCCCCTCAAAGCGTCCATCTCGCGCCCGCCGCCCGACCTGAAGCAGAGCGGTTGGCCCGGCGATTGCTAAGGCTGTGCCGTGGCGGAGCACGGTGCTCCACCGCACCGATTCGGACTCGCGCGGACGGAGGCAAGGACGTGCACATGATGGACAACCCGCAGTCGCTGTCGATGCAAGCCGACGGGTCGCCCGCCACCATTTCGTGGGCGTCACCCGCCTATCAGGGCGTGTGGGCCCGCACCCTGCTGGAAACGCCGGGCGGGCGAGACACCGGCGCCAATGTGCGGTGGTTTCAGACCGCGCGCTGGCAGGGCGCCATCGACGCGGACGGTCATGTGATCACGGGTTTGATCGAAGGCCCCGCAGTGGCCCACAGCGTGTTCCAGACACCGGACCGCATCGTGCAAACAGGTCTGCGCGACAGGCACCTGGCCATCTGGGAGCGGATGCCGCAATCACTGGGCCGACGCATCACGCTGGCGCGGCGCGGCAGCGACGGTGCACCGACCGAGGAACGATTGCTCGTTTGTGGTGACTTTCTGCTGCACGTTGCACCCACGGCCAATCAACAGGTTGCACTCAGGTTCGGCCGGATCAGCGAGGACGGGCAAACCTGGCAAGTCGAGCTGGACAGCCATCACGCATCCGCCGGCAGCGCGCTGCCCTGGCGGCTGCAACGGCTTGGCATGGACCTCGCCGTGGTCAGCGCAGACAGCCTGCTGACCGGCGCATGGGAGGTAATGGAATGGATGGAAGGGTGACGAGCCAAGGCGGAGAGCGCCACGCAGAGCGCACCTGATGGAACGACCGATGGCCTGCCGACACTCAGGCGGCTCATTCGTCGATTTTCCGAAGGACTCTCAATGCAACGCCTTTCCAGCCAACGGTTCGTTTCCAGCGTCAAGCCATCCCAGAATGCAAGCACACTGCCCCCCGCCATTGCCCGGCCGCAGGCCAGAACGCTGGTCACCATGACCGTACTCGGCGCGCTGATCGACAGTCCAGTAGGGGCAGCGGGTGTCGAACGGTTCACGTTCCAGCGCACGTCCGACTGCGTCAGCCATAGCCGAAACTTGAAGCACAACATTGCCGCCGACTTGAAGCAGCAAGGTGTGGTCATCGAAGTTCCGCCAAAGTCTGGGTTGAGAGCGTTCGTCAAACGGGTGACCCAGATCGACCTGTCGGCTTCTCGGCCCGCAACCAGCGCTCAGCAATTGGCCGAGCTGTGCGACACGCACGGACCCGTTTCGTTGATCCTGCAGGGACTGATCGCCCCCGGCCAAGGCGACGACGTCTACCAGCTCCACCACAGCGTCGTCATGTTGGGTAGCTTCGTCGAAGGTGGGCGCACGATTGGGGTGCTGATGGATCCCAACAATCTGCAAACCAACAAGGTAATGAGCACCATCAAGCAATGGCGCGAGGATCAAGGTCTTCTGGCGCCACTGCACGAAATGACCAAAGATCAGATGTCGGCTCTCGACAAATGGCTCGGCGACCAGCAACCGCCCATGGCGTTCGGGCAGGTGGCGTTTGGCCTCGTCGATTTGCAGGCCGCCGTCGAACGATCGGACGCTCTGTATGTCGAACGATCACGCTTCAACGACCACGAGGCTGGCATGGCCATCCAACCCAACCGTGTCGAGTTCGACCCGGACGCACGCGTGGTTCAGCCGTTGCTGACGCATGAGACCGTGGAGCGACTCCGCCAGGAAATCAGACACGACCCCACCATCGTGACGACGTCCTGGGATGACGCGGTACCCATGCGCAGCGACGAGCTGTGAGTGCTGCGACGCCCGTCGCGGTATCAGCGGGGGCGATGTGTGCCGAACGGGCGGGCGCCTGAGCCCGCCGCACGGGCACCGCGATCGCTGGACGGACGGCGATCGCCGCCGCGCCCAGCCTCACCTCGCTGCCCGCCAAACCGGTTGTCGCCACGGGGGGCAAAGCGCTCGTCGCCACGGGGGGCAAAGCGCTCGTCGCCGCGAGGCGCGAATCGCTCGTCACCTCGACGCGCGAAACGATCGCCTGCGGGAGGCGCGAACCTGTCTTGCGCGGCTGGTGCAAAGCGGTCACCACCACGCCCACCGCGCCGATCTCCCGGGCGACCACGGCTTTCGCGCGCGGGCTGAGGCGGGCGCTCACGCGGCTCCAGCCCGGGAACGACTTCGGCCTTGAAGCGCTGCTTGGTGTAGGCCTCGATGTCAAAAATGCGGCGGCGGTCGCGGAACTCGGCGAAGGTCACGGCCAGGCCGTCACGACCGGCACGACCCGTGCGACCAATGCGGTGCGTGTAGTCCTCGGCCTTCATCGGCAGGCCGAAGTTGAACACGTGGGTGATGGTGGGCACGTCGATGCCCCGTGCCGCCACGTCGGTGGCCACCAGGATCTGCACCTGGCCATTGCGCAGCGCCATCAGGCGACGGTTGCGCAGACCCTGGCTCAGCGCGCCATGCAAGGCCACCGCGGCAAAGCCGGCCTGTTGCAGTTCCTCCGCCAGCCCGTCGCACTCGATCTGCGTGCTGGCGAACACGATGGCCTGGTCAATGCTGGCGTCACGCAGCCAGTGGTCGAGCAACTTGCGCTTGTGGACCGGGCTGTCAGCCCAGAACAGCACCTGTTTGATGTTGGCGTGCTTTTCCTGCGGGGTGTCGATCTGCACGCGCTGCACGTGGCTGCCGTTGTCGTGCATGACGCGCAGACCCAGTTGCTGGATGCGCGGTGCGAAAGTGGCGCTGAACATCAGCGTGCGCTGGCGACTGGCGGTCAGCGCGTGAATTTCGGCCAGGTCGTCGGCAAAGCCCAGGTCGAGCATGCGGTCGGCTTCGTCGACCACCAGGCACTGCACCTCGTCGAGCTTGAGCTGCATCGAGCGCTGCAGGTCGAGCAGGCGACCCGGGGTGGCAACAACCACGTCGGCGTTCTGCAGGCGCTGGATCTGCATCTGGTAGGGCATGCCCCCCACCACGGTGGCGATGCGCAGGCCACGGCAGTGGCGCACCAGATCGATGGCGTCATGCGCCACCTGCTGCGCCAGTTCACGCGTGGGGCACAGCACCAGGGCCAGCGGCGTGGCCGCCTTGAAATGGCGAGCCAGCATGGGGTTCTTGCGCTTGGGCGCCTTGGGCGCCGATTCGCCGCGGGCGGCGGCATCGGCAGCCTGGCGCTCGCGTTCGGCCCGTTCGGCTTGCGCGCGCTCGGCCTTTTCGCCAATCACGGCGTTCAGCACGGGCAGCAGAAACGCAGCCGTCTTGCCGCTGCCGGTCTGGCTGGAGACCATCAGGTCGGCGTACCGGCCGCCATCGGTTCGGGGCAAGGCCAGGGGAACCACCCGGGCTTGCACAGCGGTCGGCTGGGTGTAGCCCAGGTCGGCCACCGCGGCCACCAGTTCAGGGGCCAGGCCGAGTGCCGCAAAGGCGCTCGCGTCAACGGGGGTAGAGGTTTGCACAGGCGCGTCGTCGCCCTGCGCTTCAAAAGCGTCGCTCATGTCGTTTCCTGCGCCCATTCAAGAGGCGCATGCAACGGAGGACCGAACAGGGGAATTGATTGCCCCGGGGTGTCGGTTCCGTTTGTGGTTACACAACATCAACCACAAACGGTCCGCCCGGTGGCGGTGGCCCTGAACGCTGACGCCGTGATGGCGGGCGGTGTGGAGGGCCGGGTGTGTGAGGCCAATGCACGAAAAACCCGCCAGCTTTGGCGGGTGCCGCGATTGTCGCACAGATTCGGGAAAACCCGAAGCGGAAATCTCAATCAACCGCGCGGGATCACCCCAGAACCGCAGCCACCATATGAAACAACAAGGCGGCAAGCACCGCGGTGGCGGGCACCGTCACGATCCAGGCGGCGACGATACGCATCACCACCGACCGCTTGACGATCTCCTTCTTGTAGGCCTTCTTGAACGCCCGGCGCTCGGGCTTGGCGAACACGGCACCGTCCACACCTCGCAGCTTGGCGCGCTGCTTCATGTCGGCCAGCATCTGTTTCTTCTCGGTCACTTCGGCGGCCTCGAAGCGCAGCATGTAGGCCTCGACCTCTTCACGGTCGGCACCCTGGTGCGCAGCGCGCACGGCCGCTTCCATCTTGGCGTAGTTGACTTTGAGCAGTTCGCGCAGGAAGCCCACCCCAAACACCGCACCAATGGAGATGTGCGTCGTGGAAACCGGCATGCCCAGCTGCGACGCCAGGATCACAGTGATGGTGGCCGCCATGGCGATGGCATAGGCGCGCATCTGGTCCAGTTCGGTAATCTCTTTGCCCACCGTCCGGATCAGTTTGGCGCCGTACAACGCCAGCCCGACCGACAGGCCCAGGGCACCCAGCACCATGATCCACAGCGGCGTGCCGGCCTTGGTGGCGATGGCGCCGGCCTTGACCGCTTCAAAAATGGCGGCCAGCGGACCGATGGCGTTGGCCACGTCGTTCGCGCCATGGGCAAAGCTCAGCAAGGCGGCCGAGCACACCAGCGGCCAGGTGAACAGGTGGTTCACGCCGTCCTTGCTGTTGTCCTGACGCAGAGCCTGGCGTGCGATCGGGGCGCGAATCAGCAACCACACCACCACAGCCAATCCAGCTCCCCCAAACACGGCGACGGGAAAGCCGACCTTGACCACCTGGCTGACACCCTTGAGCAGCATGTAGGTGCCATAGGCCCACACCATCAGGGCGATCAGCACCGGCACGACGCGTGCCGCGGCCTCCGTCTTCTCGGCCCGATAGGTCACGCTGCGCTTGATGAGGTAGAGAAATCCCGCCGCGATCAGACCACCCAGCACGGGAGAGATCACCCAACTGGCGACGATGGCACCGATGGTCGGCCAGTTGACCAGCCCCCAGCCGCCAGCCGCAATGCCCGCTCCCATCACCGCACCGATGATGGAGTGCGTGGTGGACACGGGTGCCCCCAGCGCCGTGGCCAGGTTCAGCCACAGCGCGCCCGCCAGCAAGGCCGCAAACATCACCCAGGCAAACAGCGTCGGGTCGGCAATGTCGCGTGGGTCGATGATGGCGCCCTTGATGGTGCCCACCACGTCACCGCCAGCGACGATGGCGCCCAGGGCTTCGAACACCGCCGCCACGATGATGGCCCACCCCATGGTGAGCGCGCCCGACCCGACCGCCGGGCCCATGTTGTTGGCGACGTCGTTGGCACCGATGTTCATCGCCATGTAAGCGCCCACCGCTGCAGACAGGATGAGCAGCCACACGGCCGTGCGCCCAAGCCCGGTGTCAGCGGCCCCAGTCAAGGAGGCGTAGACACCCACCAGAAACAGAAAGGCCACCGCGGTGGCCAACTGGATCGCCTCGAAATGGCGGCTGAAGACGGAGCGGGACTTCTTGGTCATGTGCAGGCTTTGTGAATGTCACCGTATTGTCATGCAAGCCGCGCGCGATACCCCCGCCCGCGAGGCGGCCTGTCAGCGCAGGAAGTTGGCGCGGTAGTGCTCCAGCTCGTCGATCGATTCGTGCACATCCGCCAGTGCAGTGTGCATCTGGCGCTTCTTGAAGGCGTCGACCACGGCCGGCTGCCAGCGCTTGGCCAGCTCTTTGAGCGTGCTGACGTCGATGTTGCGGTAGTGAAACCAGGCTTCCAGTCGCGGCATGTACTTCACCAGAAAGCGCCGGTCCTGCCCGATCGTGTTGCCACACATGGGCGACGCCTGCTTAGGGGCGTAGCGGGCGATGAAATCCAGCAACTGCTGTTCGGCGTCGGCTTCGCTGACGGTGCTGGCGCGCACCTTGTCGATCAGGCCGCTGCGCCCATGCGTGCCCTTGTTCCAGGCATCCATGCCATCGAGCACTGCGTCGGGCTGGTGCACCACGATGACAGGCCCCTCGACGCGCGGCGTCAGCTGGGGCCCGGTGATCACCACCGCGATTTCCAGCAGACGCTCCTTCTCCGGGTCGAGCCCGCTCATCTCGCAATCGATCCAGACCAGGTTCTGGTCGTTCTTGCTCAGTGTGGGTTGGGGCGTGGACGTGTCGGTTGCGGGCTCGGTCATGGCCGCCATTGTCCCCGATGTGCCGGGATGGGCATGCGCCCACCAGGGCGGGACCTGCGCAGCCGGGCGGATAGACTTCCCGCCCCATGGATGCCTCAGCGCTCGCCTTCACCACCGTTTTCTGCGCCCTGCTCGTCGCCGGCCTGTTGGTTCGCGCCTACCTGGCGGGCCGCCAGATGCGCCACGTCGCGCGGCACCGAGACCAGGTGCCCGCCCCCTTCAACCACACCATCGGCCTCGACGCCCACCGCAAGGCCGCCGACTACACCATCGCCAAGACGCGCTTCGGCCTGCTGGAAACCGCGTTCGAGGCGGCCGTGCTGGTGGGCTGGACCTTGATGGGCGGCCTGGACTGGCTCAATCAAACGCTGCTCGTCAGCATGGGGCCGGGCTTGTGGCAGCAACTGACCCTGGTGGCGTGCTTCGCCGTCATCGGTGGCCTCGTTGGACTGCCCTTCGCCTGGTACGCGACTTTCCGGCTGGAGGCGCGGTTCGGCTTCAACAAGATGGGGCTCAGCCTGTGGCTGGTCGACGGTCTCAAAGGCGCTGTCATCGGCGCGGTCATCGGCCTGCCGGTGTTGGCACTGGTCCTGTGGCTCATGGGCACGGCCGGGCCCACCTGGTGGCTCTGGGCCTGGGGGGTCTGGATGGGTTTCAACCTGCTGGCCCTGGTGCTCTACCCCACCCTCATCGCGCCCTTGTTCAACAAGTTCGAGCCGCTGACGGACGACACGATCAGAGCGCGCGTGAACGCCCTCATGGCCCGTTGCGGGTTCTCGGCACAAGGCTTGTTCGTGATGGACGGCAGCAAACGCAGCGCGCACGCCAATGCCTATTTCACGGGCTTCGGCGCCGCCAAGCGCGTGGTGTTCTTCGACACCCTGCTGAATCAGCTCTCGCCCGATGAAATCGATGCGGTGCTCGCGCACGAGCTGGGGCACTATCGTCGCCGTCATATCCTCAAACGCATCGTCATGCTGTTCGGCTTGAGCCTGCTGGGCTTTGCCGCACTGGGCTGGGCGTCATCCCAGGCCTGGTTCTTCATCGGGCTGGGCGTGCAGCCTTCCCTGCAGGCCCCCAACGATGCGTTGGCGCTCATTCTCTTCGTGCTGACGGTGCCGTTGCTGACGTACTTTCTGTCGCCACTGATGGCGCAGATCTCACGACGCCACGAGTTCGAAGCCGACGCCTTCGCCATGGAAAAGACCCGGGGCAGTGATCTGGCCAGTGCATTGCTCAAGCTGTACCAGGACAACGCCAGCACGGTCACCCCCGACCCCCTCTACGCCAGCTTCTACTATTCACACCCGCCGGCCAGCGAGCGGCTGGCGCGCCTGCAGACCGCATGACCATGAACCCCATTCACCAGAACCGACGCGCACTGAGCGCCACCGAGATCGTCACCCAGCTCACCCAGCTCAATGGCGCCACGCCAGATGGCTGGAAGCTCATCGACGGCGCGCTGGAGCGCACGTTCGCCTTTGCCAACTACCACGAGACCATGGCGTTCGTGAACGCGGTCGCCTGGATCGCGCACCGCGAAGACCACCACCCGGACATCGCGTTTGGCTACAACCGCTGCACGTTGCGATTCAACACACACGATGTCAACGGCATCTCGGCGAGCGATTTCTTCTGCGCCAGCGCCGTCAACGCCTTGCAGGGCAACGGATGAGTGAACGTCGCACCGGCCGGGTGGTGACGGCCCATGGCCGCCATTGCCTGGTCGAGAGCGACAACGGTCAGCGCGTGCTGTGCCACCCGCGCGGCAAGAAGAACGCGGTGGTGGTTGGCGACACGGTGCAATGGACGCGCAGCGGAGATGAAGGCCTCATTGAACAGGTCGATCCGCGGCGCAATCTGCTCTACAGGCAAGACGAGCTGAGGACCAAGTCGTTTGCCGCCAATGTTGATCAGGTGCTGGTGCTGCTGGCTGCCGACCCTGTGTACTCGGACATGCAGCTTGCGCGCGCCCTGATCGCGGCCGAAGCAGCGCAGATCGACGCGGTCGTGGCGCTGAACAAGCACGACCTGCGCGAGGCCTTTGACAGCGCGTGGTCCCGCCTGGCACCCCTGCGGCGCATGGGGCTGAGCGTACTGGCGGTGGGGCTGCGCGACGGCCATGGGCTCGACGAGCTCGTGGCCCGGTTGCGGGGGCGCAGCACCCTGGTGCTGGGCCCGTCGGGCGTTGGCAAGAGTACGCTGGTGAACCAACTGGTGCCTGATGCGGGCGCTCAAACCGGCGAAGTGTCCCAGGCGTTGAACTCCGGCCGTCACACGACCACATCGACCACCTGGTACTGGACAGACCCATCCCGAACCACGGCCTTGATCGATTCGCCAGGCTTTCAGTCGTTTGGCCTGTTTCACATTGACGCGACCGAGCTCGCCGGCCTCATGCCCGACCTGCGCGCTGCGCTGGGGCAGTGCCGCTTCTACAACTGCACCCACCGACACGAGCCTGGCTGCGGTGTGCGCACGCACGTGGGCGCGGACCCTGCCGATGACCCGCTGGCCATCGACGAAACGCGCTACCGCCTGTACACGGAACTCTTCGACGAGCTCGCTGCCAAGCCCGCCTACTGATCGCCCAACAGTGCCGGCCACCCCGTCAGAAGCGGGCCAGTGTCAACAGTGCGAGCAAGAGCATCCAGAGCACGACCGCTCGCCAGACCAGGCCCACCACACTGCCGAGATGCGCCAGCTGTGGGTCGGGACGCAAGCCAGGTTCCGAATCATCCGAAGGGTCTGAATCGGTCGCCTGGGGTGTCAGGTTCACGTTCAATGCGCCCGATGTGGCCGCCAACACGACTCCGTCGCTGCCCGGCGCAAACCGGTCGGCATCTGCACGCCAGCTGCCAACCGCCTCCTCGAAATTTCCCACAACGGCAAATCCCAGGGCGGTGGCGCGCGCCGGCCAGTGATCGACCCAGCGCCACGCAGTGGCGGCCGCGTCCCGCAACGACTGGCTGGGCGTCCCATCGGGGCGCGCGCGCCAGTTGCGAGACAGGTACTCGGCCAGCCGGTAGAGCACGGCCCCCGCCGGGCCCAGACCGATCACCCACAAGACGATGAAACAGAAAAACACCCCGAACACGTGACGGTGCGCGGCCAGAACGGAATGCTCAATGACCTGGCGCAGCAGTTCCGTGCGCGGAAGGCTGGCCGCGTCCACGCGCAGCCATTGGGCGAGCTGCTCGCGCGCCGCTCGCTCGTCGCCCTCCTCCAGGCTGCGCCGGATCTGGCTGAAGTGGTGACTGAACTGGCGAAACCCCAGGGTCACATAGAGCACCGCCACGCTCCACATGAAGGCGAAGATCGCGCCGATCTGCCACAGCGCGTGGTACACGAGCGCGGCCACCGCAGAGGGAAACACCACCGCCAGCGCCCAGGCCACCCAGCCGTGCCCATGACCACCAGCGTCCAGGTTGCGGCGCACGCTGCGGCTCCAGCCACGCAGCATGGCGTGCACCGGGTTGTTGAATGCGAGGGGACGGGCCTGCTCGATGAGCAAAGCCAGGAGGACGGCCAGGAAACCCATGCGCCGATGATAGTGGCCGGGCGCGGCGGGGCCAGCGAATCAAGCCGCCAGGAACCGATAGAGGTTGCGCAGCATGCCCGCGGTCGCGCCCCAGATGAAGCGTTCGCGGCTGCCGTCGTGCCAGGGCATGGAGTACCACTCGCGCACCGCACCGTCGAACTCAAAGGCGTGGCGACGGTGGTGCCTCGGGTCCATAAGGAAGGTCAGCGGCACCTCGAAGACATCGTCCACCTCGTGTGGATTCGGCCGCAGTTCGAAGTCAGGCTGGACCAGCGCCACCACGGGCGTGATGTGAAAGGCGGTGCCGGTGATGTACTCCGGCAAGGTACCGACCACCTCGACATGCCCGGCAGGCAAACCGATCTCTTCGTCCGCCTCCCGCAACGCAGCCGCCACGGCGTCGGCGTCGGTGGGATCGACCTTGCCACCCGGAAAAGCAATCTGGCCTGAATGGGTGGACAGATGGGGTGTGCGCTGGGTCAGCAACAGGCGCAGGTCCTCGCGCATCACCAGCGGCAGCAACACCGCTGCATCGGCCGGCTCGCGGTCGGCAAAACGGCGCTCTCGAACAAGCTCCGGCGTCCACACGGGCGGCCGCTCGAACTGGGCCCTCAGGCCGTCTGGGGTCAAGCGGTGCGCAGGTGCAGGCGCCAGACCCTCACTGGCACCCGTGGCCACCACAGGCACAGTGCGTGGATCGAAAGGGGGCAGTCGCTGGACCATGGTGGTGCGGTGGGCAGAAACAAAAAGGCCGCTCCGGAGAGCGGCCTTGGCGCGGATGCCGGATCAGGCGCCCAGCTTTTCCTTGATGCGGGCCGACTTGCCGCTGCGTTCGCGCAGGTAGTACAGCTTGGCACGGCGGACATCGCCGCGGCGCTTGACTTCAATCTTGGCGATCAGCGGGCTGTACAGCGGGAACGTACGCTCCACGCCTTCGCCGCTGGAGATCTTGCGCACGATGAAGCTGGAATTGAGGCCACGGTTACGGCGGGCAATCACCACGCCTTCGTAGGCCTGCACGCGCTTGCGGCTGCCTTCAATCACGTTGACGCTGACGATGACGGTATCGCCGGGGGCGAAAGGAGGAATCGTCTTGCCCAGACGGGTGATCTCTTCCTGCTCGAGGGTCTGAATGAGGTTCATTGCAAAGTTCCAACGATCATGGCCGCGCTGCACTAAAGGCCGCGAATCCGGTGCGTCGTTCACCTGTGGGGTGAACGGCTGTTCAGTCACCCAGACCTGGGTGGAACAGCAGCGATCCCGGTCGCGGCGGCCGGCCAGAGGATCGAAAAGCCCGCCATTATAGCGTGCGGTTTTGTTGCAGGAAAGCCTCGTCCTGGTCGTCCAGCCATCCCTTTTGCCGGGCCTGCGTCAGCAGCTCCGGGCGGTGACACGCCGAGAGGGTCAGACTCGCCTCTCGCCGGTGCCGGGCGATGCGCTCGTGGTGACCACCCAGCAACACGGCCGGGACGGCAACCGGACCGCCCGGACCCGCCCACACCTCAGGACGGGTGTAGTGGGGGCTGTCCAGAAGTCCATCGATCGCATCGTTGAAGCTGTCCTGCTGGTGGCTGCCTTCATCGCCCAGCACACCCGGCTGCAGCCTCGCCACCGCGTCCAGCAGGGCCATGGCAGCCACCTCGCCACCGGACAAGACGAAGTCCCCCAGACTGATCTGTTGATCCACACAGGCGTCGATGAAGCGCTGATCAACACCTTCATAGCGCCCGCAGATCAGGATTGCGCCAGAACTGGCCGACCATCGAACCACGCTGGCGTGATCCAGCCGATCGCCAATGGGCGAGAACAAGACCACCGGCGCACGCGCGTCGTCTGCCTCGGCGCGATCAGCCCGGATGGCCTGCAGGCAGCGCCACAGCGGCTCGGCCATCATCACCATGCCTGGCCCACCCCCGAACGGTCGATCGTCCACTCGCCGATAGTTGCCCTCGGCGAAGTCACGCGGCTGCCAGAGTCGCACATCCACCCGGTGCGATTCGAACGCGCGGCGCGTGATGCCATGCGCCAGAAACGGCGCAAACAGCTCGGGAAACAGGGTGACGACGTCGAAGCGCATGGCGCGCATTGTGGCGGCGAGTGTGCCCGGGCGTCAGTAGTCGGGCTGCCAGTCCACCGTGACACGCCGCGCCGCACGGTCGACTTTGTCGACATAGGCGTCCACAAAAGGGATCAGGCGCTCGGCCGTGCGCGTCTCGCCGTCTACGACTTCGTCATAGGCCAGCACCAGCACGTCGGTAGGACCCGTGCTCAGCAGGTCACGAACCGTGCCCAGAGCGACACCTTCGCGGTTCACGACCGAAAGACCGATCAGATCGACCCAGTAGTACTCGCCTTCGGCGGGCTCCGGAAACGCACTGCGCGGCAGGCTGATGCGGCAACCCTTGAGCGCTTCGGCCGACGTACGGTCTTCGACACCCTCGATCTGCGCAACAAGGCCATCTGCGTGCGCCTTGAGCGTCTTGATGTGAACCTGAACGCAGCCCTGAAAAGCAGAAAAGCCGCGCGCGAAACGGGCTTCGGGCGGCTGCAGGAACCAGTCGGTGCTGGCAGACAGCGCCTCGGTATCGGCGCTGTGGGGGTGGATGCGAACCCACCCCTTGATGCCCCAGGCATCGAGAACGCGCCCCAGTTCGACGGCGTCGGCCGGCAGGACCGACGCGACCAGGGCCGCGTTCATGCCGGCGCTCAGGCGGCGGCTTTGGTGGCGGCCTGTTTGATCAGGCGCGACACGGTCTCGGACGGGGTGGCACCCACGCCGGTCCAGTAGGTCAGGCGGTCCTGTGCGATACGCAGGGGCTCTTCGCCGCCCTTGGCCAGGGGGTTGTAGAAGCCGATGCGCTCGATGAAGCGACCATCGCGACGGGCACGCTTGTCGGCCACGACGATGTTGTAGAACGGACGGGCCTTGGCGCCGCCGCGGGCAAGTCGAATGACGACCATGATTTATCCTTCGGGTGGTTGCAGCCGGTCAGATTGAACCGGCCACCGCCGGGCTTTCAACCCGGACATTCCTGCAACGCCTGAGACACACGACTGACCACCCGGCCAGCGAAACGCTGCAAAGCCCGCGATTATAGCCCGGCAGTCGATTCATCCAAGCCCACCGCCCAATATGCCGCTCATCCGACCCAGCCGCGACGAGGATCTCCCCGCAATCACCCGCATCTACGCCCATCACGTGCTGCACGGCACCGGCACCTTCGAAACCACCCCCCCCACCGAGGCAGAGATGGCGCAACGCCGGGCCGACGTGCTGGGCAAACAACTGCCCTGGCTGGTCATCGAGGGCGAGGACGAGGTGGTGCTGGGCTATGCCTATGGCAACTGGTTCAAGCCGCGCCCGGCCTACCGGTTCTCGGTCGAAGACTCGATCTACCTGGCCCCGGAAGCGGGCGGCAAGGGGCTGGGTCGCCTGCTGTTGGCCGAACTGGTCGCGGCGCTGGAGCGCCGCGGCGTGCGAAAGGTGATGGCGGTCATTGGCGATTCGGCGAACGCCGGCTCCATCGGCGTGCACAAGGCGCTGGGCTTCAGCCACGCCGGGGCCATCAAGGCCTGCGGCTGGAAGTTCGGCCGCTGGCTCGACATCGTCTTGATGGAAAAAGCCATCGGCGAGGGCGATACGTCCGCCCCCAAGGAGGATTGAGGGTGCGCCTGAAGAACAAGACGATGGCCGTGTGGCTTGCCCTGGTGGGTGGAGCCTTGGGCCTGCACCGCTTTTACCTGCGTGGCCTGGGTGACTGGATTGGCTGGCTGCACCCGGTACCCACCGCCCTGGGCCTGTACGGCATCGAACGGGTCCGTGCGCTGGGGCAGGACGACCAATTATCCTGGGTGCTTATTCCGTTGCTGGGCGTGAGCATTGCGGCGGCCTGCCTGACTGGCATCGTCTATGCGTTGGCCGACGAAGCGAAATGGAACCGCTGGTTCAATTCACCCGAGGCCTCGGCAACGGCCGCAGGCCGCACCAACTGGTTGACCATCGTTGCCCTGGTGATGCTGCTGCTGGTGGGTACCATTGCCTTCATGGGCAGTCTGGCCTTCGGCATCCAGCGCTACTTCGAGTACCAGGTCGAAGAAGCCAGAAAGATCAGCCAGTAGCGCCGTCGCCAGCTGGACGCCTGCAGGCCGGAGTGGTCAGTTGAGCCACCCCATCACGGCCATCACCAGGCTCAGCGTGAACAAGGCCGCCACCGTCGACAGCCCCATGCTGGCGGTGGTCAGTTCCTGGGCGGTCTGGTAGCGCTGCGCGAACAGGAACACATTGGCGCCGATGGGCAGCGCGGCGGCCACGACGATCACGGTCAATGGCAGACCCTCGATGCCCACCGCCCAGGCGCTCAGCCCGACCACGACCGGCATCAGCAGGTTCTTCACAAAAACGATCTGCACCGCGGCGCGCCAGTGTCCGGCCAGCGGGGTGGCCGCCAGGTTCACACCCACCAGCACCAGCGCAATCGGCCCGAACGCATTCCCCAGCAGTTGCAAGGGCTTGTCGATCACGGTGGGCAACACCCAGCCCGTCTGCGCAAACAGCAGGCCACTGATGATGGGCAGCGGGATGGGGTGGATCAGCGTGCCTTTGACGACCGACGCGAGCGATGCCCACAAGTGCGGAGGCGGTCCACCATCCTCACGAGCCTCGCGTGCCACCACCCCCTCCAGCACGATGGAGCCCGCGCTGAGCAGGATAAGGGCATGCACCGACACCAGCGTCAGCAGGGTGACCAACGCCGCCTTGCCATAGGCCAGTTCGACCAGCGTGATGCCGATCATCACCATGTTGGAGAACACGCCAGCCAAGCCGATCACCACACTGCGCCGGTTGGCGCCACGCCAGGATACCGAAGCAGCGAGCAACACCAAGGCCGCCGGAAAGTAAGCCAGCACGGGCCGCAGATCCAGCGCCTCGACATGCACCGTGCTCATGGTGCGAAACAGCAGCGCCGGAATCAGCACCAGAAACACGAGGTTGGACAAGTCGCGCACTGCGGCGTCGCGAATCCACTGCATGTGACCCGCCAGGTACCCCAGCCCGATCAGCAGAAAGACCGGCGTGAGCGAAACGAAGACGGGGTGGGTGGCGAAGTTCACCGCCGGATGGTATCGCCGGGGCGGCGACGCGTTGGCCGAGGGTCAATGCGCATGGCGCAGGCCACAGAACTTGCCCAGTGCCAGGCCCTTGCAGGTCACCGTGAGCTCGGCATAACACTGCTTCTCGCCCTTGCCGGCCTCAAGGCAGCGCGCCGCCGCCTCGTGTGCCACGGCCATGGCGCGGTGGCGCGCAATGTCTTCCTTGAGTTCGGCGTCGCTGTGCTGCGCCTGGGCCAACCCTACCAGCGAGCAGCTAGCCAGCCATGTCAACAACGGGCGTTTCATCGGGAGGTCCTTTCAATGGTGGTTGATCCTGATTCGTCCCGGCGCGCGCAGTCGGCGCAGCGTCCGTGCAGGTGCAGTTGGACTTGTTCAACGGCATGGCCTTCGCGCGCGAGCGCCAGCAGAAGACCATTGAACGCCGCGTGCACCGCCGCTTCATCGGTGGACACCGGCAGGTCGCGTCGACACACCCGGCAGTGCAGCTGCGGCGAAGCCGATCGCGGAGCGTCGGGCAAGCCGCGCACGCCCTCCGCCACCAGAGTGAAGCGCCATTGGCGCTCATCGTCGGTGTGGCGCGCCAGCACATCCGCCGACACGAAGCGGTCCAACAGGCGGTAGACGGTGACGCGGTCAACGTGGCACCCACGCGCCTTCAACAACGCCGCCACCTGGCTGTGCGTGAGCGCCAGGGTCGGTCTGGCCAGAAAGACGCCCAGCACCGCGCGCGTGGCCAGCGTGCGCCGCAACCCGGCGGCACTGAGCCGCCCCAGCAACTGCGCAATCAGGGCATCGTCCTGCGCAGGGGAGTGGATAGGGAGATGGGCGCGGGTCATGGTGGCCGCCACTTTAACGCAACTTTGTTGCATTAAAGTGGCCACACTTCCCGCCAGGTGACTGCAAGCTCAGGGCACGGTGCCTACACTGGCGCCCTTTGGCCTCAGGGGCTCCCTTGCCTGTCTCACACCTGCTGCTTGCGCTTTCGGTCGTTGCCATCTGGGGCACCAACTTCGTGGTGATCCGCTGGGGATTGGACGGGCTACCACCCTTCTTGTTCGCCACCCTGCGCTTTGCGCTGTCGGCCCTGCCATGGGTGTTGTTCGTGCCTCGCCCGGCGGCTTCGTGGCGGGCCATGGCGGCCTTCGGGGTGTTTCTGGGTGCGGGGCAGTTTGGTCTGCTGTTCTTTGCCATTGACGGCTGGATCTCGCCCGGCCTGGCCTCGCTGGTGGTGCAGGTGCAGGTGTTCTTCACCATCGGCCTGTCGCTGTGGTTGATGCGCGAGCGCGTGTGCGGCTTTCACCTCATCGGGCTGGCCCTGGCCCTGTGCGGTCTGGGCGTGATCGTGGCCAACCTCGATGCCACGGTCACCATCACCGGACTGGCCCTGATCCTCGGTGCGGCCTTCTTCTGGGCGTCGGCCAACCTGGTGGTCAAGTCGGTGGGTCAGGTGAACATGCTGCACTTCATGGTCTGGAGCTGCCTGTTCGCCGTGCCGCCATTGCTGGCGATTTCGCTGGCGGTCGAGGGCCCTGATCGCATCCTGCACGCACTGCAGACAGCCGACGCGACCGCCTGGGCGAGCGTGGCCTGGCAGGTCGTCGGCAATTCGCTGTTCGGCTTTGGCGCCTGGAACTGGCTGCTGTCGCGCCACCCGGCGGCCACCGTCACGCCCATGGCCCTGCTGGTGCCCGTGTTCGGCATGGCGGCGTCGGCCTTCACGCTGGGCGAGGCCATGCCCGCCTGGAAGCTGGGTGCCTGTGCGCTGGTGCTGGGCGGCCTGACGGTGATTGTGTTCTGGCCGCGCTGGCGGCCCGGGCGCTGAGCTGGGGCCAGTTCACACTACTTCGCCAGCCGCGCGAAGGTCTTGCGGAACTTGGCCACCTTGGGTGCCGCCACCGCCATGCAGTAACCCTGGTGCGGGTTGCGCTCGAAGAAGTCCTGGTGGTAGGCCTCGGCGGGCCAGTAGTTGTCCAGTGGAAGCACCTCGGTCACCACGGGGCGGCCGAATGCCTTGTCGGCTTCAAGTTCGGCCAGGATGGCTTTGGCCTCGGCGGCCTGCTCGGGCGTGGTGAAGTAGATGCCGCTGCGGTACTGCGTGCCCACGTCATTGCCCTGCCGGTTGAGTGTGGTCGGGTCGTGCACCACGAAAAAGATCTCGAGAAGTTCACGCGTACTCACCACGGCCGGGTCGTACTCGAGCCGCACCACTTCGTTGTGGCCGGTGGTACCGGTGCAGACCTGCTCGTAGCTAGGCTGCTTGACGTGGCCATTGGCGTAGCCCGATTCGACGTCGGTCACGCCCTGCACTTCCTTGTAGACCGCTTCGGTGCACCAGAAGCAGCCACCACCCAGCACCAGAACCTGCTTGTCGCTCATTGCCATCTCCTTGGGCTTCACGGCGCCCAACTGCGTGTGAGTCGCAGCCGGCGGCCAGACCTTTCAGGTCGCCGATTCTGCGGGTTGCGCAAAGTCCCGCACCGCGTCGAGGAATGCGCGCAAGGCGGCACCCTCGGCGTCGGCCCGCCACAGACAACGGGTTTCGTAGGGCGGCGATTCGCCCTGCAAGGGCACAAAAGCCGCGCCTGGCAAACCCGCCTGCTGCAAGGCCGCAGGCACCATCGACACGCCCAGGCCCTGCGCCACGAGCGACACCACACTCAACCAATGACGCAGTTCGAAGCGCACGTCGGGCTCGAAGCCGTGGTCGGCGCACAGGGCCAGCAAACGGTCGTGGTAGTCGGGCGAGACGGCACGCGCAATCGAAACGAAGGGCTCGCCCGCCAAGGCCGACGGCAGCACACGCCGCTTCGTCGCCAGGGGATGGCCCGCCGGCACGCAGGCCACGAAGGCCTGACGCGAGACCAGCACCTGCGCACAGCCGGGCGGCACCCGCGTGGTGTGCACAAAGCCGGCATCCAGGCGGTTGTGCTGCAACTCGATGAGTTGGTCGCTGGAGCTCATCTCGCGCAACACCAGCTTCAGACGCGGATGGCGCTGCGCAAACGCACGCAGCACCTGCGGTAGCCCCCGGTACAGCACCGTGCCGGCAAAACCGACGCGCAATTGCCCACTGACCCCCTGCGCCACCTCGCGAGCCTCGCGGGCGGCCGCGCCAGCCGCGTCGACCAGCGCCCGCGCGCGCGGCACCAGGGCCTGCCCCGCCGGCGTCAGCGCCACGCCGCGGCTGTTGCGCACGAACAGCGGCGCGCCGACCGAGGCTTCGAGCTGCTGGATCGTCAGCGACAGCGGCGGTTGTGTCATGGACAGGCGCGCCGCGGCGCGCCCGAAGTGCAACTCCTCGGCCAGCACCAGAAAGCAGCGCAGGTGGCGGAACTCCATCAATTCACCATTTGAATCGCCGAATACAGGAGCGATATTAGACAGCTATGGCAACCCGGCGGACAATCGCGCGATTTCCACCGCATCCGGAGACAAGCCATGCTCGCGCCCGTTAAGAACAAAGCCCGCTTCAGCTGGGAAGACCCGTTCCAGCTCGATTCCCAGCTCAGCGACGACGAGCGCGCGGTGCGCGACGCCGCCCACACCTACTGCCAGGAGCGCCTGGCCCCGCGCGTGACCGAGGCCTTCCGTCACGAAAAGACCGACCCGGCCATCTTTCGCGAAATGGGCGAGCTCGGCCTGCTGGGTGTGACCATCCCCGAGCAATACGGCGGTGCCGGCCTCAACTACGTCTGCTACGGCCTGGTGGCGCGCGAGGTCGAGCGCATCGACTCGGGCTACCGCTCGATGATGAGCGTGCAGAGCTCGCTGGTGATGGTGCCGATCAACGAGTTCGGCACCGAAGCGCAGAAGCAGAAATACCTGCCCAAGCTGGCCAGCGGCGAGTGGATCGGCTGCTTTGGCCTGACCGAACCCAATCACGGCTCCGACCCCGGCAGCATGGTCACGCGCGCCAAAAAGGTTGACGGCGGCTACAGCCTGTCCGGCGCCAAGATGTGGATCACCAACAGCCCGATCGCCGACGTGTTCGTGGTCTGGGCCAAGGACGACGAAGGCGCCATCCGCGGCTTCATTCTGGAGAAGGGCTGGAAAGGCCTGTCCGCACCCGCCATCCACAGCAAGGTCGGCCTGCGCGCCTCCATCACCGGCGAAATCGTCATGGACGGCGTGTTCGTGCCGGAGGAAAACGCCTTCCCCGAGGTGCGCGGCCTCAAAGGCCCGTTCACCTGCCTCAACAGCGCACGCTACGGCATCGCCTGGGGCGCGCTGGGCGCGGCCGAAGACTGCTATTTCCGCGCCCGCCAGTACGTGATGGACCGCCAGCAGTTCGGCCGCCCGCTGGCCGCCAACCAGCTGGTGCAGAAAAAGCTGGCCGACATGCTGACCGAGATCAGCCTGGGCCTGCAGGGTTGCCTGCGCCTGGGGCGCATGAAGGACGAAGGCACGGCGGCGGTGGAGGTGACCTCCATCCTCAAGCGCAACAGCTGCGGCAAGGCCCTGGACATTGCGCGCCTGGCGCGCGACATGATGGGCGGCAACGGCATCAGCGACGAGTTCGGCGTGGCGCGTCACTTGGTCAACCTCGAGGTGGTCAACACTTACGAGGGCACGCACGACATCCACGCCCTGATCCTGGGTCGCGCGATCACGGGCATCGCTGCGTTCAACTGATCCGGACGTCTCGCCCTGTCAGAAGCCGGCACGGTTTCTGATAGGTTCGGCGGGTGATCCTCTCGCTCGACTTTCTTGCTCTGCCACTGCTGGCGGGTGCCGCGCTGGTCTTCTTCAGCGTGCTGGCCGGCGTCGTGTCTGCGCGCGCCGGCTTCTCCTTTCTGCTGGTGTTTCTGGTCGTCGGCATGCTGGCCGGCGAAGACGGGCCCGGCGGCTTGCGCTTCGACGACTTCCGGCTGAGTTTCTGGGTCGGCAACGTGGCGCTTGCGGTGATCCTGCTTGATGGCGGGCTGCGCACCGAACTCACCACCTTTCGCACCGGGCTGCGCCCTGCCCTGGTGCTGGCCACACTTGGGGTGCTGGTCAGCGCCGGCATCACCGGCGCCGCAGCGCACTGGCTGCTGCACCTGGACTGGCCCATGGCCTTGCTGGTGGGCGCCATCGTCGGCTCCACCGACGCCGCAGCGGTGTTCTCGCTGCTCAAGTCGTCCGGCGTGAAGCTCAACGAACGCGTGGCCGCCACGCTGGAGATCGAGTCGGGCCTGAACGACCCGATGGCTGTTTTCCTCACGCTCACCTTCATCGGCATCGCCCTGATCTACGGCGCCGGTGGCAATGCACCGGGTGTGTCGGCGCTCGACATCGTGTGGTCGCTGGCCCAGCAATTCGGCTGGGGCACGGCGGCGGGCCTGGGCAGCGGCTGGGGCATGGCCGAGCTGCTCAAACGGCTGGGGCGCGGCGTTGATGGTGGCGGCGGCATCCGCGCGCTGCTCATCGTCTCGGGTGGTCTGGCGGTGTTTGCGGCCACCACCTGGCTGGGCGGTTCGGGCTTTCTGGCCGTCTACGTAATGGGCGTGGTGGCAGGCAACCGCGCACGCCGACTGGTGCGCTCCTCGCTCTCGGCCATGGACGGCTACGCCTGGCTGGCGCAGGCCGGCATGTTCCTGCTGCTCGGTCTGCTGGTCACGCCCAGCGCCATGCTGGGCATGGTGCTGCCCGCGGTGGGCGTGTCGCTGGTACTCATGGTGATCGCCCGCCCGGTCTCGGTGTGGTTGTGCCTCAAGCCATTCCGGTTTGCCAGCAACGAGATTCACTACATCTCGTGGGTGGGCCTGCGCGGGGCCGTGCCCATCGTGCTGGCGGTGTTTCCGGTGATGGCGGCGGTGCCCGGGGCGCAGGCCTACCTCAATGTGGCGCTGGTGGTCGTGCTGACCTCGCTGCTATTGCAGGGTTCGACCATCGCCTGGGCCGCTCACCGCACCGGCGTCGTGCTGCCCGACCTGGACGACACCGAGCAGGCGCGTCTGGTGTTCGGTGACTTCGTGATGGACGCCAAGACACCCCTCGAAGAGCTCTGCGCCTTCTACGGCCTGCCGGTGCCGGCAGAGTCGAACCAGTCGGTCGGTCAGTGGCTGCGTGGCGAGCTGCTGCGCCCACCCGTGGTGGGCGACGCCGCCCAGCTGGGCAAGGCCGAGATCAGCGTGCGCGAGATGGCCGCCGATCGCATCACCCGCGTCGGCATCAAGCTGGGCTGAGTCAGCGCCACCGGCGCGGCTTGCGTCACACCCGGTCATGACTTTCTTTACCTGGGCGACACGCGACGGCCAGAGGGCTCGGGTATATTACTAACCCGTCGGTCATTAACTACCTGCCCATGCCCCGCTCCCAACCCGCCCCGCTTGCCGATCCGGCCTCCGCGCCGGGTGCGCGCCGCGCGCGGCGCAAGGAGGCCCGCCCGGGCGAGCTCATCGACGCCGCCCTGGCCCTGTTCGTGGAAAAGGGTTTCGCCGCCACCCGGGTGGAAGAAGTCGCGGCGCGCGCCGGCGTCTCCAAAGGCACGCTGTTCCTCTACTTTCCGAGCAAGGAAGACCTGTTCAAGGCCGTGGTGCGCGAGACGCTGGCTGGGCGCTTTACCGAGTGGAACGCCGAGTTCGACGTGTTTGAAGGCGACAGCGTGGCGCTGGTGCAGTACGCCATGCGCTCCTGGTGGGAGCGCATCGGCATGACGCCGGCGTCGGGCATCACCAAGCTGGTGATGAGCGAGGCCGGCACCTTTCCCGAGATCGCCAGCTTCTACCAGCAGGAGGTGATCAACCCGGGCCTGGACCTGGTGCGCCGCATCCTGCAGCGTGGTGTGGATCGGGGAGAGTTCCGCCCACTCGACCTCGACCACGCGGTCTACAGCCTGATCGCCCCGATGATCTTTCTGCTGATGTGGAAACACTCGATGGCACCTTGCTGCCCATCGTCGCAACAGCTCGACCCGGTCACCTTCATCGACACCCAGGTCGACCTCATCCTGCACGGCATGCTCAAGCCGTCGACACCCCGCCGCTGAGAACCTCCATGACCGTCTCCCGCACACGTCGTCTCATCTACTGGCTGCTGCCGGTGCTGCTGGTGGTGGCCCTGGGCCTGGGTGTGGTGCGCGCGCTGGGCAAGCGCGCCAACCAGGCCGAACAGGCCAAGACGGCGGCTCAGGCCCTGCAGACCGCGCCGGTCTACGAAATGAGCGAACGCGACATGGTGCGCGTTCGCAAGCTGAGCCTGCAACGTGCCATCCCGGTCTCGGGCTCGATTGAGGCGCTGCAAACCGCAGTCATCAAGGCCCGCGTGGCAGGTGAGGTTCAGGGTCTGCGCAAACGCGAAGGCGACAGCGTTGCCGAAGGCGAAGTCGTGGCGCGCATCGACCCCACCGACGCCCAGGCCCGGGTGCGCCAGGCGGCGCAACAGGCCGAGTCGGCACAGGCGCAGGTGCGCATCGCCCAGCGCAGCCTGAGCAACAACCAGGCACTGGTTCAACAAGGGTTCATCTCGGCCACCGCACTGGAAACGTCACAGGCCAACCTGGCGGCCGCCGAGGCCACACACCGGGCGGCCGTTGCCGCGCTCGACATCGCCCGCAAAGGCCTGGCCGACACCACCTTGCGCGCGCCCATCGCAGGCCAGGTCTCAGCCCGCGCAGTGCAGAACGGCGAGCGCGTCGGCGTGGACGCGCGCGTGCTGGAGATCGTGGACCTGTCGGCCTTCGAGATGGAGGCCGCGCTTAGCCCGGCCGACGCAGCTTCGGTGCAGGTGGGCCAATCGGCGCGGCTGCAGGTGGAAGGCTTGAGCACCCCGCTGCAGGCTACGGTGGCGCGCATCAACCCCAGCGTGCAGGCGGGCAGCCGCAGCGTGCTGGTGTACCTGCATGTGCCGGCACAGACCGGGTTGCGCCAGGGCTTGTTTGCGCGCGGCGACATCGTGGCCGATACCGTCGAGGCCATGGCCGTGCCAGTCTCGGCGGTGCGCAACGACCGCCCGGATGCCTACGTGCAGGTGGTGCGCGACGGTGTGGTGCGCCACGTCACGCTGGTGGCCGCACCCCTCGGCCAGGTGGAGGGTGTGCCCTATCAGGCCGTGCCGATGCTGGCTGAGGGTGACGTGGTGCTCGCGGGCACGGCCGGCGCCATTCGCGACGGCACCCAGGTGAAGCTGCCCGGCGCGACCGCACCCGCCGCCGGCAACTGAGCGGACGACACGCACCATGTGGTTCACCCAGGTCTCGCTGCGCAACCCGGTGTTCGCCACCATGGTGATGCTCGCCTTTGTGGTGCTGGGCGTGTTCTCCTACCAGCGGCTGCAGGTCGATCAGTTCCCCAACATCGACTTTCCGGTGGTGGTGGTCACCACCGCCTACCCGGGCGCGTCACCGGAGATCGTTGAATCCGAGGTGACCAAGAAAGTCGAAGAGGCCGTCAACGCCATCGCCGGCGTCAACACGCTCACCTCGCGCAGCTACGAGGGCAGCTCGGTGGTGATCATCGAGTTCCAGCTCACGGTCGACGGCCGCAAGGCCGCCGACGACGTGCGCGAGCGCATCGGCATCCTTCGACCGCAGTTGCGCGACGAGGTGGAAGAGCCGCGCGTGCTGCGCTTCGACCCGGCCAGCCGCGCCATCTGGTCGGTCGCGGTGGTGCCCAAGGCGGTCGACGGCAAGGCGCCCTCGGCTGTCGAGCTCACCACCTGGGCGGAGCAGGTGCTCAAGAAGCGGCTGGAGAACGTGCGTGGCGTGGGTGCGGTCAACCTGGTGGGCGGCACCAGTCGCGCCATCAACATCGAACTCGACCCGGTGGCCATGCAGGCCCTGGGCGTCACCACCGACCAGGTCAACGCCGCCGTGCGCAGTGAAAACCAGGACCTGCCGGTGGGCACGCTCAAGACCCGCGATGCCGAGCGCGTGGTGCAGGTGCTCTCGCGCCTGACCAACCCGCGCGACTTCGGCAACATCATCGTGGCGCGACGCAACGGCACGCCGGTGCGGCTGAGCCAGGTGGCCCGGGTGAGCGACGGCACCGAAGAGGTGGAAAGCCTGGCGCTCTACAACGGCCAGCGCACCCTGCTGCTGCAGGTGCAGAAATCGCAGGACGAAAACACCATCGCGGTGGTCGACGGCCTCAACGCCGCGATCCAGGCGGTGCAGGCCGAATTGCCGGCCGGCGTCACGCTCGAGCCCATCGCCGACGGCTCGCGCCCGATCCGCGTGTCGGTGCAGAACGTGCGGCAGACGCTGATCGAGGGCGCCATCCTCACGGTGCTGATCGTCTTCCTGTTCCTGAACTCATGGCGCTCGACCGTCATCACCGGCCTGACGCTGCCGATTGCCGTCATCGGCACCTTCTTCGTGATGAACCTGCTGGGCTTCACCATCAACATGATCACGCTGATGGCGCTCACGCTCTCGGTCGGTCTGTTGATCGACGACGCCATCGTGGTGCGCGAGAACATCGTGCGTCACGTGCAGATGGGCAAGAAGCCCTTCCAGGCCGCCATGGACGGCACGCAGGAGATCGGTCTGGCGGTGCTGGCCACCACACTGTCCATCGTGGCGGTGTTCCTGCCCATCGGGTTCATGGGCGGCATCATCGGCAAGTTCTTCCACCAGTTCGGCATCACCATGGTGGCGGCGGTGCTGATCTCCATGTTCGTGAGCTTCACGCTCGACCCGATGCTGTCCTCGGTCTGGCACGACCCGGCCATCGACGCGCACGGCAAGCCGCCGGGCAACAGCTTCTACGACCGCACCATCGGCCGCCTGTTGCACTGGTTCGACCGCTTCCAGGAGGATTTGTCCGATGGCTATCAGGCGGCGCTGCGCTGGTCGCTGCGTCATCGCCTGGCCACGCTGGCCCTGGCGGTGGGGGTGTTCATCGCCAGCATCGCCATGCTGCCCCTGCTGGGCAGCGAGTTCGTGCCCAAGGCCGACTACTCCGAGACCTCGGTGAGCTTCAACACGCCGGTGGGCTCGTCCATCCAGGCCACCGAAGCCAAGGCCCGCGAGGTCGAGGCCATCCTGCGCGAGTTCCCCGAGGTTCGCTACACGCTCACCACCATCAACACCGGCAACGCACAAGGGCCGATGTATGCCAGCGTCTACGTGCGACTGGTCGACCGCAAGGAGCGCACGCGCAATGCCGATGCCATGTCGGCCGTGCTGCGCGAGCGGCTGCGCAGCGTGCCCGGCATCACCGTCACACACGTCGGCCTGCTCGACGCAGTGGGGGGCAACAAGCAGATCGAGTTCTCGCTGCAGGGCGACGACCTCGGCGAACTGGAACGCATCAGCCGGCTGGTGACCGAGAAATTGCGCCCGATCGTTGGCCTCGTCGACCTGGACGCCAGCGTCAAGCCCGACAAGCCCACGGTGGACGTGGTGCTCAACCGCGATCTCGCCTCCGACCTCGGCCTCAGCACCAGCGGCGTCGGCAACAGCCTGCGCACCCTGGTGGCCGGCACCACCGTGGGCAACTGGCGCGCACAGAACGGCGAAACCTACGACGTGATCGTGCGCTTGTCGCCCGAGGCCCGGCAGCGCACCACCGACCTGGCGCAGGTCCCCTTGCTGGTGGGCACCGCCAGTGACGGCACCGCGCGCACGGTGGCGCTGTCGCAGGTCGCGCAGATCGTCGACACCACCGGCCCCAACCAGATCAACCGACGCAACCTCAACCGCGAGGTCTCGTTCAATGCCAACGTGTTCGGCCGCTCGGCCGGCGACGTGACCGCCGACATGCGCCGCGAGCTCGACAGCATCGCCCTGCCCCCCGGCTACCGATACGAGTTCGGTGGCTCGACCAAGAACATGCAGGAGTCGTTTGCCTATGCGCTGTCGGCGCTGGCGCTGGCCATCGTGTTCATCTACATGATCCTGGCCAGCCAGTTCCAGAGTTTCCTGCAACCGCTCTCGCTCATGACTTCGCTGCCGCTGACCCTCATCGGCGTGGTGCTGGCGCTGATGATGTTCGGTTCGACCATGAGCATGTTCTCGGTGATCGGCATCGTGCTGCTGATGGGCCTGGTCACCAAGAACGCCATCTTGCTGGTGGACTTCGCCATCCGCGCCCGCGAGGGCAAGGCCGGCGGCCCGCCGCTGCCGCGCGACGAAGCCCTGCTGCTGGCCGCCAAGGTGCGTTTGCGCCCCATCCTGATGACCACGCTGGCCATGGTCTTCGGCATGGTGCCGCTGGCCTTCGCCCTGTCTGAAGGTTCCGAGCAGCGTGCCCCCATGGGCCAGGCCGTGATCGGCGGCGTCATCACTTCCTCGCTACTGACGCTGGTGGTGGTGCCGGTGGTGTACGGCTACCTCGACGACCTCACCAACTGGCTGCGCCGTCTGGTCGGCCTGCCCCCTGCCATTGCCGCCCCTGACGAGGCGACCTCCTAAAATTTCCCGGTTTTGCCGAACCCCGACTGGAGAACCCCATGACCCCCGCGATGAGCCTGGACCAAGCGCGTTTCAACATGATCGAGCAACAGATCCGACCCTGGGAGGTGCTCGACGCCCGTGTGCTCGACTTGCTGTCGCGCGTGCGGCGCGAAGACTTTGTGCCCGCCGCGCAGCGCGCGCTGGCATTTGCTGACCTCGAACTGCCCCTGACCCACCCGGCGCAAGACGGTGTCTGCATGCTGGCACCCAGGGTGCAGGCCCGCCTGGTGCAGGACCTCGCCCTCAAGCCGACCGACAAGGTGCTCGAGATCGGCACCGGCAGCGGCTACACCGCGGCGCTGATGGCCAGCCTCGCGCAGCGCGTGGTGTCGATCGAAATCGACGCGGCCATTGCACAAGGCGCCCGCGACAACCTGCAGCGTGCCGGCATCACCAACGTCGACGTACGCACGGCCGACGCCGCCGCCAGCGACTTTGCCACCTGCAAGGCGGATGCGCCGTTCGACGCCATCGTGCTTGGCGGCTCAGTGGCCGAGGTGCCGTCTGCCCTGCTGGCGCTGCTGGCGCCGGGCGGCCGCCTGGCGGCCATCACCGGCGACGAACCCATGATGCGCGCCACCTTCATCACCCACGCGGGCACCGGCCACTTCGTGACCGCACAACCCTGGGACACGGTGGCGGCGCGCCTGCAGCACTTCCCGGCGCCCTCGCGCTTCCGCTTCTGAGCCCCCGCCATGCACGCGATCACACCCGCCCATCTGGACGACTGGCTGCGCCAGCACACTGTCCCCGGCCGCCCGGCGCCCATCGTGCTCGATGTGCGCGAGCCGGCCGAACTGCAAACGGCCTGCGTCAGCGCCGACGGCTTCGAGCTGCGCCACATGCCGATGCGCAGCGTGCCCGCGCGCCTGCACGAGCTCGAGCGCGACCACCCCATCGCCTGCCTGTGCCACCACGGTGGTCGCAGCGCGCAGGTCACGCAATTCCTGCTGAACCAAGGCTTCACGCAGGTAGTCAACATCCACGGCGGCATCGACGCCTGGGCGCTGCAGCGCGACCCGTCGATCCCCCGCTACTGATCCACTCCCCTTCCATCCCTCCCTGCCAAGGAACCGCCCATGCCTGCCCAGCTTCTCCGACCCTTTGCTCGACTGAGCCCGCTGATGCTGGCCGCCAGCCTGGCCCTGGGCGGTGCATCGGCGGCGCAGGCACAGAGCCTGTCGCAACTCTTCGACGCGGCGCGCGGGTTCGACGCCACCTACCTGGCCGCGCGCTCGCAGTACGACGCCAACCTGGCACAGGCCGCCCAAGCGCGCGCTGGCCTGCTGCCCGAGGTCGGCCTGGGCGCCGGCGCCAACTGGACGCGCCGCGACAGCAGCGTCAGCCAGCTTGACGGCACCAGCAACAGCCAGAACGTGACGTTGTCGGCCAGCCAGCCGCTGTACCGCCCCGCCAACAAGCTCGCCTACGACCAGGCGCAGCGCTCCATCGACATCGCCCAGGCGCAGCTGACCCAGGCCGAACAGGACCTGATCCTGCGCACCTCGCAGGCCTACTTCGATGTGCTCGCCGCACAGGACACCCTCACCTTCGTGCAGGCGCAAAAGAAGGCGGTGGCCGAGCAACTGGCCGCCGCC
This sequence comes from Hydrogenophaga sp., assembly GCF_019635465.1. Taxonomy (GTDB): domain Bacteria; phylum Pseudomonadota; class Gammaproteobacteria; order Burkholderiales; family Burkholderiaceae_C; genus Hydrogenophaga. The sequence goes on from NZ_JAHBZK010000008.1 coordinate 112,719, forward strand.
AAACGCAACTTCGAGGTGGGCACGGCCACCGTCACCGACGCACGCGAAGCGCAGGCCAGCTATGACCTCGTCATCGCCCAGGAGCTGGCGGCCGAGAACGATCTGCGCGTCAAGAAGCTCACGCTCGACCAGCTCGTGGGCCGCAGCAGCGTGGTGCCGCAGCCGCTGGCCACGCCGGTCAACCTGCCCCCGCTGCAACCGGCCGAACCCCAGGCCTGGCTGGACCGCGCCGGCGCCAATCACCCCTCAGTGCTGCAGGCCCAGCGCAACCTTGAGATCGCACAGCTGGAAACCCAGCGCGCCGAAGCAGGCCACAAGCCCACCCTGGATCTTGTCGGTCAATACCAGGTCAGCCGTTCGCCGTCGAGCACGCAAGGCATTTCGGGCAATGTGCGCACCAACAACGCCACGGTGGGCCTGCAGTTCAACCTGCCGCTGTTCGCTGGCTATGCCATCCAGAACCGGGTGAAGCAAACACTGGCGCTGGAAGAGAAGGCCCGCGTCGATCTGGAGTCGGCCCGCCGCGGCGTCGACCTTGCCACGCGCAGCGCCTTCCTCGGCGTGGTCTCTGGCCAGAGCCAGGTCAAGGCACTGGAAGCCGCCGAAGCCTCCAGCCAGAGCGCCCTCGAAGCCAACCAGCTGGGCTACCAGGTCGGCGTGCGCATCAACATCGACGTGCTCAACGCGCAGAGCCAGCTCTACCAGACCAAGCGCGACCTCGCACAGGCCCGCTACAACGTGCTGCTGGGCACCCTGCGCCTCAAGCAGGCCAGCGGCGAACTCACGCCCTCCGATCTGCAACCGATCGACGCGCTGCTGACCCGCTGATGCCCCTTCGCGGCGGGAGTGGCCTGCGCGCGCTCTCCACCGGTCGACAGGTCCCCCATTGCGCTGAAGCACAATGCCGGCTCTTGTCGACCCACGCCCCCGAGCCTCCAATCAATGACCCTTGGTGATGGCCTTCACCGCGCAGCGCAATGGGCGCTGGTGATCGTTTTCCTGGCATTCCCCCTGTCGCTGGCCGTGGCCAACCTGGCGCTGGTACTGACCCTGGCACTGTGGCTGGCCTCGTTGGTGAGCCCCGTTGCCCGGGCGCAATGCCTGGCGGCCCTGCGCAATCCGATGGCAGCACCCGCTCTGGCGCTGTTTGGCTGGGTGTTGCTGGCCACGGCCTGGTCGCCCGTGCCCGCCACAGGCGCGCTCGCCATGGCCCTCAAGTACCTCAAGCTGGGCCTGGTGCCCATGTTCCTGGCGCTGCTGCAAACGCCCTGGGTGCGCCGGCGTTGTTGGCAGGCGTTCGGGCTGGCGTTGATGTTCACACTGGTGGTCACCTGGTTGAACGTGTGGTTCGACTTTTCGTGGACGCGCACGCACAACCAGGGGTTCGGCGTCGACCACACAGTGGTCAAGGACTACATCTCGCAGGGCGTGATGATGTGCGTCTTCGCCTCGATGTGCGCGTTTGTCGCCGTCACTCATGTGCGGCGCCGCGTCCGTATCGCGGCGTTGGTCGTCTGGCTGCTGGCCAGCGTCAGCGTGCTGGCGCTGCTGCAGGGTCGCACGGGTTACCTGGCGTGGGCGGTATCGACGGCCGCGTTTCTGATCAGCCTCGGACTGGCGCGCTCACTGGGTCGCGGCCTGCTGGCCGCAGTGGGCGTGGCGGCCCTGTTCGCCCTGGTGGTAACGGCGTCGCCGCTGCTGCAGGAACGCGCCACAACCGCGTTGAGCGAGGCCAACACCGCAGACGGAACCACCATCACCTCGATCGGCGCCCGACTGTCCATGGCCAGGCTGGTGCTGGAACTGGCCCCGGACGCGCTCTGGTTGGGCCATGGGACCGGCGCGTACCCGGTACAAGCCGAGAAGGTCTTCACCGACAAGGATTTTTGCGACGTGGCGTGCCCGCACCCGCACAACCAGTTCCTGTTCTTCCTGTTCGATCAGGGCCTGGTCGGGCTGGTGCTCTTTCTGTGGTTCATTGCCGCGATGGCGAGGTCATCGTGGCGCGCGTCGCCCCAACGCCGTGCCCTGGGGCTGGCGTTCACCGGCACCCTGTGCGCGGCATGCGTGTCGCACAGTTCGCTGTGGCTGTCCACCGAAAGCCACTGCCTGATCCTGATGGGCGCGCTGGTGATGGCCTCGCTCGGGCCACAGCGCGCAAGACCCGGGTCCGCCGTCATCGCCGCCTAGTGTTCTGTCCCGCAAATAACGGGCATTTCGCTGCGCCGAATCGGGGCGCAGGCTAGGCGTGGGCGCAGGTCAAGCCTGGGCGGCTTGACCTGTGGCCGCAACGACGCATGCGCCCCGATTCGACGCAGCCCGGAGGGTTCGGCGCCTGCGGGGCTCTCGCCGGGCGCCCATAGGGGATCAAGACGTCCAGTCTTGACCCCCTTTGAGCACCCACCGATAGCTCCCGCATCCATCGAACGAAATGCCAGTTATTTGCGGGACAGAACACTAGCGCCGCGCAAGCACCTGCCCCGCGCCCAGGCGGTCGTAGCGCAAGGCCGCGTAGCGGAAGAAGCACTCCAGCGCGATGAAAAAGCAAAACAGAAAGCCTTCGGCACCGCACAGGAAGCCGCGGCGGAAGATGTAAAGCCGCACGAAGATGGCAAACGCGGAGGCCATGCCCCGCAGCACGCCACCCCGTTTGCCTTGTTCGGCGCGCTTGGAGGCACCGAGCTGCACATACTGCGCAAGCTTGAGCAGGCTGTCATAGACCGTCTCGCGGGAGTAGTGCAGCAGCCGGTTGCGAAACCGGTGGCAAGGCACCTGCGCACGGCGCAGCACGCCGTCTTCGTGCACCACGCCAGCAAAGTGGCTCAGGTTGTCGGCGCGAAACAGGCGTCGAATGCCACCGGTGGACTTCATCAAGGTCAGCGCCCGGCCATAGGCCACCTGGTTCCACTGCACCTCCCACACCGCGTCTTCGCCTGACTGCACGGCACGCGAGATCTCGTCGGCCAGTTCAGGGGGAACGATTTCGTCGGCGTCGAGAAAGAACACGTAGTCGCAGCGCACGTGTTCGAGCAGCCGGTTGCGCTGCACCGCGAAGCCCTGCCAGTCGGCGTTGAGATGCACCTCGGCGCCCGCCTCGGCCGCCACCTCGCGCGTGCCGTCGGTGCTGCCGCTGTCAAAGACGATGATCTGGTCAGCAAACCTTGCCGACGCAATGCACGCCGCAATGCGGCGCGACTCGTTGACCGCCAGAATGCCCACACACAGGGTGGGCCGCGTTTCAGGAACGGGGTTCATACGGTCTCCATTGCGCCAGGCCCATCCAGCGGCCGGCCATTCGCGCCAGCAGGCGCGGCGACCAGGCAATGGCACGCAGTGGCAAGGCCAGCGAGGTGGTCAGCAACACACGCCAGCGCTGGCTGCGCGCCAGGGCAAGCGATCGGTGCTTGACGGTGTAGGTGAGTTTGGACTGCGCGTGGTGATAGCCACGCAGGTACTCGCTGCGCCAAGGGGTGTTGCCCTTCACCGAGCCCCGGGAGCGGTGGATCGCTTGCACGGCCGGCCACACGATCATCGGTCGCTGGTTCTGGAACAACCGCAGACAAAGGTCGTCGTCCTCGTAGTAGAGAAAGAAGCGCTCGTCGAAGAAACCCAGGTCACTGAAGCGCTCCATACGAAACAGCATGGCCGCACCCACCACGAAGCCGACACAGGCCGGCGCGTCGGCGCCCGGCCCCCTGGACGCCCACACCGTGCCCGGCCAGCGGTAGTTCGCTTCGGGTTGGCCCGAGGCGGCGCACAACTGCGGCGCGACGATGGCAGCGTCCGGCATGTCGTCGGCCACACGCACCAGTTCGCGCAGGCCATCGGGGGTAACTTCGCAGTCGGGGTTGAGCAAGAAGGCGTAGGGCGTCTTCACCTGCGCCAGCGCACGGTTGTTGGCGGCGCCAAAGCCGAGGTTGCGGCCATGCTCGAGCACCTGCGCCTGCGGCCAGCGCGAGCGAACCTGCCCGGGCGTACCGTCGCTGCTGCCGTTGTCGGACACCACGATGTGCGGGCAATGCGCCAGCAACGCGTGCAGCGCATCCAGGCAGTGGGCGCTGTGGAAGGTCACCAGCACCACGGTGACGCGATCAAGCGGATCGGGCATCGACATGTTCAGTGCGCGCTCGCGCCCACCACCGCGTCCGGCTTGGCCTGCTTGAGCAACGCCAGCATGGCGGCCTCGATGCGATGCAGGGCCTCGGGCGTGTGGCCTTCAAATCGCAACACCAGCACCGGCGTGGTGTTGGAGGCGCGAATCAAGCCGAAGCCATCGGGCCAGTCCACCCGCACGCCGTCGATGGTCGAGACCTTGGCGGGTGCGTCGAATCGGGCCAGTTCCACCAAGGTCTTCACCACAGCGTGCGGCTCGCCCTCGGCACAGCTCACGTTGAGTTCGGGCGTGCTGTGACTTGTGGGCAGCGCGTTGAGCACCGCGTTGGCGTCTGGGTGGCGACTGAGGATCTCCAGCAGACGCGCGCCGGCGTAAGTGCCGTCGTCGAAGCCGAACCAGCGCTCCTTGAAGAAGATGTGGCCGCTCATTTCACCGCCCAGAGGGCTGTCGAGCTCCTTCATGCGCGCCTTGATCAGCGAGTGACCCGTCTTGTAAATGTGCGGCACACCACCGGCAGCCTCGATGGCCGGGCCCAGGCGCTGCGAGCATTTCACGTCGTACAGGATGGCACCGCCGGGCACGCGCGAGAGCACGTCCTGCGCGAACAGCACCATCTGGCGGTCGGGGAAGATGTTCTGGCCGTCCTTGGTGACGATGCCCAGCCGGTCGCCATCGCCGTCAAATGCCAGTCCCAGTTCGGCGTCGGTGCTGGCCAGGGTGCGGATGAGGTCGCGCAGGTTCTCGGGCTTGCTGGGGTCGGGGTGGTGGTTGGGGAAATTGCCGTCGACTTCGCTGAACAGCTCGATCACCTCGCAGCCCAGCGCGCGAAACAGCGCGGGCGCCGAAGCCCCCGCCACACCATTGCCGCAATCCACGACGATCTTCATCGGTCGCGATAGGGTCACATCGCCGAGGATACGGTCGCGGTACGGGCCGGTTACGTTGACGTGGCGCACGCGCCCCCCCTCGGCACGCTCGCCGCCGTCGCGCTCGATCAGCTGGCGCAAGGCCTGGATGTCGTCGCCGTAGATGGCACGTCCCGCCATCACCATCTTGAAACCGTTGTAGTCCTTGGGGTTGTGGCTGCCGGTGACCTGGATGCCGCTGCTGCACAGCGTGGCAGCGGCGAAATACAGCATGGGCGTGGTCACCATGCCGACGTCGATCACGTCCATGCCCGCCGCCACCAGGCCCCGGATCAGCGCGGCCGACAGCGCCGGACCGCTCAGTCGCCCATCGCGCCCCACCGCCACGCTGCGCTCACCTTGCTGGCGCGCCACCGTGCCGAAGGCCAGGCCCAGCGCCTCGGCCACACGCTCATCGAGGGTGTTGGGCACCACGCCGCGGACGTCATAGGCCTTGAAGATGGAGGCGGACACTTGCATGCAGGAACTCCTGTTGGCTGGCAAAGCGGGCATTGTAGAAAGGGCCCGACATCCGGCCACGGGGATGATGTCCGGAAATGGCGAGTCGGGCCGTCCGATCGGACCTACCATGCCGCCCATGGACAGCGCACCCACGCCCACCCCGCTCGACGACGACGCCCGCTACCTTGCGCTGTGCACCCGCGACGCGCGCTTTGACGGCCGCTTTTTCACCGGGGTCACCTCCACCGGCATCTACTGTCGCCCGGTTTGCGCGGTGCGCACCCCCAGGCGCGCCAATTGCCGCTTCTTCGACCACGCCGCGCAGGCCGAGCGCGCGGGTTTCCGACCCTGCATGCGCTGCCGCCCGGAGCTGGCCCCCCTGTCGCGCACCTGGTCAAGCCAGGACGCGGCGGAATTGCTGGTGCAGCACGCCAGCCGATTGCTCGACGACCCGGCGCACTGGCTGGGCGAGGACGGACCTGCGATGCAACGCCTGGCGGCCCGGCTGGGGGTGAGCGACCGCCATCTGCGCCGCGTGTTTGAAGCCCGACTCGGCGTCTCTCCCTTGCAAGTGCTGCACACCCGCCGCCTGCTGGCGGCCAAGCAGTTGCTCACCGACACCCGCCTGCCCATCACGGCGGTCGCGCAGGCCGCCGGCTTTGCCAGCCTGCGCCGCTTCAATGCGGCACTGCGCGAGCGCTACGGTCTCAGCCCGATGGCCCTTCGTCGCGGCGGCGAGCTACCGGCGAACGGCCGCGCCATTGCCCTGGGTTGGCGCCCACCACTGGATGCGCCGGCCCTGCTCCGCTTTCTGGCCGATCGCCTGCTGCCCGGCGTCGACGCGATCGACATCACCGCCTTGCGCTACTGGCGCACCCTGAGGCTGAACGTGGGCGGCACCGAACACCACGGCTGGTTCGGCCTGCAGTTCGAGCCCGCACGCCAACGCGTCTGGCTGCACGCCAGCGACAGCCTGCTGCCGGCACTGCCCGCGCTGATCTGGCGCGTGCGGGCGCTGTGCGATCTGGACGCCGACCCGCAAGCCATCGACGCGGTGCTGGGTGCGCACTTTCCCGGTGGCACGGCCTTGCGCGTTCCCGGCGCGGTCGACGGATTCGAGCTGGCGGTGCGTGCGGTGCTGGGCCAGCAGGTGACGGTGGCCGCGGCACGCACCCTGGCTGGCCGTCTGGTGACGCGCTTTGGCGAGCTCATCGACACGCCCGACCCCACGCTGAACCGCATGTTTCCCACGCCACAGAGCCTGGCGGGCGCCGATCCGGATGCGCTGGGCAGTCTGGGCATCGTGCGCCAGCGCCAATCCGCCATCCGGGCCTTGGCCGAGGCCGTGGCCAGCGGCGTGCTCGATCTGGGTCCGCACGCCGATCCGGTGGCCACCACCGCCGCACTGCAGGCCTTGCCCGGCATTGGCGCCTGGACCGCGCAGTACATCGCCATGCGGGCCCTGCGCTGGCCCGACGCCTGGCCGGCGGGCGACATCGCGCTGCACAACGCGCTCCAGCTCAGTGGCAGCCCGCGCGAACGCGAGCGTGCCTGCGAGGCTCTGGCACAACCCTGGCGCCCCTGGCGCAGCTACGCCGTGCTGCGCACCTGGGCGGGCTTCTACCAGCCCACCCCCCACCACCTGTGAGATCGACATGCCTTTGCCCAAACACCTGGTGCGCTCGCGCATCGACACCCCGCTCGGCCCCATGACCGCTGCCGCCAGCCCGCTCGGTCTGGTGGGTCTGTGGTTCGACGACCAGCGTCATGGCCCTGCCGCCGAGCTCGTTGAGGGCTGGTCACTCGCCCCCGATCACCCCGTGCTCGTCCGCACGCGGGAGCAGTTGGCGGCGTACTTCGACGAAGCCAGCGGCGCGTTCGATCTGCCGTTGGACCTGTCGCATGGCACGCCCTTCCAGCGTTCGGTGTGGCAGGCCCTGCTGGCACTGCCCTATGGCGCCACCTGCTCGTACGGTGCCGTCGCCGAACGCTTGCAGGCTCCGCAAGCGGTGCGCGCCGTCGCGGCGGCCATCGGCCGAAACCCGATCGGCATCGTTGTGCCCTGCCACCGGGTGCTCGGCGCCAACGGCGCGCTCACCGGCTATGCTGGCGGGCTTCACCGAAAGGCCGCGCTGCTGCAACTCGAGGCGCGCGCGCACTGACCATGCCCCCCTCACTCCTGCTCGAATTCTTTGCCCTGGCTGCGCTCTGGGGCGCGTCCTTCCTGTTCATGCGCCTGGGCGCGGCCGAGTTCGGCCCGGTGCCCACTGCCGGTCTGCGCGTCGGCCTGGCCGCCCTGTGCCTTCTGCCGCTGCTGCTGCGCCCGCGCGTGCGCGCCGACTTTCGCGCGCGTTGGGGTCGCATCCTGTTTGTGGGCCTGCTCAACTCGGGCATCCCGTTCCTGCTGTTCGGCTTTGCGGTGCTGCACATCGCTACCGGGCAGACATCCATCCTCAATGCCACCGTGCCACTCACCGGCGCCCTGGTGGCTTGGTTGTGGCTCAAGGACAAACCCGGCGGCTCGCGCGTGCTCGGCCTGGTGATCGGCTTCGTCGGCGTGGCACTGCTGGTGCTGGGCAAGGCCGGCGTTAGCGCCCAGGGCATGGTGGGCAGCGGGGCCAACGCGGCTTCGCTGCTGGCCATGGGCGCGTGTCTGCTGGCGACGTTGTGCTACGGCATTGCGGCCAGCTTTACCAAGCGCTACCTCAGCGGTGTGGATCCCCTGGCCTCCGCCACCGGCAGCCAGATCGGCGCCACCCTGGGTCTGGCCTTGCCCATGTGGTGGCTCTGGCCCGAGCACCCGGTGAGTGCAGGCGCCTGGGGCGCCATCGCCGCGGTCGCCGTGCTGTGCACCGCCATCGCCTACATCCTGTATTTCCACCTGATCGAGCGCGCAGGGCCGGCACGCGCCCTGACCGTGACCTTCCTGATCCCGGTGTTCGCGCTGGGCTATGGCGCGGTGTTTCTGGGCGAGACCATCAGCGCGTGGATGGTGCTGTGCGGGCTCGTGATCATCAGTGGGACCGCCCTGTCCACGGGGCTGGTGAAACTGCCGTTTCTGGAGCGGCGGCACGCCTGAGTGCACCCACGGCGCCACCAGCAGGCATGAAAAAACCGCCGGACCTTGCGGCTTCGGCGGTTTCTGGTATCTGGCGGAGTGGACGGGGCTCGAACCCGCGACCCCCGGCGTGACAGGCCGGTATTCTAACCAACTGAACTACCACTCCTGGCAGGCGGCTTTCGTTCTTGCGAACCAAGTGCCACGACTTGTGCCTACTTGCCTTGCGGCTTGTTTGGCGACCCTACGGGGATTCGAACCCCGGTACTCACCGTGAAAGGGTGATGTCCTAGGCCTCTAGACGATAGGGTCATAACCTGGACGGAAGCCTCGCATTGTATCAGCGGCAGAAGCTTGATTTCTGCCGTCGCCACCATGCGCGACTTCGAATCTGTGGTGGAGGTAAGCGGGATCGAACCGCTGACCTCTTGCATGCCATGCAAGCGCTCTCCCAGCTGAGCTATACCCCCACAGGGTTCACTGCCTACCCCGTTGACCTGAATCACCGGTGCGTCGCAGCGAGCCTCGCATTATATGTCAGAAATTCAGGCTTTTTGGAGACGTGCGAGAACGACGTCACGCGAATGCAGTTCCAGCACGGCATCCAGCGATGGCGTCTGCGCGGTGCCCATCACCAGCACGCGCACCGGCATGGCCAGTTGGGGCATCTTCAGGCCGTGGCCGGACAGCACTTGCTTGAGGGCCGCGGCGATGGCTGCCTTGTCCCAACTCACGTCACTCAAGGCCTGCGCCAGCGCCGCCAGCGCGGGCCGCACGGCGTCGGTGATGTGCTGGCCGCGCTCGGCTTCGTTGGGCACCACGTCGGTGTAGAAAGCAGCGGCCCAGTCGGCCAGCGCCACCGTGGTATCGCAGCGGTCCTTGAACAAACCACAAATGCGCGGCAGGCGGTCGTCGACCGCGATGCTGCGCTTGGCCAATTGCGCGGCCACCAATGGCGCGAGCACGTCATCGGTCAGCGCCTTCAGGTGCTGGGCATTGACCCAGCGCAGCTTGGCTTCGTCGAACTGCGCCGCGCTGCGACCGAGGTGATCCAGGTCGAACCACTCGAGGAACTGCGCACGACTGAAGATTTCGTCGTCGCCATGGCTCCAGCCCAGGCGTGCCAGGTAGTTGACCATCGCATCGGGCAGGTAGCCCTCGTCGCGGTATTGCGTGACCGGCTTGGCGCCGTTGCGCTTGGACATCTTCTCGCCCTGCTCATTGAGCACCGTGGGCAAGTGCGCGTATACGGGCGGCTCCTTGCCGAGCGCGCGGAAGATGTTGATCTGGCGCGGGGTGTTGTTGACGTGGTCGTCGCCGCGAATCACGTGGGTGATGGCCATGTCGATGTCGTCCACCACCACGCAGAAGTTGTAGGTGGGCGTGCCATCGGGGCGCGCAATGACGAGGTCGTCGAGCTCGTGGTTGCTGATCTCGATGCGGCCTTTGACCTTGTCGTCCCAGGCCACCACGCCGTCCTGCGGATTTTTGAAGCGCAGCACCGGCTTGGCATCGGCGGGAACAGGCGGCAACACCTTGCCGGGCTCGGGCCGCCAGGTGCCGTCGTAGCGCGGCTTTTGCTTGGCCGCCATCTGGCGCTCGCGCAGCGCGTCGAGTTCTTCCACGCTCATGTAGCAGGGATATACCAGGCCCTGTGCCCGCATCTCTGCCAGCACCTCCTTGTAGCGCTCCATGCGCTGCATCTGGTAGTACGGCCCTTCATCCGGGTTCAAGCCCAGCCAGGCCATGCCTTCCAGGATGACGTCGACCGCTGCTTGCGAGGACCGCTCCAGGTCGGTGTCTTCGATACGCAGGATGAAGTCGCCCTGCTGCGAGCGCGCAAACGCCCAGGGATACAGGGCCGAGCGGATGTTGCCGAGGTGGATGAAGCCGGTCGGCGACGGTGCAAAACGGGTACGGACTTTCATGGGAGCGTTTCCAGCCCGCGCGACAGGTCGGCCTGGATGTCAGTGATGTGTTCGAGGCCCACGGCTACGCGGATCAGGCCTTGCCCGATGCCGGCGGCCTGGCGTTGCGCTTCGGTCAGACGCCCATGGGAGGTACTGGCCGGGTGCGCGCAGAGCGTCTTGGTGTCACCCAGGTTGGTGGACAGCGACAGCACGCGCAGCGCGTCGAGCACATGAAACGCGCGCTGGCGGGCCTGCTCGGGCGACGAGGCCTTGACGTCGAAGGACAGCACCGCCCCACCCACGCCCGATTGCTGGCGCATGGCCAGCGCGTGCTGCGGGTGGCTCGCCAGCCCCGGGCAGAACACCCGCGACACGCCCGGGTGGGCCTCGAGCCACTGCGCCAGGGCCAGGGCATTGGCGCTCTGCGCGCGCATGCGGATGTCCAGCGTCTCCAGACCCTTGAGCATCACCCAGGCATTGAAGGGCGACAGCGTCATGCCGGCGCTTTTGAGCACAGGCAGAAACTTCTCGGTGACCAGTTGCTGCGAGCCGCACAAGGCACCTGCCATCACGCGGCCTTGCCCGTCGAGGTACTTGGTGCCTGAATGCATCACGATGTCGGCACCCAACGCGATGGGGCGTTGCAACGCGGGCGTGGCAAAGCAGTTGTCCACGCACAGCAGCGCGCCGGCGTTGTGGGCCAGGTCGGCCAGGGCGGCGATGTCGCACACCTCGGTGAGCGGGTTGGTGGGCGTCTCGGCAAACAACAGCCGCGTGTTGGGTTGGATGGCGGCGGCCCAGGCGGCCACATCCGATTGCGCCACGAAGCTTGACTGCACGCCAAACTTGGCCAGATCGCTGCCGATGAGCTTGATGGTGGAGCCGAACATGGACCGCGAACACACCACGTGGTCGCCCGCCTTGAGCAGGCCCAGGCACATCAACAGGATGGCGGACATGCCCGAGGCGGTGGCCATGCAGGCCTCGGCCCCTTCGAGTGCGGCCAGGCGTTGCTCGAAACTGGCCGTGGTGGGGTTGCCGTAGCGCCCGTAGGTGAAGCCCTCCTCGTCGCCGGCAAAGCGCTGCGCTGCCGATTCGGCCGACGGCTGCACATAGCCGCTGGTGAGGTACAGCGCTTCGGAGTTTTCGCCAAAGGGCGAACGCTCGACCGCCTCGCGCACGGCGAGCGTGTCGCGGTGCAATGTCTTTCTCAACGCGTCGTCCACGGCTCAGCTCTCCTGCGCGTTGGGCAGCGCCAGGCGCGAGGTATCGGTGTCGCCCTCTTCGTCCTGTGGTCGGCCGGCGTTGAGGCGCGCGATGTCGTCGGCGGTAATGTCGCCGGTGACGTACACCCCGTCAAAGCACGAGGCATCGAAGCCGGCCAGCGCGGTGTTGAGCGAACCCACGGCCTGCTTCATGCCCTCGACGTCCTGGTAGATCAGCGCGTCGCAGCCGATGATCTGGCGCACCTCTTCGACCGTGCGGTCGTGGGCCACCAGCTCGTCGGGTGTGGGCATGTCGATGCCGTAGACGTTGGGGTAGCGCACCGGCGGTGCGGCACTGGCCAGATAGACCTTGCGCGCGCCGGCATCGCGGGCCATCTGCACGATCTCGCGGCTGGTGGTTCCGCGCACGATGGAGTCGTCGACCAGCAGCACGTTGCGGCCCTTGAACTCACTGCCGATCACATTGAGCTTCTGGCGCACGCTCTTCTTGCGCACCGCCTGGCCCGGCATGATGAAGGTGCGGCCCACGTAGCGGTTCTTCACGAAGCCTTCGCGGTAGGGCAGACCCAGCAGACGGGCCAGCTCCATGGCGCTGGGGCGTGACGATTCGGGGATCGGAATGACCACGTCGATGGCGTTGGGCGGCACGGTCGAGATCACGCGCTTGGCCAACGTGGTGCCCAGGTTCAGGCGCGCCTGGTACACCGAGATGCCGTTGATGGTGGAGTCGGGCCGGGCCAGGTACACGTACTCGAAGATGCAGGGTTTGAGCGCTGCATTCGATGCGCACCGCTCGGTGTGCACATCGCCCTCCAGATTCACGAACAGCGCCTCACCCGGCTCCAGGTCGCGCTCGACGTGGTAGCCCGTCCCTTCCAGCGTCACCGACTCGCTGGCCACCATGACATTGCCATCGCTGTGCCCAAAGCACAGCGGACGGATGCCATAGGGATCGCGAAAAGCCAGCAGACCATGGCCGGCGATCAGTGCCACCACCGCGTAGGAACCTTTGACGCGCGCATGCACCCCGCGCACCGCCGCAAACACGTCAGCGGGCTTGAGCGGCCCGCCTCGCGTGGCCTTCTCCAGCTCGTGCGCCAACACGTTGAGCAGCACCTCGGAATCGCTCTCGGTGTTGATGTGGCGGTGGTCGGTCTGGAAGAGCTCCTGTTTGAGCGCCTGTGCGTTGGTGAGGTTGCCGTTGTGCACCAGCACCAGACCGAAGGGTGCGTTCACATAGAACGGCTGCGCTTCTTCTTCGCTGTAGGCATTGCCCGCCGTTGGGTAACGCACCTGGCCGAGACCGCAGTTGCCCGGCAATGCACGCATGTTGCGGGTACGGAAGACATCGCGCACCATGCCTTTGGCTTTGTGCATGAAGAACTTACGACCGAGCTGGGTGACGATGCCCGCGGCGTCTTGCCCGCGGTGCTGCAACAGTAGCAAGGCGTCGTAGATCAGCTGGTTGACCGGTGTCTGACTGACGACACCAACGATTCCGCACATGGTGTGCTCCTTGGACCTGGAAACGGGTAACTGGAAACGGGATTCAGGGTATGTGCCGCGCCAACGGATCGGGCAGCAGCGGCTTGACGTTGTGCAAGGTGTGGCTGAGCAAACCCGCTGTGGGCGAGCCCTGCCACCACTGGGCGCTCTGCATCTGGGTCATGGTGATCACCAGGGCGATGGCCAGCAGGATGACCGCACCCCGCACCAGGCCAAACGCGCCACCCAGGACGCGATCGACCGGGCGAAGCCCGACCGAGGCCACCAGCTTCTGCACCAGCCAGGCCACCAAACCCCCCAGGAAAGCCACCGCGATGAACACCAACGCAAAGCCGATGGCCAGTTGCAGCGGAGGCGACACCCGCTCGATCGGCAACCAGGGCACCACGTCATCGGCCAGGGCCTGCGCCACGAACAGCGCCGCCACCCAGCCGGCCACCGAGAGCACCTCGAACATGAGGCCGCGCCAAACGCCCAGTGCCACGGACAGCACCAGCAAGGTCAGCAACACCCAGTCGGTCAGCAACATGGCGGGGACGCCTACAAGGTAAGAATGGCCGCCGGCAGACCCAGGGCTTTGATGCGGGCGGCTGCCTTTTCGGCCTCGGCGCGGCTGTCGAACGGCCCGACACGCACGCGCACCCGGCGACCCTCGGCCGTCTGTGCCACGTGCACATAGGTCTTGAGCCCGGCGCGCTCGAGCTTGAGCCGCGTTTCACGGGCCCTGGCCTCGTCTGCGAAAGCACCCACCTGCACCACGACACGCTCGGCCACCGCGGGTGGCTGTTTGCCCTGCAGGATGGCCTGCGCGCGGGCCGCTTCGGCGGCCGCGCTGGCGGGCGCCGGTGCTGGTGCGGGCGCCGGTGCTGGTGCGGGCGCCGGTGCTGGTGCTGGTGCTGGTGCTGGTGCGGGCGCTGGCGTGGGTGCCGGCGCAGGTGTCGGAGCCGGCGCGGGTGCGGGTGATGGCGCAGGCGCAGGCGCCGGTGCCGGCGTTGGCGCCGGTGTGGATGGCACTGGCGTTGCCGGCAAGGTCGGCGCAGGACTGCTGCGCGACGGGATGTCGATGGGAAGATCGATCGCCACCTGGCGGGGCTGGCTGTCAAACAGCAGCGGGAAGCCGACCACACCGGCCACCACCAGCACACTGGCGCCGATCAGGCGGTGGCGGGCGCGCCGTCGCACGGCTTCGACGGTGGGTGGCGATGCCGACGGGCTGCCCTGGGAACCTGAGCGGGGGCTGGACATGGGTCTCGGGGGGCCTGGACGGCGGTGTTCAACGGGGTTCAGGTCGCCAGGTGCTTGGCAACCCGTTTCGGCAGACCGTTCTGCAGCACACCACCCACGGTGTAGAACGAGCCGAAGGCGAGAATTCTATCAGCGGGGTCTGCCACCGCCGCCGCTGCGGCCAGGGCATCCCCGGGGCTGGCATAGGTACCCGCGACCTTGTCCGCACAGCCGGGCATGGCGGCCACCAGCTCGGCCAAAGCCCTCGCGCCGATGGCGCGCGGCAACGGCAAATCGGTGAGGTACCAACGGTCCACCAAAGGGGCCATGCGCGCGAGCATGGCCGCCAGATCCTTGTCGGCCATGGCACCGAACACCGCGTGCGTGCCCGGGTAGAAGCCCATGGCGTCGAGGTTCTCGGCCAGGGCCGCCACCGAATGCGGGTTGTGGGCGACGTCGAGCACGATGGTGGGGTTGCCCGGCAGGATCTGGAAGCGGCCGGGCAGGTTCACCAGCACCAACCCGGTTCGCACCGCCTGCGCGGTCACCGGCAGGCGCGCGCGCAAGGCCTCGATGGCGGCCAGCGCGCCCGCGGCATTGAGCAGCTGGTTGGCGCCCCGCAGCGCCGGGTACGGCAGGCCGCTGTAGCGCCGGCCGCCGCGCGAAGGGTGCATGGCCCAGCCCCACTGCTGCTGATCGCCTGCAAAGTGGAAATCGGCACCCACCCGCCACAGCACGGCGTCAATCTCGCGCGCGTGGTCCAGCAGGCTCTGGGGTGGCGCCGGGTCGCTCACCACCACCGGGCGGCCGGTGCGCATGATGCCGGCCTTCTCGCGCCCAATGGATTCGCGATCCGGCCCCAGCAGCGCGGTGTGGTCGAGGTCGATGCTGGTGATGACGGCGCAATCGGCGTCGATGATGTTGACCGCGTCGAGCCGGCCGCCCAGACCAACTTCGAGGATGGCCACGTCCACGCCCGCGCGGGCAATGGTGCGCAGGATGGCCAGGGTGGTGAATTCGAAGTAAGTCAGGCTGATCTCGGCGTCACCACCCTGCCCACGGCGAGCCACCTCGACCTCGGCCAGCGCGGGCACCAGTTCGTCGGCGGCCACTGGCGCGCCGTCGATGCGGCAACGCTCCTCGAAATCCACCAGGTGCGGCGAGCTGTACACCCCGGTGCGGTACCCGGATTCGCCGTAGATGCTCTCCAGCAGGGCGCAGGTGCTGCCTTTGCCATTGGTGCCGGCCACCGTGATCACCGGGCAGTTCAGCGTCAGCCCCATGCGGCGGGCCACCGTCTGCACGCGGTCCAGGCCCATGTCGATGGCCTGCGGGTGCAGCCGCTCGGCGTGGTCAAGCCAGTCGGCCAGCGTCGTTGGGTGGTTGGGCACAGGAATGTCAAGCATGGGGCGGATTGTCCCATCGGCCTTTCGGCCTTACCCCCTGACCGACAATGGCGCCCATGATCACGCTGCACGGAATCCCCAATTGCGACACGGTGAAAAAGGCGCGCGCATGGCTTGACGCCCATGACCGGCCCTACCAGTTCCACGACTTCAAGAAACTCGGCGTGCCCGAGGCGGCGCTGGATCGCTGGCTGGCCGCCGCGGGCTGCGACAAGGTGCTCAACCGCAAAGGCACCGCCTGGCGCGCACTGGACGAGGCCACCCGCAACGCCGTCGTCGACGCGGCGTCGGCCAAACCCGTCATGTGCGCGCACCCCAGCGTCATCAAACGCCCCGTCGTGGTGTGGAGCGACGGCGCCATCACCGTCGGCTTCGACCCGGCCGACTGGGCACAGCGCGCCTGAGCCGCTGCGCCAGCGGTGGCGGCCTAAAATCCGCGTTTCGCCGCGCGGCACCCTCTTCCATTCCCACCTCCATGAGCACCACCCAGATCAGCGGCGTGAGCGTCGCCACCCAGGCCAACGTGTATTTCGACGGCAAGTGCGTGAGCCACGGCCTGACACTGGCCGATGGCACCAAGAAGTCGGTCGGCGTCGTGCTGCCCGCCACGCTCACCTTCAACACCGGCGCACCGGAAATCATGGAATGCGTGGCCGGCGCCTGTGAATACCTGCTGGCCGGCAGCAGCACCTGGGCGCAGTGCGGCCCGGGCGAGCGCTTCAGCGTGCCCGGCAACAGCAGCTTCCAGATCCGCGTGAGCAACGCCTTCCACTACATCTGCCACTTCGGCTGAGCCCGCACCAGGACACCCCCATGGCCACCATCCTGCAAAGCCTCCCCACCCAACAGAAAGTCGGCATCGCCTTCTCCGGCGGCCTGGACACCAGCGCGGCGCTGTTGTGGATGAAGAAAAAGGGCGCCGTACCCTATGCCTACACCGCCAACCTCGGCCAGCCCGACGAAGACGACTACGAGGCCATTCCGCGCAAGGCCATGGCCTATGGCGCCGAGAAGGCCCGCCTGATCGACTGCCGCTTGCAACTGGCGCACGAAGGCATTGCCGCCCTGCAGTGCGGCGCGTTCCACATCAGCACCGCCGGCATCACCTACTTCAACACCACGCCGCTGGGGCGCGCCGTGACCGGCACCATGCTGGTGGCCGCCATGAAGGAAGACGACGTCCACATCTGGGGCGACGGCTCGACCTTCAAGGGCAACGACATCGAGCGCTTCTACCGCTACGGCCTGCTTACCAACCCCAGCCTGAAGATCTACAAACCCTGGCTGGACCAGACCTTCATCGACGAGCTTGGTGGCCGCAAGGAGATGAGCGAGTTCCTCATCGCCAACGGCTTCGACTACAAGATGAGCGTCGAGAAGGCCTACAGCACCGACAGCAACATGCTCGGCGCCACGCACGAGGCCAAGGACCTGGAGCACCTGAACTCGGGCATCCGCATCGTCAACCCCATCATGGGCGTGCCCTTCTGGCGCGAGGACTGCGCGGTCAAGGCCGAAGAGGTCACCGTACGCTTCGAAGAAGGCCGCCCGGTCGCGCTCAATGGCCAGACCTTCGACAGCCCGGTCGACCTCATCCTCAAGGCCAATGAGATCGGTGGCCGCCACGGCCTGGGCATGAGCGACCAGATCGAAAACCGCATCATCGAAGCCAAGAGCCGCGGCATCTATGAGGCCCCCGGCCTGGCGCTGCTCTACATCGCCTACGAACGCCTGGTCACCGGTATCCACAACGAAGACACCATCGAGCAGTACCGCATCAACGGACTCAAGCTCGGTCGGCTGCTCTACCAGGGCCGCTGGTTCGACCCGCAGGCCATCATGCTGCGCGAGTCCGCGCAACGCTGGGTGGCGCGCGCCGTCACCGGCGAGGTGACCGTCGAGCTGCGCCGCGGCAACGACTACTCCATCCTCAACACCGACAGCCCCAACCTCACCTATGCGCCCGAGCGCCTGAGCATGGAGAAGGTCGAAGACGCGCCGTTCTCGCCGCTGGACCGCATCGGCCAGCTCACCATGCGCAACCTCGACATCACTGACACGCGCGGCAAGCTGGGCGTGTATGCCCGCACCGGGCTGCTCTCGCTCGGCGACGGCGCCGAGATGCTCAAGCTCGAAGGCGAATGAACAGCTGCGTTCAGTGTTGAGCTTTCGGCGCTGAGCGCACCTTGCGCAGCTAGGGATGATCTGCGCGACCCCCGCCCTGCGCGTTCGGGTCCACAACGGGATGGATGGCGTGCCTGCTTGGCGCCGTGTGTGCCGGTGGCACACACAAACCAACAGGTGCGTCAGACGCCCGTTGTGGGCCGAACCCGAAGGGCCGCGATCTGGCGGGCGATCCGCTGCGTTGCGAATGCGGGCAAGCCGTCCAGGCTTGCCCTGGCATTCGCGCCTTGCGGCTCATCCCGCCAGATCGCGGCGCGCACGGCGCGGGTCGCGCAGAGCATCCCTAGGCGTGCAGCCGCGACGTCTTGGGCAAGTGCGCCATCAGAAACTCCATCTGGTCCGCCAGGATGCGGCGGTTGCGCAAGATGAAGTCCTCCCAGAGGCTGGGCACGTAGGGCGTGTACAGCAGCGGCATGTGCGCCTGCTCCGGCGTGCGGTTGGCCTTGCGGTGGTTGCACGACTTGCACGCCGTCACCACATTCATCCACACATCGCGCCCGTTCTGTGCCAGCGGCACGATGTGCTCGCGCGTCAGGTGCTCTTCGTGAAAGTGCGCGCCGCAGTAGGCGCACACATTGCGATCGCGCGAGAACAACTTCTGGTTGGTCAGGGTCGGGCGCAGATCGAAGGGGTTGATGCGGGGCACCCCTTGCGTGCCGATGATCGAATTGACCGTGACGATCGACTGGCGCCCGGTGACCGCGTTGTGGCCCCCGTGAAAAACCGCGATTTCGGCGCCCATCTCCCAGCGCACCTCATCGGCCGCGTAATGCAACACGGCTTCTTCGAGGCTGATCCAGGACTGAGGCAGCCCCTGGGCCGAGAGCTTCAAGACCTTCAAAACCGGCTCCTTCGTGCAGTCAAGACATCGGAAGTGCCCGTGCCAACTGGGTTGGCGCGGGGCCTGCGTTTTCGTGTGCCAATATAACAAGGTCTTGCGACGATTGACTTACGGTCGGGCAAGACAGATAACCCACGGCTATCAGAGGGCATGTGTTGGGGAGCAACGACACGTGAGGCGAGTAACTCGCATGCCTCAAGGCACAGCCGAGGCTTTAACCGGTTGCTGTCACCACCAATGCACACAAACACACGGAGCCACTGGCAGACTCCGGTGACTCATCGTGAAAGACGCTGTGGGTAGGGAAGCCCGACAAGCGCACTGCGCTGACGGGAACTGCAGAAAGATTCAGAGGGAGCGACTCATGCTTAGAAGGCTGCTTATCGGGCTGACGATAGGGTTCTATGTGCTTTGTGCGGGGGCCGCATCTCCTGAGGCAACGGTAACCCCAGCCCCGCCCGACAAGTTGATCCCACTTCTGAAGGCCGACCGCTTTGAGGAGGTCTCAAGACTGCTTCGGGAATCGCACGATAGATACGAAGCCGATCGGAGAACCGAGGATGAGTTTCACAGGCTTGCATCGGAATTCTCTCGAGCAGATTGGCAAATTACCGGCCCCTTGCAAAGGTGGGTCAAAAAGAGTCCAAACGACCCGTTCGCACATCTGGCACTAGGAATTCACTTTGCAGCAACTGGCTGGTCCGTTCGAGGATCCGACTGGGCAAGCAATACCAACGAACGCCAATTCACCCTGATGAGGAAGTGGTTCGACTCTGCCAAGGCAGGTCTCCTACGCGCGATCGAACTCAACCCGAGACTTGTGGAGCCCTACGTCTACCTGATTGACATCGACATGACCGAAGGGAGCCGTAATACGTCCAAGCTCTTCAATGCAGCTCTAAAAATCAACCCGTCAAGCCTTATTGCCCGCGAAGCCATGCTGCAATCGCTTTTGCCAAGGTGGGGCGGAAGCTACGAAGCAATGGCAAGATTGCTTGAAGCCTCTCAGCGCTACTACAAACAGATGCCTCGGCTTGAACTGCTTGAGAGCAAACTTTACGCAGACGCAGGCTCTGTCTACTTCGCTCAGCGCAACCTCCCTATGGCGGAAAAAATGTTTCGCCAGGCGCTGGCGAAAGGAGACTTCTGGTTCGCGAATAACGAGTACGGGCATTTTCTTTACCGGAACGGCAAGTACGAAGAGGCTGCTGAGCAGTTCACCAAAGTCATTGATGCTCGCCCGGCGTACATGCATGGATGGCGAATGCGAGCCAATGCGAATATTGCGACCAGACGACTCGACGAAGCGTATCGGGACGCAAGTCGAGCGATTCAAATTGAACCGGATGATGAATGGGCCCTCGCCGCCCGAGGGGGTGTCTATTTTGCCAGAGGGGATCTCGAACTGGCATTGCAAGACTACAAAAAGGCCTTGAACACCAGCCCAAATGATTTCTTTCGAGAGCGCACCATTACCATCGGAAATCAACTGCAGGAAAGCAAAAACCGCTCACAAAAGCTCCAAAAGTGAGGCCAGGATGCCTTGAAAACTTATCAAGGTCTTGCGACGATTGACTTACGGTCGGGCAAGACAGATAACCCACGGCTATCGGGGGTCATCTGTTTGCGTTGCGCGACACTCCAAAGGGGTGTCAACGCCCGTCGAGGCTCGACGTGTAGTGACCAGATGACGCCTATCGGCCAGGAGCGGACCTTCTCAAACACGGTGACCGATGCATCAAAAAACCCAGAATCGCGCAGTTCGAGATGCAATCCAAGCGGGAGACATTGAGCGCTTCGTGCAGCTCGTTGGTGCCAATCCGGAAGTCATACAGCAAATGACGCCGTTTGGGACGTGGCTTCATGTTGCCGCAAGCTACGGGCACGTTGACATTGCTAAGTACCTCGTAGAGGCTGGCCTCGATGTCAATCAACGAGGAGGAACATTCGAGGGCACCGCCTTGAAGTTGGCAGCTTCAGCGGGGCACTTAGAGATGGTCAAGTTCCTTGTAGCGTGCGGCTCTGTACTTGACGTTAGCGAGCCAGAGAAGAATCCGTTGTTTGGAGCGATTTTCGGTGGGCATGCGTCTGTTGTGGAGTTCCTCCTGCAGCAAGGCATAGACTACTCTGCAACATACAGCGGGCAGTTCATGCAGCACTTGGACGCCAAGGCGTTTGCGAAGGAACGCGGTCAATTGGCTATCGCTGACTTGATTCAGCGCATGGGATAGCCCGTCATCGGTTTTTCTGCGGGGCCACTGACTGTCCGCTCAGGGCCCGTAGCGGACGCCGAGGACTCTGGCCTCGCACAGTCAAGTAGACAATTTTTGATGACACCCAGCGTTCATGCGGGACATGGCCCCGCGATGTGACAAGGCAGACTCGCAAACATGCAGATCATCCGCGGCCTCTGGAACCGCCCCCACGGCACCCCCGACAGCTTGCGCGGCTGCGCACTGACCATCGGCAATTTTGACGGTGTGCACCGTGGCCACCAGGCCATGCTGGCGCTGCTGCAAAGCGAGGCACGCCACCGGGGCGTGCCCAGTTGCGTCATGACTTTCGAGCCGCACCCGCGCGACTACTTTGCAGCGCTGCACCGCAAGCCCGAGCTGGCGCCCGCGCGCATCGCCACCTTGCGCGACAAGCTCGAAGAACTGGCGCGCTGCGGCGTTGACCGCTGCGTGATCCTGCCGTTCAACCAACGCCTGGCCGGTCAGCGCGCCGAATCCTTCATCCAGGACACGCTGATCGGCGCGCTGGGGGTGAAGTACGTGCTGGTGGGTGACGACTTCCGCTTCGGCGCGCAACGCGTCGGTGACTACGCCATGCTGGACGCTGCCGGTGCGCGAGCGGGCTTCGACGTGGCTCGCATGCAGAGCTACGAGGTGCACGGTCTGCGCGTGTCGAGTTCGGCCGTGCGCGAGGCGCTGGCTGAAGGCCGGATGGACGACGTGGCGGCACTGCTTGGGCGCCCCTACGCCATCAGCGGCCACGTGGTGCACGGGCGCAAGCTGGGCCGTGCGCTGGCCGAGAGCGCGCCTGGTCGCGGCGACGGCTTTCGCACCCTCAACCTGCGGTTTGCTCACTGGAAACCCGCAGCCAGCGGCATCTTCGCGGTGCTGGTCCACGGTCTGTGGACGGCGCCGCTGGCCGGGGTGGCCAACCTGGGCGTCAGGCCATCGCTCGATCCCGACGACGTCAACGGCGGGCGCGTGCTGCTCGAAACCCATTGCCTGGACTGGCCAGCGGGCCTGGCGGCCAGCCTGCCCGGCGGGGAGGCCTACGGTAAAATCGTGCGCGTGGAACTGCTGCACAAACTGCACGACGAGCTCAAGTACGACAGCCTCGATGCCCTCACGCAAGGCATCGCCAAGGATGTCGCTGACGCGCGTGCCTACTTCGAGTCGCTGCACACGCGCACGCACCGCCAGACCACCCGCGACCGAATTTGACGACCGCCCACCCGGCGGTCGTTGCCCTTTCACCGGCTCGGGGCACGCGCCCGTCGTCACCCTCTTGTCCGCCCACCCTGGGCTGAGCTTGGCCAAGCCACCACGGAACCACCATGTCCGAGACGAAGAACAACTACCCCGTCAACCTGCTTGACACCCCATTCCCCATGCGCGGCGATCTGCCCAAGCGCGAGCCAGGCTGGGTCAAGCAGTGGAACGAACAGGGCCTGTACCAACGCCTTCGCGACGCGCGACGCGGAGCGCCGCTGTTCGTGCTGCACGACGGCCCGCCCTATGCCAACGGCCAGATCCACATGGGTCACGCGGTCAACAAGGTGCTCAAGGACATGATCGTCAAGAGCCGCCAGCTCGCCGGCTTTGACGCGCAATACATCCCCGGCTGGGACTGCCACGGTCTGCCGATCGAGAACGCCATCGAGAAAAAGCATGGCCGCAACCTCAGCCGCGACGACATGCAGGCCAAGAGCCGCGCCTACGCGACCGAGCAGATCAACCAGCAGCGCGAGGACTTCAAGCGCCTGGGTGTGCTGGGCGACTGGGAGCGCCCCTACCTGACCATGGCGCCGGGCAACGAAGCGGGTGAGATCCGCGCGTTCAAACGTGTCATCGAGCGCGGCTTCGTGTACCGCGGCCTCAAGCCGGTGTACTGGTGTTTCGACTGTGGCAGCTCGCTGGCAGAATTCGAAATCGAGTACGCCGACAAGGGCAGCGACACGCTGGACGTGGCGTTCGAGACCGACGACGCGGCCAGGCTCGCCGCGGCCTTCGGGCTGAGCGCGCTGCCCACGGGCAAGACCGGCTTTGCCGTCATCTGGACCACCACGGCCTGGACCATTCCGGCCAACCAGGCGCTCAACGCACACCCCGAGCTGCAATACGCCCTGGTCGATACACCCAAAGGCTGCCTGGTGCTGGCAGAGACGCTGGTCGAGCAGTGCCTTGAACGCTTTGGCCTCGAAGGCACGGTCATCGCCACCACCACGGGCGACAAGCTCGGCGGCCTGAACTTCCGCCACCCGCTGTACGACGCGGACGCCGGCTACCGGCGCCTGTCGCCGGTCTACCTGGCCGACTACGTCAGCGACACCGACGGCACCGGCATCGTGCACTCCTCGCCAGCCTATGGTCTGGACGACTTCAACTCCTGCATCGCGCACGGCCTCAAGGTCGACGACGTGCTCAACCCGGTGCAGGGCAACGGCGTGTACGCGGCCGACTTCCCGCTGTTCGGCGGCCAGCACATCTGGAAAGCCATCCCCACCATCATTGCGGCGCTCAAGGCGGCGGGCCGGCTGATGAGCACGGTCGGCATCACCCACAGCTACCCGCACTGCTGGCGCCACAAGTCACCGGTGATCTACCGCGCCGCGGCGCAGTGGTTCATCCGCATGGACGAAGGCGTGGGCGTGTTCACCAAGGACAAGGCGCCCAAGACGCTGCGCCAGCTGGCGCTCGATGCGATCGAGCACACCGGCTTCTACCCCGAGAACGGCCGCGCGCGCCTGCGCGACATGATCGCCAATCGACCCGACTGGTGCATCTCGCGCCAGCGCAGCTGGGGCGTGCCGCTGCCCTTCTTCCTGCACAAGGCCACGGGCGAGCTGCATCCGCGCACCATGGACATCCTCGACCAGGCCGCCGACATCGTCGAACAGGGCGGCATCGAGGCCTGGAGCCGCGTCAGCACCGAAGACATCCTGGGCGCCGAGGACGCGCCGCATTACGACAAGAGCAGCGACATCCTCGAGGTGTGGTTCGACTCGGGCTCCACCTTCTGGCATGTGCTGCGCGGCAGCCATGCGCACGCCTACCCCAACGGCGCCCACCACTCGCAAGGTCCCGAGGCCGACCTCTACCTCGAAGGCCACGACCAGCACCGCGGCTGGTTCCACAGCTCGCTGCTGCTGGGCTGCGCCATCTTCGACCGCGCGCCCTACCGCGGCCTGCTCACGCACGGCTTCACGGTCGACAGCCAGGGCCGCAAGATGAGCAAGTCGCTCGGCAATGGCATCGACCCGCAAGACGTCAACAAGAAGCTCGGCGCCGAGATCATCCGACTGTGGGTGGCGGCCAGCGACTATTCCGGGGACATCGCCGGCGACGACAAGATCCTCGCCCGCGTGGTCGACGCCTACCGCCGTATCCGCAACACGCTGCGCTTCCTGCTGGCCAATCTGAGCGACTTCGACGCAGCACAACACGCCGTACCGCTGGGCGAGCTGCTCGAGATCGACCGCTGGGCACTGGCACGCGCCGCGCAGTTCCAGGGTGAGGTCACGGCCCACTTCGATCGCTATGAGTTCCATCCGGTTGTGGCCAAGCTGCAGGTGTTCTGCTCCGAAGACCTGGGGGCGTTCTACCTGGATGTGCTCAAGGACCGGCTCTACACCAGCGCCCCCGACAGCCGCGCGCGCCGCAGTGCGCAGACTGCCTTGCACCAGATCGCCCACGCCATGCTGCGCTGGATGGCACCCTTCATGAGTTTCACCGCCGAAGAGGCCTGGCCGATCCTGGCCGGCGCGCAGAACCAGGGCTCCATCTTCTTCGAGACCTGGGCCGACCTGCCGCCGGCCGAAGAAGGGCTGCTGGCCAAGTGGTCGCGCATCTGCGAGATCCGCGATCTGGCCAACAAGGAGATCGAGAACGTGCGCACCCAGGGCACGGTGGGCTCTTCGCTGCAGGCCTTGCTGACCATCACCGCCCCGGCCGACGACGCGGCGCTGCTGCGCTCGCTGGGCGAGGACCTGCGCTTCGTCACCATCACCTCGTCCGCGACCGTGGTCGATGGCGATGACCTGGCGGTGCAGGTGACGCCGGCCACCGCCGCCAAGTGCGAACGTTGCTGGCACTACCGCGACGACGTCGGCCACGATGCCGCGCACCCCACCCTGTGCGGGCGCTGCACGAGCAACCTGTTTGGCGCCGGTGAAGCGCGCGCGGTGGCCTGATGCCCCGCCACGCATCCCGTATCGTCCCGTGGCTGGCGCTGGCGCTGGCCATCGTCGGCCTCGACCACCTCACCAAGTGGCTGATCCTGAGCAACTTCCAGCTCGGTGACAGTGTCGAGGTCACCGCCTTCTTCAACGTCGTGCGCGTGCACAACAGCGGTGCCGCCTTCTCATTCCTGGCCGGTGCCGGCGGCTGGCAACGCTGGTTCTTCACCGCCATCGGCGTGGCCGCAGCAGTGTTCATCGTCTGGATGCTGCGCAGCCACCCCGGACAGAAACTGTTCGCGCTGGCGCTGTCGCTGATTCTGGGCGGCGCCATCGGCAACGTCATCGATCGCCTGGTGCACGGCCACGTGGTCGACTGGCTGGACTTTCACTGGGCATTCCTGGCCGGCCTGTTTCCCGGGGGGCACTTCCCGGCCTTCAACCTGGCCGACTGCGCCATCAGCCTGGGCGCGGTGTTGCTGGTGATCGACGAAATCCGCCGCATGCGCCGCGGATGACGCATGACGCCGCCGCTGCGCGGCGGGCATGACAAATGACCGGTGCGTGCGCAGCAGCACCGCGGCAGTGCCAGAATGCGGCGGTCATCCGTCATCAAGCGGCGCAGCCGCGAAGTCATCCGTCATTCCACCAAGAGGAGAACACCATGCCCGGCCTGCTGCCCGACGTCGATCCCGACGGTCTGTACGAGTTCTCGGTGGTCTACACCGATCGCGCCCTCAACCACATGTCCAAGCGCTTTCAGGGCGTGATGACCGGCATCTCGGCCATGCTCAAGCGCGTCTACGGTGCGCACTCGGCGGTGCTGGTGCCGGGCAGTGGCACCTTCGGCATGGAGTCGGTGGCGCGCCAGTTCGCGCACGGCAAACACGTGCTCGTCATCCGCAACGGCTGGTTCAGCTACCGCTGGACGCAGATCTTCGACATGGGCGCGATTCCGGCCAGCCACACCGCGATGAAGGCCCGCCCGGTCAGCAGCGGTGCGCAGGCCCCCTGGGCACCCGCGCCGATCGACGAGGTGGTGGCCACCATCGCGCGCGAAAAGCCCGCCCTGGTGTTCGCGCCTCACGTGGAAACCGCCGCCGGCATGATGCTGCCCGACAACTACCTCAAGGCCGTGGCCGATGCGGTGCACGCTGTGGGCGGTCTGTTCGTGCTCGACTGCATTGCCTCGGGCGCCATGTGGGTGGACATGCGTGCGACCGGTGTCGACGTGCTCATCAGCGCGCCGCAAAAAGGCTGGAGCAGCTCGCCCTGCTGCGCCATGGTCATGCTCAGCGAGCGCGCCCGCCAGGCCATCGACGCCACGCAAAGCACCACCTTCGCCATGGACCTGAAGAAGTGGCTGCAGATCATGGAGACCTACGAAGGCGGTGGCCACGCGTACCACACCACCCTGCCCACCGACGCACTGGCTCGCCTGCACGCGACCATGCTCGAGACCGAGGCCTATGGCTTTGCGAAAGTGCGTGACGAGCAGATTGCCCTGGGCAAAGCGGTGCGCGCGCTGGTGGAGCGCCACGGCTTTGCCAGCGTGGCGGCCGATGGCTTCAAGGCGCCTGGCGTGGTGGTGAGCCACACCACCAACGCAGAGGTGCAATCGAGCAAGGCCTTCCTGGCCCTGGGCCTGCAGACCGCCGCCGGCGTGCCGCTGCAGTGCGACGAAGGTGCGGACTTCAAGACCTTCCGAATCGGCCTGTTCGGTCTGGACAAGTGGCACGACGTGCCGGCCACGGTGGCGCGGCTCGAAGCTGCGCTGCAGCAGGTCGCGCCGATCGCCGAAGCCCACACCGCCTGAAACGCCTGCCCTCTACCGGACCGCCATTCACAGGGCCGGTAGAGAGCCGCTGCGCGTCAGGGCAACAACACCGTGCAGCCGGTGGTGGCGCGTGCCTCCAGGCTCTCGTGCGCCTTCTTCACGTCGGTCAGTGCAAAGTGCTGATCGATGCGGATCTTGACCGCGCCGCTGGCCACCACGCCAAACAAGTCATCGGCCATGCGCTGCGTGCGCTCGCGGCTGGTGATGTGGGAGAACAGCGTCTGGCGGGTCACGTAGATCGAACCCTTGGGCCCGAGGATGCCCGGCGCAAACGGCGCCACCGGGCCCGACGCGTTGCCGAAGCTGGCCATGAGCCCGAAGGGCCGCAGGCAGTCGAGCGACTTGTCCCAGGTGTCCTTGCCTACCGAGTCGTAGACCACCTTCACGCCCTTGCCGCCGGTGATCTCCTTGACTCTGGCCGCGAAGTCGTCGGTGCGGTAGTTGATGGCGTGGGCCGCGCCGTGGTCGAGCGCCAGTTGGCATTTGTCGTCGGAGCCTGCGGTCCCGATCAGGCGCAGGCCCAGGTGCTTGGCCCACTGGCAGGCAATCAGGCCCACACCGCCGGCCGCGGCATGGAACAGCACATGGTCGCCGGGCTCCAGGCCCTCGACCGGCTTGCAATGCTTGAGCAGGTACTGCGCGGTCAAGCCTTTGAGCATCATGGCCGCGCCGGTCTCGAAGTCGATCGCGTCCGGCAGCTTGCACACATTCATGGCCGGCATCACGCGCACGTCGCAATAACTGCCGGGCGGGTTCGACGCATAGGCCGCGCGGTCACCGGCCTTGAGGTGCGTCACCCCTTCGCCCACCGCCTCGATCACGCCGGCGCCTTCCATGCCCAGCGACAGCGGCATGGGGAACGGGTACAGGCCGGTGCGCTGGTAGACGTCGATGAAGTTCAGGCCCACCGCGTGGTGGCGGATGCGGACCTGGCCCGGGCCTGGCTCGCCCACCTCGACGGTGTCGATGACCAATTGATCGGGGCCGCCGGTGGCGTGAATGCGCACGGCGCGACTGGTGCTGCTCATGGGGTCTCCTCTTGTGTTGCTCGGGGGTGTCGATGACGGATGACAAATGATGTCGCGGCTGCGCCGCTGGATGACTGGCGCATTCTGGCATCGCCCGCGCAACGGCGTGCGTGGCCCGGTCATTGGCCGTTCTGTGGCATGCGATGGCATGCGATGACGGATAACCAATGACTTCGCGGCGGCGCCGCTCGATGACTGGCGCCGCCTGGCCGCGCCATGACGACACCCTAGGACCACCGGTCATCCGTCATCCCCGCCGCGAAGCGGCGAAGTCATTCGTCATCCGCCAAGGTCATTCCTTGCCGCGATGCCTGAGAGCGGCGCACAGCGCTACAGTCGCGCCCCATGTCCGCTGCACCCGCGGGACGGCTGAGCCCGTCCACCATCGCCCTGCTCACGCTGCCGCCCCTGTTCTGGGCCGGCAACGCCGTTGTTGGCCGATTGATGAACCAGACCGTGCCGCCGAGCACGCTGAACTTCCTGCGCTGGGGCCTGGCCCTGCTCATCCTGTTGCCCGTCGCGGGCTGGGTGTTGCGACCGGGCAGTTCCCTGTGGCCGCAATGGCGCCGCTTTGCCCTGCTGGGTGCGCTGGGCGTGGGCAGCTACAACGCCTTGCAGTACCTGGCGCTCAAAACCTCCACACCCTTGAACGTGACGCTGGTGGCCTCCAGCATGCCGGTGTGGATGCTGCTGGTGGGACGCATCGGCTTCGGCGCGCCGGTGACACCGCGCGCGGCGCTGGGCGCGGCCTGCTCGCTGGCCGGTGTGGCCGTGGTGCTCTCGGGGGGCAGCCTGGCGCACCTGCTGGCGGTCAAGCTGGTGCCGGGCGACGGCTGGATCCTGCTCGCCGCGCTGGTCTGGGCCTGGTACAGCTGGCTGCTGGTGCGCCCACCACAAGGCGGCTACGCGCCGGACATCAAGGCCGACTGGGCCGCCTTTCTGATGGCGCAGATGGTCATGGGCCTGGTCTGGTCGGGCGGCTTGGCGGCGGCCGAATGGCTGTACCTGCCGAGCGACACCCGCATCGTCTGGGGCTGGCCATTGGCCGCAGCGCTGCTTTACGTGGCCATCTTCCCGTCGCTGCTGGCGTATCGGTCCTGGGCGGCCGGCGTGGGCCGGGTCGGGCCGGCCGTCGCCAGCTTCTTCGTCAACCTCACGCCGCTGTTTGCCGCCGTACTGTCGGGCGCCATGCTGGGTGAGTGGCCACAGTGGTTCCATGTGGCCGGCTTTGGCTGCATCGTGGCCGGCATTGTCATCTCCAGCCCGCGCAAGTCGCGCTAGCCGGTGAGCGCCTTGCGCGCCAGCGCCAGGAAGGTGGCGCTCTCCTTGGCGGTCAGCGCGCCCACGATCTCCGCCTGCAGCGCCTCGACCACCGGGCGGCACGCGCGAAGCACCTGTTGACCGGGCTTGGTGAGCTCAAGCTGACGAGCGCGCCGGTCTTCGGCACTGACGCTGCGCAGCACCAGGCCCTTTTGTTCCAACCGGTCGACCACGCCGCCGATGGTGGCGCGGTCAAAGCCGATGGTGGCGGCCAGACTGGCCTGGTCGACGCCCGGCTGCTGGGCAATCGCATCCAGTGCAGCGAACTGCACCGAGGTCATGTCGAACCCCGCCGCCTGCATGCGGGTCTGGAACACCTGCGTCGACTGCTGGTGCAGCCGCCGGATCAGGTGACCCGCCATTTCCATCCTGTCCATCCGTACCTCCATCGCGCCGCATCATGCCCCACCCGCACCGGTGGCCGCTGATCGGTGGGCTTGACGATTTTAATATGTATACATACGATATGCATGCATATTTGATTCGCACTCACATCCACGCCAGGAGACACGCATGCAGTACCACGTCAACGGTTTCATCCCCGGCGACCCCGATGTGCAACCGGCCACGCCCGGCCACCGCCAACCGGGTGACCCACTGCCCAGGACGGTCGACGTGCTGATTGCCGGCTCCGGCCCCGCCGGACTGTGTCTGGCCGCCCAACTGGCGCGGGTGCCGCAGATCCGCACCATGCTCGTGGAGCCCAAGATGGGCCCTATGGAAAAGGGCCAGGCCGACGGCATCAGCGTGCGCACCATGGAGATGTTCCAGGCCTTCGGCTTTGCCGAGAAGGTCATGCGCGAATCGGTCTGGATCAACGAGACCACCTTCTGGTCGCCCGCCGAGGCCAACAGCCTGTCGCGGGTGGCCCGTGTGCAGGACGTGCCCGACGGCATTTCGGAGATGCCGCACGTGCTGATCAACCAGGCACGCGTGCACGACATGTTCCTGGACGTGATGCGTCAGTCGCCCACGCGGTTGGTGCCCGACTACGGCCTGAAGGTGGCCACGCTGACGGTGGACCCGACGACCACCGAGTACCCCGTGACCGTCACGCTGGCCCACACCGCGCCCGGGCGCGAAGGCCAGACCGAAACGGTGCGCGCCAACTACGTCATTGGCTGCGACGGTGCCCGCTCCAACGTGCGCACGGCCATTGGCGGCAAGCTGCACGGTGACGCCGCGCACCAGGCCTGGGGCGTGATCGACCTGCTGGCCGTCACCGACTTCCCCGACTGGCGCATGAAGTCCTTCGTGCGCTCGCAAGGCGACGGCATCCTGATGGTGCTGCCGCGCGAGGGCGGCCACCTGGTGCGCCTGTACGTCGAGCTCGATCAACTGGGCGAGCAGGAGCGCGCCGCGGACCGCGGCCTCAACGCCGACGACATCATCGCCAAGGCCCAGCGCATCTTTGCGCCCTTCACGCTGGACGTGAAGGAAGTGGTGTGGTGGTCGATCTATGAAATCGGCCACCGCCTGACCGACAAGTTCGACGACGTGCCTGAGGCCGAGGTGGCCACCCGATCACCGCGCGTAATGCTGGCCGGCGACGCCTGCCACACCCACAGCCCCAAGGCCGGGCAAGGCATGAACGTGTCCATGGGCGACACCTTCAACCTCGGCTGGAAGCTGATCTCGGTGCTCACCGGCCGCGCCGATGCGTCGCTGCTGCACAGCTACTCCGGCGAGCGCCGCGCCGCCGCCAAGGGCCTGGTGGAGTTCGACCACAAGTGGTCGCGCGTGGTGGGTGCCCGCGCCGAAGACGACGCCACCACCGACGGCCTGCCCCGCGTGGCGCGCGAGTTCGTCAACAACCTGCCCTTTACCTGCGGCCTGACCATCCAGTACGAACCGGGCACGCTGACCGGCGACGCCGCGCACCAGTCACTGGCCACCGGCTTCGACATCGGCAAGCGCTTTCACTCGGCGCCGGTGGTGCGCCTGGCCGACGCCAAACCGATGCAACTGGGGCACGCGATCGACGCCGACGCACGATTCCGCCTGTTCGTCTTTGCACCCGCCAACGATGCAGGCGCACCGGGCGGCGCGGTGGCGTCGCTGTGCGACTGGCTGTCCAATGACCCAACTTCGCCGATCCGCCGCCACACGGCTGCAGATGAAGACATCGACGCGGTGATCGACACACGCGCCGTCTTTCAACAAGGCTTCCGCACGCTGGACCACAACACCCTGCCCGCGCTGTTGCGTCCGGCGGTGGGCCGCTACGGCTTGTGCGACTACGAAAAGGCCTTCTGCGCCAACCAGCAGAACGGTCAGGACATCTTCGATCTGCGCGGCATCCACCGCGCCGACGGGTGCATCGTGATCGTGCGGCCCGACCAGTACGTGGGCGCCATCCTGCCGCTCACGGCGCGCGAAGCGCTGACCCGCTACTTCGCAGGCATCCTGCGCGTGCGCGGCTGAGCTGCCGCGCACGGGGCGTCAAAACGTGCCCGGGTAGGCGCCACCATCGGCCAGGATGTTCTGGCCAGTGATGTAGCCCGCCTGCACGCTGCACAAAAACGCGCAGACCGCGCCGAACTCGGCCGAGTTGCCGAAACGCTTGGCCGGCACGCCCTGGCGGCGCCCGGCCGCCACGTCTTCGTAGGTCTTGCCCTGCTTGCTGGCCAGGCCGCCCAGCGTGGTGCGCAGGCGGTCGGTCTCGAATGCGCCCGGCAGCAGGTTGTTGACCGTGACGCCCTGCGCCGCAATTTCGCTGCGCGCCAGACCGGCGACGAACCCCGTGAGCCCGGTGCGCGCACCGTTGGACAGGCCCAGCACTTGCAGCGGCGCCTTCACCGCGCCCGAGGTGACGTTGACCACCCGGCCAAAGCCGCGCGCGGCCATGCCGTCCACCGTGGCCTTGATCAGCTCGATGGGCGTGAGCATGTTGGCGTCGAGCGCGGCGATCCAGGCATCGCGGTCCCATTGGCGGAAGTCACCCGGCGGCGGACCGCCAGCGTTCGTGACCACGATGTCGAACGCGGTGCCCGGGCCACCGGCCACGGAAAACACCGCCTCGCGCCCCGCCGGGGTGGTGATGTCGGTGGCCACCGTCAGCACCTTCACCGCCGGGCACGCGCCGCGCAAGGCCTGCGCAGCCGCCTCCAGCGCCTCGGCGCCGCGGGCCACCATGACCACGTTCACACCCTCGGCGGCCAGCGCCTGTGCGCAGCCCAGGCCAAGGCCCTTGCTCGACCCGCCCACCAGCGCCCACTTGCCTTTGATACCCAGATCCATCGATCAATCTCCCGTCTTGTCCAACACCTTGGGCGCGCCGAAGCGCGTCACCAGATACACACCCGACAGCACGAGCACCGTGCCTGCCACGATCCAGCCATTGAAGGGTTCGCCCAGGATGAGCACGCCCATGACGATGGTCGACATCGGGCCGATCATGCCGGTCTGCGCCGTCAGGCCCGAGCCGATGCGCTCGATGGCCATCATTACCAGCAACACCGGCACAAAGGTGCACAGCGAGGCGTTGAGCAAGGACAGCCAGACCACCTCGGGCTGCACCGCCGCCGACGACAGCGGGCGCAGCACCACAAATTGCGCGATACACAGCACACAGGCCACGCTGGTGGCCAACCCCACCAACCGCAGCGAGCCCAGTCGCTTGACGAGTTCACCGCTGTAGACAAGGTAGATGGCGTAGCTGATGGCACTGGCGAACACCAGGCCCGCACCCAGTGCGGCGTGCGGCCCCTGCTGACCCGCCTCGCGACCAAACACCAGCAGCACGCCCGCATAGCTGATGCCCATGGCCACGGCCTGCAGCCGCGTGATGCGCCGGCCATACAGCAACCAGCCCAGCACCAGCACGATGGTGGGGTTGAGATAGAGGATCAGCCGCTCCAGGCTGGCACTGATGAACTCCAGCCCCCAGAAGTCGAGAAAGCTCGCGAGGTAATAGCCCGTCACCCCCAGCCCGATCACTCCCAGCCAGTCGCGCCGCGTCAGCGGCGGCGGCGTGTGCCCGTTGCGGGTTCGACTGGCCCACCAGGTGAGCGCCAGGAACAGCGGCAACGCAAACAGCATGCGGTACATGATCAGCGTGACCGCATCGACGCCGTAGCGGTACGCGAGCTTGACGATGATGGCCTTGCCACTGAAGGCAATGGAGCCGAGCGAGGCCATGAGCAGGCCGGAGGCCAGGTGGGGGTGGGGGTGGGCGGCGGACATGAAGCGCTGGATTATCGATCTCGGCCTTCATGGGTGGCGTTTGCGGGGCTTTGTGGGGGTCGGTGCACCCCACTCGTGGCGCCTCGCGCGCTCGCGGTCGCGGGGTATTCCACTCCGCGGCTGTCCCCCGGCCCGGCTGCGCCGGGCCTCCTCCTTTATGCCGCTGCGTGAAGCACCCTACACCCGCGAGCTCAAGTGGTGAATAGGCAAGCCGGCACAGCGAAGACGTTCAAACGCATCTGACGACCGAAGCACACTGTCGCTGGATATAGTGCTGCGAATCCTCGGCCGCTTCCGGCTAGGAGCGGACATGGGAGTGGCGATGCCAGAAGCGTCGGGATTGAAGTTGGCGGACTTGCCCGCAGCAGATGACCGGCGGGCCGTCTTTGCATTTGCAATGACATTCAACGGCTATGAGCACTACGGCTCATTGGAGGCGTCGGCGTCGTCCGCGCGAGAGAAGAAGCGAGAGTCAATCGCCGACCTGCGCAATGAATTGTTCATTTCCGCCAGAGCCTCGCGACACTCCGACAGTGACGCGTACCTAACGCGATACGCCGAACTCTTGCCGTACTTTCGCAAGCTCATCGTCGCTTAGCGATGTCTGCAAGGGGCCCGAAGCCGAACCTGGATGCCCTCACCGCCACCAGGTCACTGGTGATCGGGGTGTCCGATGTAGCGAAGTAAAGGAGGAGGATCGGGCTGCAAGCCCGATCCGGGGGACATGAGCGGAGTCGGATGCCCCGGTCGCCGGTGACCGCCGCAGCCGGAGACAAGCTCAAGCCAGCGGCGGCGTAGCCGCCAACACCTCATCGAGCGTCGTCACCCCTTCGGCCACCTTCGCCGCCCCCGCCAAGCGCAGCGGCCGCATGCCGTCGGCCACGCCCTGCGCGCGCAGGGCCTCCATCTTCGGCTCCCGGCTCACCTTGTCCTTGAAGGCCTCGGTCACGCTGAGCAGTTCGTACAGGCCCATGCGGCCGCGGTAGCCGGTCATGCGGCAGTCCACGCAACCCACGGGCTGGTAAGGGCGGTAGCCGCCCGAGACCTGCCAGGGCTTGACGATGTCGGCGAGTTGCTCGCGGCTGCTGGCCACCTCTTCTTTCGGCAGGGGTTGCTTGCAGGCCGGGCACAGGGTGCGCACCAGGCGTTGCGCCAGCACGCCCAGCACGGTGGCGCTGATGAGGTAGGGCGGAATGCCGAGCTCCATCAGCCGCATCACGGCCGAGGGCGCGTCGTTGGTGTGCAGGGTCGAGAAGACCAGGTGACCGGTGAGTGCGGCCTGCACTGCCATCTCGGCGGTGGCCAGGTCGCGGATCTCGCCGACCATGATGATGTCCGGGTCCTGGCGCATGAGGGCGCGCAGGCCCTGGGCGAAGTCGAGGTCGAGCTGCGGCTGCACCTGGGTCTGGTTGAAGGCCGGCTCGATCATCTCAATCGGGTCTTCCACCGTGCTCACGTTCACCTCTTCGGTGGCCAGCCGCTTGAGCGTGGCGTAGAGCGTGGTGGTCTTGCCCGAGCCGGTGGGGCCGGTGACCAGCACGATGCCGTGCGGGCGGCGCGTCAAGGCCTCCCAGCGTTGCGCGTCGTGCGCGGCAAAGCCCAGGGCCGACAGGTCTTTCACCGTCGACTCGGGGTCGAAGATGCGCATGACCAGCTTTTCACCGAAGGCGGTGGGCAGCGTGGACAAACGCATCTCCACCTCGTCGCCGCGGGCCCCGCTCGCGCCGCCGGCGCCAGGCTTGACCGTCTTGATGCGCCCGTCCTGCGGGCGGCGGCGCTCGACCACGTCCATGCGGCCCAGCAGCTTGATGCGCGCCGTCATGGCGTTCATCACGCCCAGCGGCAGCTGGTAGACCGGGTGCAGCACGCCATCGATGCGAAAGCGGATCACGCCCTGCTCGCGTCGCGGCTCCAAGTGGATGTCGCTGGCGCGCTGGTCAAACGCGTATTGCCACAGCCAATCAACCACCTGCACCACGCCCTGATCGTTGGCGTCGAGCTGTTTGTTGCCTTTGCCCAGCTCCACCAGTTGCTCGAAGCTTTGCAGGCCGGCCGACCCGCCGGCTTTGTTGGCCGCGCGCACCGACTTGGCCAATGCAAAAAACTCGCCCGTGTAACGCGCGATCTCGGCCGGGCTGGCCAGCACCAGTCGCACGCGCTTGCGCGTTTGCCGTTCGACCTCGCTCACCCAGTCGCGCACAAAGGGCTCGGCCGTGGCCACCACCACCTCGGCAGCGGTCACCTGCACCGGCAACACGCGGTGGCGCTCGGCGTAGGCCGCACTCATCACGTCGGCCACCTTGCCCACCTCGACCTTGAGCGGATCGATGCGGAAGTAGTCGAGCCCGCTGCGCTGCGCCAGCCACTCCGCCAGCGCCTCGGCGTCGAGCAAATGCCCGTCCGCCGCGCGTGTCACGCCCACCACCGCCAGGCGCTGCAGCGGGTGTTGCGCGCTGTGGGCCGAGGCGATGCGGGTCTCGGTGCGGCGGGCTTCGTCCTCGCTGATGAGTCCGTCCTCACGCAACCACTTGAGCAGATGGCGCCATTCGATGGGACCCTGGTGCGCCGCAGCGGCGTGGTGGGGAGCGGCAGATTTCATGTCAGGACACCTGGGTGGACACACGCTGCATGTTGCGCAGCCACTTGGGGGCGGGCAGTCCCCAGCGTCGCTTGATCTCGCTGGCGCGCGCCGCCAAGGTGGCCGAGCCCGGGCGCTCGGCGTGGCGCTGCGCCAGCACGATGGTGTTGCCGTCGCGCGTGGGGCGAAATGCCCAGACCGCGTCGTCGCCAAAGGCCTCGCACAGGCTGGCCAGCGAGCGCTCGTAGCTGGCGTCACGCCCGAACAGGTTGACGGTGAGGCAGCCTTCGTCGGTCAGCGCGTCGCGGCAGTCGGCGTAGAAGCCGGGCGAATCGAGCACCGGAGCCGCGGCTTCGTGGTCGTAGAGGTCCACCTGCAGCGCGTCGTAGCGGCCCTGGTGTTCCGGGCG
The DNA here is from genome assembly GCF_019635465.1 of Hydrogenophaga sp. Taxonomy (GTDB): domain Bacteria; phylum Pseudomonadota; class Gammaproteobacteria; order Burkholderiales; family Burkholderiaceae_C; genus Hydrogenophaga. The sequence goes on from NZ_JAHBZK010000008.1 coordinate 149,321, forward strand.
GCGAATGGCCTGCCCGGCGTCGTCCAGGATGATTTGCAGCCTCGCGCTCGGCGCGGGCAGCTTGAACCAGCGCCGACACACGGCCACCACTTGCGGGTTGATTTCGATCACCGTGGTGTCCATGCGCAGCCGCTTGAAGCAGAACTTGGTGAGCGTGGCCGCGCCCAGCCCCAGCTGCAGCGCGCGCCGCTTGGGCACAAAGTCGGGCTCGACGAACAGCAACCAGGCCATCATGCGCTGCACGTACTCCAGGTGGATATCGAACGGCTGGTCGAGCTGCATCGACCCCTGTACCCATTCGGTGCCCAGGTGCAGGTAACGCACCTCGTCGAGTTCGGAGATGTTGACTTCGGGCAGCGCGGGTGGGGTCTTCATGGGCACGGCCGATTATCAACACCTCGGTTCAGGCCACGCCGTGTGCGCATAGAACCGCTTGCCATGCCTGCAGTTTGCGATCGAAGGACCAGCCGGCGTTGGCCGGGCTGGTCGAGGGCAGGGAGTGCACCGGCAGGCCCAGGGCGCGGGTGTGGCGCGCGTGGCGAAAGCTCTCGCCGCCGTTGTGCGCGATGGCCTGCAGTTGCGGGCAGCGCTGGCGCAGCGAGGCCAGGTCGTTGAGCTCGGCGTCGCGGATGGCCGTGTCCAGGCTGCCCTCGCGTTCGCAGCTGGCGTAGACGTCCCAGATGCCCAGGCCATGGTCGCGCGCCGCGTCCAGGCGGGCGGCGTAGCTGAACTCCATCAACGGCAAGGCCCACAGGGTGCTCAGGATCTTCCAGAACGCGTTCTGCGGGTGCCCGTAGTACTGCTGCGCCCGCAAGGACGCCACACCCGGAAAGCTGCCCAGCACCAGCAGACGTGTGCGGGCATCGATGACCGGCGCCAGGCCTTGCAGACGCGTCATGCCAGCGCCGCCAGCCGGGGCAGCACCCGCCGGGCGTTGGCGGTGGTGGCCTGCGCCAACTCGGTGGGGTGCAGCCCGCGCAGCGCCGCCAGCACGGCGCCAATGCGCGGCAGCTCGCGCGGGTGGTTGATGCCTTGCGCCCGCCCGGCCGCCCGCTCGGCCGCCGGCACGTACAGCCATTGCGGCGGGATGTCGGGCGCATCGGTCTCAACCACCAGGGCCTGCAGCGGCAGGTCGCTGGCCAGGCGGCGCAACTGCCGCGCAGGCTCGAAGGTGAGCGCGCCGCCAAAGCCCAGCGCGAAGCCCAGATCGACAAACGCCTGTGCCTGCTGGGCACTGCCGTTGAAGGCGTGCGCGATACCGCCGCCCGTGGGCAGTTCGCGCAGGCCCTTGAGCAAGGCGTCGGCGCTGCGCCGCACGTGCAGGATCACCGGCAGGCCATGCTTGCGGGCCAGGCGCAGCTGCGCGCGGTAGAAGTGCTGTTGGCGCTCACGCATGGCGGGCTCGGTGAGCGCCGGCACAAAGAAGTCCAGCCCGATTTCGCCCACCGCCACCAGACGGGGGTCGCTTCGATGCTCGCTCAGGGTGGCGTCCAGCGCGTCAAGGTCGTCTTCGCCAGCGCGCGGCACGTACAAGGGGTGGATGCCCAGCGCGTAGGCGTCATCGAAACGGTGGGCCAGGGTGCGCACCGCGTCCCAGTTGGCGCGCTCCACCGCCGGCAGCACGCAGCGGCCCACGCCATGCTCGCGGGCCTGGGCGCGCCAGCTGATCGCGGTGGTCGCGTCGAACTCCGGCGCGTCGAGATGGCAGTGCGTGTCGATCCACATCGGGGGTATAAGGCGTGTCGCTGCGCATTGTCACCGCCAGAGGAGGAACCGCATGAGCCCGCTTCGCATTGCCCTTGCCCTGCCATTGCTGTGCACCCTGTTCGCCTGCGCCATGCCGGGCGGGTCAGCGCCCGACGTGGTGGGCACCGAATGGCGGCTGCAGGACCTGCATGGTGTGAAGGTGGTCGATGGCGTGCAGGCCACCCTCGCCTTCCCCGAGGCGGGCCGGGTGGCGGGCTTCGGGTCGTGCAACCGATTCTTTGGCACCTACACCCAGGTGGGGCACCGCATGGCGTTCGGGCAACTGGGCATGACGCGCATGGCCTGCCCGGGGCCGATCGGCGAGCAGGAGACGCGCTACCTGGCGGCCTTGCAGCAGGTCAAGGGCCTGCGCCTGGAGCGCAACGAACTGCTGCTGGAGGTGGAGGGCCAGATCTGGCCGCTGCGCTTCGCGCCTGTGGTTCGCTGACGCGCCGACCCTGGCAACGCCTGGTCAGCCGAGGCGCCCGCCCGCCAGACGCAACACGCGGCCGCAGCGCGCTGCCAGACCTTCGTCGTGGGTCACCAGCACAAAGGCCGTGCCCTGGTCGCGCGCCAGATCGAGCATGAGCTCGAACACGCCATCGGCGGTGGAGCGATCGAGGTTGCCGGTGGGCTCGTCGGCCAGCACGCAGGCTGGCTGCGTGACCAGGGCGCGCGCGATGGCCACACGCTGGCGCTCGCCGCCCGACAGCTCTGCCGGCCGGTGCATCAGGCGCGCCGACAGACCCACGCGGTCGAGCACCTTTGCAGCCTGGTCGGCGGCTTGCTCGCGCGGCAGGCGCCGGATCCACAGCGGCATGGCCACGTTGTCGCGCGCGGTGAACTCGGGCAACAAGTGGTGGAACTGGTAGACAAAGCCGAGGTGGCGGTTGCGCAGCACGCCCTGTTGCGTGGCATCGAGCGCCGAGAAGCGCTGGTCCATCAGGCGCACGTCGCCCGCGCTGGGGGCATCGAGCCCACCCAGCAGGTGCAGCAAGGTGCTCTTGCCGGAACCCGAGGCGCCGACGATGGCCACGGTATCACCGCGGCGCACCTCGAGGTCGACACCGTCGAGCACGCCAACGTCCAGGCGGCCCTCTTTGAAGCGTTTGCGCAGGCCCTGCGCCGCAAGCACCACTTCACTCATAGCGCAGCGCCTCCGCCGGGTTGACGCGGCTGGCGCGCCAGCTGGGATACAGCGTGGCCACGAAGGCCATGAGCAGCGAGATGAGCGCCACCGGCACGATGTCGGCTTGCTGCGGGTCGCTGGGCATGCGGCTGATGAGGTAGACATCCTGCGGCAAAAAGCTGGTGCGCAACAGGTGCTCCAGCGCAGGCACGATGGTGTCGATGTTGAAGGCCACCGCCAGCCCGAACAACAGGCCCAGCCCAGTGCCGATCACGCCGACGGCTGCGCCCTGCACCACGAAGATGCCCATGATGCTGCGCGGGCTGGCGCCCAGCGTTCGCAGGATGGCGATGTCGGCGCGCTTGTCGGTCACCGTCATCACCAGCGTGGACACCAGGTTGAACGCTGCCACCGCAACGATGAGCGTGAGGATGATGAACATCATGCGTTTCTCGAGCTGCACGGCGGCAAACCAGGTGCGGTTCTGGCGCGTCCAGTCGCGCACCACCAGGCCCTGATCCAGGTCGCCTGCCATGCGCACCGCAACCTCGCGCGCGGTGTGCAGATCGCGCAGCTTCACGCGCACGCCGGTCGGCCCCTCGACGCGAAAGATGCGCGCGGCGTCGTCGATGTGCAGCATGGCCAGCGAAGCGTCGTACTCGTAGTGGCCGGAATCGAAGGTCCCCACCACCGTCATGGTGCGCACGCGCGGCACCACACCGGCGGGCGTGACCTGGCCCGTGGGCGCGATCAGCGTCACCGTGTCGCCGGCGATCACGCCCAGGCTGCGCGCCAGCGCGCCACCCAGCACGATGCCGAATTCGCCCGCGTGCAGACGCGGCAGCACGCTGTCGGCCAGTTCGGCGGCCAACGGCGTCACGCGCGGCTCCAGCGCGGGGTCGATGCCGCGCACCTGGGCGCCGCGCATGTCTTCGCCGCGGGCGATGAGCGCCTGGGCGCCCACAAAGGGCGCGGCACCCACCACTTCAGGTTGCGCCTCAATGGCGGCCAGGGTCTTGGGCAGGTTCACGATGGCCTGACCGTCGGCCTCGAACACCTCGATGTGCGACAGCACGCCCAACATGCGGTCACGCACCTCCTTCTGGAAGCCGTTCATGACCGAAAGCACGATGATCAACGCAGCCACCCCCAGTGCAATGCCCAGCATGGACACGCCCGAGATGAAGGAGATGAAGCCGTTGCGGCGGGTGGCGCGACCAGCGCGGGTGTAGCGCCAGCCCAGCAGAAGTTCGTAGGGGGTTTGCATGAAAGTTCGGCGAGCGGCGGGCATTGTGGCATCCCCGACAATCGCCCGATGCCTGCCCTGCCCCTGAACCTGGATTCCGATCACCACTGGGTGGTTCCTTTCGCCAGCTTCGGGCAAGGCGGCCAGCGCCCCGACATCCCGCCGCTGCCGAATCTGCAGCGGCTGTTGGCGATCCTGCGCGAGGCGCATTGCATCGAGACCGAGTCCACCGCCTTTGACGCGCCACACGAGCTGGCCCTGGCCTGGGCGCAGGGTGTGCCAGCGTCGACAACGGGCTGGCCCGGGGCCGCCCTGGCCAGCGCGCAGCCCGGCACGCCGCAGGCCTGGGTGCATCCGGTGCACCTGCAGGTCGGCATGGACCAGGTCCAGTTGCAGCCCGGCGAAGGGCTGGCCCTGAGCGAGGCCCATGCCCGTGCCCTGTTCGACGCCCTCCAACCCCTGTGCGCAGAGGATGGCGTTGAACTGCGCTTTGACAGCCCCACGCGCTGGCACGCCCAAGGCACGCGACTGGGCCGGCTGCGCTGCGCCAGCCTGGACCGGGTGGCCGGCCGCTCGGTGGCCGCCTGGCTGCCCCAAGGCGACGAGGCGCGCTGGCTGCAGCGCCTGATGAGCGAAGCGCAAATGCTCTTCTACACCCACCCCGTCAACGACGAACGCGAGGCATCGCGCCAGCTCGCCATCAACGGCATCTGGGTCGATGCCGCCGGCGCGGTGCCGACCACGACGTCCGGCCGGCCGGCGCCGCATTGCGTCGACAGCCTGCGCGCCAGCGCCCTGCAAGGCGACGTGGCGGCCTGGCAAAACGCCTGGAAAGCGCTCGACGCCACGCTGATGCGCGACCTGCTGGCGCGGCACAACAGCGGGCAGGCCCTGACCTTGACCCTGTGCGGCGAACAAGCCGCACTCACCCTGACCGCCTCGCGGCCGGGCCCATGGCAACGCCTGGGCGCGGCACTGGGCATGGTCCGCGCAACGACGCCGACCCAACTGCTGAACACGCTATGAAGATCATCACCCGCGACGTCCCACCGCGCGCCGCCTGGGCGCTGGAGCAAAGCGGCCTGCACCCCTTGCTGGCCCGGCTGTTTGCTTCGCGCGGCATCGTCGAGCGCGACCAGCTTGACGACGGCCTGGCCCAGCTGCTGCCACCGACCGACCTCAAAGGCGCGGCCGAAGCCGCCACCGCTCTGGCCGACGCCATGGCCGCGAAGCAGCGCATCTGCATCGTGGCCGACTACGACTGCGACGGCGCCACCGCGTGCGCCGTGGCCGTGCGTGGCCTGCGGCTGCTGGGAGCACCCCTGGCTTTTGACGATGTGCATTACCTGGTGCCGGACCGGGTGGTCGATGGCTATGGCCTCACACCCGCCATCGCACAGCGCGTCAAGGCCACCGGCGCGCAGGTGCTGGTCACAGTGGACAACGGCATCGCCAGCCTGGACGGGGTGCGGGTGGCGCGCGAACTCGGGCTGTCGGTCATCGTCACCGACCACCACCTGCCGGCCCAACAAGGCGGGCAGACGGTGCTGCCTGCCGACTGCCTCATCGTCAACCCCAACCAGCCCGGCTGCCCTTTCGAGAGCAAGAGCATTGCCGGGGTGGGCGTGATGTTCTACGTGCTGCTGGCCCTGCGCGCCGAGTTGCGTGCGCGCGGTGTCTTCACGCCCCAGACGCAGCCCCGCATCGACGCCTTGCTGCCACTGGTGGCACTGGGCACAGTGGCCGATGTCGTCAAGCTCGACACCAACAACCGCCGCCTCGTGGCGCAGGGGCTCAAGCGCGTGCGCGCGGGCGCGCTGCCCGCCGGCATGGCGGCCTTGTTCACGGCGGCCGGCCGCCGCACCGAGACGGCAACCACCTTCGACTTCGGCTTTGCGCTGGGCCCCCGGCTGAACGCCGCCGGGCGCCTGGCCGACATGACCCTCGGCATCGAATGCCTGCTCACCGACGAGCGCGCGCGCGCCGACGAACTGGCGCGCACCCTGGACGGCATCAACCGCGAGCGCAAAGCCATCGAGGGCGAGATGCGCGAGCAGGCCCTCATGCTGGCCGAAGAGATGTTCGACGAGAGCGAACAACCGCCGCCTGCGCTGGTGGTGTTCGACCCCGACTTTCACGAAGGCGTGGTCGGCATCGTCGCCTCACGCCTGAAGGACAAGCTGCACCGGCCCACCTTCGTGTTTGCCTCCAGCACCGCGCTGGGCAAGGAGCACGAACTCAAAGGCTCGGGCCGCTCCATCCCCGGGTTTCACCTGCGCGATGCGCTCGATCTGGTGGCCAAGCGTCATCCGGGCGTGCTGCTGCGCTTTGGCGGCCACGCCATGGCGGCGGGTTGCACCATCGAAGAAGAACACCTCGACACCTTTGAGCAAGCCCTGCAACAGGTCGCACACGAGTGGCTGGACGCAGCCACGCTGCAACGGCGCATCGAAACCGATGGCCCGCTCGATCGCCAGTACCGCCGACCCGATCTGGTGGACACCCTGCACCAGCAGGTGTGGGGTCAAGGCTTCGCGCCCCCTGTGTTCAGCGAGGAGGTGCGCGTGGTCAGCCAGCGCATCGTGGGGGAGAAGCACCTGGCTCTGAAGCTGCAGCACCAGGGCGACGCGGTCGACGGCATCTGGTTCGGCCACACCGAGCCACTGCCCGAGCGCGTGACGATCGCCTTTCGCCTGGACGCAGACGAATGGCAGGGGCAGCGAAGGGTGCGGTTTCTGGTGGAGGCGGCGGACGTCTGAGTCTGCGCCACGGCGGCCGGGTCGGCCGGGGCGTCAGGCGCCGATCAACCCATCAGGGCTTCGCGCACCGCCGCCAGCTGACGGCGCGAGACGGCCAGGCGTTCTTCGCAGCCGTCCAGGCGCACCGTCCAGCCTTCGCCTTCCACGGGGTCGCTGTGCTTTTCGACCGCGCGCACAGCCCGGCGCGACACCAGCGCGTTGCGGTGCACACGCACGAACAGGTGGGAATAGCGCGATTCCAGGTCGCTGAGCGCGCCGTCGTAGATGTGCTCTTTCTCGGCCGTGCGCACGGTGATGTACTTGAGTTCGGCCTTGAGGTAGATGATGTCCGACAGGGCCACGCGCTCGCTGCGACCGCGCTCCTGGATGATGAGCGCCTCGGGCGGGCCGGCGTCGGGGTTGCCTTCCTTGCCAGCGCGCGTCTTGACCACTTTCTGCAGGGCTTGCTGCAGCCGCTCGCGGCGCACCGGCTTGGTGAGGTAATCGATGGCCTCAACCTCGAAAGCGCTCACGGCGTGTTCCGGGTAGGCCGTGACAAACACAATCGAGGGCGGCGCGGGCATCTGGCGCAAGGTGTTGGCCAGGGTGATGCCATCGACTCCGGGCATGTGCACGTCCAGCAACACCAGTTCGCAGTGCGAGCGCTGGATCATGTCCATCGCCTGCACCGCGTTGCTGGCCTCGCCCACCACATCGGTGCGGGGCTCGGTGCATTCGGCCAGCAGGGTGCGCATGCGCGACCGCGCCAGGGTTTCATCGTCGACGATCAGAACCTTCAATGCCATGTCTCGCTCCGTGCTCAGGCGTGTGCCATGTCGCGCTTATACCGGGATTTCGAGCCGAACCTGAAACACGCCGTTGACCAGCGCGCTCTGGAAGCGACCCTGCACATCATGCAGCAAGGACAGCCGCTGCCTCACATTGTCGAGTGCCAGGCCGTTGCCTTTGCGCCCGGAGCCCGCTGGCACAGTGTTGGTCACCTTGATCACCACCACCCCGCCGCGCCGCTGCGTGCTGATACGCACCGTGGCGCCCGTGGGGCTGGGCTCCACCCCATGCTTGATGGCGTTTTCCACCAGCGGCTGCAGGATCAGGGGCGGCAAGCGGGCCCGGGAGGCCGACTCGTCGATGGCCCACTCGATCTGCAGCCGGTCGCCAAAGCGCACATGCTCGATGGCCAGGTAGTGCTCGGCCAGCTCCAGTTCCTGCCACAGCGGCACGGCCTCCTTGGGGTCGGCCAGGGCGTGGCGAAACAGTTCGCTCAGGTCCTCGAGCAGGCTTTCGGCCTTGGCCGGCTCCTCGCGCACCAGCGCAATGGCGCTGTTGAGGGTGTTGAACAGGAAGTGGGGGCGGATGCGGGCCTGCAACTCGGCCAGACGCGCCGTGGTGCTGGCCGGCATGCGCGCCTTGGCCCGCCACACCAGCCCGGCCACCAGCACCGCCGCAACCAGGGCACCCGCCGCCGCACTCGCCACCCACAGCGGCTGCTGCACGATGTCCAGCCAGGCCATCATGCCGAAGCCATACACACCCGCCAGTGCCCCCAGGGACACGCCGACACCCCACTGGGCGGGCGCCTCCAGCCGGCCCATGAAACGTTTGAGCGCACACACGGCCAGCAACCAGGTCAGCACCGCCGGCAAGGCTGCGCCCGTCAGCACCGCCATTGAAATGGCCCAGGAGACAAAGCCGTCCGCGATGAACAGGGCGCCCACGGCGACCACCGCTTCGACAAACAGCACGGCGCGCAGCACCACGCCCACCTGGCAGGTATCGAAGACCTGCACGCGCGCCCGCACGTACTCGGGCATCTCGGTCAGGGGCCGCGCACCTGCCGCGTGGGGCAGTTCCTGGAAGGTCGATAAAATCCGCGAATCTTTCATGGGAAGCGATGCCGTTTTCCGTTCGGTCGGCCACCCAGGCCCGCGCATGGTTGCCCAGGCGCTTGATAACCCCCTCATCCAGCCGCTGACAACACCATGTCATCCAACCAACTCGACAAGAAATCCGAAGCCTGGTCCGCCCTATTCTCGGAGCCGATGAGCGAGTTGGTCAAGCGATACACCGCCAGCGTCTTCTTCGACAAACGCCTGTGGCAAGCCGACATTCAGGGCAGTCTCGCACACGCCGAGATGCTGGCGGCGCAGAACATCATCGGCCAATCGGACTACGCCGACATCCAGCGCGGCATGGCGCAGATCACCCAGGAGATCGCCTCCGGCGCGTTTGACTGGAAGCTCGACCTCGAGGACGTTCACCTCAACATCGAAGCGCGCCTGACCCAGCTGGTCGGCGACGCCGGCAAACGACTGCACACCGGGCGCAGCCGCAACGACCAGGTGGCCACCGATGTGCGCCTGTGGCTGCGCAGCGAGATCGACCTCATCACCGACTTGCTGGTCGATCTGCAGCGCGCGCTGGTGGACGTGGCAGAAGGCAATGTCGATGTCATCCTGCCGGGCTTCACCCACCTGCAGGTGGCGCAACCCGTGAGCTTCGGGCACCACCTGCTGGCCTATGTCGAGATGTTCGCGCGCGATGCCGAGCGCATGGCCGATGTGCGCCGACGCACCAACCGTTTGCCGCTGGGCAGTGCGGCGCTGGCCGGCACCACCTACCCACTCGACCGCGAACGCGTGGCGCGCACGCTGGGCATGGAGGGCGTGAGCCAGAACAGCCTCGACGGCGTGAGCGACCGCGACTTCGCCATCGAATTCACAGCGGCGGCATCGCTGTGCATGGTGCACATCAGCCGTTTCAGCGAAGAGCTGATCCTGTGGATGAGCCAGAACTTCGGCTTCGTGAAGATCGCCGACCGCTTCACCACCGGCTCGTCGATCATGCCCCAGAAGAAGAACCCGGACGTGCCCGAACTCGCACGCGGCAAGACCGGTCGGGTGGTGGGCCACCTCATGGGCCTGATCACCCTCATGAAGGGTCAGCCCCTGGCCTACAACAAGGACAACCAGGAAGACAAGGAACCCCTGTTCGACACCGTAGACACCCTCAAGGACACCTTGCGCATCTTTGCCGAGATGGTGGGTGGCCAGGCCGATCCGGCCACTGGCGTCAAGTCGGGCGGCATTACCGTCAATGCCGCGGCCATGGAAGCCGCCGCCAACAAGGGCTACGCCACCGCCACCGACCTGGCCGACTACCTGGTGAAAAAGGGCTTGCCCTTCCGCGATGCGCACGAAACCGTGGCCCACGCCGTCAAGGCCGCCACCAGCCACAACTGCGACCTGTCCGAACTGCCGTTGACCGTGCTGCAAGGCTTTCACGCCAGCATCGACAAGGACGTCTACGACGTGCTCAGCCTGCGCGGCTCGCTGTCGGCGCGCAACACCCTGGGCGGCACCGCGCCGGCGCAGGTGCGCGCGCAGATCGAGCGGCATCGTCAGCGGCTGGCCACTGCGGGTTGAGGCGCCACGCCACCCGCTTGACCTTCGTCAAGGCCGCACTGCCCGCCCGCCCTTAGTCTGCGGGCCATGGACACCACCCTGGCTTCACCCGCGGACACCTGGCGCACCGGTGACGTGCGCATGGACGACACCCACGAAGAATTCCTGGCGCTGGTCGACGACCTGCGCCAGGCGTCGCCCGACACGCTGCTGCCTCTATTCGAGCGGCTCATCGCACACACCGAGGCGCACTTTGCCCAGGAGGAACGCTGGCTGCAGGCCATCGGCTTCTCGGCGCAGAACTGCCATGCCATGCAGCACGCTGCCGTGCTGGACACCTTGCTCGAGGTTTTCAAGCGCGCAGGGCAAGGCCAGACGGGTCTGGTGGCACAGATGCTCGACGCCCTGGCCGAATGGTTTCCGCAGCACGCGGCCAGCATGGATGCCGGTCTGGCCCAGCTCATGCGGCAAGCCGGCTTCGACTCGGCCAGCGAGTCGTTCGCTTCGGGCGCGGCCTTCACGCCCGCCAACCCTGGTGGGTGCGGCAGCCTGCACTGCAGTTGAAACGCAGCCCCGCCGGACCACGGGCGCGGTGCTGACATCGACCCGGCGGGCCGGCCTTGCACCTGCCGAGCGGCTCACTCAAGAATTTTCAATCGGCGCTGTCTCGCTTTCACGTGCCGCCGCGGCCGTGCCTCGCTACCATCGCGGCCAGGCAACAGGCGCACCCGAGGAGACAAAGCCATGACCGTGATCACCAACATCGAAGACCTGCGCGTGCTGGCGCAAAAGCGCGTGCCGCGCATGTTCTACGACTACGCCGATTCCGGCTCGTGGACCGAAGGCACCTACCGCGCCAACGAGAGCGACTTCCAGAAGATCAAGCTGCGCCAGCGCGTGGCGGTCAACATGGAGAACCGCAGCACCCGCACCACCATGGTGGGCGTGGACACCGCCATGCCGCTGGCCATCGCGCCCACCGGCCTGACCGGCATGCAGCACGCCGACGGCGAGATCCTCGCCGCACGTGCGGCCCGCAAGTTCGGCATTCCGTTCACGCTGTCGACCATGAGCATCTGCTCGATCGAGGACGTGGCCCAGCACGCCGGCGAAGGCTTCTGGTTCCAGCTCTACGTGATGAAGGACCGAGCTTTCATCGAGCGCCTCATCGACCGTGCCAAGGCCGCCAACTGCGGCGCGCTGGTGCTCACGCTGGACCTGCAGATCCTCGGCCAGCGCCACAAGGACCTCAAGAACGGCCTGTCGGCACCGCCCAAGCTCACGCTGGCCAACATGATCAACATCGCCACCAAGCCGCGCTGGGCGCTGGGCATGCTGGGCACACCGCGGCGCCAGTTCGGCAACATCGTCGGCCACGTGCAGGGCGTGACCGACATGGCCAACCTGGGCGCCTGGACCGCGCAGCAGTTCGACCCGGCGCTCAACTGGGGCGACGTCGAGTGGATCAAGAACCGCTGGGGCGGCAAGCTCATCCTCAAGGGCATCCAGGACGTGGAAGACGCGCAACTGGCGGTCAAGTCGGGCGCCGATGCCCTGATCGTGAGCAACCACGGCGGGCGCCAGCTCGACGGCGCGCAAAGCAGCATCGAGGCACTGCCCACCATCGTCGACGCGGTGGGCTCGCAGATCGAGGTTCACATGGACGGCGGCGTGCGCAGCGGGCAGGATGTCTTCAAGGCGCGCGCCCTGGGTGCGCGCGGCGCGTACATCGGCCGCGCCTTCCTCTACGGCCTGGGCGCCATGGGCGAGGCCGGCGTTTCAAAGGCGCTGGAGATCATCCACAAGGAGCTCGACCTCACCATGGCCTTCTGCGGCCACACCAACATCGAGACGGTGGACAAGTCGGTGCTGTTGCCCGGCACCTTCCCGACCGCCTGAGCCAGATTCGGCGCTGCCTCAGCGCAGCTCGTACACGAAGGTGCTGACCACGCGCAAGCGCTTCATGCGCGAGCCGTCGCTGTCGTGGTCCAGCCCATCGGCACCGCTGATGGAAATAACGCCCTGGTTGGCGATCTTGAGCGGCCCGAGCGTGGCACCGGCTTCGGCGGCGAATTTCTGCGCCTGCTCACGTGCATTGCGCGTGGCCTCGCTGAGCAGCGGGGCCTTCACGTCGTTGAAGCCGCGCAACTGAAAGCTCGGCCCGCCACTGTCGCCACTGAGCTGCACACCCGACTGGATCAGCGGGTCAACCGCCAGCGCCGCGCCCTGCACCTCGGCCACCCGGGCCGACTTCACCATCACCTGCCCGTTGCCCTGGTAGCGCAGCGCCTGCTGGCCGCTGCCGTACTCGCGCGCAAACAAGTCCTGCACGGCCAGTGGCCGGACCTCGATCTCGTCGTCCTTGAAGCCGCGCTTGTGGAGAAAGGCAACGACCGCGTCGCGGTCACTGGCCAGCGCCTTCTGCACATCGCCAAACGCGTTGCCGCCGCGCCGAAACGACAGCGTCCAGACCGCGAAATCACTCTCCACATCTTTCTCGGCCAGGCCTTTGACCGTGACCGTGCGGTCGGCCAGCCGGAAGCGCTCCAGGCCCTGGCTCACGGCCAGGCCAGCAACCGCCACGCCAACACCCACCAGGGCGGCGGCCAGCAAACGGGTCAGCGGATGGGTCATGGGGTTCTCCTCGGGCAGGTGCGATACCGGTCATGGTAAGCGGGCTACGATCGCCGGGTGCATCCGACGCGCCGCATCGCCCACCTCGACATGGACGCTTTTTTTGCGTCCGTCGAACTGCTGCGCTACCCCCAGCTCAAGGGCTTGCCAATGGTGATCGGCGGTGGCCGGCGGCGCGAGGACGAGATGTTCGAACGCCTGCGACAGACCCACCCCGACATCGAATGGGGCCCCGGGACGCTCGACCGCATCCCGCCCGACGCCTTTCCGCGCCTGGCCGACTACGTGGGCCGGGGTGTTGCCACCACCGCCACCTACGCGGCGCGACAGTTTGGCGTGGGCTCGGCCATGGGGCTGATGAAAGCCGCCAAACTGTGCCCGCACGCCATCCTGCTACCGGTGGACTTCGATGAGGTGCGGCGCCTGTCGCGCACCTTCAAGCAGGTCATCACCGAGATCGCGCCGGTGATGGAGGACCGCGGCGTCGACGAGGTCTACATCGACTTCACCGACGTGCCCGGTGGCCAGCGCGAAGGTGGTCGCGTGCTGGCGCGGCTCATCCAGAAAAGCATCCACCAGGCCACTGGCCTGACCTGCTCGATCGGCGTGGCGCCCAACAAGCTGCTGGCCAAGCTCGCCAGCGAGTTCAACAAGCCCAACGGCATCAGCATCGTGCAGCCCGACGACCTGCAGCAGCTGATCTGGCCGCTGCCCTGCCGCAAGCTCAACGGCATCGGCCCCAAGGCCGACGAGAAGCTCAAGGCGCACGGCATCCAGACCCTGGGTGAGCTGGCTGCGCGCGAGCGCGACTGGCTGATCGCCACCTTTGGCAAGAGCTATGGCGCCTGGCTGCACGAGGCCGCCTGGGGACGCGACGAGCGCGCCGTGGTGACCGAGAGCGAGCCGGTGAGCATGAGCCGCGAGACCACCTTCGAGCGCGATCTGCACGCGGTGCACGACCGCGCCGAGCTCGGCGCCATCCTCACCCGCCTATGCGAGCAGGTGGCCAGCGACCTGCAACGCAAGGGCTACCTGGCGCGCACCATCGGCGTCAAGCTGACCTACGTGGGCTTCACCAAGGTCACGCGCGACCTGACGCTGGATGCCCCGACGGCCGACGCCGCCGCGATCCGCCGAGCCGCAGGCCAATGCCTCAAGCGGGTGGACCTGAGCAAGCGCTTCCGGCTGCTGGGTGTGCGCGCGAGCAAGCTCGTCAAACCCGGGACACCCGAGGCGCAGGAGGCCGCCTACAGTGGCCCCGCCCGCCCCAAGCCACGAGACAAGGCCCACCCCGATGAACGCACCGACCTGCTTTTCCCTGAGCTGGACTGACCACGTCGCCCACCTGTCGCTCAACCGGCCCCAGGCGATGAACACCATGGGCCCGACCTTCTGGCGCGAGCTCGACGCCTTGCTCACGCAGTTGCACCAGGAGGGCCGCGCGCGGGCGCTGGTCATCAGCAGCACCGGCAAGCACTTCAGCGCCGGCATGGACCTGGAGACCTTCGGTGGCGCCATCACCATGGACGACGCCAGCCCGCAGGGGCGCGCCGCCATCTTCGACCTGCTCACCGACATGCAGGCCACCTTTACCAAGATCGAGCGCCTGCGCGTACCGGTGATCTTCGCCATCCAGGGTGGCTGCATCGGCGGCGCGGTCGACATGGTCACCGCCGGCTGCATCCGCTACGCCAGCACCGACGCCTTCTTCTGCATCCAGGAGATCAACATCGGCATGGTGGCCGACGTCGGCACTCTGCAGCGCCTGCCCAAGCTGGTGCCCCCTGGCGTGGTGAAGGAGCTGGCCTACACCGGCCGCCGCATGAGCGCGCAGCGTGCCATGGCCGTCGGCCTGGTCAACGAGGTGTTCGACTCGCACGCAGCGACCGTTGACGCGGCGCTTCAGTGCGCGCGCGAGATCGCATCGAAGCCGCCGGTGGCCATCTGGGGCAGCAAGCAGGCCATCGACTACGCCCGCGAGCACAGCACCGAAGACAGCCTGCGCCAGATGGGCTGGCTGCAGGGCGCGGTCTGGAGCAACGCCACCGTGCGCGAGGCCATCACCGCCATGAAGGAACGGCGCCAGGGGCAGTTCGACCCGCTGGCGCCATTGGTATCGTTTCGCGACGCCGGCTGAGGCCCTGCGCGACGGGCGCCTGGCGGGCGCCTCAACAGCGCCGCGTCGCCTGGCTGCCCTCGGACTCCAGCGGCGCGGGTGGCACAAAGTGCCGTGCATGCTCGACCTGATCGCGCGAGCGCAGTCGCGCAAAGAAACGGAAGCTGCGCTGCCCGGCAGAAGAAATCTCCTTGAGATCGACGCGCACGCCGTCGGTGGTCAGGCGGCGATGATCCGCCCCGTTGGGGATCTGCAGATGCAGCTTCACGGCCCGCAGTGAACCGGGAAAGATGTCGCCGAGGTCGGTGATCACGTGCCAGTAGCGGCCGTCGTCCAGGCGCGAGGCCTGTGCGCCGGTGAAGCTTTCCAGGATCACCCCGATGTCGAGCTCACCCTTGCGCACCACGCGCTCGCTGTCGTTGATCACGTCGATCTGCAACACCCGGCTGAGCACGCCGCTGCCTTCGTCGCTGTACTCCACGATGTCGGTCTGCACATCGTCGGCCACTTGCACGCCCTGGATGCTGTAGCGCACCGAGTGGCGCGATGTACCAGCACCACCGGCTTGCGCCAGCGCCCAGGCAATGCGCCGCCCCAGTTCGGTGGCGAGATCGGCTATGCGCCCGCCGTAGACGATGTGGTGGTAGTGCCGCAGGTCAAAAGGGATGTCCTCCTGCCGCTGCGTCAGCAGGATCACCCGCTTGCCCAGCCCGTGCGCGTAGCCGGTCTCGTAGAAGACGTTGGCATTTCGACCGGTGAGGTCGGCCACCACCACGTCAGCGCTGCGGATCTGGTGGTAGATGCGGTCCAGAATGCTGCCGTCGAACATCTGTTCGTCCACGCGCTCGCAATAACAGCCCTGTTCCTCGCAGGCACGCTTGATGCCGTAGCGGTAGATGTCGTCGAAGGCCGAATCGAACGGCATGAGCACGAACACGAAGGGCTTGGCGCCCGGCTGGATGGACATCGTCGACACCTCCCGGTGCCCGCAGTGGCACCTTTGTCGAGGCGGGTTTGTAGTTCAATGGTGGGCTTCTGACATCACGAAAGGCTTGCGGCAACACCATGCGGATCTGGCACAACACCGAACACGCCTTGCACGCCGGGCGCGAAGAGATGTACCGCGGGCGCATGGTGCCCTGCCACGAGGTGCCCGAGCGCCTCGGCTTCGTGCTTGCCGAGCTGCTGCGGCGCGGCGCCGGCCCGATCGAAGCGCCCACGGTGGCCGATGCCGAGCTGGACGCCGCCATCGCCCGCATCCACGACCCGCGCTACCTGCACACACTGGCCACGGCCTGGGATGACTGGGTCGCCATGGATCCGGCCAACGCCGGGCGCGACGCCCTGCCCTCGGTGTGGCCCCTGCCCAATGCACATGGTTTTCGCGCCGACCGACTGCCCGAGAACGCCGCGGCGCGCCTGGGTCTGTTCGCCTTCGACTCGGGCAGCCCGCTGATGGCGGGCACCTGGCGCGCGGCCCGCGCCGGCGCGGCCTGCGCGCTGGCGGCGGCGCGCACGGTACTGGTCGGGCAACGCAGCGCCTTTGCGCTGACGCGTCCCCCCGGTCACCACGCCGGGCCCGCCTTCTTTGGTGGTTACTGCTTTTTGAACAACGGCGCCATCGCAGCCCAGGCGCTGCGCGATGGTGGGCACGACAAGGTGGCGGTGCTCGACATCGACTACCACCACGGCAACGGCACCCAGACCATCTTCTATGAGCGCGCCGACGTGCTCACGCTGTCCATCCACGGCGATCCGCGCACCGAGTACCCGTTCTTCCTAGGCCATGCCGACGAGACCGGTGCTGGCGAGGGCACGGGCTTCAACCGGAACTGGGCACTGCCGCGCGGCACGGGCTTGCCGGCCTGGCGCCAGGCGCTCGACGAGGCGATGGCGGCGGTGCGCACCCATGGCGCCACCGCGCTGGTGGTGCCCATGGGGCTGGACACCTTCGAGGGCGATCCGATTTCGGGCTTCCGGCTCAGGACCACCGACTACGCCGGCATCGGCGCCGCCCTGGCCGGGCTGTCTTTGCCGACGGTGTTCACCTTCGAAGGCGGCTACGCCGTGAGCGAGGTGGGCGTCAACGCGGCCGAACTGCTGGGCGGCTTCGAGCGCGCCGCCTGAGCCAGTGAAGGCCGGGCTCGCCTCGGCCTATTGCCGCGCGGTGCGGATATTGACCGGCGGCTGCTGCGGGTGGCTGCTGCGCCAGGGGTTGATGTCCAGCCCGCCGCGGCGTGTGTAGCGCGCGTAGACGCTCAGCTTGGCCGGCTTGCAGCGCGTCCACACGTCCATGTAGATGCGCTCGACACACTGCTCATGAAACTCGTTGTGGTTGCGAAAGCTCACCAGGTACTGCAGCAGACCGGCCTGGTCGATCTGCGGCCCGCTGTAGGCGATCTGCACGCTGCCCCAGTCGGGTTGCCCGGTCACGAGGCAGTTGCTCTTGAGCAGGTGGCTCACCAGTGTCTCGCTCACCGGTTGCTCGTCGAAGGCGGCGCCCAGCAGCTCGGGGGCGGGCTCGTAGCGCGTGCACTCGACATCAAGTCGGTCGAGGCTGAGGCCGTCAAGCTCGTGGATGGGTTCGGCATCAAAGCGGTCGGGCGCGACCAGGCGCACGCCCACCGAGGCCTGCACAGCCTGCCCGTGCCACACGGCGGCGCTCAGGTCACCGCGCAGTTGGTCGCGCACCGCATCGGCGCTGTCAAAGGCTGTGTTGTTGAAGCTGTTCAGATAGAGCTTGAAGGACTTGCTCTCGACGATGTGCGTGCTCTCGCACGGCACGGTGATGTGCGCGATCGCCACCTGCGGCTTGCCACGCCGGTTGAGCCAGGACAGCTCGTAGGCGGTCCACAGGTCGCAACCCACGAAGGGCACACTGCCGGCGATGCCGATCTCGCGCCGCTTGGCCTCGCGCGGCAGCGGAAACAACAGGCTGGGGTCGTACCGGTCGATGTAGGCCGAGGCCTTGCCCAGCTGGGACTGTTCGGGCGTGTTGGCCATCACTTGGACTCGATCACTTGAACTCGTTGAGGCGCAGCCACTTGGTGGCCACCCATTTTTCGCCCTCGATCACGGGCGCGCCGCCGTGCAGGGTGCGCGTGCTCGGGTGCGGGCGGTCGTAGCTGAAGAACACGGCGCTGCCGCGCACCGGCGCCACCTCCAGCCCCACATCGGGGAAGGTGGTGCCGCCGCCGCGTGTGGGCTCGTTGAGGTACATCACCACCGTGGCCACGCGCTGGCCACCCCGCTTGAGGATGGTGGGCGTGCCGGGTTCGTCGGGCGCGAAGTAGTCGTAGTGCGGCTTGTACTCGGCGCCCGGGCGGTAATGCAGCACCTGCACGCCCTCGCCGTTCTCGACCGGCCAGCCCACCAGGCGGGCGATGCGCGCCTCGATGGCGGCCACCTCGGGCGTCTGGCCGCGGGTGAAGAACATGCCATTACTGGTGCGGTCGGGGTTGAGCTCCTCACCGCCGGTAGTGGTCTGCACGGTCAGCGAACGCGCCATGCGCGGCTTGGCCGACTCGATCACCGCGTCGCATTCGTCGGCGCTGAGCAGGTTGCCCAGCACCACCACGCGCGGATTGGTCATGTGGCTGATGACGTCGACCCAGCGGTCGCCGGCGTCGATGCGGCGCGGCGAACCGGTGAGGTCGATCGTGGGCACCCGGGTGGCGATGCCCACCGCGCCCAGCACCTCGTCGCGCAGCTCGCTCGGCATGGCCGCCAGCTGCTGAGCGGGCATGCCGCGCAAATGGTCCTTCATGGTCTGCTCGAGCGCCTTCTCGGCCACGCCCGCCTGCCAGCCGGCCTCGACCATGGCCTTGATGACCGCGTCGGGCGAAAAGCCGGCACTGGCCTGCTCGATGATCCAGCGCCGCAAATCGGGGGTGATCGTCTGTGCCATGGGGTCTCCTCTCAGGTCTGCGCGTCGCGTCGAAATACGTAGCGATCGGGTCCCGACACCGTGGGCTCGAATCGGTAGCCTTCGATGTCGAACGCCTTGAGCTGCTCCGGCGTGGCCGCGCGGTGCTTCAGCGCCCAGCGCACCATCAGGCCGCGCGCACGCTTGGCGTTGAAGCTGATGATTTTGTACCCCACACCCTTGCGTTCTTCAAACACGCAGGTGACCACCCGGGGCTGGAGCACCTTGAGGTCCACCGCCCTGAAGTACTCCTCGCTGGCGAGGTTGACCAGCACCGGGCTCTTGTCGGCGCGGGCGCGCTGGTTGAGGTACTCGGCAATGCGGCTGCCCCAGTAGGCATAGAGGCTGTTGCCTTGCGCCGTCTTCAGGCGCGTGCCCATCTCCAGCCGGTAAGGCTGCATGCGGTCCAGGGGACGCAACACGCCGTACAGCCCGCTGAGGATGCACAGGTGCTGCTGCAGCCAGTCGAGTTCGTCGGCGTCGAGCGATTTGGCATCCAGCCCCCCGTACACGTCGCCATCGAAGGCCAGCACCGCCTGCTTGCTGTTCTTGGCGGTAAAGCTGGGCCGCCAGGCTTCGTAGCGCGCCGCGTTGAGTGCGGCCAGCTTGTCGGACAGGTCCATCAGTTCGGCGATCTGCTGCGGCGACTTGCGGCGCATGACCGCCACCAGCTCAGAGGCTTCGGGCACGAACAGCGGGCGGCTGTGTTGGTCGATGTGGGGCGGCGTCTCGTAGTCGAGCGCCTTGGCGGGGGAGATGACGAACAGCATGGGTGGCAAAAAGAAGGGGCTTCCCGCAGGAAGCCCCCGATTATCGTGGCCGCCGGCTCAGCGGAAATCACCCGCCAGACTGGCCAGTGTCTCGGGCGCAATCTGCACGTGCGCCGGGTAGTTGGTGTGGTCACAGCCCAGCTTGACGCTGGCGCCGGCGCGGATGGCCGCGACCATGGCTGGGGTGAACTCGAAGCGCACGAAATGCACGGCGGAGGTCTTGTCGTCGTTCTCGCGATCAAGGTCTTCGTCGGCAATGGCGTACACGCGCTTCATGCCTTCGACCTCGACGAACAGGCGGTCCTCGATGCCGATCAACCGGGCCAGTTCGCGGCGGCGCTCGTTGATGTCGGTGTATTCCAGCAGCATGGTGGCCTTCCAGTTGCTGCCATCGGGCACCAGCGGCGCATAGGCCTCGATCTCCTGCGCAATGCCCTCTTCCTCGAAGATCTTCTCGACCCGCAACATCTCCTGGATCTGGTAGCGGATCGTCAGCTCGCTCTCGAACTGCAGGTTGAGGTGTTCGCCCAGATGCACCGAGCGCAGCTTGCGGTGCGCGATGACCTCGGGCTTGTGGGCCTTGCGCCACTTGCTGTAGGCCTCCAGCGTCATGAGGCTGTCGGCGGTGATGTGTCCGGTCAGTTGCATGGTGCGAAGCCCCTCACTTCAGGCCATAGGCCTTCGCAATGAGGCTCAAGGGGTGTTGCAGGTCGGGGCTGCCCAGGCCGTTGACGTCAAAGCCCTGGGCAATGTGGTGCCCGCCCAGCGGGCAGTCGGAGCTGATGACGTCGGGCGGGCTGCCGTCCTTCATGGTGGCCATGGCCTTGAACACCGGCTTGCCGATCTTCAAAGCATCCTGGTGGTGCCGCTTCTTCACGCCGTAGGTGCCGGCGTGGCCGGAGCAGCGCTCGATGGTATTGACCGTGGTGCCCGGCACCAGCTTGAGCATCTCTTCGGTCTTCTTGCCCACGTTCTGCACCCGGCTGTGGCAGGGCACCTGGTAGCTCACGTTGCCCAGGGCGTTGGGGAAGTCGGTCTTGAGCAGGCCGTCGCGCTTGCGCGCCATGAGGTACTCGAACGGGTCCCACATCGCTTCCTTGACGAGCTGGGTGTCCGCGTCATCCGGGAACATGAGTGGCAGCTCCTGCTTGAACATCAGCGCGCAACTGGGCACGGCGGCCAGGATGGCGTAGCCCTCGCGGGCGTACTTCGCCAGCACCGGGATATTGGCCTCCTTGCTTTGCTGCACCGAGTCCAGATCGCCCAACTCGAGTTTGGGCATGCCGCAGCACTTTTCCTTGTCGACCAGCTCGTAGGGGATGGCGTTGTGGTCGAGGATGCGCAGCAGGTCCAGACCGATGCCGGGTTCGTTGTAGTTGATGTAGCAGGTCGAGAAGATCGCCACCTTGCCGGGGGTCTTCTCCCCGTCAACCACGTTCGTGGCCTGGGCCTTGGGCGCGGCCGAACGGAATCTCTTCGTCGCCAGGTCGGGCAGCCAGGCGTTGCGGTCCACACCCAGCACCTTCTCCATGGCACCGCGCGCGGCCGGCATGTGATTCACCGCATTGGCCACCTGCACCACCACCGGAATGCCGGCAAAGCTGCCGTGCACATCGGTCGAGGCCAGGAACTGCTCGGCCTTGCCGACCTCGCCCTTGCGGAACTTGATGGCCTTGGCCCGCAGCATGGTGTGCGGGAAGTCCAGGTTCCACTCGTGCGGCGGCGTGTACGGACACTTGGTCATGTAGCACAGGTCGCACATGTAGCACTGATCGACCACCTTCCAGTAGTCCTTCTTGTCCACGCCATCGACTTCCATGGTCGAGCTCTCGTCGACCAGATCGAACAGCGTCGGGAACGAGCCGCACAGGCTCACGCAGCGGCGGCAGCCGTGGCAGATGTCGAAGATGCGTTCGAGCTCGTGGTTGAGCTTGTCCTCGTTCCAGAAGTCGGGGTTCTTCCAGTCGAGCGGATGGCGCGTCGGCGCCTGCAGGTTGCCTTCGGTGGCCATGTTCTTGTCTCCGTCTGAGCGGGGTCTGTCGTGGGGTCGGCAATGCAAAGGGCTCGGTGAGCCCTTTGCATTGCACTGCGCCCGGGTGGGCGCAGCTTCCAGGGTGCGGCGGATCCGGGTTTCCCGGTCCGCTCGCACCGCCCCCTTGAGGGGGTGACGCGCCGCAGGCGCGGCGCGGGGGTGGCCTCAATCCACCAGTTCGTTCAGCGCCTTCTGGTAGCGGTTGGCGTGCGAACGCTCGGCCTTGGCCAGGGTTTCGAACCAGTCGGCAATCTCGTCGAAGCCTTCTTCGCGGGCGGTCTTGGCCATGCCCGGGTACATGTCGGTGTACTCGTGGGTTTCGCCAGCCACGGCCGATGCGAGGTTCTGGCGGGTGCTGCCGATCGGCAGGCCAGTGGCGGGGTCGCCCGAGGCTTCCAGGAATTCGAGGTGGCCATGGGCGTGGCCGGTTTCGCCCTCGGCGGTCGAGCGGAACAGCGCCGCCACATCGTTCTGGCCTTCCACGTCGGCCTTGTTTGCGAAGTACAGGTAGCGGCGGTTGGCCTGGGATTCGCCGGCGAAGGCGTCCTTGAGGCACTGCTCGGTCTTGCTGCCTTTCAATGCGGGCATGTTCATCTCCTTGCGTGGGTTGAGGATTGCCCACCGGCGCACACGCGCCAGTGACGCTGGAGGACCTTAGTCCGGCCATGGACGATCGTCTAATTGTTCTGGGCTATGCGGCAAATTGCCCGTGCCTATCAGCAAATACTGATTGATAAGCGTTCTCATCGCCCCTGGTCGTCTCGACCAGGAATTACGTTTGGAGAAACGCATTTCGCTATGGTAAATTTGCCGCCCTGACGAAGGAGACCGCCATGACGCCCGCCAAGCCCCTTGCCGATCTGCCCGCACCGGCACCGATCCAGCAACTGCACCACTACGCGTACCGCGCCCGCGACGCCGAGGAGACCCGCCGCTTCTACGAAGACATCCTGGGCCTGCCGCTCTACCACATCATCCAGAGCGACTACGTGCCCAGCACCGGTGAGTACTGCCCGTACACACACTTCTTCTTCCGCCTGCAGGACGGCTCGTTCATTGCCTTCTTCGACCTGGGCGACGACGAGGCCGCACTGCCCAGCCCCAACACGCCGAAGTGGGTCAACCACATCAGCTTTCGTGTCAACACCGTCGACGAACTCGAAGCCACCAAGGCCCGCCTGGAAGCGAGCGGCATCGAGGTGCTGGGTGTGACCGACCACCACATCTTCAAGAGCATCTACTTCTTCGATCCGAACGGCATCCGCCTGGAGCTCACCGCGCAACTGGCCGACGAGTTCCAGATGCTGCAGGAGAGCAAGACCGCGCATGCCCGCCTGAACGAGTGGACGGCGCGCAAAGAGCAGTGGCGCCAGGACCGCGCCGCCGGCAAGGGCAATGCCCCTCTCAAGCCGCAGCAGAACGACCGCCCCGAAGTGGCCGAGCGCGCCGCCAAGGTCTGAGGAGGCACGCATGTCGCTGAACGCCTACCGCGAGGTGGCCCACACCAACGGCTACGAATTCACACAGGGCGGCGGCTATGAGCTGCCCAGCTACCCCTTCGTGCCGCCGCCGGAGATCGGCCAGTCCTCGCCCGCACACCACCCCATCGTGATCGTGGGCGGCGGCATCACCGGCCTCACCATGGCCTGCTCGCTGGCCCGCCTGGGCGTGGCCGCCATCCTGCTCGACGAAGACGACACGGTCGGCGTCAAGGGCGCGTCCTCGCGCGGCATCTGTTACACGCAAAAGTCGCTCGAGATCTTCGAGCGCCTGGGCGTGTACGCCCCCATCGCCGCCAAAGGCGTGCAATGGAGCGTGGGCCGCACCTACGCCGGTGACGACGAGGTCTACAGCTTCGACCTGCGCCAGCAGGGGGGCTACCACCTGAGCCAGCAGCCGCCCTTCATCAACATCCAGCAGTTCTACATCGAGGCCTTCCTGGTCGATCGCGTCCAGCAGCTGGGCCACGTCGAGCTGCGCTGGCGCAACCGCCTCAGCGCCTTCGAGCAGGACGACAAGAGCGCCCTGCTCACCATCGAAACGCCGGCCGGCAGCTACCAGGTGCGCGCCGACCACGTGATCGACGCCACCGGCTCGCACAGCCCGCTGCGCAAGTGGCTGGACGTGCCCTTCGACGGCAAGCGTGGCGATGACCGCTGGTGCATCGCCGACGTGCGATTCACCACCCGCCCGCCGCAGGAGCGCCACACCTGGATCGAGGCCCCGTTCAACGAAAACCGCGCCGTCTGGCAGCACCTGATGGCCGACGACGTCTGGCGCATCGACTACCAGATGGCCCCCGACAGCGACCCGGCCGAGGTCAGCCGCGAGGACGTGGTGCGTGAGCGCCTGGCCCGCCAGTTCGGCCCCGACGTCGAGGTCGAGATCGTCTGGGTCGGCCCCTACGCCTACCGCAGCGAGTGCGTGCACACCATGCGCTGCGGTCACGTGTACTTCATGGGCGACTCGGCCAAGATCGTCAGCCCCTTCGGCGCCCGCGGAGGCAACACCGGTGTGGCCGACGCCGACAACCTGGCCTGGAAGCTGGCGGCTGTGCTGCGCGGACGCGCCGCGCCGTCGCTGCTCGACAGCTACGACGACGAGCGCCTGGAGGCCGCGCGCGAGAACGTGCGCGTGACCAACCGCACCGCCCGTTTCCTGCGGCCGGCCGATGGCGTGGAGCGCCTGTACCGCAACGCGGCCATCGCGCTGGCCAAGCGCCATGCGTTGGCCCGTCCGCTGGTCAACACCGGTCGCATGGCGGTGGCCAACCCCTACACCCGCTCGCGCGCCTGCCTGTACCGCGCCGGCAGCGCGGCCGGGCAATCGGTGCAGAACGTGGCGTTTCGCTGGGCCAACGGCCGCGAAGGCCGCATGAACCAGTTGCTCGACTGGGCCGCGGGCGATCTGCTGTTGCTGGCCTTCGGGCCGCTGAGCAGCCAGGCCCGCCAGCGCCTGGCGGGCTTGAGCGCCACCACGCCGCTGCGGGTGGTGCAGGTGCTGGGCACCGGCGACGCGGCGCAGGCCGTCGAACAGGTGCGTGACCCCAAGGGGCACCTGCTGGGCGCCTGCCAGGCCAATCCGGGCGACTGGGCACTGGTGCGCCCGGACGGCTACCTCGCCGCCAGCGGCAGCGCCGTCGATGGCGCCTTGGTCAAGGCCATCGGCCTGTCCCTCGGGCTTACCGGAGTGCACGCATGATCACCACCCCCAACTGGCAGGACGCCGACACCTTCTACGAGCAGTTGCTCGACGCCCAGACAGGCCTCGACACCGAGCAGCAACTGGCCTTCAGCGCCCGGCTCATCCTGCTGCTGGCCAACCAGGTCGGTGACAGCCGCGTGCTGGCCGAGTGCGTCGACGCCGCCCGCGAAGCACTCTGACTGCGCTACCCCTGACCACCAGGGTGGGCCGGTAAAATCCTGGCCTCCCCCGTCTCTACCAACGGCATCCCGCGGGATGCCGTTGCCTTTCTGGCGCACCCCATGACCGACACCGTGCAACAACCCGGCCTCGACTCGCTGGCCAAGTCCTTCGAACCCGCCCCCATCGAAGCCCAGTGGGGCCCCTGGTGGGAGCAGCGTGGCGTCGGCAAGGCCGGGTTCCGTGGCACAGGCGAAGCGCGCGCCGACGCACCGGCCTTCTGCATCCAGCTGCCACCGCCCAACGTGACCGGCACGCTGCACATGGGGCACGCGTTCAACCAGACCATCATGGACAGCCTCACGCGCTACCACCGCATGATGGGCGCCAACACGCTGTGGGTGCCGGGCACCGACCACGCGGGCATCGCCACGCAGATCGTGGTCGAGCGCCAGCTGCAGGAGCAGAAGCTCAGCCGCCACGACCTGGGCCGCGAAGCCTTCACGAAGAAGGTCTGGGAATGGAAGGAAAAGAGCGGCAACACCATCACCGGCCAGATGCGCCGCATGGGCGACACGGTCGACTGGTCGCGCGAGTACTTCACCATGGACCCGAAGCTGTCGTCGGTGGTGACCGAGACCTTCGTGCGCCTGTACGAGCAGGGCCTGATCTACCGTGGCAAGCGCCTGGTCAACTGGGACCCGGTGCTCAAGACCGCGGTGAGCGACCTGGAGGTGGAGAGCGAAGAAGAAGACGGCTTTCTCTGGCACATCCGCTACCCGCTGGTGGACACGGATGGCAGCCTGGCAGCCGCGGGCATCGACTCGGTGGTGGTGGCCACCACCCGCCCCGAGACCATGCTCGGCGACACCGCCGTGATGGTGCACCCCGAGGACGAGCGCTACACCGCCATCGTCGGCAAGACGGTCAAGCTGCCGCTGTGCGATCGCGAGATCCCGGTGATCGCCGACGAATACGTCGACCGTGCCTTCGGCACCGGCGTGGTCAAGGTCACGCCCGCGCACGACCACAACGACTACGCGGTGGGCCAGCGCCACCAGTTGCCCACCATCGGTGTGCTCACGCTTGAGGCTTCGATCAACCAGAACGCGCCCGCCAAGTACCAGGGCATGGACCGCTTCGTGGCGCGCAAGGCGGTGGTGGCCGACCTCGATGCGCTGGGTATGCTGGTCGAGACCAAGAAGCACAAGCTGATGGTGCCGCGCTGCGCGCGCACCGGCGCCGTCGTCGAGCCCATGCTCACGGACCAGTGGTTCATTGCCATGAGCAAGGTCAGCGATCAGGACCCGACGGGCAAGAGCATCGCGCAAAAGGCCATCGACGCCGTGGCCTCCGGCGAAGTGCGGTTCGTGCCCGAGAACTGGGTCAACACCTACGACCAGTGGATGAAGAACATCCAGGACTGGTGCATCAGCCGCCAGCTCTGGTGGGGCCACCAGATTCCCGCCTGGTACGACGAGGACGGCCGCATCTACGTGGCGCGCAGCGAGGCCGACGCGCAAGCGCAAGCCCCTGGCAAAACGCTCACCCGCGACCCGGACGTGCTGGACACCTGGTATTCATCGGCCCTCGTGCCTTTCAGCACCATGGGTTGGCCCGACCAGAAGGCCGGCCCCACCGAGGACTACGACGTCTACCTGCCCAGCAGCGTGCTGGTCACCGGCTACGACATCATCTTCTTCTGGGTCGCCCGCATGATCATGATGACGACCCACTTCACCGGGCGCGTGCCGTTCCGCCATGTCTACATCCACGGCCTGGTGCGCGACGCGCAGGGCCGCAAGATGAGCAAGAGCGAAGGCAACGTGCTCGATCCGGTGGACCTCATCGACGGCATTGCGCTTGCCCCGCTGCTCGACAAGCGCACCACCGGCCTGCGCAAGCCCGAGACCGCACCCCGCGTGCGCAAGGACACCGAGAAGGAATTCCCCGAGGGCATTCCGGCCTACGGCGCGGACGCACTGCGCTTCACCTTCGCGGCGCTGGCCTCGCTGGGGCGCAGCATCAACTTCGACAGCAAGCGCTGCGAGGGCTACCGCAACTTCTGCAACAAGCTCTGGAACGCCACCCGCTTCGTGCTGATGAACTGCGAAGGCCACGACTGCGGCCTGAAGGAGCACACCAAGGCCGAATGTGCCGTGGGTCAGCCCTTCCACGGGTACCTGAGCTTCAGCCAGGCTGACCGCTGGATCAGCTCCACGCTGCAGCGCGTGGAGGCCGAGGTGGCCAAGGGCTTCGCCGAGTACCGCCTGGACAACGTGGCCAACGCCATCTACGACTTCGTCTGGAACCAGTTCTGCGACTGGTACCTGGAGATCGCCAAGGTGCAGATCCAGACCGGCGACGCCGCACAGCAGCGCGCCACCCGCCGCACGCTGATCCGCACGCTGGAGGCGATCCAGCGTCTGGCCCACCCCATCATCCCGTTCATCACCGAAGCGCTCTGGCAGAAGGTGGCCCCGGTGGCCGGCCGCGCGGGCGAATCCGTGGCCCTGGCCACCTACCCCGTGAGCCAGCCAGAGCGCATCGACGAGTCCGCCGAAGCCCACGTGGCACAACTCAAACGCCTGGTCGACGCATGCCGCACCTTGCGCGGAGAAATGGGCGTGTCACCGGCGCAGCGCCTGCCACTCTATGCCGTGGGCGACGCCGACTTCCTGCGTCAGGCCGCACCGGTGCTGCAGTCCCTGGCCAAGCTGGCCGAGGTGCGCGTGTTCGACGACGAAGCAGCTTGGGCCCAGGCCGCTGGCGTGGCGCCGGTGGCGGTGGTCGGCGAGGCGCGCCTGAGCCTGTTCATGGAAATCGATATGGCCGCAGAGAAGGCGCGCCTGGGCAAAGAGGCCGCGCGGCTGCAGGGCGAAATCGCCAAAGCCCAGGGCAAGCTGGGCAACGAAGGCTTTGTGGCCCGCGCGCCGGCGGCGGTGATCGATCAGGAAAAACAGCGCCTGGCCGATTTCAGCGCCACGCTGGAGAAGGTGCAGGCCCAGCTGGCCCGCCTGGGCTGAGTAGGCCTGGTCCGCTGAGCCAGAGATAACGCGGTGCCGGCCTGACCGGACCGCGCGCCGTCAATCCCGGTCCAGTGAGGCCAGCGCGGCCCACTGCGAGGGCGTGGCCGCCTGCGGATCGCCCGACTCGGGGAAGCCGGTGCTGTCCAGCGCCGAGAAATCGGAGTTGGCGGCGTCGCGACGCGCTTCGTCGGGCGAGAGCGTTTCGTGGATGCGCCGCGCCAGGTACCAGCTCGCCCGCAGCTTGGCCTCGCGCGTGTGCGAGCCCAGGCGCGGCGTGAGGTGCAGGTTGGGGATGCCGTGCAAGGGCGAGCCAACGGCGGCGAATTGCGGGTTGGCCCCGTCCAGCAGACAGGCGTCGATGCGACCGTCGCACAAGGCCAGCGCCAGCGCTTCCTGATCGAACAGCGCGCTGCGGCTCACGCCGACCCACAACTGGCCGTGCTTGCAGTGGTTGAGCACGCGCTCGTTGATCCAGCCCTTGAAGCGCGAGGCGTACACCATCTGCAAGGTGATGGCGTCGGAGCGCTCGAGCAGTTCGTTGATGGGCACAGGCTCGACGCCCAGCTTGTCCCACAGTTCGGCGGCGTGGTGCACCGCGGGGTCGTAGCCGAGCACGCGCACGCCCAGGCTGCGCAGCATGGGTGCCAGCGTGTGCGCCACCGGTGCCAGACCCAGCAGGCCCACGGTGCTGCCCGCCAGCTCGCGGCCCATGCGTACCTGGCCCAGCTTGCGGCCCAGCAGGGCACTGACCATGCCGCGGCGGTACAGCATCAGCAAGCCATACAGCAGGTATTCGGCATTGGAGCGCACCGTGGCGCTGCGCGCCTGCAGCACGCGCACGCCGCGGCGCGAGCAGGCTTCGAGGTCGGTGTTGTCGCTGGAGATCTGCATGCGCGCGACCATCATCAGCTTAGGCGCCTGCTCCAGCAGGTCCTGCGACACGATCACGTG
The DNA here is from genome assembly GCF_019635465.1 of Hydrogenophaga sp. GTDB lineage: Bacteria > Pseudomonadota > Gammaproteobacteria > Burkholderiales > Burkholderiaceae_C > Hydrogenophaga. The sequence goes on from NZ_JAHBZK010000008.1 coordinate 178,422, forward strand.
CGGCGGCAGCACGATGGCCTTGGCCTCTGCGATGGCCTGGCGCAATTGCGCAGGGTCATCGGCCAGCTCGGGCTGGTAGACAACCTGGTAACGGTCCTGCAGCCATGCCAGGGCCTCGGGCACCAGCGGATCGACCAGCAGGACGTCCATTGCGCGTCTCACCGGCGCTTGAGCACCGAAATGTGTTCGCCACCCACGCTCTCCTGGTGCACCAGGAGGTTGCCGGTCTGTTTGGCGAAAGCCTGGAAGTCCCGGACCGAGCCCGAGTCGGTGGCCACGATCTTGAGCGTCTGGCCGCTGTGCATGTCCGCCAGGGCCTTTTTGGCCTTGAGGATGGGCAGCGGGCAGTTCAGGCCCCGGGCATCGAGTTCTCGGTCAGCGGCAATCATGAGGGCTCCGTGCTAGGTAACGCGGCATTTTAGGTCGCGCGCGGATTTGGTGTGTCTTCCAGGAAAGTCGGGGTCAGGCCGCGTGACAAAAGCCACTGTGCGAGGGCCAAACCGGTGCCAGCGCGCCAACAACGCACCGCTTCGGGCGCCATCAGGCGGTACTCGCTGAGCTCGGGCGAGAGCCTCACCTGGCCGGAACACCGGGCATGGTAGGTGATGATGACCTGGTTCATGCGCTGGAAATCGTGCACCGCCACCAGGCTCAATGCCTCGGTCTGCAACGCGGTCTCTTCGGCGATTTCGCGCCGGATGCCCTCCTCCGGCGTTTCGCCCGCTTCCATGAAACCGGTGATCAGACCGAAGAACTTGCCCGGCCAGGCGGCGTTGCGCGCCAGCAGCACCTGCCCTTCGAGCTCGACGATGGCCGCCAGCACCGGCGTGGGGTTGTTCCAGTGCGTGAAGCCACAGGCCGGGCAGCGCAGGCGCGACTTGTCGCCCCCGTCTTCGGCCATGGTAATGGCCTGCAGCGGCGTGGCGCACTGAGGGCAAAAACGGAACTCGGCCGACATCGTCGCGCTCAGGCGGGGAAGACGCCGGTGGACAGGTAGCGATCGCCCCGGTCGCACACCACGAAGACGATGGTCGCCTTCTCGACCGTGCGCGACACCTGCAACGCCGCCCACAGCGCGCCGGCCGCCGAAATGCCACCGAAGATGCCCTCCTCGCGCGCCATGCGGCGTGCCATGTCTTCGGCATCGGACTGCGACACATAGATCAGCTCGTCAACCGCCTTGGGATCGTAGATCTTCGGCAGATACTCGACAGGCCACTTGCGGATGCCCGGGATGCGCGAGCCCTCACTGGGCTGCGCGCCGACGATGCGAATGCCGGCGTCTTTCTCCTTCAGGAAACGCGATACGCCGGTGATGGTGCCGGTCGTGCCCATGGCACTCACGAAATGCGTGATGCGCCCGCCGGTCTGCTCCCACAACTCCGGCCCGGTGGTCTCGTAGTGGATGCGCGGGTTGTCGGCGTTGGCGAACTGGTCGAGCACGCGGCCCTTGCCGTCGGCCTGCATCTTCTCGGCCAGGTCGCGCGCGCCTTCCATGCCACCGCTCTTGGGCGTGAGGATCAGCTCGGCGCCAAAGGCCTTCATGGTCTGCGCACGCTCGATGGACAGGTCCTCCGGCATGATCAGCACCATGCGGTAGCCCTTGATGGCTGCGGCCATGGCCAGGGCAATGCCGGTGTTGCCGGAGGTGGCTTCGATGAGCGTGTCGCCCGGGCGGATGTCGCCCCGTTCTTCCGCGCGACGGATCATCGACAGCGCCGGGCGATCCTTGACCGATCCGGCCGGGTTGTTGCCCTCGAGCTTGGCCAGGATGACGTTGCCGCGGGCAGCGTTCTCGGCAGCGGCAATGCGCTGCAGCGCGACCAGGGGCGTGCGCCCGACCGCGTCTTCGATGGTGGGGTATGGCATGGCGCCACTGTGCCATAATCCGCGCCCTTGCCTGGCCGAAGTGGCGGAATCGGTAGACGCAGCGGATTCAAAATCCGCCGCCGCAAGGTGTGCCGGTTCGAGTCCGGCCTTCGGCACCACTCAGCGCAAGACCCCAGTCATCAAGCCCGGCCCCGCCGGGCTTTTTGCTGCGTGCGTTCAGGCGCGCAGGCCCTGCGCCACCGTGGGGTAACGCAAGCGCAGGCGCAGTTCGCGCTTGAGCCGATCGTTGTGCAAGCGGCGCGACTCGCTCATGAAGCTCAGCAGCATCAGCGGCAGTTGATCCTGCGCCGCGTCGCGGCCCACACGCGGCGGGCGCGGCAGCCCGTACAGATCGGCCGCCAGGTCGAAGTAGTCGCCCATCCTGAGTTCGGTGTCATCCACCGCGTGCACCACGCGTTGGGCACGCCCGCGCCACAGCGCCAGCACCACCGCGCGCGCCAGGTCGTCGGCATGGATGTGATTGGTGTAGACGTCGTCCTCGGCGCGCAGTACCGGCGTGCCACGCTGCAGGCGATCGCGCGGTGTGCCGCCCTCGCGGTCATTGGCGTAGATGCCCGGTATGCGCAACACGCTCACGCGCACGTCCAGCGCACGCCCCAGCCAGCGCAGTCGCGCCTCCGCATCGACGCGACGCTCGGCGCGAGGCGTGCGCGGTCGCGCAGGCACCGATTCGCTGGTCCACGCGCCCTGGCGGTCGCCGTAGACCCCGGTGGTGGAGCCGTACACCAGCACCGACGGCGGTGTGCGTTGTGCCAGCACGTGGACCAATGAACGCGTGCGCGCATCGATGCGCCAATCGCCCGGACCTTCGCTGGGTGGGGCCGCCAGGTGGATCACGCGGTGCGCCAGGCCCGCCAGTCGTTGCAGGCTTCGCGGCTCATCCAGGTTGCCCACCAATGGTGTGATGCCGGCCTGCCGCAGCGAAGCCACACGCGACGGGCTCGACGTGAGGGCCATGAGCCGGGCGCGCCGCCCCGACCCCAGCTCGCGTGCGCTGCGCAAGCCCACATCGCCGCAGCCCACGATCAGGACGCGTTCACGCCGAAAGCGTGCGGGCAAGGCGCCCAGCAGGTTCATGCCAATCCCGTTTTTGCGACAATGCGCGGTTGCTTTTTGCAGGGCACCTCTTTGGGTGCCCCTCCCGAGAAAGACCGCGAGTATGACATTCACGATCACCGTGCAGCCCAGCGGGCGCACCTTCACCGCCAACCCGGACGAAGCCATGCTCGCCGCCGGCATCCGCCAGGGCATTGGCCTGCCGTATGGCTGCAAGGACGGCGCTTGCGGTTCGTGCAAATGCAAGCTGATTGCCGGCAGCGTGGCCCATGGGCCGCACCAGGCCAAGGCCTTGAGCGCCGACGAAGAAGCCGCTGGCTATGTGCTCACCTGCTGCGGCGTGGCGCAGACCGACGTGGTGCTCGAATCGCGCCAGGTGACCGAGCTGGGCGCCTTCCCGATCAAGAAGATGCCCGCCCGCGTGAGCAGCTTGAGCCGCGCGTCGCACGACGTGATGGTGCTGCGCCTGCAACTGCCGGCCAGCGACACCTTCCAGTACCGCGCAGGCCAGTACGTTGAGTTCATCCTGCGCGATGGCGACCGCCGCAGCTACTCGATGGCCAACGCGCCGCACACCCAGTCCGAAGCACCCGGCATCGAGCTGCACCTGCGCCACATGCCCGGCGGCAAGTTCACCGATCAGGTGTTCAGCACGATGAAGGAAAAGGACATCCTGCGCATCGAGGGTCCGTTCGGCAGCTTCTTCCTGCGCGAAGACAGCAGCAAGCCCATGATCCTGCTGGCCTCCGGCACCGGATTTGCGCCGATCAAAGCCATCATCGAACACATGCGTTTCAAGGGCATCGACCGCCCCGCCACGCTCTACTGGGGCGGCCGCCGCCCGGGCGACCTGTACCAGAGCGACTGGATCGAGGCCCAGCTGGCGGCCATGCCCAACCTGCGCTATGTGCCCGTGATCTCCGACGCCTTGCCGGAAGACGCCTGGAGCGGACGCACCGGCTTCGTTCACCAGGCCGTTCTGAAGGACCACCCCGACCTGAGCGGCTTCGAGGTCTATGCCTGCGGCGCACCCATCGTGGTCGAATCGGCCAAACGCGACTACGTGGCCCAAGGCCAGTTGCCCGAAGAGTTCTTCTTCGCGGACTCGTTCACCTCTGCGGCCGACAAGGCCTGACACCCCACCCACAACAAGGAGACAAGCCATGATTTCCAGACGCCATGCGATCGCCCTCGGTGCTGCCGCCCTTTCATTGCCGAGCTGGGCACAGTCGCAGACCATGCGCATCGTGGTGCCCTTTGCACCCGGTGGTCCGATCGATGTGACCGCGCGCATCCTGGCCGAGGCCGTCAAGGACTCGCTGGGCACGGTGATCATCGAAAACCGGCCGGGCGCCGGCGGCAACATCGGCGTCGGTCTGGTGGCCAAGTCCGCGCCCGATGGCATGACGCTGGGTATCGCCACCACCGCCTCGCACGGCATCAACCCCTGGCTGTTCAAGTCCCTGCCCTACGACCCGGTCAAGGATTTCGCACCTGTCACGCAGATGCTGCGCGTGCCCAACGTGCTGGTGATGAATGCCGAGGCGGCTCAGCGCCTCAACATCAACAGCGTGCCCGACCTGATCCGCTACGCCAAGGCCAACCCCGGCCGCCTGAACTATGGCTCTGGCGGCAATGGCAGCGCCGGTCACCTCGCGGGCGAGCTGTTCAAGAACCAGGCCGGCATCTTTGCGGTGCACATTCCCTACAACGGCGGCAACCCGGCACAGCTGGGTCTGCTGTCGGGTCAGGTGGACTTCAACTTCGACAACCTCGCCACCGCGGCGGCCAACATCCGCTCGGGCAAGCTCAAGGCACTGGCGGTCACCACGGCGCAACGCAGCGGCGTGATGCCAGATGTGCCCACCGTGGCCGAGACGCTGCCGGGCTTCGAGATCGACACCTGGTGGGGCCTGATCGCGCCGGCCGGCACGCCCGCCGACGTGGTGGCGCGCCTCAATGCCGCCTTCACCAAGGCCCTGCAGTCGCCCGAGGTGAAGTCGCGCTTTGCCACCCTGCTGGCCGAACCCGCCCCCAGCACGCCGCAAGCCTTTGCCGACTTCATGAACCGCGAACGCGCCAAGTACGAGCGCATGGTCAAGATCAGCGGCGCCAAGGTGGACTGACGCGTCACACGGTCATCGACCAAACAAAAGAGGGCGCCGCTGGCGCCCTCTTTTGCTGGTGTCTCTGTCTGCGCAACAACCGCGCATCAGCCCTTGAGCAAGGCACGCACGTCGTCGGCCAGGCCCTGCGCGCCACTGCCATAACGTTCGTAGAGGCGAATGCGCCCTTGCGGGTCGTACACGAAGCTGCCCGCCGAGTGGTCCATGGTGTAGCTCGTGGGCGTCTTGCCCTCAACCTTCTTGTAGTAGACCTTGAAGCTCTTGGCGACAGCCTCAAGCTCCCCGGGGGCCGCGTACAAGGCCAGAAAGCTCGGGTCGAAATTGGTGACGTACTGCTTCATCACCTCGGGCGTGTCGCGCTCGGGGTCCACGCTCACGAACAGGCCTTGCAGCTTGTCGCTGTCGGCGCCCAGCAGGCGTTTGGCTTCGGCCAGTTCGCTCATGGAGGTGGGGCACACGTCGGGGCACTGCGTGTAGCCGAAGAAGATCACGACCACCTTGCCCTTGAAATCGGCCAGCGTGCGCTTGCTTCCGTTGTGATCGGTGAGCGAGAAGGCATTGGCGTAGTCGGCACCGGTGATGTCCACGCCCTTGAAGCTGTTCGGCGATTCGGAGCAGGCCGCCAGAAGCAGCGATGCGCTGGCCAGGGCCAGCAGACGGCGACGGGGAATGTGGTTCACCATGGCAGGTAGTGGTCGATCAGCAGCGCCGCGAACAGCAGCGACAGGTGGATGAGCGAGAAGCGGAAAGTCTTTCGAGCCAGGGCATCGGAATAGTTCCGCCACAGCGCGAATGCGTAACCGCAGAAGCCGATGCCCAGCGCCAGCGCGCTGACCAGGTAGAACCAGCCACTCATGCGCATCATGAACGGCATCAGCGTGGCCGCCAGCAACACAAAGGTGTAGAGCAGGATCTGCAGCCGCGTGAACTCGGAGCCATGGGTGACCGGCAGCATCGGCAGGCCCGACTTGCGGTAGTCCTCGACCCGGTAGAGCGCCAGCGCCCAGAAGTGCGGCGGCGTCCAGAGGAAGATGATGAGGAACAGGATGAGCGCCTCGGGCGCGACCGCATTGGTCATGGCCGTCCAGCCCAGCACCGGTGGCATGGCACCGGACGCGCCACCGATCACGATGTTCTGCGGTGTGAGCGGCTTGAGCACCACGGTGTAGATGATTGCGTAGCCCACGAAGGTGGCGAAGGTGAGCCACATGGTCAGCGGGTTGACCCAGAACCACAGGATGGCCGAACCGACCGCGCACAGCGCCGCCGAGAAGCTCAGCGTCTGCCAGTTGGTCAATTCACCCTTGGCGGTGGGGCGCCAGGCGGTGCGCTTCATGCGGGCGTCGATGTGCTGCTCCACCACGCAATTGAACGCGGCAGCGGCACCCGCCACGAGCCAGATGCCCAGGCAGGCCACCGCCGCCAGTTGCACCTGGGCCCAGGTGGGCGCGCCTGGCACCGCCAGCACCATGCCGATCAAGGCGCAAAAGACGATGAGCTGAATGACACGCGGCTTGGTCAGCGCGTGGAACTGGCGCCAGGTCGAGGGCATGGCTGCAGGGGTCATCTTGGGGGCTGGTGCGGTGCTCATCTGGTGGCTTGCGACCAGCGCAGTGAGGGGGTGGGAACAGCGGCCGCCCGCGTGGACGCCAGCGCGCCGGTGAAGGCAATCACCAGCCCGGCAGCGCCACCGGTGTGGGCCACGGCAGCCAGCAGTGGCCAGTCGAGCACGACGTTGCTCAGGCCACTGAGGAATTGCCAGGCGCACAAGGCGGCGAGCAGCTTCGCAAAGCGCTGCAGGCCCGGCTGTCGCCACAAGACCCAGGCCAGCGCCAGCAGCACCGCGAACACCAGGTAGGCAGACAGGCGGTGCACGTAATGGATCGCCGTCAAGGCAGGAAAGGTGATGGCTTCGCCCGTGTGGGTGGTGCCCAGTTCCCGCCACAAGGCAAAGCCCTCACGCAGGTTCATGGGTGGCCACCAACTCCCCTGGCAGGTGGGGAATTCGCGGCAAGCCAGCACGGCGTAGTTGGTGCTGACCCAGCCACCCAGTGCGATCTGCAGCCACAACAGGCCGAAGGCCAGCCACAGAAAGGCGCGCAGCCCTGACGAAACCGGAACCGACCCGCTCGAGCCGGGTTCGGCGAGGTGGTAGGCCACGGACTGCGCGCGCAACAGCGCCAACAGCACCAGCCCGCCCAGCAAGTGCATGGTCACGATGGCTGGGAACAACTTCATGGTGACGGTGAACGCCCCAAACGCCCCTTGCAGACAGACCCAGGCCAGCGTGACCACCGGCCATACCCAGTGCACATGGATGCGACGGCGCTCGATCCAGCTGCCCACGGCCAGCACGATGATGAGGACCCCGACCGCGGTGGCCAGGTAGCGGTGGATCATCTCGACCCAGGCCTTGGAGAAGGTCACCGGCCCCGTGGGCATGGCCGATTGCGCGGCCGAAATGTCGGCGTGTGCGCCCAGCGGGCTGGCCGCGCCATAACAACCTGGCCAGTCGGGACAGCCCAGGCCCGAGTCGGTGAGGCGGGTGAACGCGCCGAAAAGCACCAGATCGAAGGTCAGGAACAAGGTGATGAGCGTGAGCACGCCCAGGCGCCGCGCCGGCGTGGCCTGACGGTGACGCAGCCAGATCCAGGTCAGCGGACCAATGGCAATGATCACGCCCAGCAACATGAGGCGGGCGATGGGCGCCAGGTCGACCAGGGCTTGCGTGTTGTCCATGTCAGTGCGTGCGCCCGGGCGCGTCCCAGAAGGCCGATGCGCGCAGCAGGCGATCGAGGTCGCGCTTGGCCCGAGCGGGGTCGATGTTGGCCGGGAAGCGCATCATCCAGTTGCCCAGCGGGTCGACCACGTAGAGGTGGTCTTCGATGCGTTGACCCGCCGCGGGCTGCAACCATTGCGCGAGCGCCCCTGCATCGACTTGAAGAACGGTGGCGGCTGCTGTGGCGGCCTTCAGGGGCTCGCGCAGTTCGCCGGTACCCGTGCGCAACCAGACCCAGTCGAGGCGGTCCTTTTCCTTGCCCAGGGTCTCCCGCAGTTGTCGCTGCAGGTACAGATGGCGCTCGCAGGCGGCGTCGCAGGCGCTGTCGGCCACGCTGACCAGCAGCCATTGGTCCTTGAGCGCAGCAAGAGGCACCTTGGTGCCGGCCGCGTCCGTGCCGTCGATGGCGGGGAGCGGTCGCTGGGGCGAGATGAGCTCGCCATAGTTGCGCCGGCCTTCTGGGCGGATCACGTAATACGTGAAATACGAGGCAATCACCGGCGCCGCACAGACCAGCAGAATGGCCATCATCTTCCAGCGCCCGGAGCGCGTGGTCGCGCTGCGGTCCGGATGGGTGGCGTCGGGCGTGGGCAGGCTGTGCACCGTCAGCGTCAGGGGTTCATCGGGCATCTTTGCCATGGGTGCGGGCGCGTTGGCGGCGGGGTTGAATGATCTGGAACCAGAGATAGAGACCGGCGGCCAGGGCGCACATGGCGAACCACTGGAAGGCATAGCCGTTGTGTTTGGCCACATCGGTGGCTGGCAGGGCCCAGTGCCGTTGCAAGGGTCCCGCGTCGTCGCCGGTCTGCTGCATGGACAGATCCATCAGCGCCAGTCCGGTTTCCTGCCGGAATCCGGCGAGGTCGATATTTTGCCGGATCACCCCGGCAGTGGGCTCACCCAGCTGGAACAGCCGCCCGGGGGCAGGGGCCAAGCGCCCAGCCACGGTCACCTCGCCAGCGGGTGTGGACACGTCGGGTACGCGCGTGCGGTCGTTGAAGTCGCGCGGCACCCAGCCACGCTGCACCAGCACCACGCGATCACTGTCGGCCAGCTTCAACGGCGTCACCAGGTAGAACCCGGTGCGTCCGTCCATCTGGCGGTTGTCCAGAAACACGCTGTGGCGAGTTATCCACTCGCCACGCAGGCGCAGCGGTCGGTACAGGCCGGCGTTCGGATCGCTCGCCGACAGGAGATCGGTGTTGTCCCATGCCGGCAACTCGGCACGCGCCAGGATGGCTGACTGCAGCGCGGTCTTCTGCGCGGCGCGGTCGAGTTGCCACAACCCGAGCGAGGCCGTCACCGCCATGGTGACCAGGGTGGCGGCCGCCACCACCAGACGGCGGGCCCGGCTCATGCGCAATCGCCGGACCGCGAGGCCGGGTGCAGGCGGATAATCCCGCGCATGAAATACGTGGTGATCGTGGCCTTCGTGGCCATCATTGGCAGCCTGGCTGCCGCCGGGGTGTTCATGATGCGGGGCGGCGTCAATGAAGACAGCGAGGCCCCGCGCAAACGGCACATGGCGCGCGCGCTGGCGTTTCGGGTGGGGTTTTCTGTCTTGCTCTTCGTCATCGTGCTGGTCGCCTATTTCATGGGCTGGATCCAGCCCACCGGCCTGCCCCTGCAACGCTGAGCGCGAACCGGGACCGGAAGCAAAAAGGCGCCACGGGGCGCCTTTTTGTTGCGGGGCCCGTACCGACCCGATCGACCATCACATCCAGTAAACGAGGATGTAGAGGCCCAGCCACACCACGTCCACGAAGTGCCAGTACCACGCAGCACCTTCGAAGCCGAAGTGGCGCTCTTTGGTGAAGTGGCCCTTGTGCAGGCGCAGGGTGATGAACAGCAGCATCAGCATGCCCACGAACACGTGGAAGCCGTGGAAGCCGGTCAGCATGAAGAAGGTCGAGCCGAAGATGCCCGAGCTCAGCTTCAGGTTGAGTTCGCTGTAGGCGTGGGCGTATTCGTAGCCTTGCACACCAAGGAAGGTGATGCCCAGCAGCACCGTGATCCACATGAAGCCGATCGTCTTGCCGCGCTCACCCGCTTGCAGCGCGTGGTGGGCAATCGTCAGCGTGACGCCCGAGCTCAGCAGCAAGGCGGTGTTGATCGTGGGCAGCCAGAAGGGACCCACGGTCTGGAAGGGCTCGACAATGTTGCCCGGCGATGCCGTGGCACCCGCTTGCAGGCTGGGCCAGACGGCCGAGAAGTCGGGCCAGATCAGGGCGTTGTCGATGCTGCCCAGCGTCGGCACCGAGTGGGCACGCGCCCACCACAGCGCCGTGAAGAAGGCACCGAAGAACATCACCTCCGAGAAGATGAACCAGCTCATGCTCCAGCGGAAGGACAGGTCGATCTTGCGACCGTACATGCCGGTCTCGCTTTCGCCGATGGCATCGCTGAACCACTGGAACAGCACGAACAGCCAGAAAGCCATACCGAAGGCCAGCGACCAGGCGCCCCACTGATGGCCGTTGACCCATTGGCCAGCGCCAAGGATCACGAAGAACAGGCCGAAGGCGGCCATGACCGGATGGCGCGAGGGTCCGGGGACGAAGTAGTACGGCGTCGAGCCATGGGTTGCTGCGGACATGCTCACTCCTGTGGTGCTATCTCGGTATGGTTGTCTGAAATCGAAACTGGCAAGGGCGCCCGGCTCAACCGGCCACCCAGTTCACAAGCGCGATCAACGCGCCCACGAAAACAAAGGCCATCACAATACCCATCACCACCAGATGCAGTGGATTCAGGCGCTGGATGTCCTTCTCGTACTCGGACCGCTTGCGCACGCCCAGAAAGCCCCAAAGCACCGCCTTGAGGGTGTCCATGAACGTACCGCCACGCGGTTTCTGCCCGGTCATGCTGCTCACACGGCCCCCTGCATTGCGGGCACCTTGGCCTGCGGCAGATCGGTGCTGGGTGCGGGGGGCACATGCCCGCCGACTTCGAAGAAGGTGTAGGACAAGGTGATCGTCGTCACGTCCTTGGACAATCGGGGATCGATCACGAAGACCACCGGCCATTCCTTCTTCTCGCCGGGCGCCAGCGTGTACTGCGAAAAGCAGAAACACTCCAGCTTGTTGAAGAACGCCGCCGACTGCTTGGGCGCATAGCTGGGAATCGCCTGCGCCGACATGGTCCGGTTCTGGGTGTTCTGGAACTCGTACATCACCGTGGTGAGCTCGCCCGGGTGAACCTGCAGCGAACGCACGGCGGGCTTGAACGCCCAGGGGCCCCGCGCGTTGGTGTCGAATTCGACCGTGATCGTGCGGCTGGTGTCGACCTGCGTGTTGGCGGGCAGCGTTGCGGTGGTGCCAGGTACTCGCCGCTCGGCGACGGCCAGCACATTGATGCCCAAGGCGTCACAAACCGATCGGTAGATCGGCACCAGCGCATAGCCGAAGGCGAACATGCCCAGCGCGATCACGCCGAGCTTGCCCACGATCTTGAGGTTTTCCTGACGCAGCCCCATGGCTCGATTCCGGTGCTTAGCCGCCCAGCAACACCAGCTTGGCCACGAATCCGAAGAAAAAGACCAAGGCCACCGAGGCCAGGATCAAGCCCAGCCGGAGGTTGTTCTTCTTTTGTTCAGGAGTCATGGCCATGGCGGGTTCGGCGTGGCGTCAGCCGATCACCTTGGTGGCGGTGGCGTCGAGCTTGGGCGGGTTCTCGAAGGTGTGGAACGGCGCCGGCGAAGGCACTTCCCACTCGAGACCTTCCGCGCCTTCCCAGGGCTTCTGCACGGCCTTCTCGCCCTTGCCACGCATGGCGGGCACGACCACGGCCAGGAAGAAGTAGACCTGCGCGAAACCGAAGAAGAAGGCACCGATCGACGCGACCATGTTGAAGTCGGCGAACTGCATCGGGTAGTCGGCATAGCGACGGGGCATGCCGGCCAGACCCAGGAAGTGCATCGGGAAGAAGGTGACGTTGAACGAGATCATCGACCACCAGAAGTGGATCTTGCCGCGGGTCTCGCTGTACATGACGCCGGTCCACTTGGGCAACCAGTAGTAGATGCCAGCAAACATGGCGAACAGCGAGCCGGCCACCAGCACGTAGTGGAAGTGCGCCACCACGTAGTAGGTGTCCTGCATCTGGATGTCGATCGGCGCCACCGACAGGATCAGGCCGGTGAAGCCACCCATGGTGAACACGAAGATGAAGCCGACGGCCCACAGCATCGGGGTCTCGAAGGTCATCGAGCCTTTCCACATGGTCGCGATCCAGTTGAAGATCTTCACGCCCGTGGGCACAGCGATCAGCATGGTCGAGTACATGAAGAACAGCTGCCCTGTGACCGGCATGCCGGTGGTGAACATGTGGTGGGCCCACACGACGAAGGACAGGATGGCGATGGAGCCGGTGGCGTACACCATGGAGGCGTAGCCGAACAGCTTCTTGCGCGCAAAAGCGGGCACAACCTGGCTCACGATGCCGAAGGCCGGCAGGATCATGATGTAGACCTCGGGGTGACCGAAGAACCAGAAGATGTGCTGGTACATCACCGGGTCACCACCGCCAGCCGGGTTGAAGAAGCTGGTGCCGAAGTGGCGATCCGTCAGCGTCATGGTGATGGCACCTGCCAGCACAGGCATCACGGCGATCAGCAGGTAGGCGGTGATGAGCCAGGTCCAGACGAACATGGGCATCTTCATCAGCGTCATGCCGGGCGCGCGCATGTTCAGGATGGTCACGATGATGTTGATCGAGCCCATGATGGACGAGGCACCCAGGATGTGCATCGCGAAGATGCCGGCATCCATCGACGGACCCATCTGCAGCGTCAGCGGTGCATAGAGCGTCCAGCCCGCAGCGGGTGCGCCGCCGGGCATGAAGAACGAGCCGACGAGCATCAATGCCGCCGGGATCATCAGCCAGAAGCTGAGGTTGTTCATGCGCGCGAAGGCCATGTCGGATGCGCCGATCTGCAGCGGGATCATCCAGTTCGCAAAGCCCACGAAGGCCGGCATGATGGCGCCGAACACCATGATCAGGCCGTGCATGGTGGTGAGCTGGTTGAACAGCTCCGGGTTCACCAATTGCAGGCCAGGCTGGAACAGCTCGGCACGAATGCCCAGTGCCAACAGGCCGCCAACCATGAGCATGGTGAAGGCGAACAGCAGGTACAGCGTACCGATGTCTTTGTGGTTGGTCGCGAAGACCCAGCGACGCCAGCCGGTGGGCGCGTGATGGTCGTGGTCGTGACCGTGGGCGTCGTGATGGTCGAGCACAGCACTCATGGTGGTTTCCTCAGGTTCTCAATCGATGCGCACGTCGCGGATCACTTGCGGGCAGCCTGCACGTCGGCGGGCTGCACGATGGCTTCGGTCTTGTTGCTCCAGCTGTTCTTGGCAAACGTCATGACAGCGGCGAGCTCGGTATCGGACAGCTGCTTCCACGAGGGCATGGCACCGTTGTTCTGGCCATTGAGCAGCACGTGGATCATCTTGCCCTTGTCGGCGTCCAGCACCACGGCCGAGCCGTCGAGCGGCTTGATCGGGCCAGCGCCCTTGCCGTTGGCCTGGTGGCAGGCAGCACAGTTGGCGGCGTAGACCGACTCACCACGCTTGACCAGATCGCCCAGCGTCCAGACCTTGCTTGGATCGTCTGCGGCGGCGGCCATGACCTTGTACTTGTCACCGACCCACGCGGTGTACTCCTCGGCGGAGACGACCCGAACATGGATGGGCATGTAGGCGTGCTCTTTGCCGCACAACTCGGCGCACTGGCCATAGAAGTCGCCCGTCTTTTCGGCGCGGAACCAGGTGTCGCGCACGAAACCCGGAATGGCGTCTTGCTTGACGCCGAATGCCGGCACCATCCAAGCGTGGATCACGTCGTTGGCGGTGGTGATGATGCGGATCTTCTTGCCGACCGGCACGACGAGGGGGTTGTCGACCTTGAGCAGGTAGTTGTCGACGGCTTCGGGTTTGCCGCTACTGGAGGCCACACGCTGGGCGGTGTCGAGCGTGGACAGGAAGCCGATGCCCTCGCCCTCGCCCTTGAGGTATTCATAACCCCATTTCCACTGCATGCCCACGGCCTTGATGGTCACGTCGGCGTTGGTGGTGTCCTTCTGGGCCACCAGCACTTTCGTGGCGGGCAGCGCCATGCCGATCACGATCAGCAGCGGAACGATGGTCCAGCCCAGCTCGACCCAGATCGGCTCAGCCAGCTCTTGCGACTTATGGCCAACCGATTTGCGGTGCTTGAGGATGGAATAGAACATCACGCCGAAGACGATCACGAAGATCACGGCGCAGATGGCCATCATGAACCAGTGCAGCCAGTGCTGCTCTTCGGCGATCTTGGTCACCGGCGGCGCAAAGTTGAGCTGGTTGACCGCTGGCCCACCGGGCAGGTCATTGACCTTCTGCGCCGCCACCGAGGTCCACACCCCGGCACTCAACAGCGTCAGGCCCACCGCGTTGCGCACCGCTTTGACGCGGTGGCGAAGGCTAAGCAGCGTCTTCGTCGTCTTACTCACTTGTTGCGCCTCAAATATAAGCATCGATTGATATCGACACCGATTACACCAAACTTTTCCGCCTTGCGAAACGCCATCAGGCGCCTCGCAAGGCCTGTCGCATCTCTCGGGCCAGCAGCGGCCGCAGGTCCGTGCGCACGTGGCGCCCGATCTGCACCGACCGGCCTCCTTCCCTGACCTCGATCAGGCTGGAGCCACCTTCCCTTGCCTCGATGCGGACCCAGTCGCGGGAAAATTCCCTGCGCTGCACCTGACCACCGCGCTCCTGCTCAACCACCAGCCGCTCCGGCATGAGCCACACGCTTTCGCCATCGGCCGCATGCCGGGCGTACACCACGAACGCCACCGCCACTGCCAGCAACTCCGCCGCGGCGAACGGCAGCACCAGCGTGGCGCCATGCGCCCAGAAGAAGCCGGCGACCCCCAGCGACACCACGCACAGTGACGCATACAAGGCTCCGAGTTGCGAAGGCGAGATGGAGCAGTTGCGACGCATGCGCCACTCCATGCCGGCATCCGACAGGGTTGCAAAGCGATACGCAGCTCGTGGCTCGATCACACCCACCTCACTCAGCAGGCGGCACACATCGTCCCGACGCGTGCCCGGTCCGGGCAATCCATTGCCCCTCAAATTCCAAACCGCGGGATTGTAGCCGCCACCGTAAGCACCTCAGGCGCTCTCACCAGTCACATTGCTCAGGAATGGGGCGGCCCCGGCACACCCAGTGGCAACCGAATCAGCCTCGACGCGCTCGCAACTGGGCGCGCACATCGTCCAGCGACAGACTGGTTTCGCTCGATCGGGGCCGGTCCGCCACCCGCACAGCATGGCCATAGACGATCTCGAACGTCAATTGCAGGCGCCCGCTGGCGTCGCGGGCGCCGTGCGCCTCAAGGGCATCGATCAACCGCGCACGCCAGCCGCGCCCGCGCAGGGCACCAAAACGTTGCGACGCCAGGTTTCGACCGATCTCGCGCAGCTCTGCAAGCAAAGCCTCCGCACTGCCATAGGTCAAGGTGAGCCGCTCCATGTCCATGACCGGTTCGGCAAAACCCGCCCGCACAAGCAGATCGCCCCAGTCGTGCATGTCCATGAATTCGTGCGCCGGCGCCGGCCAGCCCATGGCGCGGTAAACAGCGCGCAATTCGCCGAGCGAATCCGGCCCCAGACACGACATCAGCAGAAACCCCTCCGGGGCCAACCAGTCCCGCCATTGGCTGAGCAGCCGGTGCGGCGACGGGTGCCCATGCAAGGCCATGTTGGCCCACACCAGCTGCACCGGCGCCGCGATGTCCTCGGCACGGGCCTCTGGCCGCCGCCAAGTCAGCCAGCTGCGCGGTGCCGGCTCGCGGGTTGCCGCCTGGGCGCGCGCCATTTGTGTCGAGGCCACCCGCCAGCGGGCGTGGGGCAGGGCCGCGCGAAGCTTCGCGTGTGCCTGCAGCCCACCCAGGATGGGCTCCCAATGCACCCAGCTCTGTGGCGGTTGCCGGAACCATTGAAGGCGCTCCAGCATGCGCGAGGCCACCTCTTCATGCAGCCAGGGGCTGCGCTCGTGAGGAAGTCGTTGCCAGCGATCGCTCGCCGCGGGATCGATGCCTGGCAGGCGCTCGGGGGAAGGGGTGGATTCGACTGACAACAGACACCGCCGACGCGTGTCGGCCACCGGTATGCACACGGGGCGCTGAGTATATTGACCGCCATGCGATTGCGCTTCACCTGGCCCAGACTCCCCGGCACTTGCCAGGTTTGCGGGCATTGGCCCTCCCTACCGTTGTGCGAATCCTGCGTTGACCGCTTCGCACGGCCCAGAGCGCGCTGCGAGGTATGCGCCACCCCACTGGAAGCAGACCGGTGTCTGCACTGCCTGCGCCAGCCGACGTCTGCCAGCCAGGGGCCTCCTGCGCTGAGCAGGCGACACGCAGCAGTGGACTACGCTTTTCCCTGGTCAGGGCTGATCGGGCGGTTCAAATTTGGTGGCGAGCCGGGCTGGGCCCTGCCGTTTGCCGATCTGATGCTTCAGCGCCCCGAGGCGCGCACCCTCCTGGCGTCGTGCGATGCCCTGGTACCGATCGCGCTCACCCCGCAGCGGGTCGCCGAGCGAGGCCACCACGCACCGTGGGAGCTGGCCCGGGCACTGGGTCGGCGCGCAGGCCTGGCGTGTCGCCCCGACTGGCTCCAGCGCGTGAAGGAAGGCCCGGCCCAGCGCGAACTCTCGCGCGACCAACGCCTTCGCAACCTCGGCGACGCGTTTGCGGTGCCGAGACATGCCTTCAACGCCCTGCGAGGCGCCAGGCTTGCCCTGGTCGACGACGTCACCACCACCGGCGCAACGCTGCAAGCGGCGGCCAATGCCCTGCGGCAAGCAGGCGCACGCGAGGTCTCGGCCCTGGTGTTCGCGCGCACGCCGGCGCCGCACGAAACCCCCGGCTGATCCGGTGGCTATCATCCGCGCCCCATGTTCAATGTCGTGCTCGTCCACCCCGAGATCCCGCCCAATACGGGCAACGTGATCCGCCTGTGTGCCAACACCGGCAGTGCTCTGCACCTCATCGAGCCGCTGGGTTTTTCGATGGAGGACAAGCAGATGCGCCGCGCCGGTCTGGACTACCACGAGTACGCCGACGTGAAGCGCCACCCCGACTGGCAGTGCTTCCTGCGGGATGCGGCCCCCGAGCCGTCGCGCATGTTTGCGCTCACTACCCGAGGCACGCAGGGCGTCCACGATGTGGCTTTTGCCCCAGGTGACTGGCTGGTTTTCGGCGCCGAATCGAGCGGCCTGCCCGCAGGCGTACGCCAAGCCATCGACCCGGCCCGTCAGCTGCGCCTGCCCATGCTGCCCGGCCAGCGCAGCCTCAACCTGTCCAACGCGGTGGCGGTGGTGGTGTACGAAGCGTGGCGACAACAGCGGTTCGCCAAATCCGGGCCTGCGTGATCCACGTCACGCGCGGGGCGAGCGCGTCGTCAGCCCTTGGTGAGATGTGGGTCACCATTACGTGCCATGGACCGCCTGTTCATCTGCGCCTCGCCCGAGGCCGTCTCCTCTGGAACCGGTGACCCTGCCCGCAAGGGAGGTGACCGGTGATCGCCGCGCTCGTCCGTTGGCTGGGTGTGGCAAAGCAACCACGCCAGAAGCCGCGCACGGCGCGGCTGAAGGACGTGATGGCCATGCGCCAGCAGCTCACACGCACCATTGAGGACTGCATGAGCGTGCCCGCACACCGGCTGCGACTTCAAATCGAACGCGCCCGCACACCCCAGGACCTGTGGATGCTGCGCAACGATGCGTTTCAACTCATTGCGCAGCGCCACGACCAGCGCACCGCCGCACAGCGCATCAATGCGCTCGTACAGTGTTTTGAGGGCTGGCTCGACCCCAAGCAACTGGCCCGGGTTCGCTGAGCCCGCTCTCAGGGGTATCGCCTGACCAGCGACTCCGCAAGGCAGACAGGCTTCTCGCTGCCTTCGCGCTCGACCACCACCGACCAGGTCATCTGGCGCCCGCCATGGTCGATGGCCTCGATCTCCTTGAGTGTCATGCGGGCGCGCAATCGGCTGCCCACGGGCACCGGCGCCGTGAAGCGCACACGGTTGAGCCCGTAGTTCACGCCCATGGCCGACTGGCGGATCGCCATCGCCGACTCAAAAAACACCGGCAATAGCGACAGGGTGAGAAAACCATGGGCGATCGGCGCGCCGAAAGGCCCTGCCTTTGCCTTCTCGACATCCACATGGATCCACTGGTGATCACCGGTGGCTTCGGCAAATCGGTTCACCTGCTCCTGGGTGATGGTGACCCAGTCGCTGATGGCCAGCTCCTGTCCCACGCAGGTATCAAGTTCTTCCAGGGTGTCAAAAGTACGCATGCGCGGACTCTACGGGGGGCCCTCGCCAGGGCCTGTCGGCACTGCGACAGTACTCAACGGTCCAGCCACTGGCAGATGCCCTGCCACTGCACCAGGTCCTTCTCGACCCGCCCGGGCGCCACGTCAAAGAGCGTGAGTCCGCGCGCCGCCAGGTGGATGTAGTTCTGGGTGTCGCGCAGGTAGCCCAGCACCGGCAAACCCAGCCCGCCCACGAACTCGGCCAGCTTGTCGGCCGCAATGGTGCGCGGCGACACCCGCATGCCCACGATGCCCACCTCCAGCTTGCTGGCCTGGCGTGTCTCGGCCAGCTCGTCAAGAAAGGCGCGCGTGGCGTATATGTCAAAGATGCTCGGCTGCAGGGGAACAATCACCTTGTTGGCCAGCTTGAGCACGTCCTTGAAGCGCCAGCCGTGCAGACCGGCCGGCGTGTCCAGCACCACGTGGGTGGCCTCTTTGGGCGGGCGCGCGATCAGGTCGTGGGAGATGTCCCAGGTGTGGATGGGGCGTGCCGCTGCGGGGCGCAACTTGAGCCAGAGCGCGGACGACTGCTGGCGGTCCACGTCGCCCAGCATCACGGTGTGGCCCTGACTGGCAAAGTAACCCGCAACATTGGTCGACAGCGTGGACTTGCCCACGCCTCCCTTGGGATTGGCAACCACCACGATCGGCATAGTCACTCCTCGGCTGGCGGCCCTGGGGCCGGAACTGGCACAACGGATGCGCGCAATGGTAGCCGCAGCGCCGGGCGCGCGCGGCGATCAGTGCAGGCCGTCCCACACCAGCTTGCACCCTGTCAGGAACATGCCGATGTGGATCAGGCGGTAGAACAGCGCCGGACGGATGCGGTGGGCAACGCGAACACCGATCCAGACCCCCACCGGCGCCAGCGGCAGCAACACCAGCGACGTGGCCATGTTGCGCAGGTCGAGCAGGCCCAGCCAGGCGTAGGGAATCCACTTGGCCAGGTTCACGAA
The DNA here is from genome assembly GCF_019635465.1 of Hydrogenophaga sp. GTDB lineage: Bacteria > Pseudomonadota > Gammaproteobacteria > Burkholderiales > Burkholderiaceae_C > Hydrogenophaga. The sequence continues at coordinate 197,604 of NZ_JAHBZK010000008.1, forward strand.
GAAAAAGAAGAACGCCATGGTGCCGGTGAACAACAGAGGTGTCAGTCGCATCGGTATGACGTACGCGTTGATGGGCGGGCCGCCCGCATGCGCGATGAAGCTGGTGAAGCCCGACGTCGCCGTCAGCAACGCCCCCACCCACCTCGGCGGCGCCACGCTGTCGGCGCGCGGCGGGAACAGCAACCGCTGGGCAAGAAACACCAGGGTGAACAGCCCCACAATGCCCGCCACCAGGTGCGCGTCCAGCCACTTGAACAACAGCGTGCCAATGAGCACGCCAATCAGGCCAAAGGGCAACAGGAACATCAGCAGCCGACGGTCCACGTTGTTGCGAAACGCGGCCATGCCCAACAAGTCCATCACCAGCAACACCGGCATCAGAATGGCCGCCGCCTGCGGCACGGTCACGGCCAGGGCCATCATCGGCACCGCCAGCGAGCCGAAGCCGGCGCCGAAGCCGCTCTTGCTGATGCCCAGCAGGATCACCGCCGGAACGGCGACGAGGTAGAAGTAGGGGTCGGTGATCAGCGGCAGTGAGGACACGGAAGACAATCAAGGACCTGCTCACACTGTTCTTCCCAGTGCGAACGAATTGAAAACAGCGCCAATCGAGGCGCGCGACGACGGCCAGGCTGGGTGCCTGGCCCAGGAGTGCAACGACGGGTGGCGCTGTTTTCAATCCGTTCTCTCCGGGTTGCGGTCAAAAAGGCCAGGCGCGCTTTTGCGAAGCCTCGCCGGGCCACCCGGCCCGTCTGCGTTTCGCGCCTTGCGCCTGGCCTTTTTTGATCCGCAACGCACCTCGGAAAACAGTGTGAGCAGGTCCTGACGATGCAAAACGTGACATTGTGGGGGGAAACCCTCAGGCTGCTGGTCGAGCTGTCGGCCACCGCGGCCTTTGCCCTCTCCGGCATCCTGGAGGGCGCGCGCAAGCGCCTCGACGCCGTGGGCGTGGTCGTGGTCGGCTTCCTGGCCGCCTTCGGTGGTGGCACGCTGCGCGACCTGCTGCTGGATCAGCGCCCCTTCTTCTGGGTGCAACATGTGGGCTTGCTGTGGGGCGTGCTCGCCCTGTGCGTGCTGGCCATGCTGTTCCTGCGCACGCGCCATTTCGAGGTGACTGAACGCGCCATCCAGTGGCCCGACGCACTGGGCCTGGGCCTGTTCACGGCCTCCGGCGTGCACCAGGCCCTGCTGCTTGACCTGCCGGGCCTGGTGGCGGTGCTGATGGGTCTGGTCACCGGCGTGGCCGGTGGCGTGATGCGCGACGTGGTGTGCAACGACATCCCGAGCGCCTTCCGGGGTCACCGCCCCTACACCGTGTGTGCTTTCGCCGGTGGCTGGGCCTATGTGGGCCTGTGGTCGGCGCAGGCGCCGGGTTGGCTGGCGCTGGTGGCCTGCGTGTCGATCACCGCCGGCCTGCGCGGATTGGCGCTCTGGCGCGATTGGCAGTTGCCACAGTGGCGGCTTTGAGTCCGCGGGACAATCCATCCATGTTCAATCCTTCTCAGGCCGACGTGCGCCGCTTCTTCTGCGGCGCCCACGCCAAACAGCATGCCGGCCAACCCATGGATGCGCTGGAGCAACTCGCGGCGCAATGGATCGGCGAGCACCCCGAATACCACGCCGAGCTGAGCGACGCCGACGCCGCCGTGGCCCGTCTCAGCCAACCGGACGCCGAGCGCGAGAACCCGTTCCTGCACCTGTCCATGCACCTGTCGATCAGCGAGCAGTGCAGCATCGACCAGCCCCCGGGCATCCGCCAGGCCGTCGAGTTGCTGACGGCGCGACGCGGAGACCTGCACCAGGCGCACCACGAGGTCATGGAATGCCTGGGCACGATGCTGTGGGAAAGCCAGCGTGCCGGGCGAGCGCCCGACGGCCAAGCCTATATCGACGCCGTGCGTCGGCGCGCAACCAGGGACTGAGCGGGCAACACGCGCGCAAAACAAAAGCCGCTCAACGAGCGGCTTTTGGGCAGAGCGATACGGCGATCAGCGGAAGCGCGACTGCGGAACGGTCTGCAGTTCGCCAGGCACCGTGGCCAGGTACTTGGCCAGCGCGCGCATCTCGTCGTGGCTGAACTGTTTGGCGATGCCGCCCATGATGCCGTTGCTGCGGCCAATCACCTTGTTGCCCTCGACCGTGTAGGCCTTGAGCGCCACGTACAGGTAGTCGGCGTGCTGGCCCGCCACCTTCGGGTAGCTCGGGTCGATGGGCTTGCTCAGATTGGCGCCGTGGCAGGACACGCAGGCGCCCTTTTGCAGCAGGGCCGACACGTCCGCGCTGGCCGCGGGCAGCGCCTCGGGCGCGGCGGGGCCGCTCTGGCTGGCGTAGAAGGCCGCGAGGTCGGCCATGTCCTGCTCGGACAGCGAGCCCGCGATGCCACGCATCGACGGGTGCTTGCGGTCGCCTTTGTTGTAGGCCTTGAGCGCCGAGACGATGTAGCCGGCCGACTGACCGGAAATCATCGGCACCTTGTGGATCTCGGGGAAGCTGTTCTGGTAGCCCTTGATGCCGTGGCATCCGATGCACATTTCGGCCTTCTTGTGGCCAGCCTCCACATCACCGGTGACGCCTTGCGCCTGGGCCGACATGGCAGCAACGAACAACGTCGCAGCGGCGACAAGGGTACGGACGATCGGGTTCAGCATGGGGGTCATTTTGCAAGCACAATGAAGAACGGCCGGGAAAAATCAACCGCGGATTATATGAGCGGTCCCGGCAAGTCTGGCCCCGCCCGAATTCCTGGCGTGGCGCCCTCCCCCGCCGACACCCGATCGAGGCCGCAACTCATGAAATTCCAGGGCTCCCAGAATTACGTCGCCACGCAGGACCTGATGCTGGCGGTCAATGCCGCCATCACGCTCAAACGACCGCTGCTGGTCAAAGGCGAACCCGGCACCGGCAAGACGATGCTGGCCGAAGAGGTGGCGCAAGCACTGAACATGCCCTTGCTGCAGTGGCACATCAAGAGCACCACCAAGGCGCAGCAGGGCCTGTACGAGTACGACGCGGTGAGCCGCCTGCGCGACTCCCAGTTGGGCGACGAACGCGTCAAGGACATCCACAACTACATCGTCAAGGGCGTGCTGTGGCAGGCCTTCACCGCTGACCAGCCGGTGGCCCTGCTGATCGACGAGATCGACAAGGCCGACATCGAGTTTCCCAACGACCTGTTGCGCGAACTCGATCGCATGGAGTTCTACTGCTACGAGACGCACGAGCTCATCAAGGCCAAGCACCGCCCCCTGGTGTTCATTACCTCCAACAACGAGAAAGAGCTGCCCGACGCTTTCCTGCGCCGTTGCTTCTTTCACTACATCAAATTCCCCGATGCAGAGACGATGCACAAGATCGTCGACGTGCACTTCCCGAACCTCAAGCAGGACCTGCTCAAGGTCGCGATGAAGACCTTCTACGACGTGCGCAACCTGCCGGGCCTGAAAAAGAAGCCCAGCACCTCCGAACTGCTCGACTGGCTCAAGCTGCTGATGGCCGAGGACATTCCGCTTGAAGCGCTGCAGAGCGCCGACGACAAGGTGTCCATCCCGCCCTTGGTGGGCGCTCTGCTCAAGAACGAGCAGGACACCACGCTGTTCGAAAAACTGGTGTTCATGAACCAGAGGAACCGTTGATGTTCGTGAGCCCGGTCATCCTCAGCGAGCGCGGGGTGCGACTGGAGCCGCTGGCGCTGCGCCACGAGGACGGCCTGCGCGCCGCGGCCAACGACGGCGAGCTCTGGAAACTGCGCATCACGTCGGTGCCCGAGCCCGAACAGACACGCCAGTACATCGAGGACGCGCTGGCCATGCGCGAGCAGGGCCACCGATTCGCCTTCGCAGTGGTGGAGGACGCGACCGACACCGTGCTCGGCAGCACCAGCTACCACGACATCCTGCCCGCCGTGAAACGTGTGGAGATCGGCTACACCTGGTACGCGAAACGGGCACAGCGCAGCCACGTCAACACCACCTGCAAGATGCTGATGATGGGCCACGCCTTCGACACCCTGGGCTGCCATGTGGTGGGCTGGCGCACCGACAACTTCAACTTTGCGTCGCAGCAGGCCATCGAGCGACTGGGCGCGAAGAAGGACGGTGTCATCCGCGGCCACGCGATGCGCCGCGACGGCACCATCCGCGACACGGTGATGTACAGCATGCGATCGGGCGAGTGGCCCGAAGCGCGCGCGCAACTGCAGTACTTGCGCAGTCGCCACGATTGAACCAGGAGAGATCGCCATGCTGATCGACTTCTTCTACACCCTGCGCGCGGCCAAACTGCCGGTGTCGGTGAAGGAGTACCTCACCCTGCTGGAGGCACTCAAGGCCGACGTGGTCGGGCCGACCAACCCCGACGCCTGCAGCATGGACGACTTCTACTTCCTGTCGCGCACCGCGCTGGTCAAGGACGAGAAGCATTTCGACAAATTCGATCGCGCCTTCGCCGCCTATTTCAAGGGCGTCGAAATGATCGCCGACTTCACCAAGCCCATTCCCGCCGACTGGCTGCGCCAGGAGATGGAACGCATCCTGTCCGAAGAGCAAAAGGCCAACGCCCCCAAGCTCGACTGGGACGAGCTGATGGACACGCTGCGCAAGCGCCTTGAGGAGCAGAAGGAGCGCCACGAAGGCGGCAGCAAGTGGATCGGCACCGGCGGCACCTCGCCCTTCGGCAACGGCGGACAGAACCCGCAGGGTGTGCGCATTGGCGGCAAAGGCGGCGGCAAGAGCGCGGTGAAGGTGTGGGAGCAGCGCAGCTACCGCGATTACGACGACACGCAGGAGCTGGGCACGCGCAACATCAAGGTGGCGCTGCGCCGCCTGCGCAAGTTCGCGCGCGAGGGCAACGACCTCGAGCTGGACCTGCCCGACACCATCCGCTCCACCGCGGCCAACGCCGGCTACCTGGACATCAAGATGATCCCGGAGCGGCACAACAACGTGAAGGTGCTGCTGCTCATGGACGTGGGCGGCACCATGGACGAACACATCCAGCGCGTCGAAGAACTGTTCTCGGCCGTCAAGACGGAGTTCAAGCACCTGGAGTTCTATTACTTCCACAACTGCGTCTACGACTTCATGTGGAAGAACAACCGCCGCCGCTACGCCGAGAAGTTTCCGACCTGGGACATCATTCGCAAGTACAACAAGGACTACAAACTCATCTTCGTCGGCGACGCGACGATGAGCCCCTACGAGATCCTGCAACCCGGCGGCAGCGTGGAATACAACAACGAGGAAGCCGGCGCCGAATGGCTGCAGCGCCTGACGCACACCTTTCCCAAATTCGCCTGGATCAACCCGGAACCTCAGGGCGTCTGGCAGTATCGACAGAGCATCAGCATCATCCAGCAGCTCATGAGCCATCGCATGTTCCCGCTCACGCTCAAGGGCCTGGAAGACGCGATGCGCATGCTCTCGAAATAATCGCGCCATGTTGAGTTGTTCGCCGGCCCGCGCATGCCGGGCCGGGTGGCACCGGCTCGTGCGTGCGCTCTACGTCCTCACCCTGCTGTGCCCGCTGTGGCTGGCGCCGGTGGCGCAGGCGTGGGCGCAGGATCCAGTCCCTGCGGTCACCCCTTCGGCCGACAACGCGAGCAACCCCGGCAATGCCGATGACGCCGCCGACAACGCCACGCCAGACCCGGCCACCACGCGGCGCAGCACCCGCACGGCGCGCCCGCCGGTCAGCCCGCGCTTCGAACTCGACATCACCGCCCCCGATGCGCTGCGCGAACTGCTGACGCGCCACCTGGACGTGCAGCGGTTTCGCCTGCAGCGCAGCCTCGATGCGGCCGAACTGGATCGGCTGCTTCTGGAGCTGCCCGCCAACGCACGCGAGCTGCTCGCAACCCAGGGCTATTTCGCGCCCACCGTCACCCTGGCGCCGCTGCAGCCGCCCAGCGCCGACGCCCAGGCCGCGGCGGGCGAGGGCCCGGCACCCCTGGGGCGGATCGGGTTGACCATCGTCCCCGGGCCTGCCACCCGGGTCGCATCGGTGCAGGTCACCTTCCTCGGCGACGTGGCCAACGACGTTGACGCCACCGCCCAGCGCGAGGAGATTCGCGCCGACGCGGCGGTGCTCGAAGGCCGACCGTTCACCCAGGACAGCTGGGACCAGGCCAAGACCGCCACGCTGCGTCGGCTCACCGCGCTGCGCTACCCCAACGGGCGCATCACCACCAGCCTGGCCGACGTCGACGCGCAAAGTGCCAGCGCGCGGCTGTACATCGAGCTCGACTCCGGCCCGCGGCGCCGCTTTGGCGCCATCGAGGTCGATGGCGCACAACGCTACGACGCCCAGGCCAGCGAACGCATCGTTCGCCTGGCGGGCCTGACTCCGGGCAACGACTACGACCTGGCCGCACTGCAGCGCGCACAGCAGCGGCTCATCGACAGCGGCCTGTACGACGCGGCCTTTGTCTACGTCGAGCCCGACGCCAGCAACGCGCCGCTGGCGGTGAAGGTGCAACTGCGCGAGGCCACGCGCCAGAAGCTGGTGCTGGGCATTGGTGGCAGCACCGACAACGGTGCTCGCCTGTCGATCGAGCACACGCACAACCGCATGCCGGTGCTGGGCTGGCGCGCGCTGTCCACATTGCGCCTGGAACGCAAGGACAGCCTGCTGAGCACCGCCTGGGATTCGCCCCTCAACGACGACGGCTGGCGCTGGATCTCCCTGCTGCAGGCCGCCCGCCAGGAAGACGATCTGGTCACCACCACCAGCCAGCGCGCGCGCTTCGGTCAGGCGCAGGACGGGGAAGAGTTCGATCGCAGCGTGTACCTGCAGTACGACCGCGCACAAACCGTCAGCGAGCTGTCCAACATCACCGACGACGGCGCCAACGGGCGCATCGAATCGTCGATCACCGCCAACGTGGCCTGGTCGCGCCAGCGCTTCGACGACATCATCTCGCCGCAACAAGGCTACGGGCTGGGCCTCGAGCTCGGCGCCGGCACCACCCTGGGCATCGACCGCAAGCCCTTTGCACGCGTGCTCGGGCGCTGGCTGGGCGTGCTGCCGCTGGGCGACGCCCGACCCAGCGTGACCCCCGGCGCACCCTCGCCCGGCCCGCGCCTGGGGCGCCTGGCGTTGCGACTGGAAAGCGGTGCCGTGATCGCTCGCGAAGACACGCCCGTGCCCGACACCCAGCTCTTTCTGACCGGGGGCGACAACAGCGTGCGCGGCTACGGCCTGCGCGCCATCGGCGTGCCCCAGGCCGACGGCACCGTGCGCGCCGGCCGCTTCAAGACCGTCGCCAGCCTGGAGTGGCAGCGCCCCATCGGCGGTGACGGCCTCACCCGCTCGGCGCTGGAGCACGTGCTCTTCATCGACGGCGGCGCGGTGGCCAATCGCGTGCGTGACCTCGACATGCAATGGGGTGTGGGCACCGGCCTGCGCTACAACAGCCCGGTGGGGCCGCTGCAGATCGACCTGGCCTATGGCCTTGAGCCGCGCCAATGGCGGCTGCATTTCGCCGTGGGCTTTGTCTTCTGATGGCGCAAGACCGCACCCCGACCGACGCCGACGCCGCAACGCCGCAGCACCCGGCCGTGCCGGCGGCCATGCCTCGCCCCGGCGCCCTGGGCTGGCTCGGGCGTGCGCTGCTGTGGTTGCCGGGCACGCTGCTGGGCATGGCCCTGGCGGGCCTGCTGGTTGGCGGCCTGTGGGCGGCCAGCGATGGCTCGCTGGGCCAGGGCCTGCGCTGGGCGCACAGCTGGCAGGCGGAGCACGCACCCGAGGCGGGCCGCATCGAACTCGGTGAGGTGGACGGCAGCCTGCTGCGCGGCGGCCACATCGACCGGCTGGCCTGGGCGCAAAACGGCCTGGACGTGCAGGCCGAGAACGTCGAGCTGCGCCTGGGCACACGCTTCTGGCTGGGCCTGCTCGGCGGGCGCATCGACGTCGCATCGCTGCAGCTCGGCGCCCTGCGCATCAACGACCAGCGAGCGCCCGACACCGCGTCCGACACTGCCCCGCCCGCCTCGCTCGAATTGCCGCTGCCGATCGAAGTCACCCTCGGCGTCGGGTCATTGCAGGTCGCTGGCGCGGCGAGCCTGCAGGCAAGCGATCTGCAGGCGCACTACCGTTACGGCCGCGCCGAGGCCGATCTCGGCACGGCCGACGCACACACCCTCACGCTGCACTCGCTGCAATGGGCCGACGGGCGCTATCAGGCCCAGTTGGCGCTGGGCGCGCAGGCGCCCATGCCGCTGCGGCTGCAGTTGCGCGGCGAACTGCAGGCCCAGGTGCCCGACGGCGAAGCCCTCACGCTGCGCGCGCGCGCCACCGCACAAGGCCAGCTCGCCGGCGCCGACGCGGTGCTGGACCTGGGCGCGCAGATCGAGCCCGTGGCCAGCAACGACGCCACACCCACCCTGGCCGCCACCGCGCGCGTGCGACCCTGGGCCAATCAACCGTTGTCCACCGTCGATGCCCGCCTGCACCGACTGGACCTGGCCATGCTGTGGCCCCAGGCACCGCGCAGCGCGTTCACCGGCACCATCAGCGCGCAGCCCGACGGCGCCGACTGGCTGGCCAAGGTGCAGCTGCAGAACGAGCGCCCCGGGCCCATCGACCAGCAAAGCCTGCCGCTGAAGAACCTCGCGCTGGACCTGCGGCAATCGGGCGACACCTGGACCCTGTCGGCCCTCGACGCCGAGGTCGCGGGCGGGCGCCTGCGCGGCCAGGGCCAGGCCCGCTGGCCCGTCGACAACGCGCCCGCCGGGGCCGCCGCCAGCACACGCACCTGGCAGGGCGAGCTTCGCTTCAGCGGACTGGACCCACAGCAACTGTGGCAAAGCCTGGCCCCCGCCGCGCTGGATGGCAGCCTGAGCGCGCGCAGCGCGGCTACGCCAGGCCAGCCCGGTGACATCGCCTTCGACGCGCGCATCGCACCCGCGGGCCGCCAACCCCAGCGCAGTGCGGCCGATGCCTGGCGCCTGCGCGAGGTCGCCCTGCAAGGACGTTGGTCACCCGGCACCGGGTCCGCCACGCAAGGGGTGCTGACGCTGCAGCGGGCACACGTCGATGCCTTCGACAGCCAGCTCGACGCACAAGGCGTGTTCGACACCCAACGCACCGTCGCCCAGGGAGAACTGGCGCTGAGCGTGCCCGGCCTCACGGCACGCTGGCAGGGGCGCGCGGCGGCCACCGACGGCCAGGGCGACGCCCGCCTTGATGTCGCCGACGGCGAACGCACGCTGGCCTGGCTGCGCGCGCTGCAAAACGCCCCCCTGATCGGCGAGGCCGTGCGCAGCCAGCTGGCGCCCTGGGCCGCGCTGCAGCTCAAGGCGCGCGGCGACGCGCGCCTGACGTGGCAAGGTGGCCTGGTCGCCCTGGGCTGGCCCGGCCAGACCGCGCCCGCCCCCAGGCTGACGCTGGCCGCCCGCGTGCAACAACTGCAGCTGCAGAGCGACGACGCGCAGGCACCACTGGACCTGCGCCTGAGCAACACCGCACTGGACCTGAAAGGCAGCCCCGATGCGCTGACCTGGGGGCTGAGCGGGCAACTGGCTCAAGCGGGCCGCCAGTTCGATCTCGACAGCGCAGGCGGCCTGGGCATCGGCGGGCCACCCTTGCAGGCCCGCAGTGGCCAGCTTCTGGTCGAACGGCTGCGGCTTGATGTGTCGACGGGCGAAGACACCATCCGTTGGCGCCTGAGCAATGGCGCGCCCTGGCGTGCCAGCTGGCAGCGCCGCGCCAACGGCGTCGACGTCGCCGCCGACGCTGGCAGCCTGCGTTTGCAACCCCAGCGCGGCAACACCGACGCCCAGAGCGCAGCCCTCACCTGGGACGCCCTCAGCTGGCAAGCCGGCGCGCTGCTCACCCGTGGCCGGCTCACCGGCCTGCCACTGGCCTGGGTCGACCAACTGGCGCGCAACGAAGGCGGCGACAGCCCCGGCCCACTGGCGCGCGCCGGGCTCGGCGGCGACATGGTCTTCGATGGCGAATGGGACTTCGCCCTGCCCGCGCAAAGCAGCCAGCCGCCGCGCCTGAACCTCACCATCGCGCAACGCTCGGGCGACCTGGCGGTGCAGACCGATGGTGCTTTCGACGACAACGCCAACCGCAGCCAGCGCGTGCAGGCCGGCGTCAAGACCGCGCGGCTGGTGGTGCGCACCGAGGGTTCGCGCGTGCAGGCCGACCTACAGTGGGACAGCGAACGCTTTGGCAACGCCACCTTGCAGGCCAGCACCGCGCTGTCGCCCCCGAACGCCACCCACGCCGCCTGGCACTGGGCCGAGCAGGCCCCCATCAGCGCCCGCGCGCAAGCCAGCCTGCCCCAGGTGGGTGTGTGGAGCGTGCTGGCGCCGCCGGGCTGGCGCATACGCGGCGCCCTGCGCCTGGAAGCCGCCGTCAGCGGCACACGCGACAACCCGCAGGTCAGCGGCACCCTGCAGGCCGACGACCTGGCCCTGCGCTCGCTGGTCAACGGCATTTCGTTTCGCGGTGGCGAGCTGCGCGCCACGCTGGCCGGCGAGCGCGTGGTGATCGAACGCTTCCGACTCGAGGGCCGCGGCGGCGCCGAGCGCGGCGGCGTGCTCACCGCCACCGGCAGCGCCGAATGGCGGCGCGTGCAGCGCGATGGCCAGACCCGGCGCGAGCCCCTGATCGAGCTGCAGGCCAAGGCCGAGAAGCTGCGCGCCTCCAGCCGCGCCGACCGGCGCCTCACCGTCAGCGGCGAAGTGCGTGCCCGGCTCGAAGGCGCTGCCTTGCAGCTGCGCGGCCAGTTGCGCGCCGACGAGGCCTTGATCGTGTTGCCCGACGAGCTGGCCCCCAGCCTGGGCGACGACGTCGTGGTGCGCGGCACCGAGTTTCCCATCGAGCGCGGTGGCGGCGTGCGCGTGGTGCCCGACGTACAGCTCACGCTGGACCTGGGTAACAACTTTGAGCTGCGTGGCCAGGGCCTGCAGACCCGCCTGGCGGGCCAGCTGGAAGTGAAAAGCCTGCCCGACGCGCCCGCTCCGCGTGTGGTGGGCGAGGTGCGCACCGTCAGCGGCAGCTACCGCGCTTACGGTCAGCAGCTCGGCATCGAGACCGGCGTGTTGCGCTTCAGCGGCGCCTACGACAACCCGGCGCTGGACATCACGGCGGTGCGCCCCAACAGCAGCCAGCGCGTGGGCGTGCAGGTCAGCGGCACCGCGCAAGCGCCGCGCGTGCGCCTGTTCTCCGACCCCGACATGCCCGACAGCGAGAAGCTGGCCTGGCTGGTGCTGGGCCGCCCCGCCAGCGGCACCGGCGCCGAAGCCGCGGTGCTGCAGCAGGCCGCCATCGCGCTGATCGCCGGCAATGGCGGTGGCCCGCTCGACGGCGGCCTGGCCAGTGCGCTCGGGCTGGACACCCTGAGTCTGGCCAGCGACGGCACCAACGCCGACGGCAGCTCCAACACGGCGCTCACGCTGGGCAAACGCCTGGCCGACGACCTCTACATCAGCTACGAACGCAGCCTGGCCGGCACGCTCAACACCGTCTCGATGTTCTACGACGTCACGCGCAACCTCACCGTGCGCGGACGCGCCGGCAGCGAGAACGCGCTCGACCTGATCTTCACCTTCCGCTACGACTGAGCGCGGGTGTATCGCCACAGACCGGTCGATACAATCGCCGCTCCCTGCGCCGCCGTAGTTCAATGGATAGAACGAGCGCCTCCTAAGCGCTAGATACAGGTTCGATTCCTGTCGGTGGTACCAACATGGCGACGATCCAGATTGGCCGCATGCAATTCGGGTACAGAACCGAGGCATTTGCAGCATCCCCCAGCGGTTCTTTTGTTCGCCGCAGCACGCCACTATCAAATTCAGCCACTTCAGCCATGCTGAGGACAACTGCGCAAGGTGCGGTGTCTCAATGGTGGACAAATATGCGACATGCCTGAGTCAGGTTGCGCCTAATGAATGCAGCGGGGGTGCGATCAGCTGCCGAGCCAGAATGCGGAGGAAGTTCAACACGGTCAAGGGCAATGAAGTACGACACAACCAAGACGATAAGCGCCCTGTCTGGGGTTGCATTCGTCTGCATGTTTGTCACAAGCGGGGAACCTGCGATTCCACTGTTGCGCGGCACAGTCGTCGAACCGGTTCTGAACGCACTCAGCTACCCCAACGCCATTGCGTTCAACTTGTCGGCGGGCTTCCTGATGGGGGCCATCATTTGGGCACTGAACGTCGCCATTCCCGACCACCGACAAAGAGCAGTGCTGAGAAATGGACTTGCTGAGCGATATAGGGCGTTCAGGCTAAAGGTGCTCTCCACTCTGCTCCACTCGTACTCTGGTGACCTTCCTGAGCAGATATGTGAGCCCGCAGCGTGCTACGAATACTTCAAATCCGATGGTGGTGCGCGCCAAACCGAGGCAATGCTTCGCCTGAATGACCGACCAGACATGGTTGAGCGCATTGCGGGCGAAATCCGGCTTCTGGTGCGAGAGATCGAGTACGTTCTGCAAAAGATTGACGTGGCCGACGAGCCACACGCATTCCTGAAGGAAGTCACCTCGCATGCGGACTTGGTTCTCCGCTCAGGGGAATACGGACCGTCCGAACTCAAGAACCTGCGCGGATTGGCTTTCTTTGTTCTCTTCGGGTACTCCCACGATTCGACTCCGCGCCAGGACAAAATCGCCGCAGCTATTGAGCGAATCTGAGAATCGTTCAGTCAGCCGCCGCTGCCGGCTCCCACACTCACAGGAGGGGTCGCTTGGGTAGATCGACCAGCGCAGCATGCAGTCCTAGCGGCCTTCAGCGGGTCAGCAAGCGGGCCTGCTCGGCCCCCACGAGCGGTTCGATTTCCTGGCGGATGGCGCCCATCAACTCGGGCCAATGGTCGGCCGGCGAATGTGCTGACTCGCAGCGCGCCACGATGGCGTCGCCGTCAATGCCCAAGGTCTTCGTCATCAGGTCGCGCAGCACGTCGAGCTGTCGCCTGCGCTCACCTTGAACGGCCATCGGCCTGGCCATGTCCAGCCACACGGCCACGTCGGGCAGGGGTTGCGAGGCCGCCATGAGACCGTTGGCCACGGCGAACCAGCGCTCCTTGCGCAGGGCAACGGCTTCCAGCAACAAGGCCAGCGCCGCATTGCCACCCATGTCGCCTGCCTGCGCGGCCACCCACTGACCCTTGAGAAAGGACAGCGTCACATTGACCACCCGGCCATCGGGCAGTTCCACGACCAGGGTCAGCAGACCCGACAAGTCCTGCTCGTGCACATGCTGGATGGCGCTCTGGATCGTGTTCATGGGGTGTCCTTGGTTCAGGGCACGTCTTGCCGTGCCCTGGTAATCGGCGTGTCTCGCCAATATGGTCAGCTGCCGCCTGCGCGGTACGGG
>NZ_JAHBZK010000009.1 GCF_019635465.1 Hydrogenophaga sp.
CGGCAAGCCCTGCAGCCAGGTTCCGCTCAACGAAGAGGCCTACCCCAGCGAGCCCGATGGCATGTCCGCCATGGCACGTGCTTCCATGGCCTCCGCTTACAACGCGGGCATGAGCGATGGTCTGGCCGCCTACAACAAGGTCAAGTCCCTGTCCTCCGCCATGGACGCCAAACTGCCCTCCGACCCCACCTGGGCCATCGTGCCTCGATGAGCTGAGGCCAGGCCCTTGAAAAAAGAGGCCCAGGTGCTAACGCACCTGGGCCTCTTTTTCTGGCAATCGCTTGCGTGCCAGACGATTCACCTCTGCCATCGTGGTGAATCCACCACCCAATCTGTCGCGGAAGTGCTTCAGCACCGCTTCGATACGTCCAACGAACAGCCCAAGCTCTTCGTCGTTGCGCACATAAGGGGTATGGCCAGGCGCCAGGGACGGGGAGTGGTAGGTCATGGTGAAAAGGCGCACCCCCTGCGCGATCAGGGTATCCAGCAGCCGGATCTGCATCGCGGCATTGACACCCTCGGGCGTGAGGCGAACACGTTGCAGCAACCCGGCGCGGTTGAACGCACCCGGCAACCGGATCGCGCGAGACCAGGGCGCATCAAACAGCCCGGAGAGAGCGGGTCCGCTGGACGACAAACGCCCGGTAAAGCCCACCGTCAACGGAATCTCGAGAAGCTGCTCGTCCGCATCCACAAAGAAGGGCGCGGATGACGTCCCCAGAAAATCGGGTCCACTCTCCGACGCAAAGCTCGTGTGCGGCACGAAACTGCAATCCACTTCGTAGCCCAGCCGGCGCAAGGTGTCGAAGGTGCCGGGGCCCACACCGTAGCGCCCGGCCTTGAACACCGTCGGCGCCTTGCCAAACGCTTGCGCGATGGCGTCCGTGGTCGCCGCGATCTTGGCTGCCTCGAGCTCGACTGGCAGGTTGCCGTGGAACGAATTGAACCCGCTCACGTCTTCGTCGTGCGGCGGAGTGACCCACGGATGGCAATGGGTGCCGAACTCCGCCAGTCCCTGGTCGACGAGACCCCGCAGATAGGCTGCCGCGACGGGGTCTGTGGCGACAGGGTGATTCATGACGTACGTGGGCTTGACACCGAATCGCTCGAAGACCGCATGCGCTCTGCCTTGCGATCGAATGCTCAACGTGCTCCGCGATTCGCGATTGAACGGTCGCATCCAGTCGAACTCCTCCTCGGTGTCGACAGTCACCAACAGCATCGGGCGGTCGAACGCCAGTGCCGCGGGCCGTCGATCAATGGCCGGCAATGTCATGTGCTGCCCCCCGTTGCTGCCGATGGCTTGTTGTCCATGTGCTCCCTCGCACTGCTTCTTCCATGCTTGTCTCGTTTGCCACCGATGAGTCGACGCAACCATGGCCCCACCGGTTGCTCGATGAACACATTGACCAGCCAGGCCATCAGCAAGGAGACCACGATCAAGCCCAAGGTCACCGCGCCTACGCCAAGCGAGGCAACCCAACCGGCGGCCACTGCAGCATTGAACAGCGCGTAGCCAATGTTCTGGTGCACCAGGTAGAGCGGGTACGTCAGCCGGCCCATCATGTCACTTGTCGGCGTCGGGCCATCGGGAACCCTGGTTGCCACCAGCTTGAGGAAGGCGCCAAAGAACACTGCGATCAAGGCGAGAACCAGCAGGTGATTGGTTCTGCTTGTGAAGCGCAAAAGAGAACCCCATTCGCTGACGGCGCCTGCTTCGCGCCAGGCGTAACCGCAGGCCAGTACAAAGGCCAAAGCGATCGACACCGCACGGCGCCGCGTCCAGCCGGACTGCCTGACCAGAAAAAACAGCGCACCGGCCGCAAACAACGGTGCCCAGTGCGCATTGAGATAGAGCTGCACGGGGTACATGGGCCGCACCAGATTGACCATGGACACCCCCAACCAGGCGAGCAGGATCAACTCAGCCCGGCGCAGCTGCCCCAACGCGATGATCCCAGCCACCCATACGTAGAAGTTGATCTCCACGGCCAGCGACCAGTAGGCGCCATCAATGGCGTCCTGGCCGAACCACGAGGGCACCAGAGTCAGGTTGGCCAGCCACTGCGAGGCCGACTGCAGGTGGAACGGCGCCGACGGGATCACCCATTCGACCAGGACCGTCAGCGCAGCACACACCCAGAAGGCGGGAACCAGTCGCGCCACGCGCGACGCCACGAACTGCCGCACGGCGGCCTGTTGCGCCGTCATCATGATCACATAGCCACTGATCATGAAGAACAGGTGCACGCCCAGGTAGCCGTACGCGGCCATGTCCGATAGGACACCCAGGCGCTCAGCGTGCATCCAGCCTTCCTTGGGGCCTTTGTAGAGGTAGTGAAAGAACACGACCGCCAGCGCGGCCAGACCGCGCAAGCGGTCCAGCATGGCGTCCCTGTGCAGCGGCGCATTCACGATGGGGTCTCCTGGGCCAACGCGCCGCGGATTCGACGGGCCAGCATCTGAGCGCCTTCGGTATTCATGTGCACACCGTCCCGGGCCCAGCCCACCGTGCGCCAGTCGCCCTGTCCCGGCGTCACCGGCAGAAACCGATGCCCATGATCGATACAACGCCGCATCACGCCCTGGTTGAGCTTTGACACCCGATCCGAGGGACCCGCCATCCCGACGCCCGCAGGTATGCCGATGCAGAGCACCTGCGGCCCTTCGGGCAATTGATCCAGCAGGCGATCCCAGGCGAGAAGTACCTCCTCAACGGACGCTCCTTCTGCCAGGTCGTTGGTTCCGGAGCCGATCACAAGCGCGGATGCGCGGGCCACAGACGCGTACCGGGGCAGCACTGTCGACAGGCGCTGTGCGGACTGCCCTCCAATAGCAAAGTTGTGCGCCCCACCCAGCAGCGATGCCGGGAGTACCGCAAGGTGGCTGTCGCCAAAGAGCAGCCTGGCACCCGGCTCGACCAGGGCGTCTTGCCCGGCATGCATGCCCAGGGTGAGTCGCTCGTGGGCACGTTGACTCAGTCGAGGACCACCCCACAGCCCCTCCAATGCCTCGAATCGCCACAGCGCACCATCTGCCAACGTCGACGATTTCGAGAGCCCGAACAACACCAGCACGCACATAAGCGCCAGCCAGGCAAACAGCGATGCAGCGAAACCACGGACGACGGGCAAGAGGTTCAAGGACTTCAGTCGAGGTACGGCGGGCCCCGGATTGTTACAACAAACGACCGTATCGCACGCCACCCAGGCGTGCATTTTTCATGGCGGTCGCAACTGCCGCGTCACTGTGGCGTACACGCCGCGAGCGCTCGCGCCCCAGCCAATTGCGTGCTGTGCGAAAAGTCGCACTTGATCGCTCACCTGTCATTCAATGCAGCACAAAGGTTCGGATAATGGCGCCGATTGCACACCCCACTAGTGAGTTGGACTGACCGTTGCGCCGAGGGCCTGCTCAGCACCCGAGTCAATCCCGCCGGAGTCCCAGCAAGCTTCTGGCAAACGCCGAGGACATGGACAAACGCACATTTCCTCCTCTCCTTGCACCTTCTGGGGACACATTCCCCGAACAAGCGGCCTCCATCCGCAGAGCAAGGGCTACATTGCGACCACTTGGGTTGCGAGCAACCGATTTCGGGTCAGTGCCGGCCTTCCCGGCATGGCCATTTGACCGCAGCCTTTTCATTTCGATCTGAGTACCTCGATGGCAACGATCCTGCAACGCGTAAGGAACAAGCTGGTCACCGGATACCAGCGACGACACTACATGGACGAGGCCAGCGCCGTCATGGCGACCCCTCCTCTGGCGCAAGGGTCCACCCCCTTCATGGCGCTGTCCATGGTGCACAAACGGGACGTGCTCTCCTACCTCGTGGCGGTCAAGTCCTTCGCCCATTTCCTCAAGCCAAGCCACATCACCGTGGTCTGCGATCCCAGCATCGACGACGAGGACCGCGCGGTCTTTCGCAAACACATCCCGTTCATTGAGCTGCGCCGCGCAGAGGAATTCAGACGCCCCGGCATTCCGCAGGGCGGTTGCTGGGAGCGCCTGTCCGCCATCACGGAGTACGTCGCACAGCACTACGTCGTACAGCTCGACGCGGACACGCTCACGATGGCCCCCCTCAAGGAAGTCGAGCAGGCCATTCTTCAAGGACATGGGTTTGTGCTGGGCGAGCGCGAGAACCAGAGCTTGGTCACGCTTGCACAAGCCGAGGCGAACGCACGCAACTGGGACAACCGCCATATTCAATCCGTGTGCGAAAAGCGCATGGTGACGGCTGGACTGACCGAGCAAATGTACGTGCGCGGCTGCGCGGGCTTCACGGGCTTTCCGCCGTCGGCCGACATGACCGAACGCATGCTCGAATTCTCCAGGCGCATGGACGCAGTGGTCGATGGTCGATGGGCTGAATGGGGGACCGAACAGGTCACCTCGAACTACCTGGTGGCCAACGCGCAAGGCACTCGCGTCCTGCCTTACCCCCGTTACTCCACGCCCGAGAAGCGGATCGAGGACATCGCGTTCTTTCACTTCATCGGCTACGTGCGCTTTGTCAACAGCCTTTATCGCAACAAGACCAAGCAGGCCCTCGGACTGCTGGCCTGAGCGGGCTGCCATCCATGGCCAATCTGCGCAAGTCGCTGCTGATCACGTTTCTGTTCTCGAATGGCGCGACGGCGGTTCAGTTCGTCGTGACCATCGTATTGGCCCGACTGCTGTCGCCTGAGGAGATCGGCATCTTCTCCGTGACAGCGGTGATGGTGTCCATGGCGCATATCTTTCGCGATTTCGGGGTCACCAGCTTCCTGCAGCGCGAAAAGGAACTCACCCGGGAAACCGTGGGTTCGGCGTTCGGCGTCTTGATCACCAGCTCGTGGGCCATTGCGCTCGCGGTGTTTCTCGCCAGCGGCCCGGCCTCGCGTTTCTTCGGGCAACCCGGCATCGAGTCGGTCATGGAGGTGCTCGCTCTGGGGTTTGTTTTCATTCCCTTTGGGTCGATTACCCACAGCCTGTTGATTCGCGACTACCGGGCCCAGCATCAGATGCTCGCCTACGTCACGGGCACCACTGCCTACGCGGTCACGGCAATCGGACTGGCCTACCTGGGTTTCGGGTACATGTCCATGGCATGGGCGAACCTGGCGAACATCGTGGCCACGGCTTTGGGCTACGCGCCGTACCGCCCCAAGATTGCGCCCTGGTTGCCGCGCTTCAAGGGCTGGGGCAAGGTTGTCAACTTCGGCGCCGGGGCGGTGCTGGGCAACGGCTTGCACACCGTCAACAATTCCGTCCCAGACATGCTGCTGGGCAAGCTCAGCGGGCCGCACGACGTCGGCATCATGGGGCGGGCAATGTCCACCCCGAACATGTTGACCCAGGTGCTGGGCCCGACATTGAACTACGCGGTTCTCCCGTTCCTGTCCAAGAGCCACCACGCGGGTGAATCACTGGATGGGCCACTGTCCCGTGCGGTCGCGTACATCACGTCATTGATGTGGCCGGCCCTGGCGTTCACATTCATGTACGCCGATGCCATCGTGCTGTTTCTCTACGGTGATCAATGGCGTGAGAGCATCCCGGTGGTTCGCCAGGTCTGTTTGATGATGGCCATGACTGTCCCGTTTGCCTTCAACAATGCGGCCTACATGGCCATCGGCCGTCCTTACCTGACCTCGCTGCCGACGGCGCTGGACATCATTCTTCGCTGTCTGGGTGTTTACCTGCTGTATGACGGGTCCCTCGCTTCCTTCGCGTGGGCACTGGTTGCCTCCAGCCTTGTGATGTACCCCGTGCACATGGGTCTGCAGAGGCGCTTCCTGTCCATTCGACCAACACTCTTTTTGCGCTCGCAGTTGAAGAGCATCGCGGTCGCGGCCGTCTGCACAGCGGTCGCATGGATGGCCCGTCATCTGGCGTTTGGCTGGCCCGTCGCGGCCGAAATGGCCATCGCTGCGGTGGTGGGTCCGATCAGTTGGGTGTTGGCGATCTGGCTGCTTCGCGCGCCGCTGCGCCATGAATTCGAGAATGCGCTCAAGCGCTTTCCGAGCCTGAGCACCCGCCTGGGCCTGAGCTGACCCATCGCCCGGGCGCGTGTCTATTTGTCCTGGCGCGACCTGGTCGCTTTTTCGCGATCAGCCAGGTCGGCCTTGAGGGCGCGATAGACAACGTAGAGCAGCAGCAGCGGCGTCAGCAGGATCGACAGGCTATTGAGCAACGTGGGCTCCTGAAGAGGACCGGGACAGCCAGTCATAGAGGCGGCTTCGAAACGGCAGCTCAACCAACCGGTAGAGCACCACGGACGACACCATGACGACAATCAGATAGGCCAGCCATTGGGCCGCCCCGACCTGGGGCGACAGGAACTTGACCCAGTCCTTCACAAAATAGTGGATGAGGTAGGTCGAATAGGACACCTCGCCGAGAAACAGCAGGGGGCGGCTCGACAACAGCCTCGACCACGACCGACGCTGATCGAGCAAGGCCACCACCAGCAGGCAAAACAGCGCTGGCGCGACGACGTAGTCGGCCACTCGCCAACCCGCACCCATGGCGACGACGCTCACCACAACGATTCCAAGTGCCCATCCAGAGCGGGCGGCCACGCGCTCACTGTGGTTCACCCAGTAGTACCCGATCACCAACCCCATGCTGAACTCGAGCAGACAACGGACGAGCCCCATCCGTGCGATGGCCTCACCCACCGATGGCACGCCAGCGACGACGAAGGTGGCGGCCAGCCCCCCGATCAGGGCCACCATCAACAATGGCAACCCGAGCGCACCGAGTCGGGACGCACGCTTGACCAGCCAGACCAGCATGGGAAAGAGCAAATAGGCCGCGAACTCGGTGCTGATGGACCACGCCGGGACGTTCCAGGCGATATCCGAGGTGAATCCCCAGTTCTGCACCAGCACCAGGGACATCAGGTAGTAGCCCAGGCCATAGCGGTCACCGAGATCGCCCGAGCTGGAAAACAAGGCAATGGCCAATGGGTTGAGCAAGAACAGCAGCAAAACGGCCAGGTGCAGCGGGTAGATCCTGGCGATGCGGCGGCAGTGAAAGTTCAGCGTGCCCGCCACCGTGGGCCGCTCGAAGCTTGCGTGGTAGTTCAGGTACAGCACCACGCCACTCAAGATGAAGAACAGATCCACCGCCAGATAACCCAGGGCGATGGGCACGCCGACCCAGTGCGGCGTGGCGGTGGGCAGAAACTCCTTGAAGTGATACAGCACCACCAACCACGCGGCAATGCCGCGAAGGCCGGTCAAAGAATTCAGGCTGGTCGGCTTCATCGCGCTTGCATGCGGTTGCTGAGGTTGGTCATCGCCATTCCGAAGGCCACCAGGTAATAGAAGAAGGACTGGAATCCGATGCCCACGAATGCCCCGCCCGCCATGAACACATACAAGGTAAACAGCAGGTACCGCGCTGCGTCCTGTATCCACTCTTCGCCTGGAGGGGCAATCCGTTTGCTCACACGCGCAAAGGCATTGCGGGTCAACAACGCCAGCAGCAGGAAGCAGATGATGCCGGGCACACCGGTTTCACCCAGTACCTCAAAGTAGATGCTGTGAAAGGCCTTGCCGGTCACTTCAAGGGTGGAGCCGTCGGCCAGCAGCATCTTGGACACGTTGATGCGATAAACCTCGAAGCTGCCGCCCCAGGGGTGCGTGGCCACGTAGTCCAGCGTCCACAGCCACACAGCCACGCGCCCCATGGCCGAGCCCTCCGTATCGTCGCCGATGGTTTCCATGCGGCTGATCCATTGGTCAGACGCAATGCTGGCCACGATCGCCACACCAATGGCCACCACCATGAGGTAGGTGAACTTGGACTTGCTGCGCATGATGAGCAAGGCCGACAACAGGCCGAGGGCGATGAGCCCGGTGCGCGCATAAGTGCCAATGGAGGTAAGCACCGCCAAGGCGATGAAGCCCCCCAGCATGACCTTCGCGGCGCGTTTGTACGGAACAAGCGTCTGGTGCTTGTACAGATACAGGCACATGGGGACCAGGCACACGGAGATGAGCGCCAGCGTGCTGCCCTCCCCCAGCCCATGGTTGCTGAGGATGAGGCCCAGTGGCTTGCCGTATCCCCCCCCCGAAATGAGGACCTTGAATCCGAACGGGATGCAATGCGCAATGCCCGATATCACCAAGGTCCAGAGCATGGCTTCGATGTGCACTCGCGTGCGCAGGAAGAAGGGCACCAAGGCTGAAAACATCACGCTCTTGAAGGCCCAGTCCCACTTCCCCAGCGCCGGACCGGGAACGGCCGCCCAGAACAGTGTGAGCGTCATCCAGAACCCGAACAGCAGGGTGATCCAGGTGACTGCGCGCGCCTTCACATAGGCGTCCTTGGGCAAGCGAAAGAAGCTCACAAAGACGCACAAGCCCAGGATCAGGGAAACGGGCACGGATGAAATCAATGAAAAGGCAATCTGCTGTGGGGTGAAGATGTCCACCCACACGTATGCCAGCACGAAAATGAAGGACGCCTGGAAACCCATGGCCAGCAGCGCCATGTAGACCAGGGTCAAAAACAAGCCACGCACTGCTCAGCTTCCTCTGGGAACACCCGCCGCGGCCATGGCTGCGGCGTGGTGCTCGATGACCCGGTTGAACACATCGATCTGCCCCTGGGTGGTCGCAGCCCAGGAGAACTGCTCGGCATGGTGCCGGGTTGCGGTGCGCGTTGGTTGCGCTGCCATCAACTCATGCCACGCCTGTACCAGTGCCTGTGGCGTGCGATCGGCCATCAAGACCCCCGCGGAGGGTGTGGACACCACCTCGGGCGTGCCCCAGATGTTGGTCGCGATGACTGGCGTGCCACAGGCCATCGATTCCAGCAGGACGTTGGCCCATCCTTCGCGACTCGAACCCAGCACCAGCGCGTCGGCCGCGCTGTACCACCATTTCAGATCCTGCTGGGCCACGACACCCAGCCAACGCACGCGCTGGCTCACACCCACTCGCTCGGCCAGTTCCTTGAGGGCACGCTCTTCTGGGCCCGAGCCCGCGATCAACAGCTGCAAGCCCGGGAGGTGGGCGAGCGCTTCGATGGCGATGTGGTGACCCTTGCGTTCGATCAGATGGCCCACCGAGAGCAGGTACTGTCCATCCTGTGCCAGCCCAAGACGCTCGCGCGCCTGAGCCAAGGGTTCGGGACGAAAGCGCTCCAGGTCGACCCCGTTGCGCAAGGTATGCAGGCGCGATCCATCAGCGCCCAATTCGCGCAACCGATCCATCAGCGCCTGGCACACGCCGATCGACGCACCTGCCTGTGCAGCGGTGCGCAGAATCAGGCGCCGAGGAAACGGATAGTCCGGAATCAGGTTGAGATCGGTGCCACGTGCCGTGACCACCAGGGGCTTGCCAAGCCACTTGGCCAGCAGGCCTGCCGCCACGCCATCGGGGTAGTAGTAGTGCGCGTCGATCAGGTCGAAATCAAACCCCTCGCGCTGCAGTCGGCGAATGCTCCGCCAGGCCGCAAGCGCCATGGCATAGGGAGCCAGGTTCATGCCGACCTTGGGCAACAGCAGGTACCTGGGGTGCTCAACCGTCACGCCGTTGCGCTCTTCGTGCCGGGGTGTGGCAGCAAAACTTGCGTATTCACCGAAGCGGGTAGCCGTCGAAGGAAACCAGGGCACAGGCGCCACCACCCGGGCTTGCACGAGGCCCGTCTTCAACAGCTCGCGCAGCCGTGTCTCGACAAAGATGCCGTGCACGGGCCGCACGGCACTCGGGTACAGCGTGGAAAACAGCAGGATTCGCAGTGGCTTTTGGTTCATCGACATTCGAACACCATCACACCGACAAATGCGGTCCGCGCCACCTCTGTCCCCTGGGGGCAGGCTTGTGTCCGATCGCGGTCGCGCATGTCGCCGACAAAGAAGAAGCCCTTGGCCGCAACGTCGGGCGGCAAAGGCGTGGGCCCGATCCACAGTGCGCCCGATGGCGACTCGACGGTTCTGGCCGATGGCACAAGGTGCAGGCGATCCAGGAGGTCGCTGCCCAATCGGGCATAGACGCGTCGCCAGGTGTCTGAGTCGTCTGCGCGAACCGGGTCCTGAATGGCCAGCAAGCTGCCCCATGCCGGCCCCTGCAGATACCGCGCCATGGCCCAGAAGCGCACATTGGAGGGCACGTACACCGGCAAACGGGAAGGGTTGTGCTCGGCGATGTAGGCCGCCGCCTCACGGAACTGCATCTTGCGCGACGTCTGCAGTCCTTCGGCCAAATGGATGAACCCGAAGAGCACGGTGCCCTGCATGGCCAGCACCAAAAGCCCGACACCCCATTGCCGGCTGCCACCACCCGACCAGGCATGCCACTGCAGCGCGAGCGCCACGGGCAGAAAGACGGCCGCGTAGGCCAGTGTCCGATCGAGCCAGATGGGGCGCACCAGCATGGACACGGCCGCCACCAGGACCAATGGCGCCACCACAAAGCACAGCACCAACGCGCGCACCTGCCGAGTACCCGACAGCATCAGCGCCAGGATCACAACCAGACTCACCAACGCGGCCACACTCAGCTGGAGTGGGGTTACGCCCGGGAAGTACCCCAGCCACCATCCCCCTACCGTGCCGGCCATCACCTGAGCGCTCGGTACCGCTGTGTGCGACACCGACCTCACAAACGCGTTGGCCAGCCAGGGCATCAGGAGCAATCCTGCCGCCACGGTCAGGCAAACCATCGCTCGCAATGACACCACCGACGGCCTGCGCTGCCACCACGTGAGCCAGGCGAACGCCAGAACCGAGCCTATGGCGAGGAAGGCCACGCTGTGCAGCAGTGACAGCACCAGCAACAGCGACAGAACCCACAGGCACAGGGCTTTGCCGCCCTTGTCCAGCCACGCATCCACCACCTGCCAAAGCACCAGCGCCATGCACGAGAGCATGGCGTACATGCGCAGTTCCGATGCAAAGAAGATCTCGCTGCCCAGCAAGGCGACACAAGCCGCGGCCAGCAGACCGGCAATCCGATCCGCCCGGCGACTGACACCCAAATACACGGCCACCACGGAGCCCAGGCTCCAGGCCACGGAGTTCAGCAGCAGCCATTGATCCGACCTGCCCAACACGCTCCAGGCCTTCAACTGCAGGTAGTAGCCGGGCGGATGGATATCGAAACGCAGGACAGCGACGACGACTTCCCACGGATTCAGGTTGACATAGCTGGCGCCGAAGATTTCGTCCATCCACAGGCCATCGCTTTGCGTGGCCTGCCAGCGCAATGCGGTCGCAACGGCCAACACGACGGCGAGCCCCGCCAGCGAGCGCGACTTCGACAGTCCTATCGAAGCGCTGGCGGCGTTCATGAGGCCATCCCGACCTGTTCTCTGGCCAGGCTTGAGGCCAACCGAACCACGCGCCGGGCATTGCCTTCCCAGGTGAGATCCAGGCGGTCGATCGTGGCGCGCGCGCCCTCCGATACCCGATCCCGGAAATCGGTTTGCGTGCACAAGCGGGTCAACGCCTGCTGCATGGCCCCGGCAGCTTGCGCATCGAACAACAAGGCGTTGACTTCGGTCGTGAGCACCTCCTGCAAATTGGGTGTGGCAGGCGCCACCACCGCTTTGCCCAAGGCCAGGTACTCCATCAACTTGAGCGGCGACGCGTAGGGCGTCACCGCCGGTTGCAACGCGATGTCGAACGCCGCCACGTGCGCGGGCACCGCGTCGCGATGTACCACACCGGTGAAGTGCACGCGATCGGACAGCCCAAGGCGCGCGGCTTGCGCCTCCAGCTCGGTGCGCACCGGACCGTCTCCGACCATGAGCAAATACGTGTTTGCGGGCGCTGCGTCGCTGGCCATCCAGTCGATCACGTGGTCAACGCCGTGCCAATCGCGCACAAAACCAGTGAACCCCAGCACGAGCTGCCCTTGCAGTTGCAATGCCCGCTTGGCCTCGTCGCGTGACGGTGCCTGCGCAAAATGCGCCCGGTTGATGCCGTTCGGTATCACGTGGATTCGCTCGCGCGGCACGCCATAGGCGCTGACGTGGTCGGCCAGCACCGCCGTCACTGGCAGCACGGCATCCGCGCTCCGCCATGCCAGGCCTTCTGCCCATCGCGCCAGCCGCTTCAGAGACAGCCCGCCGCTGTGCTGTTCTCGCTCATGCACCAAAGGCGAATTCACTTCAAGCAACAGCGGAACCTTCAGGCGCCGCGCTGCCATCGTGCCCGCCAGCAGGAACAGGTTGTAACGCTCATAGATGACGTCCGGCCGGAACTCGCGCGCCGCGCGCATGAGCTTTCGGTAGGCCACCAGGCTGTAGCTCAACTCCATGAGCTCGTAGACGGCGCGGGGCAGATGGGCCTTGAGGCGGTGGACCCAGCCCACGCCCCCCCCCATCTGACCTTGATCGCCGTCGGACATTGGTGCCACGACACGCACCTCGTGACCAAGCGCGCGCATCGCATCGATCATCTCTTCGATGTGAACGGCCTGGCCGTCCTTGCTGGCGGTGCGATGGTGGTAAAGGATGCGCATGGTCAGTTCATCACGGGTTTGAACTGTTCGCCATCGGCGAACAGTTCGTCGTAGGCCGACACCATGGTGTCAATCGAGAAGTCGGCCATCGCGCGTTGTCGGGCCGCCGCACCAAGCTGGGCCGCGACGGAGTCGTCCCGGTAGAGCCTGGCGAGTGCGTCGGTCAGGGCCGCCACATCGTCCGAAGGCACCAGAAGGCCGTCGACGCCGTCGCTCACCAGATCGGGCGTGCCGCCCACAGCGGTCGCCACCACCGCAAGTCCGCTGGCCATGGCCTCCTGCAGGGTGCAGGACGTTCCCTCGGCCTGGGAGGGCAAGACAAAAACGTCAAAGCTGCGCAGTTGTTCGGCCACATCGCTGCGTGCACCCGCCAGCCAGGCAAGCTGGCGCATGCCTGCTTCGTCCAGGATGCGTTCAACGGCACTGCGCAGCTCGCCCTCGCCCACCATCACCAAACGGGCCCGCTCTGCCAGCTCGGGATGCGTACGTAGCAATTGCACGAAAGCCTGGGCGAGCAAAGGCTGGTTCTTGACCGTCATCATTCGGCCGACGGTGCCAACGATCCAGTGGCGACCGGGTTCGAAGGGGCATCCGGCAGGCGTGGACTTGCCACCGGGTCGAAAAGCACGGGTGTCGACGCCATTGCCGATCAGGCGCCGCCTGGACGCAGGCACGCCGACGCCGTCGCGGAGGTAGCGGTCAAGGTCGGCCGACACCGACACATACCGCGACACAAACGGCCGATACGCGCGTCGCAGCCAACGGTACTTGGCGATCTTTCCGTTGGGATCGTGCGCATCCCAGCCATGCTCGACGTGGATGCGCAGCGGCACACCCGCCAGCCAGGCCACCGGCACGATCTCCAGGGGCGCGAGGTTACAGGTGTGCAAGACGTCTGGACGCAGAGCGCGCAGCAGGCGCCAGATGCGTGGATACAGGCCGACCGCATGCCCGGCCGGTTTGTCCAGGGCAATGAATTGCACATCGGGGCGCTCCACCCGCTTGGAGAAGTCGCCCACGGTGGTCATCGACAACACCACGTGCTCGTACTGCTCGGGGGGCAAGCGGTTGATCAGTTGAACGATGACGTTTTCAAGGCCTCCGACGTCAAACCGGTAGACCACGTGCACCACGCGTCGCCGCCGGGTCACGCGGCGCCCTCCCCCAGACGCAGGAAGGCCTCGAACATCATCAGCATCCACAGTGGCGTGGCATGGTCGACCACCCCACGTTGGTGTTCGTCCACCATTCGCTTCAGCTGCTCGGGCCTGAACAGGCCTGTGTCTGCCAGCCGATCGCCGAGCACCGCTTCGCGCGTGCGTTGCGACAAAGGACCCCGCAACCACGCAGCCAGTGGCACGGAGAACCCCATCTTTGGCCGGTACAGCACATCGTTGGGCAGCATCGGTTCCATGGCACGCTTGAGCAATGCCTTGCCTTCGCCGCCGTCAATCTTGTGACTGCTGGGCAAGGTCGCCAGCCACTCGATCAGCTCATGGTCCATGAGCGGCTCGCGCACTTCCAGCGAATGCGCCATGCTGGCTCGGTCGACCTTGGTGTTGATGTCTCCCACCAGCCAGGTCTTGTAGTCGATGTACTGAATGAGGGCGAGCGGATCATCGGTCAGCGCCTGCTCAGCGTAGCGGCTGAACACCTCCAGGGAGCTGTAGCCATCGAGTTCACGCTTGAACCCATCGGAGAACAAGGCACCGCGCTGGTCCGCCCGTAGGTGCGACATGCTGTGGTGGTAGGCCTCCACGGTGTCCATCGCCAGCGCCTGGAACGTGGTCTTGGCGCGCAGTGGCCGGGGTGCCCAGTCTGCCTTCGGGTAGATCTGGCCGAGTGAGCCGAACACGGGTCGCCGCAAGCCCAATGGAAGCCGGCTGCGCAAGGCTTCTTCGCCCAGGTGCATGCGGTAGCGCCGATAGCCGCCGAAACTTTCGTCGCCGCCGTCGCCGGACAAGGCCACGGTCACATGACGGCGCGCCATCTCGCAGACGCGGTAGGTGGGCACGGCAGAGCTGTCGGCGAAAGGCTCGTCGTACAGCCAGGCCAGGCGGTCTATCAGATCGAAGTCGTCGGTCCCCACCACCTCGAGTTTGTGGTCTGTCCGGTAGCGATCGGCGACTTGCTGGGCGAAGTCCGATTCATTGAAGCGAGGGTCGTCGAATCCGATCGCGCAGGTGTGCACGGGCGTTTGCGACAGACCGGCCATGGTGGCCACCACCGCGCTGGAGTCCACGCCACCGGAGAGAAAGGCCCCCAGCGGGACGTCGGCGATCATGCGCAGCTCGATCGACTCCCGAAGTCGCTCGCGCAACTCGACCTGTGCATCGGCGTGCGACACCGGGTTGTCGTTGGTGAAGCGGACGTCCCAGAACGGCACGGGCTGGGGTTGCCCTGACGCCCCACGACGCAAGGTCAGCGTGTGCGCCGACGGCAACTTGTGCACACCCTGGTAGATGCAGCGAGGGTCGGCCACATAGCCCAGCGAGAAGAAGTCTTCGACCGCGAGCGGATCGATGCGCCGCTCAAATGCCGGGTGGGCGGTAATGACCTTCAGCTCCGAGCCGAAGATGAAGGTACCGTCGGGCAACCACGCATAGTGCAGCGGCTTCACGCCCAGACGATCGCGCGCGAGGAAGAGCGTCTGGCGCGGACGGTCCCAGATGGCGAACGCGAACATGCCACGCAGCCGTTGCACGCACGCTGGCCCCCAGGTCTGCCAGGCCTGGACGATGACCTCGGTGTCGCTGCGCGTTCGAAAGCGGCAGCCCAGCGACTGCAACTCGGGCACCAGCTGGCGAAAGTTGTAGATCTCGCCATTGAAGACGATCACCACATTGCCGTCTTCGCTGAACAAGGGTTGATCGCCCGTGGACAAGTCGATCACGGACAGGCGGCGATGCCCCAGGGCCACACCCGGCTCAAGGTGAAGGCCGTCGCTGTCAGGCCCACGGTGGGACTGGATGTCATTGATTCGGCGCAGCAGCGCCGGGTCGTAAGGACGCAGACCCTGGGTATCGAACAGACCGGAGATTCCACACATGATCAGCACACCTCCCTGGCGGCAGCCACGGTCGTCGATGTCAGGTCGGCTGCGCCATCAAGCTGAATGCATCCCGCGAGGTCGCGATCGATCACCGAGAGGTGTGCATCCCAACTGAAATGATCGAGCACGAACCGTCGCGCCTGCTCGCCAACGCGCCAGCGTTGCTCGGCATTGGCCAGCCATTCGCAGACCTGGTTCACGAACCCATCGACGGTGTCCGCGCGGCACAAGCCTTCATCGGCCTGCGCGCCAATGGCGTCGGCGCAGGAAGACACCGTGACCACCGGTTGGGCCATGGCCATGCCTTCCAGGATCTTGTTCTGCAAACCGCGAGCCACCCTCAAAGGCGCCACGACAGCGGCCGCATGTTTGAGATACGGCCGCACATCGGGGACCGTTCCGGTCACCGACACTGCATCGCTGGTCAGTGCCTGAACAGCCGGTGTCGGGTTGCGCCCCACGATCCAGAAGCGCGCGCGCGGATATCGCTGTCGAATGGCCGGCAACATGTCTTCGGCAAACCAGCGCACACCGTCCACGTTGGGCCAGTAGTCCATGGCACCCGTGAAGACGATGGGCAACTCCTGCTCGGCGAATGGCGAGTCCACTGCGACATCGGGCTGAAAAAACGAAGCATTGACGCCATTGCCCATGGCCGTCACACGGTCCCGGCAATCCGGCGCCAGCGACGCGAACAACTCGCACTCCTGCGGGGTGACGAAGTACGAACGACGGGCCGCGAGTGCAGTGGCACGCTCATGGGCAAGCAGCGTGAGTCCCTCGCGCCGGTACAACCACGACAACGGCCAGCGGTGGGCGGGTGCGTACTGCGTCCACTTGGCAGAGTCAACATCCACGATGTCGACCAGCATCGGCTTGCCCGGCAGACCACCCAAGGCAAACGGCGACATGGTGGAAGAGAACACGATGCTGGCGCGAATGTCATGCTGAGCCGCCACCTGCCGGACCCACGCCATCAGCCCGGCGTCGCGGTAATAGGCCAGCGAGAGCGCCTCGCCACGCAACAAGCCCTGCAAGCTGGCCAGCTTGCGCCAACGTGGCTGAATGCGGGCCACGTGGAGATCCGGGCACAACTGCCGCAATGCATCGAGATGCTGCTCGTCTGCCAGGTCGTCGATGAACGTGCCCAGAAACACGCGATGCCTTTGCTGCAGGTGACGCAGCAAGTGGTACGACCGCACCTTGTCGCCCTTGTCGGGCGGATAGGGCATGCGGTGCACCAGGTAGAGCAGATTCGCCATCACCCTGACCTCAGCCCAGGTTGCGCACGATGTGCGGCCCGAGCCAGTTGGCCACCGGCAGTGGCAAGCGGCGCCACGCCTCGATCATCAGGCGGTACTTGGGGTTCGCCGGGTTGTTCTGGGGAATGGCGTCGCGCTGCAACAGCTGGTATTCGTAGTGCAACTGGGTGGGCTCAAAACCCCAGTTCTTCTTGAACGCATAGGGCCCGGTGCCGACCTTGCTTCGACCGTAGTCAAAGACGCGAAGGCCGCGCGCGCAGGCTCGGCGCATCAGTTCCCAGTACTTGAAGTCGTTGGCCGCCAAGTCGCGAGCGGCCACATGGTCACCCGCGTAGTAAGGCAGCACCTCGTCCCGAAAGTAAAAGCTCATCACGCTCGACATTGGTCGCCCATCGGCGGTGCGCGCGGTCAGCACCTCGCAGTCGGGGCCGAAGACTTCGCACAAGGCCTGGAAATAACGCCTGGACAGTGCGGGCGTGCCATGGCGATGTACGTTGTCGGCATAAAGGGCAAAGAAGTCATCGACCGTACTGTCGATCGTCGACACCAGCCCGTTCTTGATGCCCTTGCGGACCATCGCCCGCTGTTTGCGAGGGATGGCCAGCATGTTGGCCTCTTCCGTGGCCTCGATGGGTTTTCGAAACGTCACATAGAGGTCTTGCACCGGCCAATCGGGCCTCTGTCGCTCGATGTGTCGCAGTTCGAGGTGTGCCACGCCAAGGCGCCTTGCCAACTCACGCGCATGCGCAACCAGCGCCTCCCCGGCCTCGTCGCTTGAGGCCGCGACGCCGCCATATGCCGCAAACGGCAGGCTGCTCAGCGAGCGGCCGAACAGACGGCTCTGCACATGGGCCAGCGGCAACACGCCCTGCAGCACGTCGCCATCGGTCACAAACAGGAAATGGGTGTCGTGGCGAAACACCTCGCGAATGATCTTTTCCCAGCCTGCGCGGTGAAAGAACGTGGCCTGGGGACACGCGGCCACATACGCCTCCCACCGGGCGACCTGCGCGGCGTCGTGGCCGTCGAGTTGGTGAACCTGCATGGGACGCTTTCAGGCGCGCGGCGTCGTCGCCGCCGCCTCGCCCAGAAAGAGACGATCCATGCGGTCCCAGCGCAGGTCATCGAGCAAGCGACAGAGCTTGGCTTCGTTGCGATCAAGGTTCACGTAGTGCCTGAACCGGGTTTTCAGGTCAATCCCGGGCACGCGCGGCTGCTCAGGGTCGATTTCCCAGGGATGGAAGTAGAAGATGGCCGACTCGCCATCGCGCTGGTTGACCGAGCGAAGCATCCAGCGCGACAAGGCATACGGAAACAGTCTGAAGTAGCCACCGCCACTAGAAGGCAGGTTGCGGTTGAACACCCGCAACGTCGTGGGCGGCACCTCCATCAGTCCCTCTCGAACACGGTGAGCAAATCGAGGCGCATCCGGCATGCCGTAGTGATCATGCTTGACGGGATAGATACTGGAGCTGTACCTGTAGCCCGCTTCTTCGAGGACGTCGAGTGCCCATAGGTTGCCTTCGCCAATCGAGAAACTGGGGGCACGATAGCCAAGCACAGGCTGCCCGCCAATGTCCTCGAGCAAGGCCTTGGCCCGCACCACATCCTCGCGAAACGCAGCCTGGTCGAGATCGGTGACGCGCTGATGACCGTATCCGTGGCTTGCCAGCTCGTGCCCCTGATCAACGATGCGCCTCACCAGCTGCGGATATCGCTCGGCTACCCAGCCCAGGGTGAAAAACGTTGCCTTGATTTCACGCTCACCCAAGAGGGCGAGAATGCGATCCACGTTGCGCTCCACTCGGCATTCGCAATGGTCCCAGCGATCGCGTTCGATGTAGGGGGCAAACGCGGACACCTGGAAGTAGTCTTCCACGTCGATGGTGAGCGCGTTGACTCGCTGAGTCGGCATCAGCATGGCGTCCTCTCCTGCGGCGACCGATCAGGTCGATGTGCCGTTGTTGCGGGATTTGCGATTGGCCGCCACGATCTTGCGCAGCGTACCCAGGATTTCGAGACTCACGCGCTCCTGCCGCAGCACGCTTCGTTCGATGCGTAGCAGGCGAGCGCTGAGTTGCTCGGCGGCTACCTGATTCAAATGGCCCGTCATCGTTTCGACCACGGCCGGGTCGATGTCGAGCTCCACCGGACTGACCTCGTCCGTGAGCGTGGGCAGATGGCCATTGGACGGGGTCATGGCAAGGCCGCCCCATCGCTCCTCGTCGAGCGGATCGCGGACAGCGGGTGAACCAATTTCGGCCTTGTACTCTGCGATCACCTCTTCAAATGCGTCGACGCCCAAGGACGTCGTTTCGGCGAGAAAGCCTTGCAGCAGCAACCGGTCCATCAGCATGTTGATGCGTCGCGGAATGCCGCCCGATTCCTGGTGCAGACGAGGAAAGATGGCGGAATCTAGCGTCGGCTTGTCCGTCGCACCTGCGCATTTGAGACGGTGCTCGACATAGGCACGGGTGTCCTCTTCATCCAGCGGCCCGAGGTGGCAGCGAGCTGTGACCCGCTGGCGCAGCTGAAGCATGCGCGGGCTTTGGAGGATGTCGCGAAACTCCGGTTGCCCGATGAGGAAGGTTTGCAGCAAGGCCTGGTCGCCAAACTGGAAGTTCGAGAGCATGCGCAGCTCTTCGACCGCCTGCGGTTGCAGGTTCTGGGCCTCGTCGACGATCAGCAGGCAACGTTTGCCCTGCGATACCTGGGTGATGAAGTAGGCCTCGAGCGCCATCAGCAAGTCGGCCTTGCCACTGCTCTTGACCGTCACCCCAAAGGCCGCGCACACCAGTTTGAGCGCATCTTCAGCCCCCAGCTGGGTGCTCACCAATTGCGCTGCCACGACGGTCCCGTTTTCCAGACTGTCCAACAGATCGCGCACGATGGTCGTCTTGCCCGCGCCAACTTCTCCGGTGATGACGATGAACCCTTCGCCACGCATCACGCCGTAGACCAGATAGGAACGGGCGCGCCGGTGTGGTTTGCCGCTGAAATAGAAGCGGGGATCGGGGTTGAGCTGGAACGGCTTGCTGGCCAGCCCGTAAAAAGCTTCGTACATGAATCAGAACCGATGGACAAGAACGGCGCGCACTGCCAGTTCCCGGTAGGGCGACGTCGCTTGGTAGGAAGAGCGCCGCACGCTCACAGACCCGATCGTGCGCGGTGCAAGGCGGGCATTGAGGCCCACCGTCAGCGAGCGAAGGCGACTGGAAAGGCTGGCACTCAGGCCATCGGTGTCGAGTTGCTGGAAGATGGTGTTGAGGCTCAAACGAGGCGTCAGGCGGTGCGCATAGGCCACGGACCAGCCTTTCTCATCGATCTGATTGCTCAGGTCGAAATCCCCACCGACATTCAGAGCCGAATCCAGCTGGCGCGAACGGGAGCGCTGCAGCGAGAAGCTGAGAACCCCTCGAGCCGTCAACATCGTGACGCTGAATTCCTGGGTGCGCTGCAGAGCCACCGCAGAGGTCAGGTAGGCCGGAATCGTGGTGAGGTCGGCAGGCAGCCCAAGGCGCTGCAATTCGGCCTGCACGAGCTGGGCGCGCCGGATTGGATCGGCCTCGACATTCTGATAAAGGCTGTTAAGCAACCCGCCCAGGTTGCTGACGTCGCTGCCAGACACGAGTTGGCTCGTTGTGACATCGCGCGAATCCAGGTAGCGAAACAGCACGCGACTCATTCGGTATTCCAGCGACACATTGTGGCCACTGCCGAAATAGCGGTTGCTCTTGGACGCCGCTACGCGGGCCGTTTCCATCGGACGCCAATCAATGCCTGCCGAGGTGTAGCTGTAAGAAGTGCGCTCCGAGGTGAGGACATCGTTGACCTCGCGCCCCACCTGCGCGAAAACGAGCAGCGTCGGGCTCACGGCGTATCGACCGAGTGCAGTGGCCTGATCGAAGCGAATCGAGCGACCCAGGCTGTAATCGGTTTTGGTGCTTGAGGCAGCGACTTCCCAGCCGAAACGCGACACGTCATTGGCACTGCCGAGTGACAGGTTCCAACCTTGCTCGTCGAGGTCCGAGACCGTGCTGGCATTGCTGCGAGAGACCTGCTTGGTGACCCTCGCCTCATAGTCCACAGCATCGCCCCAGGTACCTCGCAAGAAGGGCGATACACGAAAACGCCTGGCCTCAGAGGTGTTCACTTCACTGCCACCCTCAGCAGGTTGCACAGCGAATGCCGACACACGCTCCAGGCCAATGGATGCGTCGGCTTCAATGAAAGCCACGCTGTTCCACGCATCCAGAAGCATCTGCCCATCCAGCGCCTGCTGATGGCTGTCGTCACCGATGCCACGGGCGTGGTACAGACCTGTGAGGCTGTAGTCCACACTGCCCGTCAATCGGGGCGTATTGACCATGCCCATGATCCCGGCGCCGGCTTCTGTCGTCCATTCGCTCTGCCGGTTGGAGGTACTCAGCAGGAAGTTGTCGGTATAGCGCTGGGTTGCAAACACCCGTGGCTCGATCCAGTAAACGGGTGGAGGGCCGGGCGGCGTCAATGGCGTCGGGTTGGCGGCAGGATCCTGGGCGGAAGGTGTTGGCAAGGCCTGCGCCCAGGCGGCGCAAGCCAGCAACGACAACAGCGCGCCAGTCAGGGGACGAAGTGCCGAGCCGTGCCGTGCGTTGGTGCGATGGATAGCCACGTCGTTCCCCCCTGTGCCGATCAGGTCGCCTGCGCCTCGGCCTTGACGGAATCGTCGTAGCCGTACCCATAGCCATACGTCGATTTGTCGACGCCTCGAATCTGGTTGAGCACCATGAGCTTGATCGGACAAGACTCGATGGTCTCCAGTGCCTGGCGAACCTGACTGCGTTGGGTGTGACCCGCCTGCACCACCACCACGATCTGGCCCATGTGCGATGCCAGAACCCGCGACTCGGTCGTCATCAGCAACGGCGGCGAATCGAAAACGATGATGCGCTCCGGGTAGCGTCGCCCCATCTCCTCCACAAGCGCCGTCATGGCATCACTGGCCAGCAACTCGGTCGCACGTGGATGAGGCGTTCCACTGGGCAGCAAAGCCAGCTTGTCGACGCTGGTGCGCAGCAACGCATCCGACATCTCAAGCTTTTCACCCATCAGCAGGTCCAGAAGGCCCGGGCCAGAGGGCAACCCCAAGGTCTTCATGACGGAGGGGCGAGACACATCAGCGTCGACCAACAGCACGGTGTGATCGAGCTCCATGGCGATGCTCATGGCCAGATTGATGGCCGTAAAGGTTTTGCCCTCACCAGGCAGCGCACTCGTCACCATGATGCGGTTGCCATGGCGGACGGGCACAGCCCCCTTGCCGGTGGCGTTGGCGAGCAGCGGACGCTTGATGACGCGAAACTGGTCGGCGGTAACGGTGCGTTGGGCATGCGGCGTCACGATCCCTGCCGCTGAGAGGGCTTCGAGATCCAGTTCGACCATGCGTGACGAGACCGCCAGCGCCGGCGGTGCGCTTACCGGTGGCGCCTTGAATGCCACAGGTGCGCCGGACGCGGATGGGACAACTGCGCCGATGTCTGCCACCTCTGGCACGTCGGCACCGGCGCGCTTGAGCTGTTCGAGCCGCTGAGCTGCCTTTTCAATCAGACTGGACATTGCTGCGCGCCCCGTTCACAAAGAAGATTGGTGGATAGACAACACCACCATGCCGATGGCGAACAGCACGAGCAAGGCACCGACGGCCATCACTGCCCGCAGGATGCTGCTCCCCTCGCGGCTGCGCACGGCCTCATTGCGCACCAGCGTCACAACGCCGAGCAACGGCAAGTCCACGCTGCCACGCAAGCTGGCCACGTCGAAAAACACCGGACGCAGGTTGCTCATCAACAATGTCGCACCCAGCCCCGCCCCCAGAGCGATCAACAGCACGCCAGGCAACAGAACCACCCGGTTGGGCGCCACGGGACGGCGCGACACCTGCGGCGGGTCCACCATCCTGAACTGCGTCAGGCGCGAGTCGCTCTGCAGTTCGTCGCTCAGCGCAACCGTCTCGCGACGGGCGACCAGATCTTCGTAGTTCTTGCGGTGAACGTCATAGTCGCGGTTGAGCTGCGCCAGTTCGGCCTCAACCTGGGGTGCCACCTTGGCCTGTTCTCGAATCCGCGCGGCACGCGATTCGTACTCGGAAACCCGTGCACGCAGTTGCGCGACCTGGACTTCTGCCGCCGCTAGCGTGCGCGACATCTCGATCACCGTCGGATTTGCCTCGATCAGGCTGCGCGAGGTGCCACTGGCCTGCGCCTGCCGCTTCAATTCCTCGATCTGACGCGCCTTCTGCTGTTCAAGCTCCGCAATCAAGCGACGGGTGTTTTCAACGTCCGGGTGACGCTCGGTGTAGCGTTGAAGAAGCGAATCGAGGTTGCGCTTGAGAGGTTCCAGCCGGGCATCGATGTCCGGAGTGGCAAATCCGCCCGTAGGTGACTGCGCAGCAGACCTCGCCACAGAGCGGGCCTGGTCAAGCTGCACGCGTGCAGCCTCGCGTGCGCTTTCGGCTTCGCGCAGTTCCAGCCGGGCCTGGCTGACCAGCGAAGTCACTTCGGCGATACGCCCCGCCATGTCGATACCACTTTGCGACTGCATATCGATGTGGCGCAACTTGAAGTTCTTCAGGCGAGACTCCGCATCGCTGAGCTTTGTCTCGTAGTTCCGGATCTGTTCCTCGATGAACGCGCGTGCATTCTTTGCGTCGGCGCTGTAGGCACCTTCCTTCGAGGCAATGAACGCTTTCATCAGGGCATCCACCACCTGCAACGCAAACTGCGGGCTCTCATCACGCATTGAAATCGTGTAGAGGTTGTCGCGCCCAGTTGAACGCAACTGGATATTGCGCATCATGCGCAGCACCAGCGCGTCGCGCTCCGCCTTTGTTGTGGCGGGCACCCCGAGATCGGTCGACTCAACCACCTTTTCGATCGTCGGTCGGCTGATCAGGGTACGACCCAGCATCGCAACCTGCTGCTCCACGTCCGGCTGAATGGTGAGTCCAGCCATCAACGGCCTGAGGATCGACTGGGTGTCCACATAAACCCGTGCACTGGCTTCAAATCGATCTGGAATGAACATCACCGCGCCCGCGCCGGCCAGCGCGACCAACCAGGCAACAATCACGCCGGTCCGACGGTAGAGCCACATGCCTCGCAGTGCATTGGCCAGTTGGTGTATGAAGTCGTGCATGCAACAGCGTGACAAAAGCCCGGCGACCGGCCGATCAAGGCCGCGCGATGGCGGTGAACAGCTGGATCAGAACCAGCCTTGCGGAATGATGAGGATGTCGCCTGGCAGCATCTCGACGTTGGCGGAGATGTCGCCGCGCTTGACCAGATCGTCGAGTCGAACGCTGTAGCGCTTGTTCCCTTCGACAGCGCGCACGATGGTGGCTTTGTTGCCAGCAGCGAACTCGGTCAGGCCGCCGGCGGCAATCAGCACATCCATGACGGTCATCTTGTGGCGAAACGGCAAGGCCTGAGGGCGCGCCGCCGCTCCCACCACACGCACCTGCTCGCCGTGCGAGCCCACGAAGTTGGTCACGATCACCGTCACCACAGGATCACGCACGAACTTGGAAAGCGCCTTCTCGACGTCGCGAGCGATCTGCTGAGAGGTCTTGCCCTGCGCAACCAGCTCGTCCACCAATGGGGCGGACACCTTGCCATCGGGTCGCACCGGGACCACGGCAGACAGCTCCGGATTGCGCCAGACGCTGATCGACAGGGTGTCGCCCGGTCCCACCATGTAGTTGTAGCTATTGGACGAGGCCTCGGCCGGTGCCGGCGGGTAGCTGCCGCCTGTTGAAGCACAGCCCGCAACGAGAACGGCACACGCCGCCGTCGCCAACCAGGTCATCACGCGTTGAGCCGCGGACGTATGTTTTTGCATGCTCGTTACCTCCAACCAGGGGACAAAATGTTAGTAAAAGTTAACAGCCGGACGACTATACCCCAAGGATTTCGGCATCCATGAGTCAACGAAGCTGCATGCGTCGCCCATCCTTGGGAAGGCATGCATTTCCGCACACCTGTGGCATTTGTGTGCCGCCGTGGATGGACGGAGCGACGAATGAAGGCGCAGCCTGATGTACCGAAAAGACGATTGGGCGCGTCATAGAATTCCGACTTCGCTCCAACCCCCGGCCACAGCCCCCATGTCCCTCTTCTCTTCTGTCGAACTCGCCCCCCGTGATCCGATCCTGGGTCTGAACGAACAGTTTGCCGCCGACAACAACCCGAGCAAGGTCAATCTCGGTGTCGGCGTGTACTTCGACGACAACGGCAAATTGCCGCTCCTGCAGTGTGTGCAGGCGGCCGAAAAGGCCATGATGGAAAAACCGACAGCACGTGGCTACCTCCCGATCGACGGCATCGCGGCCTACGACGCCGCGGTCAAAGGTCTGGTTTTCGGCACCGAGAGCGAGCCCGTCAAGAGTGGGCGCGTGGCCGCGGTTCAGGCGTTGGGCGGCACTGGCGGCCTCAAGATCGGCGCGGACTTCCTGAAGAAGCTCAACCCCAAGGCCAAGGTGCTGATCAGCGACCCCAGCTGGGAGAACCACCGCGCGTTGTTCAGCAGCGCCGGCTTTGAGGTGTCGACCTACACCTACTACGACGCCACGCGACGCGGTGTTGATTTCGCCGGCATGCTGGCCAGCTTGCGCGCCGCTGAGGCCGGCACCATCGTGGTGCTGCACGCCTGCTGCCACAACCCCACGGGCTACGACATCACGCCTGCGCAATGGGACGAAGTCGTGGCCGTCGTCAAGGAGCGCGAACTGACGCCCTTCCTGGACATGGCCTACCAGGGGTTCGGCCATGGCATTGCCGAAGACGGCGCCGTCATTGCCAAGTTTGTGGCCGCCGGGTTGCTGTTCCTGGTGTCGACCTCGTTCTCCAAGAGCTTCAGCCTGTATGGCGAACGCGTGGGAGCGCTGTCTGTGCTGTGCGGCGACAAGGCCGAGGCCGACCGGGTGCTGTCGCAGCTCAAGATCGTCATCCGCACCAACTACTCCAACCCGCCCACGCACGGGGGCGCCGTGGTGGCGGCCGTGCTCAACACGCCGGAACTTCGCGCGCTGTGGGAGAAGGAGCTGGGCGAGATGCGGGTGCGCATCAAAGCCATGCGGCAACGCCTGGTCGATGGGCTCAAGGCCGCAGGCGTCAAGCAGGACATGGGCTTCATCACCGAACAGATCGGCATGTTCAGCTACTCGGGGCTGAGCAAAGAGCAGATGGTGCGCCTGCGCAGCGAATTCGGGGTGTATGGCACCGACACCGGTCGCATGTGCGTGGCTGCGCTCAACAGCAAGAACATCGACCACGTCTGCAAGGCCATTGCCGCGGTGATCTGATCCCGTGCACCACCCTGGAAGGCCGCCACTGGGCGGCCTTTTTCATGCCCGCTTTGGGGCGCAATCAAGCGATGAATGGGCCCAGTGGCCGCGCATTTGGCCGCCTGCGTACGCAAAGGCGACAGATGCGCACCATTTCTGGGTGTTCTCCCGGACTCGGGATTCGGCTCACCCTGCTACATTGCACCGCAACATGACGAAAGCCTGATCCCCATGCTCTACCAGTTATACGAAACGCAGCGATCGCTCATGGAGCCCTTCTCCGATCTGGCAGAAGTGGCTTCGCGCATGTTCACCAACCCTGTGCTGCCATTCGCCCAATTGCCGCTGGCACAGCGCATCTCGGCCGCCTACGACCTGATGCATCGGTTGGGCAAAGACTACGAGAAGCCCGAATTCGGTTTGCGCACCGTCAACGTCGACGGCATCGACGTGGCCATCCACGAGCGTGTTGAGATCGACAAGCCCTTCTGCGAGTTGCGCCGCTTCAAGCGCTTCTCCGACGACCCCGACACGCTGAC
Source organism: Hydrogenophaga sp. (assembly GCF_019635465.1). Taxonomy (GTDB): domain Bacteria; phylum Pseudomonadota; class Gammaproteobacteria; order Burkholderiales; family Burkholderiaceae_C; genus Hydrogenophaga. Next base: position 26,640 of record NZ_JAHBZK010000009.1, read on the forward strand.
CAAGCTCAAGGTGCAACCGGTGGTGCTGGTCGTGGCGCCGCTGTCGGGCCACTACGCCACGCTGCTGCGCGACACCGTGCGAACGCTGCTCGGCGACCACAAGGTCTACATCACCGACTGGAAGAACGCCCGCCTGGTCCCCATGGCAGAAGGCGAGTTCCATCTCGACGACTACATCAACTACGTCCAGTCCTTCATCCGGTATCTGCAGGGCACCTACGGCAATTGCCACGTGATGAGCGTTTGTCAGCCGACAGTCCCCGTGCTGGCCGCCATTTCGCTGATGGCCAGCCGCAAGGAGAAACTGCCCCTGTCCATGACCATGATGGGTGGCCCCATCGACGCGCGCAAATCCCCCACGGCGGTCAACAACCTGGCCATGCAGCGCAGCCACGAATGGTTCGAGAACAACGTCATCTACCGGGTGCCTGACAAATTCCCGGGCGCGGGGCGCCGCGTCTACCCGGGCTTCCTGCAGCACAGCGGCTTTGTGGCCATGAATCCGGATCGCCATGCCAAGAGCCACTACGACTACTTCGAGGACCTGATCCGCGGCGACAACGAAAGCGCCGAGGCGCACCGCAAGTTCTACGACGAGTACAACGCCGTGCTCGACATGGACGCCGACTACTACCTTGAGACCATCCGCACCGTCTTCCAGGACTTCAACCTGGTCCACGGCACCTGGGAGGTCAAGAGCGAACGCGGCAAGGTCGAGCGGGTGCGCCCGCAGGACATCCGCGGCGTCGGCCTGCTGACGGTCGAAGGCGAGCTCGACGACATCTCCGGCTCCGGTCAGACCGCAGCTGCGCACGACCTGTGCACCGGCATTCCCAAGGCCCACAGCAAGCACTACGAGGCCAAGGGTGCTGGCCACTACGGCATCTTCAGCGGCCGGCGCTGGCGCGAAATGGTCTACCCGGTCGTCAAGCAGTTCATCGCCGAGCACGAACCCAAGCCAGAGACTGCGCCTGCCCGCAAGCGCACCTCGGCACGCAGCCGCACCAGCACCCCCCGGAGTTGACCCTCGCGCCGGCCCCGGCCGGTGCTCGCGGCATGAACGAACTCGCCCGTCGCATCGACGACGCCCTGCCCCAGACCCAATGCCAACGTTGCGGTTACCCCGATTGCGCCAGCTACGCGCAGGCGGTTGCGCGCAACGAGGCCGGCATCAACCAGTGTCCGCCCGGGGGTGTTGAGGGCGTTGCCCGGCTGGCCATCATCACTGGGCAGCCGGTAGTGCCGCTCGATCCGCACCACGGCATCGAGGGCCCGGTCACGGTGGCGGTGATCGACGAAGACTGGTGCATCGGCTGCACGCTGTGCATCAAGGCCTGCCCCACCGACGCCATCGTCGGCACCAACAAGCGCATGCACACGGTGATCGAACCCTGGTGCACGGGGTGCGAGCTGTGCATCCCCGTCTGCCCGGTCGATTGCATTTCGCTGGACAACGTCAGTGGCGAGCGCACGGGCTGGGACGGCTGGTCACCCGCCCAGGCCGCGATGGGCAAGGCGCGCTACGGCGCACGCCAGTTGCGCCTGGCGCGCGAGAAGATCGAGCACGAGGATCGCCTGGAAGCGAAAGCCGAGGCCAAACTGGCCGATGTGGCCGCGGCCTCCCGCCTCACCGAACCTGCCGAGCTGGACCGCAAGCGCGCGGTCATCGAGGCGGCGCTGGCCCGCGCCCGCGCCCGCCGAAGCGAGCGCAGCTGAGCGCCGTCGCCCCGGCAGCCGGCGGCCTCAGCTCACCTCCAACAGCTCAACCGACTTGTAGACCCCACAACCGACGTACAAGTCGCCGAGCTTGGTCACGTAGGACATCTTCTGCTGAACCTTGCCGCTGGACGGGTTGACGATGTCGTACTCCACCCAGCCGCTGTCTACGTCGGCCTGCTCGATGATGGAACGCAGCAGGCCTTCGCCGTCGACGCCGACGATGTCCTGCACGCGCGAGCCCACCTTCTCGGGTTTGCCGCCGAAGGCCAGGTAGTTGCCTTTGGCGTCCAGCGCGAAGACGTACATGTCGCGGTCGTGCATGCCACCGGCCGGGTCGGTGACCCGTTGCAGGAAGCGCTCGCGGCCCAGCTCGCGGTGCAGGCCAATGGCGCGCTTGACCATCTGGTGCGCCTCGTCGGCTGTTCCCTGCTGCAAATGGAACGACGACACAGCGCTGGACAGTTCCACCGCCCGTTGCTCGAGCAATTGCGATTGACGCACCGCGCGCTCCACCATCTGGGCGTTGCTCTGGGTGATCGTCTCAAGCTGTGTCACCGCGGCCGAAATCTCGACCAGACCGGTGCTCTGTTCGGCGCTGGCCGTCGAGATCTCCGACATGTGCGACGCCACGACGCGCACGCCATCGACGATGTCGCCGATGTTCTGGCCGGCCTGACGGATGCGGTTGGCGCCCGTCTCGACCTGCTGGCTGGACGATTCGATCAGGGTGCGGATTTCGCGCGCCGACGACGCCGAGCGTTGCGCCAATGAGCGCACCTCGTTGGCCACCACCGCAAAGCCCCGCCCCTGCTCGCCGGCGCGCGCGGCCTCGACCGCGGCGTTGAGCGCCAGGATGTTGGTCTGGAAAGAGAGGTTGTCGATCACGCCGATGATGTCGTTCATCTGCTGCGCCTGGCGCTGGATGCCTTCAACGGTGGACACCGCCTCCTGCATGGCCTGCTGACCGGACTCGGCCACACCACGCACGCGCGCGGCCTGACCGTCGGACTCGCGCGCCGTCTGCGCGTTCTGCGCCACGGTACCGGTGAGTTCCTGCACGCTGGCTGCGGTCTGCTCCAGGCTGGCCGCCTGCCGCTCGGTGCGGTCGGCCAGTTCGGTATTGCCTTCGGCCAGACGACGCCCCGCGTGCGCCACCAGCGCCGAGCTGCTGCGGATGTTGGCCACCATGGCGGAGGTGTTGGTGATCAGGACCTGTAGCAGACCGGCCACCTCGCCCAGTTCGTCGCGGCTGCGGCGCCGTGCATGGGCCCGCAGGTTGCCGCTGGCGGTCTCGCGCATGGCCTTGACCACCTCGCGCAGGTCGGCCATGAAGCTCACGTAGAAGCCCAGCATGAAGTAGCACAGCAGCGTCAAGCCCAGCGTCATGGCAATCACGGCGATGGTGCGCTGGCGCTCAAGGCTGGACAGGCGCATGGCGAGCTCATTGCCCAGGCGTTGGTTGGCATCGGCCTGATAGGCCGCCACGGCGGCAATGGCCTCGGTGCCGGCGTCGAAGTACGCACTCGGCGTGATGCTGCCGGGCTGCTCGAAGGCCTGACGGACCACCTGCTCGAACTTTCGGGACGCCTCGATGGCGGCAGGTCCCGTCGGGCTGCCTTCGTCGTGCGCTTCGATGAAAGTCATCGCAAAGCGCAGGTCGTGCAGGCGCGCCTCGAGCCGCTTGGATTGGTACATCAGGGCACTGACGGCCTCGGGCGCAGGACTTCCCTGGGCCAGCAGGCCAGCGCCATTGCCACGCATCTGTCCCAGCGCTTCGGTCCAGGGGATCACGCGCGACACCAGCATGTCCATCAGGAAGTAGCTGGCGGGCTCCGGGTCAAACAACAGCCCCGAGCGGTCACCCACGGTGTAGACAAAGCGCGTCAGGTCTTCGATCAGTGCCGAGTGCAGCTCGAACGCCGCTTCGGCACTCTGCCCGGCCGTTTGTGGCAAGTCGTCGATCTGGCGACGCAGCGAACGCCACTCATCAGCGAGCTTGAAATCGGGGCGTGCGAGCACCAGCGCGTCCAGCGCGTCGGCATGCTGTTTGGCGGTGGCCCGGATCTTCTCGAGAGCCTCCCTGGATTGCGCGTCGCCCTTGAGCAGCATGTTGGTGCGGCCGCGATGCTGCTGCGCAGCAGACACCAGCTGACCCAATTCCACCACCATGCGGGCGCCTTGCTCTTCGTCATGCACGATTTGTGCGCCCTGGGAGATGTTGGACAGCAGGGAGCTGGCCACCAACACCAGTGGAATCAGCAAGGTGGCGGCGGTGACGGCCAGCTTGGTGCCCATGCGCAAACGGCGCATGGCCCAGATGGCGGGGGAAAGAACGGCAAGTAGTCTCATCTACGGCTCCAACGCACACGAAGGTGTTCTGTTCGGGGCCTCATCGACCCTCTATGCGAAGTCTTGAGTGGGGGATTTCCGTCAATGGATGGACGGTAGCCCCGATCGCTGCGCCTGAAACGCCTGGAACAGCGCCACGGCCAGGCTGTTGAGTTCCGGGTCCAGCAGGGTCTGCGCCTGGGCCAGCTGAACCACCGCATAGCGCGGGTCCGAGCACATGAGGGTGCGGCTCAGGCAGATGCCGCGGCGCGACATGCCCAGCGCAAAGCGTTCCAGCAACTCGTCGTGAAGCGGATCGAGAGCAAAGACAGGGTGACTTGCAGGCGGTGAATCGAGGGCGGTGGACATGGCGCGCTCCTGGCCGGATTGAACCCTCCGGCGATGGCACAGTGTCCCGCGCAGGCTCAGGGTCCAAAGCGCCGAACAAACGCCCAAACACCACCCTGCTCGTCGCTGTCGCAGCCCAGCGGCCAGAATCGGGGGATGAAACCGAGCACCCGTTTGATCAAGCTGACCCAAACTCCCGAGGGAAAACCCGAGGTCGACCACCCGCGCCCCGAGCGTCTGATTCAGGGCAATCCCCGCCGCCAGACCTGGAATCTGGTCGACGACGAATTGACCGCGGGCCGCAGCTACTGCGGCGTCTGGCACTGCGAGCCCGGGCACTGGCGCATCGCCATGGGGGCCACCGAGCGCGAGCTGTTCACCGTGCTCAGCGGCCGCTGCCGGGTGCACGACGCTCAAGGCGGATTTGAAGAAGCCGGCCCCGGCGAGGCGATCTACATACCGCCCGGCTTCGAGGGCGAGTTCGAGGTCCTGGAAGCGCTGACCAAGACCTACATGATCACCGAGTAGCCGCGGCCAGGGCGTCAAACGCCTTGACCACCTCGGCGGGCGCCTGGACCAGTTCGATCAGCACTCCCTCACCGGCAATTGGAAACTCGTCGTTGGCCTTGGGGTGCAAAAAGGTGATGTCGAAGCCCGCCGCACCCTTGCGGATGCCGCCGGGTGCAAACCGCACGCCCTTGTCCGAGAGCCACTGCACGGCCGTCGGCAGGTCGTCGATCCACAAACCGATGTGATTGAGTGGCGTGGCGTGCACCGCCGGCTTCTTGTCCGGGTCCAGGGGCTGCATCAGATCGACCTCGACCTTGAACGGGCCGGTGCCGATGGCGCAGATGTCTTCGTCGACGTTCTCGCGCTCGCTGCGAAATGTGCCGGTCACTTCAAGGCCCAGCATGTCCACCCACAGGGTTTGCAGGCGCTGCTTGTCGGGGCCGCCGATGGCGATCTGCTGCACACCGAGGACGCGAAAGGGTCGTGACATGCGGGTCTCCTGTGGGGCGTTCATTCAAACGCGACGATGGGCTGGTCCACCGTCAGCGACGCGCCCTGCTCTGCCAGCACCTTGGCGACCACACCATCGGCCGACGCAAACAGCACGTTTTCCATCTTCATGGCCTCGATCACGGCAACGCGTTCGCCCGCCTGCACCTTCTGACCCGGCTGCACCGCCACCTGCACCAGCAGGCCCGGCATGGGCGACAACACGAACTTGCTCATGTCGGGCGGCGCCTTGAACGGCATCAGTGCATGCAGCTCGGCCATGCGCGGCGACACCACCATGGCCTCGATGCGGGTGCCGTTGTGTTGCACCACCAGTGCCAGCGGATTGCGGGGCGTGCCGCGCTCGAGCTGCGCGGTGAAAGGCTCGGCATTGCAGATGCCGGTGATCACCACGTCGTTGAGTCGCGACGGGCTCTGGATGGCGTAGCGCTTGTCACCGACCAGCACCACGGCCGCGCCGATCTGACCGGTGATTTCGTCCACGTGCACAGGCACCTGGCGGTGCTGGCCGGCCTTGTCGAGCACGATCACGGTGTAGTCCAGGCCCACCTTCACGCCAAAGCCGGGCAACTGCCCGCTCAGCCCGGCGGCGCGCTCGCGGCTCTTGCGGCGCACGAAGGCCGCCAACGCAATAAGGAAGTCGGGGTCGTCGTGCGGCACGTCCTCGGCGCGAAAGCCCTGGGCATAGTGCTCGGCAATGAACCCGGTGTTGAACTGGCCGGTCACGAACTTCGGGTGGGCCAGCAGCGCCGCCTGGAACGGGATGTTGCTTTGCACGCCACGAATCACGAAACCATTGAGCGCCTCGCGCATCTTGGCGATGGCGTCGTTGCGGTCCTTTCCGTGCACGATGAGCTTGGCGATCATCGAGTCGTAGAACATCGGGATCTCGCCACCGTCCTGCACGCCGGTGTCCACCCGCACGCCGAAGCGTTGCGTGGTGTCGGCCTGCCACATGGTCTGCGCCGGCGGCGTGAACCGCACCAGCCGGCCGGTGCTGGGCAGGAAGTTGCGGAACGGGTCTTCGGCGTTGATGCGGCACTCGATCGCCCAGCCTTCGCGCTTGACGTCGGCCTGGGTCAGCGGCAGCTTCTCACCAGCGGCCACACGGATCATGAGCTCCACCAGGTCCAGGCCGGTGATGCACTCGGTGACCGGGTGTTCCACCTGCAGCCGGGTGTTCATCTCCAGGAAGTAGAAGTCCTGCTCCTTGCCGACCACGAACTCCACGGTGCCGGCGCTCTGGTACTTCACAGCCTTGGCCAGCGCCACCGCCTGCTCGCCCATGGCCTTGCGCGTGGCTTCGCTGATGAAGGGCGAAGGTGCCTCTTCAATGACTTTCTGGTGCCGGCGCTGGATGGAGCATTCGCGCTCATTGAGATAGATCACATTGCCGTGGCCATCGCCCAGCACCTGGATCTCGATGTGGCGTGGCTCCTGGACGAACTTCTCCATGAAGACGCGGTCGTCACCAAAGCTGTTGCGCGCCTCGTTGCGGCAGCTGCTGAAGCCCTCGTGGCATTCCTTGTCGTTGAAGGCCACACGCAAGCCCTTGCCACCGCCGCCAGCGCTGGCCTTGATCATCACCGGGTAGCCGATCTTCTGCGCGATCTGCACCGCCTCGTCGGGCGACTGGATGGGTTCGTTGTGGCCCGGAATGGTGCTGACCTTGGCGTCGTTGGCCAGCTTCTTCGACGCGATCTTGTCGCCCATCGCGGCGATCGAGTAGTGCTTGGGGCCGATGAAGACCAGCCCGGCCTCCTCCACCTTGCGCGCGAAATCTTCGTTCTCCGACAGGAAGCCGTAGCCGGGGTGAATGGCTTCGGCCCCCGTGTCCTTGGCCGCCGCAATGATGGCGTCGCCCAGCAGGTAACTCTCACGCGAGGGCGGCGGACCCAGGCGCACCGACTCGTCGGCCACCTGAACGTGGCGCGCTTCCTTGTCGGCGTCGGAGTAGACCGCAACGGTGGCAATGCCCAGCTTCTTGGCGGTGGCGATCACACGGCAGGCGATCTCGCCGCGGTTGGCAATCAGGATCTTCTTGAACATGGTCGTTTAGCGTTGTGCGTTGATAGTTGGGCGTACATGCACGTTGGCGGAGTGCGTTCGCTGAACACTCAACGCCAAACGCAGAACGTCACAAAGGAATGTTGCCGTGCTTGCGCCACGGGTTCTCAAGCTGCTTGTCCTTGAGCATCACCAGCGAGCGGGCGATGCGTTTGCGGGTTTCGTGGGGCAGGATCACGTCGTCGATGAAGCCGCGAGCACCCGCCACGAAGGGGTTGGCGAAGCGGGCCTTGTACTCAGCCTCGCGCTGCGCCAGCTTGGCCGGGTCTTTCTTCTCTTCGCGGAAGATGATTTCCACCGCGCCCTTGGCGCCCATCACGGCAATCTCCGCGTTGGGCCAGGCAAAGTTCACGTCGCCACGCAAATGCTTGGAGGCCATCACGTCGTAAGCGCCGCCATAGGCCTTGCGTGTGATGACGGTGATCTTGGGCACCGTGCACTCTGCGTACGCGTACAACAGCTTGGCGCCGTGCTTGATGATGCCGCCGTACTCCTGGCTGGTGCCGGGCATGAAGCCGGGCACGTCCACAAAGGTCACCACCGGGATGTTGAAGCAGTCGCAAAACCGCACGAAGCGCGCCGCCTTGATGGAGCTCTTGATGTCCAGGCAACCGGCCAGCACCAGCGGCTGGTTGGCCACGATGCCCACCGTCTGGCCGTCCATGCGCGCAAAGCCGATCAGGATGTTCTTGGCGTACTCGGGCTGCAGCTCGAAGAAGTCGCCGTCGTCGACAATCTTGAGGATCAGCTCCTTCATGTCGTACGGCTTGTTGGGGTTGTCCGGCACCAGCGTGTCCAGACTCAGATCCATGCGCTCGATAGGGTCGCCGCTGGGTCGAACGGGCGCCTTCTCGCGGTTGTTGAGCGGCAGGTAGTTGAAGAGCCGGCGCAGCATCAGCAACGCCTCGACGTCGTTGTCGAACGCCAGGTCGGCCACGCCGCTCTTGGTGGTGTGCGTGGTGGCACCGCCCAGTTCCTCGGCCGTTACTTCTTCGTGCGTCACGGTCTTCACCACCTCGGGGCCGGTGACGAACATGTAGCTGGAGTCCTTCACCATGAAGATGAAGTCGGTCATGGCCGGCGAGTACACCGCACCGCCCGCGCTCGGCCCCATGATCATGCTGATCTGCGGCACCACGCCGCTGGCCATGACGTTGCGCTGGAACACCTCGGCGTAGCCGCCGAGCGAGGCCACGCCTTCCTGAATGCGCGCACCGCCGGAGTCGTTCAAGCCGATCACCGGCGCCCCCACCTTCATGGCCTGGTCCATCACCTTGCAGATCTTCTCTGCGTGGGCCTCGGACAGCGCCCCGCCAAACACGGTGAAGTCCTGGCTGAAAACAAACACCAGGCGGCCATTGATCATGCCGTAGCCGGTGACCACGCCGTCGCCGGGGATCTTGTTGTCCTGCATGCCGAAGTCGGTACAGCGGTGCTCAACGAACATGTCCCATTCTTCGAACGTGCCTTCGTCAAGCAGCACTTCCAGACGCTCGCGCGCGGTGAGCTTGCCCTTGGCGTGTTGCGCGTCGATGCGTTTCTCTCCGCCGCCCAGGCGGGCCCGGGCGCGTTTTTCTTCGAGCTGTTGCAGGATGTCTTGCATAGGGGTTCTCCGGGGTGATCAGTGGAACAGCGCGAGCAGTTGGCGCGCGGCGGTGCTGGCGGGCAATTGCCCCTCGAGCACGCGGTGGGTGGTGTCGTCGAGTGCGGCGCGCACATCAGGGTGGGCGCGAAAGCGCTGCTTCAGGCCGGCGTCGATGCGCTCCCACATCCAGGCCCGCGCCTGGCGCTGGCGGCGCGCAGCCAGTTCGCCGTTGCGGGTCTGCAATTGCTGAAAGCGCTGCAGCTCGTGCCAGAAGTCGTCGATGCCCTGTGCCTTGAGCGCACTGAGCTGAAGCACGGTCGGGTGCCAGTGCGTGGTGTCGTGGGCCGCGTGCTCGGGTCGACCGTGCTGGCCGAGCAGGCGCAGGGCCGAGGTGATCATGGCCCGCGCGCGCGTCGCCGCGTCGGCATCGATGTCGGCCTTGTTGATCACCACCAGGTCGGCGATCTCCATCACGCCCTTCTTGATGGCCTGCAAATCGTCGCCCGCATTCGGCAGTTGCAGCAGCACGAAGCAATCCGTCATGGCCGCCACGGCCGTCTCGCTCTGGCCGACGCCCACGGTTTCAACGATGACCACGTCGTAGCCCGCGGCTTCGCACACCAGCAGGGCTTCGCGCGTCTTCTCGGCCACGCCCCCCAGCGTGCCGCCGCTGGGGCTGGGGCGGATGAACGCGCGCTCGTCCATGGACAACTGCTCCATGCGGGTCTTGTCGCCCAGGATGGAGCCACCGGACACGCTGCTGGATGGGTCGATGGTCAGCACCGCCACTCGGTGACCCAGGGCAATGAGGTGCAGGCCCAGTGCTTCGATGAAGGTGCTCTTGCCCACGCCCGGCACGCCCGACAAACCCAGCCGGAACGAGCGGCCGGTGTGCGGCAGCAGCGCCGTCAGCAACTCGTCGCCCTGCGCACGGTGATCCGCGCGGGACGACTCCAGCAAAGTGATGGCCTTGGCCATGGCACGCCGCTGCGCCATGGCCTGGCCGTTCACAATGCCGTCGAGAAGCGCTTCTGGCGTCACGGTGCGGTTCAGGCAACGGCCTTGCGGATCTGCTCGAGCACGTCCTTGGCGCTCGCCGGAATCGGCGTGCCCGGCCCGTAAATGCCTTTGACGCCGGCCTCGTAGAGGAAGTCGTAGTCCTGGCGCGGAATCACGCCACCCACGAACACCACGATGTCGTTGGCGCCCTGCTTCTTCAGCTCGCTGATGATGGCAGGCACCAGGGTCTTGTGCCCAGCGGCCAGGGTGCTCACGCCCACCGCGTGCACGTCGTTCTCGATGGCCTGGCGTGCGCATTCCTCAGGCGTCTGGAACAGCGGCCCCATGTCGACGTCGAAGCCCAGGTCGGCAAAGGCCGTGGCCACCACCTTGGCGCCGCGGTCGTGGCCGTCCTGCCCGAGCTTGGCGATCATCACGCGTGGGCGGCGACCCTGTTGGTCCCCGAACTCGGCGATCTCTTTCTGCAGTTGCGCCCAGCCCTCGGCACTGTCGTAGGCGGCGGCGTACACGCCGGTCACCTTCTGGGTGTCGGCGCGGTGGCGGCCGAAGGATTTTTCCAACGCATCACTGATCTCCCCCACGGTAGCGCGCAGGCGGACGGCGCGGATGGACAGGTCCAGCAGGTTGCCCTGACCGGATTCGGCGGCCGCCGTCAGTGCGTCCAGCGCAGCCTGCACCGCCTTGGCATCGCGCGCGGCGCGCACCGACGCCAGGCGGGCCACCTGCTGCTCGCGCACCTTGACGTTGTCGATATCGAGAATCTCGACCGGGTCTTCGTTCTTGAGCTTGTACTTGTTGACGCCGACGATGACGTCCTTGCCGGAGTCGATGCGGGCCTGCTTCTCGGCCGCGGCGGCCTCGATCTTGAGCTTGGCCCAGCCGCTGTCGACGGCGCGGGTCATGCCCCCCATGGCGTCGACCTCTTCGATGATGGCCCAGGCGGCGTCGGCCATGTCCTGCGTGAGCTTCTCCATCATGTAGGAGCCCGCCCAGGGATCGATCACGTTCGTGATGTGGGTCTCTTCCTGAATGATGAGCTGCGTGTTGCGTGCGATGCGGGCGCTGAACTCGGTGGGCAGTGCGATGGCTTCGTCCAGCGCGTTGGTGTGCAGGCTTTGCGTGCCACCGAACACCGCGGCCATGGCCTCGATGGTGGTGCGCACCACGTTGTTGTAGGGGTCCTGCTCGGTCAGGCTCCAGCCCGAGGTCTGGCAATGGGTGCGCAGCATCAGGCTCTTAGGATTTTTGGCCCCGAAGCCCTTCATGATGCGGCACCACAGCAAGCGGGCGGCGCGCATCTTGGCGATCTCGAGGTAGAAGTTCATGCCGATCGCCCAGAAGAACGACAGCCGCCCGGCGAAAGCGTCCACGTCCAACCCCTTGGCCATGGCGGTCTTCACGTACTCCTTGCCATCGGCCAGGGTGAAGGCCAGCTCGAGCGCCTGGTTGGCACCCGCCTCCTGCATGTGATAGCCCGAAATGCTGATCGAGTTGAACTTGGGCATGTGCTGCGCCGTGTACTCGATGATGTCGCCGATGATCCGCATGCTCGGCTCGGGCGGAAAGATGTAGGTGTTGCGGACCATGAACTCCTTGAGGATGTCGTTCTGGATGGTCCCGCTGAGCTGGTCTTGCGCCACGCCCTGCTCTTCGGCCGCCACCACGTAGCCGGCCAGCACCGGCAGCACCGCGCCGTTCATGGTCATGCTCACGCTGACCTTGTCGAGTGGAATGCCGTCGAAGAGGACCTTCATGTCGGCCACGCTGTCGATGGCCACGCCCGCTTTGCCCACGTCACCGGTCACCCGCGGGTGGTCGCTGTCGTAGCCCCGGTGGGTGGCCAGGTCAAAGGCCACGCTCACGCCCTGCGCGCCCGCAGCCAGCGCCTTGCGGTAGAAGGCGTTGCTTTCTTCGGCCGTCGAGAAACCGGCGTACTGGCGGATCGTCCATGGGCGAACCGCATACATCGTGGCCTGCGGACCGCGAATGAAGGGCTCGAAACCGGGCAAGGTGTCGGTGTATGGCAGGCCCTGGAGGTCCGCTGCGGTGTAGATCGGTTTGACGGCGATGCCGTCCGGTGTGGTCCAGGTCAGCGCATCCAGCTGTCCGCCGGGCGCGGACTTGACGGCGGCCTTCGTCCAGTCGGCCAGGGTCGGACGCGCGAATTGATCGGGTGATGAGCTCATGGTGTGGGGGCGCGAAAGACGCAAAGGGTGCGCAGGGCGCGGCGTGAAAGCGACGCGGAGTTTACATGATTCATAATTATTGATGCAAAATTCTTCGCCCGGCTTACAATGCCCAGCCGCCTGGCGCCATCGCAGCGTCTGCCCTCAGACACCTCACCGCCCCGATGACGATCGCCTCCGAACCCTCCTCCGCCTCACTCGCCCCTCGTGCGCTGTACGAAGAAGTGGCGGAGCTGCTGCGCCAGCGCATCTTCAAGCGCGAGCTGGAGCCGGGCAGCTGGATCGACGAACTGCGTCTCGCCGAAGAGTACGGCATCAGCCGCACACCACTGCGCGAAGCGTTGAAAGTCCTGGCGGCCGAGGGCCTGGTGACCATGAAGGTTCGCCGCGGCGCCTACGTGACCGAAGTGTCCGAGAAGGACCTGCGCGACGTCTACCACCTGCTGTCGCTGCTCGAATCCGACGCCGCTGGCGAAGTGGCGGTCAACGGCCGTCCCGCCGATGTGGCCGAACTGGTCGAACTGCACAACGAACTCGAAGCCGCCCAGGGCGAGCGCGACCGCTTCTTCGCCGTCAACGAGCGTTTTCACCTGCGGGTGCTGGAGCTGGCAGACAACCGCTGGCGCATGCAGATGGTGAGCGACCTGCGCAAGGTCATGAAACTCAACCGCCACAACTCCCTGTTCAAGCAGGGGCGCATCGAAGAATCACTGGCCGAGCACCGGGCCATCCTGAGCGCACTGCAAGCAGGCGATGCCCCATTGACGCGCCAACGCATGCGCGAGCACTTTGCCAGCGGGCTCGAAGCGGCGACTTGAAGGCCCAGAGGGCTGACGGCCTGATGGTCTGACTGAAACTCAGGCCACCAGGACATCGCTCTCGTTGCACACGTGGGCCTGCGCCATGGCCCAGACCTCGCGCGGCGGCAGCGGCTTGAGGCGGTGATCGCTCCAGACCTGGCGCCACTTGCGCGCACCGCGCAGGCCATGGCGCAAACCCAGCATGTGGCGGGCAATCGCGTACCAGGGGCAGCCGTCCTCGGCATGGGCGCGCTCCATGTAGCGCACCATTTCGTCCTCGACCCAATCGCGGCTGCGCTGCGCTGGCGCATCGCCGAAGAAGGTCTCGTCCCAGGTCGTCATCAGCCAGGGGTGGTGATAGGCCTCGCGGCCCAGCATCGCCCCGTCCACATGGCGCAGGTGCTCGGCAATCTGGGCGTTGGTGGTGATGCCGCCGTTGACTGCCACCGTCAGTTGCGGAAAGTCCTGCTTGAGCCGGTAAGCCAGCTCGTAGCGCAGAGGCGGCACCTCGCGGTTCTCCTTGGGCGACAGACCCTGCAGCCAGGCGTTGCGCGCATGCACGATGAACACCTCGCAGCCCGCGTCGGCGACGGTGCCCACAAAGTCGCGCACGAACTCGTAGCTTTCGGTCTTGTCAATGCCGATGCGGTGCTTCACCGTGACCGGGATCGATACCGCGTCGCGCATCGCCTTCACGCCGTCGGCCACCGTCTGCGGTTCCGCCATCAGGCAGGCACCGAAGGCGCCCCGCTGCACCCGCTCGCTGGGGCAGCCGCAGTTGAGGTTGATTTCGTCGTAGCCCCAGCGCTCACCCATGCGCGCGGCCCTGGCCAGTTCGTCGGCCTCACTGCCACCCAGTTGCAGCGCCACCGGATGCTCCTCGGCATTGAAGCGCAGGTGGCGCAATTCACTGCCATGCATCAAGGCGCCCGTGGTCACCATCTCGGTGTAAAGCAAGGTGTGCCTGGTCAGCAGCCGGTGCAGGTAGCGGCAGTGGCGATCCGTCCAATCCATCATTGGCGCGACGGACAGGCGCCACGGGGACAGCGTCGAGGGGGAAGACATGGACGCGATTATCCCAGCCGCGTTGGATAAGCGCCCCACCCCCTCAGCGGCGTGCGGTCAAACGCCCGACGTTGACCGTGACCTTCACGACGCCGGGCGGCAAGCTGTCCTGCACGGCGTAGGCCGGATCGGCGGCGTCTCGCATGACGGGTTCGCCCAGCGGCAAACCGTGCGCCCCCACCAGCGAGCAGACCTTCGGCGCATTGGCTTTCTCGCCACGCTGCACCACGACCCCCATCTCCTGGTTGGCCAGTCGCACGTAGCTGCCAGGGGGAAAGAATCCAATGCTCTTGACGAACAAGGCGCCCAGCGGATCGGGGCCACGGCGCGCCCCCAGGTACAGCTCCTTGGCCACCTGCTGTGACAGCAATGCGCCGCGGCTCTTGCGCGGGCTGATGCAGGCCACATAGACGTCGGCCATCTGCAGTAGGCGGTGTGTCAACCGATCCACCGCCTCACCGCCCGGATAGCCCGTGCCATCGGGCTTTTCGTGGTGCTGCATGACCAGGCGCAGCCACTCGGTGTCGGTCACACCCAGACTGCGCAGAACCCGCACCCCATCGCGCGGATGCTCGCGCACCAGCTTGCGCTGAGGCGAGGTCAGCGGCGTCGTCTGGCGCGACAGGATGTCGTGCTCTCGCGTCATGCCGATGTTCATGGTGAGCGCCGCCAGCGCCACCGCCCTGCGCTGCGCCTGGTCAAGCCCCGCGCCAGGCGCCACCAGGGCACACAAGCCCGCGCTCAACAACGCGTGGGTTGCGCTGTAGGAGGTATGGGGATCAAACAGGCGCTGAATCAGGATCAGCAGGCTGTTGTCGGGTTGCTCCTGCCAGAGCGTCTCGCAACGCGCATGCAGCCGCAACAGACGTTCCATGAACTGGCCCGCGTCGACGCCTTGGTGCAGCAAGGTGGCGAGGGTGGCGTGCAGATCCGCCCAGGTCTCGGCGATCGGCTGCTCGTCGCGTTCACCGAAGGATGAGGCCGCCGTTGACAGGGCGCTCACCTGCGCAATCCGGCTCAGCGATTCGTTGTTGCGAACCATGCGGTCCAGCGTCGACGTGTAGCCGTAAGACTGCGACTGCCAGTCGCTCGACAACACCAACGGGCCGTGCAGCATCAGATGCCCCCGGTGTTGCTCCGAGGTGATCGATTCGCCCTTGCGCAGCAGCAAAACGCCCTTCGGGTCCCAGACGTTGAAGGGCAAAGGCTGATTCAGGTCGAACGAATCCAGGGGCAAAGGCCGGTACATACCGGCACTCTAGGCCGCAATCGACCGTTCAAGTGCGAGAAACAGCCGCTGAAAAACCGGCTGTTTCCACGCCTATCGCCCTCTGCGCACCAACCAGGGCATCGAACTCGAAGGAAGAATGGAACGCCCCGCAGCGTTCGGTGACAGACATCGCGTCTCTCCAATTCCGATCACGCCATGTCGCCTTTGCCTTCCCCCGTTCAGACTGTGCTCGAGGAACTCGGCCCGCTCAGTGACGACGTCTCGACCGTTGCCTTGCACGATGACAACGCCTGGGTCGTCACCTACGCCGACGACACCCAGGTGGTCCTCACCTGGTGCGAGGAGCCCCCTCGCCTGCAAACGTTGACGCAGGTCGCCCAGCTCGATCAGGCCTTGACCAACGAGCATATGGAGGCCTTGCTGACCTTCAACCTGCTCTCAAGCCAATCCCAGGGCGCCCGCATGGCCTGGTCGCCGCAGGAGCGATCACTCTACATCTTGCGCGACCTGCCCGAGGTGCAGTGCGACCTGACCACCCTGCGCGACAGCCTGCGATCGCTTCTGGGGACCGCCGACTATTGGCGCGAAGCCTTGATGGACGACCTCAACAACGCGCCCAGAGAAAACAACCTGACTACTGGAGCATCGCAGTGATTGCCTACACCAAAGCCGCCCACATCACTTTCAAAACGACGCGTCAGGCACAGACCACGCCGACCCAAAGTGCCGGCGTCACGCTGGTCTTTTCGGCCTCCGGCAGGGCGAGCCCGCCACCACTCCGATTCATCGTCTCAAACCCCGACGCAGCCATCATCTACCTGCAGCGCGCGCTGACACTGAATCACATCATCAAGACCCAGGGCGATCCTCGCCTGGACTCGACGAAGCAGACAACGCGCCCTCGCGGCCAGGTGCAGCCCAAGTCCCAGAGCGACGATGCCAAGCTCATCCTGAGCATCAGACGCGACATGTACCTGGCGGCGGCACTCGCGGCCATGCAACCTCCGCAGCCCCGCTTCGTGGCTGTCAAGCCGGCGCCTGCCGACGCTCGCCAATCGATGCAACGGGCCGCCAGCACCTCTTCTCTGACAGCCCATCAGTCCCCAGAAGGCCACAGCAAGGCGATCGTGGTGTATCGACGCCCCACGTCGCGCCCCGAGACTGCGCCCCGCCAGCCAATCGCCCAGCCAGCGGCACTAGAGAGTGCCTTTTCGGTAATGTCGTCAATCAGAGGCGGGGTCGACCTCAACGATCCCGAGCGCCAACGCAAGCGTGAGGCGCTCGACGAGGCCATGGACAACCTGAGCGGGAGCGCCGTGCGAGACGAAGAAGCCACGCGAGCCAACCCTACCGACATGGAACCCAAGGCCTCCGATAACGTGGACTTGGAGGCCTACACGCGCGCTTTGCAGGAACAAGGCATCGGTCCAACGTCCGCCGACAGCCCTTATGCCGCCTACGCAGATGCCCTGATTCAGCAAGGCATGCCTGATTTCCAGAACCCGTCATTCAATCCGTCGCCGGCAGCTGAGTCCGTGCATCCAGAGCGAACAACCACCGCCGAAGTGGACTACGCGGCGTACACGCGGGCACTGGAAGACCATCGGGCCATCGCAATCAGCAACGAACGTGCCGCTGAATACGCCATGCACCTGACAGAGGCAGGCATCGTGCAGTCAAAGCAGGCGCCAGACCCAACGCCTGAGGCCACTTCGCCTGCGCCCATGGCGCCAGCGGTTGACTACAACGCCTACGCCGCGCACCTGGCCCAGGCCGATGACTATGCCGCCTACGCCGCTGCCTTGTCGCAAGGTGGCGTCGCCGATGACAGCGAACCGCAAGACGGCAAAGCCTGAAACAGCCAGACGCTGACTCGACAACGCCCCCCCTAAAGCAAAGGCGGCCACATGGGCCGCCTTTGTTCTTGTCAGGCGATGAGCGCCCGCGGTCTCAGCCCATGTGCAAGCCGCCGTTGACCGAGAAATCGGCCCCGGTGGCGTAGCCGCCTTCCTCGCTGGCCAGCCAGGCAATGATGGAGGCGATCTCGCTGGGCTCGCCCAGGCGCTTCACCGGCACGGTGGCGACGATCTTCTCAAGCACGTCGGGGCGAATGGCCTTGACCATGTCGGTACCGATGTAGCCCGGGCTCACGGTATTCACCGTCACGCCCTTGGTGGCCAGCTCCTGCGCCAGCGCCATCGAGAAGCCGTGCATCCCCGCCTTGGCAGCGGAGTAATTGGTCTGCCCGGCCTGGCCCTTCTCGCCATTGACCGAACTGATGTTGATGATGCGGCCCCAGCCCTTCTCCACCATGTCCGGTACAACCTGTTTGGTCACGTTGAACATCGAGTTCAGGTTGGTCTCGATCACGGCGGCCCAGTCGTCCCGGGACATCTTGAGGAACATGCGGTCGCGTGTAATGCCGGCGTTGTTCACCAGCACGTCGATGGCGCCGTGCTCGGCCTTGGTCTTGGTGAAGGCCTCGACGGTGGAGTCCCAGTCGCCCACGTTGCCCACACTGGCGAAAAAGGTGTAGCCCAGCGCCTGCTGCTCGTCGAGCCACTTCTTGTAGTCACGCGTGGGGCCGCAGCCCGCAATGACCTTGAAGCCTTCCTTGTGCAGGCGCTGGCAGATGGCGGTACCGATGCCGCCCATGCCGCCGGTGACGTATGCAACTTTTTGTCCCATGGTGACCTTTCTAAGCTTTGTGGTGAATCGTGTTCATGCTAGCCGCGGGCTCAGCGCTCGACAGCGAGGGAAACCCCCATGCCGCCGCCGATGCACAACGCCGCCACGCCACGCTTGGCGTCGCGGCGCTGCATCTCGTGCAGCAGGGTGACCAGCACGCGGCAGCCCGACGCACCAATAGGGTGCCCGATGGCGATGGCGCCCCCGTTGACGTTGACGCGGGCGGGGTCGATGTCGAGCGCCTTGTTCACCGCACAGGCCTGGGCGGCAAAGGCTTCGTTGAGTTCGAACAGGTCCACGTCGGCGGCCTTCCAGCCGGCGCGGGCCAGCGCCTTTTGCGACGCCGGCACCGGGCCCATGCCCATGGTGGCCGGGTCCAGGCCACTGGTGCCGAAGCTGGCGATGCGCGCCAGCGGCTTCAGGCCCAGTGCGGCGGCCTTCTTCGCGCTCATCACCACCACGGCCGCGGCGCCGTCGTTGATGCCGCTGGCGTTGCCTGCGGTCACGCTGCCGGCTTTGTCAAAGGCAGGACGCAGACCCGCCAGCGCCTCGGCGTTGGTCTTCTTGTTGATGAACTCGTCGCTGTCAAAGACCAGCGGATCGCCCTTCTTCTGCGGAATGCTCACGCCGGTGATCTCGTCCTTGAAGCGACCGGCTTCCTGCGCGGCGGCGGCTTTTTGCTGGCTGCCCAGGGCCAGCGCGTCCTGCATCTCGCGTGTGATGCCGTGGGCCTTGGCCACGTTCTCGGCGGTGATGCCCATGTGGTACTGGTTGTAGACGTCCCACAGGCCATCAACGATCATGGTGTCGACCATCTTCCAGTCGCCCATGCGCTGGCCGTCGCGGCTGCCGTTGAGCACGTGTGGCGAGGCGCTCATGTTTTCCTGGCCACCCGCGATGACGATCTCGCTGTCGCCCGCATTGATGGCCTGGGCCGCCAGCATCACCGCCTTCAGACCGGAGCCACAGACCGCATTGATGGTGAGCGCCGGCGTTTCCTTGGCCACGCCGGCCTTCATCATGGCCTGGCGAGCCGGGTTCTGGCCCACACCTGCGGCCAGCACCTGGCCCATGATCACCTCGCCAATGGCGTCGGCCGGCAGGCCGGTTTTTGCCAGCAAGGCCTTGATGACGGTGGCACCCAGATCGGTCGCGGGCGTCTTGGCCAGCGAGCCGCCGAACTTGCCGACAGCGGTGCGGGTGGCGGCGACGATGACGATGTCTTCCATGTGGGGATCTCCGTTGTGCGTTGAGGGTTGAGGGTTGAGCGAGGGAGCGGGCTACGTTGGCGCTGAACGCTGAACGCCCAACGCCGAACGGCCGCTAGGCCTTGGCTTTGACGTAGCGCCCGGGCGCCGGCTCGATGGCGCTGTAGGCCTTGCCACGGCCGTAGGTCTTGGGAGCGGGGATCTGTTTGCCGGCTTGCGGCTTGAGCCAGGCCGACCAGTCGCCCCACCAGCTGCCGGGGTGTTCGGTGGCGCTGGCGATCCAGTCCTTGACGTCCTTGGGAAAGCTGGCGCCGGCGCTGGTCCAGTGGCTGCGTTTGCCCTTGCTGGCGGGGTTGATCACGCCGGCGATGTGGCCGGACGCCCCCATGACGAAGCGCTTCTTGCCCGGGAACAGCTGCGTGCTGCCGTAGGCGCCACCAATGGGCACGATGTGGTCCTCGCGCGAGCCATAGATGTAGACCGGCTGCTTGACCTTGCGAAAGTCGATCTTCTGCCCGCACACCGTGACCGCACCCGGCTTCACCAGATCGTTCTGCAGGTACATGTGGCGCAGGTACCAGTGGTAATAGGGTCCAGGCAGGTTGGTGCTGTCGGAGTTCCAGTACAGCAGGTCGAAGGGCGGCGGCGTCTCGCCCTTGAGGTAGTTGCCGACCACGTAGTTCCACACCAGATCATTCGGCCGCAGAAAGCTGAAGGTGGTGGCGAGGTCGCGCCCGGGCATGAGACCGCCGTTGGCGAACTGCATCTCACGGAACTTGACGAAGTTCTCGTCAATGAAGACGTCGAGCACACCGGTGTCGGTGAAGTCGAGCAAGGTGGTGAGGAAGGTGGCGCTGTGCACCGTCTGCTCACCGCGGCCTGCCAGCACGGCCATCGCCGTGCCCAGCATGGTGCCGCCCACACAGAAGCCCAGAGCATTGATGTCGGGCTTGCCGGCGATGTCGCGCACCACGTCGATGGCCTTGATGACCGCGTCCTCGATGTAGTTGTCCCAGGTCTTCTGGGCCAGCGATTCGTCCGGGTTGCGCCAGCTCACGACGAACGTGCGATGGCCCTGCTCCACCGCATAGCGGATGAAGGAGTTCTCGGGCTGCAGATCGAGGATGTAGAACTTGTTGATGCAGGGCGGCACCAGCAGGAAAGGCCGCTCGTACACCTTGGCCGTGAGCGGCTTGTATTCGATGAGCTGGAAGAGCTCGTTCTCGAACACCACCGCGCCTTCGGTGGTGGCCACGTTCTTGCCCACCTCGAAGACGCTTTCGTCGGTCATCGAGACATGGCCTTGCTTCATGTCGTGCAGCAGGTTGGCCATGCCCTTGGCAATGCTCTCGCCCTGGGTGTCGATGGCCTTCTTCTGCGCCTCGGCGTTGAACGCCAGGAAGTTGCTCGGCGCGCTGGCGTCGATCCACTGCTGCACGGCAAACCGCACCCGGGCGCGCGCCTTGGCATCGCCCTGCACCGCATCGGCCAGGGCCATCAGCGTGCGAGCGTTGAGCAAATAGGTGGCCGCGGTGAAGGCCGCCACCGGGTTGGTGGCCCAGGCATCGCTGGCAAAACGGCGGTCGCCCGCGGGCTTGGCCTCAAGCCCCTGGTTCCAGAGACCGACGGCCTCCTTGAGGTAGTTCTGCTGGATCTCGAGCAACGCCGCCGGGTCGAGCGACACCGACTGGCCTGCGGCCTGCTGGAACAGGTCCTGCAGCGCCGGCATGCCCATGGCGTTGATGCCCGGCTGGGCGGGCATGAAGGCCTGAAAGGCACCGAAGGGATTCGGGGTGGTGGCCGTGGCGCCGGGCAGCGACTGCGCCATCTGCGTCCACTGCTGTACCAGGTTCTGCTGGAAATTCTGTGCCGCCTGCGCCCAGTCAGGGGTGTCATTCTTCTTGCCCGAAGCCATGCTTGTCTCCTCAGCTATCGCGAGCGGCCTACAGTGTCGGCCGTTGTCTCCAAAGTGTCTCGAGTATCGCCGCGTCGCCTTTCACGCAGTTGACGCAGCGCAACAAGTCGAAAGCAAACCGTGTACCTGATCGTGATTGGCTGGATGTACGTGGTGCTGATGATGTCGGTGGCCGAGGCCACCAACACCACCGGCACCGTGCTCGGCGCCATTGTGACCTTCGTGCTGTATGGGGTACTCCCCGTGGTCATCGTGGTCTATGTGATGCGTTCGCCGCAGCGTCGACGGGCGATCAAGGCCCAGGAAGCGGCCGAGGATGCGCAGCGGAGGCGGTCACTCGATCCAGATGCAAGCAGCGAAGCGGCCGGTGCTGCCGAGCCGGGCGGCGTCGCGCCGGTGCGAAAAGAACCGTGACGGCTGACTGACCGTGCACCAGTCGGCACTGCCGTCGTTGCCGTGGATTGAGGTCACGCCCGCAGTGACCAGGCGCTGACAGGCCAGCCCGGGCAGGTCGGCCCACCACTTGCCCGGGGTAGCGTGGGGGCGGAAATGTGCTGCGGCGGTCGGGTCTGCCGAGACAAAGGCCGCCCGCACCTCGTCGCCAACCTCGAATGCCGTGGGACCAATCGCTGGCCCCAGCCAGGCGATGACCTCGCCGTGCCCCGCTGCGTCGCGCAGGGCCTGCACCGCGCGCTCCAGCACCCCGCCTGCCAGGCCGCGCCACCCCGTATGTGCCGCGGCCACCGCGCAGCCTTGCGTGTGCGCCAACAGCACCGGCAGGCAGTCGGCCACCATGATGGTCGCTGCGGTGCCGGGCGCCACCACCAGGGCGGCGTCTGCCACCGTACCGTCGGTGGAGTCGGCATCCAGCGACACCACGTCGTTGCCATGGACCTGCTGCAGGTACACCGGCCGCGCCGGTGCGCACAGGGTTGCCAGCGTCGCCCGGTTGGCCAGTACTGCCGCGGGATCGTCGCGCACGTGGTCGCCCAGGTTGAAGCTGTCGAACGGCGCCACCGACGCGCCCCCTTGCCGGGTGGTGCACAGGGCGCACACACCGCGGGGCGCCGGCCAGTCGGGCACAAAGGCCCGGGGTGCCAGGGTCGGCGACGGCGGCAATGCCATCAGGCTTCGGCGTCGGGGCAGGCCGAGGGCTGGGCCTTCTGGAAGGCTTCGTGGGCCATGCAGTTCTCGAACACCGCCATCGTGCGGCTAAGCCCGCTGAAGTCGGTGTTGAAGCGTTGCCCGTTGAAGATCTGCGGCACCAGGCAGCAGTCGGCCAGTGTGGGCGTATCACCGTGGCAGAAGCGCCCGGTGGAGCCAGCCGCCAGCTGCTTCTCGAAGGCTTCCAGACCGGTGCGCACCCAGTGGCGGTACCAGGTGTTCTTGGGCTCTTCCTCGACCTTGAGCTCGCGCACCAGGTACTTGAGCACGCGCAGGTTGTTGATCGGGTGAATCTCGCAGGCCACGATCTGCGACAGCGCCCGCACCCGGGCCCGGCCCAGGGCGTCCGACGGCAGCAGCGCGGGGGCGGGATGCGATTCATCCAGGTATTCGATGATCGCCATCGACTGCGTCAGTCGCGTGCCATCGTCGAGCTCCAGCGCCGGCACCAGGCCCTCGGAGAGGATGTCGGACCAACCGGCCTGCTTGTGCTCGCCCTTGGCGATGTGCACCGGCACGTACTCGTAGGGCAGGCCCTTGAGGTTGAGTGCGATGCGCACCCGGAACGAGGCGGAGGAGCGGAAGTAGTTGTAGAGCTTCATGGACCCCGAGGATAAACCTCGGGAGGTGTCTCATCAGGGCTCAGGCCTGTGCCATCGTCGGGTAGTCGGTGTAGCCGTTCTCGCCGCCACCGTAGAAGGTGCTGCGCTCGGGCGTGTTGAACGGTCCGCCGCGCTGCAGGCGGGCCACCAGGTCCGGGTTGGCAATGAAGGGCTTGCCAAAGGCCACCAGGTCGGCGCCGTCGCGCAGCGATTGTTCGGCCAGCGGCAGGTCGTAGCCGTTGTTGACCATCCAGGCGCCCCGGCCACCGGCATCGCGCCAGGCCTGGCGCAGCGCGGCGTAGTCAAAGGGGCGGCCCTCCACCTCGCGCGGGCCACCCGTGGCGCCTTCGATCACGTGCACATAGGCCAGGCCCAGGGGGCCGAGTTTGCGCACCAGGTACTCGAACAAGGCTTGCGGGTCGGCGTCCACGACGTCGTTGGCCGGGGTGACCGGCGACAGGCGAATGCCCGTGCGGCCCGCGCCGATGGCACCGGTCACCGCCTGCACCACCTCCAGCAACAGGCGCGCGCGGTTGGGAATCGATCCACCGTAGGCGTCGGTGCGGTGATTGGCGCCGGTCTTGAGGAACTGGTCAAGCAGGTAGCCGTTGGCCGCGTGAATCTCGACGCCATCAAAACCCGCCTCAATGGCGGCCAGCGCGGCGCGCCGGTAGTCCTCGACGATGCCGGGCAGTTCGCCCGCGTCCAGCGCGCGCGGCTCGGACACGTCCACGAAGGTCGGCTTGCCCTCAACGATCAGCACGGTCTTGGTGTTGGCGCGAATGGCCGAGGGCGCGACCGGCGCGCCCTTGCCCGGCTGCAGCTCGGTGTGCGACACGCGGCCCACGTGCCACAGCTGGGTGACGATGCGCCCGCCAGCGGCGTGCACGGCATCGGTCACCTGCTTCCAGCCGGCAATCTGCTCGGGGCTGTAGAGCCCCGGCACGTCGGCATAGCCCTGCCCCTGGTGGCTGATGGCGGTGGCTTCGGTGATGAGCAGGCCGGCGCTGGCGCGCTGGCGGTAATAGGTGGCCATGAGGGGCGTGGGCACCGCACCCGGCGCGCGGTTGCGCGTGAGCGGCGCCATCACGACGCGGTTGGCCAGTTTCAGATCGCCCGCGGTGGCGGGCTCGAACAAGGTGGTCATTGACAAAACTCCTGACGGGGGCAAACGCGCGCATTGTGGAGACCGCCCCCACACCGCGCGGCACCGGCGCCAATGGCCTTACCTAATGTGCGGGCGCTGGGTCACCCGCTTGCAAAACTCAATCGTCGTCGCTGGAGGCGTCAAGCCCGGGGAACAGCACCTCGGTGAAGCCAAAGCGCGTGAAGTCGCGAACCCGCATCGGGTACAGCAGGCCCCAGAGGTGGTCGCACTCGTGTTGCACCACCCGCGCGTGAAAGCCCTCGGCCTCGCGGTCAATGACCGCGCCCGACGCATCGAAGCCCTGATAGCGGATATGCCGCCAGCGCGGCACCACGCCGCGCAGGCCCGGCACCGACAGGCAGCCTTCCCAGCCATCCTCTTCCTCGTTCGACAGGGCCGTGATCACCGGATTGATCAGCACCGTGCGCGGCACGATGGGTGCATCGGGGTAACGAGGATTGGGCTGGTCGCTGCCGAAGATGACCACCTGCAAGTCAACGCCGATCTGCGGCGCGGCCAGGCCGGCGCCATTGGCGGCCGCCATGGTGTCCTTGAGGTCGGTGATCAGCGCATGCAGTTCGGGTGTGTCGAACGCGGTCACGGCCTGGGCGTGGCGCAGCAATCGGGCATCGCCCATCTTCAGCAGGGTGCGAACGGTCATGGCGGCTTGACTTGGTGGGTGCAATGCGCGAAGTTTCGCCCAAACAGGAGACACCCATGATCCCCGCTGCCCTGCTCGCCGCACTGCCCATCTCGCTGCTGATGCCCATCGCCGCCCACGCTCAAGGCGCAGGCATCTTCAAAGACGCCGACCTGACGCTGGGCGAAAAGCTCATCGCGCAGAGCAAGTGCGTCGAATGCCACACCCGCAAAGTCGGTGGCGACGGCAGCGCCATCTACCGGCCAGCTGGGCGCATCAACACCGCCGGTGCCCTGCGTGGCATGGTCGAGCAGTGCAACACCGAACTGAACCTGCAGTTCTTCCCGGAAGAGGTGAGCGCGATCGCGGCGGTGCTCAACCGCGACCACTACAAATTCAAGCCGTAGGCGGATCGGCCAGCAGCGCCAGCATCCCGGCCTCGTCGATGACCGCCACGCCCAGTTCCTGCGCCTTGTCCAGCTTGCTGCCGGCGTCGGCGCCGGCCACCACGTAGTCGGTCTTCTTGCTGACCGAGCCCGCCACTTTGGCGCCGGCGGCTTCGAGCATGGCCTTGGCGTCGTCGCGCTTGAGGGTGGGGAAGGTGCCGGTCAGTACGAAGGTCTTGCCCAGCAGGGGCTGCGGCGTGTTCTGAGCGCCCTCGCCTTCGGGCCAGGTGACGCCGGCCGCGCGCAGTTGCTCCACCACCTCGCGGTTGTGGGCCTGGTCGAAGAAGGTGCGAATGCTTTGCGCCACCACCGGGCCGACATCGTTGACCTGCAGCAGGGCATCGACGCTGGCATCCAGGATGCGGTCCAGGCTACCGAAGTGCCGGGCCAGGTCTTTGGCGGTGGCCTCGCCCACATGGCGGATGCCCAGGCCGTACAGAAACCGTGGCAGCGTGGTGTGCTTGCTCTTCTCGAGCGCATCGAGCAGGTTCTGCGCCGACTTGTCGGCCATGCGCTCCAATGCGGCCAGGGCAGTGAAGCCGAGCTTGTACAGATCGGGCAAGGTATTGATCAACCCGCCATCGACGAGTTGCTCGACCAGCTTGTCGCCCAGGCCTTCGATGTCGAGCGCGCGTCGCTGGGCGTAGTGCAGGATGGCCTGCTTGCGCTGGGCGGCGCAGAACAGCCCGCCGGTGCAACGGTGGTCGGCCTCGCCTTCTTCGCGCACCGCAGCGCTGCCGCACACCGGGCAATGCGCGGGCATGGTGAACGGCGGTGGATCGCCCACGCGCTTGTCGGCCAACACGGACACCACCTCGGGAATCACATCGCCCGCGCGCCGCACGACCACGGTGTCGCCCACGCGCACGTCCTTGCGCCGCGCCTCCAGCTCGTTGTGCAGCGTGGCGTTGGTGACGGTGACGCCGCCCACGAACACCGGCGCCAGCTTGGCCACCGGGGTGAGCTTGCCGGTTCGCCCGACTTGCACGTCGATGGCCTGCACCGTGGTCAGTTGCTCCTGCGCGGGGTACTTGTGGGCCACAGCCCAGCGCGGCTCGCGGGTCACGAAACCCAGGCGCTGCTGCAAGTCCAGGCGGTTGACCTTGTAGACCACGCCGTCGATGTCGTACGGCAGGCTGTCGCGGGTCTCGCCGATGTGGCGGTGAAAGGCCACCAACTCGTCGGCGCCGTGGCAGACGCGGGTCTGTTCGGCCACCGGAAAGCCCCAGGCCTTCAAGCGCATCAGCGCGTCGAACTGGGTGCTGCCCAGCAGGCCGTCGCCCGACACCTCGCCCCAGCCGTAGGCAAAGAAGCTCAGCGGGCGTTGTGCAGCGATGCCCGAGTCGAGCTGGCGCACCGCGCCCGCCGCCGCGTTGCGCGGGTTGACGAAGGTCTTCTCGCCCTTGGCGCCCGCCGCGATCTTGGCGCGCTGGCGCTCGTTGAGCGCCTCGAAGTCATCGCGGCGCATGTAAACCTCGCCGCGCACTTCGAGCACAGGGGGAACACTGTGAGCCAGGCGCAGCGGTATCTGCCCGATGGTGCGCACGTTGTGCGTCACGTCCTCACCGGTCTCGCCGTCGCCCCGGGTGGACGCGCGCACCAGCACACCGTCCTCGTAACGAAGGCTCATGGCCAGACCATCGAACTTGAGCTCGGCCACGTATTCGACCGGCGGGTCGCCCTCGCCCAGCGCCAGCTCGCGCCGCACCCGGGTGTCGAACGCCACGGCACCGCTGGCCTCGGTGTCGGTCTCGGTGCGGATGCTGAGCATGGGCACGGCGTGGCGCACAGGGCGCAGCTCCTTGAGCACGCTGCCGCCCACGCGCTGGGTGGGCGAGTCCGGTGTCCACAGCTCCGGGTGTGCGGCCTCGATGGCCTGCAGTTCGCGAAACAGCCGGTCGTACTCGGCGTCGGGGATCTCGGGCGCGTCTAGCGTGTAGTAGCGGTGCGCGTGGTGGTGCAACTGCGCGCGCAGCTCGGCAGCGCGCGCCGCGGCCGCGTCGGCGGGTTGCGCCGAGGCCGCAAACAGATCGTCTTGCATGGGGGTCAGGAGAACAGTCGGCGCGCCTGTGGCGAGCCTGCCGACAGATCGCGCGCGTCGAGCGCGTCGTACAGCGCCTCAAGGTCGGTGCCGATCTGCGCCATGGTCTCGGGCGACAGAGGTGCGCCCGCGTCGTCGGTCACCTGACCATCCATGGCGGCGGCCAGCACCTGCGCGGCTTCGCGCAAGCGGTCGAAGGCGCGCTCGGCGCGGGGCACATGGGTCACTTCGAGCGAGAGCGTGATCTCGCGCAGCGCACTCTGCTCGGGGTCGTCGGCCATGGCGGCCTGGGCGTCAAACGCCAGCACCAGCACGGGCGGCAGGCCAGGCTGGCCGGCCGGCAGCACCATGCGCCCGGGCAGTGCGCCGGCCACAAAGCCCAACTGCGCGGCATGCTGCGCCACGTAGCCCGGGCTCCACGCCGCACGGCGCGCGCGCAGCGTGAACCCGAGCTGGGCGTCGTGCCCACCGGCAAAGGCATCGAGCTCGCGTGCGCGGGCCACCTCGGCGCGCATGTCGGGAAAGTCGGGGTTCGCACCCACCGCGTCGGCGAAGGCCTGCGCCTTGACAACAAACTCGGAGAACTCGATGTCGTTGAGGGCGCCGGCCCGGTTGGCCAGTTGGACGCCGGCCTGCAGTGCGCGGTAGCGCTGACCGGGGCGTGGGCTTTCCCACTCGGCACCCTCGACCGGCAGGCCCTCCAGCGCAAAGGGCTTGCTGCCCACGCGCCGAGTGTGCGGCAAGGCGGCCAGCACGGCATCACCCGAGACCGGGTGGTCCAGCGCCAGCGGTGCAATCACGTCGATGAGGGCGTCCAGCGCGGGGGCGGGCCGGCGCTCCACCACGGGCAGCGCGTCGCCCATCGGCATGGGGCGCGATGCCGCCGCCAGTGCTTCGTGTTCGGCCAGCAGTTCGGCCGGTACGGTGCGATCGGGTTCGCCATCGTCGAGCACCGGTTCGCGGCGTTCGTCCAGCGGGTCCTCGTGCGGCCCGAGCATGGGCTCGGTGCCGACGTCGCTGTGACGCTCGCGCACCGTGCGCGGCGCACTCTGGCGGGTGACCCAGGCGTTGTAGGCCACCACGCCGGCCAGCACCAACCCACCGATGATGGCCAGGCCGATGTGCAGGCTGTTCATGTGGCTTCCAGCATGCCGGCGGCGGACTCCATGTCCACCGCCACGATGCGCGAGACGCCCTGCTCCTGCATGGTCACGCCGATGAGTTGCTTGGCCATTTCCATCGCGATCTTGTTGTGGCTGATGAAGAGGAACTGCGTGTCGCTGCTCATCGCGGTGACGAGCTTGGCGTAGCGCTCGGTGTTGGCGTCGTCCAACGGCGCGTCCACCTCGTCGAGCAGACAGAACGGCGCCGGGTTGAGCTGGAAGATGGCAAACACCAGGGCGATGGCGGTCAGCGCCTTCTCGCCACCCGACAGCAGGTGAATGGTCTGGTTTTTCTTGCCGGGTGGCTGCGCCATCACCTGGACGCCGGCGTCGAGGATTTCTTCGCCCGTCATCACCAGCTTGGCGTTGCCACCACCGAACAGCTCCGGAAACATCTTGCCGAAATGCGTGTTGACGGTCTCGAAGGTCGAACCCAGCAGTTCGCGCGTTTCGTTGTCGATCTTCTTGATGGCGTCTTCGAGCGTGGTGATGGCCTCGGTGAGGTCGGCCATCTGGGCGTCCAGAAATGTCTTGCGCTCGCGCGCAGCGGTGAGCTCGTCCAGCGCGGCCAGGTTGACCGCCCCCAGCGCCTGGATGTCGCGGTGCAGGCGGTCGATCTCGCCCTGCAGGCCACTCAGGCGCACATTGCCTTCGGTGATGCTCTGGGCGATGGCCGCACGATCGGCCTCGGCCTCGTCGAGCATCTGGCTGTACTGCTCCACGCCCAGGCGCGCGGCCTGCTCCTTGAGCTGGAAATCGGTGATGCGGCTGCGCAGCGGCTCCAGCTCGCGCTCGAGCTGCAGGCGGCGCTCGTCGCTGGCGCGCAGCTTCGTGGTCAGGTCGTCGTACTGGCTGCGCAAGGCCGCCAGCGCCTGCTCGCGCTCGGTCTTGGCGGCCAGGGCGCTTTGCAGACCAGCCTGGGCCGCGGCGTCGCTGAGGCGGGCGAACTCGTCGCGGGCGCGCTGCTCCTCGTCGATCAGCGATTTCTCCTGCTGGCCAGCGGTGTCGATGGCGCGCTGCAACTCGGCCTGGCGCGCCTGCAGGCTGCGCAGCGAGAAGGTGGCCTCCTGGGCGGTGCGCTCCAGCGAGCGTTGCTGCTCGCGCGCCTGGTTGAGCTTGCGCTCGGCCTCGATGACGGTGTCGTCGAGCTGGGCATGGCGCTCCTGGCTGTCGGCCAGCTGCATGTCGAGCTCCTCGAACCGCGCCTCGGCCGTCACGCGCCGCTCCTGCAGCGATTCCAGCTGGGCATCCACCTCGGCCAGATCACTGTCGATCTGCTCACTGCGCGCGCGCGCCTGCTCGGCTTGCTGCGTCAGGCGCAAGGCCTCGACCTGCAGCTCGTGCGCGCGACCCTGTGTTTCGGCGGCTTCACGGCGGGCTGCGACCAGTCGCTGCGATGCCTCTGAATAAGCCGCCTCGGCGCGCACCAGCCCAGCGCGCGCCTGCTCGGCGATCAGCGCCTGGGCCTTGCTCTGCTTGTCAAGGTTTTCAATCTCTTGCGCGCGCGCCAGCAGGCCGGCCTGCTCGTTGTCGGGGGCATAGAAGGTGACGCTGTGTGCGCCGACCGCGTGGCCGCCTGCGACGTAAATGGTCTCTCCGGCCTGCAGCTGGGCGCGCTGCGCCAGCGCTTCGTCCAGGGTGCTGGCGCTGTAGCAACCGCGCAGCCAGCCGCCCAGCAGCGCCTGCTGCGCCGCGTCGTTGAGGCGCAACCAGCTCGCCAATGGTTTGAGCCCGCCGGACCCAGCGGCAGCGGCTTCGCCCGCAGGCGGTTGATAAAACGCCAGGCGCGTGGGCGGCGCGTCGGTGGCAAAGGCGCGCACCATCTCCAGGCGAGAGACCTCCAGCGCGCCCAGGCGCTCGCGCAAGGCGGCTTCGAGCGCGTTCTCCCAACCGGGCTCGACGTGGATGCGGCTCCACAGGCCCTGCATGCCGTCCAGGCCATGCTTGGCCAGCCAGGGCTTGAGCTTGCCGTCGGTGCGCACCTTCTCCTGCAAGGCCTTGAGTGCTTCCAGGCGCGCGCTCAGGTCGGCCTGGCGGGCCGATTCGGTGTTGACGGCGGCCTGCGCCTGGCGGCGCGCTTCGTCCAGCTCGGGTACCTGCTCCTGCAGCTCGTGCAGGCGGGCGTCGGCTTCGTCGGCCTGGGCCTGCGCGGCCTGCAAGGCGCTCTGGGCGTTGGCCACCCGCGCCTCGTCGGGCGCGGCCAGGGCATTGCGGTCTGCAGCCAGGCGCTCGCGGCGCTGCGACAGGCTGCGGGTTTGCTCTTCGACGTTGCGCTGCTCGGCGGCCAGCACCTGGATCTGCTGCTGCACCTGCGACACCGCCACGCGCTGCTCGTTCGAGCGGGCCTGGGCGGCGCGCAGGGTGTCTTCGAGCTGCGGCAGCGCACCGGCCTGCTCCTCTCCCTGAGCCGCGAGCACGACCGACTGCTCCTCGGCGGCCACGATCTGCTCGGCCAGTTGTTCAATCTCGACCGCGGCGTCCTGGCTGCGGGTTGACCAGGACGCGATCTGTTCCTTGAGTTGCTGCAGACGCTGCTCGACCCGCTGACGGCCTTCGACCACGAAGCGGATCTCGGCCTCGAGCTTGCCGACCTCGGCGCTGGCCTCGTAGAGCTTGCCCTGGGCCTGGTTGACCTGGTCACCGGCGGCGTAGTGCGCCTGGCGAATGGTTTCGAGTTCGCTTTCGATGCGGCGCAGGTCGGCGGTGCGCGACTCCAGGTCGTTGACGGCCTGGGCGGCGTCCTTTTGCACCCGCGCCTGGTCGCTCTCGGCCTCGGCACGCCTGAGGAACCACAGCTGGTGCTGCTTGAGCGTGGCGCTGGCGTTGAGTGCGTGGTACTGGGCGGCGACCTCGGCCTGCTTTTCCAGCTTGTCGAGATTGGCGTTGAGCTCGCGCAGGATGTCCTCGACGCGGGTCAGGTTCTCGCGCGTGTCGGCCAGGCGGTGGGCCGTTTCGCGGCGACGCTCCTTGTATTTGGAGACGCCCGCGGCCTCCTCGAGGAACAGGCGCAGCTCTTCGGGCTTGCTCTCGATGATGCGGCTGATCGTGCCCTGGCCGATGATGGCGTAGGCGCGCGGGCCCAGGCCGGTGCCCAGAAAGACGTCCTGCACGTCGCGGCGGCGCACCGGCTGGTTGTTGATGTAGTAGCTGCTGGTGCCGTCGCGCGTGAGCACGCGCTTGACCGCAATCTCGGTGAACTGGCCCCACTGGCCGCCGGCGCGGTGATCGCTGTTGTCGAACACCAGCTCCACACTGGCGCGACTGGCCGGCTTGCGGCTGGTGGTGCCATTGAAGATGACGTCCTGCATGGACTCGCCACGCAGCTCGGAGGCCTTGGACTCGCCCAGCACCCAGCGCACCGCATCCATGATGTTGGACTTGCCGCAGCCATTGGGGCCCACCACGCCCACCAATTGGCCCGGCAGCATGAAATTGGTGGGTTCGGCGAAGGACTTGAAGCCGGAGAGCTTGATCGAGGTAAGACGCACGGCGCGATCCGGGGTGGCGGCGATGGCAGGGAGGGGACATCGGCCCGAACAGACCGACGCGGGATGATACCTGCGGGCCCCGGGGCCACCCCGGCAAGGCCGCCGCCGTGCAGGTATCCACCTGTATCGCGCCGTCGGGCGCAGGCTGAGTGCCAAAGTTCACGGAAGGATTCAACGGATCAGGCAGATCGACTTACGCGGGGACTGGGCACATGGGAAGCATGCAAACAGAATCCATGCATACCCCCAACCCGTATCACTGCGCAGCATGAATCCTCTCGTCAACACCGCCTGGGACCCCAGCCTGATCGCCCTGTCGTTCGCCTTCGCTGTCTTCGGCTCCTTCGTCGCCCTTTCCGCAGCCACACGCATCCGCACCGCGCGCGGCGCCCTGGACTGGAGCAACGTGCTGGCCGTGGGCGTGGCCCTGGGCGGCGTGGGCGTGTGGTCCATGCACTTCATCGGCATGCTGGCCCTGCGCATGGACGTGGGCAGCAGCTACTCCATGCTGGAGACGTTTGTGTCGCTGCTGGTGGCCGTCGGAGCCACCGCCGGCTCGGTGGCCCTGGCTGCACGCCAGCCCCAGCGCCTGGGCCGGCTGGTGCTGGCCGGCTTCCTGCTGGGCATGAGCGTGGTGGTCATGCACTACCTGGGCATGTTCGGCCTCAAGATCTACGGCTTCATCTCCTGGGACGTGGCCCTGGTCGGCGCCTCGATGCTGATCGCCGTGGTGGCCGCCACCGCCGCCCTGTGGCTCGCATTCAACAGCCGGACGCTGGCACATCGCCTGATGGCCTCGGTGGTCATGGGCATTGCAGTGTGCGCCATGCACTACACCGGCATGGCCGCAGCCGAATTCGTCTGCACCACCGCCGAGCGCACCGCCATTCCGCAGGGCACCGGCTTCATCGCCGCCTTCAACCTGCCGACCCTGGTGATTGCCACCACGGTCATGCTCACGGTGCTGTTGTCGCTGGACCAGTTCTACCAGCACCTGCGCCAGCGCTCGATGCGTCTGCGCAAGGCCTGAGACGCTGACTGCCCGCCCCGCCCGAGCGGGGCGGGCCTGAGTGGCCTGGCCTGCGCCGATAATCGCCGGCCATGAATCCCCTGCTCCAGCGGCTGCAGCCCTACCCCTTCGAGCGGCTGCGCCAACTCTTCGCCAGCGTCACGCCCTCGCCGGCCCATCGCGCCATCAGTCTCGGCATTGGCGAGCCCCGCCACCCGGCGCCCGATTTCCTCAAGAAGGCCCTGGCGGATGCCCTCGAGGACGGCCTGTCGTCCTACCCGGCCACGGCCGGCACCCCGGCGCTGCGGGAAGCCTGTGCCGGTTGGGTGCAACGCCGCTATGGCGTCGCGCTGGACCCGGCAACGCAGGTGATTCCGGTCAACGGCACGCGCGAGGCGCTGTTTGCCTTTGCCCAGGTGGTGGTCGACCCCACGCGCCCCGGGGCCACGGTCATCAGCCCCAACCCCTTCTATCAAATCTACGAAGGCGCAGCCCTGCTCGCCGGCGCGCAGGCGCACTACGTCCCCAGCCGGGCCGAGCGCAACTTCGCGGTCGATTGGGACAGCGTGGGCGACGACGTCTGGGCGCGCACCCAACTCGTCTATGTGTGCTCGCCCGGCAACCCGGCCGGCGCCGTGATGCCCCTGCAAGAGTGGGCCCGCTTGTTCGAGCTCAGCGATCGCCACGGCTTCGTGATCGCCTCCGACGAGTGCTACAGCGAGATCTACTTCCGCGACGAACCGCCGCTGGGTGGGCTGGAAGCGGCCACGCGACTGGGCCGCCACGACTTTGGCCGCCTGATGGCCTTCACCAGCCTGTCCAAGCGCAGCAATGTGCCGGGCTTGCGCAGCGGCTTCGTGGCCGGCGACGCCAGTCTGGTGAAGCCTTTCCTGCTCTACCGGACCTACCACGGCGCCGCCATGAGCCCCGCGGTGCAGGCAGCCAGCGTTGCCGCCTGGAACGACGAAGCGCACGTGGTGGACAACCGCCGCCTCTATCGCGAGAAATTCGCGCAGGTGACCCCGCTGCTGGCCGAGGTGATGGACGTGGCGCTGCCGGACGCGTCCTTTTACCTGTGGGCCGGCGTGCCACCCAGCTTCGCTCGGCGGGCCGAAGGGCTGAGTGCCGACGAGGCCTTCGCCCGCGATCTGCTCGCTCAATACAATGTGACGGTTCTGCCCGGCAGCTACCTGGCGCGTACCGTGCAAGGCGCCAACCCCGGCGCCGGCCGCGTACGGCTGGCCCTGGTGGCCGGCGCCGACGAATGCCTGGAGGCCGCGCACCGCATTGCGGACTTCTGCCGCGCCGCGCACTGAACCCACGCTCAACCCCAAACCCTCAACGCCCAACCCGAATGACCCAACAATTGCAAGCCCTCATCGACACCGCCTGGGACAACCGCGCCGCGCTCTCGCCTGCCGCCGCCCCGAAAGAAGTCGGTGAAGCCGTCGAACACGTGATCGCCGAACTCAACAAGGGCCGCCTGCGGGTGGCCACCCGCGAAGGCGTGGGTCAGTGGACGGTGCACCAGTGGGTCAAGAAGGCTGTGCTGCTGTCCTTCCGGCTCAAGGACAACGAGATCATGCGCGCCGGCGATCTGGGTTTCTTCGACAAGGTCCAGACCAAGTTTGCCCACCTCGACCCCGAGGCCATGAAGGCCACCGGCGTGCGCGTGGTACCGCCGGCCGTGGCCCGCCGGGGCAGTTTCATCGCCAAGGGCGCCATCCTGATGCCCAGCTACGTCAACATCGGCGCCTATGTGGACGAAGGCACCATGGTCGACACCTGGGCCACCGTGGGCAGTTGCGCCCAGGTCGGCAAGAACGTGCACCTCTCGGGCGGCGTGGGTCTGGGCGGTGTGCTCGAGCCGCTGCAGGCCAACCCGACCATCATCGAAGACAACTGCTTCATCGGCGCCCGCTCCGAGATCGTCGAGGGTGTCATCGTCGAGGAAAACTCGGTGATCAGCATGGGCGTGTACATCGGTCAAAGCACCCCCATCTACGACCGTGCGACGGGCGAAGTGAGCTATGGCCGCGTGCCCGCCGGTTCGGTGGTGATCAGCGGCAGCCTGCCCAAGGACGGCGGCAAGTACAGCCTGTACGCAGCCATCATCGTCAAACGGGTCGACGCGCAAACGCGTGCCAAGACCAGTCTGAACGACTTGCTGCGCGACTGATTTTTCAATCCTTACGCAACCCAGCACCCAGGGAGACGGCATGAGCAGCGGAACGATGGAGCGCATCCTGCGACTGATGGCCGAGAAGCGGGCATCGGACGTCTATCTGACGGCGTATGCGCCGGCAATGATCAAGATCAACGGTCAGGTGATCCCGATCAACAGCCAGGTGCTGCCTGCCGATGCCCCGCGCAACCTGCTCGCGGAAATCGTGCCGCCCACGCGCATCGAGGAGCTGCAGGAGACCGGTGAGCTCAACATGGGCGTGCCACTCGAAGGGCTGGGCAACTTTCGTGTGAGCGCCATGCGCCAGCGCGGCAGCATCGCGGTGGTGGTGCGCTACGTGCCCAGCGATATTCCGCCGCTGGACACACTCAATGTGGCCCCCATCCTGGCCGACCTCATCATGGAAAAGCGCGGGCTGATCCTGATGGTGGGGGCGACCGGCGCGGGCAAGAGCACCACGCTGGCGGCCATGATCGACCACCGCAATGAGCGCGCCAGTGGCCACATCCTGACCGTCGAAGACCCGATCGAATACACCTACCGCAACAAGCGCGCGGTGATCAACCAGCGCGAGATCGGCCCCGACACCGCTTCGCTGCAGACGGCGCTGAAGAACGCATTGCGTCAGGCACCCGACGTGATCCTGATTGGCGAAATCCGCGACCGCGAGACCATGTCGGCTGCACTGGCCTACGCGCAGTCGGGCCACCTGGTGCTGGCCACCCTGCACGCCAACAACAGCTACCAGGCGCTCAACCGCATCCTGAGCTTCTATCCGGTCGAGGTGCGCCCCACCATGCTGGGCGACCTGGCGGCCGCTTTGCGGGCCATCGTGTCGCAGCGGCTGCTGCGCACCCCGGGCGGCACGCGCGTGCCAGCCATGGAAGTGCTGCTCAACACCGCGCTGATCGCCGACCTGATCCAGAAGGCCGATTTCTCCGGTGTGCGCGAAGCCATGGAGAAATCGCTGGCCGAAGGATCGCAGACCTTCGAGCAGAACCTGGCGCGCCTCATCCACGATGGCGTGGTCAGCCGCGAAGAAGGCTTGTCCCACGCCGACTCGCCCAACAACCTGCTGTGGCGCCTGCAAAACGACTTCGAACAGAGCCGCGCCAGCGAACTCGAAGCCGTCGAGGAAGAAGCCACCGACATGCCGTCGTTCACCGACTTCACGCTGGACGTGAAGTTCTAGAGATTCACCGCACCACCCGCGCTCCGAATCATCCGGGCGCGCCATTGCCCGCCACCGGCGGGCCGCACTGCCGATGTCTGCCACCCTTCGCCTCACCGAAGCACTGATTGCCAGGCCCTCGGTCACCCCAGACGACGCCGGCTGCCTTGACCTCATCGCCGGTCGGCTTCAGGCCATGGGCTTTGTGTGCGAGCGCCTGGACAGTGGGCCGGACGAGTTCCGGGTCAGCAACCTGTGGGCACGCCTGGGGACTGGCAAACGCCCCACCCTGGTGTTCGCCGGTCACACCGACGTTGTGCCCACCGGGCCACTGCAAGCGTGGTCCAGCGACCCCTTCGTGCCCAGCCACCGCGACGGCAAGCTGTTCGGGCGCGGGGCCAGTGACATGAAGACCTCGATCGCCGCCATGGTGGTGGCCTGCGAGCAGTTCGTTGCTGCGCAGGCCGAACCGGGCATCGACATCGCCTTCTTGCTCACCAGCGACGAGGAAGGCCCCGCCCTGGATGGCACCACCGTCGTCTGCGACCGGTTGAAGACGCGCGGCGAACGCCTCGACTGGTGCATCGTGGGCGAGCCCACGTCGGTCGAGCGCACCGGCGACATGATCAAGAATGGCCGCCGCGGCACCCTCAGCGGCAAGCTCACCGTCAAGGGTGTGCAAGGGCACATCGCCTACCCGCACCTGGCGCGCAATCCGATCCATCTGGCCGCGCCCGCGCTGGCCGAGCTGGCCGCCACCGAATGGGATCAGGGCAATGCCTTTTTCCCGCCCACCAGCTGGCAGATCAGCAACATTCATGGCGGCACCGGTGCGAGCAACGTCATCCCGGGCACCGTGGTCGTGGACTTCAACTTCCGCTTCAGCACCGAGCGCACACCCGAGTCGCTGCAGGCGCAGGTGCTGGACATCCTGGCGCGCCATGGGCTCAGCGCCGGCGCCGATCACGACATTACCTGGACGCTCGGCGGCCGCCCCTTCCTCACCACGCCGGGCACCTTGGTTGACGCCGTGCGCGCCGCCATTCGCGAAGAAGTCGGCATCGACACCGAACTCTCCACCACCGGCGGCACCAGCGATGGTCGGTTCATTGCCCAGATCTGCCCGCAGGTGATCGAACTGGGGCCGCCGAACGCCACCATCCACAAGGTCGACGAGCACATCGTCGTCGCCGACATCGAACCCCTGACCGCCATCTATTGCCGCACCCTGCGGCACCTGCACGCCCAAGCGCTGCAGCGCGCCTGACCACCTTTTTCACCGTGAAACTGCAAGCTCTGCTGGCACAGGCCGAACAGCGCCTGAACGCCGCCCCACTGGCCTATGGCCACGGCACCACCAACGCGCACGACGAAGCCGCCTGGCTGGTGCTGTGGCGTCTGGGCATGCCGCTTGACAGCAACCTGGACGCCGTCGCCCAACAGGACATCGCCGCGCAGGCTGTCGATGCCGTTCTCGCGCTGATCGATCAACGCATCAGCACCCGCCAGCCCGCCGCCTATCTGACGCAGCAAGCCTGGCTGCAAGGGGTGCAGTTCCACGTGGACCGGCGCAGCATCGTGCCGCGCAGCTTCATTGCCGAACTCATTGCCGATGGCACGATCGACCCCTGGCTGAGCGACGCCACACACCGGGTGCTTGACCTGTGCACCGGCAACGGCAGCCTGGCAGTGCTGGCGGCCATGGCCTGGCCCGAGGTTCAGGTGTGGGGCGCCGACCTGTCGATTGACGCATTGGCTGTCGCGCGCATCAATGTGGATCAGCACGGCCTGCAGTCGCGCATCACCCTGCTTCAAAGCGACGGCTTGAGCGCGTGCCCGGGCCCCTGGGACCTGATCCTGTGCAACCCGCCCTACGTCAACGCAGCGAGCATGCGCACGCTGCCCGCCGAGTACCTCGCTGAGCCCGAGCTGGCGTTGGCGGGCGGCGAAGACGGCATGGACTTCGTGCGCGCGCTGCTGCGTGACGTGCCACCACAACTGAGCGAGAACGGTGTACTGGTGCTGGAAATCGGCAACGAGCGGGCCCACTTCGAGGCCGCGTTTCCCCACCTTCTACCGATCTGGCTGCCCACCAGCGCGGGCGCTGACCAGGTGCTGCTGCTGACGCGCGAACTGCTGGAGCAAGCCCCATGATCACGCTGCGCGATGTGGTGCTGCGCCGCGGCACCAAGGTGCTGCTTGACGGCGCCACGCTGACCATCAATCCAGGCGAAAAGGTCGGCCTCGTCGGGCGAAACGGCGCCGGCAAATCCAGTCTGTTCCGCCTGCTGGACGGTGATCTGCACGAAGACAAGGGCGATTTCAGCGTGCCCGCGCAATGGCGCATGGCCCAGGTCGCCCAGGACATGCCCGAGACCGATCTGCCCGCCACGCGCTTCGTCATCGAGGGCGATACGACCTTGCTGGCGGCCGAGCAAGAGGTTCAAGCGGCCGAGGCCAGTGAAGATGGTGAGCGCATGGCGCACGCCTACATGGCACTCAACGATGCCGGCGCCCACGATGCGACTGCACGCGCACAGGCACTCATTCTTGGCCTGGGCTTTCGAACCGACGAACTCGAGCGCCCCGTCAACAGTTTCTCGGGCGGCTGGCGCATGCGGCTGCAGCTGGCGCGCGCCCTGATGTGCCCGAGCGAGCTGCTGCTGCTCGACGAGCCCACCAACCACCTGGATCTGGACGCACTGGTGTGGCTGGAGAACTGGCTGCAGCGCTACCCCGGCACACTGCTGGTGATCAGCCACGACCGCGAGTTTCTGGACGCCGTCACCAACGTCACCGTGCACATCGAGCACGCACAGCTCAAACGCTACGGCGGCAATTACAGCCGCTTCGAGGACATGCGCGCCGAGCAGATGGCCTTGCAGCAGGCGGCCTTCTCTCGCCAGCAGGAGAAGATCGCTCACCTGCAAAAGTTCATCGACCGCTTCAAAGCCAAGGCCAGCAAGGCCAAGCAGGCGCAGAGCCGCGTCAAGGCGCTCGAGCGCATGGAGCGCATTGCGCCCGTGCTGGCCGACGCCGAATTCACCTTCGAGTTCAGTGAGCCTGCGAACCTGCCCAACCCGATGTTGGTGCTGCAGGACGTCGACGTTGGCTACCGCCAGGACGGCGGTTCCGCCACCACCATCGTGCGTGGCATTCAGCGCTCGGTGATGGCCGGCCAGCGCATCGGCATTCTGGGCGCCAACGGCCAGGGCAAGTCCACTGTGGTCAAGACGATTGCACGCGAGCTGTCGGCCCTGGCTGGCACTGTCACCGAGGGCAAGGGCCTCAACATCGGCTACTTCGCGCAACAGGAACTCGACGTGCTGAGCCCCGGCGACAACCCGCTGGAGCACATGATCCGCCTGGCCAAGGCATTCACCGCCCAGGGGCGCTTGAGCGGTCAGGCCACGCGAGAGCAAGACCTGCGCGGCTTCCTCGGCACCTTCAACTTCACCGGCGATCAGGTGTTCCAGGCCGTGGGCAGCATGAGCGGCGGAGAGAAGGCCCGCCTCGTGCTGTGCATGCTGGTCTGGCAGCGCCCCAACCTGCTGCTGCTGGACGAACCCACCAACCACCTTGACCTGGCAACCCGCGAAGCCCTCTCTGTGGCGCTCAACGAGTTCGAGGGCACGGTGATGCTGGTCAGCCATGACCGCGCACTCTTGCGCGCGGTGTGCGACGAGTTCTGGCTCGTATCGCACGGCAAACTCGCACCGTTCGACGGCGATCTCGACGACTACCAGCGCCACCTGATCGACATGGCCAAACAGGCCCGCGAAGCGCAGCGCGAGCAAACCCGCGCCAGCGGCGCGTCCGCATCACCTGCGCCCGCGAAAGCGCCTGCCCCGGCAAGCGCCGCGCCGGTGGATCGGCGCGAGCAGGCCCAACGACAGAAGGCCCTCAATGAACGCCTGCGCCCGCTCAGGAAAGAGCTGGCGCAAGTGGACGCGCGCATGGGCGCCATCGCACAGGAACAGAGCAAGATCGAGTCGCAGCTGCTCGCCTCGCCGGCACCCGAGGAGCTTGCCAGGCTGGGAAAGCGCCTGAAAGAACTGACCGATGAAAACGAAGCGGTCGAGGCCCGTTGGCTGTCGCTCAGCGAAGCGATCGAGCGCGAAACCTCGGCATCCTGACTCCGGCCGCATCCGCTGCCATCGCTGCAGTCGATGGCAGGCCAAAGAAAAAGGCCCTGGTCTTTCGACCAGGGCCTTCTTGTTGGTGGTAGGACGTGGCAGGCTCGAACTGCCGACCAACGGATTAAAAGTCCGCTGCTCTACCAACTGAGCTAACGTCCCACACTCTTCGCAACACGCTGTTCGCTTGCTGCGAAGCCTCAAATTATAGCGTGGTTTTTATCGACTTCAGAAGGGCGATGCAGTTTTTTGCGAAGGCCTTGCGAGGCCACTGCATCCAGCACCCAACCGGCTGCGCACAAGCCGAAGGTGGCGGTGACGCTCACCACCGAACCATAGCCATGGCAGTTCAATGAACCATCACCACCGGCGTGGATGGCGCACGATGGATCGGGTGGCGCCACCGCCTCTTTGCTGAACACGCACGACACACCCATGCGACCCTGTCGGGGCGCAGCGTGGTGCTTGCGCAGTCGGTACCGGAGTTGGGCCAGCAAGGGGTCGTGCGTGACATCACCCAGGTCCGCGATCTGCACCTCCTGGGCACGGCGCTTGCCGCCAGCAGCACCAACCGTCACGAAGTGGGTGTTGCTGTGGATGGCCCACGCCGCCATGGCTGCCTTTGCGCGCACGGCATCGCAGGCATCAATGACCGCATCCGGTGTCTGCCCGCCCAGAAGGCCGGGCCAGTTGTCGTGATCGACGAAATCGTCGATGGCTTCTAGCTCGATGTCGGGGTGGATGCCCAGAATACGATCGCGCATGGCGTCGACCTTCGCCTGCCCAAGGGTCATGTCGATCGCGTGCACCTGGCGATTGACGTTGGATTCGGCGATGTGATCCAAGTCGATCAGGGTGAGCCTTTTCACGCCACTGCGGGCCAGCGCCTCTGCCGCCCACGAGCCCACGCCACCGATACCGACCACCACCACGTGCGCGTCAAAGATGCGCTGCGCACCGTCGACACCGTAGAGCCGTCGCAAGCCGCCAAAGCGGCGCTCGAAACGATCGGCGTCGAGAGCGGTCATCCGCCGCGATCCAGCAGCCAGAGCTGAAAACGGAATCCGAGCACGGCACCACCAACAATGCCGGCGACGGCAATGGCACTGGTGATGCTCAGCGTGGACAAGCCCGACAGGCCTTGCCCCACCGTGCAACCCAGGGCGGTGACACCACCTACCCCCATGCACACGGCGCCCACAAGGTGCAGCGCGGTGTCCTGTGTGTCGCGAAACCCTTCCCAACGGAAACTGCGCTCGAAGAGTGCGCAGGCAAGCGAACCCAGCACCACGCCCACCACCGTGATCACGCCGAAGGTCACCACCTTGGACACGTCGCTGAAAAAGATCAACCAGTCGAGCACATAGGCCATGGGCGCGGTGAAGGTGAGCGACTCCATGCGCCCGCTGTTGCTGCCCAGGTAGACGGGCTCCAGGGTCTCCGGGTGCTCGGGCAGGAAACCCAGGTGCCCGCTCACCCACCACATGGCGGTGATGACCAGACCGATACCAATGCCTGCAAGCAAGTTGTTGCCGGTGCGGAAGTCTGCACTCTTGAGTGCCCAGGCGATCAAGCCCAGACCCACCACCGCCGCACAGACCAGGCCCACCACGGCGCCGTTCATGCCCGTGCTGGCGGCGATCCACTGCGGCACAGCGGCGCCCGACGGCATGTCAAACGTGACCTTGTCGACCGTGGCATTTCGGGCCACGGCAAACACGCCACGCAGGGTCATGAAGGCGGCCAAGCCCATGACGACGAACACCACCAGAGACTTGAGACTGCCCGCGCCGATGCGCACCAGCGTCTTGCTGCCGCAGCCAGAGGCGAGCACCATGCCGAAGCCGAACAAGGCGCCCCCCACCAAGGCGGAGAGCCAGATCACGCGAGACGAGGTGTAGAGCGATTTGCCGGTGTCGATCGCGCCAAACCAGCCCAGCAGGTAGAAGCCGATGGTCGCCACCCCCACGGCCATGCCCCACATGCGCATGCGCGTCCAGTCGCCCATGTTGACGATGTCGCTGATCGCGCCCATGGTGCAGAAATGCGTGCGTTGGGCGATGAAGCCAAACACGATGGACACGGCAAAGGCCGCCCACAGGACGGTCTGGTTCAGGGATTGCAGGGCGGCGAGGTCTTCCATAGGGCCGCGATTGTAGGTGCGGCCCGCCAAGCCCCGCCACCGGAGGGGTTGGCCCGGGAGCGCGTCAGCGAAGGCGCGTCAGGCGTTCCTTGGCGGCGGCGGCGGCCTCGCTCTTCGGGTACTGCTTGACCAGGTCGTCGAGCGTGCGCTTGGCGCCCTTGGTGTCCTTGAGTTCGACCTGGCTGTTGGCAATGGCCAGCATGGCCTCGGACGCCCGTGGGTGGTCGGGGAACTCCCGCACCATGCGCTGATGGGTTTCCACCGCCTCCTTGTAGGCGCGCGACGCGTATTGCGAGTTGCCCAGCCAGTACAGCGCCACCGGGGTGTAGCCGCTCGATGGGTAGCGTCGCAGGAACGCCGTGAACGCTGTCGTGGCAGCCGGAAATTCCGAGCGGCGCAGCGTGGCCATGGCGGCTTCGTACTCCGCCTTCTCGGCCGGCTGGACCTCGAAACTGCGTCCGTCGAGCTCGACTTTCACCGGTTCGAACTGACGCAGGCGCTCATCAACGCCAGCCTGAACATCTTTCTGCGCGCGTTGCAGCTCGGACAGCTCGCGGGCCAGCTGTTCGTTCTGCCCGCGCAGTCGCGCGATCTCGCCACGCAGCTGCTCAATCTGGTTGGCCAGGTCGAGCAGGCTGCGCTTGATGCCGGCTTCGTTCTCACGCGATTGCAGCGCGGCCGCGTCTGCCGCCGTGCGATTGGCCTCCACCTGCTTGCGCAGATCAACGATGGCCTGACGGGCTTCGTCGTCGCCGAACAGCGCCATCGCCGGCGAGCTGGCCATCAGCGCAGCCGCCGCCAGCGGAACCACGGCGGCGACGCGCCATTGGATGCGAGCCATGCCTGCCATCAACGGTAGGTGATCTCGACGCGGCGGTTCTTGGACCAGGCCGATTCGTCAAAACCCACCACGGCAGGCTTTTCTTCACCGAAGCTCACAGCCTCCATCTGGCCGTCTTGAACGCCCAGCAGCGACATGGCGCGGCGCACGGCCTCGGCACGCTTTTGGCCCAGGGCCAGGTTGTATTCGCGCCCGCCACGCTCGTCGGTGTGGCCTTCGAGCTGCACGCGCACCGCACGGTTGGCATTGAGGTAGCGCGCATTGGCCTCGAGCAGCGCAGCGAACTCCGGTTTGATCTCGAAGCTGTCGTAGTCGAAATAGACCACGCGCTGCATCGAAGCGGGCTGGTCGCCACCGTTGGAGGGCACCTGCACGCCGGTCACGCCGCGCTGATCGACGCCGCTGCCCTGCCCGCCCGCGCCGGCACCGCCGGCGGCCGTTCCAGAGCGGTCTTCAACCGGCGGTTGATCCAGGCGCACGTTGGAGCCGCAGGCCACCAGGGCCAGCGATGCGACGAGAGCGGCCAGCAGACCGCGAGAGCGACGGGTGTTGAGGACTTGGAACATGGTGGTGCCTGTGGTGGGTTGGAGTGATGGAAAACGGATCAGCGCAGGAACGGGCCCCATTCGGGCTCGCGGATGTCGCCCTGGGCACCCGCCAGGCGGGTCTTGATGCGACCGTCGACCGTGGTCGTCATCAGGGCTTCGGCACCCTTGTCGCGGGTGGCGTAGATGATCATCCTGCCGTTGGGTGCAAAGCTCGGGCTTTCGTCGCTGGTGGTGTCGGTGAGAGCGGTCACGGTGCCGGTGGCCAGTTCCATCACGTGCAAGCGGAAGGCGCCATTGACACGCGAGACATAGGCCAGCAAGCGACCGTCGGGGCTGACCGATGGCGAGATGTTGTAGTTGCCGCTGAAGGTGACACGCTGCGCGCCACCGCCCTGGGCCGGCATGCGGTAGATCTGGGGCGAACCACCCCGGTCGCTCACAAAGTAGATCTGCTGCCCATCCGGGCTGAACACCGGCTCGGTGTCGATGCTCGCGCTTTGCGACAAACGCCGAGGTGCGCCACCGCCCGCGTCAACCGCGTACAGCTGCGCGTTGCCCGAAATCGACAGCGTGGCGACGATGGTCTTGCCGTCGGGTGACCAGGCCGGGGCGCTGTTGGAGCCACGGAAGTCGGCCAGCAGGCGGCGCTTGCCGGTCGCCACTTCGTGGGTGTAGATCACCGGCTTTCGCGCCTCGAAGGACACATAGGCCAGCACACCGCCGTTGGGCGCCCAGCTCGGCGAGATGAT
This sequence comes from Hydrogenophaga sp., assembly GCF_019635465.1. GTDB lineage: Bacteria > Pseudomonadota > Gammaproteobacteria > Burkholderiales > Burkholderiaceae_C > Hydrogenophaga. The sequence continues at coordinate 71,293 of NZ_JAHBZK010000009.1, forward strand.
GGGCTCGTTGCTGGCAAGGGCGGCCCGGGCGTTTTCGCCATCGGCATCGGCTACCCACAGGGTGTGGCGATTGCCGGCCTTGGTCACATAGGCGATGCGGGTGGAGAACACGCCTTTCTCGCCGGTGAGCTTCTCGTAGACGAAGTCGGCGATGCGGTGTGCCGCCAGACGCAGGTCGGTGGCTGCCACCGGGTAGCTCAGGCCGCCCAGGTCCTGAGTGCGAACCACGTCCCACAAGCGGAAGCGGACATCAAAACGCCCGTCGGCCAGGCGCGTGACGCTGCCCGTGACCAGGGAGTCCGCACCACGTTCGCGCCACGGCGCGAGGTCGGGGCGGGAGGTTTCGTCGAGCGCACCGTTGAGGGGTGGCACGAACACGAACTGGCCGGAGCGCTCAAGGTCGGCGCGCACGATGGCAGCGATGTTCTCGCTGACGGCGTCGTTGCCTTTGAAGCTGACGGCCGAAAAAGGGAAGCGCGTGAGACCCACGCCGGCCACTTCGACACGGAACTGGGCAAGCGCCTGGCTGGCGGGCAGGCCGAGCAGCGCTGCGCCGGACATGAGCCCAAGTGCATGCCGGCGCGGCATCCCTGGCTGGGGATGAAGACGGGTCGGTTCGATCATGGTGTTGGGAAGGGTGGGCAGTGCGGGGCGTACAGCCCGGTGCCCTGGCGAAGACCGGTCGATAATACCGGACACTCGTCAGAGAGCCGTGACAAGATGTGAGCCGCGGGCCTTGGCTGACCGCACCTTGCCGCATTGGTTCCCAGGCCCTCCACCCGATTCGCCCAGGCCCGCCCACCGTTGACATCGCCCACTTCGCCCACCGACGCAACGTCCGCACCGCTCTCCGGCACCCTGTCGCAGCGGCTGTGGCGTCTATGGCCCTACTTCCGCAGTGCGCGCAGCGGCATCGCCGTGGCGGTGGTCGCTACCATTGTGGGCGCCATCACCGAGCCCCTGATCCCCGCCCTGCTCAAGGCGCTGCTCGACGACGGCTTCAACAAGGGGAAAGTGGCGCTGTGGATGGTGCCAGTGGCGTTCATGGGTCTGTTCGGCATACGCGGCATGGCCTCTTTTGCGGCCCAGTACGCCCTGGCCTACACGGCCAACGCCGGCATGCTCAACCTGCGCCGCGCGATGTTTGCCAAGCTCACCGCCGCGCAGCTCAGCCTGTTCAGCCGCCAAAGTGCCAGCAAGCTGTCGAACACACTGGTGTATGAGGTGCAGACCGGCTCGCAGATGCTGGTGTCGTCGTTTCTGACGTTGGCGCGCGACAGCATGACGCTGGTGGCCTTGATGGGCTACCTGATGTATCTCAACTGGAAGCTCACGCTGATCGTGGTCGCCGTGTTCCCGGGTCTGGCGTGGATCATGCGGGTGCTGTCCAAGCGCCTGTACAAGCTCACCCGCGCCAGCCAGCAGGCCACCGACGAGCTGGCGTACGTGGTGGAAGAAAACGCACTCGCCCACCGCATGGTGCGACTGCACGGCGCACAGCAGCGCCAGAGCGAGCGCTTCGATGGCTTGAGCGTGGCGCTGCGCAAGCTGGCGCTCAAGAGCACGATCGCCATGGCCGCCATGACGCCGTTCACCCAGCTGCTGGCATCGGCGGCGTTGTCGGCGGTGGTCGCCGTCGCGCTGTGGCAAAGCACCACCACGGGCGTGACTGTGGGCAACTTCGTGGCCTTCGTCACCGCCATGCTCATGCTGATTGCGCCCATCCGGCACCTGGCCGAAATCGCTTCGCCGATCACCCGCGGCCTGGCGGCGCTGGAGCGTGGGTTGGAGCTGATCGAACAAACGCAGGAGCAAAGCGGCGGCACCCACCGCAGCGAGCGCGCCCGGGGCGAGCTGGCCTGGCAGGGCGTCTGGGTGCGATACCCGCCCAAGTCGGACGACCTCGGCGCCCATGAAGCCGGCATTGCGCTGCGCGGCATCGAACTGGCCATTCATCCGGGCGAGGTGGTGGCTTTTGTGGGGCCCTCGGGCTCGGGCAAGACCACGTTGGTCAACCTGCTGCCGCGTTTCGTGGAGATCGAACGTGGCGCCGTCACGCTCGACGGTGTGGCGCTGACCGACTGGGACCTGGCCAGCCTGCGACGCCAGTTCGCGATGGTCAGTCAGGATGTGGTGATGCTCAACGACACGCTGGCCGCCAGCGTGGCGCTGGGCGACGCCGACGACGCGATCGACGAGCCACGCGTGCGCGCAGCACTCGAATCGGCCAACCTGGGCGAACTCATCCAGCGCCTGCCGCAGGGCATGCACACCAATGTGGGCCACAACGCGGCCGAGCTCTCGGGCGGGCAGCGCCAGCGGCTGGCCATTGCGCGCGCCATCTACAAGGACGCGCCCATCCTCATCCTCGACGAGGCCACCTCGGCACTGGACAACGAGTCCGAGCGGCTGGTGCAGGACGCCCTGGCGCGCCTCATGAAGGGCCGCACGACCCTCGTGATTGCGCACCGGCTGTCCACCATCGAGCATGCCGACCGGGTGATCGTGCTCGTCGATGGCCGCATCGTCGAACAGGGCAACCACGCCAGCCTGCTGGCCAGCGACGGTGTCTATGCACGCTTGCACGCGCAAGGTCTGGGCTCGACACCGCAGGCCGACGAAACCGCCACCGAGCCCCGGGTCGATCGGGATTGAGCACCGGCCGGCGCCGGTGTACAAAACCGTCGCACCCTCGCCAGGCCCAGGAGCCCCCGGATGAAGACCCTGACCGATCAGCTCAGCCAGTACGCGGCCTACCACCGCGACCGCCGCAACATCGCCACCCACTTTGTCGGCATTCCACTGATCGTGATGGCCGTGGCCGTGTTGCTGGCTCGACCCCAGCTGGCCCAATGGGGTGGCATGACCCTCTCACCCGCCACTCTGGTCACGCTTGCCACGGTGCTCTACTACCTGCGTCTGGATCGCCCGCTCGGTGTGGCCATGGCAGGACTGATGGGCCTCAACCTCTGGTTCGCGCAGACCGTGGCAGGCCAGGCAACCAGCCTCTGGCTCGCGGTCGGCATCGGCCTGTTCGTGGTCGGCTGGGTGATTCAGTTCATTGGCCACTACTGGGAGGGCCGCAAGCCGGCCTTCGTGGACGACATTGTGGGCCTCATCATCGGCCCGCTGTTCGTGGTGGCGGAGGCCGGCTTTCTGCTGGGTCTGCGCCCCGAACTGCAGCGCGACATCGAAGCCCGCGTCGGACCGGTGCGCGCTGCCACGCCTGCCCGGGCCGCCTGATCCCGCGTCAGGCCGTTCGCCACGACTGGCGCGCGGCGGTCAAGTCACAGCAGCACGATGTCGTACTGCTCCTGGGTCATGGAGTTCTCACTCTGCAGCGAGATCGGTTTGCCGATGAACTCCGACAAACCGGCAAGGTGCGCGCGCTCCTCATCGAGAAACAGCTCCACCACCTTGGGCGCGGCCACGACCCGGAACTCGCGCGGGTTGAAGGCGCGCGCTTCGCGCAGGATTTCGCGCAGGATGTCGTAGCACACGCTGCGCGCGGTCTTCACCGCGCCCTTGCCAGCGCAAGCTTCGCAAGGCTCGCTGAGCATGTGCGCCAGCGATTCGCGCGTGCGCTTGCGCGTCATCTCCACCAACCCAAGCTGCGAAAAGCCGCCAATCATGGTCTTGACCCGGTCACGCGAGAGTTGCTTGCGAAACTCGTGAAGCACCGACTCGCGGTGGTCCTCGCGCGTCATGTCGATGAAGTCGACGATGACGATGCCGCCCAGGTTGCGCAGGCGCAGCTGCCGCGCGATGGCCTGCGCAGCCTCGAGATTGGTGCGAAACACCGTGTCGTCAAAGTTGCGCGCGCCCACGTAGCCGCCGGTGTTGACATCGACCGTGGTCAGCGCCTCGGTCTGGTCGATCACCAGGTAGCCACCCGACTTGAGGTCGACGCGCCGGCTCAGCGCACGGGCGATCTCGTCGTCCACATTGAAGAGGTCGAAGATCGGGCGTTCTCCGCCGTAGTGCTGCAGCTTGCCCACCGTGTCGGGCATGAACTCGTCGGCAAAAGCCTGCAGCAACCCGTGCTGCTCGTGCGAATCGATGCGGATCGACTGGGTCTCGGCGCTGGTGAGGTCGCGCAGCACCCGCTGCATCAGGTTCAGGTCTTCGTGCAGCAAGGTGGCCGCGGCCTGGCTGAGCGCGGCCTGCTTGATGCGCAACCAGGTCTTGCGCAGGTAGGCCACGTCGTCGGCCAGCTCTTCGTCGCTGGCGTCCTCGGCATTGGTGCGAAGGATGAAGCCGCCTGGCGGGCTGCCGTCGCTCGTGGCGGTCAGCCGCTGCAGGCGTTGGCGCAGGGCTTCGCGTTGGTCAGGCGGAATCTTCTGCGACACGCCGATGTGGCCGTCCTGCGGCAGGAACACGAGCAAGCGCCCGGCAATGCTGATCTGGGCCGTCAGGCGCGCGCCCTTGGTGCCGATCGGGTCCTTGAGCACCTGCACCATCAGGGCCTGACCTTCGAAGATCTGCTTCTCGATCGGCAGCACCGGGTTGGGCGCGAGCACCTGCGGCGCGCCTTCGACAGCGGCCGGCTTCGGCGCGGCGTGTTTGGCCTGGATGTTGGGCATCAGATCGGCCACGTGCAGGAAGGCGGCGCGGTCGAGGCCAATGTCGAGAAATGCCGACTGCATGCCCGGCAGCACCCGCGAGACCTTGCCCAGGTAGATGTTGCCCACCAGGCCGCGCTCAAGTGTGCGCTCGATGTGCACTTCCTGCACGGCGCCCTGCTCGACCACCGCCACGCGTGTCTCTTGCGGAGACCAGTTGATGAGGATGTCCTGGTTCATGGTCGGTCCGTGCCTCAAAGAATGTTCAGGCCGGCGGCACGCAGCAGCTGCGCGGTCTCGTACGCCGGCAATCCGATGATGCCCGTGTGGCTGCCGTGGATGCGGCGCACCCACAGGCCGGCGTGGCCCTGAATGGCATAGGCCCCGGCCTTGCCCATGGGTTCACCGGTGGCCACGTAATGGCGGATGCGCGTCGGGCTCAGGTCGTCGAACTCGACCCGGGAGTCCGACACCGCGGCCCAGCGTCGAGCGCCCTTGCCCACCGCCACGGCCGTCATGACACGGTGGGTCTGCCCTGACAACGCCGCCAGCATGCGCCGCGCGTCGGCGGCATCGGCGGGCTTGCCGAGAATGCGCTTGCCCAGCGCCACGGTGGTATCGGCACACAGCACCGGCGCGGGCGCCAGACCGCGCCGTTTCAAGCGGGCCATCGCCGCTTCGAGCTTGAGAGCGGTCACGCGCCGCACATAGCGGCTCGGTGCCTCGTTGGGCAGCGGGGTCTCCAGCGATTCGGCGTCTTCGTCGGCGTCGGGCAGCAACAGCTCGCAACGCACACCCCACTGCGCCAGCAACTCACGCCGCCGAGGACTTTGCGACGCCAGGTACACGAAGTCGGGGCGATCACTCACGGTGGTACGGATGGTTGGCGTTGATCGACCACGCGCGGTAGAGCTGCTCGATCAGCAACACGCGCACCATGGCGTGCGGCAAGGTGAGGTCGGACAGGCGGATGCGCTGGTGTGCGGCCTCGCGAAAGCCGGGTTCCAGTCCGTCAGGGCCCCCAATGACCAGTGCCACATCGTCGCCACCCATCTGCCACTGCCGCAGCTGTTGGGCCAGGGCCTGCGTGCCCAGCGTCGCGCCACGCTCGTCGAGCGCCACGACGCGAGCGCCACGCGGGATGGCGCCTTCGATGCGCTGGCGTTCGGCCGCCCAGAGGGTCTCGATGGATTTGCTGCCGCGAGGCTCGGTCTTGACGGCCTTGAGCTCGACACGCAGTTCGGGCGGAAAGCGTTTGGCGTAATCGTCGTAGGCGGTCTGGGCCCAGTCGGGCACCTTTTGCCCGACCGCGACGATCACGAGCTTCATGGCTTCTTCTTGGCGGCCGGCCGCGTCGGTTTGGCCGACTTGGCGGCTGGGGCAGCAGCCTTGGGCGTGGTCTTCTTCTTGGCGGCAGGCGCGCCCACGACCACCTTGCTCATGCCCGCACGCGACTTGGCCGGCGCCGCCTTCTTGGCAGCAGGTCTGGCGGTCGATTTGGTGGCTGGTTTGCCGCTGGTCTTACCGGCCGGTTTGGCGGCCACCTTGGCACCCGCTTTCGCGCCGGTCTTCTTGGCCGCGCCCGGCGCTTTGGCGGTGGGCGATTTTGCGGTGGGGGCCTTGGCCACCTTGGGCGCCGCGGCGGGCGCGGGTTTGCTGCTCGCGCTCTTGCGGGCTGCCGCGCCCAGGCGCACCGGTTTGGCACCCCAGATCTCTTCGAGGCGGTAGTACTGCCGGATCACGGGTTGCATCACATGGACCACGGCCTGGCCACAGTCCACGATGATCCATTCGCCGTTCTCCTCGCCTTCGATGCGCGGCTTGTCGAAGCCGGCCTCACGCACGGCATCGCGCACGCTGGCGGCCAGCGCCTTGGTCTGGCGATTCGAGGTGCCACTGGCGACGATCACGCGCTCAAACAGCGGTGACAGCTCCTCGGTATTGAAGACCACGATGTCCTGGCCTTTGACATCCTCCAGGCCATCGACGATGGCCCGTTGCAGTTTCTGGACGTCTTTTTTTGCGGCGGTTTCGCTGGTCATGTAAGGGGCTGATAGAGGTGGTGTTGCGAAATATAGCCTGCGACCGCTGGCGGGACCAGCACGTCCAGGGGCGGTCCATCGGCCGCCGCGGCGGCCAGGCGGGCGCGCACGGCGGTCGCGCTCAGGTGCTGCAACGGCATGTCGATGCGCACAAATGGCACGTCGACGCCGGACAAATCGGTCTCGTCGGCCTGCCCCAGCAGCGCCTGTGCGCCGATGCTGGTAGGTCGGTTGGCCACCGCCAGGGTGGCGACATCCAGCACCTCCTGCCAGCGCTGCCAGGACTTGAAGGCCAGCAACTGGTCGGCGCCCAGGATCAGGAACAACCGGGCCTGCGGGTACTCGCGGCGCAGTTCGACCAGCGTGTCGGCCGTGAAGGTCGGACCTGCCCGCTCGGTCTCGCGCACGTCGATACGGACTTTGGGCAGGTCGCCGAAGGCGCGTTCGCACATGGCGATGCGGTGATGAGCCGGCGACAAGGTGCGGGCCTTGTGCCAGGCGTGGCCGGTGGGCAAGACGTGCAACCGGTCGAGTTGGAGCTGCGCAATCGCAGCCTCGGCCAGTGCCCGGTGCGCACCATGGGGTGGATCGAACGCGCCGCCGAACATGCCGACGCGTTGCAGAGAGGGATCGATCGCCGCCATCAGAGCCAGTCTTTGCGCACCAGGAAGTCGCGGTAGAGCCGATCCTCCGGCGTGCCCTTCTTGGTCTTGCGGTTGTAGGCCCAGCTCACCAGCGGCGGCATGGACATGAGGATCGATTCGCTGCGCCCGCCTGACTGCAGGCCGAAGTGCGTGCCGCGGTCCCACACCAGGTTGAACTCGACGTAGCGCCCGCGCCGGTAGAGCTGGAAGCTGCGTTCGCGCTCGCCGTAGCTGGTGTTCTTGCGGCGGTCGACGATCGGCAGGTAGGCGTCCAGGAAGGCGTCGCCCACCGAGCTGAGCATGGCGAAGCTGCCGTCGAAGCCAAGCTCGGCAAAGTCGTCAAAGAAGATGCCGCCGATACCGCGCTGCTCGTCGCGGTGCTTGAGGTAGAAGTACTCGTCACACCAGCGCTTGAAGCGAGGGTATTTGTCGACGCCAAACGGATCGAGCGCGGCCTTGCAGGTGCGGTGGAAATGCACTGCGTCCTCTTCAAAGCCGTAGTACGGCGTGAGGTCCATGCCACCGCCGAACCAGTACACCGCCGGGCCCTTCGATGGCGTGGCGGCGATCATGCGCACGTTCATGTGCACGGTGGGCACATAGGGGTTGCGCGGGTGGAACACCAGGGACACCCCCATGGCCTCGAAGGGTGCGCCGGCCAGGTCGGGCCGGTGCTGGGTGGCCGATGGCGGCAACTGCGGGCCCTTGACATGGGAGAAGCCACAACCGGCGCGCTCGAACACCGCGCCGTCTTCCAGCACTTGCGACACACCGTCGCCCTGCAGGCGCTCGCCACTGGGCTTGGTCCAGCGGTCCACAACGAACTGTCCGCCATCGACGAGCGCCACGGTGGAGGTGATGCGGTCCTGCAGATCGATCAGGAATTCGCGGACTTTGGCAGCGGGCTTGTCGCTCATGCTCACACCCTATCAGGCTCGGGGCAAAGGTTGAATCGGGCTGGCCTGGGGGGGGCGAAGCCCCTGGGCGCTGGCCAGGGCCTGCGCCATGGCACGGTAGTCGGACTGGCTGTCACCGCTCAGGCGAAGAAATGGCTGCACGCGCACTTCTTTGCGGCCGTAGTCGAGCGCCACCATTGCCACCGGCACGCCCGCACCGAGGGCCACCTGGTAGAAGCCGCTGCGCCAGCCATCGACATAGCGGCGCGTACCTTCCGGCGACAGCGCCAGCCAGAGGAGGTCGTCGCGGGCCATGGCGTCGCGCATGGCCTGGACCATGGCCCCGACAGCGCCGCGCGGTGAACGGCGTTCGATGGGCATGCCGCCCAGCCATCGCAGCCAGCGCCCGAACAAAGGCACCTCGAACAAGGTGTCCTTGGCCCAGAAGCGCACCGGGATGCCGATGGCCCACTTGGCCAGCAGGCCGACCACGAAGTCCCAGTTGCTGGTGTGCGGGTACACGATGGCGACGCCCTGGCGGGTCGGAAAGCCATCGTCCAGCACGCGCCAGCCGAACAGCAACAACGCGGCGCGCGCCAGGCGCGAGCCTTGAAAGCGCACCGAATGCGGCCCGGGCAGGACTTGCGGTGGGTTCAAAGTGCGCGGTAACCAATGTCGCGACGGCACTGCATGCCGTCGAAATGCACCGCGTCCAGCGCGGCATAGGCGCGCTCGCGGGCTTGCGCCACCGAGTCGGCCAGCGCGGTCACGCACAGCACGCGGCCGCCAGACACGCGCACGGCCTCACCATCGCTGGCGGTGCCGGCATGGAAGACCATGCAGTCGGGCGCGTCGGCCGGCAGGCCGGTGATGGCGTCGCCCTTGCGCGGATCCATCGGGTAGCCGGCCGCAGCCATCACCACCCCCAGGGCGACACGCGGGTCCCAGTCGAGTTGCACCCGGTCCAGCTCCGCGCGCGTGGCCGCCAACAGCACCTGCGCCAGGTTGCTGCGCAAACGCATCATGATGGGCTGCGTTTCGGGGTCGCCCATGCGGCAATTGAATTCCAGCGTCTTGACCGCGCCGTCGGGCGTGATCATCAGGCCGGCATACAGAAATCCCGTGTACGGGATGCCGTCGGCCTTCATGCCGCGCAGGGTGGGCAGGATCACCTCGTCCATGGCACGCTGGTGGACCGCCGGCGTAACCACTGGCGCGGGGGAGTACGCACCCATGCCACCCGTGTTGGGTCCCTGGTCGCCGTCCTTGAGGCGCTTGTGGTCCTGGCTGGTGGCCAGTGCCAGCGCGTGCTCGCCATCGCACAGGACGATGAAGCTGGCCTCCTCGCCTTGCAGAAACTCCTCGATCACGACCCGCGCACCGCCGGCGTTGTGAGCGACGCCGAGCTTGTTGTCGAGCAGCATGAAGTCGATCGCCTCGTGCGCTTCGGCCGCCGTCATGGCCACCACCACACCCTTGCCAGCGGCCAGGCCGTCGGCCTTGACCACGATGGGTGCGCCCTTCGCGTCCACGTAGGCATGTGCCTTCTGCGGGTCGGTGAAGGTCTCGTACTCGGCGGTGGGAATGCCGTGGCGCTGCATGAACGCCTTGCTGAAGGCCTTGGAGCTCTCCAGCTGCGCGGCTTGTTGTGTGGGCCCGAAAATGGCCAGGCCGTGGGCACGGAATTCGTCGACGACGCCCGCCGCCAGCGGCGCCTCGGGGCCCACCACCGTCAGCGCCACACCGTTGGCCTGCACCCATTCGCGCAGGGCCACCTTGTCGGTGATGGGCAGGTTGGTGAGCTGGGAATCGCGTGCGGTGCCGGCATTGCCGGGCGCCACGAAGACCTGCTGGACCCCCTCGGACTGCTTGAGACGCCAGGCCAGCGCGTGCTCGCGGCCACCGCCGCCAATGACAAGAACCTTCATTCGGCGATTTCTGCGTTGTGATAGACGTTCTGCACGTCGTCGAGGTCTTCGAGGATGTCGAGCAGCTTCTGCATGCGCGCGCCGTCTTCGCCGGCCAGGGCCACGGTGTTCTCTGCACGCATGGTCACCTCGGCGATCTCGGGCTTGAGGCCTTTGGCCTCCAGTGCGTTCTTCACCGCCTCGAAATCACCCGGGGCTGTCAGCACCTCGATGGCGCCGTCGTCGTCGGTGATGACGTCCTCGGCACCGGCTTCCAGCGCCACTTCCATGACGGCATCTTCCGAGGTGCCCGGTGCGAACACCAACTGGCCACAGTGCTTGAACTGGAAGGCCACCGAGCCGTCGGTGCCCAGGTTGCCGCCGTGCTTGCTGAAGGCATGCCGCACCTCGGCCACCGTGCGCACGCGGTTGTCGGTCATGGTGTCGACGATGATCGCGGCGCCCGCGATGCCATAGCCTTCGTAGCGGATTTCTTCGTAGGTGACGCCGTCGAGGTTGCCCGTGGCCTTGTCGACGTTGCGCTTGATGTTGTCGGCCGGCATGTTGGCCGCCTTGGCCTTGTCGATGGCCAGGCGCAGGCGGGGGTTCATGTCCGGGTCGCCGCCGCCGTTACGGGCCGCAACGATGATTTCACGCGTCAGTCGGGTCCAGATGCGGCCACGCTTCTCGTCCTGACGGCCTTTGCGATGCTGGATGTTGGCCCATTTGCTGTGTCCGGCCATGGGTAGTCCTCGATTTGCCTGTCGGCTTTGGTGTAATGAGCCCGCGATTTTACGATTTCGCACCATCCGACCGCCCCACCCCCTCCAGGAACGCCCCATGGCCGAACCGCTGCTGATCGCCAAGAACGCCCAGACCACCTGCCAGCTGCTGCCTGGCCTGGCCAACCGACACGGCCTGATCACCGGCGCCACCGGCACCGGCAAGACGGTGACGCTGCAGGCCTTGGCCGAGGGTTTTTCGCGCATCGGCGTGCCGGTGTTCATGGCCGACGTCAAGGGCGACCTCACGGGCATCAGCCAGACCGGGCGCATCGGCGAGAAGATGGCGGGCATCCTGGCCGACCGGGGCATCGAGCTGCCCTCGCCCACCGAATGCCCCACCACCCTGTGGGACGTGTTTGGTGACCAGGGGCACCCGGTGCGCGCCACGGTCAGCGACATGGGCCCGCTGTTGCTGGCACGCATGCTCAACCTCAACGACACGCAGACCGGCGTGCTCAACCTGATCTTCAAGATCGCCGACGACAACGGTCTGCTGCTGCTGGACATGAAGGACCTGCGGGCCATGCTGCAGCACGTGGGCGACAACGCCAAACAGTTCACCACCGAGTACGGCAACATCAGCGCCGCCTCTATCGGCGCCATCCAGCGCGGCCTGATGCAGGTGGAAGAACAAGGCGGCGACAAGTTCTTTGGCGAGCCCATGCTCGACATCGCCGACTTCATGCAGACAGTCGATGGCAAAGGGGTCGTCAACATCCTGGCGGCCGACAAATTGCTCAACGCGCCTCGGCTCTACGCCACCTTTCTGCTATGGATGCTGTCCGAGCTGTTCGAAACCCTGCCCGAAATCGGCGACCCGGACAAACCCAAGCTGGTGTTCTTCTTCGACGAAGCCCACCTGTTGTTCAACGAAGCGCCCAAGGTGCTGGTCGAGCGCATCGAGCTGGTGGTGCGCCTGGTTCGGTCCAAGGGTGTTGGCGTGTACTTCGTGACGCAAAACCCGCTCGACATCCCCGACAGCGTGCTGGGCCAGCTGGGCAACCGGGTGCAGCACGCGCTGCGCGCCTTCACCCCGCGCGACCAGAAAGCCGTGAAGGCCACCGCCCAGACCATGCGCCCCAAGGCCGGTCTGGACATCGAGGCCGCCATCACCGAACTGGCCGTTGGCGAGGCCCTCGTGAGCTTCCTCGACGCCAAAGGCCGGCCCTGCGAAACCGAGCGCGCCTATGTGGTGCCGCCGGGCAGCCAGATCGGCCCGATCACGCCCGAGCAGCGCAAGGCCTTGCTCAAGGATTCGCTGGTCGCCGGCACATATGAGAAGGTCATTGACCGTGAGAGCGCCTATGAGGTGTTTCGCGCCCACGCGGGCGAGCGCGGTCAGGCAGAAGTGGATGAGGCCAAGGTCAAGTCCGAACCCAAGACACCGCGCGTGCCCGGCGCCGCCAAAGAGGCCCCGGCCGAGAAGAGCGTGATCAACGAAGTGCTGTTTGGACGTACCGGTCCGCGTGGCGGCCAGTACGACGGCCTGGTGCAGACCATGGCCAAGACCGCGGCGCGCACCGTCGCCAGTGGGCTGGGCCGGCAGATTCTGCGTGGGGTGCTGGGCGGCTTGCTGGGCGGCAAGCGCTGAGTGATATGAAAAGGGGCATCAAAGTGCTATCCACCCTGATAGGCCTGCTGGTCCTGCTGCTGATAGCGGCGCAGCTCGGCGTCCTGGGCGGCCGCTCGCCCAACGATCTGGGCGTGACCGACGGCCGCTTGAAGCCGCCCTCACCCACGCCCAACAGCGTCAGCAGTCAGGCCAGTCTGTACCCGGACCACCCGCAGCGCAGCTATGCGGCCATCGACCCTCTCCCGGCCAAGCCCGCGGGCCAGGCCGCATCAATGGCCGCGCTGGGTTTGGCGTTGGAGCAGATGCCGGGCGTGCGCGTCGTCGAGCGCAAAGAGAACTACCTCTACGCAGTGGCGACGACGCGCTGGCTGAAGTTCAACGACGACATCGAAGCGTGGTTCGACCCCGCCAGGCAGGTGATCGAGTTGCGCAGCGCCAGCCGCCTTGGACGCAAGGACTTCGGCGCCAATCGTGCGCGTGTCGACGCCCTGCGTGCGATCTACCTGGCTCTGCCCTGACGAAACAAGGCCCCAAATGAAAAGGCCCGGCAATGCCGGGCCTTTGTTTGAAGCGCCTGGGTCAGACCTCGGTGGCCTCTTCCGGCTTGGCCTTGCCCTCTTTCTTGGGCAGCGGCTGGATGTCGAGATCCACGTCGTGGATTTCTTTGCCATCCTCGCCGGTCTTGGTGACCAGGTCGACCGTCAGACGTCCGCCTTCGGTCAGGCGACCGAACAGCAGCTCGTCGGCCAAGGCACGGCGGATCGTGTCCTGGATCAGGCGCTGCATCGGGCGCGCGCCCATCAGCGGATCGAAACCCTTCTTGGCCAGGTGCTTGCGCAGCGTGTCGGTGAAGGTGACCTCCACCTTCTTCTCGGCCAGCTGGGTTTCGAGCTGCAGCAGGAACTTGTCGACCACGCGCAGGATGATCTGCTCGTCCAGCGCCTTGAAGCTCACGATCGCGTCCAGGCGGTTGCGGAACTCGGGCGTGAACAAGCGCTTGATGTCGGCCATCTCGTCGCCCGACTCTCGGGCGTTGGTGAAGCCGATGCTGGACTTGTTCATGGTCTCGGCACCCGCGTTCGTGGTCATGATGATGATCACGTTGCGGAAGTCGGCCTTGCGTCCGTTGTTGTCGGTCAGCGTGCCATGGTCCATGACCTGCAGCAGCACGTTGAAGATGTCCGGATGCGCCTTCTCGATTTCGTCGAGCAGCAGCACGCAGTGCGGCTTCTTGGTAATGGCCTCGGTCAGCAGGCCGCCTTGGTCAAAGCCCACATAGCCGGGAGGCGCGCCGATGAGGCGACTGACAGCGTGGCGCTCCATGTACTCCGACATGTCGAAGCGAATCAACTCGATGCCCATGATGTAGGCGAGCTGTTTGGCCGCTTCGGTCTTGCCGACGCCGGTCGGGCCGCTGAACAGGAAGGCGCCGATCGGCTTGTCGGCACGACCCAGACCGGAACGCGCCATCTTGACGCTGGCGGACAGCACTTCTAGCGCCTTGTCCTGACCGAACACCACACTCTTGAGATCGCGCTCAAGCGTGGCGAGCTTGCCGCGGTCGTCGTTGGAGACGTTGGCCGGCGGGATGCGGGCGATCTTGGCCACGATCTCCTCGACCTCGGCCTTGGAGATGGTCTTCTTGCGCTTGGACGCGGGCAGGATGCGCTGCGCCGCACCGGCTTCGTCGATCACGTCGATGGCCTTGTCGGGCAGGTGGCGGTCGTTGATGTACTTGGCCGACAGCTCGGCCGCGGCCTGCAGGGCGGCCACGGCGTACTTGACGTTGTGGTGTTCCTCGAAGCGCGACTTGAGGCCCTTGAGGATGTCCACCGTCTGCTCGACCGTGGGTTCCACCACATCGACCTTCTGGAAGCGCCGCGAAAGCGCTGCATCTTTCTCGAAGATGCCGCGGTACTCGGTGAAGGTGGTGGCGCCGATGCACTTGAGCTGGCCACTGGAGAGTGCCGGCTTGAGCAGGTTGGATGCGTCCAGCGTTCCACCCGACGCCGCACCCGCACCGATCAGGGTGTGAATTTCGTCGATGAACAGCACGGCATTGGGCTTGTCCTTGAGCGACTTAAGCACGCCTTTGAGACGCTGCTCAAAGTCGCCGCGGTACTTGGTACCGGCCAGCAGCGCGCCCATGTCGAGCGAGTAGACGTTGGACTCGGCCAGGATCTCGGGCACGTCGCCCTGGGTGATGCGCCAGGCCAGGCCCTCGGCGATGGCGGTCTTGCCCACGCCCGCCTCGCCCACCAGCAGCGGGTTGTTCTTGCGGCGGCGGCACAGGATCTGGATCACGCGCTCGACTTCGTACTCGCGGCCGATCAGCGGATCGATCTTGCCGTCCTTGGCCATCTGGTTGAGGTTCTGGGTGAACTGCTCCAGTGGCGAGGCCTTCTCATTGCCCTTGGCTTCAGCGGCCTCTTCGTTCTCGGCGGCGCTTTCGTTGGATTTGGTCGGCTCGGGCGGGTCGCTCTTGCGGATGCCGTGCGCGATGAAGTTCACCACGTCCAGGCGCGTCACGCCCTGCTGGTGCAGGTAGTACACAGCGTGCGAGTCCTTCTCGCCGAAGATCGCAACCAGCACGTTGGCGCCGGTGACCTCCTTCTTGCCATTGCCGGTGCTTTGCACATGCATGATGGCGCGCTGGATCACGCGCTGAAAGCCCAACGTGGGTTGGGTGTCGACCTCGTCGGTACCGGCCACCTGCGGCGTGTTGTCCTTGATGAAGTTCGTCAGGGACTTGCGCAGGTCGTCGATGTTGGCCGAGCAGGCTCGCAAGACCTCGGCCGCGCTGGGGTTGTCCAGCAGGGCCAGCAGCAGGTGCTCGACGGTGATGAATTCGTGCCGTTGCTGCCTGGCCTCCACAAAGGCCATGTGCAAGCTGACTTCAAGTTCCTGGGCAATCATGGGGCACGTCCTTGGGCTGGGTCGGGAAAAGGGTGGCTTGAGAACACTGTAGGGCCAGATGGGGGGTATCCGACCTTATTCAACGGGTTCGCTCAAGCATTGGAGCGGGTGGCCCGCATTGCGGGCGGCCTGGAGGACCTGATCCACCTTGGTGCTGGCCACGTCGCGCGAGTACACGCCGCAGACGCCTTTGCCTTCGAGGTGGATCTTCAACATGATCTGGGTAGCGGTTTCGCGGTCCTTGCTGAAGTACTCCTGGATGACCTGCACCACGAACTCCATCGGCGTGAAGTCGTCATTGAGCAGAACCACCTGGTACATCTGGGGCGGCTGTATGCGCTGGGTTCGGCGCTCGAGCACAACCGCATCGTCTCCGCTGGGCGCAGGCGGGTTGGCCGGGGTTTCAGGTTTCTTCGGTGTCTGAGAAGCCATGAAAATCATTCTAGCGAGGGGGCCGCGCCCCCAATGTCATCCGGGACACTGACGGAACTCCAGGGCGACAGACGCCCACGTGCTGCCCATTGTGCGCCTCGGCACGGAGGGCAAGCCATCGAGCAGATGCAAGAAACCTGCCCAATTCCACGGGTAATGCCGGCTTGTTGCCGCCAGTCTGGAAAGAAGCCCGGCCGGGCGATCCAGGCGGGCGTCCGATCACACGGGGCCAGGTTCACAAGTTGTCGATCATGACCTGACCAAAACCCGAACAACTCACCTGGGTCGCGCCGTCCATGAGGCGCGCGAAGTCGTAGGTGACCTTCTTGGACAGAACCGACTGCTCCATGGCGCCGATGATGAGGTCGGCGGCTGCGGTCCAACCCATGTGGCGCAGCATCATCTCGGCCGACAGGATCGCGGAACCCGGATTGACGTAGTCCATCCCGGCGTATCTGGGTGCCGTGCCATGGGTGGCCTCGAAGCAAGCCACCGAATCGCTCATGTTGGCGCCCGGCGCGATGCCAATGCCCCCGACCTGCGCTGCCACAGCATCGGAGATGTAGTCGCCATTGAGGTTGAGGGTCGCGATCACCGAATAGTCGGCCGGACGCAACAGCACCTGCTGCAGGAAGGCGTCGGTGATCGCATCCTTGACCACGATGTCCTTGCCGGTCTTCGGGTTCTTGAGCCGGCACCACGGGCCGCCATCGATCTCGTCGGCACCGAACTCGCGCCTGGCCAGGGCATATCCCCAGTCGCGAAAGCCGCCCTCGGTGAACTTCATGATGTTGCCCTTGTGCACCAGGGTGACGCTGGGCTTGTTGTGATCGATGGCGTACTGGATGGCCTTGCGGGTCAGCCGCTCGGTTCCTTCGATGGACACCGGCTTCACGCCGATGGCCGACGTGTCGGGAAAGCGGATCTTGGTGGCCCCCATCTCATCGCGCAGGAACCGGATGAGCTTCTGCGCCTGAGCGGAACCCGCCTCGTATTCGATGCCGGCGTAGATGTCCTCCGAGTTCTCGCGAAAAATGACCATGTTGGTCTTCTCGGGCTCCTTCAGCGGCGACGGAACGCCTTTGAAGTGCCGCACAGGACGCAGGCAGACGTACAGGTCCAGCGCCTGGCGCAGTGTCACGTTGAGCGATCGGATGCCGCCACCGACTGGTGTGGTCAGCGGGCCCTTGATGGACACCACATGGTCCTTGAGCGCGGCAAGCGTCTCGTCGGGCAACCCGGAATCAACGCCGTAGAGCGCGGTCGCCTTGTCGCCGGCATACACCTCCATCCAGTGGATCTTCTTCTGCCCGCCATAGGCCTTGGCCACAGCCGCATCGACCACGGCACGCATGACCGGGGTGACGTCAACGCCAACGCCGTCGCCTTCGATGAATGGAATGATGGGCTCGTCGGGCACACTGAGCGACAGGTCGCTGTTGACGACGATTTTCTGGCCTTGCGCGGGCACCTGGATGTGCTGGTACATGTCGGCGATGGGTCCAAGTCTCGGGTGGTTGAAACGGCGCGGGGCATTCTAGACGGGGGCACTCCAACCAACTTGCCCGACCTGTCCCCGGCGCATGGACCACAATGCGCACTTGCATTCAAGTTCTTGCCTGCCCTATGAAATCACTGTTGGTTCGCCTGATCGGATGGAGCCTGTTTGCCTGCGGCACCGCCTGGGCACAGGAAGGCCCGCAACTGGACCTGCCCCGCGTCAACCTGACCGCAGGCATGCACCTGATCCATGCGCAGGTGGCGGCCACACCGCAAACGCGGGCCGTCGGGCTCATGTTTCGGCAGGAGATGCCGGCCAATGAAGGTATGTTGTTCGTGTTCGAACAACCAGCGGGGCAGTGCTTCTGGATGAAGAACACCTTGCTCCCGCTGACGGCCGCTTTCGTCGCCGACGACGGTACCGTGGTCAATCTGGCCGACATGAAGCCCCAGACCCTGGATTCGCACTGCTCGGACAAGCCCGTGCGCTTCGTGCTGGAGATGCACCAGGGCTGGTTTGCCAAACGCGGCATCAAAGCAGGCTATCGCCTGAGCGGGCCGCCCTTCACCAAGTAAGGTTTGGTGCGAGCGACCGCCAGCGCAGGCGGCCGCGTTTGGACGTCACTCAGGCCTTGATCAAGGCCAGCGCCTTGTTGAAGGTGGCGCTGGGTCGCATGATGGTCTCCAGCTTGGCGAAGTCGGGCTTGTAGTAGCCGCCAATGTCGACCGACTTGCCCTGCACCGCCGCCATCTCGTCGACGATGGCCTTCTCGTTGTCGGCCAAGGCCTTGGCCAACGGCGCGAACGTCTCGGCCAGGATCTTGTCTTCGGTCTGTGCAGCCAACTCCTGCGCCCAATACAGCGTCAGGTAGAACTGGCTGCCGCGGTTGTCGAGCATGCCCGTCTTCGGGCTGGGGTTCTTGTTGTTGTTGAGCAGTTGCCCCGTTGCGGAGTCCAGCGTCTTGGCCAGCAATTTGGCGCGGGCGTTGTTGTTTTTGAGGCCGAGGTCTTCGAAGCTGACTGCCAGGGCCAGGAACTCACCCAGCGAATCCCATCGCAGGTGGTTTTCTTCGACCAACTGCTGAACGTGCTTGGGCGCCGAGCCACCGGCACCCGTTTCGTACATGCCACCACCGGCCATCAGCGGCACGATCGACAACATCTTGGCGCTGGTACCCAGTTCCATGATGGGGAACAGGTCGGTCAGGTAGTCGCGCAGGATGTTGCCCGTGGCGCTGATGGTGTCCAGGCCACGGATCACTCGTTCCAGCGTGTAACGCATGGCACGCACCTGGCTCATGATCTGGATGTCCAGACCGGCGGTGTTGTGCTCGTGCAGGTACATCTTCACCTTGGTGATCAGCTGCGCCTCGTGCGGGCGGTACTGATCCAGCCAGAACACCACCGGCATGCCGGAGTTGCGAGCGCGGTTAACGGCCAGCTTGACCCAGTCGCGAATCGCGGCGTCCTTTACCTGGCACATGCGCCAGATGTCGCCCTGCTCGACCTCCTGGCTCATCAGCACCTCGCCCGTGGCGATGTCGGTGATGTTGGCCACGCCGTCTTCGGCAATCTCGAAGGTCTTGTCGTGCGAGCCGTATTCCTCGGCCTGTTGCGCCATCAGGCCGACGTTGGGCACCGTGCCCATGGTTTTCGGATCAAACGCGCCGTGCCATTTGCAGAAGTTGATCATCTCCTGGTAGATGCGCGCGAAGGTGCTCTCGGGCATCACGGCCTTGACTTCCTTCAGGCGGCCATCGGCACCGTACATCTTGCCGCCGGCGCGGATCATCGCGGGCATGGAGGCATCGACGATCACGTCGTTGGGCGAGTGGAAGTTGGTGATGCCCTTGGCCGAATCCACCATGGCGAGTTCGGGGCGGTGCTCCTGGCAGGCATGCAGATCGTGCTTGATTTCGTCCTGCTTGCTTTGCGGCAGCGACGCGATCTTGTTGTAGAGATCGACCATGCCGTTGTTGACGTTCACACCCAGTTCGTCGAACAACTTGCCATGCTTCTCGAAAGCCTCCTTGTAGAAGATCTTCACGCAGTGACCGAACACGATCGGGTGCGACACCTTCATCATGGTGGCCTTGACGTGCAACGAGAACATCACACCAGTCTTGCGGGCGTCTTCGATCTCTTTCTCGTAGAACGCCAGCAAGGCCTTCTTGCTCATGAACATGGAGTCGATGACCTCGCGGTCCAGCAAGGAGACCTTGGGCTTGAGCACGATGGTCTTGCCGCTCTTGGTGATCAGCTCCATGCGCACGTCGCGCGCGCGGTCGAGCGTCATTGACTTCTCACCGTGATAGAAGTCGCCGTGGTGCATGTGCGAGACGTGCGTGCGCGAAGCCTGGCTCCACTCGCTCATGCTGTGGGGGTGCTTGCGGGCGTACTCCTTGACGGCCTTGGGTGCGCGGCGGTCCGAGTTGCCTTCGCGCAGCACCGGATTGACGGCACTGCCGATGCACTTGTTGTAGCGCGCGCGGATGTCCTTTTCTTCGTCGGTCTGCGGGTTCTCGGGGAAGTCGGGAATCTTGTAGCCCTTCTTCTGAAGCTCACCGATGGCAGCCTTGAGCTGCGCCACCGAGGCACTGATGTTGGGCAACTTGATGATGTTCGCTTCGGGCTTGAGCGTCAGTTTGCCCAGCGCCGCCAGGTCGTCGGGTACGCGCTGTTCTTCGCTCAGGCACTCGGGGAAGGCGGCCAGCACGCGGCCCGCCACTGAAATATCGGCCGTGGCCACATTGATGCCGGCGGGTGCTGCAAAGGTGCGGATGATGGGCAAAAACGAGCTGGTGGCCAGCAACGGCGCCTCGTCCGTCAGGGTGTAGATGATGGTGGGTTGCTGGCTACTCATCGCTTATCTCCAAAGGTTGTTGGGTGCGCCATCGGCCGGCACCTGGCGGATTGTGCAAAGCCGCCGACCGATATCCCGCGATTGTGCTTTCAGTGAAAACGCGAAGACCGCGATTTCGGGATCAAACTCTCACGATACAAAATGGTTGCCAAAAAAATTTGCATGCCAACACATGGCTGGCCACAAAAAAGGGCCCGGAGGTTGCCCACCGAGCCCTTGTTCAGGCATGCCCTGCTCAGCCGAAGTTCTTTTCGGCAAACGACCAGTTGACCAGCTTGTCGAGGAAGGTCTCGACAAACTTGGGACGCGCGTTGCGGTAGTCGATGTAGTAGGCGTGCTCCCACACGTCCACCGTCAGCAGCGCCTTGTCGGCCGTGGTCAGCGGCGTACCGGCCGCGCCCGTGTTGACGATGTCCACCGAGCCGTCGGCCTTCTTGACGAGCCAAGTCCAGCCGGAGCCGAAGTTGCCCACAGCGCTCTTGACAAAGGCTTCCTTGAACGCGGCATAGCTGCCCCATTTGGCATTGATGGCTGCGGCCAGCGAGCCACCGGGTTCACCACCGCCATTGGGCTTCATGCAGCTCCAGAAGAAGGTGTGGTTCCAGATCTGCGCCGCATTGTTGTAAACGCCGCCGCTGGACTTCTTGACGATGTCTTCCAGGCCCATCGACTCGAACTCGGTCCCCTTTTGCAGATTGTTGAGGTTGACCACGTAGGCGTTGTGGTGCTTGCCGTGGTGGTACTCCAGGGTCTCGCGGCTGTAGTGCGGGGCTAGGTCGTCCAGACCGTAGGGCAATGCGGGCAGGGTGTGTTCCATGCGCTTCCTCTTGGATGTGGTTGTGGGGAAAACGGCGATTGTAGGCAGCGGGTGTGACGCTGACGGTGTCGGGGTTATGCCCCAGGTTCGTGCACTTGCAGCGGCAACGTGCCGTCGGCCAAGGTAGCCGTGAGTCGATCGCCCGAGGACACCTGACCCACGTGCGTGATGGCACGTCCCTGCTCGTCCGTGAGATAGGCGTAGCCCCTGCGCAGAACCAGGCGCGGATCCAGTAGGGACAGTGCCGCTTCGCTGCGTTGCAGTCGCTGCCGTTGCTGCTGCAACTGGCTGTCCATGGCTGCGGGAAGCGCTTTGCCCAGTTGGGCGTGTGTCCAGTGCTGACGCTGCAGCCACAGACTCGGGGCGGCCTGAAGGCGTCCCTGAAGCATTTGCAGCATTTCGCGCGCTGCGCCCACGCGCGCGGCCGGGCGCCCCAGGTGTGCGGCGACGCGGTCCAGGCGCTGCGCATGTTCGTTCATCAGGTCGTTCAGTCCATCGCGCAAGCGTTCCTGCAGGTACGCCAGCTCGCCCAGGCGCTGCTCGCGCGGCGCCGAACACAGCTCGGCCGCAGCGGTGGGTGTTGGCGCGCGCAGGTCGGCCGCGAAATCGGCCAGCGTGAAGTCGGTTTCGTGACCGACGCCCACCACCACTGGCAGGCTCGAACCCGCCACCGCCCGCACCACCGCCTCGTCATTGAACGCCCACAGGTCTTCAAGCGATCCGCCGCCGCGCACGAGGAGGATGAGTTCACATGGGCCACGCTCGCCCCGGTAGCGGTTGGCCAAGTCCATTGCGCCCACCAGCTCGGCGGGCGCCTGCGCCCCCTGCACCGACGCTGGAAAGACCGTCACCGCCACATGCGGCACCCGCCGGTGCAAGGCGGTCACCACATCGCGCAAGGCGGCCGCGCCCAGCGAAGTCACCACAGCCACATGCCGCACCTGCGCGGGCAGCTCGCGCTTGCGCCCGGCATCAAAGAGGCCCTGCGCCTCCAGCAGCGCCTTGAGCCTCAGAAATTGCTCGAACAGCGACCCTTGCCCTGCGGCGCGCATGTTCTCGACGATGAGTTGCAAGTCGCCCCGCGGGCCATACACGTCGAGCCGACCGCGCACCTGAACGCGAAGGCCATCCCGGGGGGGAAAGCTCAGCGCGTCGGCCGCGCGCCGAAACATGGCGCAGCGGATCTGCCCGCTGTCGTCCTTCAGGCTGAAATAGCAATGCCCGCTGCTGGCGCGCGAGAAGCCGGAAATCTCGCCTTGAACCGCGACCGGGTTGAACCGTGCAGACAAGGTGTCCGCCACAGCTCGCACCAGCGAGCCAACCGCCCACACACGTTCGGCCGACTCTGCCTGTCGCTCGGGAAATGCCCCGGCGCTGCGGTCTGGCGGGTCAAACGTGTCCACAGGCCGCACCGATGCTCGATTTGCTGTCGCCAATCCCCGACAAGCCGCATGGCATCGTCAAGTGCGTTGATTTCAAAGCGGAATGTGGTGCGCAAATTTCGGGCATTGTGCTCAAGCCCAAGTGGCGCAAGCCATCGCGAGCCCTATGCAGGGGGTTTTTCACAAAGTTATCCACAGAAGCTGTGAATGGTTGGACTGCTCGATGGCGAAACAAGCGCATTGTTGGATTGCGCAACATCGGCTCGGGCAATCACGGCGCACCAGGCTCTGGCACTGGTCCATAATCCGCCGCTGTTGACCGGTGCCGTCGGCACCACTGTCCGGAGCCCAGAGTTGTTGTCCATCATACAAGCCGCCGGTTGGCCGATCTGGCCCCTGATCATCTGTTCCGTGACCGGCCTGACCCTCGTCATCGAACGCTTCATCAGCCTCAAAACCAGTCGCATCGTGCCGCCCAAGCTGCTCGAAGAGGCCATCATGGTGTCGCGCAACGGCGTGCCGGGCCCCGACGTGGTGACCCAGCTCGAGCAGAACTCGCTGCTTGGCGGCGTGCTGGCCACCGGCTTCAGAACCCTGGCTAACAACCCCAAAGCCAGCGCCGAAGACCTCAGGGCCAACATCGAAACCGCCGGCCGGCAGGCGGCGGCCCGCATGCAGCGCTACCTCGGGGCCCTGGCCACCATCGCCTCGGCCGCACCGTTGCTGGGGCTGTTGGGCACGGTCATCGGCATGATCGAAATCTTCGGCTCACAGGCCGGCAGCGGTCTGACGCCCGGTGGCGGCGACCCCAGCCAGCTGGCCCATGGCATCTCCATCGCCCTGTACAACACAGCCTTCGGGCTGATCGTGGCGATTCCGGCGCTCATTTTCTGGCGTTACTTTCGCGCCCGCGTCGACGAGTACGTCCTGAGCATGGAAGTGGCCGCCGACCGCTTTGCCCGTCACCTGATGCTCATCCGCAAGCCATGAACTTTCACGGCGGCTCCCATCGCGACGAACCTGAGGTCAACCTCATTGCGTTCATCGACATCCTGCTGGTGGTGGTCATTTTCCTGGTCCTCACCACCACGTACAGCAAGTACACCGAGTTGAAGGTCAACTTGCCGGTGGCCGATGCCGACACGCAGAAAGAGAACCCCAAAGAGGTCGTGGTGACGGTCGGCGCGGATGGCCGCTACGCGATCAACCGGGTGGTCCTCGAAGGCACCAGCGTCGAGCTGCTCACCGCCGCCCTGCAGGAGAGCGTGGACAGCGGCCGCGACACCGTCGTGGTCATCAGTGCCGACGCGGCCGCCATGCACCAGTCGGTGATCAACGTCATGGACGCGGCACGTCGGGCCGGCTTGGTACAAATCACCTTTGCCACCCAGCAAGGTGGTGGTCGGGCGGCGGCGCGCGCGCGCCCCTGACCCCATGGCGCCCAAGGCCGCCGAGTCCGGCTGGCAGGGCATGGCCCAGCACCGTGGGCCCTGGGCCCGATTGCTGTGGCCGCTTTCACTGCTCTATGGCGCGCTGGTGCGGTGGCGCTTGCACAGCGCCCCAAGCCAGAGGGGCGCACCCAGGCTGCCGTTGCCCGTCATCGTGATCGGCAACGTGGTGGTGGGCGGCGCCGGCAAGACACCGACCACCATGGCCGTGGTGCGTCACCTGAGCCGGCAAGGCTGGACGCCTGGCGTCGTCTCCCGCGGCCACGGCAGACGCGACCAGTCGCCCGCATCTGTGGAACTTGCGTCCGACCCACTGGCAGTGGGTGACGAACCGCTCCTGATTCGCCGCAGTACCGGGGTCCCGGTGTGGGTGGGACGCCAGCGGGTGGACGCGGCGCGAGCACTGCTGGCAGCGCATCCGCTGACCGATGTGCTCGTCTGTGACGATGGTCTGCAACATCTGCCCTTGCATGGCGATCTGCGCATCGCGGTGTTCGACGACCGCGGCCTGGGCAATGGCTGGCTGCTGCCCGCCGGCTTGCTGCGCGAGCCCTGGCCCATCAGGCCCCCGACCCGCGCGCCCCAGCTGGTGCTGATCCACGGCCAGCCATTTGATGCCAGCGCCTTGCCGATGCCGAACGGGACGGACGTTTTCTTCGCGCAACGCGAGCTGGCCACCGTGGCGGTCGACGCCCTTGGCGCATCGCGCCCGCTGGCCGAGCTGCAGGATCAACCCGTGCTGGCCGTGGCGGCCATTGCACGCCCCGAGCGGTTCTTCGAAATGCTCACGGTCCTGGGTGTGCCGATTGCGCGCAGCGTGGCCTTGCCCGACCATGCCAGCGCCAGCGTCATCGAAGCGGCCATTGATGCCTGGCATGGCCATGTACTGTGCACCGAGAAGGACCTCGTGAAACTTGGCGGGGCGAGCCAGGGTGCGTCGGTGTGGGCTGTGCCGCTGAAGGTGGACATCGACGCCGGCTTCTTTGACGCCATTGACCGCGCCCTGAACGGGCTGCGCAGCTGATCTCTCGACCTATCATCGCGGCCATGGACACCAAACTGGTCGAACTGCTGGTATGCCCTGTGACCAAAGGGCCGTTGATTCTGGGCCCCGACAAGCAGGAGCTGATCTCGCGCAGCGCCCGCCTGGCCTACCCCATCCGTGACGGGATCCCGATCCTGCTCGAGCATGAGGCCCGCCCCATCTCGGATGAAGAGGCAGCCCGGCCTGCACCGCCGCCTTCGGTCGACTGAGCCATGCGGTTCAGCGTCCTCATTCCAGCGCGCATGGCGTCATCGCGCCTGCCCGACAAACCCCTCGCAGACATTGCCGGTCTGCCCATGGTGGTGCGGGTTGCCCAGCGCGCCGCGCTCAGTGGCGCCCAGCGCTGCGTGGTTGCCGCTGACGATTCCCGCATCCTCAGCGCCTGTGCGGCCCACGGCGTGCAGGCCATCCCCACGCGCGCCGATCACCCCAGTGGCAGTGATCGCCTGGCTGAAGCCTGCGAACACCTGGGCTTGAGCGGCGAAGAGGTTGTGGTCAATGTGCAAGGCGATGAACCTCTCATCGACCCGGAGCTCATCCGAGCAGTCGCCTCCCTGCTCCACGACAAGCCCGACTGCGCCATGAGCACCGCAGCCCATGCCATCGACGACCGGGCCGACTGGCTCAACCCGAACGTGGTCAAAGTGGTGCTCGACCGTGATGGTTGTGCGCGCTATTTCAGCCGGGCACCTATTCCCTGGTGGCGTGACGGGGCCGACGCACCCGGCCTGCCAGAGCCCCGGCCATTGAGGCACGTGGGCATCTACGGCTACAGAGCCGATTTCCTGCGTCGCTTTCCGACCATGGACGTCGCACCCACCGAACGCCTGGAGTCGCTGGAGCAGCTCAGGGCACTATGGCACGGCGCCCGGATCGGGGTGCACATTGCACCGCAGGCACCCGGCCCCGGCGTGGACACGCCGCAGGACCTCGAACGCGTTCGCGCCCTGCTCTCGCGCCCTTGAATCGGGTCTGATCCGGGCCTGCCGCTGTAAGGCTGTGTCGGGGAGGCCCATGCTATCCTCGCCCGGTTCACCCCGGCGGGCATGCCCTGGGGCCGCTGCTAGAGACAAGCGGCGACGCCATTGAAACTCTGAAAAGGAAAGCGATGAGATTGATTCTTTTGGGCCCACCGGGGGCTGGAAAGGGAACGCAGGCTGCGTTCATCTGCCAGAAGTTCGGTATTCCCCAGATCTCCACGGGCGACATGCTGCGCGCGGCGGTCAAAGCGGGCACGCCGCTGGGTCTGCAGGCCAAAGCCGTGATGGACTCGGGCGCATTGGTGAGCGACGACCTCATCATCAACCTGGTCAAGGAACGCATCGCCCAGCCCGATTGCGCCAGTGGCTTTCTGTTCGACGGCTTTCCCCGCACCATTCCGCAGGCAGACGCCATGAAGGCCGCCGGCGTGAAGCTCGACTACGTGCTTGAGATCGACGTGCCCTTCGACGCGATCATCGAGCGCATGAGCGGGCGTCGCTCTCACCCCGCGTCGGGCCGCACCTACCACGTCAAGTTCAATCCGCCCAAGGTGGAGGGCAAGGACGACGTGACCGGCGAGCCGCTGATCCAGCGCGACGACGACAAGGAAGAAACCGTCAAGAAGCGGCTTGAGGTGTACAGCGCGCAGACCCGCCCTCTGGTGGACTACTACAGCCAGTGGGCCAAGAACGACGCGGCGGCAGCGCCCAAGTACCGCGCCATCAGTGGTGTCGGCAGCGTCGAAGACATCACTGCCAGAGCCTTGCAGGCACTCAGCGCCTGATTCAACCTGCCCTGATGACGAGCCCCGCCAAGTGCGGGGCTTTTTGCTGCCCGATCAGGATCAGGCCGGACTCGATCGCAGCCCGTAGGCCTTGTCCCCGATGAACAGGTACTCGACCCGCATAACCGCTTCGCCCTGCTCGTCCTTGAAGGTGAAGCCCACCATCGCCACCGGATCGCCCACCTTGGGCTCGGGCACCTGCCATTGGTTCATGCGAAAGATCGGCGCCAACTCGATCTCCCAGCGAGCGTCCTTGCGCGTGGGGACAACTGCGCGTCGCAACAGATCGACCCCGTTCACCGAGGCGGTCTGGTTGGGCAACGGGCGCTGGGCCAAATCGGCCGGCACCGCCAGTGAGGCAGGCACTTCCACGATCAACTCGGCGTGCGGGTTTCGCCACGCGACTTCGACCACCTTGCCTGCGAGATAAATCGGACGGGATTGGTCGAAGCCACTCCAGCCATGGTGAGCCATCGCCGGACCGGCCACACCTGCGAGCGGCATGCTCCCCAGGATCAGAAACTCTCTGCGGTCCATCGGTTCTCCTTCAAAGATAGCCCAGCCAACGGCCACAAGTAAGCACGAGAAGCCACAAAACGGTCGATGCCAACGCCAACACCCGTGCCATGGCGTCCAGCCGCTCAAGAGAACCCCGCGCATGAAACCAGACGGCGTTGCCTGCGGCCAGGGCAATCAAGAGCAGCTTGAATAAGAACAACCGGTTGGCGATCAGTTCCTCGGCCATGGTGCCGAACATCAGCAACCCCGACACCGCGCAAAGCACAAAGCCGGCCCCCACCAGCCCCAAGGCCATGCGGGCCAAAGGCGCCACAGCGATCGATGCCCCCACTCCCCACACCCGCATCTCCAACAGGATCAGATTGCCGAGCAACAAGGCAATGCCGACGATGTGCACCACTTCCAGCATGGGATAGGCCCACGGGTGCGCACCGAGCGCGGCCAGCCACTCAGCCATCCAGCAGGTCCAGCGTCAACGCCCAGCGCGCCTTGGCCGGCGACAGGCCATCCAGTTGAGGAAACGGCTGCGTGGCGTACGGCACCATCGGCAGCCCGCTGCGGGTGCCCAACACCACACGCACGCCGGCCGTTTCGGCACGCTTGAGGGACTCCTCCAGGTCGTTGTGCAGCGACGCGTTGCCGGTACCGGCCACCACAATGCCTCGCACACCTGCGGCGTTGCCATTGGCCAGCAGCACGTCGACCTCCCAGGCCTGTGCACCGGAATGGCTGTCGACCCACGCGACACGCGGCAAGTCCTTCGCGGCCAGAAAAGTCACCAAGCGCGCTGTGTGAGCCGACTCGCCTGGCCACGGACGAAACACCCGCACCTGCCCTTCTTCCACCTGAGCCACCGCGCCCGCATCACCCGATGCAAAGGGATCGGTGCGGTAGGGGTGCACCTTGGCCACATCCGTCGCCGAGTGGACCCGCCCTGCGCACACCACGACGACGCCCTTGGCGCCGGGGCAACGGGCCACGGCCACCGCATCGCACAGGTTTTGGGGGCCATCGGGCGAGACCGCCGTGGCCGGTCGCATGGCGCAGGTCAGAACCACAGGCTTGGTGGGTGCCAGCAAGGTCTGAAGCAGATAGGCCGTCTCTTCGATCGTGTCGGTTCCGTGCGTGATCAGCACCCCTTGCACCTCGGGATCGACCAAGCAGTCCTGAACACGCTTGAGCAACCGTTGAAGGTCGGCCAGGCGCATGTCCTTGCTGTTGATTTGTGCCACCTGCTCGAAGCGCAGGTGCAAGCCAGCCAGCGCAGGCAGCCCGGCTGCCAGGTCCTCGACAGGGACCTGCCCGGCCCGATATCCGACGTTGTCGTCGGCCCGCTCCGCGCGCCCGGCTATGGTCCCGCCCATGCCGAGCACCACGATGCAACTGCCCTGTTGATCACGTGCCACTTGCCAATTCCTGAACAACTGATTAAAAATACAGGCACTGGATAAAACCACATGTCATCCAGCCCCACCACGAGAGGCCCCATGAACGATTCGCTGCTGCCCCCAAAGCTCACTGCTCGCCAGCAACAGATTCTTTCGCTGATCCAGAGCACGATCGCCCGCACCGGTGCACCGCCGACCCGGGCCGAAATCGCCAGCGAACTGGGCTTCAAATCGGCCAATGCCGCCGAAGAACACCTCCAGGCACTGGCCCGCAAAGGGGTCATCGAGCTCGTCAGCGGCACGTCACGGGGTATCCGGCTGCGCCGTGCCGACCTGCAGAGTATCAATGAGGCGCGCGAGCGCCAGCTGGCCTTACCCGGTCTGGCGCAACTGGTGCTGCCGCTGATCGGTCGTGTTGCGGCGGGCTCGCCCATCCTGGCTCAGGAGCACGTGGACCAGTCCTACGCCGTGGAGCCCAGCCTGTTTCAACGAACCCCCGACTATCTGTTGCGCGTTCGCGGCATGTCCATGCGCGATGTGGGCATCCTCGATGGCGATCTGCTGGCGGTGGCCACCACGCGCGAGGCCCGCAATGGCCAGATCGTGGTCGCGCGGCTGGGCGACGACGTCACCGTCAAGCGCTACATGCGGCTGCGCGATCACATCGAACTGCGGGCCGAGAACCCGGACTACCCCACCATCGTCGTCGAGCCCGGTGAACCCTTCGAAATCGAAGGTCTGGCGGTGGGCCTCATTCGCAACAGCTTTCAGAACTGACCCGATCGGGTCCCTGCCGCCCTGGCGGGTGGCGGGCGTTGCGTGACGCACCGTTGTGCGATCACGAAACCCCGCCGGGGCGCGCTTCGTCGCAATCCTGCCTGTGTCAAACCTTTTCAGGAGTTTCACATGGGTCTTTTCTTCCAATCCAGCAGCTGGCGCAAACCTCTCCAGCTCATCGAATGCTGGTTGCCGGAGCACAGCCTCTCGACATCTGGCGTAGCCACCTCGCACGCCTGTGTGCAGCGGGCATCGTCGCCATCGGTGAGTCGGTTCGCGCGCGCCGGGTGGTTGGGCCGCGCCGCTGCGAACGCGCCCGGCGCGACCCATGGGCGACACGATGGCCGCGTGGCCCTTGCCGGACGCATCGACGACGTGTGCCGGGAACTCGATCGTTTGGCCGCGAGCGAGTCAAGTGCGCGCTGGATGCGTCGCGTGCGCTGAACAGATCAGGTCGAGCGTGCCGGGCCAGTCGCCTGGCACGCGCGGGCACAATAGCTGCCCATGAATATCGTGATCCTCGATGACTATCAGGACGCCGTCCGCAAGCTGCACTGCGCCGAGAAGCTCGAACCCTACCCCGCCAAGGTCTTTACCAACACCGTCAAGGGTGTGGGCCAGCTCTCCATCCGCCTGCGCGATGCGGATGTGCTGGTCCTGATTCGGGAACGCACCCAGGTCACCCGCCAGCTCATCGACAAACTGCCGCGCCTCAAACTCATTGCCCAAACCGGGCGCGTGGGCGGACACGTCGATGTGGCCGCGTGCACGGAGCGTGGCGTCGCAGTGGCCGAGGGCATGAGTTCACCGGCGGCCACCGCTGAACTGACCTGGGCGTTGGTGCTGGCCGCCATGCGCCGTGTGCCCCAATACGTCTCCAACCTCAAACACGGTGCCTGGCAACAGTCCGGGCTCAAGTCGTCTGCCATGCCCGCCAACTTTGGCCTGGGGATGGTGCTGAGTGGCAAGACCCTGGGGGTGTGGAGCTATGGCCGCATTGGCTCCATGGTGGCGGGCTACGGCCGCGCCTTTGGCATGCGGGTCGTGGTGTGGGGATCGGATGAATCCAGGGCCCGCGCTGCTGCCGATGGGTTCGATGTCGCCACGTCCAAGGAAGGCTTTTTCGAGTGCTGCGACGTCTTGAGCCTGCATCTGCGCCTGAGTGAGCGCAGCGTGGGCTGCGTGCAACTCGATGACCTGCTGCGCATGAAGCCCACTTCGCTGCTGGTCAACACATCGCGCGCCGAACTCATTGAACCCGAGGCCCTGCTGACCGCACTCAACCGCGGGCGCCCTGGTATGGCAGCGGTTGATGTGTTCGAGTCTGAGCCCATCCTGCAAGGTCATGCCCTGCTGCGCCTGGAGAACTGCATCTGCACGCCCCACATCGGGTACGTGGAGCTCGACAACTACGAACTGCTGTTCAGTTCGGCGTTCGACAACGTGGTGAACTTCATCAAGGGCACGCCCACCAACATCGTGAACCCGGGCGCCCTGCAGGTAAGGCGCTGACCCGACAGGTCAACGCCCCCACCCATCAACGCGGCAAGTCGTCCGTCGGGTCGCTACCTTCACGGCGCTTGGGCGGATCGTTCTCGACGATTTCAAAGTCGATCATGCTTTCGCCTTCGCGATAAGCGTGTGAACGGCCAGCTGTAGGCTCAACCGGCACGTCCACCTCGGGCAAGGAAGCTTCGAACTGCGACTCCGCCTCCAGGTCCTCGATGTTGACGTCGAGTGCCACCCGCGGCGATGCCGGCGGAATCACGTGCAGGTCCATCGGCACCGTACGGCGCATGGCGTCCTCACCCACCGGCGCGGCAGCGACCGGCTTGGCTGCCGCCTTCAAGGGCTGCATGTTGGTGTTCTGGAAGTCCACCGGCGGCTGGGTGGCCGATTCGCGTTCAACGATGTCCTTGGCGACGGAGTGCAGCATGAGCAGCTCGCGGTACGCCTCCAGGTCAAAGACTTCGGTCTCACCCTCTTCGCTGTCGCGGAAGATGCTGCGCTCGATCAGATCGAGCACACGGGGCTGCGGCCACAGCGCCTGAATGCGCGCAAAGGCCGTCTCGTAGGCCTCGAGGCCCCTGCCCTTGTCGGTATAGCGGTCAAACTCGGGCGCACCGGCGTTGAACACACGGTTGAATTCCTCACGCAGGCCTGCGTAATCCTCGCGACGCCCGAGGCGGTGGTAGAGCCGGAACAGATCGAGGTAGGCCAGCGGGCTGGGTTCGTGGCTTTCCGTCAGGTGATTGCGCAGAACGGTGATGGCTTGTTCGTCTTCGCCCAGCGACACGAAGAAGTCCGCTTGCTGCTGCACATCGAACAACTCTTCGGTGGCCACCGAGCGGGACACGCCCAAGGCACTGGGCGCGAAATCGCGCCGATCCTGGGACGCAATGGGCGCTGCACTGCGGGGAGCCGGTTCTGGTTCGAGGGCTGCAGGCGTGGAGTCAATGTCGAGATCCACATCCAGTGGCTCAAGCGGCACCGGAGCACTGGGCTGCAACGGGGCGCGACGCGAATTGCGCGGGGGCATCTGCTCCACGTCGTCATCGTCATCGCGCGCCTCAGCCCACCAGGCACGCGAGGCGTCCGAGGCAATGACCGCATCACGACGCTGGCGCCGCGCGAGCATCACCACCGCGCCGAGCGCCAGCAGCAGCAAGCCGCCCAGCACGTACACCAGCCAGTTGGCATAGCGCTGCTCCTGGGCGAGCGCCAACTTGGCGTTCAACTCGGCGATGCGCATCTGGTCACGCTGCTGGGCCTCGCGGAACTTGGCCATCTCCGCTTCCAGCGCTGCCAGTCGTTCCGTGTTGCGCTGCACTTCGGCATTGGCGGTGGCCAGTGCCGTCTCCAGCGGATTGGGCTCCACCGGTGCGGCGGCAGGGGTGTCTGCCATACCCACAGGCGAGCCGGCGCTCGACAGGTCCGGGGGATCCAGGCGCAGGCGCGGGGCGCCAGTGGGGGCCGCTGCGGGCGCTGGTGCGGCCGCCACAGCGGGTGCGGGCGCATTGCTGTCACGCTCTGGCGCAGGGGGCGGCAGTGGTTTGCTCCGTGGCGCAACGGCAATCTTGGATGGCTTGGGCGGCGCGGGCGGACGGGCGCGCACCACCGGTGGCGGCGAAGGCGGCGCCACTGCAGGCGCAGGTGCCGGTGCTCTCACGGGGGCGGGTGCGGGCGCGGGCGCCTGCACCACCGCCACGGGCGCGGTCGCCGGCTCGCTCACCAGGTCGGCCAGCAACACATATCGGCGGGTGAACGGCAGGCCGCAGCCCGCGCGCACCGACAAGGTGACGATGGGCTCGTTGACCGGAGAGGCGCTGACAATGCGCGCGGTGCCTGTCGATTCACCCGGCTGGACAGCCGTGGTCACCACCACCTGCCCCGGCCCAAGGGGTATGTCGCCATACATCACGTCGGCGGCCAGGCACTGGGTTGCGATGTCCTCACCAGGAGCCAGCAGGACCTGCACGCGCACGTCCAATGGCTGCCCGATCAATGCCACCCCGCTATGGCGACCCAGCGAGACCGCAGAAGCGCTCGCAGCGGTTGATAGCAAAATGCAGGCTGTCCAGATCTGACGCACGTCGGGTTTCCTTCGCAACAGGTTGAAACATTTTGTCATAGGCAATCTGGCGTTCAACCCAAATACAACACGAATATGCAATCCTTCTTCCACTGTGTCGGCCTGGTCGGCACCGGTGCCATGGGACGCGGCATCGCACAGATGGCGGCCCAGGCTGGTGCAAAAGTGCACCTGATGGACGCGCAACCGGGTGCCGCCTCAGGGGCCCGGGACGCACTCGCAAAGACCTGGGACAGCCTGGTCGGCAAAGGAAAGATGACACAGGAAGCACGCGACGCGTGCCTGGCACGTCTGCACGTGGCAGAGGCCATGGCCGATCTGGGCGGGTGCGATCTGGTCATTGAGGCGATTGTGGAACGTCTTGAGGTGAAACAGGGGCTGTTCAAGCAACTCGAAGACATCGTGCCACCCGAGACGGTGCTCGTGAGCAACACATCGTCACTGTCGATCACCGCCATCGGGGCCGCGCTACGTCGTCCACAGCGCTTTGCCGGCTACCACTTCTTCAACCCGGTGCCGCTGATGAAGGTGGTCGAGGTCATCGCCGGCCTCAAGACCGAGCCCTCGGTTTGCGAACGGCTGATCGGCTTCACCAAGGCCTATGGCCACACGCCTGTGATGGCGCAGGACACCCCCGGCTTCATCGTGAACCATGCGGGTCGTGGCTACGGCACCGAGGCGCTGCGCGTGGTGGGCGAGCGCGTGGCGGACTTCGCCACCATCGACCGCATCCTGCGCGACCAGATCGGCTTTCGCCTTGGTCCATTCGAGCTGATGGACCTCACTGCGCTGGACGTGTCGCACCCGGTCATGGAATCGATCTATCACCAGTACTACGAGGAACCGCGTTACCGGCCGAGCGTGATCACCGCGCAGCGTCTGGCCGGCGGCGTGGTCGGCAAGAAGGTGGGCGATGGGTTCTATCGCTACGTTGACGGTGCGGCACAGGTGCCTGCCGAGCCCGCACCTCCACAGGTCGACGAGCTGCCGCCTGTGTGGGTATCGCCCAAGGCTGCCCGGCGCCAGGAGCTGTATCAGTTGCTCAAGAACCTGGACGCCCGCATCGAGACGGGCGCCGCGCCATCGGAGAAAGCGCTCATCCTGGTGGCCCCCCTGGGCATGGACGTCACCACGCTCGCAGCCGTGGAGCGACTGGACGCCACACGGACCCTGGGCATCGACATGATGCTCGAAGACAGCGCGACCAAGCGCCGCGTGCTGGCCACCAACCCAGCCACGCGGCCCGACATGCGCGACGCCGCGCACGCCCTGTTCGCACGCGATGGCAAGGCCGTGAGCGTGGTCCGCGACAGCGGCGGCTTCGTGTCGCAACGCGTGGTGGCCACCATCGTCAACATCGCAGCCGACATGTGTCAGCAGGGCATCTGCAGCCCGGCCGACCTGGATGTCGCCGTGACCCTGGGCCTGGGCTACCCCATGGGGCCTTTGGCCATGGGCGATCGCATCGGCCCGACCAACGTGCTCGAGATCCTGTTCAACCTGCAGACCGTGTACGGCGACCCACGTTACCGCCCCTCGCCCTGGCTGCGCCGACGCGGCGCCCTGGGTCTGAGCCTGACCCACGAGGAGGTGTGAGCCCATGGCCGCCAGCCTCAAAAGCCACAGTCAGGGCAGCACCCTGGTGCTGACCATCAGCAACCTGGAACACCGCAATGCCCTGGGGCCCGAGCTTTACGCCGCGGGGGTGGAAGCGCTCAACGTGGCCGAGACCAATGCCGAGCTGCGCTCGGTGGTCATCGTCGGCGAAGGTGCGCATTTCTGCGCGGGTGGCAACCTGCAGCGACTGCAGGGCAATCGCCAGAAGCCACCCGAAGTGCAGGCGCAGAGCATCGACGGCCTGCACAGCTGGATCGAAACCATCCGGGCCTTTCCGAAGCCGGTGATTGCTGCGGTCGAAGGCTCGTGCGCGGGGGCCG
The DNA here is from genome assembly GCF_019635465.1 of Hydrogenophaga sp. GTDB lineage: Bacteria > Pseudomonadota > Gammaproteobacteria > Burkholderiales > Burkholderiaceae_C > Hydrogenophaga. The sequence goes on from NZ_JAHBZK010000009.1 coordinate 106,083, forward strand.
GCTTTTCGTTGGCACTCGCGTGCGACTTTGCCATTGCGGCAGCCGACGCGGTCTTTGTCATGGCCTACAGCAACGTGGCGCTGTCGCCCGACGGAGGCGGCACCTGGAGCCTTGCCCAGGCCTTGCCCCGCCAGACCGTGATGCAACTGCTCATGCTGGGCGAGCGCATCAGCGCCGAGCGTTTGCACCAACTGGGACTCGTGAACGCGGTCGTCGAACCTGGACGGGCCTTGGCCAGCGCACTGACGCTGGCCGATCGCCTGAACGCCCGCGCACCCAACGCCATGGCGAGCATCAAGGACCTGGTCAACGAGGCCTCGGGTGCCGCACTGCACACACAACTCAAAGCCGAGCGAGACCACTTTGTGCGCAACCTCCACCATGCCAACGCGGGCGAAGGCATCGGTGCGTTTCTGGACAAGCGCAAGCCCACCTATCGCTGACGCATCGGGGTTGTCCCTGCGTCCAGGGGTCCCCATCGCGACAAACTCCCGCTCTGAAGTCACTCAAAAGACAGACCATGGATGAGCCCATTCTGACAATCGACGAACGCGAGGCGATCAACAGCGGTCGCTGGTTCAACAGTCTTTCTCCCTCACTGCGGCACGACATCCTTCGATGCGCATACGTCAAGCGATTCAAGGACGGCGATCTGATCGTCGCTCGCGGCGATCCACCGTCCGAATGGACAGCGGTTGCGCGCGGCGCGGTGCGTGTGAGCTCGACCTCGCTGTCGGGCAAACAGATCACACTCACCTACGTGGAGCCCGGGGTGTGGTTCGGCGACGTGGCCATGTTCGATGGGGATCAGCGCACGCACGATGCCTATGCCCACGGCACCACCACCTTGCTCTGCGTGGCCCGCAACGATTTCCAGAAGATCCTGACGCAGCACGTCGAGCTCTACGAAGCCCTGATGCGCCTGCAGGCGCGCCGCATTCGCACGCTCTTTGGCCTGGTCGAAGACCTCAACACCCTGCCCTTGCGGGCACGTCTGGCCAAGCAGTTGCTGCACCTGGTGCGCAGCTATGGCGTGCCCTGCCTGAGCGACGGCAACGAAATGCGCATCGGCCTGCAACTGGCGCAGGAAGAGCTGGCGCAGCTGCTGGGCGCCTCGCGTCAGCGCGTCAACCAGGAGCTCAAGTCGATGGAGCGCGAGGACGCGATCCGCATCGAGCAAGGTGGGCTGGTGGTGCGCAACCGTGCCGCCCTGATGCGCATCGCCGAAGCCGAGACCTGACACCGCTGACCACACCGATCGCTGCCGAATGAACGACGCACAGAACTTCACCGGCACGCGACCGGTATCCGAACGCCACGCGTTCGACGAGCAGGCCTTGGCCAAGTGGCTTGGCGCCCACCTTGAGGGTTTCGCCGGTCCACTCACGGTCGAGATGTTCAAGGGTGGGCAATCCAACCCCACCTACAAGCTCATCACCCCGCAGCGCAGCTATGTGATGCGGGCCAAGCCAGGACCTGTGGCCAAGCTGTTGCCCTCCGCGCACGCTATCGAGCGCGAGTTCCGCGTCATGAGCGCCCTGGCCACCACCGACGTGCCGGTGGCCACCATGCACGTGCTGTGCGAGGACGAATCGGTGATTGGCCGTGCGTTCTATGTGATGCAGTGCGTCGAAGGACGCGTGCTCTGGGAGCAATCGCTGCCCGGCATGAGCACCACCGAGCGCGGCGCCATCTACGACGAAATGAACCGCGTCATGGCGGCCCTGCATTCGGTCAGGCCGGATGCGATCGGTCTGGCCGACTACGGCAAGCCCGGCAACTACTTCGAGCGCCAGATCGGCCGCTGGAGCAAGCAGTACCAGGCGTCGATCACGCAGCCCATCCCGGAGATGGATCGTCTGATCGAATGGCTGCCCCGCAGCGTGCCCGCCATGGCGCGCGACGAATCCCTGATCTCGGTGGTACACGGCGACTACCGCCTGGACAACCTGATGTTCCACCCGCACGAAGCGCGGGTGCTGGCGGTACTCGACTGGGAGCTGTCCACACTGGGCCACCCGCTGGCCGACTTCAGCTACCACTGCATGTCCTGGCACATCCCGCCGGGCATGTTCCGCGGCATCGCCGGGCTCGACCTGGCGCAACTCGGCATCCCGTCCGAAGACGACTACATCGCGCGCTACTGCGAGCGAACGGGCTTTGCCACGCCCGCTCAACTCAAGGCCGACTGGTCGTTCTATCTGGCCTACAACATGTTCCGCCTGGCCGCCATCCTGCAAGGCATTGCCAAACGCGTCGAAGCCGGCACGGCGTCGAGCGAGCAAGCCGTGCGTTCGGCCGCGGGCGCCCGCCCCATGGCCGAGATGGCCTGGCGCTTTGCCAACGGCGGTTGAGGCCTTTTCCCGCGAGATTCGCGCAACGCATCCCCACACAAGGAGACCCCATGCACTTCGATTACACCGACAAGGTCAAGGACATGCGCGAGCGGCTGCTGGCGTTCATGGACCAGCACGTCTACCCCAACGAGAACCGCTTCTTTGAAGAGATCGAGGCCAACCGCGCCAAGGGCAATGCCTGGGTGCCCACCAAGCTGATCGAAGAACTCAAACCCAAGGCACGCGCCGCGGGCCTGTGGAACCTGTTTCTGCCGCGCAGCCCGCGTGCACCGGAAGGCCTGTCCAACCTCGAGTACGCCCCCATGTGCGAAATCATGGGTCGCGTGCCCTGGGCACCCGAAGTGTTCAACTGCTCCGCACCCGACACCGGCAACATGGAAACGCTGGAGCGCTACGCGAGCGAATCGCTCAAGGACCAGTGGCTGGAACCCTTGCTCAAGGGCGAGTTCCGCTCGGCCTTTCTGATGACCGAGCCGGAGGTGGCCTCCAGCGACGCCACCAACATCCAGTGCCGCATCGAGCGCGATGGCGACGAGTACGTCATCAACGGCCGCAAGTGGTGGTCGTCGGGCGCCGGCGACCCGCGCTGCGCGGTCTACATCGTCATGGGCAAAACCAACCCCGACGCACCGCGCCACTCCCAGCAGAGCATGATCGTCGTGCCCTCCAACACGCCTGGCATCACCGTGGTGCGCCCGCTGTCGGTGTTTGGCTACGACGATGCGCCGCACGGCCACATGGAGGTTGTGCTCAAGAACGTGCGCGTGCCGGTGGGCAACATCCTGCTTGGCGAAGGCCGCGGCTTCGAGATCGCGCAGGGCCGCCTCGGCCCCGGGCGCATCCACCACTGCATGCGCTCCATTGGCGCTGCCGAGCGCGCGCTGGAGCTGATGTGCAAACGCCTCAACAGTCGCGTCGCATTCGGCAAGCCGGTCTCCGCGCAATCGGTCTGGCATGAGCGCATTGCCGACGCACGCTGCAAGATCGAGATGGCGCGCCTGCTCACGCTCAAGGCGGCCTACATGATGGACACGGTGGGCAACAAGGTGGCCAAGGCCGAGATCGCGATGATCAAGGTGGTGGCACCCAATGTGGCCTGCGAGGTGATCGACATGGCCATCCAGGCCCACGGTGGTGGCGGCGTCAGCGGCGACTTCCCGCTGGCCTACAGCTATGCCAATCAGCGCACCCTGCGGCTCGCCGACGGCCCTGACGAGGTGCACCGCCAGTCCATCGCCAAGCTCGAACTCGCCCGGCACCTGAACCTGCCAGGCGAAGTCGAGATGCCGGTTACGCGAGGGAGTTGACCGCGCGCGCCTGGGCCAGCAGGCGCCGGGCCATGCGCTCGAACAGGTCGAGCGCGTGCAATTCGCTGGGCTTGTGGCGATCGGCGTCCAGTTGCAGGCACAGGTGCAGCTTGCTGCGCAAGCGCATCAACAGCAGCGGCGACTGCGCAGACCTCACGTCCTCAGGCCAGTGCATGAGGGCGTCGACGGTGTCCTGGTCGATCAGTTGGCGGGTCTCGTCCAGCCCATCCGTGAGCACGGCGTAACGGTCGAAGAACTCGGCGGCCGGGCCCGACCAACCTGCGTCGCGGTAGGCCGCCAGCCAGCGCACTTCCTCCGGCAAGGTATCGGCCATGGTTTGTACGACGTTGGTGATCTGGGCGTACACATAGTCCGCCCAGCGCTCCATCGTCAGCTTGAGCGGCCGATTCATCAGCACCATGCCGGCCGATGCCTGCACGCCGACCTCGACCCGGGCCGAAATCTCCCAGCCCTCGAAGTAAGGGCGCCCGGACGGCTGCAGGTCGATGCTGACCGGCTGCCCCGACCACTCACCAACAAAACCGCAGCTGCCGTTGCGGCGGGCGAGGAATTCAAGGCCACGAGATTCCGCCCACTGCACCAGCGTCATGTGCTGCGCGCGTTGGCGACGGGTGGGGCTCAGGGCGTTCAACATGGTGTCCAGCATGGTTGGGCATTCTTCCGTAAGCTGCCGCCCCAATGCTGTTCAACAACGCACGAAAGGCACGTTCATGATCGACGCGTACTCATGGCCAACGCCAAATGGCCACAAAGTTCACATCATGTTGGAGGAATGTGGGTTGCGCCTGGGCCACGAATGGCAGGTGCACCCGGTCAACATCGGTGCGGGCGACCAGTTCAAGCCCGAGTTTCTGGCCATCAGCCCGAACAACAAGATCCCGGCCATCGTCGACAGCCAGGGCCCGGACGGCAAACCCATCAGCGCGTTCGAGTCGGGCGCCATCCTCGTCTACCTGGCCAGCAAGTTCGGACGCTTTCTGCCCAAGAGCGACCGCGAGCGATTCAAGGTGCTGGAGTGGCTGATGTTCCAGATGGGGGGCGTGGGCCCCATGCTGGGCCAGGCGCATCACTTCCGCATCTACGCGCCCGAAAAGATCGAGTACGCCGTCAACCGCTACACCAACGAGGCCAAGCGCCTCTATGGCGTGATGGATCGGCAGCTGGCGAACCACGCCCATATCGCTGGGGCAGAGTACTCCATCGCCGACATCGCCATCTTTCCCTGGTTGCGCAGCTGGCAAAACCAGGGCATCGACTGGGCCGACTACCCGAGGCTGAAAGCCTGGTTCGACCGCATCGCGGACCGCCCAGCGGTTCAGCGGGGCGTCGCCGTGCTGGCCGACGCCCGAAAGCCACTCACCGACCAGAAGGCGCGCGAGGCCCTGTTCGGGAACACGCAGTACCAGAAACGCTGAAACGGCGTCTTGGCCTAAGCCGGACAGCGACCAGCAGAGAAGACGCCGTTTCGAAGGTTAGAATCCGCGCTTCGTGTCGGAGCGTAGCGCAGCCTGGTAGCGCATCTGCTTTGGGAGCAGAGGGTCGCGAGTTCGAATCCCGCCGCTCCGACCATTCACACCAGAAAGAAAAAGGCCCACGCTGTGGGCCTTTTTTCCATCCGCAGCGCATCCGCGCTCTGCCCGTAGCTCAACTGGATAGAGCAGCTGCCTTCTAAGCAGCAGGTCGGGGGTTCGAGTCCCTCCGGGCAGGCCACCCCTCGGGTTTACCCCATGATCCGGGCGCAAAACATGCACTAAAGTGCGTGTCATGTCTGACGCACCACCCAGCAAGCTGCTCATCCTCGTGGGCACCATGACCAACACCGCCGAGTACGTGGCACAGGCCATCGAGATGGATTGCGGCGATCTGATTGGCGCCATCGAGGTCCGGATGATGGATGGGCTGGACCCCAGCGTCTTCGAAGAAGATGCACTTTACGTCATATGCACGTCCACCTATGGCTCAGGCGACGTGCCGGACAACGCGCAGGCCTTCTACGCCTCGCTGGACAGCCAGCCGCGGTTTCTCGGCCACGTGCGCTACGGTCTGATTGCGCTCGGCGACAGTGTTCAGTACGCCGCCACCTATGCCAACGGCGGTCGCCGTTTCGACGAGCGCTTGCGCGACCTGGGCGCAGTGCGTGTGGGCGATCCGCTGTTTCTTGATGCCTCCACCGACACCGAGCCCGAAGCGCAGGGCGTGGCCTGGTGCCGGGATTGGCTCGCGCTGGCGCTCAGCGGCGCACCAGCACAGTGAATCACCACGAGGCAAGGCCCATTTAGTTCAAGTCTGAACGATTCAAACTTGAAGCGCATAGGGTAATTCTGGATCGCCAACGCCTACCCCCCACCCTACAGTGACCCGCGTCTCTCGATCCCCTTACCGGCAACAACACCACAGGAGCTCACGCCCATGACCACCCGCCGTCTCGTTCTGACCCGCAGCGCTGCCGTGATCGGCGCCGCCTCCTCCGGCCTGCTGCTGCCGCAAATCGTCCGTGCGCAGTCCGACAAGCTGCGCGTGGGCTTCATGCTCCCCTACACCGGCACCTTTGCGGCCCTGGGCGTGGCCATCGAGAACGGCTTTCGCATGGCCCTCAACGAGCAAGGTGGCAAGCTCGGTGGGCGTGAGATCGAATTCTTCAACGTCGACGACGAATCCAACCCGGCCAAGGGTGTGGAGAACGCCACCAAACTGGTGCAGCGCGACAAGGTGGATGTGCTGGTGGGCACGGTCCACTCGGGCGTGCAGATGGGTATCCACCGCGTGGCCCGCGAATCGGGTGTGCTCAACCTGATTCCCAACGCTGGCGTGCACATCGCCACGCGCGCCCAGTGCGCCCCCAACGTCTACCGCACCTCGTTCACCAACAGCCAGCCGACGCTGGCACTGGGCAAGCCCATGGTCGAGCGCGGTCACAAGAAGGCGGTCTGGATCACCTGGAACTACGCCGCCGGCGACGAGGCCTACGAGGGCTTCGAGAAGAGCTACACCGAAGCGGGCGGCCAGATCATCAAGAAGCTGGGTGTGCCGTTCCCCAACGTGGAATTCCAGGCCCTGCTGACCGAGATCGCAGCGCTCAAACCCGACGCAGTGGCCTGCTTCTTTGCGGGCGGTGGTGCGGCCAAGTTCCTGCGCGACTACCACGCGGCCGGTCTGAGCAAAACCATCCAGCTCTACGGCTCGGGCTTCCTCACCGAGGGTGTGCTGGATGCCGCCGGTGATGCCGCCAACGGCGTGCTCACCACCATGCACTACAGCGATTCGCTGGACACGCCGCGCAACAAGAAATTCCGCCTCGACTACGCCAAGACCTTCAAGCTGCAACCCGACGTCTATGCCGTCCAGGGCTACGATGCCGGCCAGTTGCTGATCAAGGGCGCCAACGCGGTCAAGGGTGACTTCGGCAACAAGAAGGCGCTGTACGCCGCCATGGACGGCGCCGAGATCGACAGCCCGCGCGGCAAGTGGAAGATGAGCCCGGCACACAACCCCATCCAGGACTTCTACCTGCGCAAGGTCGAAAACAAGGAGAACAAGGTGATCGGCATCGCCGGCAAGGCCGTCTCCGATTCGGGCGCAGGCTGCCGCATGGCCTGAGGCTTGCTTCCCATCTGACGAGCCGGCGCCCTCGCGGCGCCGGTTTGACGTCTGGACCCCGCCTACATGGACTTCGCCAACTTCCTTATCCAGCTGCTCAACAGCGTCCAGTACGGATTGCTGCTGTTCATGCTGGCCGCCGGCCTCACGCTGATCTTCGGCATCATGGGCGTGGTCAACCTCGCGCATGGCAGCTTCTACATGCTGGGCGCCTACCTGGCCTGGTTCTTCAGCTCGCAGTTCGGCAGCCTCACGGCGGCCATCATCGTGGGCGCGGTGCTGGCGGTGGCCTTCGGCTGGCTGCTGGAGTGGCTGCTGTTTCGCCACTTCTACCACCGCGATCACCTCGACCAGGTGCTGCTGACCTTCGGCCTGATCTACATCTTTGAAGAGCTGCGCTCCATCTTCTGGGGCGACGACGTGCATGCGGTGCAGGTGCCGGCCGCGCTGGACTGGTCGATTCCCCTCACCGACACCCTGTCCTATCCGGTCTATCGGCTGGTCATGTCGGGCGTGTGCATCGTGCTGGCCATTGCGCTGTACCTGCTGATCAGCAAGACGCGCCTGGGCATGAAGATCCGAGCCGGGGCATTCAACCGCGACATGACCGAGTCGCTGGGCGTGAACATCCGCCTCATCCACGGCGTGGTATTCGCCCTGGGTGTCGGCCTGGCGGCGGTGGCCGGCATGCTGGCCTCGCCCATCGCCAGCGTGTACCCCGGCATGGGCAGCTCGGTGCTGATCATGTGTTTCGTGGTGGTGGTGATTGGCGGCATCGGATCGGTGCGTGGCGCGCTGGTCGCGGCGCTGCTGGTGGGCCTGGTCGACACCTTCGGCAAGGTGCTGTTGCCACAGATCGCCGGCATGGCGGTGTACATGCTCATGGCAGCGGTGCTGCTTTACAAACCTGAAGGGCTGTTCAAGCAATGAGCATCGCCGGACCGCTCCAAGATGCGAACGCCCCCTTGGGGGGCAGCGAAGGACATGCAATGCCGAGCGTGGGGGCCACATGAGCATTGCCAAAGCCCAACTCGAACGGCTGCCGCGCAGCATCGTCGCCGTTCTGATCGTCGGCCTTCTGGCGCTGGCCGCGTTTCCCTTCGTGCCCTTTGATGGCCGCGACTTCTACGTCGGCATGCTCACGCAGATGATGATCCTGGCGATCTTCGCCATGAGCCTGGACCTGCTGCAGGGCGTCACCGGACTCGTCTCGCTCGGCCACGCTGCCTTCTTCGGCCTGGCGGGCTACGCCCTTGCCTTCCTCACCCCCGCCGACACGCCCATCGCTGTGTGGTGGTCGCTGACGGCCGCGGCGGCGGCGGCCGGCCTGGCCGCACTGGTCATCGGTTTCTTCGTGGTGCGCACCCACGGCATCTACTTCATCATGGTCACCATGGCCTTCGCGCAGATGGTGTACTTCCTGTTCTTCGACAACAAGGCGCTGGGCGGCTCCGACGGCATCTACGTGAACTTCCGTCCCGACGCGAGCGCGCTGGGCATCGACCTGGAGAATCGGGTCGCGTTCTATTACTTCACGCTGGTGGTGCTGCTGGCGCTGTACTTCGCGCTGCGCAGGCTGTTGTTCTCGCCGTTCGGTCGCGCACTGGCCGGCATCCGGGTCAACGAGCACCGCATGCGGGCCGTGGGCTACGGCACCTTCGGCTACAAGCTCACCGCATTCACGCTGGCGGGTGCGCTGGCCGGCGTGGCGGGCTACCTGTGGGCAGCGCAAACCGGCTTCGTCAACCCGGAGCTCATGGGTTTTCACCTGAGCGCGCACGCGATCATGATGGTCATCCTGGGCGGCATGGGCAACTTCGCCGGCGCCATCGTCGGCGCCTTCGCCTTCGAGTACGTCATGCACCTGTTCAAGGACCTGACCAAGCACTGGCAGTTGCTCATGGGCGGGTTCATCGTGCTGGTGGTCATCGTGGCGCCACGCGGCCTGCTGGGTCTGGTGGAGCGCTTCACCCGCCGCGGAGGCCAGGCATGAGCGAATTGCTGCTTTCTGCAAAACAACTCACCAAGCGCTTCGGTGGCCTGGCCGCGGTCAACGACGTGTCGGTCAATCTGCACCGCGGGCGCATTCACGCGGTGATCGGGCCCAACGGCGCCGGCAAGTCCACGCTGACCAACCTGCTCTCGGGCGACCTGCCGCCCACCAGCGGGCGCATCGAACTCAATGGGCAGGACATCACCGGCTGGTCACCCGAGCGCATCTCACGCCAGGGCCTGGGCCGCAGCTACCAGAAGACCAACATCTTTCTGCCCTTCAGCGTGTGGGACAACGTACGTCTGGCCGCGCAGTCGCGCGAGCGCCAGCTTCCGTTCAATCCGCTGCACTGGTTCACGAGTGCGGCCCGCATGAGCGAAGTCAATGCACGTTGCGAGCGCGCCATCGAACTCGCCGGTCTGACCGAACGCACGCACCAGATCGCCGCAGCCATCAGCCACGGCGAGCAGCGCCAGCTCGAGGTGGCCATGACGCTGGCGACCGAGCCCACCGTGCTGCTGCTGGACGAACCCCTGGCCGGCATGGGCGCGGCCGAAGCCGAGAGCATGGTGGCGCTGCTGCAGCGCCTCAAACCCGAGCACGCCATCATGCTGGTCGAGCACGACATGGACGCTGTCTTCGCGCTGGCCGATGTGCTGACCGTGATGGTCAATGGCCAGGTGATCGCCAGCGGCACGCCCGAGCAGATCCGCAACGACGAAGGCGTGCAGGCCGCCTACCTCGGGGAAGAACACGCATGAACGCGCTCATCGACGCCCGCGGCGTGCACACCCACTACGGCCAGAGCCACATCCTGCGCGGGGTCAATCTGCGCATCGAGGCCGGCCAGACCATCGGCCTGATGGGCCGCAACGGCATGGGCAAGACCACGCTGCTCAAGTCCATCGTCGGGCTGGTCAAACCCAGCGGCGGCCAGGTGCAGGTCAGGGGCCGCGACATGACCGGCGCCACCCCCTACGCGGTGGCGCGCGAGGGCATTGCCTACGTGCCCGAAGGCCGTGGCATCTTCGGCAACCTGAGCGTGAAAGAGAACCTGGTGATGGCCGCCCGCCCGGGCACACGTGGCCAGCGCGAGTGGACCTACGAGCGCGTGCTCGAGACCTTTCCGCGCCTGGCCGAGCGCCTGGGCCATGGTGGCCAGCAACTCAGCGGCGGCGAGCAGCAGATGCTCACCATCGGCCGCGCACTGATGACGAATCCCGACCTGCTCATCCTCGACGAGGCCACCGAAGGCCTGGCCCCGCTGATCGCGCGCGAGATCTGGCGCATCTGCGGCCTGATCCGCGAGAGCGGTATCAGCAGCGTGATCGTCGACAAGAACTGGAAACACGTCACGCAGATCACCGATCGCAACCTGATCCTGGTGAAGGGCGAGGTGGTGTTTGAAGGGGCCACTTCGGAACTGCTCGCCAAGCCTGAATTGCTGGCCCTGCATCTGGGCGTTTAGTTCGCACGCTGGCTTCGCTCGACGACCACGCGCTGGCGGCTGGCGTGGTCCGCGTTCTCCGGCCCACGCTCGCGGGCGTCTGCACCCTCACTCAAACATCGGTTCATCAACACCGTGTCGGCGCTCTGCCTCAGCGGCAACCGCGAATGGGGCCTGCGCCCGCGAACCCCACCAGCCACCGAGAGTGACGAGCAGGCATGCCTGCGGCGGTTTTCGGCGGTGTGTCGGAGCGCCACCGGGGTCGATGGGGTGGGTGTCCGCTCGCAGGCGCCAATTCGCGGTTGCCACTGAGGTCGCGTGCCCAAAGCGGTGTGACGCCCGGGTGCAGGCCTGCCTAAGCAGACGCCCGCGAGCAAGCCGGAGAACGGATACCCACCCCGTCGACCCTGAACAAACGTTGGAGAGAAGCGCCAGCCCAGAGCAAACGTTGGCGAGAAGGCTCAGCCCACCACCAGCTTCATCAACGGCATCACCCGCTCACTCTCCGATCGCCGCTCCAGCGCCAGGCGCATGTTCATCTGCGCCACCTCGGTGTGCTCGGTGCCCAGCGCCTGGGCCCGCGCACCTTCGCCGCGTTTGAGCGCATCGAACAACATGTGGTGTTGCCGGTGGGCATAGAGCATCCAGTCACGGTCCAGCGCCACCGTGCCTTGCATGGGCAGCATGGCCGATGCCGGCGCAAAGGGCAGCTTGTCGTTGAGCGTCACGGCGCGCTGCAAGGCGCGGTTGCCGCAAGCCGCCAGGATCAGCGCATGAAAGCGGTCGTTCATGCGGGCGTAGGCGGCATAGCTCTCCAGCGTGAGCGGGTCATCGGCCAGCAGCCGGTCGCCCTCTTCCAGCGCGGCCTGCAGGTCGTGCTGCAGCGCGCGCGACAGACCGTGCTCGGCCACCAGGCGCGCGGCCATGCCTTCCAGGTGACCGCGCACCGCGATGGCGTCGATCACCTCCTGCGCGGTGAACTGACGCACCAGGAACTTGCCCGTGTCATTGGCTTCAACCAGCCCCTCCTGCTCCAGCGTCACCAGGGCCGCCCGCACCGGTGTGCGAGACGCCCCCAGCCGCTCGGCCAGTTGCTGTTCGGCCAGGCGCTGCCCGGGCTCGAATTCGCCCGACAGGATCCAGTCGCGCAATTGCATCAAAACAGTTTCTTGCAAGCTCATGGCGCGAGAATGTACACTGAATCGCCAAAACGGTATCCCGTTTTACCCTGATCGATTCATCACCTACCGCCCCATGAAAGCCGAACTCAATCAACGCCTGACCCAGGTCGGCCCCGGCACCCCCGCCGGTGAGCTGCTGCGCCGCTACTGGCAGCCCGTCGCCCTGCTCGACGAATTCGACCCCGCCATCGATCCGGCCATGGCCGTGCGGCCGGTCAAGCCGGTACGCCTGCTGGGCCAGAACTTCGTGCTGTTCAAGGATGCTCAGGGCCGCTTCGGCATGCTCGACCGCGACTGCCCCCACCGCGGCGCCGACCTGGCTTTCGGCCGCAACGAAGGCGACGGCCTGCGCTGCCCCTTCCATGGCTGGAAGTTCGACGTCGAAGGCCGCTGCCTGGAAACACCGGCCGAACCCGTGGGCAGCACCCTGTGCCAGCGCGTACGCCAGCAGAGCTACCCGCTAGTGGAACGCAGCGGCGTGCTGTTTGCCTGGCTCGGCGCCGAAGGCAAAGCGCCGCCACTGCCGGCGCTGGACTGCTTTGAAGCGCCAGCCAGCCACACCTTTGCCTTCAAGGGCCTGTGGAACTGCAACTGGCTGCAGTCGCTGGAAGTCGGCATCGACCCGGCGCACGCCTCCTACCTGCACCGCTTCTTCAACGACGCATCGCTGGACGACGCCTATGGCAAACAGTTCCGCGGCGCCAGTGCCGGCGAGGTCGAGGGCGAACGCTGGCCCATGACGCGCGTGATGCGCGAGTTCGGCCGCCCGGACATCAGCCACGAAGCCAAGCCCTGGGGCCTGCAGCTGACCGCCCTGCGCCAGCTCAACGAGCAGCTCACCCACGTGCGCGTGACCAACGCGGTGTTCCCGCAGACCTTCGTCATTCCGCTGTCGGAGACCATGACCATCACCCAGATGCATGTGCCGGTGGACGACACCCACAACTACTGGTACGCCTTCTTCACCAGCTTCGATGCGCCAGTGGACAAGGCCGCCATGCGCACGCCGCGGCTGCAAGCGGTGACCCTGCCCTTCTTCGAGCCGAAGATGGGCCGCCACAACCACTGGGGCTTCAACCCGCAGGAGCAGGTCGAGCGCACCTACCTCGGCATGGGTGAAGACGACATCAACGTGCACGACCAATGGGCTTGCGAGAGCATGGGCGCCATTCAGGACCGCACCCGCGAGCACCTGGGCACCAGCGACAAAGTCATCATGGCCCACCGACGGTTGCTGCAGCAGGCCATCGACGCCGTCGAGAACGGGGGCGATGCACCCGGCATTGCCAGCACCGCCAGCCTGGCCGAGATCAGCGGGCCCGACACCATCGACGGCTTTGCGCCCACCGGCGCCTGGCAGGACTGGTGGCAGACCGCCGTGCGCGAGCGCCGCGAGCGCGCACCCTGGACCGTTGAGGGCAAAGCCCTCGCAGACGCAGCCGCAGCGTTAGGCGCCAAATGACCTTTTCTGCCCTCTGCGGCGTGCACGACGCCGCGCGCGAAGCCGCCTGCCTGCGCCTGAAGCGGCTCATCGAGGAGCGCGGCATCCAGCGGGTGCGTCTGGCCTGGTGCGACGCCCATGGCCTGCTGCGCGGCAAGACGCTGATGCCCCACGCCGCGTTGCGCGCATTGCGCGACGGCGTCGGCATGGTGGGCACGCTGATGCTCAAGGACACCGCCGACAAAACGGCGTGGAAGGTATTCGAGCCCGGTGGCACCGACGACCTGCCGGGCTTTGCCGGTGCGGCCAACCTGCTGCTGCTGCCCGACCCCGAGAGCTTCGTCGAGTTGCCCTGGGCGCCCGGCACCGGCTGGCTGCGCTGTCAGCCCTGGCACGCCGACGGCCAGCCCGTGGACTTCGACAGCCGGCGCGTGCTGCAGCATGCGCTGGCGACGCTGGCGCGCGAAGGGCTGGGCTTCAAGACCGGGCTCGAGGTCGAGTTCCACATCTACCGCATCACCGACACCACGCCGCAGCTCGATCCGCAACGCGCGGCCTGGCCCGGTGAGCCACCCGCCATGCAGATGGTGCACCCCGGCTACCAGTTGCAAGGCGAGGCCATGATCGACCTGGCCGACGAGCCGCTGCGCATCGTCGAGCGCACCGCACTGGGCCTGGGCCTGCCACTGCAGTCGCTCGAAATCGAGCTTGGCCCCAGCCAGGTCGAGGCGGTGTTCGATGCCACCGACGCGCTCACCGCCGCCGACCAGATGGTGCAGTTGCGCAACGGGGTGAAGCAGGCGCTTCGCCGCGCCGGCTACCACGCCACGTTCATGTGCCGTCCGCCGTTTCCCAACATCATGTCCAGCGGCTGGCACCTGCACCAATCGGTGGTGGAGCTGGCCACCGGCCGCAATGTGTTCGCGCGCGACGAGCCGCTGGTGGGCAGCACGCCGCAGGACGCGCAGCACACACTGAGCAAGACCGGCGCGCACTGGCTGGCCGGCCTGCTCGCCCATGCCCGCGCCATCACGCCGCTGTGCACGCCCACGGTCAACGGCTTTGGTCGGTTCCGGCCCAACGCCCTCGCGCCGCAAGCCATTCTGTGGGGGCGCGACAACCGCGGCGCCATGCTGCGCGTGGTCGGCAACGCGGGCGACGCCGCCACACGCATTGAAAACCGCCTGGGTGAACCGGCGGCCAATCCGTACCTGTGCATGGCCGGGCAGATCCACGCCGGGCTCGACGGCCTCAAGCGCGCACTGCTCCCTCCCACCGGCACCGAAGCGCCTTACGCCGAAGGCGCCGAGCGCATTCCCACCAACCTTGGCGACGCATTGGCCGCCTTGCGCGCGGACCCGGCCATGGTGCAGGGCCTGGGCGAATCGGTGGTGAACCACTTCTGCCGCATCAAGCAGCAAGAGCTCGACCGCCACGCCGCCGCCGAAGACAAGGCAGATTTCGAACGCCGCGAGTACTTCGCCCGCTACTGAAGCAACACCCCCACGATCCTTTGGGCGCTGAGGGTTGCGCGTTCGGCGAGACCGCTCGATCTACCCAACGCCCAACGCCCAACGCCCAACGCCCAACGCCCAACGCCCAACGCCCAACGAATGATGATCCAGATCCACTTCATCGCCCCCGACCAGCGCACCCGCGACGTGCAATGTGCGCCCGGCCAGAGCCTCATGAAAGCCGCAGTCGATGCCGGCATCGATCAGATCGCCGCCGACTGCGGCGGCACGCTCACCTGCGCCACCTGCCACGTCTATGTCGACGAGGCATGGGTGGGCCGGCTGCCCGCACCGGTCGCCGACGAATCCGACATGCTCGATTTCGCCGCCGCCGCGGTGAAGCCGAACAGCCGCCTGTCCTGCCAGATCATGCTCACGCCCGAGCTCGATGGTCTGGTGGTGCACCTGCCGGACACCCAGTACTGAGCGGCGGTGGCACACTCGCACCCCATGACCTCCTACCTGTTCACCCCACCCCCCACCGTGTCCGTGCCCATCGTGGGGCGTGGCGAGCGCTTCCCGGTTCACCGCATTTACTGCGTCGGCCGCAACTACGAAGAGCATGCGAAGGAAATGGGCTTCACCGGCCGCGAGCCGCCGTTCTTCTTCCTCAAGCCGGCCGACGCCATCGTGGTGGCCGATGCGGGCCAGACGGCCAGCATGCCCTACCCGTCGCTGACCAAGAACCTGCACCATGAGATCGAACTGGTGGTGGCCATCGGCACGGGTGGCAAGAACATCGCCGCGGCCGACGCGTTCAAGCACGTCTACGGCTACGCAGTGGGTCTGGACATGACGCGCCGCGACCTGCAAAACGACATGAAGAAACAGGGGCGCCCCTGGTCCATCGGCAAAGGCTTCGACCACTCGGCGCCCATCGGCCCCATCACCCCGGCAGATCAAGCCGGAGACGTGGTCAATGCCGCCATCTGGTTGCAGGTCAATGGCGCCGACCGTCAGCGCAGCGCCGTGAACAAGCTGATCTGGAACATCGCCGAGACCATCGAGCACCTGTCGGCCGCCTGGGAACTGCAGCCTGGCGACCTCATCTATACCGGCACCCCCGAAGGCGTGAACGCGGTCGTCGCGGGCGACGTCCTGCATGGTGGCGTCGACGGCCTGACACCGATCACGGTGAAAGTGGTCTGATCCCCGCCTGCGGGTATCACCTCTTCCCACACCCACAGCGATAGTTCAAGCTTCAATCGATCATCAACCCGAAGGAGACCCATCCCATGATCCAGCGCAGAACCCTGATCCAGTCCGGTGCGGCCATCGCCCTGGGCGCACCCGCGCTCACCGGCTTTGCCCAGTCGAGCGTCACGCTCAAGTTCCACACCTTCATGGCGCCGCAGTCCAACGTGTGGCTCAACATGCACAAGGCCTGGATGGACAAGGTCGAGAAGGACTCGGGCGGACGCATCAAATTCGAGGCCTACCCCGCCATGCAGCTGGGTGGCTCGCCGGTGCAGTTGTACGACCAGGCCCGCGACGGCGTGGTCGACATCGTGTGGACGCTGCCGGGCAACACGCCGGGCCGCTTCCCGCGCATCGAGGTGTTCGAGCTGCCGTTCATGATGAACAACGCAGAGGCAACCTCCAAGGCCTACTGGGAATACGTGCAGACCGTCGCCCAGGACGAGTTCAAGGAAACCCAGCCCATCGCCCTGCAAGTGCATGGCCCCGGCGTGATCCACATGCGCAGCAAGCAGATCAACTCGGCCGAAGACCTGCGCGGCTCCAAGGTGCGCGGCCCGACCCGCCAGATCACCAAGATGCTGGGCTACCTGGGCGCCACCCCGGTGGGCATGCCGCTGCCGCAGATCCCGGACTCGCTCTCCAAAGGCGTGATCGACGGCTGCGTGATCCCCTGGGAAGTCGTCCCCGCCGTCAAGGTGCACGAGCTGACCAAGTTCCACAGCGAGTTCGATCCCGCTGGTGGCGCGCTCTACACCACCACCTTCGTCATGGCCATGAACAAGGCCAAGTACAACAACCTGCCGCCCGATCTCAAGGCCGTCATCGACAAGCACTCCGGTCTGGAAACCTCCGGCTGGCTGGGCAAGGTGCAGCAAAGCGGTGACGTCGCCGGTCGCAAGGCCGCGGTGGACCAGGGCAACACCATCCACACCATCTCGGCCACCGAAGCGCAGGAGTTCAAGCGCAAGGCAGCCCTGGTGGAAGTGGAGTGGGCGCAGGAGATGGACAAGCGCGGCTACGACGGCAAGAAACTGCTCGAGACGGCCAAGGCGCTGATCGCCAAGCACGGCAAGAAGGCCTGAGCCTTTTTGCCTGTGCCAGCCGGGGTTGCCCCCGGCTTTTTTTTGCCTGCCCCACTACACTGCCTGCATGCTGCGTCCGCCCGCCAAGTTCTGCCGCAACTGCGGCACCGCTGTGCAGATGCGCCTGCCCGACGATGGCGACACGCGCGAGCGCGCGGTCTGCCCCGCCTGCGGCACGGTGCACTACGACAACCCGCTCAACGTGGTGGGCACCGTGCCGGTATGGGGCGTCGACGGCGAGCAGGTGCTGCTGTGCAAGCGCAACATCGAACCGCGCTGGGGCAAATGGACCCTGCCCGCGGGCTTCATGGAGCTCGGCGAGACCACGGCCGAGGGCGCACGCCGCGAAACCGACGAAGAGGCCGGTGCCCAGATCGACATGGGCGAGCTCTTCACCCTCATGAACGTGCCGCGCGTGGGGCAGGTGCACCTGTTCTACCGGGCCCGCCTGCTCAGCGACCGCTTCGACCCCGGTCACGAGACGATCGAAGCCCGGCTGTTTCGCGAAGACGAAATCCCCTGGGACGAGATCGCGTTTCGCACCGTGCGCGAGACGCTGCAGCACTACTTCGCCGATCGACGCGCAGGGCGCTTTGGCCTGCACGTGTTCGACATCGTCTGATCCTTCATGGACAACAAGGCCTCGCTGGTGCTGCGACTGGGTACGGCCCAGACACTGGGCTGGGCGTCCAGCTACTACCTGCCGGCCATCCTGGCCAAACCGATGGCGGCCGGCCTGGGCTTGCCCGAGAGCACCATCTGGCTGGCGGTGACGGTGGCCATGCTGTTGTCGGCCGCGCTGGGGCCTTCGGCCGGGCGCACGATCGACCGCCGCGGCGGGCGCCCCGTGCTCATGGTGACGAGCCTGCTGTTTGCGGCGGGCCTGGCGCTGCTGGGCCTGGCGCAGGGGCCGGTCACGTTGTACGCAGGCTGGCTGGTGATCGGGGTGGCCATGGGCTCGGGCTTGTACGAAGCGGCATTTGCCACGCTGGTCCGGCTGCAGGGTCAGGGTGCGCGCAACGCCATCACCGGGGTCACACTGCTCGGCGGCCTGGCCAGCACCGTGGGCTGGCCCCTGTCGGGCTGGATGGAGGCCGACTTCGGCTGGCGTGGCGCCTGCTTCGGCTGGGCCTTGTTGCACCTCGTCGTGGGTCTGCCACTGAACGCGTCGATGCCGCGCACCGAGCACCTGCCACCGCCCGAAGCACTGCAGCCCGCGCACAGTGACCACCAGCCCGCGCCACCACCGTATGTGGCCTGGGTGCTGGCCTACGTGTTTGCGGCCACCTGGTTTGTCAGCACGGCCATGGCCGCGCACCTGCCAGCCATGCTCATGGCGGGCGGCCTGTCGCTCGCGGGTGCATTGGCAATCGGCGCGCTCATCGGCCCCGCACAGGTGGCCGGCCGACTGCTCGAGTTCGGCGGCCTGCGGCGTTTTCATCCGCTGTGGTCGGCCCGGCTGGCCGCGTCGATGCACCCACTGGGTGTGCTGGCGTGGATGGGGCTGGGGGCGACGGGCGCCTCGGTCTTTGCGGTGCTGCACGGCCTGGGCAACGGCATCCTCACCATCGCCAAGGGCACGCTGCCCTTGGTGTTCTACGGGCCGGTCGGCTATGGCCGACGCCAGGGCTGGATCGTCGCGCCCTCGCGGGTGGCACAGGCCTTGGCGCCGCTGCTGTTCGGCTTCTTTGTGCAACGCTGGGGCATGGGCGCTTTGTGGGTGTCCGCGGGTCTGGTGGCCAGTGCGCTGCTGTGTTTGTGGTGGCTGCGCCCGGTGATGCCCCGCACGGGCGAACAAGGCAATACCTGATGGCGCAGTACTGGTTGATGAAGTCCGAGCCCGACGAGTGTTCGATCGACGATGCGCTGGCCGCGCCCGGGCACACCGTGCCCTGGACCGGCGTGCGCAACTACCAGGCACGCAACTTCATGCGCGACACCATGCGCGTCGGCGACGGCGTGCTGTTCTATCACTCGAGTTGCCCCGAGCCGGGCATCGCCGGCCTGGCCCGCGTGGCCTCCACCGCCTACCCGGACCCGACCCAGTTCGACGCGGCATCGCCCTACTTTGATGGCGCCTCCAAAGCCGAGGCACCACGCTGGCTGCTGGTGGACGTGCAGGCGCTGCGCAAGACGCGGCTGATCGGCCTGCCCGAACTGCGCGCTGACCCTGCGCTGGCGGACATGCTGCTGCTCAAGCGCGGCAACCGGCTCTCGATCACGCCGGTGTCGCCGGCGCACTGGCGGCACATCACCGAGCGGCTGATGGGTTGAACGCCGTCGGTTCAACATCGCAGCGACGGTGCGTGCTCAATGGAAATCCCGGCTCTCGGTGGCCAGCCGCCCCAGCAGCGGCGTGAGGTCTTCAAGGTAACCGGCAATCAGGTTGCAGACCTCGCCCTCGCGTTGCCAGGTGCCGTACACCGCCAGCAGCCGTGAGCGCAGCAACACCTGGCGAAAGCGCTCGCGCACCTGGCGCCACACGATGACCTGCACCACGCCGGTTTCGTCCTCCAGGCTCACGAACACCACCCCGCTGGCGGTCTCGGGTTGCTGGCGCAAGGTGACGATGCCGGCGTGGCGCACCAGGCGCCGATCGGGCATGGCCTGGAGTTCGGTCGCGCTCGACAGACGCCGTCGCGCCAGCATCGGCCGCAGCAAGGCCAGCGGGTGGCGGCGCAGCGTCAGGCCCAGGCTGGCGTAGTCCCACACGATGGCTTCGCCTTCGGGCGCGGCGGGCAACGCCAGCGGCACTTCGTCCACCGGGGCCTCGCTGAGCAGCGCGGGCACGGGCTGCAGCGCCACCGCGTCCCACACCTGCTGGCGGCGGTGGCCGCTGAGCGAGGCCAGCGCATCGGCCGCGGCCAGCAGCTCCAGGTCGCGCCGCGCCAGGCGGGCCCGGCGCGCGAGGTCGTCGGTGCTGTCGAACCAGCGCTGTCGGCGTGCCTGCACGATGCGTTGCATGGCCGCTTGCGACAGACCACTGACCAGGCGCAGCCCCAGGCGCACCGCGTCCATGCGGTGTGCGCCCTGGGGCTCAAGCGTGCTGTCGGCGTCGCTGTGGAGCACGTCCACCGGGTGCACCACCACCTCGTGGCGGCGCGCGTCCTGCACCAGCTGGCTCGGGCTGTAAAAGCCCAGCGGCTGGCTGTTGAGCATGGCGGCCAGAAACTCGGCCGGGTGGTGGCGCTTGATCCAGCAACTGGCGTAGACCAGCAGCGCAAAGCTGGCGGCGTGGCTTTCGGGGAAGCCATAGCTGGAAAAGCCCTTGACCTGCTCGAACACGCTTTGCGCGAAGTCGAGGCTGTAGCCGCGCGCGGTCATGCCGTCGATGAGGCGGCGCTCGTACTTGCCCAGCCCGCCCTTGCGCTTCCAGGCCGCCATGGCGCGGCGCAGACCGTCGGCCTCGTCGGGCGTGAAGCCGGCGGCCAGGATGGCGATCTGCATGCACTGCTCCTGAAACACCGGCACGCCCAGCGTGCGACCGAGCGCGCGCTTGAGGTCGTCGCTGGGGTAGCTCACCGGCACCTTGCCCTGGCGCCGGTCGAGGTAGGGGTGCACCGCCCCGCCCTGGATGGGGCCGGGGCGCACCAGTGCGACCTCGATCACGAGGTCGTAGAAGCAGCGCGGCCTCAGGCGCGGCAGCATGCTCATCTGCGCCCGGCTCTCGATCTGGAACACACCCACGGTGTCGGCCGCGCAGACCATGTCGTAGGTGGCTGCGTCCTCGGCCGGGATGTCCTGCAGCGAAAAATCGAAACCCTGCTTGTGGCCGATGTAGTCGAGCGCCTTGCGCAGCGCGGTGAGCATGCCCAGCGCCAGCACGTCGACTTTGAGCAGGCCCAGCGCGTCCAGGTCGTCCTTGTCCCACTCGATCACGGTGCGATCGGCCATGGCCGCGTTCTGGATCGGCACCAGACGCGAGAGCGGCTCGCGCGTGAGCACGAAACCGCCGGTGTGCTGCGAGAGGTGACGCGGAAAACCCATCAGCTCGGTGGTGAGCGCCAGGAGCTGGCGCACCCGCAGGCTGTCGGGGTCGAGCCCGGCTTCGACGAAGCGCGCGCGGTCAACCTGGCGACCGTCCCACCAGTAAACGCCCTTGGCCAGCACGTCGATCTCGGCCGGTGCAAAGCCCAGCGCCTTGCCCACGTCGCGCAAGGCGCTGCGCGGGCGGTAGCAGATGACGGTGGCGGTGAGCGCGGCGCGCTCGCGCCCGTACTTGCGGTAGAGGTACTGGATGACCTCCTCGCGCCGCTCGTGTTCGAAGTCGACGTCGATGTCGGGCGGCTCGTTGCGCTCCTTGGAGATGAAGCGCTCGAACAGCACCGACATGCGCGCCGGATCGACCTCGGTGATGCCCAGGCAGAAACAGACCACGCTGTTGGCAGCCGACCCCCGCCCCTGGCACAGGATGCCCTCGCTGCGCGCGAAGGCCACGACGTCGTGCACGGTGAGGAAGTAGTGCTCGTAGCGCAGCTCGGCGATCAGCGCGAGTTCGTGCTCGATCTGCTGCGTGACCGACGCCGGCACGCCTTGTGGCCAGCGGCGCGACGCGCCTTGCCAGGCGAGCTGACGCAACCAGCTCGCGGGCGTGTGCTCGGGCGGCACCACCTCGTCGGGGTACTGGTAGCGCAGCTCGTCGAGCGAGAAGTGGCAGCGCGCGGCGACGTTCAGGGTCTCGGCCAGCAGCTCGGGGGCAAAGCGCTGGGCCAGCGCCAGGCGCGATCGCAGGTGGTGCTCGGCGCTGGCGGCCAGGGCAAAACCGCAGTCGGTGATCGGGCGCCCGATGCGGGTGGCGGTGAGCACGTCGTGCAGCGGCTGGCGCGAGCGCCGGTGCAGGCGCACATCGCCCATGGCCACCAGCGGCAGCGCGCACAAGCGGCTGCTCTCGCGCAGGCGGTGCAGATTCAACTCGTCGTCGATCGCACGGCGCTGCACCACGCCCAGCCAGCAGCGCCCCACAAAGTGCTGCAACAGCCAGCGGGCCAGCGCGTCGCAGGCCGACTGCGGTGCACGGCGCGCCGGCATGGCAATGGCCAGGCACTCGGGCAAGGCTGCACCATCGATCTCGTGACGGGCCAGCTGGTAGCGGCCCTTGGGTGCGCGTCGCCGCAGCCGGGTGATGAAGCCGCAGAGGTGGCCATAGCCCTCGAGCGAGGTGGCCAGCAGCACCAGCGTGAAACCACCGGTGTCGGCGCTGCCGTCATCGACGTCGAACCGGCTGCCGATCAGCAAGGGCAAGCCATGCTCCCTGGCCGCCACATGGGCACGCACCACCCCGGCCATGGTGCATTCGTCGGTGATGGCCAGGGCGCTGTAGCCCAGGGCGTGCGCGCGCGCCACCAGTTCCTCGGGGTGGCTCGCCCCCTGCAGGAAGGAGAAGTTGGAGAGGCAACACAGCTCGGCATAGGCCGGCAACACGCTGGACATGACCCGGCCTCAGGCAAACACGCCATGCAGGTACCAGGCCGGCTCGCCGCCGTCGGCCGCGCGGGTCTGGAACACCCACAACAGGCCGGCGTGTTCGGACGACGCCAGCCAGTAGTCGCGCGCCACGCGGCGCGTCAGCCCCTGCGCGTCGTCGCGGTCCCACCAGCCGCCTTCCACGCGCTGCGGCCCGAGCAGCAGGCGCAGCTCGCCCAGGTAGATCGGCCGGTGCGCGCGCACCGCGAGCCGCAGCGGCTCGGCCAGCAAGAAGGTGGGCTGCGGTGTCTCGCTCACCGCATCGGGTTGGCGCGGCAGGGGTTGATCGGCCGGCTGCCAGCGGCACATGGCCTCGGGGCGGTGATCGGCCACCAGCACCGGGCGCAATACGCGATCGGCGCCCAGCCTTGCCGCAATGCGTTCGAGCACGCGCGGCAAGGCTTCGCCAGGACGCACGGTGTCGGGCAACAGGCTGTCGCTGCGCTCCACCAGCGGGCGGACCTCGTCGGCCAGCAGCCAGAGCTCGCCCACGGGGGCTTGCAGTTGCACGTGCGCCAGGTGCTCGGCCAGCAAACGGCACAGGTGATCGCCATCGCGCGTGGGCTCGGCGGTGCGCACACTGAGTTCGTCGAGCGGCCCCACCTCGCGCGAGCGCATGGCGTCGTGCGCCCAGCGCAAGGTGAACGCGAGCACGCCGCTGCGCCGCGCGAACAACCAGTCCAGCAACTGCTGCATCAGACGACGGGCACCGACCATCAAGGCCTCGGCATCGTCCACCCGCGACGGCAGCTCCAACCGGACCTCGAACGCTTCGGGCACGCTCTGCCACTCGTGGGCCTGCGGCGCATGACCGTAGAGCTGGTCGAGCGCGTGCAACAAGGCCTGGTCGAACCGCCGCCCCAGGGCGCCGCGCGGCAGTTGGCGCAGGGCACCCAGCGTGCGGCACCCGCTCTGCCCCAGTACCTGCGCATGGGGTCGCGCCGCACCGAGCACCGACACCGGCATGGCGTCCAGCACCGCCTCCAGCACTTGCGCGCCCGCATCGGCTTGCCCGGTGCGCAGCAAGGCCAGGGCCGCCAGGGCGTTGGGCGCCCAGGCCAGTCTTTCGACACCCCGATCGCGCGCCTCGTGCTGCACACGCGCACGCAAGGCTTCGCGTCCACCGAACAGGCGCGCACTGGCCGCCAGCTCCATCAGCACCGCTTCATCGAGCACCGTCACGCGGGGCGTGTACCCGAGCGCCCAGAGCACCAGGGCCTGACGCGCCGCGTCAATGCAGGGCGTGTTCGGGCTCGGGCACAGGGCGCACCACCACATGGGCGATCTCCGGTACGACCACCGGCCGCACGCCTGGGTGCAGACGCGGTGGCAACACGGCCTGCCAGGCAGGTGGCACAGCCTGCAGCGTCAACGCCCGCGTCAGCGGCGGGCCTTTGCGCTTGAGGATGTCCAGCACCAACCCCCAGCCGGGCGCCGCCTGGGCACGCACGCGCAAAGGGGCCGCCGACGCCTCGCGCGCAACGCCCTCGGGGCGGCAGATGAACACCGGCGTCTCGCAAGCCGCCGCCAGCACCTGCAGCCGACGCAACTGCGCCGCCTTGACCTGCGGCAACCAGCTCAGCACGATGCCGCCCGGGTTGGCCTTGATGAGCTGCTCAGTGCTCCACAGCCGTTCGGCCGGCGTGCGCGCATGCAGCCACACCAGATGACGCGCCGACACCCCGTACTGATGTAGCCCGGGCGGGTGCGGCGGCTGGGGCGGCCCCACCACCAGCACCGAGCGCCCCTCGGCATCACAACGCGCGAGCAAGGGCGCCAGCAAACGCCACTCCAGCGCACCGGGGTGCGGCAGCAGCCATTCGGTGAGCCCATGGCCGGGCCAGCCGCCCCCAGGCAACTCGGCATCCAGCGCCGCAAAACCGCTCGGCCACACCCTCGGTGCCGAGCGACCCAGCTGATCGGCGCGCCAGACAGCGACCGGCCAGTCCAGGGTCGCGCGCTCAACATTCAGAACCGCCGGAGACACCTGCCCCTCCGGCACATCAGCAAGATCATGGAAACCTCAAAATACTGTATTTATGTACAGTAAATGAGGCGTGATCAGCTGTCCAGTCCGCCCGGCGAAACCCGAGCGCCGTCGAGGCCCAAGCGCGCCAAACAAAAAGCCCGGTGTCTTTCGACACCGGGCTTTTGCGATCAATGGTCGGCGTGGCGGGATTCGAACTCGCGACCCCTTGCACCCCATGCAAGTGCGCTACCAGGCTGCGCTACACGCCGACAAGCCTTGCATTATAGCCAGCAAAGCAGCCCGTTCTCAGGACGACAGGCGAAGCAATTCGCGGATTTCGAGCAGCTCCCGGCGCACCTCGGCCCACACCGAGGTCTGGGCACTGGCCTCAGGCACTGTGGCCGACACCACCACCGTGTCGTCCTCGTGGATGACGGCATCGAGGTCGATCACATCGATCACGTCTTCGTCGTCATCGCGGCGGCGCTTTTCCTCACGCTCGACCTGTGCGAGCTCCTGCAACTTGTTGCGCGCACCGCTGATGGTGAAGCCCTGCTCGTAGAGCAACTCGCGGATGCGACGGATCATCAGCACCTCATGGTGCTGGTAGTAACGCCGGTTGCCGCGCCGCTTCATGGGCCGCAGCTGGGTGAATTCCTGTTCCCAATAGCGAAGCACGTGCGGCTTCACGCCGCACAGCTCACCCACCTCACCAATGGTGAAGTAGCGCTTGGCTGGAATCGGAGGGAGAGAATTCTCCATGTAAATCAAGGCGGTAGAAACCGAACCTTGAATTTACTCTAAGTACCCCTCTGCCGGGGCCCACCCTCCCGGATTTCGTGAGATATGTTGTAACCGCCCGCCAGCAGGCCGGCCAACGGCGCTCAATCGCCGATGACCGCAGCCTGCACCTGCTCTTTGAGCTTGGGACTGGCGTGGAAGGTCACCACCCGGCGGGCCTCGATGGCCACCGGCTCCCCCGTTCGGGGGTTGCGCCCAGGCCGGGCGGCCTTGGTCCGGATCTGGAAATTGCCGAAGCCCGAGATCTTCACGTCGGTGCCATTGACCAGGCTTTCGGTGATCAGATCGAAGAAGGCATCGATCATGTCTTTGGACTCGCGCTTGTTCAGCCCGATCTGGTCAAACAGCAGATCGGCCAGTTGCGCCTTGGTCAGGGCCGGGGTTTCGAGGCTCTCGACGGCCAATTCCATGCAGGTTCTCCTTGGATGAGGTGGGCCGGGTCAGCTGCGCAGACGCGCACCCGTTTGTTGCTCAAGCGCCTTGAGCACGTCGGCAACGGTGGCCTCGATCTGGTCTTCGGTCAGTGTAGCGTCGTCGCGGTTGAGCACGAGGCGAACCGCCAGACTCTTCTCGTCTGGCGACAGACTGGCGAAAGGCGCACCCTTTTTCGGGCGATAGACGTCGAACAGGACGACGTCACGCAACCACGAACCACCGGCCGATCGGGCAGCGGCGACCACCGCATCGTGTGCCACGGACTCCCGCACCACGATGGCGAGGTCGCGCTCAACCGGCTGGTGGCGGCTGACTCCCTGGAACGCTGGCACGGGACGCGCCAACACGGCGTCCAGTTCGAGCTCGAACAGCACTGGCGCGCTCGGCAAGTCGTAGGCCTGGCGCCAGCGCGGGTGCAACTCGCCCACGTGGCCGATGCAGCGACCATCCAGCCAGACCGCGGCACAGCGGCCGGGGTGCAGCGCTGGATGCTCTGCCGCACGGAATTCAGGGCGACGCGGCGCCACCAGGGCTTCGACGTCGCCTTTGGCGTCGAAGAAATCGGCGACGCGCTCAGGCTGTCCCCATTGCAGGCTGTCGACCGGGCCTGCGGCCAAGGCGGCCACGCGCATGGGCTGATCGAACCCGGCCACGGTGGTGTCGCTGTCGGGCACCGAAGCATCCTTGCGAAACACCCGACCGAGTTCGAACAGGCGCACGCGGCCCGCGCGTCGGTCCAGGTTGAACTTGAGCACCGAGATCAGGCTACCGATCAATGACGAGCGCATCACACTCATCTGACTGGCAATGGGGTTGAGCAGCTTGACCGGATCGGGGTTGCCGGCGAGCTCGTGCTCCCAGCGTTCCTCGACGAAGCTGAAGTTGATGGTTTCCTGGTAACCCAGCTGTGCCAGTTGCCGGCGCACCGCAAAGGGGCCGCGACGGGCTTCGGGGCGCACCCGTGCGGTGATGGGCGCCAAAGGTGCTGTCGTGGGCAGTTTCTCGTAGCCGATCAGGCGCACCACCTCCTCGATCAGGTCCTCCTCGATCTGCAGATCGAAACGATGCGGCGGGGGAGTGACGGTGATCGTCCCCTCGTCCTCTTGCGTTTCGAGGCCAAGTCGCTTCAAGGCGTCCACGCACTGTGCTTGCGTCAGCGGCATACCGATCACCTTGGCCGCGCGCGCGACGCGCAGCGTCACAGGCCGGGCCCGCGGCAGGTTCACGATCTGATCGTCGATGGGACCCACTTCGCCGCCACAAATCGTCTGCACCAGTTCGGTGATGCGCTCAATGTGCTCGACGGTGGTTGAGGGGTCGACGCCACGCTCGAATCGGTGACCGGCGTCGGTGCTGAAGTTGTAGCGACGCGAGCGGCCCGCGACCGACTTGGGCCACCAGAAGGCCGCCTCAATATAGATGTTGGTGGTGTCGTCCGACACGGCGGTGGCGTCACCACCCATGATGCCGGCCAGCGACTCGACCGCTTGGTCGTCGGCAATCACGCCGACCTCGGCGTCCACCGTGATGGTGTTGCCATTGAGCAGTTTGAGCGTCTCACCGCTGCGGCCCCACCGCACTTGCAGATCGCCGTGAATCTTGTCGAGGTCAAAGATGTGCGAAGGACGACCAAACTCGAACATCACGTAGTTGGAGATGTCCACCAGCGGGGAAACGCTTCGCTGCCCGCAACGCGCGAGGCGATCGACCATCCAGGCCGGTGTTTGCGCTTTGGTATTGACGCCGCGCACCACGCGGCCGCTGAAGCGGCCGCACAGGTCCGGCGCCTGCACCTGAACGCCCAGCTTGTCGGCCAACGACACCGCCGCCGGCGGGAATGCAGGTGCCTGAAGCGGTGCACCGGTAATGGCAGACACCTCGCGCGCGATGCCGTAGACACTCAGGCAATGCGCGAGGTTGGGCGTGAGTTTGAGTGTGAACAGCATGTCGTCAAGCGACAGCTGCGCCCTGATATCCCGGCCCACCACCGCGTCTGCGGGCAGCTCCAGCAGACCACCGTGGTCTTCCGACAGCTTGAGTTCGCGCGCCGAGCACAGCATGCCCTGGCTTTCCACGCCGCGCAGCTTGCCCAGCTTGATCACGAACGGTTCGCCGTCGTCCCCGGGGGGCAATTCAGCGCCCACCATCGCGCATGGAACCTTGATGCCGACGCGAGCGTTGGGCGCACCGCACACGATGTTGAGCAAGGCGCCCTGCCCCACGTCGACCTGGCACACGCGCAGGCGATCTGCGTTGGGGTGTTGCTCGGCGGACTTGATCTCGCCCACCACCACCTTGGTAAACGGCGGCGCTACCGGACGCAGCTCTTCGACTTCGAGACCGGCCATGGTCAAGGCATCGGCCAACTGCTGGCTGTCCAGCGGTGGATTGCAGAAGGCACGCAGCCAGGATTCTGGGAATTGCATGGGTATCGCTTATCGGAACTGGCTGAGGAAACGAACGTCGCCGTCAAAGAACAGGCGCAAGTCGTTGACGCCATATCGAAGCATGGTCAGGCGGTCCGGACCCATGCCAAACGCGAAACCGATGTACCGCTCAGGGTCCAGGCCCATGTTGCGCACCACGTTCGGGTGGACCTGGCCGGAACCCGCCACCTCCAACCATCGCCCCGCCAATGGGCCGGTGGGAAACTGGATATCGATTTCGGCGCTGGGCTCGGTGAACGGAAAGAAGCTTGGCCGGAAGCGCAGCACCAGATCGTCGTTTTCAAAGAAGGTGCGGCAGAAATCGGTGAACACGACCTTCAGATCCTTGAAGCTCACGTTCTCGCCGATCCACAGGCCTTCGCACTGGTGGAACATCGGCGAGTGGGTGGCATCGCTGTCAACCCGGTAGGTGCGGCCCGGCGCGATCACACGGATCTCCGGCATGCCGGCATCCGCATCGATGGCCGCCCGATGGCGCTTCACGTGTTGAACCGCATGGCGGATCTGCATCGGGCTGGTGTGCGTGCGCAGCAGATTGGGCGCCTTCGCCGATCCGCCCTCCACATAGAAGGTGTCGTGCATGGAACGCGCGGGGTGGTCTTCCGGCGTGTTGAGCGCAGTGAAATTGAACCAGTCGGACTCGATCTCCGGGCCTTCGGCCACATCAAAGCCCATGGAGCCGAAGATGGCCTCGATACGCTCCAGCGTCAGGCTCACAGGGTGCAAGCCACCCGCGCCTCGCTGACGCCCAGGCAATGTGACGTCCAGGGCCTCGGCCTTGAGCTGCGTCTGCATTTCCGCATCGGCCAGCGCCTGTCGACGCTCTGCAAGCGCGGCCTCAATGGCCTGCTTGGCCAGATTGATGCTGGCCCCGAGCGATTTCTTCTCGTCGACCGACAGCGCACCCATGCCCTTCATCAGCTCGGTGATGCGTCCGGCCTTGCCCAGATAGCGGGCTTTGGCGTTTTCCAGATCGGCTGGCGTGGCCGCCTGCGCAAAGTCGTTGCGCGCGCGATCGACCAGGGTGTCCAACTCGTTCATGCGTTGTTCTTGCGATGCAATGAAAAAAGGGCTGAAGCCGACGGGGAATCCCCTCAAGCCTCAACCCCTTAGAACGGACACGAGCGGCACCGCCGCCCGGCCGGGTATCAAGCGGTGGCCAGCTTGGCTTTGACTTGCTCCACGATGCTGCCAAAGGCGGCCGGATCGTTGACAGCCAGATCGGCAAGCACCTTGCGGTCGATCTCGATCTGCGCTTTCTTCAACCCATTGGCGAATTGGCTGTAGGTCAGGCCACAGGCACGTGCACCGGCGTTGATACGCGCGATCCACAGCTGGCGGAACACGCGCTTCTTGGTGCGGCGATCGCGGTAGGCGTATTGGCCCGCCTTCATCACCGCCTGTTTGGCGATGCGGAAGACGTTGCCGCGACGACCGCGGAAACCTTTGGCGAGGGCCAGGACTTTCTTGTGTCGGGCGCGAGCCGTGACACCACGTTTGACGCGAGGCATGTTGCTTCTCCTTGTTCGTCTTGGTTACAGGCCGGCTTTACAGCCCGGCGAAAGGCAGCATCTGCGCCATGTGACCCATGTTGGTCTCATGCACATTCACCGCACCCCGCAGGTGGCGCTTGTTCTTGGTGGTCTTCTTGGTCAGGATGTGACGTTTGAAGGCTTGACCGCGCTTGACGGTGCCACCGGGACGAACGCGAAAACGCTTCTTCGCGCTGCTCTTGGTCTTCATCTTGGGCATTGAATGCTCCTTCTATTTGTGCTCGTGAGGCGCCGTGACACCTGGTCACGGTCTTGATGGCCCCGAGCCACTTGTTGCGACGCCCTCTTCAGGGCCTCGCTTTCGGCGCACGTCTCGCGACGTCTGCCTCGAAGTGCCAAGGGACCAACCTTGGCACTTCAATCACGTTCCTTCGGCTCACGCAGCCGAAGGGGCGGCCACCTCGGCCGGTTTGCCTTGAGCGCTGGCGCTCTTCTTCTTGGCGGGCGCGATCATCATGATCATCTGACGCCCTTCCAGCTTGGGAAACTGCTCCACCACGATGAGATCGCCGAGGTCGTTGCGCAAGCGCTCCAGCAAGGCCAGACCCAACTCCTGGTGCGTGATCTCTCGACCGCGAAACCGCAGCGTGATCTTGCACTTGTCACCTTCGTCCAGAAAGCGACGGATGTTGCGCAGCTTGATGTTGTAGTCGCCGTCGTCCGTGCCGGGGCGGAACTTGACTTCCTTGATCTCGATGACCGTCTGCTTGGCTTTCGCTTCGGCCGCCTTTTTCTGTTCCTGGTACTTGAACTTGCCGTAATCCATCAGACGGCACACCGGCGGGCTGGCCGTGGCAGCGATCTCCACGAGATCGACATCAAGCTCGCCAGCCATACGAAGGGCTTCCTGCAAGCTCACGATACCCAGCGGTTCGTTGTTCGGGCCATTGAGGCGGACCTCAGGGGCCATGATTTCCCGGTTCAGGCGGTGCGCGCGTTCTTCACGCTGGCGGCGGTCGCGAAAGTTGGTAGCGATGGTTCTGTTCCTTCAAGTGGGTGTTGATCGAATCAAAAGCGGCCTTTCGGCCGCTTGTTGGCATGCGTGGTGTGCATCGACTGGCGGGAGGGTGGCACCCAGAAACCGGCGAGATTTTTCCGCTCAGGTCTTGGATGCAACCGCTGTCGCAACGAGTTCGGAGAAGGCCTCCAGCGACATGACACCGAGGTCTTTGTTGCCCCGGGCCCGCACCGCCACCGCACCAGCTGCCTTCTCCTTTTCGCCCACGACGGCAATGAAAGGCACCTTTTGCAACGCGTGCTCGCGGATTTTATACGTAATTTTTTCGTTGCGCAGGTCCGATTTGGCCCTAAGCCCTTGATTCTGCAGAGATTTCGCGATTTCGCGACAGTAATCGGCCTGCGCGTCGGTAATATTGAGCACCGCGACCTGCTCCGGCGCCAGCCAGACCGGCAACGCGCCCGCGTGCTGCTCGATCAGAATGCCGATGAACCGCTCCAGACTGCCCACGATGGCGCGATGCAGCATGACGGGGCGATGGCGCGCCCCGTCTTCGGCCACATACTCCGCGTCCAGGCGCTCCGGCATGGAGAAATCCACCTGCATGGTGCCGCATTGCCACTGGCGGCCAATGGCGTCCTTGAGCGTGTATTCGATCTTGGGGCCGTAGAAAGCGCCGTCTCCAGGCGCGATCTCGAACTCGCAACCAGAACGACGCAGGCTTTCCATCAGCGCGTGCTCGGCCTTGTCCCAGCTTTCGTCCGAGCCGATGCGCGCCTCGGGGCGCGTGGCAACCTTGTAGATGATGTGCTCGAAGCCGAAGTCCTTGTAGACCTTCTGCAGCAGGGCGGTGTAGGCCACGCATTCATCAAGGATCATGTCCTCGGTGCAGAAGATATGCCCGTCGTCTTGCGTGAACGCGCGCACACGCATGATGCCGTGCAGTCCTCCCGTGGGTTCATTGCGGTGGCACTGGCCAAACTCGCCATACCGCAGCGGTAGGTCGCGATAGCTCTTGATGCCCTGCTTGAAGATCAGGATGTGGCCAGGGCAGTTCATCGGCTTGAGCGCGTAGTCGCGCTTCTCCGATTCGGTCGTGAACATGTTGTCGCGGTACTTGTCCCAGTGCCCCGTCTTTTCCCACAGGGCTTTGTCGAGGATCTGCGGACCCTTGACTTCCAGGTAGCCGTTGTCGCGGTAGACACGGCGCATGTACTGCTCCACCTCCTGCCACAGCGTCCAGCCCTTGGGGTGCCAGAACACCGTGCCAGGGCTGTGTTCGTCCAGATGGAACAGGTCCAACTCGCGACCGAGTTTGCGGTGGTCGCGTTTCTCGGCCTCCTCCAGCATCGTGAGGTATTGCTGCAACTCGTCCTTCGTGGCCCAGGCCGTGCCATAGATGCGCTGGAGCATCTCGTTGCGGTGGTCGCCGCGCCAGTAGGCGCCTGCCACCTTCATGAGCTTGAAGTGTTTGAGCTTGCCCGTGCTGGGTACGTGAGGGCCACGGCAGAGGTCTTCAAAGCCGCCCTCACGGTACAGGCTCACGTCTTCGTTGGCCGGGATGCTGGCAATGATCTCGGCCTTGTAGTGCTCGCCCATGGCCTTGAAGTGCGCCACGGCCTCGTCGCGCGGCAGCACACGGCGCTCGACCTTCTCGTCCTTGTTGGCGAGTTCGGTCATGCGCTTTTCGATCGCCACCAGGTCGTCGGGCGTGAACGGCCGCTTGTACGAGAAGTCGTAGAAGAAGCCGTTGTCGATCACGGGGCCGATGGTGACCTGGGCGTCGGGGTACAGCTCCTTGACCGCATACGCCAGCAAGTGCGCCGTCGAATGGCGGATCATTTCCAGGCCATCGGCGTCTTTGGCCGTCACGATGGACAGCGTTACATCGCCATTGATGAGAAAACTGGTGTCCACCAGCTTGCCATCGACCTTGCCGCCCAACGCGGCCTTGGCCAGGCCGGTACCGATGGACGCGGCGACATCGGCCACGGTCACCGGCGCGGGAAAGCTGCGTTGCGAACCATCGGGAAGCGTGATCTGGGGCATGGTGTGAGTCCGAAAAACAAAAAGCGCGGCAGTGGCCGCGCTTTGGATGGAGAAAGAAGGGATTCGGGCAGGCGCGAACTGCGGGCCTCAATGGGCCACGGAGCAGGTCTCCTGAGTTCGCGGTGTCATAACCAGCATGCCTTTCTCGCTCTTGCTCGTTGAAACGTGAGCGCGGATTCTCCCACAAACAGCATGGCCCGGGGCAAGCCCCGGGCCATCGGTCGTCTCCTCGGCCCTTCAGCGGTCGATCAGTGGAACTGCTCTTCCTCCGTCGAACCGGTCAGCGCTTTCACGCTCGACGAGCCGCCCTGGATCACCGTGGTCACGTCGTCGAAGTAGCCAGCGCCCACCTCTTGCTGGTGCGACACGAAGGTGTAGCCCTGCTCGCGCGCCTTGAATTCGGGCTCCTGCACCATCTCGGTGTAGTGCTTCATGCCTTCGCCGCGGGCGTAGGCGTGGGCGAACTGGAAGGTGTTGAACCAGTTGATGTGGATGCCGGCCAGCGTGATGAACTGGTACTTGTAGCCCAGCGCCGAGAGTTCGTCCTGGAAGGCAGCAATGGTCTTGTCGTCCAGGTTCTTCTTCCAGTTGAACGAGGGCGAGCAGTTGTAGCTCAGCAGCTTGCCCGGGCACTTGGCGTGCACGGCCTGCGCGAACTCACGGGCGAAGCCGAGGTCGGGCGTGCCGGTCTCGCACCACACCAGATCGGCGTACGGGGCGTAGGCGACACCGCGGCTGATGGCTTGCTCCAGGCCGTTCTTGACGCGGTAGAAACCTTCCTGGGTACGCTCACCGGTGAGGAAAGGCTTGTCGTTGGCGTCGTGGTCGCTGGTGATCAGGTTGGCCGCTTCAGCATCGGTGCGGGCCAGCACGATCGTGGGCACGCCCATGACGTCGGCAGCGAAGCGGGCGGAGATCAGCTTCTCAACCGCCTCTTGCGTAGGCACCAGCACTTTGCCGCCCATGTGGCCGCACTTCTTCACGGCGGCCAGCTGGTCTTCGAAGTGCACGCCGGCGGCGCCGGCGGCGATCATGTTCTTCATCAGCTCGAAGGCGTTCAGCACGCCGCCGAAGCCGGCTTCCGCATCGGCCACGATGGGCAGGAAGTAGTCGATGAATTCCTTGTTGCCGGGCTCGATGCCGCGGCTCCATTGGATTTCATCGGCGCGCTTGAACGTGTTGTTGATGCGACGAACCATGGTGGGCACCGAGTCGTACGCGTAGAGCGACTGGTCGGGGTACATGGTTTCGCTGGTGTTGCCGTCGGCGGCCACTTGCCAGCCAGAGAGATACACCGCTTCAAGGCCGGCCTTGGCTTGCTGCATGGCTTGGCCTGCGGTGATGGCGCCGAAGGCGTTGACGTAACCCTTCTTGGCGCCGCCGTTGACCTTTTCCCAAAGCTTCTCGGCGCCACGCTTGGCCAGCGTGTGCTCGATGTGCATGCTGCCACGCAGGCGGACCACGTCGGCGGCGCTGTAGCCACGCTTGACGCCTTTCCAGCGGGGGTTGGTGGCCCAGTCTTTCTCCAGGGCTTCGATCTGCTGAGCGCGGCTGAGCTGCTCGGTAAGGGATTGGGGCATGGAATCTCTCCTTGGGTTGGTGACGACGGGGCGGCACTGCGACTGCATGCAAGGGCGGTGCCGTTGACGTGACTTTAAGTCTTATAGAAGACCCAACCAAGCTCTTATGTCTTATATAAGAGAAAAAGTTTTTTGTTTTAAATCATTAGCATATCTGCATCTTTTCTCAATACGGAAATCTATCTCCCATATTGAGAAAATTTGCCGCAATGCAGCAGGTATCAATTTCACCATTTAAAACTGCCTACGCCATCGCAAAATGCGGGCATCCGACCAAGGCATGATGCGCGCCGAACCAGTGCAACTCTCCCCATCGTGACGCACCCTTCTCGAGCCATTGCTTATGGCTGCCTCGCCCTCAGCATGTCCCTCGTCGGCAGCTACGTGGCCCTGTCCAAACCACTTGTTGCGGTTTTCCCCGTCTTTTTGTTGGCGTGGCTGCGCTTCGGCATTGGTGCACTCGCCATGGCAACCTGGCTTCGCAAGCCGGCCAACGAAGCCCCCCTGGCACCCAGAACGCGAGGCCTGCTGTTCCTCGAATCCTTCCTGGGCAACTTCCTGTTCTCGATCTGCATGCTCTACGGCGTGAGCCTGACCACCGCGGTTGCTGCCGGTGTCGTGATGTCGTCCATCCCGGCGGTGGTCGCCATCCTCAGTTGGCTGTTTCTGCGCGAACGGATTGGACGACGTAGCCTGGCGGGCATTGCTTGCGCTGCCATCGGTATCGGGCTTTTCTCTCTGCAAAAGGGCGACGCGGGAGCCGCGTCGGGCGGCACGCCTTCGCTGCTGGGCAATGTGCTGGTCTTTGCGGCGGTGGTGTGCGAGGCTTCCTACGTGGTCATCGGCAAGCGGCTGACCGACGGTCTTGGCCCCAAGCGCATTTCGGCCCTCATCAACCTGTGGGGCCTGGCACTGGTCACACCCATGGGGCTGTGGGCGGCCTGGCAATATGACTTTGCCTCGGTCAGCGCGCCCATCTGGGTCTTGCTCGTCTTCTATGGTCTGGCAGCCAGTGTCTGGACCGTGTGGCTGTGGATGACTGGTCTCAAAGGCGTGCCGGCATCCCGCGCAGGCGTGTTCACCGTGATGCTCCCCATCAGCGCCGCGCTCATTGGTGTGCTGTTCATGGGTGAGCGACTGAGCCCACTGCAGCTGCTGGCGTTCGGCATCGCCTTGCTTGGGCTGGTACTGGCCACCCTGCCTGAGCGCAGCCGCACCATTCAGGCCGGCGCCTGAGCTTTTGCCGCATCAGGCCGGCGGCGCGCACCACAAGCCGGTCGGTTGGGTGATACCCATCCAGAGCGCCCACCCGGAAGCGGCCATCAGCGCCAGGCCCGCCAGCCGGATACCCCACCCTCCCGAACGCCAGTCGCTCAGGCGCAGCAGCAGCCACGGGCCCGCGAGCAAAGACACCGACGTGCCCAGAGCGAACGCCGCCATGACCACCGCACCTTCGGCTGCGGTGGCGCTCAGGGCAGCGACCAGCAGGGCCGAATACAACAACCCGCAAGGCATGAGCGCCCAACCGACGCCGAGCACATAGGGCGCCCTCGGCCCCAGCGCCGCCATGGCAGGACGCGCCTTGCGCCAAACACTTTGCCCCAGCCGGTCCACCCAGGCGGGTTGACGGGCCTGCCACAGCAGCACTGCGCCCATGAGCATGACCGCCACATGGAACATGGTCCACACCGGTCGCAAGACGGCCGTGTGCTCGCCGAACCATGCCAGGCCTTGAACCGAGCCACCCGCAATGGCCCCCATCAGCGCATAGCCCACGACCCGGCTGCCCTGGAAGGCCAGCAGCGCATGGGAGGTTCGCGGCGCCGCCGCCTTGCCGATTGCCGCGCACGCACCGCCGCACATGGCCACGCAATGGGGCCCGCCCACCAAGCCCATCAGCAGTGCGGTAACGGCCAGCGAACCCAGCATATTCAAAGGATGCGCGAGAAGCGCGCGCGGTCCTGGTCGGCCTGCAGATGCCGGTCGAACACCATGGCGATGGCGCGCACCAGGTACCAACCGCGATCGGTCACTTGCACGCCGCTGTCGGTCACGTTGACCAAGCCTTGCTCGGCAAAATCCTCCAGCGCCTCCAGTTCGCGTGCGAAGTAGCGGCGGCTGTCGATCAGGTGCCCCTGATCAATCGATTCGAACAGCAGCTCCCCCTGGCACATCAGGGCCATGATCACTGCGCGGCGCAACACGTCGTCGCGCGTCAACGCCAGACCACGCACGATGGGCAAGCGCCCTTGATCGAGCAGGTCCACATATTCGTCCAGCGTCTTGGCGTTCTGGCTGTAGGTGGCGCCCACGCGCCCGATGGCGGACACGCCGAGCGCGATCAGATCGCAATCGGGCTGGGTGCTGTAGCCCTGGAAATTGCGGTGCAGGCGCCCCTGGCGTTTGGCCACGGCCAGCGCGTCGTCGGGCAAGGCAAAGTGATCCATACCGACGTACACATAGCCGGCGTCGCCCAATGCGTCAAGCGAGGCCGACAGCATGGCCAGCTTGTCGGCGGCGCCTGGCAACTCGGCGGCCACGATGCGGCGCTGCGGCTTGAAGCGTGCCGGCAGGTGCGCATACCCGTAGAGCGCCACCCGGTCCGGGCGCAGCGTCGTCAACTGCGCCAGCGTGCGCCAGAAGGATTCGGGCGTCTGCAGTGGCAGCCCATAGATCAGATCGACGTTGACCGACTCGAAGCCAAGGGTCCGCGCGGCATCCACCAAGGCAAACACCTGCTCGGCTGGCTGCACACGGTGCACTGCCTTCTGCACCGCCGGGTCGAAATCCTGCACACCAAAGCTCAACCGGTTGAAGCCCAGGCGCTGCAGGTGGCGCAGGCGCTGCTCGGTCACCGTGCGCGGGTCGACCTCGATCGAGAACTCGCCGCCCGGCACCAGGTTGAAGTGGCGCCGCAGCATGCTCATCAGGTCTTCGAGCTCGGCGTCCGACAAGAAGGTCGGCGTGCCGCCACCGAAATGCAGCTGCGACACCGACTGCCCGGCGCCAAGGTGCTCAATCTGCAGCTCCACCTCACGGGTGAGGTGCCGAAGGTATTCGGCGCCCCGCGAGTGGTGCTTGGTGATCACCTTGTTGCAGGCGCAGTAGTAGCAGACCGACTCGCAGAACGGGATGTGCACATACAGCGACAAGGGCAAGGCCATCGAGCCCGCCCGGCGTTGTTGCAGGGCCCGGCAGTAGTCCTGCTCGGTGAAGGCCTCCACGAAGCGGTCCGCGGTCGGGTAGGAGGTGTAGCGCGGGCCGGGCACGTCGTAGCGCCTCAGCAGGTCGTCGGAAATGGCGTGGCTCACGGCAGAGTGTCGGCAGAAAGTGTCGGTGTAATGTGCCGCAGCCCCCAGCGACGCGGCTTGATCCGCGTCAAGCGGGGGTCACAAGGTCACCTACCGGGGGTATGCTCGCGCGACCGGGAGAAATCAGACACGACTTATATGGACGCACAACGCATCAAGATCGCCTGCTCCAGCTGCAACCTGCGCGAGCTTTGCCTGCCCATGGGCCTCAACACCGACGAGATGGACAAGCTCGACCGGCTGATTTCCACACGAAAGCGGGTCAAGCGCGGTGAGTCCCTGTTTGCCGTGGGTGACAAGTTCACCTCGCTGTTTGCCGTGCGCTCGGGCTTCTTCAAGACCTGCGTCACCAGCGTGGACGGGCGCGACCAGGTGACGGGCTTTCAAATGGCGGGCGAGATCATCGGCCTGGACGGCATCGTCAACGACCGCCACACCTGTGACGCCGTGGCCCTGGAAGACGCCGAGGTCTGCGTGATGCCGTTCGACCAGGTGGAAGAGCTGTCGCGTGAATTCACCACGCTGCAGCACCATGTGCACCGCATCATGAGTCGCGAGATCGTGCGCGACCACAGCGTCATGTTGCTGCTGGGCAGCATGCGGGCCGAGGAACGCCTGGCGGCCTTTCTGCTGAATCTGGTGCAGCGCCTGCAGGCGCGGGGCTTCTCGCCGTCGGAATTCAACCTGCGCATGACGCGCGAAGAGATCGGCAGCTACCTGGGTATGAAGCTGGAGACCGTCAGCCGCACGTTCTCCAAGTTCGTCGACGAGGACATCATCGACGTCAAGCAGCGCTACGTGCACATCAAGGACACCGAAGCGCTCAAGCGCATCGTGAATCCTCAGACCTGTTCCTGAACCGAGGGTGCGGCAAGCACCAGGCTCAGTGCGCTCGACACCGCCGTGATGGCCCAGAAGACAAAAAAGCTGACGGTGTAGACCGCCTCGCGCGACCACGCCACGGGCTGACCATGCCAATGTAGATTGCCAGGGTCAACGAAGGCGAACACCACCATCTCGAGCACGGCGGCCAGCAGAAATGCCGGCCACACCACCCACATCCATCGGCGCGCACCCATCTCAGGGCTCCTTGGGCAACACGGGCGATGCCGCGTGATTGCGGGCCTGGCCGGCCGGTTGCAGCGTGATCAACGCGGCGTCGCGCTCATGGCCCTGCAACTGGCGGGCCCGCTCGGTGGTGGCCTCGTAGGCGCGCTTGTCCAGCACCGGGTCGGCCCCCTTGACCGCAATGACGGCGGTCGCGATGCCCGCCACCACCACCGTCAACGGTCCACCCACCACCAGCCACATGGGCCCCACGCGCCACCAGGGCTCGGGGACAAGGGCATTCAGGTTGGGCTCGCTCATGTTGTCTCCTGTCGGGGTGTCATCGGGGGACGACGAAAGTGCTTTTTTCATGGACGCGCATGGTGCCATCGCCTTGCGCTTGCACATCAAACGCAATCGGGTGCGACCCGCTGGGCGCCGCGCCAGGGGGCACCTGGACCCGCACGGCCACCGATCGCACTTCCGCTGGCGCCACCTGGACCATCCCGTCGGAGGCCAGCTCGATGCCGGGCAGGCCGTCCACCTGCAGCGTGTAGGTCTGCACGGTCTCCGTGGCGTTCATGATCTGCAGGCGATAGACGTTCTCGACCCGGCCCTGCCCCACCTCACGCGCCAGCGCGCCGCGGTCGCGAATCACATCGACCTTGAGCGGAATCCGCAGGAACAGGCTGCCCAACACCGCCAGCGTAATCGCCAGCAGCACGCCGCTGTAGACCAGCACGCGCGGTCGAAGCGCACGCTTGAACATCTGCGCCTTGGTCCAGCCCTGCGCCATGCCGTTCTGCGTGGCGTAGCGCACCAGCCCGCGCGGATAGCCGACCTTGTCCATCACCTCGTCACAGACGTCGATGCAGGCGGCGCAGCCGATGCATTCGTATTGCAGGCCCTTGCGGATATCGATGCCTGTCGGGCAGACCTGCACGCACAAAGTGCAATCCACGCAATCGCCCAGTCCCAGCGCCTTGGGGTCGGCCTTCTTGCTGCGCGCGCCGCGCGGCTCGCCGCGACGCTCGTCGTAGGTCACGATCATCGTGTCCTTGTCGAACATCGCACTCTGAAAACGCGCGTAGGGGCACATGTACTTGCAGACCTGCTCGCGCATGAAGCCGGCGTTGCCGTAAGTCGCGAAGCCGTAGAACAGGACCCAGAAGGTCTGCCAGGGTCCAAGCGACAAGGTCGTCACCAGACTCGCCAGTTCACGGATCGGCGTGAAGTACCCGACGAAGGTGAACCCGGTCCACAGCGACAACGCGAGCCACAAGCCGTGCTTGAGCCCGCGCTTGCCAAACTTGGCAGCACTCATGGGCGCGGCGTCCAGGCGAATGCGCGCGGAGCGGTCGCCCTCCACCCGCCGCTCGATCCACATGAAGATCTCGGTGTAGACGGTCTGCGGGCACGCATAGCCGCACCACAGCCGCCCCGCCACCGCCGTGAACAGAAACAGCGACAGCGCCGAGATGACGAGCAAGCCCGTCAGGTAGATGAAGTCCTGCGGGTACAGAACGAGGTTGAAGATGAAGAAGCGGCGTGCCTCAAGGTCGAACAGCACGGCCTGGCGCTCGTTCCATGACAGCCAGGGCAAGCCGTAGAACACCAGTTGGGTGGCCCACACGAGCACCCACCGCCACTTGACGAAATAGCCCCAGACGGAGCGGGGCTGGATTTTCTGGCGCGACGCATAGAGCGACACCATCGTGTCCTCATCCGCGCCGGCGGCAGATTCGGCCACCGGCTGGATTGGGATGATGCGTTTGTCAGCGTCGGTGGACGATGTCATGAGCGACTCACTTCGCGGGGCGGTTCGACAAGCCCCACACGTAGGCGCTCAGCACGTGGATCTGATCGGCCGTCAGCAACTTGGCCTGGGCGGGCATCTGGTTGCTGATGCCGTTGTTCACGGCACGCATCACGGCCTCCTCACCCCAGCCATGCAGCCACACGTTGTCGGTCAGGTTGGGGGCGCCAATGGCCTGGTTGCCCTTGCCGTCGGCACCGTGACAGGCGGCGCAGGCCGCAAACTTGGACTGGCCTTGCGAGGCGCGCACCGCGTCGTGCGGGCTGCCTGAGAGGCTCAGCACATAGTTGGCCAGGTTGCGCACGTCCTCGGCGTTGCCCACCGCAGCCGCCATGGGCGGCATCACGCCGTGGCGCCCCTGGGTGATCGTGGTGGTGATGACTTCAGGGCTGCCACCGTGCAGCCAGTCGCCATCGGTCAGGTTGGGAAAGCCCTTGGAGCCGCGTGCGTCCGAGCCGTGGCACTGGGCGCAGTTGTTCATGAACAGGCGCTCGCCGATGGCCATGGCCTGGGCGTCACCAGCCAGTTGCTCGGCCGGCTTGTCCTTGAAGCCGGCGTACAGCGGCGCAATGGCGGCCTGCTGACGCTCAACCTCGGCCGAGTGCTGACCCAGCGAACTCCAACCGAGCACGCCGGCATAGCGCCCGAACATGGGGTACAGCAGGCCGTAAGCCAGCCCGAAGACCACAGTGATGATGAACAGGTACACCCACCACTTGGGCAGCGGGTTGTTGAGCTCGCGCAGGTCTTCGTCCCACACGTGACCGGTGGTGTTGTCGGCGTGGGCCTTGACCTTGGTGGTGCCACTCACCCACAGCAGGATGGCGCAGGCAATGA
The DNA here is from genome assembly GCF_019635465.1 of Hydrogenophaga sp. Taxonomy (GTDB): domain Bacteria; phylum Pseudomonadota; class Gammaproteobacteria; order Burkholderiales; family Burkholderiaceae_C; genus Hydrogenophaga. The sequence continues at coordinate 147,489 of NZ_JAHBZK010000009.1, forward strand.
TGCTGACCAGGGTGAGCACGGCCACATAGAGGTGCCAGAAATCGCTGGTGAAGTCGCTCATGATGGTTCTCGGTTCGGTGCGGACTCACTCGTCCTGAAAGGGCAGCTGAGCAGCCTCTTCGAAGCGCGCCTGGTTGCGGCGCGACCACGCCCAGACAACGATGCCCAGGAAGGCCAGCAGGCTGATCACGGTGACGACGGATCGCAGGGTGTTGATGTCCATGGTCCAGCTCCTCACTTCATGGCCGTGCCAAGCACTTGCAGGTAGGCAACCAGGGCGTCCATGTCGGTCTTGCCCTTGACGGCTTCAACCGAGCCGGCGATGTCTTCGTCGGTGTAAGGCACGCCCAGGGTACGCATGACCTCCATGCGACGCGGCATGCCTTCGGCCTTGACCTGCTTCTTGTCCAGCCACGAGTACGCGGGCATGTTGGACTCGGGCACCAGGTCGCGCGGGTTGTTCAGGTGGATGCGGTGCCACTCGTCGCTGTAGCGGCCGCCCACACGGGCCAGATCGGGCCCGGTGCGCTTGCTGCCCCACTGGAACGGGTGGTCGTAGACAAACTCACCGGCCACCGAGTAGTGACCATAGCGCAGCGTCTCGGCCTGGAAGGGGCGCACCATCTGCGAGTGGCAGTTGTAGCAACCCTCGCGCAGGTAGACATCGCGGCCCGCCAGCTGCAGCGGGGTGTAGGGCTTGAGGCCTTCAACCGGTTGCGTGGTCGACTTCTGGAAGAACAGCGGGACGATCTCTACGAGACCGCCGACCGCGATCACCAGCACGATCAGCACGATCATCAGGAAGTTGCTGGTCTCGATCCGCTCGTGGGTGAAACCGGTGGATTTTTCTGCGTTGGCCATGGTGAAACCTCAGGCGTGTGCGGATTGAACGGCGGGGATGCGAACCGGCTCGACGCGACCGCTGCGGGCCGTCATCACCACGTTCCAGAGCATCACCAGCATGCCGCCCAGGTACAGCAGGCCACCGACCAGACGGATCACGTAGAAGGGGAACGTGGCCTTGACCGATTCGACGAAGGTGTAGGTCAGGCTGCCGTCCGGGTTGATGGAGCGCCACATCAGGCCCTGCATCACACCAGCAATCCACATGGCGGCGATGTAGAGCACGATGCCGATCGTGGATATCCAGAAGTGCAGCTCGATGGCGGGCACCGAGTACATCTTCTTCTGGCCGAACAGGCGCGGGATCAGGTAGTACATGGAACCCATGGTCACCAGGCCCACCCAGCCCAGGGCGCCGGAGTGAACGTGGCCGATGGTCCAGTCGGTGTAGTGCGACAGTGCGTTGACCGTCTTGATCGACATCATCGGACCTTCGAAGGTCGACATGCCGTAGAACGAAAGCGAGACGATCAGGAAGCGCAGGATCGGGTCGTCACGCAGTTTGTGCCACGCACCCGAGAGGGTCATGATGCCGTTGATCATGCCGCCCCAGCTGGGCGCCAGCAGGATGAGCGAGAACACCATTCCCACCGATTGCGCCCAGTCGGGCAGCGCGGTGTAGTGCAGGTGGTGTGGGCCGGCCCACATGTAGGTGAAGATCAGCGCCCAGAAGTGCACGATCGACAGGCGATACGAGTACACCGGTCGCTCGGCCTGCTTGGGAATGAAGTAGTACATCATCCCCAGGAAGCCCGCGGTCAGGAAGAAGCCCACGGCGTTGTGGCCGTACCACCACTGCACCATGGCGTCCTGCACGCCTGCGTAGGCCGAGTAGCTCTTGAAGAGGTCCACCGGCACCGCAGCGCTGTTGACGATGTGCAGCACAGCCACCGCCAGGATGAAGGCACCGAAGAACCAGTTGGCCACGTAGATGTGGCGCACCTTGCGGATGCCGATGGTGCCGAAGAACACGATCGCGTAGGCCACCCACACAAGTGCGATCAGCAAGTCGATCGGCCACTCCAGTTCGGCGTACTCCTTGCCCTGCGTCATGCCCAGCGGCAAGGTGATCGCCGCGGCCACGATGACCACCTGCCAGCCCCAGAAGGTGAAGGCGGCCAGCGCGTCGGAAAACAGGCGCGTGTGGCAGGTGCGCTGCACCACGTAGTAGCTGGCCGCAAACAGACCGCTGCCGCCAAACGCGAAGATCACCGCGTTGGTGTGCAACGGACGCAGGCGGCCGTAGCTCAGCCATTCAATGCCCAGATTCAGCGCAGGCCAGGTCAGCTGGGCGGCGATGATCACGCCGACCAGCATCCCCACCACACCCCAGACAACGGTCATGATGGCGAATTGCCGCACAACCTTGTCGTTGTAGACCGCGGCGTCAGCGGTCGCTGCCTTGTTGTTGATGGCCATGGGCCACTCCTCTTCAATGTGTCAGGCGGAGTGTGCGCAGCGTGCGCACAGGTGGGGTTGACTTACGTCAATCGGCTCCCAATGTCCGTGGGTTTGACGGCTGGGCGCCACGTCATTCGCTGTCGAGGATGCGTTCGCCCTCGCGATCGACCTGGTCGAACTGGCCGGACTGCAGCGCCCACCAGAACACGCCCAGGATCGCGAACACGATGAGCACCGACAGCGGCACGAGCAGATAAAGAATGTCCATGGGGGTTGGGCGTGGATCGTTCAGCGTTGAGCATTGAGGCGCCAGGCGTTGGCCACCACCAGCAATGAGCTGGCCGCCATACCCAGGCCGGCCAGCCAGGGGGGCATCCAGCCAATCAGCGCCAGCGGCACGCACACCGCGTTGTAGAGCGCGGCCCAGGCCAAGTTCTGGCGCACGACCCGCAAAGTCTGGCGGGACAGGGCCAGCGTGTCCACCACGTCCATCAGCCGCCCGCTTTGCACCACCGCATCGCTGCGCGCCTGGGCCAGTGGCGCTGCCCGGCCGACAGCAAACGAGGCTTCGGCCCATGCCAGCACCGGCCCGTCGTTGAGCCCGTCGCCCACCATGGCCACGCGCCAGCCCTTGCGCTGCAAGGCCATCAGCTCGGCCAGCTTGCGCTCGGGTGTGGCCTCGGCAATCACGTCATCAGCGCCCACGGCCTGGGCCACGCGCCGCGCCGCGGCCGTGCGGTCGCCCGAGAGCACCCAGGTGCGAATGCCCATGCTTCGCAGGCGTTGCACGGCGTCGCGGGCGTCCTCGCGCACCGCTTCGCGCAGCGCGAAACTGGCCAGCCAGCCCTGCTCGTCGGCCAAATAGGCGCGCGGGCCGTCGGCATCGTGTTCGGGCATCGCCCCGGCAAACAAGGCCGAGCCCAGGCGCCAGCTGCGCCCATCCGCGCCGCGGACCTCGATGCCCTGCCCGGCGTGTTCCTGGCGTTCGACGCGACCCAGGGAGGTCGGCTTGGCCGACGCGGCGATCGCGCGGGCCACCGGGTGCAGTGATTCGGCAGCCACCGCGGCCGCCTGCGCCAGCACGGCGTCGCGATCGGCGCCGCTGCGCACGTTGACGTCCACCAGCTCCAGCCTGTCTTCGGTGAGCGTGCCGGTCTTGTCGAACACCACCGCATCCACACCGGCCATGGATTCGAAGGCCTGCAGGCGCTGCACCAGCACGCCGCGCCGCGCCAGTGCGCCGGCCGAGGCCAGCATGGCTGCGGGCGTGGCCAGCGACAACGCGCAGGGGCAGGTCACGATCAACACCGCCACCGCAATCGCCAGCGCGCGCGATGGGTCCACCTGCCACCAGGCCCAGCCGGCCGCCAACGCCGCCAACATCACCAGCACGAGAAACGGCGCCGCCACCCGATCGGCCAGCTGTGCCAGCCGCGGTTTGTCGGTGGCGGCACGCTCCATGAGCCGCACGATCTGGCCAAAGCGTGTGTCGTTGCCCAGCCGGTCGATGCGCACGCGCACCACCCCACCCAGGTTCAAGCTGCCGGCAATCACCGCATCGCCCCGCTGGCGGGTGCAGGCCCGCGACTCGCCGGTCAGCAAGGCCTCGTCCACCGTGGCGGCCTCGTCAAGCAACACGCCGTCGCCCGGCATGGCGTCGCCTGCGGCCACGCGCACCACGTCACCCGCGCGCAGACGCCTGGCCGAGATGGTCTCCACCTGGCCGTCCGCGCGTTCGCGCAGCACCGCGGCGGGCAGCCGGCAGATCAGCGTGTCCAACGCCCCGGCGGTGCGCTCCCGCAGTCGCGCCTCCAGGTAACGCCCCGCCAGCAGGAAGGCCACGAACATGGTGAGCGAATCGAACCAGACCTCGTGCCCCCAGGGGCCGTTGGGGTCGAAGGTGGCGGCCGAGCTCACCGCAAAGGTGACGGCGATGCCCAGGGCCACTGGGGCGTCCATGCCGATGCGGCCTCGGCGCAGGTCGCCCCAGGCACTGGCAAAGAACGGGCCACTGGCAAAAAACACCACCGGCACGCTCAGCACCCAGCTGGCCCAGCGAAGCAATTGCGCGATGTCGGCCGGCATCTCGCCCGGTGCAGCCACATAGGCCGGCCAAGCGAACATCATCACCTGCATCATGCAAAAGCCCGCCACGAACAGACGCCACAAGGCCTGGCGCGACGCCTTCCAGCGCTCGTCGATCGACATGGCTTGCTGCAGTGGCAGCAGGCGGTAGCCGCGCGCCCCTACGCGTCGGGCGATGTCGGACAGGTGAATGGCGGTCGGGTCCCAGCGCACGCGCAGTCGGCGCGAGCCGGCATTGACCTCGGCGGTGTCGACGCCAGCGGCGCCGTCGAGGGCGGCTTCGACCGCGTCGGCGCAGGCCGCGCAGTACATGCCCTGGATCACCAGCACCGACTCGCGGCGCTCGCCGTCACCAATGTCGTCCAGCACAGTGGTGAACGCATCCTGCTCGATCGGGTCGTCGAGCGCGGTGAAGTTGTCGGTGACGGTCAGCGGACCTTGGTGGTCGCCCGCCCAGGCGGCTGAACTCATGGCGGCGATCCTAGGGGAAACCCTTCGTCGGATGCTTGACGTGGATCAAGCGCGCCGGGGCGCCCACCTCGTAAGGTTCGCGTCAACACAACCCCGAGAGGAGATCTCCATGTACAAGCGCATCCTGGTCGCCACCGACGGCTCGAAGCTTTCGCAGAAGGCGGTCGAACACGCCCTGGGTCTGGCCGACCTGACCGGTGCCGAGGTGGTGGCCCTGAAAGTGGTGCCGCGCTACCCGCAAACCTATTTCGAAGGTGGCGTGGCACTGGCGGCCAGCGAGGTCTCGCGCATCGAGAAGCAGTGGCAGGCCGAGGCCATGGAGACCGTCAACGCGGTCAAGGCGTCGGGCCAGAAGCGCGAAGTGAAGGTCAAGGCGGTCACCGCCAAGAGCGACCTTATCTCCGAAGCCATCATCTCGACCGCCAAACGCCAGAAGTGCGACCTGATCGTCATGGCCTCGCACGGGCGCCGCGGCATCAAGCGCCTGTTGCTGGGCAGCGAAACCCAGCAGGTGCTGACGCACTCGCACACGCCGGTGCTGGTGCTGCGGTAACCCCCCCGCGCTTTGCGCCCCCCTCAAGGGGCCAACGCCGGCGGCACGGCAAAGTCGGTTCCGCCGTGTGGCACGCCAACAGCCACTTCAGGCAAAGAGCCCCTTGAACTGATCGCGCAGCAGGTTTTTCTGCACCTTGCCCATGGTGTTGCGCGGCAGTTCCTTCACGACCACGCAGCGCTTGGGGATCTTGAAGTTGGCCAGGCGCGCCTTGAGCGCGCCGATCAGCGCATCGGCGTCCGGCTCGGTGCCCGGGCGCGCAATCACCACCGCCACCCCCACCTCGCCAAAGTCGGGGTGCGGCACGCCCACCACCGCGCTCTCGGCCACGCCGGGCATCTCGTTGAGGGCACTCTCGATCTCGGCCGGGTAGACGTTGTAGCCACCCGAGATGATCAGGTCCTTGCTGCGGCCGACGATGGTCACGTAGCCGCGCGCGTCGACCTTGCCGACGTCACCGGTCTTGAAATAGCCGTCGGTGGTGAACTCTTCCGCCGTCTTCTCCGGCATGCGCCAGTAGCCACTGAACACGTTGAGCCCGCGCACCTGAATGCCACCGATCTCGCCCGTCTCGACCGGGCGCCCGGCCTCGTCCACCACCCGCAGGCTCACACCCGGCAGCGGGAAGCCGACGGTGGCGCCGCGGCGCTCGGTCTGGCCGTCGTAGCGTTCGTCGGCGCTGTAGGGGTTGGAGGTGAGCATCACCGTCTCGCTCATGCCGTAGCGCTCGAGGATGGTGTGACCGGTGCGCTCGCGCCACTCGTTGAAGGTCTCGATCAGCAGCGGCGCCGAGCCCGACACGAACAGCCGCATATGCGATGCCTGCGCCTGGGTCAGCAGCGGGTCGGCCAGCATGCGGGTGTAGAGCGTGGGCACGCCCATGAAGACCGTGGCCTGCGGCATCTGCTCGATCACCAGGCGCGGGTCGAACTTGTTGAGCCAGCGCATCGGGCTGCCGTTGATGAGCGCCCCATGAATGGCCACGAACAAGCCGTGCACGTGGAAGATGGGCAAGGCGTGGATGAGCACGTCATCCGCGCGCCAGCCCCAGTAGCGCTGCAACACGCGCGCGTTGCTCAACATGTTGCCGTGGGTGAGCATGGCACCTTTGCTGCGCCCGGTGGTGCCGCTGGTGTAGATGATCACCGCCAGTTGGTCGGCGTCGCTTTGCGCCACCGCGTGCCGGTCGCGGTGGTGCGCCGCGCGATCGAGCAAGGTGCCGGTGCGGTCGTCGCCCAGCGTGAACACATGCTGCGTGCCGGCCTTGAAGGCGATCTTGCTCACCCAGCCGAAGTTGTGCGGGCTGCACACCACCACGGCCGGCTCGGCGTTGCCGACGAAGTACTCGATCTCGCCGGACTGATAGGCCGTATTGAGCGGCAGGAACACGTGGCCCGAGCGCAGCACCGCCAGGTACAGGATCAGCGCCTCGACCGACTTCTCCACTTGCACGGCGATGCGCGAGCCGGGCGGCAGCTTCAGGCTGTCGAGCAGGTTGGCCATCATCGCGCTGGCGCGTTCCAGGTCGCGCCAGCTGTAGTGCAGGCCGGTGGTGGCGCCACCCACCGTTTGCACCGCGGTGGCGTCCAGGTCTTCGGGGAAGGCCGCGCGCAGCGCGGCATAGAGGTTGTGTTGTTCTTTGATGGCCATGGGGTCTTGCGGGCAGTGGGTTCGATCGGGAGGCTGTCGTTCAGAAAACCGGGGTTCTTTTGCCCAGAAAGGCGTTGATGCCCTCCTGGTGTTCAGGGTGTTCGGCATAGCTGTAGGCATCGGCCAGCAGGTCCGCCGCGCGCTGGCCATGTGACAAGGCCCGCACGGTGCGCTTGTTCAAACGCGCGGCCAGGGGCGACAAGGCCGCGACCCGCCGAGCGCGGTCCTCGGCGTCGGCCGCGACGGCAGCGTCGGGCAGCACCGCGTTGAGAAAGCCGCGCGCCAGCAAGGTGGGGGCATCGAGCACTGCGGCCTGCAACAGCATTTCGCGCGCGGTGGCCAGGCCGGCTTCGCGCACCACCAGTTCAGCCTCGCGCGGCGCCATGGGAAACCCGAGGCGCGCAATGGGTGCCCCAAAGCGCGCCGACGCGCCCGCCACGCGCAGGTCACAGCAGCTCGCCATCTCCACGCCCGCACCCATGCAGTGGCCTTCGATGCAGGCGATCACGGGCAACTCGCACGCCAGCAGTGCGCCCAACCCGCCCCAGACGTCGTTTTCGTGGAAGTCGCGCAATGCCGCTTCGTCAAAACGAAAGTCGGGGTACTCGCCAATGTCGCCACCCGCGCAGAAGTGGCCGCCCTCGCCCGACAACACGACCACCCGCAAGGCGGGCGAATGGGCAATGGTCTGCATGTGTTGCGCAAGCTCGCGCCACATGCGGCGCGACATCGCGTTGAACTTGCCGGGGTTGACGAAACGCAGCCGGGCCACGGCGCCGTCGATCTGCAACACCACCTGATCGTTCATCGCAGGTCCTTGGACGCTGGTGCGTGTCGGCGGCGCGCCGGATGGTTGGGGGTTCGCAATGTCATGGTTGTTCTTTGCTCGGCACGAGGTCAACGGTACAGCGCCTTGATGGCGCCGGATATCGGGACTTTTCCTGCCGCCAGCGACGCCCGGTTCTTGTCGAGCCGGGCCAGGTCGTACAGGTAATTGACCATCAGCCCGTAAGACTGCTTGAGGCCCTTGGGCGATGGGTCGCCCCACCAGTTCAAACGCTCGACGCGCGCGCCATTGCCCAGGTGAAAACGCGCCACCGGGTCCAGCGGCACACCGTCGTTGAGCTCCTGCCCAAGGTAGCGCGCGGCCCACTGAAGCAGGGCCGCCCGATCGGGCGACTTCTCGCTCAACTCACCCGGCTTCTCCCAGGCCTGCAGCAGCTCGGGGGCCGCCCGTTTGCTGAGCCAGGCCCTCAGACCCGGGATGGGCGAGAGCGTGGCGAAGCTGCGCAGCCGGGGGAACTCCTCCTTGAGCGCCTCCACTACCCGCTTGATCAGCGAGTCGCCAAAGCTCACGCCACGCAGGCCAACCTGGGTGTTGCTGATGGAATAGAAGATCGCCGTGGTGGCCTTGCTCAGGTCGGCCGGCGCCGCCGCTTCGTCCAGCAAGGGGGTGATGCTGCCGGCGATGTCATTGACCAGCGCCACCTCGACAAAGATGAGCGGCTCGCCCGCCAGGCTGGGGTGAAAGAAGCCGTAGCAGCGTCGGTCGCTGTCCAGGCGGTTCTTCATGTCCGCCCAGCCACGCACGTCGTGCACCGCCTCGTAGCGGATCAGCTTCTCGATCAGCGACGCGGGCGAATCCCAACTGATGCGACGCAACTCCAGAAAGCCCACATCGAACCAGGTGGAGAACATGTACTCCATCTCGACGTCCAGCGCCTGAAGACGGGGGTCGCTGCGCAGCACCGCCTGCAACTCGGCCCGCAAATCCACCAGGAAGCGGATGCCACGCGGGTGCGCGCTGAAACGCTGCAACAGCCGCCGCCGCGGCGACACCGTCGCGCGGCGGTAGCGCACCTCGGCCGCCGCCTCGTCGGGCGTGCCCACCGCCGCCAGGTACTCGTTCTGCGCCCGTTTGACCTTTTGCGGGTCGGCCATGAAGCGTTCGCTCATGAGCAGCCACAGGTCACGGCGGTGATCGGGCGCAGCACCGGCGTACCAGTCCATCACCGCCTGCGCGCGGCGCCCGCCCTCGATCTCGCTCACCAGCGGGTCCACCACCGCCTTCAGCTGGGCCATGGCCTGGCGCAGCTGACGCGGGGACATGGCCTCGTCGCCCTGCTTCAGCCGTGCCCGCAAGCGCTCCTCGGTGGAGCGCGCTGCGTCTGGCTTGAGCCTGGGCGGCCGCAGACGCGCCACCCGCTCGCTGATCCACTGCCCTGCCGTCATGCGCGCGCCTCCTTCAAGTCCACCAATGAATCGGGTGCCGAGCCCCTGGCGTCCGCGCTCATGCGATCAATCGCGATTTGCGCTGGCGCGCCAGCTCGCGCAAGGCCTCGCGCTGGCGCGTCAGGTGCGTGCGCATGGCCGCTTCGGCGCCGTCGGCGTCGCGTGCCCGAATGGCCGCGAACACCGCCATGTGTTCCGCCAGGCTCTGCACCAGCCGGCCCGGGGCATGCAACTGCTGCAGGCGCGCGAGCTTGACGATCTTGCGCAAGTCGCCAATCACCTGCGCCAGCCAGCGGTTGTCGGCGAGCAAGATGATGGCCTCGTGGATGCTGAAGTTGACCTCGTAGTACTCGTTGATGCGCTGGTTGCGCGCCGCGCGTTTGAGTTTGTCGTGCAGCCGCTCCAGCGCCTCTCGGTCGGCGTCACTGGCCTTGGTGGCCGCCTCATAGGCGCAGCGGCCTTCCAGCAGCGCCAGCACGGGAAAGATCTCGTCCAGATCGCGCTCGGTCACCTCGGCCACAAAGCAGCCGCGGCGCGGCTCGTGCCGCACCAGTCCCTCGGCCGTCAGCACCTTGAGCGCCTCGCGCAGCGGCGTGCGCGAAATGCCCAGCTCGGCACACAGGGCGGTCTCGTCCACAAAGCTGCCCGGCGCCAGGGTGCCGGCAAACACCCGCTCGCGCAGCTGGGCGGCGACTTCTTCGTGCAGGGAGCTGGAAACGAGGCGCATAGGGTGCAGGTCCGCAAAGGCTTTGTCGGCAGCCACAGGTCATCGGCAAATCGCACCCTGATGTGGTTGGCTCCAGTGCCAACCTCGTCCACCCTGCCGTGCGTCTACAGAATCACCTGTAATTACGCGTGATTCTGACAAAGTCTCGCCCGAGAGACCGTTTCCTTGACGCTACACCTGATGAACGCACGAAGACCGGCAATCGTGTCCGCGATCGAGATCGTCGATCAGCGCCCTCGCCCACTCCACCACCACAACCCCGCCCCCCCCACGATCATGGGCACGCACAACCACTGCCCCATGCTCAGGCCCAGCGCCAGCAGGCCGAGGTAGGCATCGGGTTCGCGGAAGTACTCGGCGGTGAAGCGCATCACGCCGTAGCCGAAGACGAAGGCCGCGCCGACTTGGCCCTGTCGGCGCGGCTTTCGCGCATAGAGCCAAAGCAGCACGAACAGCAGCAGTCCCTCGAGCAGGAACTGGTAGACCTGCGAGGGGTGGCGCGGCAGGTCGCCCGCGCCGCGAAACACCATGCCCCAGGGCAGTGAGGGGTCCGACACGCGGCCCCAGAGTTCGCCGTTGATGAAGTTGCCCACGCGCCCGGCCGCCAGGCCGGTGGGCACGCAGGGGGCGATGAAGTCCATGACCTGCATGAACGGGCGGCCTCGGGAGTGGGCGTACCACAGCTGCGCCAGCATCACGCCAATGAGCCCACCGTGAAAGCTCATGCCGCCCTGCCATACAAAGAACACCTCCAGCGGGTGCTGCAGGTAGTAGGCGGGCTGGTAGAACAAGCAGTAACCGATGCGCCCACCGGCCACCACGCCCACCACGCCCAGGAACAGGATGTCTTCCACATCGCGTGCGGCCCAGGGCCGGGGTTGCTGAATGCTGGCAAAGGGCTCGTGACGCAGGCGCAGGCGCGCAAGCCACCAGAACAGGGCAAACGCGGCGAGGTAGGTCAGGCCGTACCAGTGGATGGCGAGTGGCCCGATCTGCAGGGCGACGGGGTCGATCTGGGGGTGTTGCAGCATGGGCTCATTGTGCCCGGCCGGCCTCGACGAACCGTTGCAGCACGGGGTGATCGGCCTCGGCGCGCCAGACCAGGCTGGTTTCGCACACCGGGGCGCTCAGGCCCCTAGGCAAAGCCACCGGCCGATAGACCACCCCGGGGCGCTGGAACTGCCGAACGCTTTGCAGCACCCAGGCCAGACCCAGGCCGGCCGAGACGAGGTTGACGATGGTCTGCATCTGGATGGCCTCCTGAGCGACCACGGGCTCCACCCCGGTGCTGCGGTGCAACTGCACCAGGGCATCGAAAACCTCGGGCAATATGCGCCGGGGAAACATCACCATCGGTTCTGCCGCCACGGCCGTCAGCGACGGGCGCGCGCGCGCCGCCAACGGGTGGCTCTCGGGCAAGGCCAGCCACATGGGTTCACTGGCCAGTGCCTGCCGCTGCAAGCCGGGCAGGTCGGCCCCGGGCGCGTGCAGCAGAAAGCCTGCGTCGATGTGACCGCGCGCCAAGGCCTCGCGCTGCACATCGCTGGTGGCCTCCACCAGCTCCAGCGCCACACGCGGCCAACGCTCGCGAAAGCGCCGCACCCAGGGCGGCAGCAGGCCGTAGCCCACGGTGGACACGAAGGCCACCCGCAGGCTGCCGCTTTCGCCCTGCGCGGCCGAGCGGGCCAGGGCCGGCAGCGCCTGGGTGCGCCGCAGCAGTTCGCGCACCTCGGGCAGCAAGGCCGCACCCGCCGTACTCAACGCAACGTGGCGCCGGTTGCGCTCGAACAGCCGAGTGCCCACGGCCACTTCCAGGGCGGCAATGGCCTGCGTGAGGGCGGGCTGGGTCATATGCAGGCGCGCGGCGGCACGGCCAAAGTGAAGCTCCTCAGCCAGGGCGGCAAACTGCCGCCACTGCCGCCATTCGCCGCGCTGCGGGTTTCTGGTTTCCGTCATAAGCGCAGCATATCAATGCACGGAGCCAATCCGATTGGATGCGACGCCTGCGCTGACGCATACTGCGGGGCTTTCCGACACCCACGAACCCGAGAGAGACATCATGGCCGAGAACTCCAAGCGCGTCATTCCCCTGCGCAGCGACAACATCACCCAGGGCAAGTCGCGCGCGCCCAACCGCTCCATGTACTACGGCATGGGTTACCAGGAGACCGATTTCGGCAAACCCATGGTGGGCGTGGCCAACGGCCACAGCACCATCACGCCGTGCAACAGCGGTTTGCAAAAGCTGGCTGATGCGGCTGTGCAGGGCATCCTCGAATCCGGCGGCAACCCGCAGATCTTCGGCACGCCCACCATCAGCGATGGCATGGCCATGGGCACCGAAGGCATGAAGTACTCGCTGGTCAGTCGCGAGGTGATCGCCGACTGCATCGAGACCTGTGTGCAAGGCCAGTGGATGGACGGCGTGGTCGTCGTCGGTGGCTGCGACAAGAACATGCCTGGCGGCCTGATGGGCATGCTGCGCGCCAATGTGCCGGCCATCTACGTCTATGGCGGCACCATCCTGCCCGGCAAGTGGAAGGGGCAGGACCTGAACATCGTCAGCGTGTTCGAAGCCGTGGGCCAGAACGCGGCCGGCAAGATCAGCGACCAGGAACTCAAAGACATCGAGCAGCACGCCATTCCGAGCACCGGCTCGTGCGGCGGCATGTACACCGCCAACACGATGTCGTCTGCCTTCGAGGCACTGGGCATCTCGCTGCCCTACTCCTCCACCATGGCCAACCCGCACGACGAGAAGCAGAACTCGGCCAAGGAATCGGCCAAGGTGCTGCTGGAAGCCATCAAGAAGGACATCAAGCCGCGCGACATCGTCACCAAGAAGGCGATCGAGAACGCCGTGGCCGTGATCATGGCCACCGGCGGCTCCACCAACGCGGTGCTGCACTTCCTGGCCATTGCGCATGCGGCCGGCGTGGAGTGGAGCATCGACGACTTCGAGCGCATCCGCCAGCGCACGCCGGTGCTGTGCGACCTCAAGCCCAGCGGCAAGTACCTGGCGGTGGACCTGCACCAGGCGGGCGGCATTCCGCAAGTGATGAAGATCCTGCTGAACGCCGGCCTGCTGCACGGTGACTGCCTGACCATCTCCGGCCAGACCATTGCCGAAGTGCTCAAGGACGTGCCCAACGAGCCCCGCAAAGACCAGGATGTGATTCGACCGATCAGCGACCCGATGTATGCGCAGGGTCACCTGGCCATTCTCAAGGGCAACCTGTCGCCCGAAGGCGCGGTGGCCAAGATCACCGGCCTGAAGAACCCGGTGATCACCGGTCCTGCACGCGTATTCGACGACGAGCAATCGGCGCTGCAGGCCATTCTGGACGGCAAGATCAAGGCTGGCGATGTGATGGTGCTGCGCTACCTGGGACCGAAGGGTGGCCCGGGCATGCCCGAGATGCTGGCGCCCACGGGTGCGCTGATCGGCGCGGGCCTGGGCGAGAGTGTGGGCCTGATCACCGATGGCCGATTCTCGGGCGGCACCTGGGGCATGGTGGTGGGTCACGTGGCACCCGAGGCGGCCGCTGGTGGCAACATCGCATTGGTGCAGGAGGGCGACTCGATCACCATCGACGCGCATCAGCTCAAGCTCGAACTCAACGTCGACGAAACAGAGTTGAGCAAACGCCGCGCGGCGTGGAAGGCGCCGGCGCCGCGCTACACCCGGGGCGTTCAGGCCAAGTTCGCGTTCAACGCGGCCAGTGCCAGCAAGGGCGCCGTGCTGGACAACTTCTGACGTGAACCAATAGCCGCTGAAGCGCTTTGGTGGGTGGGCAGTGCCGCTTCAGCGGCGCTTGCCCGTCTTGATGCCAAGGTTCTCGCGCTGCTTTTCAAGCCGGTCGCGCTTTTTCTGGTCCATGCGCTCCATGGCCTTGCGCTTGGTGTAGCCCGTGGTGTCGGCCCACACCCACCACACCGCCGCGAGAGCAAACGGGGCCAGCACCACCCACCAGGGCCAGGTGGCCACGGGGTCGATTTCCAGGTGCTTCATCAGCAACAGCGCGATGCCCAGTCCCAGCAAATACATCACGGCCTCCGGTTAAGCGCCGGTAAATTCCGGCAAAGATAGTCTGCATGCAGGGGCCGGCCGATCAGGGCTGGCTAGAATCCGCCCGTCGTCCCCGACATAGCAAAGGACCATTCACATGAAACGTGCGCTTCTGATTATGGCCGCCATGACCACGCTGGCGGCACCCGCGATGGCCGACGAGGCCCTGGCCAAGGCCAAGAACTGCATGGCCTGCCACGCGGTGGACAAAAAGCTTGTCGGCCCCGCCTACAAGGACGTGGCCAAGAAATATGCCGGCGACGCCAAAGCGGCCGACATGCTGGCCGCCAAGATCATGAAGGGTGGCTCGGGTGTGTGGGGTGCGATTCCAATGCCGGCCAACCCCCAGGTCAGCGAAGCCGAAGCGAAGAAACTGGCTGGGTGGGTGCTCAGCTTGAAATAAGGCACCGCTCCGCTCATCCAATCGGCGGATGAGCCCTCGGTCAAGTGGCCGAGTCCTCCCGAAACAAGGCCAGACAGTCCGCTGTCTGGCCTTTTTACTTTCCGTCGGACGGCATGAATTGCGCGACGTGAGGGCCTGCATGCACCACCTCAGATGGAACCCGCACCAGGAGCGAACAAGTCGACCCGGCTGCACCAACTTCAAGCATCCGCACGCACCGAGCACGTGACGGAACGCTCACCTGTGCATCGGCACAGATGCGCATCGGGCCAATCCCTGGCACGAGCACCCAAGGAACCCCCATAAATGCGGTCTCGCTTGACCATAGTGAACGAATCATGCGCGAGTGGTGTGAAGCCACGCAGTGCGAACCCTGGCAACCCTCCGAACTGGTGAACCTGACCATTGATGCGCAAGAGTTTGGCTTGCGCTTCACGGGCGAAGGTCGACAGGAACTGCTACAGGTGATTGGCGACCTGGGCCTGCAGCCTTCGCCCGAACTCAATGAGCGCCTGCTCATGCTCAACGCCGACCTCGACAACCGGGATGGTGGCACCTACGCCGTGCACCCCGAACAGCCCCTGGTCGTCTATCGACTGCACATCCCGCTCTCCACCCAGGTGGACGGCGCTGATCTGCCCCAATTCATTGCGAGCCGCTTCGACGAGGCCCGCTTTCGCGTCCTTGCCTGAAGAGAGAGATCCACATGAATCGCCTGTCCATTCCCCTGAGCCCCCGCCAGTCCATACCGACGTCCCACGTCGGCCCGGCTGCCGCTGTGCAGACCACGCCGCGGGTACACGTCTCGAACCAGCACACGTTTCACACGTCCTCACCCTTGTTCGATTTCAAGAAGGACTTCTTGTTCGGGGCCACCCAAAGCAATGTGCGCGAGTTGTCGCTGCGTGAGCGGGCCAGCTCGGACTTCAATCTGATGCGATACAGCTCTGACGAGGGCGGCGGCAAGATCGTCGATGGCCTTGACCCCACCGCCAAAGCCGGTCGCAAGGCCTACACCAAGGAACTGAAGCAACACGAGGGTCAGTGGTTTCGTGGGGCCGGCATCGGTCGCGCGAGCGAAGAGTTCGGATTCCTGAAGTTGCGCAACAACCTGCTGCACCCCTCCTGTCGCTACATCGATTTCATGAAGTCAATCGTCAACACCGTGGCCGAACGCAGCGGCAAGGTGATGTTCACGCTCGATCAAGTCGACTTCATGCGTCACTTCACCGATCGAGCCGCCGTGGAAGGCGCGCGATCGGGCCCGGACGGGGCGCCCTACGCGTTCAGCCAATACCTCGATGAATGCACCATGGGCAATCGCACACCGTCCGACAAGAGGGCAGACCATAAACCACACGCGCTCGTCACCAGCATGGAGTTGGGTGCGTTCATGGAAGGGCCCTTCAGCGAGATGAACGTGACCTACTTCAATGCCGCAGGTGACGCACTCGACCCGGCTGAAACCAAAGCCCTCTACAAGAAAGCGGCCGATTTGTGCAGCTGCGCCGAAAACATGGCCCGGTTCAAGACCGACGGCAAGTTTTTGCCAGAGGCTCAAGCAGCGGTGCTGGCCCTGCAGCAGCACGTGCACGGTTCAACCAACATGCTGCCCACCGTGTTCGATTGGGAGATCACCTTTTCGGAGCGTATCGCCGCCAGAACGGCCTTTGACCTTCCTTCAGAGCAGATCCCCAAGGACGAAATTTGACCCGGCAGCGGGGATGGCCCATCAGTTGTTCTGCGCCAACTGATCCAGGATCGCCGGGTTCTCCAACGTCGAGACGTCCTGCGTGATGGCCTCGCCCTTGGCGATGGCGCGCAGCAGGCGGCGCATGATCTTGCCGCTGCGCGTCTTGGGCAGGTTGTCGCCGAAGCGGATGTCCTTGGGCTTGGCGATCGGGCCGATCTCCTTGCCCACCCAGTCGCGCAGTTCCTTGGCGATGGCCTTGGCTTCGTCGCCCGTGGGGCGCGAGCGCTTGAGAACCACGAAGGCCACGATGGCTTCACCGGTCAGGTCGTCGGGGCGGCCCACCACGGCCGCCTCGGCCACCAGGTCGGTCTTGGCGACCAGGGCCGATTCGATCTCCATCGTGCCCATGCGGTGGCCCGAGACGTTGAGCACGTCGTCGATGCGACCGGTGATGCGGAAGTAGCCGCGGTCGGCGCTGCGCACGGCCCCGTCGCCGGCCAGGTAGTAGCCCTTGAGCTCTTCCGGGAAGTAACTCTTCTTGAAGCGCTCCGGGTCGCCCCAGATGGTGCGGATCATTGACGGCCAGGGGCGCTTGACGACCAGAATGCCGCCCGAGCCATTCGGCACGTCGTTGCCCGCTTCGTCCACGATCGCGGCCTCGATACCCGGCAGGGGTAAGGTGCAGGAGCCCGGCACCAGGGGCGTGGCGCCCGGCAGGGGCGTGATCATGTGGCCGCCGGTCTCGGTCTGCCAGAAGGTGTCGACGATGGGGCACTGCTCGCCGCCCACATGGCGGTGGTACCACATCCAGGCCTCAGGGTTGATGGGTTCGCCCACCGAGCCCAGCAAGCGAAGGCTCTTGAGGTTCCAGTTCTTCGGATGCACTTTCTCATCGCCTTCGGCCGCCTTGATGAGCGAGCGAATGGCGGTGGGTGCGGTGTAGAAGATCGAGACCTTGTGCTTCTCGATCATTTGCCAGAAGCGGCCGGCATTCGGGTAGGTCGGCACGCCTTCAAAGACAACCTGCGTTGCGCCCGCTGCCAACGGCCCATAGGCGACATAGGAGTGGCCTGTGATCCAGCCGATGTCGGCCGTGCACCAGAACACATCTTCCGGCTTGAGGTCAAAGGTCCAGAGCATCGTGAGCTTGGCCCAGAGCAGGTAGCCACCGGTGCTGTGCTGAACGCCCTTGGGTTTGCCGGTGGAGCCTGAGGTGTAGAGCACGAACAGGGGGTGCTCGGCGCCCACAAACGCTGGCGCGCAATCGGTGGGCTGACCCGCAACGGCGTCACCCCAGGTGACGTCGCGACCGGCCACCATGTTGCACGCGGTCGCAGTGCGCTGGAACACGATGACAGACTTGATGGACTCGCACCCGCCCATCGCAATACCTTCATCGACGATGGACTTGAGCGGCAACTCCTTGCCGCCACGCATCTGGTAGTTGGCCGTGACCACGGCCACCGCGCCGGCATCCTGTATGCGCTCCTGCAGGGCCTTGGCCGAGAAGCCGCCAAACACCACGCTGTGCGTGGCGCCGATGCGTGCGCAGGCCTGCATGGCCACCACGCCTTCGATCGTCATCGGCATGTAGATGATCACGCGGTCGCCCTGTTTGACGCCCTTGGCCTTGAGCGCGTTGGCGAACTGGGCGACCTTGGCGAGCAGCTCCTTGTAGGTGACGGTGGTCACTGCGCCGTCGTCGGCTTCGAACACGATCGCGGTCTTGTTCTCGACCGGGGTACCCATGTGCCGATCCAGGCAGTTCCACGACGCATTGATCTCGCCGTCGGCAAACCACTTGAAGAACGGCTTGTTGCTCTCGTCCAGCGTCTTGGTGAACGGCTTGTGCCAACCCAGGTTCTCGCGGGCCAGGCGGGCCCAGAAGTCATCGGGGTTGGCTCGCGCCTCGGCACACAAGGCGTCGTAGGCCGCCATGCCGCCGATGCGGGCAGCCGCCACCGTGGCCGGGCTCGGCTCGAACACGCGGTTCTCGACCAGGACGGATTCGATCGACGACGAAGGTGCGGACATGCGGTTGTCTCCTCGGGATTTGTGAAATGCGGGCGCGGCGGCACTGTGCGAAAAGGCACTTACGTCCTCCTGACACAGGCCGCCCTTCTACAATGCCGGGCTTCGCCGGCACTCGCGCTGGCCAGCCATTCTCCGACGCCATGACCGACCCCGTCAAAGCCGGCGCGCCCATACGGCCGCTACCCAATCTGATCTTTGCCAGTCGCTGGTTGCAGCTGCCGCTGTACATCGGCCTGATCGCCGCCCAGGCCATCTATGTCTTCCACTTCTGGGTGGAACTGGTGCACCTCATCGAAGCCGCGTTTGGTAACGAGGCGGCGCTGCAGAAGCTCATCACGAGCATTGGCTACAAGGGCGACACCACGGTCAACGGCCTCAACGAGACCATCATCATGCTGGTGGTGCTGGCGCTGATCGACGTGGTCATGATCTCGAACCTGCTGATCATGGTCATCGTGGGTGGCTACGAGACCTTCGTCAGCCGCATGAATCTGGAGAGCCATCCTGACCAGCCCGAGTGGCTCAGCCACGTGAACGCCAGCGTGCTCAAGGTCAAGCTGGCCACCGCCATCATCGGCATCAGCTCCATCCACCTGCTCAAGACCTTCATCAACGCCGGCAACTACGACGTGAAGGTGCTGATGTGGCAGACCATCATCCACATCACCTTCCTGTTCAGCGCCCTGGCCATCGCATTGGCCGATCGCCTGATGAGCCACGACAAACACTGACCCGAGCGAGAACGACCATGCCCACGACCATCCGCCAGGACGACCTCATCGACTCCATTGCCGGCGCGCTGCAGTACATCAGCTACTACCACCCGGCCGACTACATCAGCCACTTGGCCCGCGCCTACGAGCGCGAGCAAAGCGCCGCTGCCAAGGACGCGATTGCGCAGATCCTGACCAACAGCCGCATGAGCGCCACCGGCCACCGACCGATCTGCCAGGACACCGGCATCGTCAACGTCTTCCTCAAGATCGGCATGGACGTGCGGCTCGAAGGCTTTTCCGGCAGCCTCGAAGACGCGGTCAACGAAGGCGTGCGCCGCGGCTACAACCACCCCGACAACAAGCTGCGCGCCAGCGTGGTTGCCGACCCGCATTTCGCCCGCAAGAACACCAAGGACAACACGCCCGCGGTCATCTTCACCGAGATCGTGCCGGGCAACACCATCGACGTGACGGTGGCAGCCAAGGGCGGCGGCAGCGAGAACAAGAGCAAGTTCGTCATGCTCAACCCCAGTGACTCGCTGGTGGACTGGGTGCTCAAGACCGTGCCCACCATGGGCGCAGGCTGGTGCCCGCCGGGCATGCTCGGCATCGGCATCGGTGGCACCGCAGAAAAGGCCATGCTGATGGCCAAGCAGTCCCTGATGGACGACATTGACATGTACGAGCTGCAGACCAAATCGGCCAAAGGCGAGAAGCTCAGCCAGGTCGAGGAGCTGCGACTGGAGCTGTATGAGAAGGTCAACGCACTGGGTATCGGCGCACAAGGCCTGGGCGGCCTGACCACCGTGCTGGACATCAAGATTGCGATGTACCCGACCCATGCGGCCAGCAAACCCGTCGCGATGATCCCCAACTGCGCGGCCACGCGTCACGCCCACCTGGTGCTTGACGGCAGTGGCCCGGTTTACCTGGATGTACCCAGCCTAGACCTCTGGCCCGACGTGCACTGGGCGCCCGACTACAACAAGAGCACGCGCGTCAATCTGGACACGCTGACCAAGGAAGAAGTGGCGAACTGGAAGCCCGGCCAGACGCTGCTGCTCAACGGCAAAATGCTCACGGGCCGCGACGCCGCGCACAAGCGCATCCAGGACATGCTGGGCAAGGGCGAGCCCCTGCCGGTGGACTTCACCAACCGCGTCATCTACTACGTCGGACCGGTCGACCCAGTGCGCGACGAAGCGGTGGGCCCCGCCGGCCCGACCACCGCCACGCGCATGGACAAGTTCACCGACATGATGCTTGAGAAGACCGGTCTCATCGCCATGATCGGCAAGGCTGAGCGCGGTCCTGTCGCGATCGAGTCCATCAAGCAGCACAAGAGCGCTTATTTGATGGCCGTGGGCGGCGCCGCCTACCTGGTGTCCAAGGCCATCAAGCACGCCCGCGTGGTGGGCTTTGAGGATCTGGGCATGGAAGCCATTTACGAGTTCGACGTGGTCGACATGCCGGTGACGGTGGCGGTGGACGCCGGCGGCACCAGTGCCCACATCACCGGTCCCGCCGAGTGGAGCAAGCGCATCGCATCGGGCGAGTTCAAAGGCATTGCTGTCGCCTCCGCTTGAACACCAAAGCGCCGTTGATCGGCGTCTTTGACAGCGGCATCGGGGGACTGAGCGTCCTGCGCGCCTTGCAAGAGGCGCTACCCCATGCCCGATATACCTACCTGGCCGACAACGCCTGGGCGCCCTACGGCGAGCGCGACGCCGACGCCTTGCACGCGCGCGTTCGCTCATTGATCACGCACTGGCACTCGGCTGCAAAACTCGACCTGCTGGTCGTCGCCTGCAACACCGCAACAGCCATCGCCGTCGAGGGCCTTCGCAGCGACCTGCCCCATTTGCCTGTGGTCGGCATCGAGCCGGCGCTCAAACCGGCCTTCGCCACCAGCCGCAGCCGCTCGATTGGCGTCCTGGCCACCAGGGCCACGCTGCAGAGCGCCCGCTATCTCCGCCTGCGCGACGATTGCTTGAGCAGCGCATCAACGATCAGCCTGCAGGAATGCTGCGCAGATGGGCTGGCCGGGGCCATCGAGAGCGACGACCACGCTGCCACCCGCTCACTGCTGGAGGCCTACATCGGGGCTTTGCTGCGCGCGTTGCCGGACATGGACACGCTGGTGCTGGGATGCACGCACTACCCCCTGGTCCGCAACATGGTGCAGGACGTCGCGGGAATGCACGTTGCGTTGATGGATCCCGCCGAAGCTGTCGCAAGACGAGCAGTCCATCTTCTGGGTAATGCCGTCAAGGCCGGAACTCCGTCAGGCGCGCCCCAATGGCAATGCACGGGGTCACCGGCCATGTTGACTGCCGCCGCCCGGCGATGGTTGCGAAGGGACGTGGCGGTGTCGCCCGGGTCGTTCGATCCGCCCACAGCGTCGCTGGTCAGACCTGTGGTGCCGTAAGCGCAGCGCGCCGTCCACGCGCCATGTCGACCGGCAACAGCAGCAGCAAGCCAGCGATGAAGAGCACGGCGGTGGACACAATCGCCAGGCGCTGATTGCCACCGGTCGCCCAGGTGATCAAACCGTAGGACAGCGGCCCCACGATGCTGGCCACGCGGGTTGAAAAGGTCCACAGACCAAAAAATTCTGCCAACTGTGCGGGCGGCGCCAGCATGCCTGCCATGGCGCGCCCGGCAGACTGACTCGACCCCATGCACAACCCGGCGATCGTCGCGGCCCACCAGAACATGCCCTTGGAGGTGCTCAAGGCGGCCAACACGCACGTAACCACCCAGCCGACCAAGGTCAGCCCCAGTGCGAGCTTGTGACCCAGACGATCCTGCCCATACCCGAACGCGAACGCGCCAAGCATGGCGGCGATGTTGAGCACAAAGATCAAGGCCATCGTCTCCTGCTGGACGAATCCGATTACTTGCTCCGCGTAGATGGCGGCCAGGGCAATGGCCACCGCCACCCCGCCCTGGTAAGCCACCGTGCAGGCCAGCAACCACATGAAATCTCGGTAGTGACGTGCCTGGCCGAACGTGTGCCGCAACTGCAGCATGGAGGCTCGCCAACCACCTGTTCGATCGTTCTGCGGCTCGGCGCGTTCGTGCAGAAACCCCAAGGTGAACAAAGAGGCCAAGCCAAACATGGCGGCCGTGATGATCATGGTCACCGGCACAAACTGAGCCCCCTTTTGCCCATGGGCCTGGGCCCACAGCACATAGCCGAGACACAGACCCAGGGTGAGCATTCCGCCCACGTAGCCAAGGCTCCACCCCCAGCCGCTGACGCGCCCCATCGCGTGGGGCCTCGCCAGCTCGGGCAGGAAAGCCGCCACCAGCGACTCTCCCCAGGCAAAACACACGTTCGACGCCACCACCAACACCACCGCCAACGCGACCGCACCTGGCTGGACCAGCGCGAGTGCGGCAGTCAGCACCACACAACCCACCGTGGTCAGCATGAGCAGGCGCTTCTTGGCTGCGTGGCGGTCCGCCCATGCCCCCATGGCCGGCATCGTCAGCATCACGATGAAGTGGGAGGCACTCAGCGTTGCCGTCCAGGCAAAGGTGGCCCAGTTGGCGCCTTCGGCTACGGCACCCACAAAGTAGGCCGCAAACACCGCCGTGAGCACCACCGTGGTGTAGCCCGAATTGGCAAAGTCGTACATTGCCCAGCCGAACACCTCGCTGCGGCGCACGCCGGGGTTGAGGGCATCTGTCGAAAACAAGGCCATGTGGACTCCCACTGAACGCCAAAGGGCGCGAGCAGGAGTCTAGTGGCTACCCACGGGGGTTCGGGCTGTGGCCTTGCCCAGGCCAGCCTTCAATGCAGGTGTCGAGGCTTGCGGGGACCGCCGTGCCCGGAGGGGCCGTGTCCGCGCGGCGGCTTGCCCAACTGCATGGAATTGACCAGCGCGTCGAAGCGCTGATTGAACAGGCGGTCAACCGCCGCGACCACATCGCCCAGCTCTGAAGCATCGAAATGACGCTCCATGATTTGCACGACGTCCTGGACCAACAGGTCTCGCTGCACCTGCATGATCGCGGCCGGTGTCGGCCCCACGAAGCACATCAGAAAGTCGTCTCGCGCCTCACCATCGGCACCCTCTTCTTCCTCGTCGAACTCCGTGTCGTAGAACGAAACCTCAAGCGGCGCGCCTGCGGCAGCAATCTCGTTGAGTCCCATGCAGGCATCCTCGATAGCCTGCCGAAAATCCTCATCGCCATTGACGGTCCAGCAAATTTGCAGAACGTGCGCCTCGGCATCAAATCGAATGCCTGGCTCATCTTCGTAACTGCTCTCGGCAGCTGCGGCCAGAGAACGTCCACCGGCGTAGGACCACAGAGGCTTCAATGCCTCCTGGATCTGATCGAAGGCAACGTCATCGCGCAGCGGCACGTCGCCATGTACATGGATCTCGAAAGGTGCGTCGTATCGGCTGCTCATGAATCACACTCCTCCGGTAAGACCGGATCTGACCTGGCGTGGTGCCTCGAACCGGGGTCGAACCGGTACGCCCCCTTGCGGGAAAGCGGCGGAGTTTAAGTCCGCTGTGTCTACCAATTTCACCATCGAGGCAGCGGTGCCGGTGTGCATTGTCGCAGGTGAAAAAACCAAACCCTGTCGACAGGACTGTCGACAGGGTTTGAGCGAGTTGGAGGCGCGTGGCGGAGTCGAACCGCCCTAGACGGATTTGCAATCCGTTGCATAACCGATTTGCTAACGCGCCGATGTGAGCACCGGACAAAAAAGGGAAGCAGAGCTTCCCTTTTTGCGAATCTGGAGCGGGAAACGAGGTTCGAACTCGCGACCTCAACCTTGGCAAGGTTGCGCTCTACCAACTGAGCTATTCCCGCAATGTTCTGCAATTCATTGCTGTTCTGCAGAAGCTGGAAGTATAGCCTAAAAAACAGGGCGCCTTCAAGGCACTCCAGATTTTTCAGTGCTTGACCGCATCGCCTTCGGCAGCCCCCGGACGCACCGAAGCAGCGGCCAATTGCGCGGCCACCTCTTCGTCCGTCAGCGGCACAGGCTGGCGCTCAAGGGCGATCGACAAGACCTTGTCGATCCACTTGACCGGGATGATTTCCAGGCCTTGCTTGACGTTGTCCGGAATGTCCGCCAGATCCTTGACGTTCTCTTCCGGTATGACCACCGTCTTGATCCCACCGCGCAGAGCCGCGAGCAGCTTCTCCTTGAGGCCGCCAATGGCGGTCACCTCACCACGCAAGGTGATTTCCCCGGTCATGGCGACATCTGCCCGCACAGGGATGCCTGTCAACGAGGACACCAATGCGGTCGTCATCGCAATGCCTGCACTCGGGCCATCTTTCGGTGTCGCGCCATCGGGTACATGGATATGGATGTCGCGCTTGTCGAACATCTCATCCTTGATGCCGAGCGTTCGGGCACGGCTGCGCACCACCGTTCGAGCAGCCTCGACAGACTCCTTCATCACGTCGCCAAGCGAGCCTGTTCGGATGGTGCCACCCTTGCCCGGCATGATGGCCACTTCAATGGTCAGCAAATCGCCGCCCACCTCGGTCCATGCGAGCCCGACCACCTGGCCAACCTGATTTTGCTGCTCAGCGCGCCCGTAGGTGTACTTGCGCACGCCCAGGAACTCACTGAGGTTTTCAGCCGTTACCGCCACCGTCGGCTCGTATTTCTTGAGCAGCAAGCCCTTGACCACCTTGCGGCAAATCTTGGAGAGCTCACGCTCGAGCGAACGAACGCCGGCCTCACGCGTGTAGTAACGGACGATGTCGCGAACAGCGTCTTCGCGCACGTCCACCTCACCCTCCTTGATGCCGTTGTTCTTCAACTGTTTGGGCAGCAGATAGCGCATCGCAATGTTGGTCTTCTCGTCCTCGGTGTATCCAGAGAGCCGAATGACCTCCATGCGATCCAGCAGAGCCGGTGGAATGTTCATTGAGTTCGACGTGGCGACGAACATGACATCCGACAGGTCGAAGTCCACCTCAACGTAGTGATCCCCGAACGTATGGTTTTGCTCCGGGTCGAGAACCTCCAGCAGTGCGCTCGAGGGATCGCCGCGAAAATCCGTGCCCAGCTTGTCGATCTCGTCAAGCAGGAACAGCGGGTTGCGGGTGCCCACCTTGTTGAGGCTTTGCAGTACTTTGCCGGGCATGGCACCGATGTAAGTGCGTCGATGCCCGCGAATCTCGGCTTCATCGCGCATGCCGCCCAGGGCCATGCGCACGTACTTGCGCCCAGTGGCCTTGGCCACCGATTGGCCCAACGAGGTCTTGCCCACACCCGGTGGCCCAACGAGGCACAGGATCGGTGCCTTGACTTTGTCGACCCGCTGCTGCACCGCGAGGTATTCAAGGATGCGGTCCTTGACCTTCTCGAGGCCGTAGTGGTCGGCATTGAGCACTTCTTCGGCGTACGCAAGGTCGTGCTTGATCTTGGTCTTCTTGCTCCAGGGCAGACCGACCAGCACGTCAATGTAGTTGCGGACCACCGTCGCCTCCGCTGACATGGGCGACATCAACTTGAGCTTCTTGAGCTCGTTGTCCGCCTTCTTGCGCGCCTCGGCCGGCATTCTGGCGGCCTTGATCTTCTTCTCGATCTCTTCGATGTCGGCGCCCTCTTCGCCCTCGCCGAGCTCCTTTTGAATCGCCTTGACCTGCTCGTTGAGATAGAAGTCGCGCTGGTTCTTCTCCATTTGGCGCTTCACGCGGCCGCGAATCTTCTTATCGACGTTGAGGATGTCGACTTCGCGCTCGAGTTGCTCGAACAAGTTCTCCAGGCGCTTGACCACTGGATCGAGATCGAGCACCACTTGCTTGCTTTCCAGCTTGAGCGGAAGGTGTGCGGCGATGGTGTCGGCAAGACGACCAGGATCGTCGATGCTGGAGATCGAGGTGAGGATCTCGGACGGGATCTTCTTGTTGAGCTTGACGTACTGATCGAACTGCTGCATCACGGCGCGGCGCAGCGCCTCCAGCTCATTGGCGGGGGATTCGGCACGTTCGTTGGCGGGGTCGATCGGCGACACCAGCGCCTCAAAATGGGACTCGCCTTCCTTGATGGACAACACCTTCGCGCGCTGAATACCCTCCACCAGCACCTTCACCGTGCCATCGGGCAACTTCAGCATCTGAAGAATGGTGGCCACACAACCCATCTCGAACATGTCGCTGACCGAAGGCTCGTCCTTGGCGGCCGCCTTCTGGGCGACGAGCATGATGCGGCGTTCGCCCTCCATCGCGGCTTCCAGCGCCTTGATGCTCTTGGCGCGCCCCACGAACAGCGGGATCACCATGTGCGGGAACACCACCACATCGCGCAACGGCAACAGCGGAAGTTCCACAGGGGTGTTGGGCAGGGTCGTTTGTCCGGACATGTGAACCTCAAGGAATCAGGTAAGAGAAGGCAGTCGTATCAGTCAAAAACCTCGCGCAACCGAGGTTGGTACGCCACGGCCTTCGGGCCGGCTTCACGCCTGTTTCACCGCTTCCCGGTAAACCAGAAGCGGCGGCTTGTTTTCGTCGATGGTCGACTCGTCGACCACAACCTTCTCCACGTTGGTCAACCCCGGCAACTCGAACATGGTGTCGATCAGCGCGTTTTCGAGGATCGATCGCAGACCGCGTGCCCCCGTCTTGCGTGCGAGTGCCTTGCGGGCAATCGCCTTCAACGCCGCTGGGCGGACCTCCAGTTCGGCACCCTCCATCGACAGCAATCGCGAGAACTGCTTGACCACCGCATTCTTCGGCTGCGTGAGGATGTCCACCAAGGCATCTTCGCTCAGTTCTGCCAGGGCGGCGATCACCGGGAGGCGTCCGACCAGCTCGGGAATCAGGCCATACTTGATCAGATCTTCCGGCTCGACTTCGCGAAACACTTCGGTCAGGCTGCGCAGTTGTTTGCTGCGAACCTTCGCAGCAAAACCAATGCCAGACGCCTCCGTACGGGCCTCAATGACCTTCTCCAGACCCGCGAACGCGCCACCACAGATGAACAGGATGTTGGTGGTATCGACCTGCAGGAAATCCTGATTGGGGTGCTTGCGCCCGCCTTGCGGCGGAACGCTGGCCATGGTGCCTTCAATCAACTTGAGCAAGGCTTGTTGCACGCCCTCGCCCGACACGTCCCGGGTAATCGACGGGTTGTCGGACTTGCGGGTAATCTTGTCGATCTCATCGATATACACGATGCCCTGCTGAGCGCGCTCGATGTCGTAGTTGCAACTTTGCAGCAGCTTGGCGACGATGTTCTCCACATCTTCGCCCACATACCCCGCTTCGGTGAGGGTGGTGGCATCGGCCATCACAAACGGCACGTTGAGCATGCGGGCCATCGTCTGCGCCAGCAGCGTCTTGCCTGACCCGGTGGGGCCGATCAACAAGATGTTGCTCTTGGCCAGTTCCACCTCATCCTTGCGCCCGGTCTGTTTGTGGCGAAGGCGCTTGTAGTGGTTGTAGACGGCCACTGCCAAGGCGCGCTTGGCCGCATCCTGCCCGATGACGTAGTTGTCCAGGTTGGATTTCAGCTGCGCCGGCGTGGGCAACTCATCTCCGGAGGCCTTGACGGATTCAACGCCAGGCAGCTCGTCTCGGATGATGTCGTTGCACAGGTCAATGCATTCATCGCAGATGAACACAGAAGGCCCGGCAATGAGTTTCTTCACCTCATGCTGGCTTTTGCCGCAGAAGGAGCAATAAAGCGCTTTCTCGGATGAGGCGGCTTTCTTGTCGGCCATGGTCGCGTACTGGGGAAAACGGTGTTCAATGATAGTTCAAGGCTCGACCGGGCCAAACCGTGGAAAAGGGCGGCAATTTCCGGGGAAGTGCCGCCTTTGTCACGGGATCAACCGGCCGTCGGGCGCTTGTCGATGACCTTGTCGATCAGGCCGTACTCGGCGGACTCTGCTGCCGAGAGGAAGTAGTCGCGCTCGGTGTCGCGCTCGATCT
Organism: Hydrogenophaga sp.; assembly: GCF_019635465.1. Lineage (GTDB taxonomy): Bacteria > Pseudomonadota > Gammaproteobacteria > Burkholderiales > Burkholderiaceae_C > Hydrogenophaga. The sequence goes on from NZ_JAHBZK010000009.1 coordinate 175,345, forward strand.
TCTCCAGCGGCTGTCCGGTGCGCTCGGCCAGAATCTTGTTGAGTTGCTCGCGGGTCTTGAGGATTTCGCGGGCGTGAATCTCGATCTCGGTGGCTTGCCCCTGTGCACCCCCGAGCGGCTGGTGAATCATGATCTTCGAGTTGGGCAGCGCGAAACGCTTGCCTTTGGCGCCAGCGGCCAGCAAGAACGCGCCCATGCTGGCGGCCATGCCCACGCACAGCGTGGAAACGTCGGGCTTGATGAAATTCATGGTGTCAAAGATCGCCATGCCAGCGCTCACCGACCCACCGGGTGAATTGATATAGAACGAAATGTCCTTATCAGGGTTCTCGCTTTCCAGAAACAGCAATTGCGCCACCACGAGGTTGGCCGACTGATCGTTGACGGGTCCGACGAGAAACACCACCCGCTCTTTGAGCAGGCGCGAATAGATGTCGTAGGCGCGCTCGCCCCGACCAGATTGCTCGATGACCATGGGGACCATGCCCAGGCCCTGGGTATCCAATGCACTCATGCGTTTCTCCGGGAATTGCCGCTCTGCGGCTGATGAGGTGGCCCTACTGTAACCAACCACGCTCGGCACTTTCAGGGATGGGGCCAAGCCATGGACGTACGACAGTGTCAGCGGCAAATGGGGGCGACCGACACAAAAAAAAGAGGGCGGAACGAACCGCCCTCTTTTCTCGACATCACCGCAGATCAGGCCTGCGACATCAGTTCGTCAAACGAAACGGCCTTGTCCAACACCTGGGCCTTGGACAGAACGAACTCGGTGACGTTGTTCTCGATCACGATGGCCTCGACTTCGGCCATACGGCGGTTGTCGCCCTGGTACCACCGCACCACATCGGCGGGCTTTTCGTAGGAAGCGGCCAGTTCATCAATGTGTGCCTTGATCTGCTCCGGCTTGGCATGCAGTTCGTTGGCCTTGACCAGCTCAGCGACCACAAGGCCCAGGCGCACGCGTCGCTCGGCCTGCGGACGGAAGAGCTCTTCGGGGATCGGGGCCTTCTCGGCGTCTTTGATGCCACGCTGCTTGAGGTCAGCGCGCGCACCTTCGACCAGACGGTCGAGTTCGGCTTGCACCACCGAATTGGGCAAATCCAGCTCGGCCACCGCGACCAGAGCGTCCATCACTGCCGCCTTGTTGCGGGCCTGCAGGCGGAACTTGACCTCACGTTCGAGGTTCTTGCGGATGTCGGCACGCAGACCTTCGACGGTGCCGTCGGCGATCCCCAGCGACTTGGCCAGGGCCTCGTCAACCGCCGGCAGGTTGGCGGCTTCGATCTTGTTGACCGTGACCAGGAAGTCGGCCGTCTTGCCGGCGACGTCTTTGCCGTGATAGTCGGCAGGGAAAGCGAGCGGGAAGGTCTTGCTCTCACCGGTCTTCATGCCACGCACGGCGTCTTCAAACTCCTTGAGCATCTGGCCATCGCCAACGATGAACTGGAAGCCGCTGGCCTTGCCCCCTTCGAAGGCTTCGCCATCGATCTTGCCTTCGAAGTCGATCGTGGCGCGATCGCCGTCCTGGGCAGCCTGGTCCTGGGCGCGCTGTGCAAAGGTACGGCGCTGCTTGCGGAGAATGTCGAGCGTGCGGTCGATGGCAGCATCGTCCACCTCGGCGGCCAGCTTCTCGACCGTGGCGCCGGCGAGGTCGCCGATCTTCACTTCCGGGTACACCTCGAACACAGCGTCAAAGGACAGCTGGCCTTCCGGTGCACCTTCCTTCTCGGTGATGCGCGGCTGACCGGCCACGCGCAACTGGGCTTCGTTGGCCGCAGTGGCAAAGGCTTCACCGACCTTGTCGTTCATGACCTCGTACTGGACCGAATAGCCATAGCGCTGGGCCACCACATTGAGCGGCACCTTGCCGGGACGGAAGCCGTCCATCTTCACGTCGCGCGCAATGCGCTTGAGGCGGGCGGCCACCTCGTTCTGGATCACGTCAGCGGGCAGCGTCAGCGTAATCTTGCGCTCCAGCTTTTCCAGGGTTTCAACGGTCACGGTCATGGTGTACTCCAAGGGAAGCGCCGGTCCGCATGGCCAGCGAGGGAAATCGGTGAATCCGTGGGGCTGGTGCGCGGGGGGGGACTCGAACCCCCACACCATTGCTGGCGTCAGGACCTAAACCTGGTGCGTCTACCAATTTCGCCACCCGCGCGCCGGGAGGGCGTCTGGCGCCGCCGGGCCGGGGCCCCTGCGGGGCGGGCAGCCCACTCACGGAAACCCGCGATTGTAGCCGTTGGGCTGATCGCTTGACCGGCCTCAGACCGCCAGTCGGCGTCGCAAGGCGCGAATGGCGCTGCCCGGCGTCGTCAGCACGGGCAGACCGGTGGCCAGGGCCACGGCTTCGGCCGCGCGCGCCAGGCTGAACTGAGCCAGCGCAATCAGGGCACACCCTTGCTCACGCAAACGCATTGCCGCCTGGACGGCCAGCGCGTCGTGCCGCTGCGGATCGCCTTCATTGAGCGCCGCCAGCGCCCCCTCGGCCAGACCAGGAACGACCACGCAACCTTCAGGAAACTCGGGCGGCATCGATTGCAGTGTCGGCCCGAAGGTGGCCAGCAATCCAATGGGGCGTCCGTTGGCCTGCGACACAGCCTCATCGATCATGGCTTCGTTGGGCTTGAGCACTGGCATGTGGAGGCGTCGGGCCGCGGCGGCCTCAATGCAGGGGCCAAAGGCCGAGCAGGTGAACAGAATGCCCTGCACGCCCGTCGATTCGGCATACGCCGTCAGCACCTCGAAGCGCGCGTGCATGGCTTCATCCAACCCTTGCCCCGAGCGGGCCAGATCGGCCGACAGACTGTCGTCGAGCAGGTTCATGCGAATGGCCTGCGGCCAGTCACGCTCCATGGCCTCGTTGATCGGCGCCACCGAATGGGTCAGCGCGTGGATGAGCGCGATCCGGGGTGCACTCATGTGGCGGACGCGCCCTTCTCCCGACGGATCCTGGCGGTCTGTCGCCACATCACCAAGGCCAGCAGCGCCAGCGCAGGAATGAACAGCCATTCCTTGGCAGGTCGGTCGGCGGGCACCTCGACCGCGGTAATGTGAAAGCTTTGCTCAAGGCCCAGCTTCTCGGCCGTGCTGCCGAACTTCACCGCGGCCACCATCAGGCCGTCCGTGTCGGCCATGGCCGTGACACCTGCCTGCGCGAGGCGCTCTTTCAAGGGTGCCTTGGGTCCAAGTGGCAGCAGCACGCCTTTGCGAACCTCGTCGCCATTGAGGTTGAGGCCTTCGATCCACACACGCTTGCCGGTGTTGTCCGGCGCCTCTTCGATGGCCTTGATCATCGCTTCGCCCTTGAGCTCATCAAAGGGCGGATGCACCATGTCCATCCAGAAGCCAGGGCGGAACAGCGTGAAGCACACGAGCAACAGCGCAATGGTCTCGTACCAGCGGGTCTTCGTAAGGAAGTAGCCCTGCGTGGCCGCCGCAAACACCAGCATGGCGATGATCGCGATGCCCACCGTCAGCACGAGATGGAACGGCCCATCCAGACCGATCAGCAGCAGCTGCGTATTGAAGATGAACAGGAACGGCAGAATGGCCGTGCGCATGCTGTAGTAGAAGGCGGTGATGCCGGTCTTGATCGGGTCGTGTCGGGCAATGGCAGCCGCCGCGAACGACGCCAACCCCACGGGTGGCGTCACATCGGCCATCAGCCCGAAATAGAAGACGAACAGGTGCACTGCAATGAGCGGCACGATGAGCCCGCTCTGCGCGCCCAGCTCAACCACCACGGGCGCCATCAGGGTCGACACCACGATGTAGTTGGCGGTCGTCGGCAACCCCATGCCCAGCACCAGGCTGATCACGGCCACCAGCACCAGCATGAGCATCAGGTTGCCACCAGAAAGGATCTCGACGACCTCGGTCATGACCAGCCCGACGCCTGTGAGCGACACCGTGCCCACGATGATGCCGGCGGCCGCGGTGGCCACCCCGATGCCGATCATGTTGCGCGCGCCCGTGGCCAGGCCATCGACCAGATCGGTCAGCCCCGCCTTCACGTGCGCGCCCGGATTGCCCTCGCCACGCAGCAGACCCAGGATGGGTTTTTGCGTCAGCATGACGAAGACCATGAACATCGTGGCCCAGAACGCCGACAGCGCGGGTGACAGTTGCTCGACCATCAGGCACCAGACCAGCACCACCACCGCCAGCAGGTAGTGCAGACCGCTCTTGACGGTGGGGCCCGTCTCGGGAAGTTCAAACACCGGTGCGTTCGGGTCGTCAATGGGCAGGTCGGGCTGGCGTGAACCCACCCAGAGCAGGCCGATGTAGGACAGCAGCAGCAACACGCCGATCACGGGCACGGCGGCCGCCCCCAGCATCGACTTGATGAAACCCACCACGTAGTAGGTGATGCCGGCCAGCACGATGAACCCGGCAACCGTCATCAGGAAGGACACCAGGCGTTGGGTGCCCGTTGCCTGCGTGCGCCGGGGCAGGCCCTGCATGCCCGCCTTGAGTGCCTCCAGGTGCACGATGTAGAACAGCGCGATGTAGGAAATGATGGCCGGCAAAAACGCGTGCTTCATCACCTCCACGTACGGAATGCCGACGTACTCAACCATCAGAAAGGCCGCTGCGCCCATCACCGGCGGCATGATCTGGCCGTTGACCGAGCTCGACACCTCGACCGCGCCGGCCTGGTCACCCCGGTAGCCCACCCGCTTCATCAGCGGGATGGTGAAGGTGCCCGTGGTCACCACGTTGGCAATCGACGAGCCCGAGATGATGCCGGTGGCCGCCGAGGACACCACGGCCGCCTTGGCCGGCCCGCCCCGCATGTGGCCCAGCAGAGCGAAGGCGCTCTTGATGAAGTAGTTGCCCGCCCCGGCCTTGTCGAGCAGCGAGCCGAACAGCACGAACAAAAAGATGAAGCCACTGGACACGCCCAGCGCCACACCGAAGACGCCTTCGGTGGTCAGCCAGAAATGCGAGGCCGCGCGGTCGAGCGAGGCACCGCGGTGGGCCAGCAACTCGGGCATGTAGGGCCCCAGGAAGGTGTAGGCCAGGAAGACCGCCGCCACCACCACCATGGGCAGCCCCAGCACGCGGCGCGTGGCCTCGAGCAACAGCACCACACCCACCACGGCCGAGACCACATCCATCAGATTGGGTTGTCCGGGACGCGTGGCCAGCTCACGGTAGAAAAGAAACAGGTAGGCCGCGCAAAAGGCGCCGGCCAGTGCAAACACCCAGTCGATCACAGGCACGTGGTCGCGAGGGGATCGCTTGAACGCCGGATAGGCCAGGAAGCCGAGAAACACCGCAAACGCCAGGTGGATGGCGCGACTCTCGGTGTCGTTGAGCAAGAAGACGCCCAGGGTGAAAGGCAGCGGCGAGGCGATCCAGAGCTGGAACAGGGACCAGGCCACGGCGACCACCAGGATCAGCTTTTTGACCAAGGGGCCCGGATCGCGACCACCCGAGTCGTTGTCCTGCACGAGCTGATTGACGTCGACGTCGGCGATGTTGTCGGCTTTGTTCATGGCGATGAAGGCAAAGAGCGCGGGCCAATGGCTGGCCCCAATCGAAACACCCCATGCACCGCGGAGCCGCGCATGGGGTGTTCAGCGGCAATGGATCAGCAGGTTACTTGATCCAGCCCTTTTCCTTGTAGTACTTTGCTGCGCCAGCGTGCAGCGGCGCGCTCAGGCCGTCCTTGACCATGTTCTCGGGCTTGAGGTGCGCGAACGCCGGGTGCAGCTTCTTGAACTCGTCGAAGTTCTCGAACACCGCCTTGACCAGCGTATAGACCTGGTCATCGGGCGCCTTGGCCGAGGTCACGAAGGTGGCCAGCACACCGTAGGTGTTGGTGTCCTGATCGTTGCCCTTGTACAGACCCGCAGGGATCACCGCCTTGGCATAGAACGAGTTCTCGGCCACCAGCTTGTCGACGGCCGGGCCGGTAATGTTGACCAGCTTGGCACCGCAGGTGGTCACCGGGTCGGAGATGTTCGCGCTCGGGTGGCCCACGCCGTAGAAGAAGGCGTCGATCTTGTTGTCGCAGAGGGCGGCACCGTGTTCGTCAGCCTTGAGCTCGGCGGCCAGACCGAAGTCGGAAATCTTCCAGCCCATGGCGGACAGCAACTGGTCCATCGAGGCACGGGTGCCCGAACCCGGATTGCCCACGTTCACGCGCTTGCCCTTGAGGTCGCTGAAGTTCTTGACGTTGGCGTCGGCGCGCGCGAGCACGGTGAACGGCTCGGGGTGCAGCGAGAAGACCGAACGCAGGTCAGCGTAGGCACCATCCTTCTGGAATGCGCTGGTGCCCTTGTAAGCGTGGTAGTTCCAGTCGGACTGCGCCACGCCGAAATCGAGGTCGCCGGCCTTGATGGTGTTGATGTTGGCGACCGAACCACCGGTGGATTCCACCGTGCAGCGGTAGCCGTGGGTCTTGCGGTCCTTGTTCACCAGACGGCAGATGGCGCCGCCGGCTGCGTAGTACACACCCGTCACGCCACCGGTGCCGATGGTCATGAACTTCTGTTGTGCCTGTGCGGGCGCGGTGGGTGCCATCAGGGCGACCGTGGCGGCCACGGCGCTGAGGCAGGCGGTGAGTTTTTTCATGTGGTTTCTCCTGCAGTTCACTGGTGGTTGAAAAGGCACACGGCCCTTGTGGAGCCGCCATGCACAGGTCGTCGATGCTAATTCAAGCGCCGCCAAGGCCCGTGGATCAAAGAGCGGGGTTTACCCCGGTAGGGCATGCAAAGCCCGCATGGAATCAGGCTGCTGCCACCGGTACCCCGGCCAAGGTCTTGTCGATCGCGCGCCGAAGACGTTGCACGATCTGGGCCAGGTCGTCGATGGTGCTGATGAAGGGCGGGGCCAGCAGTACGTGGTCTCCACAACGCCCGTCCACTGTGCCACCGGCCGGGTACACCATCAGGCCCTCGGCCATGGCCGCGCGCTTGATGCGTGCGTGCAGCTTGAGCGCGGGGTCGAACCACTGCTTGCTGGCGCGATCTGCCACCAGCTCGACGCCCCAGAACAGACCACGTCCGCGGATGTCGCCCACATGCGGGTGTGTGCCGAACGCGTCTTCAAGCAGGCCTTTGAGCGTGTCGCCTCGCGAGCGCACCTGCGCCAGCAAACCATCGCGCTGGATCACGCGTTGCACCGCCAGCGCCGCCGCACAGGCCACCGCATGCCCCAGATAGGTGTGTCCGTGCTGGAACAGGCCACTGCCCTGGCGAAAGGTATCGACGATGCGTTGCTGCGCGAGCACCGCGCCGATGGGCTGGTAGCCACCGCCCAGACCCTTCGCGATCGTGAGCAGGTCGGGCACGACGCCATCCTGCTCGCAGGCGTGCAGCGTGCCGGTGCGTCCCATGCCGCACATGACTTCGTCCAGGATCAGCAGGATGCCGTGGCGGTCGCACAGCTCACGCACCGCCTTGAAGTAGCCCGGCACCGGCGTCAGCACGCCGGCGGTGGCGCCGCCCACCGTTTCGGCAACAAAGGCAATCACGTTCTCGCCACCCAGGCGCTCGATCGTCTGCTGCAGCTCGGCTACCAAGCGCTGGCCGTATTGCTCGGGCGTTTCGTCCTCGCGGCGGTGGCGGTATTCGTAGCACGGTGACACATGCGTCACATCGATGAGCAAGGGCTTGAATTGCTCACGCCGCCAGGCATTGCCGCCCACGGCCAACGCGCCCAGGGTGTTGCCGTGGTAGCTCTGCTGGCGCGCGATGAAGTGCTTGCGCTGGGGTTGCCCGATCTCGACGAAGTACTGCCTGGCCATCTTGAGCGCCGCCTCGACGGCCTCGGAACCGCCGCTGACGAAGTAGACGTGACTCATGCCCTTGGGCGCGGTGTCAATGAGCGTATCGGCCAGTTCCTCGGCCACCGCGGTGGTGAAAAAGCTGGTGTGGGCATAGGAGAGTTGGTCGATCTGGCGGTGCATGGCAGCCACCACGTCCGGGTGACCGTGGCCCAGACAGGACACTGCCGCGCCCCCGGACGCGTCGAGATAGGTCTTGCCCTGGCTGTCGGTAATGGTGATGCCCTGCCCGCTCACGGCAACAGGCAGGTCCTGGGTGAGCTGGCGGTGAAAGACATGGGTGGCTTGCATGGCGGCGGTGCGAGGCGTGGGTGAAGGGAA